>CAWILD010000017.1:0-377653 GCA_963836815.1 uncultured Gemmatimonadales bacterium | reverse complement strand
CGCGCGGCCGCGGTGCTGGCTCATCCGCCCGCGGGTCGAGGCCGGAGAGCGGGTGTGGTTCGCGGGTCACTGGGGGTTCCACTGGTATGCCGAAGCGGCCGGCGCCTGTCCTGAGCCTGGACCCGCCTTTCCGTCGCCGGGGGGACATCGTGGTGAGCAGCAGCGTGGACCGGCCGGTAGGGCTGCTGCCCGTGCTCCCTCGTACCCTCATCGAGTCCTGGGGAAGCTCGGAGCCGTCGGGGCAGGTGATGAGCCGGCCAACGCCGGATTCTACTCCGACCTTTGGGGTCTGCTGCCGTGGTGGTGGGAGCCGCCCGCGGCCTGGCTTTCAGGTCTGGCGGGTGACGCGGTGACATGATCTGTCCTGTCTGTCGCGGGACCATGCGCGTGGCCCTGCCGGGCGTGCGGGATCCGCAGTCCGGAGACGCGTTCGCATCGTCCGCTGCCTGCAGTGCCAGCTCGGCGTGACCGTGCCTGAACCCGAGGACCTGGAGCCGTACTACGGCGAGCGGTACTACGGCGGCCGGCACTGGATCACGCGGCGATACTGCGCGTGGCGTCGCATGCGGGTCATCAAGCAGACCACCCGGGGAATGGAGCCGGGCACGCTGGTGGACATCGGCTGCGGCGATGGAAGCTTCCTGCTGGAGGCGAGGCAGGCGGGCTGGACCGTCCTCGGCACCGAGGTGAACGATCGGATCCCGTCGCCCGGCCTGGAGATCTGGGGCTCCCTCGACGACCTGAGAACCCGCGCGCCGTTCGGCTGCATCACCCTCTGGCACAGCCTGGAGCACCTCAGAGACCCGACCCGAGCGCTGGCCGACCTCGCCGAGATGCTGGTGCCGGGCGGGACCTTCGTAGTGGCCGTGCCGAACAGCAGAGGGCTGGCAGGCGCGGCTCTTCGGCCGGCACTGGCTCCACCTGGACGTTCCCCGGCACCTGTACCACTTCAGCCTTCCCAGCCTCCGCGCCGAGCTCGACCGGGCCGGGCTGGAGGTGATCCGCGTGTGGCACCACGAGGTGGAGTACGACTGGTTCGGCTGGATCCAGAGCGCGTTGAACCGCGTCATGCCCCGGCCCAACATCCTCTTCGATGCGCTCACCCGCCGCCCGCGGCGGGTGAGCCGGCCTCGTCGCAGCCAACGTCATTCTCGCGCGTGCTCCCGCTCATCCCCGCTTTCGGCGCCACCGTGCTCTCGACCTGGATGGGGCAGGGGGGAACCATCATCGTCGCAGCCCGAGCGCCGCGGCTGACCAGCCCAGGTTACCCATGCAGAAACTCTCGGTGATCGTCCCGGTGTACAACGAGGACGCGCACGGTCGGAGACGATCGTCGAGCGCCTGCGCGGCGTTCCCTCTGCCGCTCGAGATCATCGCGGTGGACGACGGGTCGCAGCGACGGCACCGGCGAGGTGCTGGAGTCGCTCCGCGACGCGGACCGAATCGACATCCTGATCAGCCAGCCGGTCAACCGGGGCAAGGGCGCCGCGATCCGCGCCGGGCATCGCCGCGGCGACCGGCGACATCATCGTCGTGCAGGACGCCGACCTGGAATACGACCCGGCCGAGCTCCCGCGGCTGATCCAGCCCATCTCGACGGGCAAGGCCGACGCGGTGTTCGGCTCCCGCTTCCTGGGCGGCGATCACCGCGTGCTGTACTTCTGGCACTCGGTCGGCAACCGCCTGCTGACCCTCTCTCCAACATGTTCACCGACCTCAACCTGACCGACATGGAGACCTGCTACAAGGCCGTGCGCGCGCCGCTGATGAAGTCGCTGGTGCTCACGAGCGACCGGTTCGGCTTCGAGCCGGAGATCACGGCGCGGCTGGCCCAGGCGCGCGCGCGGATCTGGGAGATCAGCATCTCCTACGCCGGGCGCACCTACGCGGAGGGCAAGAAGATCGGATGGCGCGACGGGGTCGCCGCGCTCTGGCACATCCTGCACTTCAATCTGTTCCCGCCCTCGGCGCGGTCCGCCGCGCAGCCCAGCGCGCCGGACCCCGCCACCTGATCCAGGGTGACCGCCGGCTCTCGGACCCGCTGCGCGGGTCGTTGCTCGTCGCCCTCGCCCTCGGAATCGCCCTTCGGGTCGCGGACTTCTTCAACTGCCGGTCGCTCTGTCGCTCGACGAGGCCCGGCTGGCGGTGAACATCGCCGCGCGATCCTTCTCGCGGCTGCTGTCCCCTCTCGACCATGGACCAGACCGCCCCGCCGCTCTTCCTCTGGGGCGAGCGCGCCATCCTGCTGCTGCTCGGCCACAGCGACTGCGCGCTGCGCCTCCTCCCGGTCGTGGCCGGCACGGTGGCCGCCGCGCTCATGTATCCGCTCGCCAGGCGGTTCCTCGACGCCGGCCGAGGCCCGGCTGGCCGCGATGATCGGCATCTTCTGCCCGCTGCTCATCACCTACTCGAACACGGTGAAGCAGTACTCGGTCGAGCTGCTGGCGGCGCATTCTGCTGCTGCTCGTGCTGGAGCGGGCGCTTGCCGGGCGTTTCCGCGGCGCGTGCCGCGCCGACGCTGGTCGCGGCCGGGGCCGTCGCGCCCTGGCTCTCGCTGACCAGCGTGTTCGTGCTTGGCGGCGTGCTGGGTGGCAGCTGGCGCTGGCGCCGTCGCGGCGCGCGGGCGCCGCGCGGACGCGCTCTTGCGGCCACGTCCGCTGTGCTGGGGCCTCTCGGCGCTGATCGCGTACCTCGCGGTGTATCGGGCCGCCGGCGGGAATCCGTATATGCGGCGGTTCTGGGAGCTGGCCTTCCTCACGCCCGCCCGCCCGGGGTTCCTCGGGCACCTGTGGAAGTCCCTCGAGGACCAGGTCTGGGGCTTCGTCGCGGGCGATCCCCTGGTGGACCGCCGGCCGTTCCTGCTCGCTCCTGCACGTGGTGACGGTGCTGGTCATCCTGCTCTGTCTTGCTGGGACGACGACGCATGCTCCGCGCAGCAGGGGCTGGACGCGCGTCTGGTTGCTGTGCGGGCCCGGCGTCCTGACGCTCGGCGCCTCGATGGCTCGGCCTGTTTCCCATCGCGCCGCGCCTGACGCTGTTCCTGCTCCCCGGCCTCATCGTCCTGCTTGTCGCCGGGCTCAGCGAGGCGCTGGAGCGGCTCGGAGCACCTCGGCGCGCGCCGGCCCGGCTGGCGATCGTGGCCGCCGTGCTCATGCTGCTGCCGCTGGAGTTCCAGGCGGTCGTCCGCACCTTCGCCGCTCGAGCCGTCGGCCCGCTTTCAGGACCTGGTGCACGAGCTGCAGGCCCGGCGCCGCCCGGCGAGCCGGTCTACATCTTCGCGCGGAGCCTGCCGGCGTGGATCTACTACTCCACCGACTGGAGCCGTCCGGACTCGCTGCGCGCTGGAGTTTCTGCCCGCGGCGCCAGCTCCGGGGGCGCCGCGTTCGAGAACCTGCCCAGCCGCGGCCGGGTTCCGAGCCGGAGCCTCGCACCGTGGGCTACGGCCCCGCGGCGTCGGCGGAGCTGCTCGGCCTGCCGTCGGGAATGGAGTGGCGGGAAGTCCAGGAGCACGTGGGGTTGCGGCCCGACAGCGGCTGGGTGAGTGTCGAGTCCCGCCGGATCGAGGCGCGCGGCGCATCCGGCGATCTGGGTTCTGGCGTCGGGGTATTACGCGCCGGAGAGCGAGCTGTTCAAGACCCTGGATCGCGACGCGGGCCGCCGAACTTCGCCAACGTGCGCAACGGGAGCGTGCTCGTGCGCTACGAGTTCGGCCCAGCCGCGACCTGGCTGCGGACTACCGAGGCCCAGGTCGACTCGCGCTCGTTGGGCCGGCGGAGGACCAGGCCGAGCACCGGCAGATAGATCAGGACCAGCATCACCCACCACTGATACTCCGCGCCCACGGGCCAGGGCCCCTGCGGCCCGAGGAGGTAGAGCAGGTGGGCCACCATCGTGAGGCTGGCGAACGCCGCGGCCTCGACCTTGCGCTCCGCCGCGAGCGCGAGCGGCAGGGTCTCGTACAGCGCGGTCGTCTGCGGCATGAGGGCAGAGCACCGCCAGCAGGCGCGCCTCGGGCCGCCGCCAGCGGAGCAGGGCCAGCAGCAGCAGGAACCCACCCGGGCCGCAGGAGATGCGGCTTGTGAGGCGTCCGGGCCACCGAGTGCCAGCCACTCGTGCACCCAGCCCGGCCGCACCAGCAGGCAGAGCGCCGACGAACAGCAGCCCCCGATGACGGCCTTGCGGTTCGGGTACGCGCGCCAGAGCGCGAAGCCGAGGGTGGGCTTGCCGCCAGCAGCCAGGAGAAGTCGGGGCGTCAGCGCGGCCGCGATCAGCAGCGGCGGCCACTGCACGTCGATCCAGCTCCACAGCATCGCGCCGCTGATCAGGAAGTAGAGGGTCCAGCGCCCGCGCGCGGGTCATGACGTAGGTGAACGCCGCGGCCCCGATCGCCGGCGAAGAGCCCTCGCGCGAGCGGCAGCGGGACGAACGTGAACGGGACCGTGAGCAGCAGGGCGGGCAGGGGATACAGCAGCCAGTTGGGCCACGGCGGCACCTGGATGGCGGCGTACGGGCTCTCGCCCCGCAGCAGTGCCTGCGTGCCGGCCCAGGTCGGGTCCCAGTCGCTGATGACGCCCGGGCTCTGCCGGGCGTAGAGCAGCACGACGAACACGCCGGCCACCACGCCGCCGCCAGCGACGCGCGGACCTGCCACGCCACGCGACGCTCGGCGGCGGCTCGGTCTGTGGTTGGCTCATGGCCCTCAAGGTACCATCGGCCAGCGTGCGGTTGCCACTTGCGTCCGCGCCACGGACGTCGGTAGCGTGGAAGGCCCGCTGTGGCCGGATGCTCCACATCACGGACCTGTCCGGCTCCCGATTTCGACCCGGCTGCCATCGGGCACGGGGGTTGCCTCTCAGCGGCTCCACATGAGACCACAGCCCGATCTGTCCATCGTCATCCCGGCCTTCAACGAGGAGGCCCGGCTGGGCGCCGACGCTGCGCGACTACGTGGCGTATTGCCGCGCGAGCGGTCGCGCGGGTCGAGCTGATCGTGGTGGACGACGGCAGTCTCGACCGCACCAGCGTCGTCGTCGAACGGTTCGCGGCCGAGCATCCCCGAGGTCCGCCTGATCCGGCTGGCCGAGAATCACGGCAAGGGCCACGCGGTGCGGTCGGGCGTCGTCAACGCGCGGGGCAAGCTGGTCCTGTTCGCCGATGCCGACGGGGCCACGCCGCTGGCCGAGATCGAGCGGCTCGAGGCCGCGCTCGCGGGCGGCGCCGACCTGGCCATCGGATCGCGCGCGCTGCACGACGCCGGCGTCAGGGTCAACGCCCGGCTCTACCGCCGGCTCATGGGCCGGATCTTCCACCGCCTGGTCGAGACCCTGACCGTCCCGGGCGTCAAGGACACCCAGTGCGGCTTCAAGCTGTTCCGCGGGCCGGTGGCCCACGACCTGTTCTCCCGCATGCGGATGCGCGGGTTCAGCTTCGACGTCGAAGCTGCTGATGATGGCGCAGCGCCGCGGCTACCGGATCGCCGAGGTGCCGGTCAACTGGACCCACCAGCCCGGCTCCAAGGTCAACCTGGTCACCGACTCCGCGCGCATGGTGCGGGACCTCTTCGTGATCCGCGGCCGCTACCTGTGCGGCCAATACAACTCTCCCCACCTGGCGCCGTGGGCCGATCCGGCGCTCGAGTCCGCACCCTCGCCCCAACCTTGACGACCTCCGAAGTCGAGCCCGTGCCCCGGTCGCTGCTCGAGCGCCGGAGTGTCTTCCTCGCCGCCATCGGCTCTGCTGATCGCCTCGGGCTCGCCGCCGACTTCCGCAGCTACGCCGGTCCGGACACCGGATTCCTGCTCGATGAGGCCGCGCGCGTCCTGCGACGGCGCGCGGCTGTACGTGGATCTCGTCGACATGAACCCGCCGCTGATCGTCGGTCCTGAACATGGCGGCCGTGCTGTTCGCCCGGCCTTCGGCATCTCGGAGATCCTGGCCTACCGGCTCGGCTGTACGGCCGCGCTGCTCGCCGCGCTGCTGCTGGCCGCGTGGCTGCTGCGCCGGCTGCTTCCGGACGAGCTCGTGCTTCGGCGCGCGATCGTGCTCCTGCTCGCGTTCGTCCTGTTCAACCTTGCCGGGACAGGACTTCGGAGAGCGGGAGCACCTGCTCCTGGCGCTGGTCGTTCCCTACCTGCTCCTGGCGGCCGCGCGGGCGAGCGGCCGCGAGATCCCGGCCGCGGCGGCCGTGCTGATCGGGCTCCTGGCCGGGGCGGCCTTCGCCCTCAAGCCGCACTTCGTGCTGCTCTGGCTCGCCATCGAGGTGCTACCTTCGGCTGACCCGGCGGGTGGCGCCATGGGGCAGCGTCGCTCCCGAGACCGGCGCGATCGCGGGGTTCCTCGCGCTCTACGGGATCGCGATCATCCTGCTGGGCGCCGGAGTACCTCCGGCTGGTCCGGCTCCTGGCCGGCCCGTACACCCGGTTCCTCTACGTCCCCTTCTGGCAGCTGCTGGTGACGGGCCCCGGGGCGCTGCTCACCCTGTTCGCCCTGCTCGCCTTCGCCGCGCTTCGACGCCACGCCAGGCATCCGGAGCTCGCTCGACGTGTTCGCGCTCGGCGCGCTGGTCTGTCTCGTGGCCGGCGCCGCTCAACAGAAGGGGTTCAGCTACCACTTCTACCCTTCCTTCGCGCTCGCGACGGTCGTGCTCGGCATGATCGCCTGGGACCGGCGCGAGTCGCCGCGGAACTGGGTGCGCAGCGTGTACCGGGTCATCGCGGTCAGCGTCGCTCGCCACGGTGGTCGTGGCCGGTCTGCGCGCAGAACGCGGCCTCCGCGATGCGGCTCGACTCGCGACTCGGAACAGGTGCAGATGGAGCGGCTGCTGCCGGTGGTCCGCGCCCGCGGCGGCCGGCGAGAGCGTCTACGTCATGTCGTACCACATCGGCTTCGGCATATCCGCTGATCAACTACAGCGGCGCGCGCTCCGCCTCGCGATTCGCGCAGCTCTGGATTCTCGCCTCCGCGTACATGGACCAGCTCAAGGGCAGCCGCCCGCTCCGGTACCACGCTCCCGGACGAGATGAGCCCGAGCGAGCGCTACCTGAATCAGGCGGTGCTTCGAGGATCTTCGGGATCAGCGGCCCAAGCTGCTGGTCATCCTGCAGCACGCACGCGACCTGCCGGTCAACGGGTTCCGGCGGCTGGACTACGTCGCGTACTTCAGCCGCGACCCGCGCATCGCGAGCATCCTCGAGCGGTATCAGTTGGTGGCCGACCTGGGCGACTTCCTGGTCTACGAGCGGATCGCGGACGGCGCGGCGCGGGCGGGATCGCCACCGACGGTCCGAGCCCGGCACCCGCGACATCGTCCCGGCCCGGCAGGCAGGAGGCGGCCGCGTTCGCATCGGCGATCCCGGCTTGCTCCTCGCGCTGCTCGCGTTCGTGGTCAGCGCGATCCTCGCGTCCATCGCCGAGAAGGCCCGGGCTCGGCGCAGGTCGCGCCGGGACGGGCGTGAAGTTGAGGTGCCTGCCGGGATTCTCGGCGAGGCCGGTCTGGGGGCTCATGCTGATCGCGGGGCTGATCTCGGGCTTCGTCTGCTGGCTGGCCTACCGGCTTCCGCCGCCCAGCACGTCGGACTTCGAGCAGATCTGGGTAGGTGCGCGCGCCCTGGCGTCGGGCGCGGACCCCTACGCCGTCGTTCCGACCACCGGCACGCACTACCCATTGTTCTACCCGCTTACCGCCGTGCTCGTCGGGCTTCCGTTCGCAGCGTGCTTCCGTTCCCCGCCGCGCGTGTCCTGTGGGCGGCGGCGAGCGGCGCGGTGTTCGCCTGGGCCGCCCTGCGCTACGGCGCGCGGGCTGCCGGCGGCGCTGCTGAGCGCGAGCTTCCTGAACGCCGATGATCCAGGGTCAGTGGTCACCGCTTCTGACCGCGGCCGCGGTCCTTCCGGCTCTTTCCTGGGCTCTGGTGGTCAAGCCGTCCATCGGCGCCGCGCTGTTTGCGGCCTTTCCCGAGCCGCCGGGCGGTGGTCGGAGGACTCGTGCTGCTCGGCGCTCGCCTTCGCCGTCTCTCCGACGTGGCCCTCTCGGTGGCTCGAGGCCCTTGGGGCAGCGAGCCACATGGTGCCGATCGTCGCCCGCCCCGGAGGGTTCCTTCTCCTTCTGGCGCTGATCCGCTGGAGGCAGCCCGAGGCTCGGCTGCTCGCCGCGCTGGCGTGCGTTCCCCAGACGCTCGGCTTGTACGAAACGCTGCCGCTCTTTCTCATTCCGCGCACCCGCTGGCAGGGCTACGCGCTGGCCGGCTTGAGCTATGTCGCGGCCTTCGCCCAGGTGGCCGCCGTGCCACGCCTGCCCGGCATGTCCCTGGACGCCATGTTCGCCGACCAGGTGGCCGTTCATCTTCGTGTGCCTCTATCTGTCCGGCGTTGGTCATGGTGCTGCTGCCGCGTCCAGTCGAGGGCTCGGCAGATCCGCCGTCGCCGCAGAGTCACCTCGGGGGACGTAGTACAGGCGGATGGATCGACCCACCAGGGCCACGGGGCGGTAACGCTCGAGCCAGGCGAAGTCGTCGTGCCCGGGCCGGTCGAGCGAGCCCAGCTTGAGCGAATAGAGGCTCGCGGCCACCCAGCCGGTGACCGGCCGGTGCGGCTCGAGCCAGCGAATCGGCGGCAGGCCGTGCTCCGCCACCGTGGCGGACCCCGCGTACGCGAGCGACACCGCCGGGATGCGCCGCGCCCGCAGGGTGTCGGCCAGGCGCTTGAGGTCCTGGCCGTCGTCCAGATCGCTGTCGACGAGAATCCGCTCGGGGTGGCGTCCCGGCCAGCTCGTTGAAGTAGGCGAGATAGTCCGGATGCGTCCTGGCCGAGGCGACGAGCTGCCAGCCGACCAGCAGGACGGCCAGCGCTCGGGCGGCGGGCACGCCTGCGCCGCGCGCGCCACAGCGCGACCAGCGCCCATGCCCGCCACGATGGCGAGGAACGGATACATCGGCAGCACGTGCCGAAGGCCGATGTTGATCCGGCTCGGCAGGCAGACCAGCAGGATGGCGAGGGCGATGGCCGCCGGCTCCGAGCCGCCGCCGCCGCTCGGCGCTCGGAGGAGCCGCGCCACGACGGCGGCGAGCCCCACGCCGCGACGAGCAGCAGGAAGGGCAACGGCGTCTTCACCGCCAGCGCCACCGGGAAGAAGTACCACCAGCCGGTGGTGCCGCACCTCGCCGAGCAGATAGGACTTGTGGCCGGCGCGGTTCTTCGCCGCGAGCTGGCCGAGGCCCTCGAACAGCGCCGGTGCGGGGAACACCGGCGCCCGGGCCAGGCGGTCGAGGGCCGGCGCTGCGGCGCGACTGCGGCTGGAGCGGGGACGCGGCCTCGCGGCGCCACGAGCGGGCCCACGGCGAACCGATAGCCGGCCCAGACGGTGAGCAGGACGGCCGCGTAGGTCAGCCGGAGCCTGGTCGCGCGGCTCGGTGCCGGGGCCGGCCTCGGACGCCCGGCGCTCCCCGCGGCGGCAGAGCGCGACGGCGACGGCCGGCGGCCGGCAGGAAGAGCAGGGCGGAGAGCTTGGAGAGCAGCGCCAGGCCCAGCGCGAGCCCGAGGACGAGGCTGCGCGCCGCGGGTGGGCTGCTCCAGCCAGAGGGTCAGGCAGTAGCGCCGCGAGGGCGATCGTCGCCGTCACCGCCATGTCGGTCGTGGCGATCCCGGCGTGGGCCAGCACCGGCGGCAGGGTGGTGAACAGCAGCACGGCGCAGACCGCGGCGGGCGCGCCGCCGAGGCGCCGGGCCCAGGCGAACACGACCAGCGTGGCCAGGAGGAAGAAGGGGAGCACGCCCAGCCGCGCGAGCGCGAGATTGCGGTCGTACCGGCCGCCGGCGTAGAGGATCGAGTTCCCCTCCAGCCAGACGTTGCCTGCCCGGCCGACCGGATGCCGGCCAGCCTCGGGCCGAGCGCCTCCATCACCCGGGCCAGCGGCGGATGCAGCGGCTCGTAGGTGTAGCGGCCGCGGTCCAGCCACTGCATGCCGGCCGCCACGTGGGCCGGCTCGTCCCAGGTCTGATTGAACACGTGGTAGGTCGCGACGATCCGCGCGACGCCGATCGCCAGGCAGGCCGCCACCAGCACGCGAGGGGAGAGCCACTGTCGCATCACGGGGTCGCCTCCGAGCGGATTGGCTTCGTCGCTCTGCCTGATCGCGATCGTGGCGCTGGGCGCGGGCGCCGAGTTCGCCACCTTCGCGCGCTCCGACATCGCGTTCCTGCTCTACGCGGCCGAGCGCGTGCTCGACGGCGCGCGCCTGTACGTGGACGTCGTCGAGATCAACCCGCCGCTCATCGTCGCGCTCAACCTGCCGGCCGTGCTGCTCGCGCGGGCCGTCGGCGTCTCGGACATCGCTGGTCTACCGCGCGCTGGTGACCGCTTGCGCTGCTGGGCGCGCTGGCGTTCGCCGACTGGTCGCTGCGCCGGATCGCTGGATCCGGGCGCCGACACGGCTTCGGCGCCGCCTCGTGCTGGTGCTCGCCTTCGCGCTGTTCCTCGCGCCGGGCAACGATTTCGGCCAGCGCGAGCACCTGCTGATCGCGCTGGCGCTGCCCTACGTGCTGCTGGCGGTCGGCCGGGCGAGCGGCCGGCCGGCGCCCGCGGGCCCGGCGCTCGCGGCCGGGCGTGCTCGCCGGCATCGGGCTCGCGCATCAAGCCGCATTTCCTGCTGGTCTGGGCCGCCGTCGAAGGCTATGCCGCCTGGCGGCTCCGCGCGAGACGCCCGTCGCACGAGGCGCTCGGGCGTGGTCGGCTTCCTCGCCCTGTACGTCGCCGGCGTCGCGCATCCTCACCCCGCAGTATTTCGGGCTCGTCCGGCTGCTTGGCCCGGCGTACGCCGGCTTCGGACGCGACCCGTTCCTGCAGGTGCTGGTCACGGCGCCCGGCACCACGGTGTGCTATCTGGCGGTGCTCGCCTGCGTCGGCCCTGCTGCGCGTGCGCGAAGCACCGGACGCTGTGGACCGTCCTCCTGGTGGCGCTGGTCGGCGAGCTTCGTCGCGGGCGCGGCGCAGCTGAAGGGCTGGGGCTACCACTTCTACCCGTCGAGGGTGTTCGCCCTCGCGCTGCTGGCGCTGGCGGTGCTGGATGTCCGGCGGCCGCTTGTCCGGCCGGTGCAGCAGGTGTACGCGGCGGTCGGCCTTCGCCGCGCTGGCAGCGAGCCTGCTCCTCTCGGTGGCGGATGGGCATCGTCCGCATCCGGCATCGCGACCCGGCTCGCCAGGCCGAGCAGGCGCAGCTCGACGAGCTGGTGGCGGCCGTCCGGCGGCACACGCCGCCGGGCGGGAGCCTGTACGTCTTCTCGTACACCATCGGCTCCAGCTTCCCGCTGGTGAACTACAGCGGAGTGCGGTGGGCGTCCCGGTTTCCCCATCTCTGGATCATCGAGGCGGTCTACCAGGACCAGCTTCATGCGCCCCGGCTCCGCTTCGCTTCCACACCGCCGGCAGAGATGGGCCCGGCCGAACGCTACCTGAACGACGCCGTCTACGAGGACCTCACCCGCAACCGGCCGGACGTGCTGATGGTGCTCCGGCACGCGCGCGACACCCGGAGAATTCGCTCCGCCGGGTGGACTACCTCGCCTACTTCGGCGCGGGACCCGCGGATCGCCGCGGCGCTCAGCCGGTACCGGCTGGCCGAGGAGGTGGGCCAGTATCTGCTCTACGTCAGGGCCGCGTCCCCGGACCAGTCCGGACAGCCGCCGAGGTCGGAGCCGGGCCGCTACGACGTCGCTCCGGCCGGAGGTCGCGGACGGGTGGCGGGCCCTGGCCGCGGACCGAGGATTCCTCTCGCGCGTGTCGTGTTCCTGCTCCTCGCCATCGGCGGCCTACGGCGCTGGAGCGCCGCCGGGCTCAGGGCGCCGCGCGGCCGAGCGCGCGGCACGGGGCCGGCTTAGCGGGCGCCGCCGGGCAGCGCGGCAGATCCGTAGGCGCGGCCGTGCGCCCGCCGCAGGATCACGGCGGTCGAATCGCAGTGCCAGATCGCCATCCCTGGTCCCGCACCAGCTCGTCGGCCAGCCGGCTGCTCGGGCGGCAGCAGCGCCAGAGTCGATGTCCCACCGCTTCAGGACGTCCCGCCACCCCGGCTCCAGGTTCCACACCTGGATGTACTCGTTGAACAGCTTCTCCCCGTAGTGGTCCGTGCCGCCGTCGATGAAGACGCGCTGCTCCGGCCACTCGTGCAGCAGGTACCCGCCCCAGATGAAGTTGTTGAACATCCGGCCCTCGAGCCGTGCTTCGCCGGGCCTCCGCCACCGCGCGCACCGGGAACGCCTGCTCGGCGAACCGATTCGGGACCACCGGCTACGCCGGCCACCTTCCGCCCGCCGCCGCGAGGGCCGCGAGCAGCACCGCGACGATCCCCGCGCCCGCACCGGCGTACTGCCCGGCGTGCTCCCGCTCGAAGACCGCCTTCGCGCGGCGTCAGGAGACGGCATGGCGCGCCATTCGGCATCCAGATGCAGCGCCACCAGCGGCAAGGCCGTCAGGGCGAACAGCTCGATGTTCCGCTGCGAGAGCAGCGCGAAGGCGATGGTGGCCGAGCAGGACGAGCAGCACCGGGACCGGTCGGCCGCCGCCGGCTCCAGGCGAGCGCCGCGATCACGCTCAGCAGCGCCAGCAGGAAGATCTTCCCGTTGATCGTGTGGAAGTCGGGCGACATGAACTCCTGCGTCTGGCGCAGGATCGCGCTGTTGCCGAAGAAGCCGAAGACGTGAGCGAGGAGCTTGACCCATGCGGGTTGAGCAGGCTGCTCACCAGTGCCAGGCCGAGCGCCGCCGCATGGTGGCGGGCGCGCGGGCGAGCCAGGCCTCGCGGTCCGGACCGATCCAACCCTGACCAGCTCCCCGGCGGCGTACAGGGCGATGAGGATGCACCCGAACGAGAACCCGCCGTGCAGGTTGGCCCACAGCGCGAACAGCGGCACATAGGCGAGGAGCGCCCGTCGCGTGGTGTGCTGCAGCAGCTCGAGCAGCACCACCACGAACAACATGGTGAAGAGGTGGGGGCGCGCCAGCCAGTGGGCGGCGCTCAGCACCGCCGCCGCCATGCTCACGAGATAGGCCAGGAGCGGATCGCCGCCGCGGCGGATGAGGAACCGCGCCACCAGGGCGTAAGTGAGCGCGAGGACCAGGCCGGCCAGCACCGCCACCCCCGCCAAGCCGGCCGCCGGTAGGCCGCGGCGTAAATCAGCTCGCTGCCGTACTCGAACGCGAGGAACGGCTCGCCTGCCTTGGTGAACGAGAACATGTCCGTCGCGAACCAGCCCGTGCCGCTGGAGCATGATCTCGCCGAGGCGGAGATGGCGGGCGAGGTCGCCGTCGCTGTTCAGCAGCCGATAGCCGAATCCCACCGGCACGACGACGGCCCAGATGATGAAGATGATGTCGAAGAGCGAGGGGCCGACGCCGGCGGCTCATCCCAGAATTCCGAACGCGCGGACTCGGCGCCGGTAGTCGCGATATTCGGGGAAGGCCACCGACAGGACGCGCTCCTCGTATCGGACTCGCACCACCAGAAGGGCCATCCACGCGGCGAGCACGGCGGCGAACGGGAGCGTCAGGTGGCGCAGCAGGATTCCCAGGTTGATCAGGATGTAGACCGCATAGATCGGGTGCCGCGCGAGGCGGTAGGGTCCGGCGGTGACCAGGACCCTCGCCTCCGGCTCGAGGCTGAAGGCACGCCGGAGATACCAGAGCGGCCACAGGCTCAGCGTCGCCGCCGCCAGCCAGATGACCGCGCCCACCTGGCGTAACCCGTCGTGTGGCGTGGGGCGCAACCAGTCGGGGTGGAACCGGGCCGCACAGGAGAATGAACCCCATCACCAGGAAGCTGTTCGCATAGGCGACCAGCCGGGCAGCCCGGCTGGGCGCCCCGACTTGGGCACGCCCCCGCAGCAGGAAGCTCACCGCGACCAAGAGCTCCTGCAACAGGCCCGGCAGGATGAGCACGCCGAACTCCGGCGCCTGGTGCCAGAGCCCAACGGCCAGCGCCGCGAACGCGGCGGTCCCGGCCCAGTCGCTCCAGTGCCGCGTGCTGAACGCCTTGGTCAGAACGACCTCGCTAGAGTATCCCGCGTTCTGCGGCGATCCGTGGAGGATGGAGGGAGCCGGATGCGACGGGATCAGAAGGGAGAAGTTTGAATCTGAGGCGGTCGGCCGCATCGACGCAACGATCGGGCCCAACGTGCGATGCGAGCTGCCCCCAGCTTGACGTCACCGGGGCCTGCCTCTACTGTTGTTGGGCTTCTTTCGTCCGTTCCGACCCCCTGCTCTCGACGATTTACTTGTGGCGCTCACCTATCCCCGGACCGTGCAAGTCTTTGCACGACGCTGTGGCACTTGTGGGGCTTGACGGGTTGTGGTTCTGGGTAGGCTGGAGAAGGGCACTACTGTTGTGATACTGCCACACCGACTTAGTGATCGCCGCCGCAGGGTCTTCTCCTCCCGTGGTCCGCGTTCGTCCGAACGGCTGCCGGTGAACAGCTTGGTGGGCAACACAATATCCGGCGCTTGCGCCGTGGGACTCGGGCGGGCATGTGACTTGCTTCGTCCGGCCCGCACCCGTCTACATCCCGGTTGTTGCGCGCGGCGGCCCCTGGCCGCCGGTCATCCGGGGCAGGCCCGCAAGGGGCCCGCCCACGAGGGACCCCGTCGGATTCGGCGGGATCTCAACCCGCAAGCTGGCCGCTGGCCAGGGAGGAAGCATGAAGTCGTTGTGGCAGGCCTTCTGGAGCGACGAGTCCGGTCAGGGTCTCGTGGAGTATGCCCTGATCATCGCGCTGGTCGCGGTCGGACTCATCGCCATCCTGCTGGTGCTGAGGAACAGCATCGGCAACGTGTTCAACAATGCTGCAACTCAGCTGAACAACGCGCCCGCCAACCCCTATCCTTGATTCGGGGACAGGCAGGTCAAGCAAGGTACTGTCACAACCGGGATGTCGAGCTGGGGTGTATCCCGGCCCGGCATCCCGGGCGCAGCTAAGAGCGGGTAGGCAATGACGTCGTTCGGTCTGGTCTCGGTCGCCCTCACGGTCGTGCTGGTGGCGGCCGCGTGGAGCGACCTTCGAACCCGGCGGATCCCCAACCTCCTGACGATGTCAGGACTGGTGGTCGCGCTGGTACTGCGGGGGATCGCCGGACCGAGCGCGTTCGTCGATGGACTGTTGGGAACTCTGCTCGCGTTCGTGCTTACCCTGCCGCTGCTGACCCTGGGCGTGCTGGGTGGGGGCGATGCCAAGCTGCTGATGGCGATCGGCGCATTCATGGGCCCGCGGCACTTCCTGTGGGCCGGCACCGTGATCGCGATCATCGGCGGCATGATGGCCGTGGTGGACGCCGGCCGGCGCGGCGTGCTCCTGCCGGTCCTCTTCAATTGCGGGCAGATCATGAAGCACTGGGCCACCTTCGGGCGGCGCGGCGCCAACCGTTCCATTGCCACGGTCGGCGCCTTGACCATTCCATATGGCATCGCCATTGCGGCGGGCGCCCTGCTGTGGTGGTTCACGGAGATGCAAAGCCTATGACGAGACGGCGTGGACAGGCGCTGGTGGAGTTCGCCCTGGTGCTCCCGATCATCCTCCTGCTTGTCGTGGGGATGCTCGAGTTCGCGCGGGCGTGGAACCTGCACCAGGTGATGACGGACGCGACCCGGGAGGGGGCGCGGCGCGCGGTCATCGCGAACCCGACGATGGACCAGGACTCGGTGAAGGCCGCGATGTGGCGCCATCTCGCGATGTTCGGCTACGACCCGAGCTACTCCAGCATCAGCTCCGGCACGACGATTACGCCCGCCGACAGCTTCAAGAAGTCAGGGGCGAACATCACGGTCAATCTGACCCTGCCGTACCGCTTCTGGGTCCTGCCCTTCAGGACGCTCACGATGCGGTCGACCTTCACCATGCGCAACGAGTAGGCGGAAGCTGACCCAATGCGACGATCCCGACCCTGGCTCATGCTCGCGACCGCGATCGCCTCCGGCGGTCTCGCCGCGCTTCTGGCCCTTCGGTATCTCCAGAACCAAGCAGCCCCGCTCGCCGCGCAACCGGTGAAGTCCAGCATGGTTGTCGCCGCCAAGGCGCTCCCCGTCGGCACCGTGGTCTCCGAGCGGGACGTGAAGGCGCTCGAGTGGTCCGGCGGCGCGCTGCCGGTCGGGTACATCGGGTCGGTGGAGACTGTGGTCGGCCGCGGCTTGATCAGCGCGGTGCAGGAGAACGAGCCGATGCTCGAGGCCAAGCTGGCCGCGAAGGGGGCCGGCGGCGGTCTGCCGATCATCATCAACGAAGGCATGCGGGCGCTGACCATGAAGGTGAACGAGGTGTCCGGCGTGGCCGGCTTCGTCACCCCGAATACCCGGGTGGACGTGCTCCTCACCATGGAAAACGCCAATACCGCGGGCGAGCCCGCTACCCGCATCATCATGCAGGATGTCCGGGCGCTGGCGGCGGGCCAGTCGCTCCAGCCGGACAAGGAAGGCAAGCCGCAGCCGGTCCCGGTCGTGACGTTCCTGCTCACGCCCGAGCAGGCGGAGACGCTGGCGCTGGCCTCCCAACAGGGGAGCATCCAGCTCGCGCTGCGCAACCAGCTCGACACGATGGAAGTGAGGACAGCGGCACTCGGAAGAGCGCACTCATGGGCGGTCCGGTCGGACGGCAAGCGCGCCGAGGCCCGCGTACGGCGGGCGTCCCGGCGCCACAGCCCAGTCAGCAGATCGTTGAAGTCTATCGAGGCGGCGTTCGCTCCCTCATGAAGTTCTGACTTGTCTCTAGCCTGGTAGGAGCTTTGTGAGCTACGATCGCCTCGCTGGCGCGGGCATGCCGCTGGCCTGCCGCACCCTTCGGGTGGCGGGCCTGATGCTGAGTTTCCTGATCGCCTTCTCGGCCCGGGTGGTGGGCCAGCAGGTGGTCACCAAGCCTGAGCGGGTCGTCTCCCTCTCCAAGGGCGGCTCGGCGCTGCTGGTGAACCCGGTGCCGATCTCGCGGTTCTCGGTGGGCGACCCCAACATTGCGGAGGTGACCGTGGTCTCACCGACCGAGGTCATCCTGAACGGCAAAGGTCTGGGCACGACGACCCTGTTCATTTGGGACAACACGTCGCAGGTTCGGGTGTATTCGGTCGAGGTAACGGCCGACGCGCCGGCGCTGGAGCGATATCTGCGGTCGCTCATGCCCAACGAGGAAATCCAGGTGTCGTCCAGCGGGAACTCGATCACGCTCTCGGGACAGGTCAAGGACCCGACCACTGTGGCACGCGCGGTACAAATTGCTCAGACCACCGGCGCAACGGTGATCGACAATCTGGTGGCGCCGCCAGCGGTTCAGGTCCTGCTGAAGGTAAGGTTCGCGGAGATCAACCGGACGGTGCTCAAGGATTGGAGCGCCAGGCTCAGTACGCTCAATCCGCACGAGATATCCTCCGACGGGGACTGGAGCGGGTTCACGACCCCGAGCGCGTCCGATGCCACTCTTGGGTTCCTGCTCGACAGCGATAACGCCCAGATCGCGGCGCTGATCCAAGCGGCGGTCTCAAATGGCGACCTGCGCACCCTGGCGGAGCCCAACCTGCTTACCCTGCCGGGTAAAGAGGCGTACTTTCTCGCCGGGGGGAGTTTCCCTACCCTAGCGTCCAGAGTGGGGGCGGCAACGCGGTAACCATCACGTTCAAGGAGTTCGGCATCCGGCTGCGCTTCACCCCGAATATTGCCCGAAATGGCGCCATCCGGCTCGTGGTCAAGCCCGAGGTGTCTACTTTGGACTTCGCGAACGGGGCCGTCATCGAGGGATTCGAAGTCCCGTCGCTCCGGACCCGCCGGGCGGAGACGGAGGTGGAGCTGCGGGAGGGCCAGTTTCTCGCCGTGGCCGGACTGCTCGACAACGAGTCGACCCGGAACATGACGAAGATCCCGATTCTGGGCGATATTCCGATCCTGGGTGAGCTGTTCAAGTCGCGTGGGATGCGCCAGCGGCGCACCGAGCTCGTCGTGCTCGTGAGCCCACAGCTCGTCATGGCCTCCGATCAAGCTCCGCCCCTTCCGACCGGCGAGCCGGGCCCGTCCGAAGGACGCGGGAACTTGGAAGTGGGACAGCTATCTCGAGCCGGGAGCGGCAGACGAATCCATTGCAGCCGGGAACTACCTCTCCTCAGCCTCAGCAGTGAGTTGGACCGGAGGAATTATGCGCAGCGCAGGTCGTAGGGTTCGCGGTGAGCGCGGCAGTACGTTGGCCCTGATGGGCGTGATGCTGTTCGGCACGTTGGCAGTCTCCGCTTTGGCGATCGATCTGGCCTCTCTCCGATCGGCGCGCAGCGAGGCCCAGCGCGCCGCCGACGCGATCGCCCTCGCCGGGGCCAGCGCATTTCGGGACTTTCCTTGGACCGACGCGGCGACCGGCGACAGCGCGGGGGCCCGGGCGCTCGGCATCGCGCGACTGAACCAGGTGCGAGCCGACACCATCGATGTGCGTAGTCCGACAGCGAGCACGCAAACGTATGGCTGGGGGAAGGTGACCGTGGTCCAGACGGCCCAGGTAACCCTGAACGTCATTCCCGACAGCCAGAAGGTCCGGGCCTGGGTACGCCATGCGGGAGTCTCGACCTTCTTCGGTGGCCTGCTCGGAGTGCCCTACGGCCACGTCCAGGCCATGGCGACCGCATGGGCGAGCAGCGCGGGGCCGACCGTGAACTGCCTGAAGCCGTTCGTGATCCCCGACATGTGGTGGGAGAGCGACAAGGCGACGCAGGATGTGAATGACAATGACTACATGGACCCCATCACCACGAATCCTGGGCCGCAGCAGGACGGCGAGTCATGGAAGTACGAGCCTGCGTCGATGGGCGGAGACGACTATTACCTCCCGTTCAATCCAGACGTGGCGGAGGATCCTCTTCATCCCCAAACGGGATACGGTAGCGCGATGCGCTCCGGCACGGGGTACACGGGGGACGTTGGGCTCCCCATGCTCCTGAAGCCTCAGACGGGCGGAGGGAATACCAGTCCGGCCCCCGAGCGGATGGGAAACGCCTTCTGGGTGCTGGACTATGATCCGGATGCGAACACGAGGGAGGAGATCGAGAACGGTTGCTCCACCGCCGCGGTCGGGGATCCGGTTCCATACGATAACGGAAGCAGAACCGGGCAGGTTCGGCAGGGCATAAACAATCTGGTCCAGCAGGATCCGAACGCGACCTGGAACCCGAGCACCAAGCAGGTCGAGAACTCGGACTTTGCCGACTGGACCCAGAGCCCGCGCGTGGTCATCATCGGGCTCATCGACCCGATCTACTGGACCGCGGCCTCGAACAATGCCAAGCCGGATCCCGGATCCACGTTCACCAATTTCGCGCGGATGTTCATCCTGCCCAATGACCCGCGCGGGCCGCCCGACAACATCCATGCGCTTTTCATCGGGCACGCACCTGGCGGAGCCGGCGGCCCCACCGGCGGGCCGCTGGTCAAAGTCTTGCAGCTGATCGAGTGAAACCCGACATGTCGAGACTGCGATGAATGACCGGTCCATCCGCACGGCCCTGATCTCATCCGATCGGGACTTCCGCGAGATGGTGAAGGACGTGTTCCTCTCGCACGAGGGGTGGACCACTCCGGCACTGGAAATAACGGCGCCGCTCGACAGCTTCGGAGATGAACAGATTCGGGCGCTCCGGCAGTTCAATCCGGAGCTCATCGTCCTTGATATCTCCGAGGCCCCGGACCTCGGGATCAAGTTCGCTCAGTTCTGGAGCGAGACTTCTCCCAGCGTCCGCTTCATCGCGGCAGGACCGCTGCTCCAGCCCGAGCACCTTCTGGTGGCGATGCGGGCAGGCGTGGCCGACTACCTGCCGAAGCCGGCCGGCCAGGAGGCGCTTCACGGCTCGCTCGACCGGCTCCAGCACACTTTCGGAATGGGGGGTAAGGGCGGGCCGAAGCAACCGGGGAAGCTGTACGCGTTCTACAGCGCCAAGGGCGGGGCGGGCACCACGACGGTCGCGACCAACTTCGCGGTGGTGCTCCACCAGCTGACCCACAAGAAGATCCTGCTGGTGGACCTGGACCTGGAGCTGGGCGAGATCGCCCTCCTGCTCGGCGTGCAGCCGCGGTTCAACTTCGTGGACATGGTGCAGAACTTCCACCGCATGGATGCGGAGCTGCTCGCGTCGTACATCGAGCGGCACAGCTCCGGCGTTCACCTGCTGTCCGCGCCCTACCAGCCCGAGAAGGCGGAAGTGGTCACCGGCGAGGAGATCCGCCGGATTCTGCAGTTTCTACGCAAGCACTACGACTACGTGGTGGTGGACACCTCGAAGTCGTTCTCGCCTGCCACCCTCGCCGCTATCGAGCAGGCTGACCTGGCATTCGTGGTCACCAACGTGGACCTGGCCTCGCTCCGGAACCTCCAGCGCGGTATGCCGCTGTTGAAGCGCATGATGGGACGCGAGTCGGAGCACATGAAGCTGGTGGTGAACCGGTATCACAGCGGGCTGGACATCTCGATCGCAGATGTCGAGCAGACCCTGGGCATGCCGGTCTACCGCACCCTGAGCAACGACTACGACGGGGTGAGCAACTCGATCACGACCGGGAAGCCGATCGTGCTGAATGGACACTCGAAGTACAGCCAGGACATGAAAGCGCTGGGCGCCCAGGTCACCGGCCTCCGGGGAAAGGGCGACCGGCCCAGCCGGTTCCGCGCCATCTCCGCGCCGCTGGGTAGGCTACTGGGCCGCGGAAGCAAGGGCCCCGAGGAGGCATCCAAATGACCGGGAATTCCAACGGCGCCGTTCCCCCTGGCCCCTCGAACCGAGGCGGCCGACTGCCTTGGGAGCGGCCAAGTCCTGAGGAGCTCGCGCAGCCACCGGCCGACGCGTCTGCCGGCCCCGCGGGCGCGACCGCTTCGCCCAAGGGCGCCCCACGGCCGACGTCGGGCGGGGAGGCGGGGACGGGATCGCATTACTTCCAACAGGTCAAGAGCCGGGTCCATCGCCGGCTGATCGAGCGGCTCAACCTCTCCAGTCTGGACCGCGTCAGCCGGGAGCAGGTGGTCGAGGCGATCCGAAAGGTCGTCCACGATCTGATCTCCCAGGAGATGGTGGCCCTCAACTTCGACGAGCGTGAGGCGCTCGTGAGCCAGGTCCTGGACGAGATCTTCGGCCTGGGACCGTTGGAGCCGCTCATCCAGGACCAGGAAATTTCCGACATTCTGGTGAATACCTGGCGACAGGTCTTCATCGAGCGAAACGGCCGGCTGGAGAAGACCGACGTCCGCTTTCAGGATGACCGCCACCTCCTTCAGGTGATCGATCGAATCGTCTCCTCCGTCGGCCGGCGCATCGACGACTCGTCGCCCATGGTGGACGCACGCCTTCCGGACGGCAGCCGCGTCAACGCCATCATCAAGCCTCTCGCTCTCGACGGTCCGCACGTCTCCATCCGGAAGTTCCGCCGCGACGCGCTCTCGGCCGAGGATCTCGTCCGATTCGACAGCGCGTCGGAGCCGATGGTCGAGCTGCTGCGGGGGATCGTGAAGGCACGGCTCAACGTCATCATCTCGGGCGGTACCGGCGCCGGCAAGACGACGCTGCTCAACATCATGTCTTCGTTCATCCCGCCGACCGAGCGGATCGTGACCATCGAGGACTCCGCCGAGCTTCAGCTGCGCCAGCCGCACGTGGTCCGGCTTGAGACCCGGCCGGCCAACATCGAGGGCCAGGGCGAGGTGCCCCAGCGGCTCCTCCTCATCAACGCCCTACGTATGCGCCCCGACCGCATCATCATGGGCGAGTGCCGCGGCGGCGAAGCGGTGGACATGCTCCAGGCGATGAACACTGGCCACGACGGATCGCTGACGACCATCCACTCCAACTCACCACGCGATTGCCTGAGCCGGTTGGAGACGATGATCGCCATGGCGAGCCTGGACCTTCCCGAGCGCGCCATGCGGCAGCAGATCGCGAGCGCGGTCAACGTCGTGATCCAGGTCAGCCGACTGGGAGACGGCTCCCGCAAGCTGATCCAGTTCTCGGAGATCGTCGGCATGGAGGGAGACGTCATCACCATGCAGGACATCTTCATATTCGAGCGCCAGGGTATCGGCGAGAACGAGAAGGTCCTCGGGCAGTTCAAGGCCACCGGGATCCGGCCCAAGTTCGCCGACCGGCTGAAGGCGTACGGCATCGATCTCGCCGGGCTGCTCTTTTCGAACGTCGGGGAGCGGCCGGCGCACCGGGCTGGAGGAGGGTCACACCGATGGTAGAGCTTCCCCAGGCGACTTGGATCGCAGCCCTCCTGCTGTTTCTCGCTGTCTCCCTCGGGACGCTCTCCGTCGCGATGTTGATCGAATGGGTGCAGGAGCGCCAGCAGAAGCGCGTGGCGCTCCGGTCCCTCCGGGAGTTTGCCAACAGCGATCCGGACGAGGGCGGGATCCTGAATGCTGGCGGGAGCATGCCCCGGTGGCTTGAGCCGTTCGCGTCCCGCATCCCGGCATTCCGCGATCTCGATCTGCATGATGGACCAGGCGGACCTCAAGGGTCACCTGCCGACCTTCCTCCTGTCCACAATAGGTCTCACCGTCGGTATCGGACTGGGCACGCTGATCGTCACCCGGTACATGCCGGTAGCGATACTCGGCGCCATACTGGCGGCACTTTCGCCTTATGCCTACGTGCGCCGGCGGCGGAGAAAGCGGCTGTACGCCTTCGAGGAGCAGCTCCCGGAGGCCATCGACCTGCTCGGCCGGGCGATTCGCGCGGGGCACCCGCTCTCCGCCGGGCTCAAGATGGTGGCGGACGAGACCACCGAGCCTATCCAGTCGGAGTTCCGGCGCACCCACGAGGAGAACCGGTTCGGGCTCCCCTTCGAGGACGCGCTCCTAGCCATGGCCGACCGGGTGAACATCGTGGACGTCCGCATCCTCACTACCGCAATCCTGATCCAGCGCGAGGTGGGCGGCAACCTGGCCGAGGTGCTCGACAACCTCGCGAATGTGATTCGGGTGCGCTTCAACATCCGCCGGCAGCTCCGGGTGTACACCGCCCAGGGCCGGTTCAGCGGTTACGTCCTGGCCTTGCTCCCGATCGCCACAGGGGCGGCCATCTACTCGCTGAACCCTCCCTACATCCGTTTGCTGTTCACCGATCCGGTTGGCAAGCTGATGCTGCTGAGCGCCGTGATCTTCCAGATCATCGGATTCCTCTGGATCCGAAAGATCGTGGACATCGAGATCTGAGGCCCGTATGCTGATCGCCGCTCTGATCTGCATCGCGATCTCCGTAGCGACCATCCTGCTTTTCGTGCTGGAGGTGGCCCCGGGCAGAAACGAGCTCGTGGCCCAGCGTCTCGCGGAGCTGCAGAACACCGCCCGGGACACGCCAAAGATTCTCCAGCAGCGGAAGCGGCAGGCACGGACCGATCGCCTCAAGGCGGTCGTGGCGGCGTTCGGCGAGGCCGTGCAGGATCGCAGCACGAACTTGAGTGCGGTGCGCCTGCGACTCATCCGCGCCGGGTACCCGAACGCGTCCGCCGTGCCGATGTATCTGGGCCTGCGCCTGATCGTGCCCGCAGCCCTCGTCTTCGGCGTCCTGATTCTGCTGCCGCTGCTGGGCCAGTCGGCCCTGGCCACGACCTTCATGGCCGCCTACTTCGGCATCATGGGATACGTTTTGCCCTCCCTCCTGGTCGGCCGGAAGGTCAAGCTGCGGCAGAAAGAAATGCAGAAGGCCCTGCCGGATGCGCTGGACATGCTAGTGGTGAGCGTCGAGGCCGGGTTGGGCCTCAACCAGGCCCTGGTACGGGTATCCGAGGAGATAGACCGGATCAGCCCCGTGCTGAGCGAGCAGCTCGCCCTGGTAAACCTCGAGATCCGGGCCGGCACCTCGCGCGAGGAGGCGCTCCGCAACCTCGCCGAGCGGACCGGCCTTCAGGACATCACATCGCTGGTCGGTATGCTCATCCAGACCGATCGGTTCGGCACCTCAGTGGCTCAGGCCCTCAGGGTACACGCCGAGGTCATGCGCACCAAGCGACGCCAACGGGCCGAGGAGGCGGCGGCGAAGACGACCATCAAGCTGATCTTCCCTCTCGTCTTCTGCATCTTCCCGGCCATGTTCGTGGTGATTCTCGGACCGGCGCTGATCCAGATCTACCAGGCGCTCAAGAGCTTCGGTTGAGGCTGGTTCGGGCGGAGAATATCGCCCGCGGAAGGGTGCTGGGGTCCCGTGTCGGACTAGCCGACCGGTGGTGGCTCCGGCTTCGCGGGCTGCTGGGTCGGCCGGGTCTCGGTGGCGGGGAAGGGCTCATCCTCCGGCCGTGCCGGGCGGTACACATGCTGTGGATGTCGTTCCCGCTAGACGTGGCCTTCCTGGATGACCACGGAGTGATCGTCGCGAGTTATCGCGCGTTGGCGCCGGGCTCCCGCACACGCTGGCACCGGGACGCGGTCGAGGCGCTGGAGCTGCCGGCTGGCACTCTGGACGCCACGGGCTCGGTCGAGGGTGATACCATCGTCTGCACGGAGGTGAACTCGTGAGCCTCGCACCCGCTGTCACGGCCTATGGACGGAGTCCGGACCGGCCGCGGGACATCGAGCCCCCCGTCCCGGAGAGCATCAAGGACACCGGGCTCACCGAGGAGTTCATCGTCGATCTCCTCATCAAGACCTTGTACGTCCAGGGCGCACGTACCGGCCAGCAATTAGTCAGGGCGGTGCGCCTGCCGTTCGCCTTCGTGGATGCGCGCCTGCTCGATCTCCAGCAGCGCCGGCTGGTCGAAGTGCGTGGGGCCGCCGGGCTCGGTCGCGGCGGGTACATGTTCGACCTTACCGGCGCTGGCCGCGAACGGGCCAGGGAGGCGCTGGCGTCGAGCCAGTACGTGGGACCGGCGCCCGTCCCGCTGACGCAATACCGCGCCTGGGTAGACAAGCAGTCCATCCGGAACGTGCACGTCACGATGGAGAAGGTGCGCGAGGGGTTCCGGGGTATGGTCCTCTCGGAGGCGATCCACGACGTGCTCGGGCCGTCGATCAATTCAGCAAAGTCCTTGTTCCTGTACGGCGCGCCGGGTAACGGCAAGACGATGATTGCGGAAACGATCGCCGGGCTGCTCGGTGGTGACGTCTTCGTCCCCTACGCGGTGGAGATCGAAGGCCAGCTGATGGTGGTCTATGATCCGGTCTACCACCATGCGGTGGATGGAAGCGACCCGTTCGCGCCCGAGGTGACCGATGCCGACGAGGACTGGCTGAAGTCGCCCCCCGCTTACGACCAGCGATACGTCAAGGTGCGGCGGCCCGTGGTCCTCACCGGCGGTGAGCTCACGCTGGAGCAGCTGGACCTCCAATACGACACCCACACAAAGTTGTACATCGCTCCGTTCCAGTTGAAGGCGAACGGCGGAGTGCTGATCCTGGACGACTTCGGGCGCCAACGGGTCCCGCCCAAGGACCTGCTCAACCGCTGGATCGTGCCGCTGGAGAAGCGCGTCGATTTTCTCACGCTGCACACCGGCGGCAAGTTCCCAGTGCCGTTCGATTGCCTGCTCATCATGGCGACGAACCTGGAGCCGTCGCATCTGGTGGAAGAGGCCTTCCTGCGACGGATCCACTACAAGATTCAGATCGAGGGACCCGATCCGAAGCAGTATGCCGAAATCTTCGCCCGCTGCTGTGCCGAGCGACGGATCGAGTACGACCCGGAAGCGGTGGAGCATGTGTACGAAGAATTCTACGGCGGAAGGGGTATCCACCCCCGGGCGTGCCATCCACGCGACATTCTGGACCACCTGGTAGACATCGCTCGGTTCTACGAAGGCAAGGCCACACTCACCAACGACATGGTCGATCGTGCATGTCGCTCCTACTTCCTGGACGACATAAGGAAAGACTGATGACGACGACCAGTCCCCAGCGGCCTGACCCCAACAGCCCGCTTGAACGCCTCGCGCGCCTGGAGCGGGACAACCGCCGGCTGCGGCGCTACTCCACCATGGCGTTGGTAATGCTCGCCGGCGTGCTCGGGCTGGGCGCCGCCCTGGTGTATTATGCGGGCGGCCCCGGACTGCCCGGCTCGGCCCAAGTGGTGGCTGCCCAGCAGTTTGTCTTGAGGGACAGGCGCGGCACGGTGCGAGGGGCGTGGGGCATGGGAGAGGACGGAGCGGTGCGACTGGCCCTGAATGATGCTGACGGCCGGCAGCGGATCCGCCTCAGCATCCTGGACGATGGTTCAGCGGGTCTGTCCTTCGTCGACAGTGCTGACCGGAAGCTCGCCGTGCTGGGGCTCCTCGCGGATCATACGACCACGCTGGCGCTGACCGACCCAGGCGGTGTGCCGCGCGCTGTGCTTGGCGTGAACCCGAACGGGTCGTCCAACCTGGTCTTCGCCGATCAAACAGGGGCGACCCGCGCAGGACTCGGTGTGGATACCCGGGGGCTCGGCACGTTTACACTGGCGGAGCGCGCCGGAGGTGGGCTGCCGGAGGAACTCCTCGATACCCTACAGGGAGAACAGAGCGACAGCGCGCCTGGAACGCCGCCCAAGCCAACCCCGCCACCCCGCCGCCGGTAAGCAGGAATTCCAATGCGCGTGCTCGTTACCGGTGGCGCAGGATTCATCGGCTCGCACCTCTGCGAGCGGCTTCTCGCCCGGGGCGCGCACGTCATCTGTCTGGACAATTTCTTCACGGGACGGCGGGAGAACGTCGAGCAACTGCTCGACTTCCAGGATTTCGAGATCATCCGTCACGACGTGGCCGAGCCGATCTTCATCGAGGTGGACCGGATCTTCAATCTCGCGTGTCCCGCCTCACCGATTCACTACCAGTACAACCCCGTCAAGACCGTCAAGTCGAACGTCATGGGCGCCATCAACATGCTGGTGCTGGCCAAGCGGGCAGGCGCCCGCGTGCTGCAGGCGTCGACTTCGGAGGTCTACGGCGATCCCACGGTGCACCCGCAGACCGAGAGCTACTGGGGGAACGTGAACCCGATCGGGCCACGCTCGTGCTATGACGAGGGCAAGCGGGTGGCCGAGACCCTCTTCATGGACTATCACCGGGAAGATCGGGTAGACATCCGCATCGCCCGGATCTTTAACACCTATGGCCCCCGGATGGCCGAAGCCGACGGCCGGGTGGTGTCAAACTTCATCGTGCAGGCCCTGCGCGGGCAGGAGCTGACCATTTTCGGAGAGGGCCAGCAGACCCGCTCCTTCTGCTACGTCGACGACCTGGTCGACGGTCTCCTGCGCCTGATGGACGCGGAAGATCGCTTCGAGCCGGTGAATCTGGGCAACCCGGTCGAGTTCACGATTCGCGAGCTGGCGGACCAGGTGTCCCGTGCGGTCGGGAAGGAAGTACGGGTGACCTACAAGCCGCTGCCCCAGGATGACCCCACCCAGCGGAAACCGGACATCACCCGGGCGCGCCAATGGCTCGACTGGGAACCGCGGATCCCGCTCGCCATGGGTCTGGAACGGACCGTGGACTACTTCCGCCAGCGGCTCGATCGCAAGAGGCAGAGCAGTCGGCAGGCGCTGCTCGAGGCGGATGGTCTGGCCAAGGGTACCGACTGATCAGCGGAAGAGTGCGGACATCGCAAGCCAGATGAGCAGTGGTATCAGGAGCGCCAATCCGATCTTCCGCGCCGCCAAGGCGCTGATCTTCCATTGGATAGGCATTCGACGACCGCACACCGGGCAGGTCAGGTCACTGGTGTCCGTCACGAGGCCGCAGCTCGGACAAGTCTTCACGCGTGCTCCGTCGACTGGTACCGGGAGCGCAAGCCCCACGCCTGCCACCCTCGATAAAGAGTACTACCGTGAGGTAGGTCTGCAAACGTTTGGAGTCTTCTGGAGGGCCCGTCTGATGTTGTTGGGTGTTGGCGGTGCGCTTGGCTTGCTCGGATGCGGGCGAAGCCCCGCTCAAGCCGGCGCCGACGTGCACCCCATCCGCGCGGAGCAGGCCCCCGAGGTCACTGTTCGACAGGTAGTGGAATCCGCCGATCTCGTCGGCAGCAGAGTCCGCGTTACGGGAGCCTGCGCGCTCGCCGGCACCGGCGCTTCGACCGGCGCCTGGGTGCTCCAGGCGGATGGGTTCTCGATCGAGGTGCGCGGGCTCGTCCCCCGGACCTGCTCGCGTGACGGCGAGGCGGGGGAGACCCTTACCATCTTCGCCCAGGTCGAGCCCAAGGGGTCGGAGAGCGACGAGCGGTTGCTCCTGCGCCTGCCCGACTGAAAGAGGCTAGCGGCTCGCCTGACTCGCCGCCGGGCCACCCACCACCCGCTTCACGTACCGTCCTGCCGGTATCGTCGCCGACGGTGACTCCAGTTCGTTGATGATCGTCAGCTCCTCGATGGAGATCGAGGAAGGATGCTGGCGGTTGAATTCCTCCAGGGTCATCGGACTGTCCACCCGTATCACCTCGAGCCGGGCCGGCTGCACGCTGAGCGCGGCCTGGTTTTGCAGCGGGCCGAAGCTCCGGATCGTCTCCCGGAACACGCGGTCGTACTGCTGCAGCCCGCCCTCTTTGGTGTAGCCCATGATCCCGTATGTATGGCCGCCGTACGAGATGAACGAGACGACGCCCTCGACCGCGCCCTGCTCGGTCTGCGCCTTGAAGTAGCTCGTCGCCGCCGGATTCCCGTTGATGCTCTCGTTGGAGGACTGACCGCCCTGCACGCCCTCCTGGCTGAGGAACTTCTGAGCGGCTGCTCCGGGTGACTCGTTGCCGGCGAGCCCGAGCTGCACGATGGCGTCCTGTGCCTCGCTCGCGGCGACGACGGCCGACGGCAGATTCTGGGTCTTCCATCCCTCCGGGAACGTCACCTGGAAGCGCATTTCGGGATGGTAGAAGACATTGCCTTCGAAGAATCCCTGGCGAGGATCGTCGCCATATACCAGCCCTTGAATGCTCTGCAGGTACTTCTCGCCATTCTGCACGAGGTTGGGGGGAAGAGGAGTGGTATCCAGCATCGCCTGCACGTGCTGCACGCGGTTCTCGGGATCCGGGTGGGTCGAGAGCCATTCCGGCAGACGCCCGGCACCCGACGCCTCACTGGTCCGGGCCAGGGTGATGAAGACGTTGTCCATCTCGCGCACGTCGTAGCGCTGCTGCAGGGCGTACCGGAAGCCGAGCTGGTCCGCCTGGTTTTCCGCGTCACGCCCGTACTTGAGGAAGAGAACGCCCAGACCCTGGCTCGCGAGGCCGGCCAGCTGCGCGAGGTCGGGTGAGAGGATGCTGCCGACGCCGAGGCCGATCTGGGCCAGCTGTGCCTTGCTGATCTGCTGGACCGAGTGCCTGGCGGTGACGTGTCCGATCTCGTGGCCGAGGACGGAGGCCAGCTCGGCCTCGTCGTTGATCGCACCGAGCAGGCCACGGGTGACGTAGATGAAGCCGCCCGGGAGCGCGAAGGCGTTCACCGCGGCGTCGTTGACGACGTGGAATTCCCAGGGCAGGTTGGGTCGCTCCGACTGGGCGGACATCCGCTGGCCGATCCCTGCCACGTAGGACTGAAGCTGGGCATTGTCCACGAAGCCGATCGACTGCTCTACCTCCGCGGCCGACTGGCGTCCCATCTCGATCTCCTGGTCCTCCGAGACCAGGGACAGCTCGCTCTTCCCGGTGACTGGATTCCGGGCGCAGCCGCCCGCCAAGCCTCCGGCCAGCAGCGTTGGGATCAGGATTGCGACCAGCCTGGTGCGGCCACGCATGGGTGCTCCTTGCGGATAGGAGACCAACCTAACCCATGCCTCCGTCCGGGCTCCGTGATCCCCGCCGCGCTGCGGATGTAAGCGGGACCGCTCGGCCGGACGGAACTTCGGGGAGATTTACTGGGGGAGAATTGAGGGATTCTGGCTGGTGGGGCGAACGCGATAGTGAGCACGTGGGCTGACTCTGCCCGGCATACTCACCCAGCCGGGGCGGGCACGACCTGCTCTAGTGCACGGCTCAGCTCACTCGTCGCGTCTTCCGCTTCATGAAGTCCATGAGGATGAACTGTCCCAGCGTCATCGTGTTGGTGAAATACGCCTTGCCCTTGCAGATGGACGCCACCTGCTTGACGAACTCCACCAGGCTCCGGTCCCGTGCGAGCATGAAGGTGTTGATCATGATCCCGCTGCGCCGGCAGTTGGCCACCTCCCGATAGGTGGCCTGCAGGATCTGCGGATCCAGACCCATCGAGTTCACGTAGATGCGGCCGTCCGGCATCGTCAGCGCCGAGGGCTTGCCGTCGGTGATCATGATGATCTGCCGCATGTCCTTCTTCTGCCCGAGCAACAGGCGCCGGGCGAGCTTGAGCCCCTCGGCCGTGTTGGTATGGTAGGGACCGACCTGGGCGGTCGCGAGCGCGCTGAGCGGGATCTCCTCCGCGGAGTCATGGAACAGCACCACGCGCAGGCTGTCGCCGGGGAACTGAGTGCGGATCAGGTGAGTCAGCGCCAGGGCGACCTTCTTCGCCGGCGTGAAGCGATCCTCCCCGTAGAGGATCATCGAGTGCGAGCAGTCGAGCATGAGCACGGTCGCGGCGGAGCTGCGGTACTCGCTCTGGCTCACCATGAGGTCGGCGTACTCGATGTTGAGCGGCACGCCGAGCCCTTCCCGGGCGATCGCGTTGGTGAGTGTCGCCGGGACGTCGAGGTTGAGGACGTCGCCGAACTCGTACGGCTTGCTGACGCCTTCCGCTTCCACGCCGGTGGCGAGGTAGGGGGTATCGTGGGCGCCGAAGCTCGACTTGCCCACACTGCCGAGCAGGTTCTTCAGCGTCTTGTAGCCGAGGAAGTCGATCCCCTTCTCGGTCAGGTTGAACTGGACCTGCTGCGCCGCGCTGTGGGCCTGACCGCCGGGACCGAACATGGACTGATACCCCTGCGGCACCTGGGGTGGCTGGCTGACGTTGAGGTAGCCCTCCTCCATCAGCCGCTGCACGATCTTGTCGAGCAGCTCGCCCAACTGCTGCTCCAGCTCCTTGTCGCGGGCCGCGTCGCCGGTGGACTCGCCGCGGAGGACTTTCAGCATGTCCGGGGTGAGCTGGCCGGAGTCCATCAGGGCCTGCAGGATGGCCTGGCGCAGGCTGTCGAGGGAGCGCTCCCCGTCTCCCATCTCGTCGTGCCAGAACGAGGCGGCCCCGCCCGCGAACCCCGACTGCAGCAGGAAATCGCTGAGCTGGTCGAGCAGCGACTGCAGGTTCACCGCGTCGGCGAGCTCGGGGTGGAACTTGGAGTAGGTGGTGAAGCGCATGGAGGCGGTGAAGGGTGAAAGGTGAAGAGGGAAAGGCGTGAGCGGTGAACGGTGAATGGGCGTGCCCCGCCTGTCTTAACCTAGCCGCCTGAGCGCGAGGGTCAAATCGGCCCCCGTTTACCGTTCACTGCTCGCCCTGTATCCTTCTCCCCCCGCTATCTTGCTCCCGTGCTCCGCTCTCCCTTCCTCTCGGCGCTCCGCCACCGGGACTTCCGCCTCTTCATTTTCGGCCAGTTCGTTTCCCTCTGCGGCACGTGGATCCAGACGGTGGCGCAAGGCTGGCTGGTGCTTCAGCTGACCGACTCGGCCTTCAAGGTGGGACTGGTGACGACGCTGGGGACGCTCCCGATCCTGCTTTTCACGCTCTACGGCGGGGTGGTGGCCGACCGGGTGGACAAGCGCCGAACGGTGTTGCTTCTCCAGTGTGGCATGGTGCTCGAGGCCCTCGCGCTCGGCATCCTGACCTACCTTGGCTGGATCACGGTGGAATGGGTGATGGGGCTGGCGGTCTTCTTTGGGCTGCTTTCCGCCTTCGAGGTACCCACCCGGCAGTCCCTGATCGCCGAGATCGTGGACCGGGAGGACCTGCTCAACGCCATCGCCCTCAGCTCCAGCGCGTTCAACCTGGCCCGGGTGATCGGTCCCGCCATCGCCGGAGCGCTGATCTCGACCGTCGGCCTCGCTGCCTGCTTCTTCGCCAACGCGGCCAGCTATCTCGCCGTCATCGCCGGCCTCGTGATGATGCGGGTCCGCCGGCCAACGCCGCCGACGGTGCCGGCCTTCAGCGCGCTGATGGAGGGCGTGCGCTATGTCTTCGGCAACCCGTGGCCCCGGGCCCTGATCGCCATCATCGCGACGTTCAGCGTCTTCGGCTTCTCCTTCATGACCATGATGCCGGTGTTCGCCAGGGATGCGCTCGGTCTCGATGCCGCCGGTTATGGCGCCCTCGTGAGCACCGTCGGGCTGGGTGCAGCCACCGGTGCGATCGGCATGGCAGGTCTGGGCGGACAGGAACGGAGGGCGCGGCTCGTGATCGGCTCCTCGGTGCTGTTCGGTCTGCTCCTCACCGCGGCGGCGCTCGCCCCCAATTTCCCCCTGGCACTCCTGCTCTTCACCCTCACGGGGTGCACCATGGCGCTGAACGGCATCCTGGCGAACACGATGCTGCAGCTGCAGGCGCCCGATCATCTGCGGGGCAGGGTGATGGGCTTCTATTCCTTCACGGTTCTCGGCATGGCGCCCTTCGGGGCGCTGCAGGCAGGATGGGTCTCCGAGCACTTCGGCGTGCGGACGTCGCTGGCGCTGGGCGGTGTGGTGTGCCTCGTGGTGGCGCTCGGGGTGGGGTGGGGGTGGGTGGGGGGAGGCAATTTGGACGGGGGGAGGGAATTGGGACGAGGGTAGGGGGTAGGCTGAGTACTAGCACTCCCGCAGACGTAGGAGCACGTGTCATCCCGAGCGCAGCGAGGGATCTTGCCAGGGAATGGTTCGACCGGTGCGGAGAAGATCCCTCAGTCGTTTCACTCCCTCGGGATGACAGCGTTCGACCGATAGCCCTCAGCCCTCCACGTCCCCCTCAGCCCTCCCGCCTCGGCGCTCTCATCGCCTGCACCCAGCGTCTCCCACCCCTCCCTTCCCGCAGTACCTTTCCCGCATGCTCATCACCATCTCCCGCCAGTTCGGCGCTGGAGGCGCGGCCGTCGCGGCGAAAGTGGCCGAGGCGCTGGGGTGGAGACTCGTAGACAACGAGCTCGTCGAGCGCGTGGCCGCCCGCGCCGGCCTCGCGCCCGAGGATGTGGCATCGCGCGAGGAACGGGTGCCCACGTTCATCGAGCGGTTGGCGCAGGCGGTGGTCGCGGGGACTCCAGAAGTGCCGGTTCCTCCCGAGACGGGGGCCGTCACCAGCCTCACCGAGTCCCATCTGGTCCGCGTCACCGAGCGGGTCGTCGAGGAAATCGCCTCGGAGGGTCGGGTCGTCGTCGTCGGCCGGGCGGCACCGGCGGTGCTCGCGCGCGAGGCGGACGCCATTCACGTCAAGGTGGTAGCTCCTCGCGCATATCGCATCCGCGCCGCCAGCGGGCGACTCGGGGTCTCCCCCGAAGAGGCGGCGCGCATCATGGACGATACCGACAAGAATCGGGCGCGGTATCACCAGGAGTACTACGACCGCGACTGGGCTGACCCGGTGAACTACCACATGGTGCTCAACACCGGCGCCCTCGGCCTGGACGGAGCTGCCCGGGTGGTGGTGCGGCGGGCGGAGGAGCTGGGGTGGGGTCGGGGTTAGCCGGTGTCCCCTGAGCGCCGCGTACCTCGAGCGTGGGTGTACGTCATCCCGAGGGAGCGAAGCGACCGAGGGACCTTCTTTGAGAAGGTCCCTCGCTGCGCTCGGGATGACGTACGGCGGACATCGCATTCCTTCCGCCTAGCTCCCTAGCTCCGCCCTAGCGCCGTCGCGCCCTCCCCGTCACCCGAACGAAATCCCCCCCTTCCCATATCCCATCCCCGGCTCCCGCCGCTCCGGCTTGCTCCTGGTGTACCCCAGTTCTTCGGTCCGGCTGATCCGCTTCTGCGCGGCCAGGCCCTCGAGAACCAGCTCACAGCCGGCTACCGACCGCGCGGTGTCGTCGCGGGGCGAGAGGCCGAACTCCACCACGGCATCCACCAGGCCGGGCACCACGTTGAACCCCTTGTAGCAGAGCTCGGAGCGCTCGTCGCCGGGCACCTTGAGCGCGCCCCCCTGGTCGAACCACGCGACGATCTTCGTGAGGTCCGCGCCACCCATCCGGTCTTCCAGCACCTTGCCGGCGGCTCGGCGGATCAGCTCGCGGGCGATCGTGTCACCACCCTGCAGCTCTCCCTCGTACTCCAGCTCGAGCTTGCCGGTGATCGAGGGCACCGCGGCGTAGACGTCACTGATCCGCGGCACGATCCGGTCCTCCTCCAGCAGCACGGTCCGCCGCTCGGCGCTGGACACGGCGTTCTCCAGTACGCTGATCGGCAAGCGCTGGCTCACCCCGGAGCGCTTGTCCACCCGCTTGTCCTCCCGCGCCTCGAAGGCGATCCGCTCGATCACTTCCAGCACGAAGTCGGGGATCTCGAGCCGTTTCCCGCCGCGCGCGGTCCACGCCTCCTGGGCGGTGATCTCCATGCCGAGCTGCACGGTGCGCGGATAGTGCGTGATCATCTCGGAGCCGATCCGGTCCTTGAGCGGCGTGATGATCTTGCCGCGCGCGGTGTAGTCCTCCGGATTCGCCGTGAAGGCGAGCAGGACGTCGAGCGGCAGCCGCACCGGGTAGCCTTTGATCTGGACGTCACCCTCCTGCATGATGTTGAAGAGTCCCACCTGTACCTTGCCGCTCAGATCCGGCAGCTCGTTGATCGCGAAGATCCCACGATTGGCGCGGGGCAGCAGACCGAAATGCATGGTGAGCTCGTCCGAGAGCAGATGACCTCCGCGCGCGGCCTTGATCGGGTCCACGTCGCCGATCAAGTCGGCGATGGTGACGTCGGGGGTCGCGAGCTTCTCGACGTAGCGCTGATCCTGCCGGAGCCACGCGATGGCCGTGGCGTCGCCGCATTCGCCGAGGATGTCGCGAGCGTATTTGGAGATCGGCGAGAACGGGTCGTCGTTGACCTCGCTCCCGGCCACCATCGGCACGCGCTCGTCCAGGAGACCGGTGAGCTCGCGCAGGATCCGGCTCTTGGCCTGACCGCGGAGCCCCAGCAGGATGAAATGGTGTCGCGCGAGCAGCGCGTTCACCAACTGGGGCAGGACGGTGTCCTCGTACCCCACGATGCCCGGGAAGAGCGGGCCGCCGGACTCGATCCGCTTGAGGAGGTTCGCGCGGATCTCGTCCCGGACGGTCCGGCCCCGGAGCGGAGGCTCCGACCAGGGACTGTTCTTGAGGTCGCCGAAGGTGCGTGGATAGGTCATAGGGCTGCTATTCCAAGGTCGATTGTTCCATACTCGCAAGTCAGTGTGCTGCCAAATCTTGCATCGCCGTCCGAGGGTCGCGCAACGCCGCCTCGCCTTGACAAACGGAGGCTGCTATGTAGCTTCGCCCCCCGTACGAAGGCGACAGTGCCGTGCTTCATGCAATGGAACCTAGTTGTCTCACCCGTCCCTTGAGGGAGTGCCGATGAAGAAGATGCTTCTGCTGGCCGGCGTTCTGGCGTTGGCCGCCTGCGGCGAAAAGAAGGCCGAAGCGCCCGCTGGCGAGACCACCGGCGAGATGGCGCCCGCCGCGGCTCCGATGGACAGTGGCATGACGCATTCCGACACCGCGATGGCGCGCGATACCGCGGCCGCCAAGTAACTCGTCGGACCGCACTGTCCCTTCGGGCCCCGGGAAAATTCCCGGGGCCCGAATCTTTTTCAGCGGTCAAGCTCCAGCCCGACGAACGGAAGCCCCACCACCAACGCGGGCCGACCTGCCGCCACGACCTCGTCGCCGGGCGACACCTCGCGGCGCAACACGGCCAGGCCGAGCGCGCGATCCTCCAGCGTGAGCGTGGAGCGCACCGTCCCCACCTCCCGCCCCTCGGCCACGACGGTCCGCGTCTCCAGCGCGCCGGCGTCTTCCCAGTATACCCCCCGCAGCTCGCGGTTGGTGTGACCGCGGAAATGCAGCCGCGCGACGGTTTCCTGACCGGTATAGCAGCCCTTGGTATACGACACGCCACCGATGTCGTCATAGCGCACTTCCTGCGGCAGGGTGCGCTCGTCGATCTCGATGCCGAGCGCGGGCCAGCCCGCGAGGATGCGGACCGCGTGGAGATCGGTCTCGTCGCCCACCCGCGCGCCGGCAGCCTCGAGGCGTGCGGCCGCGGTTTCGACCCCCTCCATCGTGCCGGCCACCATCGCGACGAACGGGGCCGTCTCCGGTGCCAGCACGACCGAGGCGGAGGCACCTCCGCCCACCGGCAGCACGCGTCCAGCACCCTCCGGTACGCCGATCCCCGACTTGGCCAGCGTCTGGAATGCGTGCTCACCGATCAGCCACGCGACCCTCGCCTCATCCGTCTGGTCGGTCACCTTGGCGAGCCTCGGGGGCAGCGTGCGTCGGAGCAGCTCCACTGTCTGCTCCCTTCCCTCGCGTGGCGCGATGAGCGTGAGCTCCTCGCCCTGGCGGAGCACCCAGATGTCCACGACGATCATCCCCTTCGGCGTGAGCAGGGCGCCGTAGACTACGCTGCCGTCGCCGGGCTTCACCAGGTCGTTGGTCAGCAGTCCCTGGAGACAGGTGAGCGCTCCCGCTCCGGTGACCTTGAAGAGCGCGGGTGAGGTGAGCACGACCGTCGCGCCCTGGCGCACGTCGGCCAGGCGATCGCGGCGCATCGTGAGATCCAGCTCAGCCATGGCGCCAGAGCTCCTCGGGCTCGTGTCCACGGAAATCGTTCCAGACGAGGTCGGCCTCGGCACACGCCCGCTCGTCATGTGACGTCGTGAGCATGGCGCAACGCATGCCGGCCGCGCGGGCGGCGGCGAGACCGGGAAGGGAGTCCTCGATGATCACGCAGCGGGACGGCACCACCTCGAGCGATTCGCGCCCGCTCAGATACCCCTGCGGATCAGGCTTGCAGGCCGCGACATCCTCGGCCGCCACGATGGTGTCGAAGTGGGCGCGGAGGCCGGCCAGTTCGAGGACCAGATCGATCTCCCGCCGAAGCGCTCCCGACACGATTCCGAGTCGCACACCCTCGAGGGCGGCCGCCTCGACGAAATCGGTCGCGCCGGGCACGAGCTGCATCGATCGGCGGATGGCTCGCTCGTAGTGGTCGTTCTTCAGCTCGATGGCTTCGGCGATGAGCCGCTCGTCGGGTGGTCGGCCCTGGCGCTCGAAGGTGAAGCGGAAACACTCGCGGTCGTCGAAGCCGAGATACTCGCGGTAGTAGGTGTCACGGTCGAGCGCGCAGCCATAGTGCGCCAGCGTCGCCATGAGGGCCTCGCAGTGCTGCGGCTCGTCGTCGATGATGACGCCGTTGAAGTCGAACAGGATGCCGAAGGACATGGGTGAGAGATAACCGGCTGGGGGGAAGGCGTGAAGAGTCAAGGGAGAAACGTGAAGGGGGCGGGGCGGCCGCTTGACTCTTCACCCTTCACTCCTCACGCTTCCCGCCTTCATAGATGCCGCCCTTCCGATAGCTCTCGTCCAGCAGCTCCACGGGATGCGCCACCGCGATGTCGAGGTCGGCGGCCCGCAAGCCGGCGCCGATCTGCATCAGGCAGCCGGGGTTGCCGGTCGCGACGATCCGCGGCCTCGGGGCGGCCGTCCGGAAGACGTCGATCTTGTCCTGTAGGACCGATCTCGCCATGTCCGGGCGGAGCACCGAGTAGATCCCCGCACTGCCGCAACATTTGTCGGACCCCGGCAGAATTCGTAGCCGTAGGCCGGGGATGGCTCGGAGGACCGCCAGGGGCGCGTCCTGCACCCCCTGGGCGTGCTGCAGATGACAGGGCGCGTCATAGGCGACCTCGACCGGGAGCTCGCCACCATGCCGCGGACCGGCGGCCGCCAGGAGCTCCGAGACGTCGCGGACCTTGGCGGCGGTCCGCCTCGCCGAGTCCTCGCCCAGGAGATGGCCGTAGTCCTTGAGCAGCGCGCCGCACCCGGCGCTGTTCACCACGATGTAGTCCGCCGATCCCTCCAGTGCGGCCACGTTGCGCCGGGCCAGCTCTTCCGCCGCCGCACGATCGCCCGCGTGCTCGTGCAAGGCGCCGCAGCATGCCTGGTCGGCCACCGAGACGACTTCGTATCCGTTCGCCTCGAGCGTGCGTCTGGTCGCGTCGTTGACGTGGGTGAAGAGGGTGTCCATGACGCAGCCGCGAAAGAGCGCCACGGTGGGGCGGCGCTCGCCGTTGGCACCCCGAGCGGACCGCGGCGCCTTCGCTTCGCTCGGTCCGGCGGATGCCGGTCGGCTGGACGCAAGCATGCCCATTCCGAATCCGAGCCTGCCGCTCCCGGAGAGCAGCGCGGGAATTCCCGTCGCCCGAAACAGTCGCGCCATCTGGAACAGGGGACGCCAGAGCCGCTCGTGCTCGAAGAGGGCGAGCACCGCTCGCGCGAGTGGCGGGAGGCCGTGCGCCTCGAACAGCCGTTCGCGCGCTTGTTCCAGCCCTCGCCCGTAGGCGACACCCGAGGGACAGGCGGGCTCGCACCCCCGACAGCCGAGGCACGCGTCGAGGTGCTGCACCAGCGCCGCGTCGTCCGCTCCGATCTCGCCCCGCTCCAGCGCGCGCATGAGGACGATGCGCCCGCGGGGGCTGTCGGCTTCGTCCCCGGTGGCGATGTAGGTGGGACAGGCAGGAAGGCAGAAACCACAGTGGACGCAGGGAGCAAGCGGGTCGAGCATCTCCGCCTTATTCACCCGCTCCCTCCAACGCCACGCTGAGGCACTGGCCGGGGTCGAAGGTGTCCCGCAGCCGGCCGATGAGCTGGCCCACGCCTTCGCGGTAGGCGCCGAAGTGGCCGAGCGTCCGCCGCACCGGCCACGGGGCGCGCTCCAGCGTCATCGGGATCTCGCGCGCGGCGGCGGCACGCCGCACCGCCCGGAGCCGCTCCACCGGCGCGTCACCGGTCCAGCGGATCATGCCGACACCGGCACCCGCCGCGACCAACCCCTCGTCCAGATCGTGGGCCAGGATGTCGATCGTGTCGTCGATGCCGCCGCCGAGCACGCCGAGCCGGATGGTGATCGGTCCGCCGAGACTGCCGCGGGCGACGAGACCCCAGAACGCGGCGGTCCGGTCCGGGGCCAGCGGCGTCCAGGGGAGCTCGGCGACGGAGGCGAGCTGGCGCACGTCGGCCTGGACCGCCGCGTCGGTGCCCACGAAGCGTGCGGCCAGGACCCAGTCGGCGTCGGCCGCCAGGGCGGGCGAGAGCAGCTCGAGCGCCCCCGGCAGCAGCTGCGCCGCCACCAGGTCGCGCGCGGCCGAGCTGAGCGCGTCTCGCTGCCCCCGCGCGAGCAGCGTGACGTCGGCACGGGGCAGGGCGCGGAGCCGAAGATGCACCTCGGTGATGATCCCGAATCCACCGAAGCCGCCGACCTGGAGCTTGGTCAGATCGTAGCCCGCGACGTTCTTGACCACCTTGCCGCCCGCCTTCACCAGCCGACCGTCGCCGGTCGCGACGGTGCACCCGAGGAGGTGATCGCGCACCGGGCCGAAGCCGTGGCGCAGCGGGCCTGCCGTCGCACTCGCCACGATGGAGCCGAGGGTCCGTTCCGGACGGCCCGGCGGATCGAGCGCGAGCCACATGCCCTCGTCCGCGAGCTTCCGACGAAGGGTCTCGAACGGGGTGCCCGCCTGGACCGTCGCGACCAGATCGGCCGGGCTCACCGTGAGGACCTGGTCCAAGGCGCGGGTGCTGATCGCTAGGTCCGCGGGCGCGTCGGCGGCGAGCCAGGTGCCGTGGCCCTCCACCCGGATCTTCCACCCTTCATCGTGCGCGAGCCGGCACACGAGCGACAGCGAGTCGGCGGTGTCCGGCACGGCACGCGGCCGCCCTTCGGCGTCGCGCTCGACCCCACTGGTCCCGAGCAGCGCCCGCAGGCGGCCGAAGACGACGTCGGCGCTCACCGCGCGCCTCGCGCCGAGCGCCACTCGCGGCAGGCGTGCAGCGGCACGACCTTGCCCGGATTCGCGCGCTCGGCCGGATCGAAGGCGAGGCGCACGGCACGCATCGCCCCCAGAGTGTCGGCGTCGAAGATCCACGGCATGTAGTCGATCTTGTCGGAGCCCACCCCATGCTCGCCGGTGATGCTGCCCCCGGCCGCGACGCAGGCGGCCATGATCTCCCGGCAGGCGGCGTGCACCCGCCCGGCGAGGTCCGGATCGCGGCGATCGAAGCTGATGTTGGGGTGCAGGTTTCCGTCTCCGGCGTGGAAGACGTTGCTGATCGTGAGCCCGTATTCCCGGCGGATCTCCTCGATCCGGTCCATGATGTCCGGCAGCGAGGAGCGGGGAACCACCGCGTCCTGCACGGCCAGGTCGGGAGCGATCCGGCCCATCGCGCCGAACGCCTTCTTCCGGCCTTGCCAAAGCCGGGCCCGATCCTCCGGAGTCGAGGCACTTCGCACGTCCCGTGCCCCGCGGTCCTTCAGAATGGAGACGACCATGGCCGCCTCGGCCTCGACCGCGTCGGCCTGACCGTCCAGCTCGACCAGGAGAACGGCCGCCGCGTCGGTGGGATACCCCGCCGCATAGATGGATGCCTCGACCGCGGCGACACAGGCCCGATCCATCATCTCGAGCGCCGCCGGCACGATCCCGGTCGCGATGATCGCGGAGACCGCCTCACTGGCGGCGCGGACGGTCGGGAAGTCGGCGAGCATGGTGCGCACGCTCGCCGGCATCGGCTCGAGCCGCACGGTGATCTCCACCGCGATGCCGAACATCCCCTCGCTGCCGACGAACAGTCCGACGAGGTCGGGACCCCAGGGCTCGCCGTGAGGCGAGCCGATGCGGATGACGCTCGCATCGGGCAGCACGACCTCCAGCTCGACGATGTGGTTGGTCGTGACGCCGTACTTGAGGCAGTGCGGCCCGCCGGCGTTCTCCGCCACGTTCCCCCCGACGGTGCAGGCCGTCTGGCTGGAGGGATCGGGCACATAGTGGAGGCCGTGAGGCGCGGTCGCCTCGGAGAGCCGCGCGTTGATGACGCCGGGCTGCAGCACCGCGCGGCGCCGCACCGGGTCCACCGAGAGGATCCGATTCATCCGTGTGAGCGCGATCAGCACGGTATCCGGGTCGGCGACCGCGCCGCCCGACAGGCCGGTGCCCGCGCCGCGTGCGACGAACGAAACGCCGGTGAGATGGAGGAGGCGAATGATCTCCCGCACCTCGGTCGCGTCGGCCGGCATGACGACGACGCCGGGATACGACTCCCGAGTCGGCAGCCCGTCCATCGTGTAGGTGGCCAGCTCTGCGCGGCGGTGTCGGACCCAGCGTGGCCCGACGATGCGGCCGAGCGCGGCGATCAGGTCCGGCGTCACGTGCTCGCCAGGAAATCGGGTTGAGAGTGTCCCCGGCCATTGGTATGCGCGCGGCGGTGCACCCGAAGGCCCGATTCGACACCGCTGGTGAGAATCGGAATGAGCAGGATGAGCGCCTCCACGCGCCGTGCGGTCGAGCGCTCCGCCAGCAGTCGCTGCTTCACACCCAGGTCGCACTCGACGCCGGCCGAGACGTGGAACGACAGCCCGACCGCATCCTCGGGCAGCGCCGGCTCGGAGGGCTCGACGTCGTTGAGCTGGCGCAGCAGTCCCGCGTAGCGCTCGAACATCTCGCGGAGCTGGGCCAGGCTCTCGCTCGAGGGCTCGGTGCCCTCCTGCTCCTCATAGGGCTCCACCGCGGCGACATGGTACGGCTCACGGCTCTCGACCGGCTGGCGGAGCACGAATCGCGAGCCCCCGAGCACGATGATGTTGGACCGTCCGTCGGGCAGCTCCTGGTTCACCCGAACCTCGGCGATGCAACCGACCGTGCCCGACGTGGGCACCTCCTGGGAACTCCCCGCGGGCACGATCCCGAATCGCCGGTCTCCCGCGAGACAGTCGGCTAGCATCTTCCGGTAGCGGGGCTCGAAGATGTGAAGCGGAAGCGGCGTGCCGGGAAAGAGGACGACCGATAGAGGGAAGATCGGCAGACGGAAAGGCATGATGCGGAATCTAGCGGAACTACGGCGCTACGGCGGGGCTAGGGGACGGCGCCACGGCGCGACGTACGCGATGTCCGCCGTACCTCATCCCGAGGGAGCGAACGCGACCGAGGGACCTTCTCACCCGGGTCTCGACGCCCCGCGTGAGAAGATCCCTCGCTGCGCTCGGGATGAGGTACGGCGCTGCTACCGCCGCCCGTCCTACGCCGCTCCCCAGAACCCCCGGAGCGCCCGCACGTCGGGCGAGTCGCGCAGCTTCTCGAAGGCGCGCTCGCGAATCTGGCGGATCCGCTCGCGGGTGACGCCGAGCAGCTCGCCGATCTTCTCCAGCGTGAGCGCCTCGGAGCCCTCCTCGAGTCCGTAGTAGAGCGAGAGGATCTTGCGTTCGCGGGGGGTGAGGTGCCGCTGGAAAAGCCGGTCGATGAACTCGCGCTGGAGCCGCGTGTCGGTCATCTCCTCGATCTCGACCTGGCCGTTGCCCGCCACGCGCTCACCGAAGGTACTGGCCCCACGATCCTGCCGCTCCACCGGCGCGTCGAGCGAGACCTCGGTGGAGGTCATCCGGCGCGCGGCGCGGATATTGTCCACCGTGTCGTTGAGCGCGGTGGCGATCTCCTGGTCGGTGGGCTCCCGCCCCAGCTCCTGTGCCAGGAACCCCTGCGCCCGCGCCATGCGGACCAGCGCCGAGTTCTGGTTGAGCGGGATGCGGACGCTGCGGGTCTGCTCGGCCAGCGCCTTCAGGACGGCCTGGCGGACCCACCACACCGCGTAGGAGATGAACTTCACGCCGTGGTCCGGGTCGAACTTGCGGACCGCCTTGAGCAGGCCTTCGTTGCCGATCGCCACCAGCTCCGACAGGTCGAGCCCGTGACCCTGATACCGCTTCACGTAGCTGATCACGAAGCGAAGATTGGCCGTCACCAGCCGCTCGGCCGCCTCCTGATCGCCGGCCAGCGCCTGGCGCGCGAGCCGCTTCTCCTCGGCGGGGTCGGAGATCATCGGAAGTTTCTGGATGTCCAACAGGTATTGATCGAAGGCCCCGGATGGAGCGGAACGCAGAAACGCACGGACTTTCCCAGCACGAACGTGGGCCATGATCAACCCCGGAGAAGGTTGCCCGGACTACGGTATGAGTCGAGTGCGGCTGCCGGAATGTGGATGGGGAGGTGGAGAGCCAAATATAAGAGCGGGAATGGATTAGGTCAAGAAAAGCATACTTTCCACATCACAAATTCTTCCGGATCAAACGGTTCGTGAATTTGTCCACCGCTCCGGATCCCCCTTTGTGGGGAAGGAGTCTCCACGCCGGGGTGTAACACTTTGCACGGGTACCGGATAGACCGGGGCCTAGGAGAGCGCCCCGACGGCCTCCCGGACGTCTTCCTCCCTGGCCTCGACCGTCCAGCGGCCTTCCGAGGTCACCCCCAGGGCGGTCGGGAGGGAGAATCGGAGGCGGGAGCCTCGGTTCTTCTTGTCACTGGCCATGGCGGCAAGGAGGGCGTCGGGCGGAATGGGCCGGGGAAGCCGGACGGGAAGGCCCAATCGGCCGAGGAGAGCCTCCACCCGCTCCCGGAGCGCGGGCGCGGCCAGGCCCAGCCGGACGGCGAGCTCGCATTCGGCGACCAGGCCGAGCCCGACCGCTTCGCCATGGGGCACCTCGTAGCCGGTCGCCCGTTCGATCGCGTGCCCGACCGTGTGCCCCGCGTTCAGGATCGCTCGCCGTCCCGCCTCGCGCTCATCGGCGCTTACGACTTCGGCCTTGATCTCCACGCTGCGGCGCACCAGCTGCTCGAGTGCCGCGGCGTCCCGGCGCAGCAGGGCGTCGGCCTCGCGCTCGATCCAGCGAAAGTATTCGCGGTCCGCGATGAGTCCGTGCTTCACCGCCTCGGCCAGGCCGCCGCGAAACTCTCGTTCGGCCAGCGTGGCGAGGGCTCCAGGGTCGGCGACCACCGCGACCGGCGGATGAAAGGCGCCGATGAGATTCTTGCCCTCCGGGGTGTCCACTCCGGTCTTTCCACCGACCGACGCGTCGAGCATCGCGAGCAGGGTGGTGGGCACCTGGATGTACGGAAGGCCACGCATGTAGGTCGCGGCGACGAAGCCCGCGAGGTCGCCCGCGACGCCGCCGCCGAGCGCGATGATGCCGCTGTCGCGGCCGAATTCCCGCTGGAGCAGCGCATCGGTGAGCCGCGCCCAGGTGTCGCGCGTCTTCGACCGCTCACCGGTCGGAAAGGGGAGCGTTTCACCTTCCCAGGACACCTTGCCGAAGCGGCCTCCGCGATAGAGGGCGAGCACGGCCTCATCGGCGATCATCGCCACCCGTCGCCCCGCGAGGTGCTCCTCGACCAGCGGCCCCAGGCGCTCGATGCTCCCGGGTTCGACGTAGACGGGGTATGCGCCGAGGGCGTGGGTGACGCGAACCGCGCTCAAGCCGTCACCAGGTGACGTCACCGACGCCATCGCGGTGGTTGGCCAGGCGGGCGAGGGTGAAGAGGAGGTCGGAGAGTCGATTGAGGTAGACGACAAAGAGCGGAGGAACCTGGGACTCACGCGAGAGATGGACTACGCTCCGCTCGGCGCGGCGGCAGACCGTGCGGGCCAGATGCAGCGCGGCAGCCTTCGGTGTTCCGGCCGGGAGCACGAAGGCGCGGAGCGGTGGAAGCTCGCGGTCGGCCTCGTCGATCAGCCGCTCGAACTCGAGCACCCGGCCCTCGCCCAGCTCGGCCTTTTCCAGCGCCTTTGCCACCTTCTCCGGATCCGGTGTCGCGAGGTGCCCACCGAGCGAGAAGAGATCGCGCTGGATGGCCTCCAGGACGGGATCGAGAAACTGGACCGGAGCCGTGGCCCGCGCGACGCCGATGGCCGAGTTGAGCTCGTCCACGTCCCCGTAGGCCGCCACTCGCGCATGGTCCTTCGGCACCCGGCCGCCTCCGAAGAGCCCGGTGTCGCCCGCGTCGCCCGTCTTGGTGTAGATGGACACTACCGGCACACCCCTTCGACCTCTGCGGCCGCGACCACCACGTTTCCTCGAGGCTGCACGATTCCCCAGAGCACGGTTCCGTCCCGCACGTTCACCTGTTCCATCCAGAGATTGTCGCGAGGATAGGCGACGTCGCTGATCGGCTGCAGGCGGCGCCAGTAGTACGGCCGGCGGACCGGACCGTACTCGTCCAGGCGCCCGCCCAGCGCCGCGAGGACCGTCGGGCGGAAGATCGTCTGACGCCAGGTGCCCGCACTGTCCCACACCATGACCGCGGTCGTGACCAGCGTGTCCTGCCCGCCGGCGCGGACCCGGCGCTTTCGGAGCGACACGGCGTAGCGTATCCCCTTCGAGCCGGTGCGGAAGGCGATGACATCGGCCGCGTCGAGGTCCGCGAGCGTGTTGATCTCCAGCTGGGTGGAGTGCAGAGGACGAACCTGCAGGGAAGGGTACCGCGCCGCGACGGTCGAGTCCATCACCTGCTCGGTCCGATCGATCAAGCTCGTCCACCAGCGTGGCGGAAGGCGCTGAGACCTCCGGGCGCTCGACCAGACCGGCGCTCCGCGGCCCCTGACCCTCGTCGGCGAGAAGCGCGCCGAGCACGGGGCCGCGGAGCGGAGGGTCGTCGGCCTGTCGGAGTTCCCGCACCACCAGCTCGGCCTGCGAGCCGCGCGCTCCGCAGCCGCGCGCCCGCCGCGCCCCGTGGAGAAAGACGCCGTCCACCGTGACCTCTGTATGCCCCAGCGGTGAGCCGACCAGGGCCCGGCGGATCTCCGGAAGGCCGCTGCCCACTCTGCGCCGGCGGGTCTCCTCGCTCAGCGATACGGTCCGCCGCATGGCGAGCTCCCGCCAGATCCCTTCGCCCTGCAGCAGGTCCGGCCGGTACCGTCGGGCGAGCTCGACGATGAATGTCGTGTCGCTCGACAGCAGGTGGACCGCGCGTCCGGTCCCTTCGCCGACGAAGCTGCCGGCCAGGACGCCCAGGGAGTCGATCCGGGCGTCACTGGCCACCGTCATCGAATCCAGCGGGGTCGGCGGACGCTCCTTGAGCGCCTCCTGCAGCAGGTTGCCCAGCCCATGACAGCCGGACAGCACGACCAGGGCCGCCAGCACTAGAATCCGGGTGGGCTGCATGGCGGTCAATGTGCCCGGGCCCGGGCGGGGAGGAAAGGGTGGACCCGGGCGGCATAGTTATACATTTGGTCCTCACCTCAGGCGTGGGAGTGGCAGTGACGGAGCACGAGCTCAGAGACATCTCGATCATCGGCGGCGGACCGACGGGTCTCTTCGCGGCGTTTTATGCCGGAATGCGCGGAGCCTCGGCGCGCATCATCGACGCGCTACCGGCGCTCGGCGGGCAGCTCATGGCCCTCTACCCGGAGAAGTACATCTTCGACGTGGCGGGGTTTCCCAAGGTGCTGGCGAAGGACCTGGTGCGGGACATGACGGCCCAGGCCCTCCAGTTCGGCGCCACGACGCACCTGGGCGAGGTCGTCGTCAGTCTCCGGCGCATCGAGGACGACAACGGTGGTGCCGGACATTTCGTTCTGGAGACCGCGACCGACAGCTTTCCGACCCGCACGATCGTCATCGCGGCCGGGATCGGCGCGTTCGAGGCCCGGCGGCTCGGCATCGAGGGCGAGGAACGCTTCGAGGAGAAGGGCCTCTTCTTCAAGGTGCTCGATCCCCGCCAGTTCGAGGGCCAGCGGGTGCTGCTCGTCGGCGGTGGCGACTCGGCCTTCGACTGGGCCGTGAACCTCCAGGGCATCGCCAAGTCCATCATGCTGATTCACCGGCGGGACGGTTTCCGCGCACACGCCGCCACCGTGAACCAGGTGCAGGAGCTGCAGCGCTGCGGGCAGTGCGAGCTGCGCACGTTCTGGGAGGTGAAGGAGCTCCACGGGAACGGCAGGCTCGAGGGCGTGACCATCCGGAACAACAAGACCAAGGAAGAGGAGCGGCTCCCCGTGGACGCCGTGATCCCGCTGCTCGGCTTCCACTCGGATCTCGGGGCGATCAAGGAGTGGGGTCTCGACACCGAGAAGGCCGACATCAAGGTGGACCAGGTCATGGCCACCAATGTTCACGGCATCTATGCCGCCGGCGACGTCACCAGCTACCCGGGCAAGCTCAAGTTGATCGCCACCGGCGCCGCCGAGGCCTGCATCGCGGTGAACAACGCGGTGCACTACATCAACCCCAAGGCCAAGGTGAACCCGGGGCACTCGTCGAACATGGCGATCTTCGGGCAGAAGGACGATTAAGGACTCACACCATCTTCGGTCTCACGAAGAACCTCAGCTCCGCTTCACCCGGGGCGAGGTTCTCGCCGATCCGCAGTCCCATCACACCGCTCTTCGGGAAGTCGATGCTGATGCTGCTGGTGGAGCCGCCGATCAGGATCGCGGCGAGCTCCTCCATCCAGGGCGAATGGCCCACCATCGCGACGATCGCCTCAGGCGGCTGCCTGCCGACGCAGTCGGCCAGGCGGACCAGATCGGGGTCGTCGGCGAGCGCGTCGCACTGCACCGGCGGGTTCGTCACCCCGGCGCCTTCCACGGTGATCTCCGCGGTCTGCAGGGCGCGCACCCACGGACTCGTCACCACGAGGGTGGGCGTGAGGTCGTTCTTGCGGAGAAACCGGGCGACCTTCGACTGGACCTTTCGTCCCTTGTCGGTGAGAGGTCGCTGGGAGTCGTCGGGCCATAGCGTCGAGTCGCGCTCGGCGGCCGCGGCGTGTCGGATGAGGAGGAGGAGCATGAAGACTCCAGATCGGTAGGTGAGCCGGACGGTCGTATGGAGTCTAGCGTGTCATCCCGAGCCAGGCGAAGGGGCGCCAGTCCCCTATTTTCCCATCTCGACCACCACGCTGTCGATCGCGGCGAGGATCTGCCGGCTCGGCAGGGCGTGATGATTCGCCTGCACCGAGAACGTGAGCGTCTTGCCGTCGGGCCGCTCGATGTACCCCGAGAGCGTGTTTACGCCGGTGATGCTGCCGGTCTTCGCGCGCACCCGCCCGGACAGCCGGGTCCCGACGAACCGGGTGCGGAGCGATCCGACCCCGCCCGCCAGCGGGAGGCCGGCGGCGAAGGTGGGATAGCCCGGGTGGAGCCGGATGAAGCGCAGCAGTTTGGTGAACGCGTTCGGACTCACCATGTTCGCGCTGGAGAGGCCGCTTCCGTCCTGCAGCGAGAACTCGGTCGAATCGATCTTCACCGAGTCGATCAGGAATCGCCGCTCCACCGCGATCCCCTCCTCCCACGAGCCCGCCTTGCCGAACCGCCGGCCCAACTGCTTGAGCAGCGTCTCGGCGAAGAGGTTCTGGCTGGTGTTCAGAATCGGGAAGATCCAGTCCCTGAGCGGTCGAGATGCCACGGTCGCGAGCGGTGGCGCCGAGCGGACCTGGCGGTACAGCATCGAATCGGTCGTAGAGCGGGTCGAGCCCACCACGGCGATGCCCGCCTCGGCCAGCACCTGCCGCATCGCCCGCGCGGCGTAGAGTGGGGGGTCGCGTCACGGCGAAGGATTCGGTTCGGGGCGGCCGATCCATCGCGGCTTGTCCTTCGGCCCAGACGCGCGCGGTGCCCGGCACGCGGTAGAACCGATCGCCGATGTCCGAGGTGGCCCCGGCCGGCACGGTGATCGTCCGGTTCTCGAAGAGCACTTCGCCGATGTCGGGCCAGAGCGTGATCCGGGCCGGCGCGCCGACGTTGAGTCCCGGTTGCCAGGTAAAGTCCACGCTGTTGTCGTTGAAGCCGAGTCCCGAGACCGGCGCGGCGTACCACCAGTTGAGGTCGTAGAACTCCCAGCTCGGATGGAGGGTCACCGGCTCGAACCAGCTCCCGTCTCCCACCAGATCGCCCCGCACCTCCCGGATACCGCGTGCCCGCAGCGTGTCGGCCAGGAGGCGCAGCTTCGCATAGGGATCCCGGTCGCAGGCGCCCTCGACCAGCGTGTCCGTGGCGTAGCAGCGGCGGCCCAGGGTCGGATCCCCCTGTCCATAAAGCACCAGGTCACCCTCGAGAATGCCGTTGGTGACGGGGCCCGCAGCGTACACGCTGGTGAAGACCCGGAAATCGGCCGGCAGCAAGGCCGAGGCGACCGCGCTGACGACGAGCTTGGTGTTGCTCGCCGGGGTGAAGAGCCGGCCCTCGTTCCGTCCGAACAGCTTCTTGCCGTTGTTGTCCACCACGAGCACGCCCCAGAGGGTCCGGTCGAGCGGTGGGGCATCGAGCCGCCGGTTCAGCCGCTTCTCGAGGCTCTGAGCGTGAAGGACGGCGGGACGGCACAACGGCGCGACGGCGAAGAGCAGGCCGGCCGCGAGCAACATCCCCCTGAAGGCAAGGGCCCTCGCGCGGTTGCGCCGTCCCGCCGTCCCGCCGTATTCAGTCATGCGCCGCTGTTGGATCCACCTTCGCATAGACGAGGTCTGTCACCAGGTTGAGCGCCACGAAGGCCACGGTGAGGCCCAGCACCGTCACCACCGGACCGCGGCGCTGAGGAGGTATCGGATCATCCCGTGTGAGCGAACGGGCAGGGGCAGTGGGGCCGAGATTGACTTAGAGCCGTAACCCAATCACAATACCTAGCTTAGGGCATGCCGTCAATCGTACTTCCCCCCCTTCCACGAGCAGTCATTGCGACCGGGAGCGCCGATGAGAGGGACCCTCGCGGTCGCCGCTGCGCTCCTGGTGTCCGTAGCTCCACTCCGGGCCCAGGCCCCGACAGAGGAGGAGCCGCGTGAGCTCGTGGTCCGGCAGCTCAGCTTCGAGGGTAACAAGGCGCTGGACAACGCGACGCTGGCCGCCGCCATCGTCACCACCAACTCGAGCTGGTTCGCGCGGGCGTTCCTCATCCGGCTCCTCGGGCTCGGCGAGAAGCGATTCTTCAACGAGGAGGAGTTTCGTCGGGACGTGGTCCGGCTCCAGGTGCTCTATCGCCGCAGCGGATTCCCCAACGCCGAAATCGATACCACGCTCCGCCGCACGCCGCGCGACGTCTACATCACCTTCCACATCCAGGAAGGCGACCCGATCACGGTGCGGTCGCTCGAGATGCTCGGAGTGGATTCACTGCCGGACTGGCTGCAGCGCGTCATCAAGCGCGACCTCCCCCTGCAGGTGGGGGACCCGTTCAATCGCTACCTGATGCAGGCCTCGGCCGACTCGATCACCCGACGGCTCAAGGACCGGGGATACCCCGATGCCCGGGTCTTCACCGCGTTCGAGGCGGATCGGCAGGCGCTCATCGCCGAGGTGGATCTCGAGGCGCTCCCCGGCAAGCGCGCGGTCATCGGCGACGTTCGCGTGGTCGGGTCGAACCGGGTGGAGCCCTCGGTGGTGCGCAATCTCCTGATCTCACGGCCGGGGCGGCGGTACTCGGAGGAGGAGCTGGTCCAGAGCCAGCGGAACCTGTACGACTCCGATCTCTTCCGGTACGCCACGGTGAACATCGACTCGGCCGCGTACCAGCCGGGTAGGCGATTCGGTCCCTCTCCTGGTGCAGGTGAGCGAGGCCAAGCCGCGCCGCATTCGGGGCGGCCTCGGCTTCGCGACCGAGGACTGCTTCCGCGGCTCGCTCGGCTGGACCAAGCGGAACTTCCTCGGCGGCAATGGGCGCGTCCTGGAGCTCACCAGCCGCGTCTCGAAGGTGGGCGTAGGCGAGCCGTTCAACTGGGGGCTGGAGAACAGCATCTGCAGCGGCTCGCAGGACGACATCGGGTCCAAGCAACTCAACTACTCGCTCGGCGCCACGGTTCGCCGGCCGGCGTTTCTTTCCTCGAATAACACGCTCGAGGTCTCGGTCTACAGCGAGCTGCGGTCGGAGTTCAGGGTCTACCTGCGCCGCGAGACGGGCACGACGGTGACGCTGAACCGGCGCTCGCCGCGGCGCCGGTTCCCGATGTCCCTGTCCTACAACCTGTCCTATGGGCGCACCGAGGCGAGCGACGCCAGCTTCTGCGCCTCCTTCAACGCCTGCACGCCGGACATCGTGGACCTGCTGCGGCAGAACCGCACCCTCGCGCTCCTCACGGGAAAAGTCTCGCTGCCGCGGATCAACAATCCGATCGATCCCTCCCGCGGCAGCGTCAAGTCGTTGGAGGTGACGTTGAGCTCGCGGCTGCTCGGCTCCGCGCCATCCCAGCAGTTCATCCGGATCGTGGGTGACGCGGCCTGGTACCGGCCGGTCAGCCGGGACGTCGTGTTCAGCTGGCGGGTCCGGGGCGGACTCATCTTCTCACCCGAGGTGGATGTCGGCACCGAGCGCGGCGCCTTCATTCCGCCCGAGCAACGGTTCTACGCGGGTGGTCCGAACGACGTCCGCGGCTTCGATCGGAACGAGCTGGGTCCCGTGGTGTATATCGTCTCCACCGAAACGGCGGCGGCGTTTCCCGAGGCGAACTACCCGGAGGACAGCGTGACCGTCGCGGCGACCGGCGGCAATACGCTCGTCGTCGGGAACATGGAGCTCCGGTTCCCCTCGCCGGTCTTCAGGTCCCGGCTCAGGCTCGCGGCCTTCCTCGATGTCGGCGGCGCGTGGCAGCGCGGAGCCCCGAACTCCGATGCGGTCATCCGGCTCACGCCCGGCGCCGGGATCCGGCTCACCACACCGCTGGGCCCCGCCCGGCTCGATGTCGCCTACAATCCTTACAAGCTCCAGACCGGTCGCCTGTTCCAGGTAGACACTCTGGGGGCCCTGAGCGCGGTGCCAGGGCAGGAGACCTTCCTCCTCGACCGCAAAGGCCGGGTCACGGTTCACTTCGCGGTGGGACAGCCGTTCTGATGCGCAGGCGGATCGCGCGATTCATCTTCGTGTTCCTGCTGGGATTCATCGCGATGATCCTCGGCGTCGTGACGTCCATGACACTGACGCCGCCTGGCCGGGCCCTGCTCGCACGCACCGTGTCGCGGGTGCTCGACCGGATCGTGATCGGCCACGTGGACGTCGGCGCGATCTCCGGCTCGTTCCTGTACGATCTGACCCTCGAAGACCTCGTCGTGCGCGACACCAGCGGCGTGCTGCTCGCCGACCTGCCGCGGGTCAAGGTGAATTTCCGGCTGCCCAACCTGCTCGCGGGGCGGGTGGTGTTGAACGGGGTCCAACTGGACCGGCCCGTCATTCAACTGATCAAGCATCGCAACGGCCGGATGAACTTCGAGGAAGTGCTCGGCCTGGGGAAGGGAAAGCCGGGCGGGACGAGCCCGCTGGTGGACTTCTACAACGTGCGGGTCGTGGACGGCACGCTGAGAATCGCGCTGCCCTGGAAGCCCGACACCGCGCTCAAGACCCAGATCCAGCGCGACTCCGCCCTCGATGCCGAGCGGGCCAAGCCCGGGCGCATCATCGAGGAGAGCCCCGAGGGGCTTCGGCGGGTCATCCTGTTCTCCGACATGACCACCCGTCTCGCGCGGCTCAGGATCGCGACGCCGGATCGCCAGCCGTTCACCGCGGACCTCGACTCGCTCGCGACCCGGGTCAACGACCCCGGCGTCACCATCCGCGATGCGGTCGGCCGGATCCGGCTGCGCGGCGACAGCGCGGTCTTCAGCCTCTCCCGAGGTGCGCTTCCCGACACCCGGGTGTCGGGCGGCGGCGCGGTCACCTGGCCCGGCGGTCCCATCCTCTACGACTTCCAGCTCACCGCTCCTCACGTGAACCTGGAAGATCTTCGCTGGGTGTCTCCCGACTTCCCGAGCATGACCGGCAGTGGCGTCCTGGCGGCCCGCTCGCTCAGCGCCACCAGGACCGAGTACGACATCCGCGAGCTCCATCTGCGCGACGACGATCAGCGGATCGACGGCGACCTGGTCGCGATCGTGGACAAGCCGCGCGGGCTGGGATTCCGGGATATGCAGGTCACGTTGCGCGATCTCGACCTCGATGCCGCCCGCGCCTACGTGGACAGCCTGCCCTTCTTCGGGACACTCTCGGGCACCGTTGCCGGCTCGGGCTTCCTCGACAGCATGGACGTGCGGCTCGACTGGGCCTTCGCCGACGAACGGGTGCCCGGAAACCCCATCACCACCATCGTCGGACGGGGTGGAGTCGGGGCAACTCGGGACAGCGGGCTGACCTTCACGCGCTTCACGGTCGAGAAATCCGATGTCGACCTCCGCACGGCGCGCCTGGTGGCGCCTGCGGTGATCATCGAGGGTCGCCTCGCGGCCACCGGCACGCTGGACGGCCCGCTCAGCAACGTGTTTTTCCAGGGGTCCGCGGAGCATCGGGACGGCGGTCGGCCCGTCAGCGAGATCACCGGCCTCGTCCATCTCGACACCCGCTCCGACACGCTGGGCCTGGTGACGGACGTGGCACTCGAGCCGCTCTCCTTCGAGGGAATCCGGCGCGCGTTCCCTTCGCTCAAGGCGAAGGGAGACGTCCGCGGCCGCTTCTACGGCGAGGGCACCCTGTCCCGCCTCGTCGTGAACACCGAGCTCGAGGGGGATATCGGCAACATCACGGCGACCGGCTTCGCGACCATGCTCCCGCCAAAGTGGGGCGCCGAGGATTTGCTGCTGCGCTTCTCCCGGCTCGATCTCGCCGCGCTCACGGGGCGAGACCTCCGGACCTTGTTGGCGGGAGAGCTCCGGGTCACAGGCAGCCTCGACACGCTCCGCGCCCCCGAAGGCGACCTGCAGCTTGCCCTCACCAGGAGCCGGGTCCGCGAGTGGGTGATCGACAGCGTGTTCGGCCGGGGCAGCCTGCGGGACAGCGTCATCCGGCTCGATACCGCGTACGCCGAATGGCAAGGCGCGAGCGCCGCTGGCGCGGGCACCCTGGGCTGGGCATCGCCACATACCGGCCAGATGCAGTTCTCGCTCGTCGCCGACAGCCTGATCGGCTTCGACTCCCTCCTGCTGGCCGTGACGGGCATGCAGCGTGATACCTCGCCCGCCCTCGTTGCCCTGGGGGGGAGCGCGAGGGGCACGGTCCAGCTTGCCGGAAGCCTCGACACCCTCGACGCGTCCGGGAACCTGGTGGTCCAGGACCTGGAGTTCCAGCAGTACCGGTCACCGCTCGTCACGGCCGCGTTCTCATGGCTCGGCGGCCGCCGGCCGCAGGTCACTGCCACGGTGAGCTCCGATTCGATCGCGGTCGGGAACTGGGTCTTGCGCCGGACGGCCGGCGAAGTACGGGGCTACGCGGACTCGCTCCAGTGGACGCTCGGCAGCACGGTCCGCGACAGTACCAGGCTGGATGGGACCGGGCACTGGTACGAGCGCGACGGAATTCCGTTGCTCGGGGTGGACACGCTCCTGGCGGCGCTGCCATCGCGGGCCTACCGGCTGATGGAACCGGTCGTCATCGCGCTGCCCGACTCGGCCCCGCCGAGCGTCAGTCCGCTCACGCTGAACGCCCTCGATGGCTCCGGTACGCTTCGGCTTGCCGGTACGTTGCCGGCGAAACAGCCCGGGCAGATGAGCCTCGAGGTGCTGGGTCTCGACCTGCGTGACCTGTATGGCCTCCTGCAGCGTGACACGACCGGCGTGAGCGGCGAAGTGGGGCTCGATCTCCAGGTGAGCGGCACCGCCGAGGCGCCTCTGATGCGCGGCACGGCCCGCGTGGGCGCCGCCAAGTTCGGCGAATTCCGCGCGCCGTTCGTGCAGGGCGTGCTGAACTACGCCGATCGGCGACTCGACGCCAACCTCGATCTCTGGCGGACCGGCGAGCAGGTCCTCGAGGTGGAGGCCCATCTCCCGGTGGACCTCGCGCTCCAGAAGGTGGAGGACCGGCGCCTGCCGGGCCCGCTGTCCGTGCGGGCGCACAGCGACAGCGTGGACCTCGCCATCCTGGAGGCGCTCACCCCGGCGGTCCGACAGGTCAGCGGACAGCTCGCGGCCGACGTCCAGGTCGGGGGGACGTGGGACGACCCCCGCCTCCAGGGACAGATCAACATTCGAGACGGGGCCATGACTCTGCCCGGCCTCGGCGTGCGATTCGGTTCGGTTCGGGGTGGGGCCCTGCTCCAGGGCGACTCGATCATTCTCCGCGACCTCGCGCTCACGAGTGGCGGTGGGAAGCTCGCGGTCGGCGGCTCGGTGCGGCTCGAGGAGCTCGCCCGTCCGATCATGGACCTCGCCTTCCGGGCGGACCAGTTTCAGGCGATGCAGGTGCGCAATTTCATCACGCTGACCGCGACGGGTGACCTCCAACTGCGCGGACCGGTCCTCGGGTCGACTCTGACGGGAACTCTGCTGGCGAACAGTGGCGTGATCTACTTCGCCGATCTGATCAACAAGCGGGTCATCAACCTCGACGATCCCACCATCGCGGACCTGATCGACACCACGCTCATCGGTCGCGACGAGCTCGCCGCCGGATTCCAGAACAAGTTCCTCGACTCGCTGCTGATCAGGGACCTGCGGGTGAACATGGGCTCGGACGTGTGGCTGCGCTCCGCCGAGGCCAACATTCAGCTCGAGGGTGATGTGCGGGTCAGCAAGTCCGGCCAGACCTATCAGCCGACCGGGACGCTCAATGCGCCGCGCGGCAGCTACACGCTCATTATCGGTCCTGTGGCCCGCGACTTCACCGTCACCCGCGGAGAGGTGCGCTACTTCGGCAACCTGGACGCGGCACTGGATATCGAGGCGCGCCACGTCGTCCGTCCGGTGCGAGGCGACGAGATTCCGGTCATCGCGCACATCGAGGGAACGCTGCGGCAACCCAAGCTCACCCTCGAGAGCACGTTCCGGCCCCCCATCTCCGAGACCGACCTGGTTTCCTACCTCATCACCGGCTACCCTGCGAACGAGGCCACGCGCCTGGGACAGGCGGGCGCGCTGGAAACCGGTCTGGCGTATTTCTCCAGCGTGCTGTCGAGCGAGCTCGAGCGCGCGCTGATCCAGGACATCGGCGTTCCGATCGACCTCATCGAGATCCGCCCCGGTGTGGCGACCGGCGCGGGGACCGGCAGTGTCACGCAGCTCGCCGCCGGCTGGCAGATCGGCCGAAAGAGCTTCGTCACGTTGAATGCCGGCTTCTGCCCCGACTTCAGCCAGTTCAGCTACGAGAACATCGGGGCGAGCTTTGAGTTTCGCTTCAGTCGCGAGTGGCGGATGCAGAGCACCATCGAGCCCTCCATTCAGTCCTGCACCGGCCTGACCCGTCTCACCTCGCTGGTCCGGGAGAACCCCTACCAGATCGGCTTCGACATTCTGTGGGAGCGGGAGTTCTGAGATGGCCCGGGCGCTCCTCATCACCAACCCGGCGGCGGCTCGTACCCAGCAGCGCGCGGTCGAGACGGTCATGCGCACCCTGCGCGGCGCGGGGTGGAACGCGGAGGTGCTGGCGACCGGGGGGCCGGGCGACGCGAAGCAGCTCGCTGAGTACGGGGTCAAGGAGGGCGTGGACGTCGTCGCAGTCTTCGGTGGCGACGGCACCACGATGCAGGCGGCCGCGGCGCTGGTAGGGACCGAGGTGAGCCTCGGGGTGATCCCCGGTGGCACGGGTAACCTGCTGGCCGGCAATCTCCGTATCCCCGCCTCGCCCGAGCGGGCGGCGCGCGCCCTCATCGCCGGGAAGCCCAGGCCGTTCGACCTGGGGAGGATGGAGCGGCCCGGCGGAGTCCAGTATTTCGCGGTGGCCTGCGGTGCAGGGTACGACGCGCGAGTCATGGCAGGCACGCTCTCGGAGCACAAGCGCCGGTGGGGCATGGCCGCCTACGTCGCGACGACCCTCCGACTCATCGGCGACATCAAGAGCACGATGCACGTGATCACGATCGACGGCGTGGAGTACGACGCCAACGCCGCAATGGTCTTGATCGCCAACTGCGGCGAGGTCATCCCGCCCTTCGTCCGACTCCGCCCCGGGATCCGGCCCGACGATGGACTGCTCGATGTCGTCGTGGTGCAAGCCAACAGCTTCAGCCAGAGCGTCCGGGCCGTGTGGGATCTGCTCCGCTCCGCCGACACGCTCGTCGGGTTCGCCCGGGGCCGGGAGATCCGGGTCGAGACCGATCCGGTCCAGCCGGTCCAGCTCGACGGCGAACCGGGAGGGGTCACCCCGTTCACCGCCACGGTGGTGCCCGGCGCCATCCGCATACTGGTCCCCGGACCCTGAGGCATGGCGCCAGGGGCGCGACTGTTTAATTTCTGGTGGGCAGCCGGACGCTGAACGCGTTGTCGTGCCTTGGGTCCGGCCCGCCCCGCTTCTCTCAGAGTGACAAGCTTTCTCGGCCCGATCACGGGGACTTGCATGGCCGGTTCGGTGCTTCTCATCGACGACGATGTGGACGTGCTGCGCAGCATCGGTAACTACTTCGAGCGGCTCGGTTACGAGGTCACGCGCGAGCTCAGTGGCGAGGCGGGACTCGCCACCTTCGACCGGCTCCGGCCTGAAGTCGTGATCCTGGACCTCCGCCTGCCCGGAATGGATGGGATGGAGGTGCTGGAGAGCATGCGGCAGCGGGACGCGGCCGTCATCCTGCTCACCGGTGAAGCCGACGTCCCGACCGCCGTTCGAGCCATGCAGCTCGGCGCGGAGAACTTCCTGACCAAGCCCGTGGACATGGAGCACCTGGCCGCGGCCACGGCCCGGGTCGCCGACAAGGCCCGGCTCCGCCGAATCAACGAAACACTCCAGCTCCAGACCGCGCCGGATCACGGGCTCGATTCTCTGGGCAACTCCTCGGGCATGCAGGACTTCGCCCACCAGGTCGGGCTGCTGGCCCAGAGCGAGCGGACCACCGTCCTCCTCACCGGAGAGAGCGGCACCGGCAAGGGTTGGGTCGCCCGGATGATTCATGACCTGAGCCCCCGTGCCCGGGCGCCCTTCGTCGAGGTGAACGCCGCCGGCCTCAACGCGACGTTCCTCGACTCCGAGCTCTTCGGTCACGAGAAGGGTGCGTTCACCGACGCCAAGGACCGGAAACAGGGGCTCTTCGAGATCGCCGACCACGGCACGATCTTCCTCGACGAGATCGGTGATCTCGCACCCGAGCTGCAGCCGAAACTGCTCAAGGTCCTCGAGACGAAGACCTTCCGCCGGCTCGGCGGCACCCGCGAGATCACGGTGGACGTCCGGCTGATCGCCGCGACCAACAAGAACCTCCAGGTCGAGGTCGAAGCGGGGCGGTTCCGGGAGGACCTGTACTACCGGCTCAGCGTCATGCCGCTCATGCTCCCGGCGGTGCGCGACCGCTCGCGGGAGGACCGGCTCGCGCTCATCACCCGCCTCATGACCGATCTCCGGGCCGAGCTTCCTGACGGCCCCATCAGCCTGGCGAGCGAAGTGCTGGAGCGCATGCTGGCCTATTCGTGGCCGGGTAACGTGCGGGAGATGCGGAACGTGCTGGAGCGAGCGCTCATCCTGGGGCGCGGGCAGCCGGCGCTCAGCGTCGAGCATCTTCCGGGCGAGTTCCGTGCGCGGCCGGGCATCGGCGACCGGCGCCACACGCCGCTCAGTCTCGAGGATCTCGAGCGACAGCACATCGAGCGCACGCTCAAGCACCATACGGGAAACCGGACCCGTGCGGCGATCGAGCTGGGCATCTCGCGCGCGACGCTGATCAACAAGATCAAGCGCTACAATCTCGGGAGCTGACGGCAGTGGCCGAGAACCACGAGAAGGACGCCATGGGATGCCGAGCCTGCGGACGCGAGGAGCGGGCGAGCGAGGGGTATCCCTGCACGCGCTGCGGCACCTTCATCTGCCTCATCTGCACTTTCCGTGGAGTCACCCTGTGTCGCGAATGCAGCGCGGCCGCCGAGCAGCAGGGCAGCGGGTCCGCCGGCTGACCCGCGCGTCCTCCCTCCGACCACCCCACCCACCCGCATGAACATCATCTCCCGCTCGGCCATCGTGCCCGTCTTCGCCCAGGCCACGCTTCGCACCGAGCAGCTGACCCAGCTGATTCTCGGCGAGACCGGCGAGGTGCTGGAGCGCGCCGGCGAGTGGCGAAGGATCCGCACTCACGTCGACGGGTACGAGGGTTGGGTCCACAGCGGATATCTGATGGAGGTGTCATCCGAGGATGCCGCACGGTGGCGGGAGGACGCGATTGGCTGGAGCACCGGTGCTTTGCTCGAAGTCGGCGAGCAGAAGGTGCGGCTGCCGTTGCGCGCCCGTGTGGCCTTCGACAATGGCGCCGTCCGCCTGCCGGATGGACGGCGCGGACGGCTGGTCGAAGGCTTCGTCCCACGGGTGGGAGAGCATACGATGGCGGCCCGCGGCAAGGCGCCGGAGCGATGGGCGCTGGAGCACTTCGCGGGCGCACCGTACGAATGGGGTGGAGTGACCCCGTGGGGCGTGGACTGCTCGGGGCTGGTGCAGACCACCTATGCCGCGCGTGGAGTGGTGCTGCCCCGCGACTCGAGCGTGCAGGCGACGATCGGCGCTGTGGTGGCGGCGGATGCGACGCGGGCGGGTGATCTGCTCTTCTTCCGCAGCGAGACCGGGCGCGCCATCACCCACGTGGCCTTCGCCGGCGAGGCGGACACCCTGATTCATTCGACCGTCTCCTGTGGCGGCGTACTGTGCGAATCCTGGCTTCCCGGCACTCGCGCGGCCTCGCTGCGCGAGCGGCTGGAAGTGGTTCGGAGACTGGAAGACCGATGACCAAGCTGGTCCTCTTCGACATCGACGGCACGATCCTGCTCACCGCCGGTGCCGGACGCCGTGCCATCGTCGCGGCCCTGCGCGAGGAGATCGAGGGGACCGACGCCTTCGACCGGGTCCGCTTCGACGGCAAGACCGACCCCCAGATTGTTGCCGAGCTGCTCGAGGCCGCCGGGGATCGGGAGCCGTTGGAGCAGACCCGTTTGGAGGCGGTCTGCCGCCGCTACGTCCGGCACCTGGCCCGCGAGCTAGAGGCGCCGACGACCCGCACGACCCTGATGCCAGGCGTCGGGCCCCTGCTCGACCGACTGGAGGCTGAGCCGGGCGTGGTTCTCGGGCTCCTGACCGGAAACATCGCCGAGGGCGCAGCGCTCAAGCTTCGCTCCGGCGGGCTCGACCCGGCCCGCTTTCGGGTGGGCGCCTTCGGATCGGACGCCGCCCACCGGCCGGATCTTCCCGCCATCGCCGCACGGCGCGCCACCCCGATCTTTGGGCGGGAGCCGGCTGGCTCCGAGGTGGTCATCATCGGCGACACGCCGGCCGACATTCACTGCGGCTCGGGCATCGCGGCCCGCGCCATCGCCGTCGCGACCGGATCGTACAGTGTCACCGATCTGGCCGCGTGCGGCCCGCACGCCGTCTTCAAGAACCTGTCGGCGACGGAGCGAGTGCTGGAAGCCATCCTGGTTTGACATGCACAATGAAGTGGAGCTCAAGGCGGTCCTGTCGGACCCGGTTACCGCGCGCATGCGGCTGCTCTCGGTCGGGGCGGTTGTCAGGTTCCGCGGTGCGATGAGCGATCGGCGCTACGACCGGAACGGGGAGCTCACCGCCCGCGACGAGGTGCTGCGCCTCCGGACCTTTCGAGATCCCGATGGACATACCTCGGCCGTGATGGGCTGGAAGGGACCGGCTCGCCGGTCGCCCGAAGGGTACAAGGAGCGCGACGAGATCGAGCTCGCCGTCGGCGATTCCGCAACCACGCCCGCCGCGTTTCTGACGGCCCTGGGCTACGTCGCCGTCCACCAGATCGATCGGTGGGTCGAGGTCTTCGAGCTCGGCGGCACGCTGGTACGGCTGGAGAGCTACCCCCGGATGGATGATCTCGTCGAAGTGGAGGGGGAGCCGGCGGCGATCGAGCGCGCCGTCGCCGTGCTTGGGATCCCGCGCTCGGAGTTCACCGCGGAGTCGCTGACCGAATACGTGCGCCGCTACGAAGCGCGTCTCGGGAACGTGGCGGTCCTCACAAGCAGCAGCGGCACCGTTCATCCTCCCACGTGGGCCACCCTGTGATCGATGTGCCCGAGCTGGGTCCGTCGCTCGGCCGGTTGGGCGAGCCTCCGGTCGAGGGACGGGTAGGTCCGCTCGGCGCTCGGCTGGACGACATTCGCCTCCGTCTGGTCACGGGCGTCTTCGACCTCGCCGGCGCGGGTCGCTCGTTCGCCGCGGTGGGGGACGCCGCCGGGGCGACCGGGTCGCTGAGCCGGACGGCGCTGCTCGGGCTGTGGGAGAAGGCCGTGGCCGCATCGGCCGAGCGGCTCACGAGGACAGTGAACGGCCGCCTCAAGGCGGCGGGAGAGGAGTCCCGCTATCCGCCCCGCAAGTTGCGTGAGCTGCTCCTGACGCCGGACGACACCCGCGCGGTGAGCGCGCGACTCGGGAGCGGCGGCGCCGGCTTCGTCTCCGCTCTCGAGCACCTGGAGCAGACCGGCCGGCGATCCTCCGGACAGGAGTGGCGCGAGGCCCTGACCGCGGCGGCGCGTCGGCTGGAAGCAGCCTGGCTCGCCCTCGAGGAGAGCGCCGAGGCGGAGCAGCGGCACTGGGGCCGCGAGGTCGAGCGGGTGCGCACCTGGCGGAGACCGAGCTGGCCACTCTGGCTCGTCACGGCGCTCGTGCTCGCCGCCGCTATCTGGCTCGGCCTCGTGCTCGGGGGGTACCTCATCGTGCCGGAACCGCTGCGGGGATTCGCCGAGTGGTGGTGGACTCGGCTGTGATCGTCATCGGGGTGGGGATCGACCTCGTGGACCTGGCCAGCGTCACCCGGCTCCTCGAGCGCAAGGCCGAGCGTGCCCTCCAGCGCCTCTTCACCGAGACCGAGCGCGAATATCTCACCCGGGGCCCAAACCCCACCGGTCACGCCGCCGCGCGGATCGCCGCCAAGGAAGCAGTGTACAAGGCGATGCAGTCCATTCCGGGCGCGCGCGCCATCGGCTGGCGCGAGATCGAGGTCACTCGGGATGCCGAAGGCAGACCGGCCATCCTCCTCCACGGGCTTGCCGCGCGGCTCGCCGAGCAGCAGGGCGGCGTCCATATCCAGGTGTCGCTCACCCACTCGTCGCTGTCGGCAGGCGCCGTCGCCGTCATCAGCGCTCCAGCACCTCCCGTACCTTCCTCGCCAACGCGTCCGACGTAAACGGCTTCTGCAGGTACGCGCTGTTGGCCGGCAGGCCGCGCTGCGCGATCTCGCTGTCGGAGTATCCCGCCATGAACAGCACGGGAACCCCGGGCCGCTCACCTGAAAGCTGGCGGGCCAGCTCGCTCCCGCTCATCTCCGGCATCACCAGGTCGGTGATCACCAGATGCACCGGGCCGGTGTGCTCCGCCAGACGCGTCAATGCATCGCGACCGTGTCGGGCCTCGAGCACGGTGTATCCCTGCTTCTCCAGCGCCTTGTTCGCGAACACGCGAACCGATTCCTCGTCCTCGACCAGGAGGATCGTCTCCCATCCGCGCGGGGCCATGACCGGTGGGGGAAAGGCGGTGCGCTCCACCTGCACCCCCTCGAGGGCCGGCAGGTAGATCCGGAAGACCGCGCCGTGGTCCCGCTCGCTTTCGACCTCGATGTGTCCGCCGACCTGCTTCACGATCCCGTAGACGGTGGAGAGCCCGAGCCCGGTACCGCGGCCCGGTTCCTTCGTCGTGAAGAACGGATCGAAGATCTTGCCCTGAATCTCCGGATCGATGCCGGTGCCCGTGTCGCGGACGGTGACGACCACGTACGGTCCCGGTGGAAGGTCCGGAGACGCGCGCGGGTCGTCTTCCGTCACGCGCTCGTTGGCGGTCTCCACCGTCACCCGGCCGCCGTCCGGCATCGCGTCGCGGGCGTTTACCACGAGGTTCATGACGACCTGCTCGAGCTGGCGAGGATCCGCCTTCACGGCGCCTAGCTCGGGCTCGAGCACTGACACGAACGCCACGTCCTCGCCGATGAGCCGAGGCAGCATTCCCTCGATGTGATCCACGATGCGATTGAGGTCCACTGGCTTCCGGCTCGCCGACGTGACGGCGGCTGAAGGCGAGGATCTGCCGGGTCAGTCCGGCCGCGCGCTCCGAGGCCTTGCGGATCTCCTCGAGGTCCTCCCGGCGTGGGTCGATGGGGCCCAGGTCGAACAGCAGCAGGCTGGCGTATCCCTGGATGGCGGTGAGGAGATTGTTGAAGTCGTGGGCGACTCCGGCGGCGAACCGGCCGAGCGCCTCCATCTTCTGCGCCTGCCGGAGCTGACTCTCGAGTCGCTCGCGCGGCGTGATGTCCCGCGCCGTGACGACGATGTGCTCCGGGCCCGGCCAATCGGTGGGATGATTGCCCACCGCTTCGAGACTGCGCCAGCTCCCGTCCGCGTGCCGAAACCGAAACGCGATCGGCTCGCCGAACCCCGAGCGGCTGACGGCTCCTTCGAATGCGGCCTGCACGCCCTCCGCGTCGTTCGGATGAACGAACTCGGCCAGCGGCCGGCTGGCCACCTGGTCCGGCGTCCACCCGAGCACCGGTTGCAGGGAAGGACTGGCGTACCCGATCTGCCAGTCCACGTCGAGCGTCATGATCACATCGGAGCCATTCTCCAGAAGCATCCGGAACCACTCCTGGCGGCTCCGCAAGGTCGTCGTGATCGACCGGAGCTGTTTGGCCATCTGATCCACGGCGTCGGCCAGCACACCCAGCTCGTCGGGACCTCGGACCCCCGGACCCCCGGTGAGGTCGCCGAGCGCATACCGGCGGGCGGCAGAGAGCAGTCGCTCCGCTCGGATCGCTCGGGAGCGCTCCCGGTGAATCCAGACTGCCAGGCAGACGAGGAGGAAGCCGAGTACCCCGTACGTGTACCAGGCCTCGGGGGATGTCGATGCCACAACTTCCTGTGTTATCAACGTTCTAAGCCTTCACGAGTCGGCCCAACATAGCAGGTTTGGGGTCGTCGGGCTCTTCCAATTCCGACTGTCGGACTCTACTTTGGCAGTAGCTTTTTCAATTCGGGTGAAAATGATTCTCATCGGCGCGCTCCTGACTTTCGCCGCTCCGTTCGTTGACTCCGTCCCCGTCGTTCGCCGCGTAGCCGCCACTTCCCAGCTCGCCGCCCAGGAGTACGCTGTCGGCGTGGTAGACGGGCGCGTCGTCGCGCAGGCCGAAGTGGATGAGGCTCGCCTGTTTCTCCAGGAGGCCCGACGGGCCGCGGAGCAGCTTCCCGAAGATGGCAGCAGGCCGGCCATCGCTTCCATCGACTCGGTTCTGCGGCTGGTCGCGGCGTTGGCGCCCGCCGGACACGGTGGCAGCGCGGGTGCGCGCTCTATCGACCGGCCTGGCGGAACGTTTTCGGGTGACGCTCGACGAGCTGCCCGCCCGACCGCCTCAGCTCGCCCGCGGCGCCGAGATCTACCAATCCAGCTGCGCGTCCTGCCATGGCGTCGCCGGAGCCGGCGATGGACCGATGGCGGCGGGGCTCGAACCCGTGCCCGCCAATCTTACGGATTGGAAGGCACTCAGCGACCAGTCGCCGCTCGACTACTACCGCCGCATCAGCATCGGCGTCGTCGGCACCGGCCATGCCGGCATTCGAGGGCCGGCTCCCGGCCGAGGACCGCTGGGCGGTGGCGCTCTACGCCTCACTCCTTCGGCTTCCCGCCCCGTCGGGTGAGCCGCCTCCGGCGCTGACCGCATTCGCCACCACCGGAAGAATGTCGGACGTCGAGGTGCTCAAGGCTCTCGGCACCGAGGATCTGTCGCGGCTCGCGAGCGTCCGCGCGGTGCAGGCGAAAGCGGACGAGGCCGCCTCGGCGGAAATCTTCGCCCGCGTCAGAGAGCAGGTGGACTCGGTCTTGAGCCTCGCCGCGAGCGGCAATCCTTCCGCCACATCCGGTGCGCTCGATGCCTACATGACCTTCGAGCAGGTCGAGCGCTCGGTCCGTGCCAAGGATCCCGCCTTGGCCGCCCAGCTGGAGGCGGACTTCGCTGCACTCCGCACCCGGGCGGCCGGTGCGTCACCCGAGGAGCTCGCCGCCGTCAGACGCAGCCTGCACGCCAATCTTGCCCGGGCGGAGCAGGTGCTCGGTGGGAGGATGGGCCCGCTCAATCTGTTCGTCCAGTCCTTCGCGATCATGCTGCGCGAGGGCCTGGAGGCGATTCTCATCATCGGCGCGCTGATGACCTTCCTGGTCAAGATGGGCGCCGGGCAGCGGCGCCGGGACATCAACCTCGGCGTCGGCGCGGCCATCGTGGCGAGCCTGCTCACCGCCGTCGCCCTGGAGACGGTGTTCCAGCTCTCCCCGGCGAACCGGGAGGCGCTCGAAGGCTTCACGATGCTTCTGGCCACCCTGGTGCTCTTCTACGTGAGCTACTGGCTGTTGTCCAAGATGGAAGTGATGAAGTGGAATCACTTCGTGAAGAGCAAGGTGCAGGACGCGGTCACCAGCGGGTCCGCTCTCGCGCTGGCCTCGGCCGCGTTCCTCGCCGTCTATCGCGAGGGGTTCGAGACGGTGCTGTTCTACAAGGCGCTGTTCCTCGCGGCCGACGGCTCGGCCGGCGCGGCACCGGTGCTGGGCGGCATGCTGGTCGGCGGCGTCATCCTGGCCGGGGTATACGTGGCGATCCATCGGTTCGGCGTGCGTCTGCCGCTCAAGCCGTTCTTCGGGGTGACCAGCGCGTTCCTCTACTACACGGCGTTCGTCTTCGCCGGCCGCGGGATCGCCGAGCTGCAGGCCGCGAGTCTCCTTTCCACTACGCCGGTGCATTGGGCCCCGCTGGTCCCGGCGCTCGGCATCTTCCCGACGGTCGAGTCGCTTCTGCTTCAGGGACTGTTCCTCCTGCTGCTCGTCGCGGCGCTGGTCTGGACCTTCGTGATCGAGCCGCGCCGACTCCGGGTCTCCAGCGTGCTCTTGCCGGCGCCGGCGCCGCTCCGATCTCCGCTACCGTCGCTGCCGCCGCGTCGGTGCCGATGCCGGGGATGCCGTCCGGGAGTGAGCTTCGATCTGATCCGCTCGCTTCGAGCGGATGGACGCCGACCTCGCCGAACTGCGGGCGGAGGTGGAACGCATGAAGCGTCACGTCCATGAGCTTTACGACAGCCGATCTGTGTGACGAGCTGGGCGATGCGGCTCGAGTCGCGGAACCGGTGTTCCGCGACTTCGGCGGCGTGCGCTCGTTCTCCGGCGAGGTCGAGACCCTCGAGGTCTACGAGGATAACGCGCTGGTTCGTGCGACCCTCGAGACGCCCGGGAACGCCAGGGTGCTGGTCGTGGATGGCGGCGGATCGGTCCGGACCGCGCTCGTGGGTGGCCGGCTGGGTGCCCTCGCGGCCCAGAACGGGTGGAGTGGAATCGTCGTGAACGGCGCGGTGCGAGACGTCGCCGAGCTGGCGACGGCGCCGGTCGGCATCAAGGCCCTTGCCGCCTGTCCCCGGAAGAGCGGGAAGCAGGGGAGTGGCCGGCGGGGGGTTCCGGTCAGGGTCGCAGGGATCTCGGTACATCCGGGTGATCGGTTGTGGGCCGACGAGGATGGGCTGTTGGTCTCGGACAGCTCCCGATAGGCGTCATGATGTCGTGACACTGCCGCGCCTGCGGCCGGTTGGGCAGCACGTTCTCCTCTGCCGTCCCCAGGCTGGCGCGCGCCATGACCGGGTTTCAATTTGGGAGCGCCCGTGATCCAATCCCGGAGGTTCCCATGGATTCCATCCAACCCGCCCCCGTCGGCGCGCGTAGCCTGCTCCTCCTGCTCGCCTCGCTCGTGGTCCCCAGTGCCGTCGCGGCGCAACAGTCTCCTCGAATCACCCAGGCCATCTTCGGCGACTCCGTAGCGGTCACCCCTGAAATCAACACCGAACAGCTGGGGCGAATCCTGGCGGAGGGGCGAATACCCGTACTCGATGTTCGCTCGCAGCAGGAATACGCCATCGCACACATTCCGGGCAGCCGGAACTTCTACGAGAAGGAGGTGGAGCTCGTCACGCAGGCCTTCCCAGACACCTCGGCGAAGCTGGTGCTGTACTGCAATGGCCCATACTGCGGGAAGTCCCGCCGCCTCTCCGAGGAGCTGATCAAGCGGGGGTACACCGGCGTCATGCGGTATCAACTCGGCATGCCGGTCTGGCGAGCGCTGGGTAACACCGTGCAGACCGATCTCGCCGGAATTCGCTACATCTTGGCCGGCGACCGCACGGCGGTCATGGTGGATGCAAGAAGCCCGGAGGCTTTCGCCAAGGGCACCCTGCCGCACGCCGTCAACATTCGCCGCGGCGACGTCGTGGCAGCCAATGAAGACGGCCGGCTGCCCAGCAAGGACAAGGGAACCCGCGTGGTCGTGTTCGCCGACACGCCCGAGGATGCCAAGGCCGTTGCCGAGGAGGTAGCGCGAAAGGCGTACTGGAACAGCAGTTATTTCGGCGGGACCTACACGGATCTCGCGGCCCTGGCAGGGCGCTGAAGGGCCCCGACGAAAATGCAAACGGCCCGTCGGATGACGGGCCGCTTGCGTAGAGAGGTGGTAGATCGCCCCCTGAGTATACGGAGACAGGCCGAAGTGCCCGCTCCACCCTTCTTCGACCTACCACTTTTCCGGGAAGTCTCTCGACTTCTCTGTCTTTTATATAGGCAAGTGTAGTGCCAGAAAGTGCAATCGGATAAGTGTTTATCTCACAGACACTTGGACGACTGAAGGCGGGCGTCCCGGCGGGGCCGAAAGCGTCGAGATGTTGGACGACGGCACCTGAAGCGTCTCTAAGTGGTTCACATGTAACTGTTTACAGCAACTGTACAAGAATTGGCTAGTGCGCTTTCTTGCCAGTCAGCAAGTACTGGGAAGGCGCCGGACTCGGGCCACTCTTCCACTGCGCCAGGAGCGCCGACCCGATCAGGATCAGAATGACGCTGGTCAGCTGGGCGAGGGTGAAGGGACCGAGGAACCGATCGTCCTTGGCCCGCAGGATCTCGATGAGGAATCGCTCGACGCCCGCGAAGACCAGATAGAGGCCGAAGATCCAGCCGATGGGGAAGCCGCTCTTTCTGAGCCGCCAGAGCACCATGAATACGACCAGCATGATCGTCGTCTCGTAGAGCTGCGTCGGGATGGACGGCGAGGACGGTGACGGGTTGGTGCCGGCGGGAACGGGAATACCGAACAGCTTCTCCATGTTGCCGGCGGTCGAGGGCGGCAGGCCGCGGGGAAACTGCATCCCCCAGGGCATCGAGGTCGGGCGGCCGTAGTCGTCGTTGACCAGAAAGCATCCCACCCGGCCGAGCGCATACGCGGCGGCCAGTGCGGGCGCCGCGAGCTGCATGGTCCACCGCAGCGGCACGCCGAGCCGCCAGCCGTTCAGGATCACGGCGATGGTGCCGCCGATGAACCCGCCGTACCACACCAGTCCACCGCGCGAGAACAGCGCGTCGAGATCCTGGTTGAGCGCGACGTACCAGAGCTTCGCGCCGATGATCCCGCCGACCACCGCGGCGGCGATCATGTCGGCCGCATAGTCCTCGGACAGCCCCCGCCGTTTCAGCTCCAGCCCGATGAGCCAGCCGCCCATGAGGAACGCCACCATCATCATGAGGCCATAGCCCGTGATCTCGAGCGGTCCCAGATGGATGATGAAGGGGTAAACGGTCATGCGCCGATCCTGGAGGTCGTCGAAAGAGAGAGCAGGCCTGGAATGGGGAGGTCGTCGCGCGGCTCGAGGTCCCAGCCGCTTCGCTCCCCCCGGTCGAGCCGCCATGCGCCCGCCGCTGCGATCATCGCGGCGTTGTCGGTATTGAGCCGCGGGGAAGCTACGCTGACCCGTGCCGTCCCCGCCAGCCGCGCGGTCATCCGTTCAGCCAGGGTGCGGTTGCAGGCAACTCCGCCGCCGATCATGGCGGTCGGATAGCCGAGCGCCTCGACCGCGTGGGCCGTCTTCGCGACGAGGACGTCGAGTGCGGCGTCCTGGAATCCGCGGGCAAGATCGGCGCGATCCGCCGCCAGATCGCTGCTCGCGCGCACGGCCCGGAGCACCGCCGTCTTGAGTCCGCTGAAGGAGAAGGCGTACTGGTTCGGCCCCCTGCGGTCGAGCTCGCGGAGCATGGGTCGCGGGAACCGAAACCGATCCGGTCGTCCCTCCCTGGCGAGCCGCTCTATCCTGGGACCGCCCGGATAGCCGAGCTCGAGCAGATTGGCGACCTTGTCGAACGCTTCACCGGCGGCGTCATCGAGGGTCTGCCCGAGCAGCCGGTACCGTCCCCAGGCGGGTACGTCGAGCAGCATCGTGTGGCCGCCGCTCACCAGAAGTCCCACGAAAGGCGGCGCCAGCTCAGGATCCTCCAGGACCGGCGCGAACAGATGCCCCTCCAGGTGGTTCACGCCGAGCAGCGGACGGTCGAGGCTGAATGCCAGCGTCTTGCCGTACATCACGCCGACCAGCAGGGCGCCCACCAACCCCGGCCCCGCCGTGACGACGATGCCATCGAGCTGGGATTGCCGGATGCCCGCGTCCGCCAGCGCCCGCTCGACGACCGAGCCGATCGCCTGCACGTGCGCGCGACTCGCCAGCTCCGGGACGACGCCACCGAAGATCCGATGAACATCCTGCGAGAGAATGACGAGACCGGCGAGCGACCCCCGTCCACCTTCGGCCCGGAGCACGGCGGCGGAAGTCTCGTCGCAGGAGGTCTCGATGCCCAGGATCCACTCAGCCATCGCGTCCCCGCGCCTTCAGGTCCACGCTGTCCGGCACCGCCTGCGCCGTGAGTCCGGCCGGAACCAGCACCCGAAGGGGGACTCTCGCCGGCCGCACCGCGCCGCTCCAGTCCGCGACGACGACCACGGTCTCTTCGGTCAGCGCCTTGAGCCGGCCTTCCCGACCGCGCAGGTGGACGACGACCACCTCGGGGTCGGGTCGCAGGCTCGTCAGCGCGCTGCTCGGGAGTCGGACCGGGATGCCCGTCATGGTTCGCTCAGTCACCGGTTCGACCTCGACTCGTGCGGTGACGGTCGCCGGGTGAATCCGCAGCGGCCCGATGCCGGCGGTGTCGAGGTCCAGGCTTCTCTCGACCGTGGTGTCCCCGGGATGGACCTCCAGCGGGACGGTTCGCACCGAGTCCACCCGACGGATCCGATCGCGGGGGCCGAGCAGACGAACCATGCCGGGCACGACGGAGATTCCGGCGAGCACGAACCCGGAGTCGGCACGCAGGTAGACCACGGGCGCGACCGGCACGACCCGCTGCATCGTCGAGTCGAGCTCCACCGTCACCCTGCGCGGCTCGAGGTCCTGCACCCGGGCATCCACTCCCCTCGGCAGCTCGACCTCGCCCGGCGCCAGGTCCAGCTGTACCTCGTCCACTTCGGTGGTGTCGGGAAGGACGCGACTGAGGCGGATCGGAACGGTCGAGAGCTTGAGCAGCTCGCGTCGAGGTCCGACGACGAGCGCCCGAATCGGCTCGAGTGGCCGGATCATCGTCCGTCCGGCCGGCGGCTGCACCGCGAGGTCCACCGGAACGAGGGAGCTGGCCGGCTCCTCGCTCGCGGCGAAGAGCCAGAGCAGCAGGGCGAGTACCAGCGAGGTGAGCTTGAGCGGAAGGTTGGCGGTGAACGCGCGCCTGAGGGCCACGCTAGGACCCGGGCTGCTCGAGCAGACGGGCGACCGTGCTCAGGTTCGCGGGCGAGCTCCAGTCGTGCGCGCCGATCACCCGCTTGACCAGAATGCCCCGGCGGTCGAGCAGGAAGCTCTCGGGAACGCCGGTGGTCTGGTACTGCTGCTGAACCAGGCCGTCCCGATCGTGCAGGATGTCGAAGCTGAGCCCCAGCTCCTTCGCGAACGCGATGACCTCCTCGGGGCTTCCCTCGTCGATACTGATCGCCGCGATCTTGAAGCCGCGATGCCCCAGCGAATCATAGAGCTGCTGCATCGCGGGCATCTCGGCCCGGCAGGGCACGCACCAGGTGGCCCAGATGTTCACCAGGGTGACCGATCCCCGGTAATCGTCCGCCAGGGAGACCGAGTCGCCGGTATCGAGATTGAGGACGTGGAAGTCGGGGGCCGGCCGGTTGATTTCGATCTCGGCGCGAGGCGCCATGAGCGCCAGGCCCGTGGCACCGACTGCCAGCGCCAGGACGACGACACCCACGATGGTCCATTGTTTCGACATGACGCTCCTCAGACAGTCACGGCGCAGCGACGCTGGAGATCGCGCACGGCCTGGGCCGGGTCGGCGGTGCCGAAGACGGAAGTGCCGGCGACGAACGTATCCGCGCCCGCCGTCCAGGCCTCGGCGATGGTGGCCGTGGTGATCCCTCCGTCCACCGCTAGTGTCGCCCGCGAGCCTGCCGCGTCGAGCAGCGCCCGCGCTCGGCGGATCTTGTCGGTGGCTTGCGGCAGGTAGGACTGGCCCCCGTACCCCGGATTCACCGACATGATGAGCAGCAGGTCGAGGTCGTCCACGACTTCCGATACCAGCCCGAGCGGGCTCGCCGGGTTGAGCGCCAGGCCTGCGAGCATACCCCGCTCGCGCACCGCCGCCAGCTGCCGTTGCACGTGGACGGTGGCTTCGGGGTGAAAGGTAAAGACATTGGCCCCGGCCTCGGCGTATTCCGAGATGTAGTGCTCCGGGTGGTGGACCATGAGATGGACGTCCAGCGGACGATCGGTGATCCGGCGCAGGGCGCGGATGATCGGTGCCCCGAACGTCAGGTTGGGGACGAAGTGGCCGTCCATCACGTCCACATGGATCCAGTCCGCGCCGCCCTCGATCGCGCGCTCCACCTGCTCGCGCAGCCGGCCGAGATCGGCGCTGAGAACGCTGGGTGCGATGCGCACACTCACGGTCTGCCTCCGGGGCCCAGGCTCACCATCAGGTCCACCGTCGCGCCGCGGGGGCGTCCGTGCCCCGCGGCCGGCCGGGTGGCCAGCACGACGCCGGCCTCGTCTCCGCCGGCGACCTCGTCCACTTTGCCCACCTTGAGGCCGGCGGCCTCGAAGATCTTCTCCGCGTAGGGCTGCGCCAGCCCGACGACGTCCGGCACCTTCACCGGCGCCGGCCCGGCGCTCACGGCCAGTTGCACGGTGTGGCCGGGCGGCATCACCATGTCGGGCGGCGGGTCCTGCCACACGACCGCCCCCCGCGGCACATCGGGACTCTGACGCTCATCCTCGAGCCGCACACGGAACCCGAGGGCGGTGATCGCGGTCCGCGCCTCGGCCTCGGGAAGATCGAGCACGCGCGGTACGGCGTGCTCCGAGGTCAGCAGGGTGCCCGGCGAGATCCAGGAGGACGAGAGCGCGAAGCCGAGCCCGGCCACCACCGCGATGAGGGTGAGCTCGAGGAGGAAGCGGCGCCAGGCCGTGGCCTTGAGCGCCTCGACTCCCGAAGGACCCACGTGGCGACGGGCTCTCATACCGCTCGACGGAGCCGCGCCCCGTAGGCGCCGTCCATCTGGTCGCGATGCGGGAGGACCATCAGATCTCCTTCCGGCGAAAGCAGTGCTGCGGGAACCGTGGCGCTCGGCTCGCGACGAAACTCGGGATGCCGGGCCAGGAAACGCGCGATCTGCTCCCCGTTCTCCTCCGGTTCGAGCGAGCAGGTCGCATAGACCAGGAGCCCGCCGGGCGCGACCGCCGTGGCAGCCTGGTCGAGCAGCTCCTGTTGACGCTGCACGAGTGCCTCGAGCCCCTGCATCGTCACCCGCCCGCGCGCATCCGGATGCCGGGCGAAGGTCCCGGTCCCCAGGCAGGGAGCGTCCACCAGGACCGCGTCCACCTGACGAAGCGGTGGCCGCCGCGCATCCGCCACTACGGGGAACTCTCTACCACTTCCGGCGCGGGCCAGGTTCTGCGCCAGACGCCGCACTCGCGAGCGATTCACGTCTCCGGCGATCACCCGCTTCACCGAACGGCCAAGCGCGATGGTCTTGCCTCCCGGTGCCGCGCTCGCGTCGTACACCGTTGCGCCGGGCGAAAGATCGGCGTACCGGGCGAGGAGCGCCTGGGCGGGGTCCTGCACGATAAATGCGCCCTCGTCATAGCCCGGGAGATCCTGTGGGCGCCGCCGGTCGGTAATGAGTCCAGCGTCATGGGGCGCCCGCTCGACCGCGATACCCGCATCTTTCCAGCGGCGCTCGAGTGCTTCCAGCGAGGCGCGCGCCGGCTGCAGGACGAGACGCGGCCGGCTGTCGTTCCATCGAAGCAGCCGCTCCGCGTCCTCCTCGCCGTACCACTCGAGCCAGCGCTCAGTCAGCCACAGTGGATGCGAATGGATCGCCGCGAGACGCTCGGCGGCCGAGCCGGCAGGCTGGGGCGCCGGAGGTGCATCACCCAGTCGCCTCAGGACTGCGTTGACGAACCCCCCGGCACGGGCTCCGCCCGACTCCTTCGCAAGCATCACGCTGGTGTCTACCGCCGCGTGAGCTGGGACGCGGTCGAGCGCGCTGAGTTGAAACGCGCCCAGCCGCAGGACGTCCCGCAGGATCGGCGCCACCGCATCCAGCCCTCGCGGTACCAGGGGCCGCAGACGCGCATCGAGCGCATTCTGTCTGCGCAGCACGCCCGCGGCCATCTCGTGTGCCAGTCGCCGGTCGTTCTCCTGAAGGCCCTTGACCGCGCCATCCAGCGCCGCTTCGAACGGTCGGCCTTCGCGCACTTGGGCGAGGACCTTGAGGGCCGCGCGGCGAGACTTCAAGCCGTCAGCGGGATTCATGCGGACGCTATGTCAGCATCCCGCGCTCCGGGCTCGACGGCACCGCGATCTCACGACGTGGCATCCGGCCCGCAAGGTACGCGGCCCGCCCGGCCTCGACCGCGCGACGCATGGCCCAAGCCATCGCGACGGGATCCTGCGCCTCGGCCAGTGCGGTATTCATGAGGATTCCGTCCACGCCCTGCTCCATCGTGAGGCAGGCGTCCGACGCCGTGCCGACGCCCGCGTCCACGACCACGGGAACTGCAAGCCGCGCCTTGATGGTGCGGATGCTGTAGGGATTGAGGAGGCCGAGTCCGCTGCCGATCGGGGAAGCGAGGGGCATCACAGCCGCGCAGCCCGCGTCCTCGAGCCGAAGGGCCGTCACCAAGTCGTCGTTGGTGTAGGCGAGCACCTTGAAGCCCTCGCGAACCAACTCTCGCGCGGCGGTCAGGAGGCCATCGGTGTCGGGCAGCAGAGTTTCACGGTCGCCGATCACCTCCAGCTTGACGAACTCGTTGAACCCGGCCTCGCGGGCCAACCGGGCATAGCGGATCGCCTCGTCCGCCGTGTAGCAGCCCGCCGTGTTGGCGAGGAGGAAAAACTGCTCGGGGCTCAGGTGATGGAGCACGCCCTCCTCGCGAGTCCGATCCAGATCCACCCGACGCACGGCGACGGTCACGATCTCCGCGCCGGAAGCCTCGATTGCGCGAACCATGTCCATGTTGCTTCGATACTTGCCCGTGCCGACCATGAGACGTGAGCGGAAGCTCCGGCCGGCGATGGCGAAGCCGGTATCGAGCGCGAACTCGGTAGTAATCACGGCGTTGGTCATTGGGTGGAAGATAGCGGGGGGCGGACGGCGTGGGGCAGGCGGGACCGACGTCTCACCCTCCTCCCACGAAATGGACCAGCTCGACGGCATCGCCATCGGCGAGCTGCGTCTCGCCCAGGCGCGGCCGGCGCACGATCTCACGATTCAGCTCGACCACGACGGTGCGAGGGTCGAGCCCTAGCTGGCCCAGCAGATCCATGAGCGTCGCCGGAGCGGGAACTCGGCGCGACTCGCCGTTCACCAGGATGTCCATCTCGGTCATGCCTCCTCCAGCCAGGGCGCCAGCAGCTCCAGCGCGGCGGCCGCGGGATGCGCGGCATCCCACAGTGCCGCGATGGACGCTACGCCGTAGGCCCCCGCGGCATGGAGCTCCCACGCCCGCGCGGGAGTGACTCCGCCGATCGCGATCACCGGCCGCCCCAGCGCGGCCGCCTCCCGTACGAGCGCAAGGCCGACTCCCGGCCAGCCCGGGTGTGACGCGCTGTCGTACACGTTGCCCAGGACGATATAGTCTGCCCCCACCTCGACCGCCTGCCTGGCCTCCGCGAGGCTGTGCACCGAGCTCCCGACAAATCCCGCCGGAAGGATTCGCCGCGCGTCGGCCACTGAAATATCGCCCGCTCCGAGCTGCACGCCCTGCGCGCCGATCGCCGCGGCAAGATCCGGCCGGCCGTTGACGAAGAGGCTCGCTTCGGGCGGCCGGGCGAGCGCCTGCAGCCGGAGCGCGACCCGCGTGAGCTCCGCCGCCGTCGCGCTCCGATCACGGGCGTGCAGCGCGACGGCAGGCCCCGCGGCGGCGATGGCCGCGGCCCGGATGCCGAGGTCGGGGAGCATGAGCACCCTCGAGTCGGTCACGGCATGGAGCCGGGGCAGGGGCCTCACCCGAAGCGCCGACCCGCCGCGATGCCCCGGCCGCGGGCCCACGCGCCCGCGCCCATGCGGCTCCGGCCGGCCGGCTGCACCTCCCGCAAGGCGAGGGCACCCCCGCCGCATGCCACCAGCAGGCGATCTCCAGCCGCGAGCACGGTACCGGGCTCTCCCGTGCCTTCCGCCGCCGCGGCACCGAAGAGCTTTACTGGCGCGTCCTCGAGCAGACTCCACGCGCCCGGCGCGGGATCGAAGGCGCGCACCTGGCGCTCGAGGTCACCCGCACCCCGGGTCCAATCCATCCGCGCCGTCTCACGGCCGATCTTGGGCGCGAAGGTCGCGGCCGAGGAATTCTGCGGCTGAGGGCGGGCCAGTCCCGCGGCCATCAAGGAGAGCGCCTCCACCAGGGCCGTCGCGCCCAACTCGGCCAGACGGCCGGTCAGTGCACCCGCGGTCTCACCCGGCGCGATCGGCGTGGCCACACGGTGAAGCACCGGTCCGCTGTCCAGCCCCTCGTCCATCTGCATGATGCTGACGCCGGTCTCGCTCTCGCCCGCGAGGATCGCGTGCTGGATCGGCGCCGCTCCGCGGAACCGGGGCAGCAGGGAGGCGTGCACGTTGATCATTCCGCGTGGGAGCGCCTGGAGCACCTCGGCCTTCAGGATGTGCCCGTAGGCGACGACGACGCCGAGATCCGCCTCGAGCCGCCGGAGACTCGCAAGGAACAGATCGCCGACGGGTCGGACCGGCTGCAGGACCGGAATCCGCTCCGACTGGGCCAGTTGCTTGACGGGGGGCTCGACCAGGGTGGTTCGGGAGCGCCCTTGCGGGCGATCGGGCTGCGTCACCACCCCTGCGACGACGAATCGCTCGCGGAGCAAGGCGCGCAGCGACGCGACCGCGAACTCCGGAGTACCGAAGAAGACGATCCGCATCACTCCGACCGGGCGGTCGCCGCTTGCACCTCTTTCGTGTGGCCGGTGTCGTCCTTGTGTTCCCGACGGTATTTCGCGAGGAGCATCTGCCGCTTGATGAGGCTCAGGTGGTCGAGGAAGAGAATCCCATCCAGGTGATCGATCTCGTGCTGAATCGCGCGGGCTTTAAGTCCGGTGGCCTCCTTGCGGTAGCGGTTGCCCTCCTGGTCCATCGCCTCGATGACGATTCGATCGGGCCGGGTCACGTCACCGTAGATCTCGGGAATCGAGAGACAGCCCTCTTCGGCTGTGTCAGTGGCCTCGGCCTCGACGATGACCGGGTCGATGAGGGCGAAGCGGTCCCCGTCGGCATCCACCACGGCGATGCGCCGCGCGATGCCCACCTGGTTCGCCGCGAGACCTATACCCTTCGCGGCGTCCATCGTCTCGAACATGTCCTCGACCAGACGCCGCACGTCGTCGTCCACGGTGCCGACCTCGGCGCTGCGCTGGCGCAGAACCGGTGATCCCAGCAGGTGCAATCGCAGCAAGCTCATGACCCCGGCGTCCCCTGCGCGGTCACCCCGCCGATGCGGACGATTCGGGAGCGTTCGACCACGACGGTGGCCGTGCCCGACTCCACCGTCACCCGGGTCTCCTTGCCTCCCTCGCTTTCCACTTCCTTGATGTCCTTCACCTTGCCGATGATGCCGCCGCTGGTCATGACCTCGTCACCCTTCTTCAGGTTGGAGAGCAGCTCGCCGTGGCGCTTCCGCGCCTGGCCCGAAGGCCGGAGGATGAGGAAGTAGAACACCAGGCCGATCGCCACCATCTGGAGGAGGAGGACGGTCAGTCCGCTGCCGGAACCGGATTGGGCCTGAAACATGGATCTCCTTGTCTATCTGATTACCGATATCGAATTCACCCGTGCGATCGAGGCCATCTGCCATTCCCGAGCGGAGCGAAGGATCTTGCACGGAATGGCTCGAGCGAAGCCAGTAAGGATCACTTCGCTCCGCTCGAGGAGTGACATCACGCCACACGGCCTGCTCCCCCGCATGCCGGCTCAGCCACTCCCGACTCCACCCCTCGAACGTCCCGTCCAGGATGTGCGCACGCGCCTGCTCGCCCAGCCGCACCAGGAACCGGATGTTGTGGATCGACACCAGCCGGAGCCCGAGCATGTCATCCACGACGAAGAGGTGCCGGAGATATCCGCGGGAGTAGGTGCGGCAGGCCTCACAATCGCACTCGGCGTCGAGCGGCTCGGTCGAGCCCTTGAGCGCGGCGCCGCGCACGTTGATCCGGCCCGTCGGCAGCCACGCGGTCCCGTGACGCCCGTTGCGGGTGGCGGCGACGCAGTCGAAGAGGTCCACGCCGCGCGCGATCCCTTCGAGAAGATCCGCGGGAAAACCGACCCCCATAAGATAACGGGGGATGTCGGACGGCAGGGCGGGAAGCAGTCGTTCGAGCAGGCGGTTCATCACGGGCTTCGGCTCGCCGACCGAGAGCCCGCCGACCGCCACGCCAGTCCATGGTCCCCGCTCGAGCGTTCCCGCGAGGGATGCCGCGCGAAGGTCGTCGTGGATCCCGCCCTGGACAATGGGCCAGAGAGTCTGCCGTGCCTCGTGCGCGCCGGCGAGCTCGGTGTGCCGGGCGCGACAGCGATCCAGCCAGCGCAGGGTGCGCTCCATACCTTCGCGCGCGAGATCGTGAGACGCCTGACCGGGAACGACGTGATCGAACGCCATGGCGATGTCGGCCCCGAGCGCCCACTGAATCTCCATCGCCCGCTCCGGAGTGAGCGTGCGGTAGGTGCCGTCGATGTGGCTCTGGAAGTCGACTCCCTGCTCGGAGATACGCCTGAGGCCTTCCAGCGAGAAGACCTGAAAGCCTCCCGAGTCGGTCAGCATCGGGCGCTCCCACGTGGTGAACCGGTGGAGCCCCCCCATCGCCTGGACCACTTCCTCGCCGGGTCGGAGGTGGAGGTGGTACGTGTTGCCCAGAATGATCTGGGCGCCGGTGCCGCGCACGTCGGTCGCGCTGAGGCCGCGGACGACCCCATGGGTGCCGACCGGCATGAACGCCGGCGTCAGCACCGGGCCGTGGGGCAGGGTGAGCGTCCCGGCGCGCGCGGCGCCGACCGTGCTCTCCAGCCTGAAGCCGAAGGTCATTCCAGCGGGGAGGTGACCCAACCGGTCACCCGGACGCCCTCATTGGCCGACCGTGCCCAGCACGCGCTCGATCTGCCGCCGATGCACGAGGTCGTGGGCCGCCATGAGCCGCAGCATCAGGTCCATGCTTTCCTCGCCGCGCTCGCTGTGCCGGCCGATGCGCGCCCGCTCCGCCGGCCCCAGCGTGCGCCAGAGCGCCAGATTCGCCGTGCGCAGCACCTTGAGCTGAGCCACCGCACGCTCCGGCGAAGCGTCCCGATAGCCGAACAGCGTCGCCCAGCGGTCCTGATCGAAACCGGCGATCGGCGGTCGGTCCTCCGACAGCACCAGCCGGCCTCGAAAGCCGTACACCAGCTCGACGTCGGCCAGGTGCTGGAGGACCTCGACGACGGACCACTTTCCCGGGGCTTCGGCGCGGCGGAGTGTGGCGTCCGGCACCCCGTGCAGTCGAGCTTCGATCCAGGGGACCAGCTCCGGCATTACGTCCAGAGGCTCGCGGTCTCCCAGGAGGTCGAGCAAGGCGCGGACGTACGCCGGCGCCGCGGCGGCGGCGTTTCCTGCGGGGTTCGCGAAGGTCAAATGATCACCATGGCATCGCCGTAGGAGTAGAAACGGTAGCGCTCTCCTGCCGCATGACGGTAGGCCGCCATCGCGACCTCATGTCCGGCGAATGCACTCACGAGCATCAGCAGGGTGGATCGGGGGAGATGGAAGTTCGTGATCAGGCGGTCCACGATGCGGAACGCGTACCCGGGCGTGATCATCAGCGAAGTCTCACCGACCCCGGCCTGCACGCTCCCGTCGAGACCGACGGCGCTCTCCAGCGCGCGGACTACCGTCGTGCCGACGGCCCAGATCCGCCCGCCCTGCTCGCGCACGAGATCGATCATCCCCGCCAGGCGTGGACTGATCTCGTACCGTTCCGGATGCATCTGGTGCGCGCTCGGATCGTCGGTCTCGACCGGCTTGAATGTCCCGGGGCCGACCTGCAGGTCGAGTCCCGAAATCAGCACTCCCTTGGCGGACAGCGAGTCGAGCAGCTCGGAGGTGAAGTGGAGCCCGGCGGTGGGGGCGGCGACGCTGCCCTCGTGTCGCGCGTACACTGTCTGATAGCGGGTCTCGTCGGCTTCGTTGGGATCGCGCGTGATGTAGGGCGGGAGCGGCAGCCGGCCGAATCGCTCGATGGCCTCCTCCGCCGCGGTGCCGACGAAACACACCCGGCGATTGCCGTCGCCGAGCACCTCCAACGTCTCGATGGCGGCGTCGGCGTCGAGCACGATCCGCTTGCCCGGCTGCAGCGCACTGCCGGGCTTGCCGAGTGCGATCCAGGTGCCGTCGGGGCAGGGATGGATCAGCAGGACCTCGGCCGGCGCTCCCGATGGGCGGGTGCCGAGCAGGCGCGCGTGCCGCACCCGCGTCGTGTTGAGCACGAGGAGATCCCCCGCCGGGATGAGCGAGGGCAGCTGGGTGAAGAACGAGTCCACCAGGACCGACCGGCCGACTGCCCGGTGATCTTCGGGCCACATCTCGGGCTGCCGGATCGCGCCACTGCCTCGACGCCCCGCCGCAGCAGTCGCGCGCTGCGCGGATCGTCGGTCTGCCGGGCCATCGGTGCGGCGATCGGCCCGTACCACGACCAGAAGCCGGCTGGCCGACCGCTCCGGCAACGGCTCCTGGGCAATGAGCTCGGCGGGCAGGTCGTAGTCGAAATCGGCGGTTCGAAGTGGCGTATCAGCCGTCAAAGATCGTCGTCTGCCCCGTGGGCGGCGTCAGTCCGAAACGGCGGTAGGCGAGCGCCGTGGCGCAGCGACCGCGAGGGGTCCGCTCCAGAAACCCCTGCTGGATCAGAAAAGGCTCGTACACGTCCTCCAAGGTGCCGGCGTCCTCGCCGATCGCGACCGCGACCGTGCCCAGTCCCACCGGCCCGCCTCCGAACTTCTCGATGATGGTCGTGAGGATCCGGGCGTCCATGTCATCCAGTCCGAACTCGTCCACGTTGAGCCGGGCCAGGGCAGCGTCGGCGACATCGGAAGTGATGCGCCCGTTCGCTCTCACCTGGGCGTAGTCGCGCACCCGGCGGAGCAGGCGATTGGCCACCCGCGGGGTGCCCCTGCTCCGGCGGGCGATCTCGACCGCGCCCTGCTCGTCGATCGGGACGTTGAGGATCGCGGCGGAGCGGGTGACGATCTGTTCGAGGTCCTCGGGCGGATAGAAGCCGAGCCGCTCCACCATTCCGAAGCGTGCCCGCATCGGGGGTGTGAGCAGGCCGAAACGGGTGGTCGCGCCGATGAGGGTGAACCGCTCCAGCGTCATCGGAATCGTCTGGGCGTGCGGACCCTCCGCGATGCGGACATCGACTCGGTAGTCCTCCATCGCAGGATAGAGGAACTCCTCCAAGGCGGGCTTCAGGCGATGGATCTCGTCGATGAAGAGCATGTCGCCTGAACCGAGCGAGGTGAGCAGCCCAACGAGGTCCCCGGGCTTTTCGAGCACCGGGCCGGAGGTCGTGCGGAGCTGCACGCCCATCTCGCGCGCCATCAGCATGGCAAGGGTCGTCTTCCCGAGACCCGGCGGGCCGAAGAACAGTGTGTGATCCAGCGTCTCCCGCCGCTGCTTCGCCGCATCCATAGCGATCTGCAGCGAAGTCTTCACCTGGGCCTGGCCGACGAACTCATCCAGCCTCGAAGGCCGGAGCGCCGCATCCGCTCTGGCCTCCTCCGGCATCGCTTCAGGTGTAGTGACTTGCAGTCGTTCCATCGGATGTCCTTGTGAGCATTGCTGCTGTACCGGGATCACTGCTGTAGTTCACCACGAAGGCGCGAAGGGCACAAAGGCACCGTGTCCTTCGCACCATCCCACCTCAGCCTTCGATCCGCGCGTTCCACCGCACAGGCCGACTATCCACTTCGACGATGTGCCTGGCGTGGCAATGAGTGCAGCGGTCCAGGGTCCGGGAGGTGTCCGCCGGCACCAGTTTGCGATTGGTGGTGCCGCACCGGGTACAGTTCCATTCGGCCGTACGCGCGGGGACCGTCACCGATCATCTCCCTCCACGAGTGGTGAGCTGCTGCAGGGCTCGCCGAATCAGTTGTGAAGTCTCCTCGGGTGCGCCGGACGCCAGCGCCGCGCGTACCGCATCCTCGGCCGGGCCGGGACCGTAGCCCAGCCCCACCAGCGCCCGCACCGCCCCGTCGCTTCCTGCCGGGCTCGGCAACTCCGCCTCGAGCAACACGTCGGCGAACTTATCTTGCAGCTCGAGCACCAGCCGCTCCGCTTTCTTCCTCCCGATGCCACCGACCGAGCTGAGCGCCGCCAGGTCACGGCCGCGGATGCTGCGGACCGTACGCTCCGGCCCGAGCGCGGACAGCAGGGCGAGCGCGAGCTTGGGTCCGAAGCCACTGGCGCCCAACAGGCGCTGGAAGATCCGCCGGTCCGCCGCCCGGTCGAAGCCGAACAGCGACCAGCCGTCCTCCTTCACGACCAGCTCGGTATAGAGACTCACCCGGCTGCCGAGGAGCGGCAACCGCTCCGCGACGCCGACGGGTACGGTCACCTCGTAGCCCACGCCGCCGTCGGTCTGCACCACGATCGTCTCACCGTCCCGCTCGGCGAGGATGCCGCTGACCGTAGCGATCATCGCGCCCGGGTCACTTCGCGGAAGAACGCCGCCTGGCGGGACGCGATGATGAGGTGTGTGAGCGCCACCGCGACGCCGTCCGCCGCATCGGCGGGCGGCGGGGCGGTCTTCAGGCGGAGGAGCTGCGCCACCATGTACCCCACCTGTGGCTTCATCGCGGCCCCTCTGCCGACGATCGTCTTCTTCACTTGTGCCGGGGAGTACTCCGCGACGGGGATCGCCGCCTCCTCCGCCGCGAGCAGGATGACGCCCCGGGCGTGACTCAGCACCACCGTGGTCCGCACGTTCTTGCTGTAGAACGCGCTCTCGACCGCCACGACGTCGGGCAGGTGCCGGGCGATGAGCGCGCCGGTGCCGTCATGAATGACGCGGAGTCGGGTGGGAAGGGAATCACGGGCTTGCGTCGTCAACGTGCCGCATTCGATCAGGCGGGGCTGCCGCGTGGGGCCGGTCTCGACTACGCCATAGCCGAGCACCGCCGTCCCCGGATCGATGCCGAGCACCTTCACCGGTACACGCTCAAGCCTCGGCCTCGGCCAGCTGCGCGGCGTCGATGTCGAAGTTGGAAAACACCTTGGACACGTCGTCCAGCTCTTCGAGCACCTCCACGAGCTTGAGGATCCGCTCCGCGTCGGCGCCCTCGACCTTGACCGTATTCTTGGGCACCATGGCGAGCTCGGCGGAATCGACCTCGATCCTGCCGGCGCGCAGCTTGTCCTGGACCGCGTGGAACGTGGCGGGTGCGGTGGTCACGATGTACTGATCGCCTTCCCGGGCGAAGTCCTCGGCCCCGGCCTCGAGCGCCGCCTCGAGGGTGCGCGTCCTCGTCGTAGCGGGCGGCATCGAGATAGATCTGGCCCTTCCGATCGAACATCCAGGCCACCGAGTTGCTCGCGCCGAGGTTTCCCCCGTTGCGGCTGAAGGCATGCCGGATCTCGGCGACCGTGCGGTTGGCGTTGTCGGTCGTCACCTCGATGAAGATGGCCGCCCCACCGGGCCCGTAGCCTTCGTAGGTCAGCTCTTCATAGATGCTGCCCTCGAGCTCGCCGGTGCCTTTCTTGATGGCGCGCTCGATGTTGTCCCCAGGCATGTTGACCGCCTTTGCCGCGTCGATCGCGGTGCGGAGGCGCGGGTTTCCGCCGGGATCGCCGCCGCCGCTCTTGGCCGCGACGGTGATCTCGCGAATCACCTTCGTCCACGAGGAAGCGCGCCGGGCGTCGGTGACCGCCTTCTTGCGCTTGATCTGCTTCCACTTGCTATGGCCGGCCATGGCCGAACTCCTTGGCGCTGACGGGGTTTGGGCGGGCGTATGCGACGGGGAAGAGAGGCCGAAGCACCTCGCGGAAACATAAGCGGCGCATCCGGTTGCGGCAATCGGATGGCGCCGCCCGACACTTGACCTTGAGCGCACCTGCCACTAGTCTAGGCCCTCTATGATCCCAGACAAAATTCGAGCGGTAGGAGCCGTCGCACTCGCGTGCGCGATGCTGGCAGGCTGCGGAGACGCAACTCCGAAGCAGCCCAAGATGGGCGACGTCTTCCCCAACCTGCCGCTTCCCCCGGGGGCCAGTCTGGTGGGCCGGTCCGGCGGTGCCGAGGCGTTACTGCTCACCCTCCGATCATCCCGGCCCAGCGCCGAAGTCGAGGCCTACTATCGGAAAGTCCTGAGCGCCAACGGGTGGCGTCTGGTCAAGCAAGACAAGGCCGCGGATGGGACGATCGTGCTCCTGGCGGATCAGGGTGGTCCGCCGCTCTGGGTCCGGATCAAGGCCGAGGACAGCACTTCCACCCTGGTGGAGCTCGCCGGCGCCGTTCTGAAGCGGCCTGACTCGACCAAGGTCGGGAAGCCTACGACCTGAGCGTTCGAGAGACCGTTGACACAACGAGGGGCCCGCGCGTGGCCCCTCGTTGTATCCTGCCACCACCCGTGGGAATCAGATCGGTCCCGCGACCGGGACGGGCAGCAGGCTCCAGGTAGTCGTCCCATCGCCGAGCTGACCGAAGCTGTTTTCACCCCAGCAGTACACTTGGTGGTCCGTGGTCGCCCCTGCCCGGGGCTCGGTGACGGCTGAACGGTCTCGCCGGGGCGTCAAGCGGATCTCAAGACCACCTCATTCGCCCACCATATCCTCGAATCTCAGGAAGCGGGGATAGAAGAACAGGTCCACGAATCCGGTCGGCCCGTTGCGATTCTTCGCGACGATGAGCTCGGTCGCGCCCTCGACTCCCTGACCCGGGCGGTACATCTCCTCCCGATAGATCGCCAACACCAGGTCGGCATTCTGCTTGATGGACCCCAGGGCCCCCAGGTCGTCCAGCGTCGGCCGCGGGTCGGGGCGACGTGCCCGGTGGCGAGGGAGCTGCGCCAGGGCGACGACCGCCACGTTCCGCTCGACGGCCAGGCCCTTGAGTGCCCGCACGGCCAGGGCGACGCGCTCGTCGAGCCGTGCCGCGGGCCGGGGCGGAGGAGTGAGCTGCAGCGAGTCGATGACCGCCAGTCCCCGAGGGGGCACGACATCGAGCGCCTCCCGCACTTCCTCGAACCCGGTACCGAGCAGCTCGCGCACCATGAGCGGGCTGTCACGCAGACGAACCGCCGCCGCGCCGAGTGCGGCGCGAGTCGTCGCGTCGATCCGGCCCTGGCGCAGGTCGTCCACCGAGACTTTGCCCTCCATGGCGAGCGAACGCTCCATCACCCGTTCCTCACTCATCTCCCCGGAAAGGAAGAGCGTCTGCACGCCCGCGCGGGCGGCCCGGATGGCAACGCCGAGCCCGAGCGCCGATTTCCCGCATCCCACGTCTCCGGCAAGAATCACCAGGTCCTTTCGCCGGAACCCTCCGCCGAGCATGCGGTCGAGAGAGGGGAAGCCACTCGTGACCGTGTCGGGAGCGGGCGTCCCCGCCTGGGCCGCGTCCACTCGCCGGACCAGCATCTCCAGAGGATTCTCCGCGTCGTGCCGCATGATCAGCGCTCCGTTCGCAGAATGGCCCGCGCGGCGCGTGCCGCCTGAGCCAGGGCATCACCAGCCTCCGTCCCGCCCGCTTCCCGCGCGGGCGCCACCAGCTGGCTCAGCACCTGGACCGCGGTCTCGGCCTTTGCTTCTCGCAGCTGACTCATGGCCGCCGCGAGTGCCCGCCGCAGAGGGGGCGGCATGGTAAGACTCGAAAGACGCTGCTCCAGCGCCTGCAGCCGGCGGCGGTGGGCTCGCTCGCCGGGCGGAGGGTCACGCAAGAGATCCTGGGCCACCCGCACCGTGAGCCACAGGGCGAAGATGCCCTCCCGGCGCGGCCCGCGGCCCGTCTGCGGGAGCAGACCCAGGAGGGCGGTCGCGGCTGGATCCCAGCCGGTCATGCCAGCGCCGCCCGCAAGGCGTCGAGTACGGCCGCCGCAGTGATCCCCTTCATGCATCGGTGATGACCGAGGGGACACCGGTCACCCCCCTGCGCGCTACACGGCCGGCACGCGAGGTTGAGCTCGACCACCTCCGCACGCTTCGACTTGTAGGGGAAGAATCCGAACTCACGCACGGTCGGGCCAAAGAGGCCCACGACCGGCGTCCCGACGCCGGTCGCCATGTGCATGACGCCGGTGTCGCCGGAAATGAGTGCGGCCGATCGCTTGATGACGGCGCCGGTCTCCTGGAGGCTCAACTGTCCGGCGACGCTGGCCGCTCCTTCCCCGATGTCCTTCGCGATCCACTGAGCCAGCTTGGCGTCGCCGGGGCCACCGACCACCACGACCTCGGCACCGGTCTTCCGGAGGTGCTTGCCCAGCTCGATCCAGGAGAGCGGCGCCCAACGCTTGGTGGCGTGCGCCGCCCCGGGGGCGATGGCCACCGTCGCGGGTGAGGGCCCGAGCCCGAGCTTCTGGAGGCGATCCTCGACCTCGTCCTCCACGCCGTCCCCGAGGAAAAATTCCGGCGGGGAGTCGTCCGGCCACACGTCGAGACCGGCGGCGGCCTCGAAGTATCGCTCCGCCATGGGAGCGACCTTGCCGTAGAAATTGCGCTTGGTGGCGATCAGGGCGGCGCGTGCGATCCGGCGCTTGGAGTAGCTGGTCCAGGGCCCGGGGGCGAGGCAGCGGAGGGCCAGGGTCCGGAGATTACCGTGCAGGTCGAGGATGTGGCTGTAGTTGACGCTCCGGATCTGCTCTGCGACCTGACCAATTCGCTCGTCCTCCGCCATCCCGAACACTTCGTTGAGGTACGGGTTGTCGCTGAGGAGCGGGACGTACTGCCGCTTGGTCAGCACGGCGATCCGGGCGCCCGGGTGCCGCAGCCGGATGGCGCGCAGCAGCGGTGTCGTCAGCAGGATGTCGCCGATGGCACTGAATCGCACGGCCAGGATGTCGGGGGAAAGATGGTTGTAGCCGTTGGTCACGGCGGGAATGTATTGCGGACAGAAGGTCGGCGGAACGGCGCGGCGGCGGAACGGCGCGACGCAGGTGTGCGAAGTTCGCGCTACGTCATCCCGAGCGGAGCGAGGGACCTTCTCGACCGAGGTCCCTCGGTCGCCTCGCTCCCTCGGGATGAGGTAGTACGGCCTCGAGATCCTCCCGGTAACCCCTTGGTTCCGCCCCTCCGCCTTTCAACCCGCTATCTTTTTCCCATGCCCCGTCCCAAGAGCATCCTTTGGGTCGACGACGAGGTGGAAAGCCTGACATCCCACGTGCTCTTCCTGGAAGAGCAGGGATTCGTCGTCGAGACCACCACCCACGGTGACGACGCGCTGGTGCTGCTGCAGCGCCAGCCCTACGGCGTGGTGCTGCTCGACGAGCAGATGCCGGGCCGTCGCGGGCTCGAGCTCTTCCGCGCCATTCGGGCCCTCGACCACGGCATGCCGGTGGTGATGGTCACCAAGAGCGAGGAGCCCGAGACCCTCAAGGACGCCATTGGGTCGGACATCTCCGACTACCTGATCAAGCCGGTCAATCCCCGCCAGATCCTTTCCGTGGTCACCCGGCTCCTCGACGGCGACCGGATCCGGCAGCAGCGCCTCTCCCGCGACTTCGCCACCCGGTTCCGGGAGCTCGAGGCCCGCCGCGGCGGACCCCTCGCCTGGCGCGAATGGATCGAGCTCGTGGCCGAGCTCGCCGAATGGGAGGTTCGTCTCGGCCAGGCGGATGAGCCGGGGCTGCAGGATGCGCTGCGCACATTGCAGGAAAGTCTGCGGCAGGACTTCGCCCGCTATCTCCAGCGCAACTACGCCCGATGGCTGCACGACGGCACCAGCGACCGCCCGCCGCTCTCGGTGGACGTCGGTGCCGAGTTCCTCAAGCCCGTGCTCGAGATGCACGGCCGGGCGCTGCTCGTGGTGGTGGACTGCCTCCGCCTCGATCAGTGGGCCATGATCCGTCCGCTCATCTCGTCAGCGCTTCGACATCGAGACGGCCCACTACTTCTCGATCCTCCCGACCGCGACGCCGTTCGCCCGGAACGCCATCTTCAGCGGCCTCTTTCCCGCCGAGATCAAGGCGCGCTACCCCAAGTGGTGGAGCGACCTCGAGGAGGCGAGCCTCAACGCGCACGAGGCGGAGCTGCTGGTGGAGCAGTTGAAGGAGCTCACGGGCCGCGCGGTCCCGGTGCACTACGAGAAGGTCTTCACCGCCGCCGATGGCGACGGTCTGCTGCGCCGGCTGCCGGCGCACCTGGCCCAGGACGGGGTGACGGCCCTGGTCTTCAACTTCATCGACCAGCTCACCCACGGCCGCACGGAAAACTCCACGCTCTACGAAGTGGCCCGCGACACGTCGGCGCTCCGGAACCTCACCCGGACCTGGTTCGAGCGCTCGCCGCTGTGGGACGCCCTCCGCGAGGCCGAGCGGCGCGGGGTGCCGGTCCTGCTCACGACCGATCACGGGTCGATTCACTGCCACACCCCCGCCACCGTCTTCGCCAAGCGCGACACGACCTCGAACCTGCGCTACAAGTTCGGTGACGATCTCCGGGCCCAGGAGGCGGACGCCGCCCTCGTGGTGGATGACCTGCCCAGCTTCGGACTGCCGGCCCGCTCGCCCGGAACCCGCCTGCTGCTCGCGACGGGCGACCGCTTCTTCGTCTACCCGACCAAGCTACGCGAGTATCAGGCGCGGTATCGCGGCGCTTTCCTCCACGGCGGCGTCTCGCCCGAAGAGGTGATTCTCCCGATCGCCCTGCTCACCCCGCGACACGCCTGACGGTGCAGGCCGAGCTTCGCCTTCTCCGGACGGTGCGGCCCTACCGGGGCCTCCTTGCGTTCGGCCTGGTCACCACCTTCCTCGCCTCCCTCATGGACGGCATCGTGCTCGTCCTGCTGGTGCCGCTGCTCCGGCACCTGTTCGGGACCTCCGGCCAGTTGCGGGCGGGCTCGACCCAACTGGAGGCCATCGTCAACCGGGCGGTAGAGCCGCTCGTGGCCGGAATGTCTCCCGGCGGGGCGGCCGGCCGGCTGGTAATACTCCTGGCCGCCGGGCTGCTGCTCAAGAACGTGCTCAGCTATGCCTCGAGTCAGATCACCGTCCGGGTCCAGGAAGGACTGGTGCGAGACCTTCGCACCCAGACCTTCGCCCACCTGCTCACGCTCGATCTGGGTTACTTCCAGCGTACGCGTGTCGGCGCGCTGGTGTCCGGCATCATCACCGAAGTGGACCAGACCAAGACGGTCATCACAGCCTCCCTGGTCTCCCTGTTCCAGAACGTGGTCGTCGTGGCGGTCACCCTGGTGGTGCTGAGCCAGATCTCGCTCCGTCTCACCCTGTTCACGCTGGCCTTCGTGCCGGTCATGGTGGTGCTGCTTCAGTTCCTCATCCGGCGACTCCGGCGCCACGCGCGTGCGCGCGCGCAGGAGCGGGCCGAGGTCACCGCGACGGCCACCGAGCGGATCGGGGCGATTCGGCTGATCCGGTCCTACGGCGAGGAAGAGCGCGAGGCGGCACGCTTTCACTCGCAGGCGGACCGCTATCGCAAGCGGGTCATCCGCACCCAGCGGTTCTCGTCCCTTACGAGTCCCTTGACGGAGGTCTTCTCCGGCTTTCTCGTCATCGTCATCATCTGGGCCGCGACCCGGCCGGAGCTCATCGGGATGTCCACCGCGCTGGCTCCCGAGGCGATCATCGTCTTCCTCATGGCGGCGCTCAGGCTCACCTCGCCGCTCAAGACGATCTCCTCGTTCCCCGCGGTCATGGCGGTGGCGATGGCCAGCGCGGAGCGAGTGTTCGCGATTCTGGACCAACCGTCCGCCGAGGTCGATCGCCCGGGAGAGATCGAGGCCCGTTTCGAGCGGGAGATCGCGTTCGACAACGTCTCCTTCCGGTACGACGGCGGGGATCCGGTGCTGAGCGAAGTGAGCTTCGTCCTCCCCAAGGGAAGGGTGATCGCGCTGGTGGGCCCGTCGGGGGCGGGGAAGACCACGCTGGCGGACCTGCTCCCCCGCTTCCACGATCCGACCGAGGGTCGGATCCTCATGGACGGCGTGCCCCTCACCCGGATCACCCGCCGCTCGCTGCGGTCCCTCATGGGGGTCGTGAGCCAGGATACCGTCCTGCTCAACGACACCGTCCACGCCAACATCGCCTACGGCTCGCCGGGGGCAACCCGCGCCCAGGTCGAAGCCGCCGCGGAGGCCGCCAATGCCGCCGGCTTCGTGGCCCAGCTGCCTCAGGGCTACGATACGATGCTCGGCGAGCGCGGGACGCGCCTTTCGGGCGGTCAACGCCAGCGCATCGCGATCGCCCGCGCCCTCCTCCGCGACCCGCCGATCCTCATCCTGGACGAGGCCACCAGCGCGCTGGATACCGAGTCCGAGCGTCTGGTGCAACAGGCGATCGACCGGCTGATGCGGGAACGCACGGTCCTGGTGATCGCGCACCGGTTGGCGACGGTCAGGGACGCCGACGAGATCGTCGTGCTCGACGCCGGCCGAGTGGTGCAGCGTGGCACCCACGAGGAGCTGTTCCGCACCGGCGGACTCTACCGTCGCCTGTACGATCTGCAGTTCCGCGACGAGGAAAGCACACTCACGGCAGGGTTGTAATCGACGGGCCGTGTCTTAGCTTGTGAATCTTCAGACTCACGATCTCGGATTCCGCGGAGGTTCCGTTGCATCTGGTCGCGACCGGCTTCGACGAACCGGGCACTGCGCTCCCGGAGATCCTCGAGAGGACGAGGATCCTCCTCATCGGGGCCTTCGACGACGGCCTCAACGCGCATACCGCATTGCGGCGCCGCGCGCTCGAGCGGTTGGGCTGCCGGGTGAGCTGCTTCAACCTCATGAGCGCCGGCGGACTGCTCAGTCGGCTGCGGAGGGTGGCGCTGCACGACCGGGTCGCCCGAGGGCTGGCGCAGGCGATGCCTTCCGTCGTGCTCGTGCTCGAAGGCAATCAGATCGGGGCGAGCCTGGTCGCCTCCCTGCGCCGCAAGTGCGACGCCGTCTGGGTCAACTGGTTCTGCGACGGGCGGCGTACCCCGGCCTCGATTGACCCGCTCGCGGCGCCCTACGACCTGCTCTTCGTGGCCGGCACCGCCGCGGTGGAGCGGCTGCGGTCGCCGGGCCACCCGCCGGCCCGGTACCTGGCCCCGGGCTGCGATCCCTCGGTGCACCGCCCCATGCGCTCCCGCGACCAGTTCCGGGCCAACGTCGTCTTCGCCGGCACGGCCACTCCGCATCGCGAGCGGATGCTCTCCGGGCTGGTGGAATTCGGTCTGGCGCTCTGGGGGCCGGGCTGGCGCAAGACCAAGCTGCGCGACTACTGCCGGGGCGAGCTGTTGGAGCACGGGGACTACGTCCGGGCCTATGCCGGCGCGTCGGTCGCCGTGAACGTCCAATGCTCAGACGACACGGAGAAGCAGGCCGATCCGGGATGTAACCGGCGCCTGTTCGAGCTCGCGGCGATGGGGGTGCCACAGGTCGTCGAGCATCGCCCCGACCTCGGCCACCACTTCCGCGAAGGCTCCGAGGTCCTGGCCGCGCGGTCGCCTGCGGAGCTCAAGGACCTGACCGCCGAGGCGCTGCACGACCGGGCCTGGGCCGAACAGGTCGCCAACGGCGCCCGTCAGCGCGCGCTGTCGGAGCATACCTACATGCATCGGATGGGTGTGCTGCTCGGCGCGGTCCGGGCCCGCATGGGGTAGATCCACTTCGCCCATGACGCTCACGGTGATGCAGGTCCTCCACCAGGGCGGCGGAGCCGGTTCGGTCACTTCCACACTTCATCTCAGCCTGGGTCTCGCGCGCGCCGGCGTACGGATCAGGTTCGTGTGCCCTCCAGACTCCGAGGTCGAGGGTCTCGCTCGCGGGGGAGGACTCGAGGTCCTCCCGCTGGCCCTCGAAGCGGGGAAGCGCCAGGCGAACGCCGCGGCGCTCTCGGATCTCCTGGCCCATCATCCCGCCGACCTGGTGAACTCGCAGAGCTCCCGCGATCGGGAGGCGCTCGTCCGCTTGGCCATCCGCGGGCGGCTCGGCGTGCCGCTGGTCCTGACCCGCCGGCAGGTGCCGCGCACCTTCTTCCTCGAGAACTGGCTCGCCTCGCTCGCCGCCGATCGCGTGATCGCGGTGAGTCGCGCGGTCGCGGGGTCGCTTCGGCGGAAGGGGACCCCGGCCGCCAAGCTGGTCGTGATTCCCAACGGCCTGGTGACTTCACGGGTGGATCGCCGTCCGACTGCGGCGGACGTCGAGGAGTGGAGAAGGCGAATCGGGTGGGATCCGAGCCGGCGAACCATCGGCATCGTCGCCCGCGCGAAGGACCAGAAGATGGTGCTCCGCGCGCTCGCTCAAGTGAAGACGCCCGTTCGCCTGGTGCTCGCCGGGGTGGAGCCCGACGGCCCACTGGGCGAGATCGCGCGGGAGGTTCAGCCACCGCACGCGGCGGTCTGTCTCCCGTTCACCTCCGAGGTGCGACCGCTCTACGAGCTGCTCGAGGTCGTGCTGCTGCCTTCGCGCATCGAAGGCCTCTCCCAGTCCTTGCTCGAGGCGATGGCGCTCGGTAAGCCGGTCATCGCCTCCGCCGCCGCGGGGAACCTCGACCTGATCCGCCACGAGACCGATGGTCTCCTGGTGCCACCACTCGATCCGGCCGCGTGGGCCGCGGCGATCGACCGGGTGCTCGGCGATCCCGCCCTGGCGGCGCGTCTCGGCAGCGCGGCGACGCGAACCGCCCGGGAGACCTTCGCGCTGGAGCGAACCGTCGAGCGGACCCTGGCGCTCTACCGGGAGATGGTCGGTCACCCGGGCGCTTGAAAGGCGCCAACGCGGCGGTGAAATTGTCGGGCGTCCGCCAGTGTGTCAGCCATGGGAGCCCGCATGCCCGGCATCTCCGGTTTCACCATCGTCCGGAACGCGATCAAGCTGGACTTTCCGGTCGTGGCCAGCATCCGCTCCATCCTCCCGATCTGCGACGAAGTGATCGTCAACGTCGGTCGCTCGGAGGACGAGACCCTGGACCTCGTCCGATCGATCGGCGACCCCAAGATCCGTATCCTCGAGACCGAATGGGACATGAGCCGGCGGAACACGGTGCTGGGCCACGAAACCTTGCGGGCGATGCGGGCCTGCAAGCACCCCTGGGGGGTCTACATCCAGGCCGACGAAGTGCTGCACGATCGCGGAGCGGTGGAGCTGGCGGAGGCGATTCGCCTCCACGACGGTGACCCGCGGGTGGAGGGATTGCTGGTGAGGTACCTGCATTTCTACGGCGGCTTCGACACGGTGGCCACCCACCGCCGCTGGTATCGGCGGGAAGTGCGGGCGGTGCGGCTCGACCCCGCACTCGACATCCGGCCTTACCAGGGCGCGCAGGGCTTCCGTGTCGGCCCCGAGCACCGAAAGATCCGCGCCCGTCTCACCCGCGCCGACATGTTCCACTACGGCTGGGCACGGCCGGCCCAGGCGCTGCGGGAGAAGCGCGAGCTGGGCAAGACCATGTATCCGTGGCGCAATGCCGACGAACGGCAGCCGCTGCTCGCCTGGATTCCGGGGATCCAGCCATTCCAGGGAATCCATCCCTCGGCTGCGCGGGAGTGGATCGAGCAGCGACGGGTGGATCCCGACCGGGTCATCGCGCCCCGCCGGTTTCAGCTCTCCTTTATCCGCTACTACATCTCCGGGGTCATCGAGCGGCTGACCGGCGTGCGGGTCTTCGAGTTCCGGAACTACACGCTGGTCTGATCCCGTCCCAACTCGTATTCCCGCCCGGCCAGCAACAGCCCGAGTCGCTGCGCGTAGGTGTGATGCCGCAGCGCGTGCGCACGACCCTCGGACGCGATCCGGGCGCGTTGCTCGGGCTCGCGGATGTAGCGGCGCACCTGCTCGGCGGCATCCGCGGGCGAGCGATACCAGACGCAGTGGCGACCGCCCCGGGCGAGATACTCGATGTCCTCCACCCAGCGGCCCAGGAAAAATCCCCCGCAGCCAAGGACCTTCCACATGCGGTTGGACGCGCTCGCGCGAGCGATATCCTGTTCGGGGTGGGCATTGGCGCCGAGGGAGATCGCCGCTCCCTTGATGACCTGCGCGAGTCGGCTGCCATGGACCGGGCCCCGCGCGACCGGCAAATCGGACGGGGCGTCATCCCAGCCGGAGCCACGAATCTTCAGCCGAGCGACTCCGCTTACCGCCCGGAGCACGGGGTAGCGGTGCGGGTATTGGCCGGAGCCCACGAAGCTGACGTCGGATTCGTCCCCGGGGAGGGCTGACGAGGCCGGGGAGTCCAGATCGGGATCGACGCCTTGCGGCAGGAAGCCGACCCAGGGGATGCCCGACGCTCGCAGCGTCGCGACTTCGGAAAGGCTCGTGGTATACATTCTCCCGGCCAATCTTCCGAGTGCCAGCACCTCCGCTTTCGGTTGGAGGTCGAAATACCAGAACGCGGCCTCCCGCCCACGGAGCAGCGCCTGCAAGCTCGACTCGCCGACCCGAATGGCATGCCGCGTGAGCAGTACGTAATCGGGCTCGAAGCTGTCCGTCAGGTACCGCACTGCGCGGCTGCCGAGCGCGCCCGCATGCCGCATCCAGCCGACCGCGTTCACCAGTCGGCAGGCGTGCCCCAGCGCGCGGATCGCCCGCGCGATGGACGACTCCGTCTTATGACTTCCGGCAGCCCCGAGGACGACGACTCGCATGGGCCAAGTATAGTGCTCCGTTGACGGACGACATTCGCTGGTTCGCCCCGAACCCCTTCACCGCGCTCGTGATCCCCGACCTGCGCCGCGCCGGGCTCACCATCGCCGAGACCGGCGACCGGCCCGCGCGACTCGCGGTTGCGATGTCCGGGCTCAGCGCCGAGACGGCCTTCCGCTTTGTCCGGCGGCACCGGAGCCGCCTGCTGCTCTATGTCTGGGACTTGCCGCCGCAAGGTACCGGGCGGGGGAAGCCAGACCCGGTGTGGTGGGTGGGACGACGGTTTTTCCGTGTTCCCAGGCCCTGGGGCGGATATGGTCGCCGCCGCGGCTATTACAGTCGGCTCCGATACATCACCGCGGCGGCCGATGCGGTGTGGGTCCCCAGCCAGATGACGCTGGAAACGGTGGCCGAACGATTCCAGGTCGGCGCCGAGAGGGTCCCGTACTGCTACGACTCGATCCGCTTTGCGCCCGGACCACCGGTTCCGAAAGCGTCCCCACCGACCTTGATCACCGTCTCCCGGCTCCGGCCTCACAAGAATCAGGCAGCCGTCCTCCACGCCGCCGCCGAGCTCGGAGACCGGGTCCAAGTACGACTCATCGGACAGGGGCCGGAGCAAGAAGCGCTCGAGCAGCTCGCGCGCCGACTCCAGGTGCGCTGCAGCGTCGAGACGACCGCGGACGACGCGACGGTCACCCGCGCGTACCGCGAGGCCACGGTCGCGGTGTGCCCCAGCCGCTTCGAAGGGTTCGGGGTCACGCCGATGGAGGCGCTGGGCTGCGGCCTTCCGGTCGTCGCTTCGGACATCCCTCCTCATCGCGAGTTCGTCGGCAAGGCGGCCCGGCTCGTGCCATTGGATGCGACCGACCAGATGGCCGCCGCCATCCTGGAAGGACTCGATGGACAGCCGGGCGATCCGGAGCTGCTGCGAGACCTGACGATACCTGCAGCCGCCGCGCGGTTTCTGTCCCGTCTCCGCCCGCTGCTCGGGTAAATTGGACCATGACCTTGCGAGTCGCACTGCTTACGTCGGCCAACGGATGGCGCGGGTCCGGTGCGAGCTATGCCAAGATCGCTCGCGGGCTGGCCGATCGTGGACACGTGGCCCATCTCATCACCGCCATGCCCCGTCTGACCAGCCGCCTCGCCGCGCTCGGCCTGCCGGTGACGGAGATTCCCGGACGCAACACCGGTCCCAGGGAGGTGGCCGCGCTGCTGGGGCTGCTCCGTCGCCACCGGCTTCGCTCGATCGTGGTCGACACACCGCGCGACGTGCGTCTGTCCGCCTATGCCACGCTGATCCATCGGGCGCTGCGTGCTCTACCGGTACAACCTCAATTATCGCCGGCCCCGAACCGACCTGATGGATCGGCTCTACCTGAGCCGGGTGACCGCCTGCATCTACCAGTCCCGCTGGATCGAGAAGGATGCGGCGGACCACGCCAAGTGGATGGGACGCATCCCTTCCTACCGGGTACCAAACGGCTACGACACGGACCGCTACGCCCCTCGACCGGAGGAGGGGCGACGATTCCGCGCCACCTTTGGGATCGCTCCGGACCTCCTGGTCGTGGTCTCGCTCGCGAAGCTCACCAGAAACAAGGGGCACGAGGTCGCGATGTCGGCCCTCGCACGGCTGCACGGTGGCGGAGTGCGATTGCTGTACGTCGTGTGCGGCGACGGGGGGAGAGAAGAGGAGCTGCGCCGTGTCGCCGCATCGCTGCGACTCCCCGCGCTTTTCACCGGCCTCCTGGAGACCGACGAGGTCATCGCCGCCCTGTCCGCCGCCGATGTCGTGGTGCATCCCTCGCTGCAAGAGATCTTCCCCAACGCCGTCGGGGAGGCAATGGCGTGCGGTCGTCCTGTCGTCGCCGCCGATGCCGGTGGCACCTCGGAGCTGATCGGTGGCGACGGTGAGGCGGGTCTGCTGGTTCCTCCCGGCAACCCGGATGCGCTGGCCGACGCGGTGGGTGCCCTCGTGGCCGATCCCCAGCGGCGGAGCCGGCTCGGCACGGCCGCTCGGCGCCGGATCGAGACCGAGTTCCCCCTGTCCCGCATGATCGATGGCTACGAGCGGGTGCTCGGCGAAGTCCAAAGTCCGGAGTAGATTGTCATCATGGCGCCCCACCTTCTGCTTGCCTACGACTTTCCGCCCATCGGCGGCGGTATCGCGCGGTGGATGGCGGAGCTCGCCAAGCGCTATCCGAAAGGCCGTCTGGTGGTCTCGACCGGACAGCACTCCGATGCGCCGGACGTGGACTCGACGTTTCCCAACCGGGTGGACCGGCTTCCGGTTTCCGCCCGGCGGCTGCGTACGCTTCAGGGGATTTTGCTGTGGTCCCGACGGGCGGCGGTGCTGACGCGGACGATCGGCGCCGAGTTCATCTGGTGCGGCAACATCAAGCCCGCGGCCTACCCGGCGAAGTGGACGATGGAGCGCACGGGCACGCCGTTCGGCATCCTGCTGCACGGGGGCGACCTCCTCATCCTTCAGCATCAGGTACACCAGTCGGTGCTGAAGCGTCGCACCGCGCGCGCCTTGCTCTCCTCGGCGGCCATTCTCGTCGCCAACAGTCGCTGGACCCGGGACCGTTGCGAGAACCTCCTCGGAGAGCTCGAGATCGAATCCAGCTCCGAGCAGCTGCGCGTCGTGCCACTCGGCGCCGATCACGAGTTCTTTCGGCCAGGGATCGATACCCGCGCGATCCGAGAGCGGTACCGACTGGCCGAAGGAAGGTGGCTCCTGTCGGTCGCACGCCTGACGCGGCACAAGGGCATCGACACCGCGCTGCAGGCGCTGGCCCGCCTGCGCGACCAGTACCCGGATCTCCGGTACGCCGTGGTGGGCGAGGGGGAGGAGCGTGAATCCCTGGAGGAGGAGGCCCGGCAGCTCGGCGTGGCCGATCGGGTGCGCTTCCTGACCGGAGTACCCGATCGCGATCTCCCGGCGCTCTACAACGTGGCCGAGATCTACCTAGGCGTCTCGCGACTGATGGAACAGCGGGTGGAGGGGTTCGGGATCTCGCTGGCGGAGGCGGCGGCCTGCCAGGTGCCGGTCGTCGCCGGCCGGAGTGGTGGCATTCCGGAGGGTGTGCGGGATGGTGAGACCGGCCTCCTGGTCGAGGCGGAGCGGCCAGAAGCGGTGGAGTCGGCCCTCCGCCGGTTGCTCGACAATGCGGGGCTCCGCCGCGGTCTCGGCCGGGCGGGCAGGCAATCGGTCGTGGAGTATTACAACTGGAACCGGGTCGCGGCGGACCTGGATCGAATCGGTCAGGAAGTCGGAGCGGGCGCGGCGCCCGAGGCGGCGTCGTAGTGCCACACATCGTCCTTCCCGCCGCCGGCGCCGACGAGTACGACCGGCACTACCGCGAGTGGGTCGAGAGCCAGGGCCCCCGGGCGCTCGATCTCGATTGGCGGCTCACCCACCTCGACTGGCGCCAGCGCGCACTGTTGCGCCGCTATCCTCCCGAAGGGAAACGCGTCCTCGATTTCGGGTGCATGGACGGCGTCTTCACGCTGCGACTGCAGCAGCTCGGCGGTACCTCGGTCGGCTACGACATTTCGCCCGCAGCGGTGGCCCAGGCCAAGCGGTTTCGCGGCCCGACGCCGCGTCCGGTCTTCACCACGGTGCCTCCGGGGCCCGGCCAATTCGACCTCATCTACTGCAGCGAGCACCTGGAGCACGTCGAAAATGACTCGGCGCTCGTCCGGGAGCTCGTGGGGTATCTCGCTCCCGGTGGATCGGTCGTCGGGACGACGCCGGTAGGAGAAGTGCCGAGCGATGGCGAGCAGAAGCGGTTCTACGACGAACTGGCGCTCAAGCGTGCGCTGGGTCCCTCGGGACGGGTGCGGGTACACCGTCACTACAAGAGTCCCTTCCGCAATTTTCTGCCGATGAAGCAGAAGAGTCCCGCCATCTTCGTCTTCCAGGTTACGCCGCAGAGTCCTCAGAACCCTCCGGCCGCACACTGATCGCGTAGGTGGGGCAGTTGAGCAGATAGGCCCCATCCATCGGAGACCAGGTCTGAATCGGAGTGTGCACCTCTGCCTTTCCACGGACGTCGAGCCGGAACACCTGCGGGGCCTGCACCACGCATGTCCCGCAGCCTACGCACCGCTCGTCGTCCACCAGGACCCGAAGCCGCCGAGTGGGATGCAGTCCGCCCGCGATCGCGCCCAGCCTGCCGCCGAGTTGATCCAAGGTCTGAATGGTCGCGCGATAGCCGGCTTCCAGCAGCTCCTCGGTGCGGTCGAAAGCGAACATCGAGATGTGCTCGACCTTGGGCTGCACCAGGACCAGCGGAGGCCCGCTCCAGGCGCGCAGCTGCGACTCGATCTGGGTGTGCATGACGATCTCGAGGCCGCGGATGTACGTAGCCGCGAAGCCTTCGGTCTCGTTGGCCGACCGCACCACGCTGGTGGCGGCGACGTTGACGGCGAAGACCGGGCCCTCGCCGAGCGCAGCGGCCAGGCGGACGGGGAGGTTCTCCACGACGGCGCCGTCCACGTACGCGCGACCGTTGATCACCCGGGGCGGAAAGATCCCGGGCAGGGCGCACGAGGCCACGACCGCGTCGGCGACGCGGGCATCGAGGAGGCCGGGCAATCCCCATAGCACCTGCATGCCGGAATGGAGATCGGTGGTGTTGACGAGGAGCCTGCGATTCAGATTCCGGAAGGTGATCCCGCCGACCAGGCTGCGGACCAGCGCCTCGAGCGGTTCCCGCCGGTAGAGTGCCGGCGCGAGCAGGCGTCGAAGCGCCACGTCGGTATGCGCTACCTGGAAGACATCGCGTCGCCTGACCCTGCGTGCCCGCTCCTGCATCTGCCTTACCGTGGCACCGGCCGCCCACGCCGCTCCGATCAGCGAGCCGATGCTCGAGCCGACCACGAGGCTCGGGATCAGTCCCCGCTCCTCGAGCGCGCGGAACACCCCGATATGGGCCAGCCCTTTGAGGCCGCCACCGCTCAAGACCAGGGTGAAGGGTCGGTCCGGGTTCACTCGCTTGCCCCGGTTGAGGTTACCCGCGTAACGTACGCCTCGACGAATTTGCAAGAATCGTGCGCTGATCGCCGTGCCTGGCGGCGGTGCAAGATGGTGCGCGATTTCCCCTTTCCGGGGTAACCGGGATCACGAAAGCGACCTCAGGAATGCCTACGGATGTCCCCTCGGGCGAGCCTCCCCGTTCGGAACCGACACAGACGTACCTCATCCCGAGTGAAGCGAGGGATCTTGCCCGGGGCGTGACCGCTACGGGCTCCACCCCCACCCTAGACCTCGCCGCCATCCGTGCCGCCGAGTTTCCGTGGACGGACACGACGATCTACCTCAACAACGCGAGCATCGGCCCCCTCCCTGAGCGGACCCGCCTTGCGTTGGAGGAGTTCAACCGCCGTCGTTGCGCACCCTACCAGCTCCCCGATCGCGATCTCTTCGGCATGCTGGCCGAGAGCCGTCGCCTGGCGGCGCGACTGATCGGGGCGAGCCCCGACGAGATCGGCCTCACGATCAACACCGGCTTCGGGCTGGGCATCGCGGCTCGGGGTATCCCGCTCGAGCCCGGTGACATCGTCCTGGTGAGCGACAAGGAGTTCCCCGCGAATGTCTATCCCTGGCTCCGGCTCTCGGACTCGGGCGTCCTCACAGAGCTGGTGCCGACGACGCCGGAGGGGTGGCCCGACGAGGACCGGCTGCTGGAACGCCTGCGCGATCCTCGGGTGCGCGTCCTCGCGGTGTCGCTGGTGCAGTTCAGCAACGGTTACCTGGTGGACCTCGAGCGGCTCTCGGAGGCCACCCGCGCGAACGGAACCTGGCTAGTGGTGGACGCCATTCAAGGCGTGGGGCAGATTCCGATCGACGTGAGCCGCACCCAGGTGGACGTGCTGGCCTGCGGCGGGCAGAAATGGCTGCTCTCCCCTTGGGGGTCGGGGTTCGTGTATGTCCGGCGAGAGCTGATCTCATCGCTGAGCCCGACGATCACGGGCTGGCTCGCATTCGAAGGCACGGACGATCTGTCGCAGCTCACCCGGTACGAGGAAACCCTGCGGGCGGATGGGCGCCGCTTCGAGTTGATGACGTTGCCCTACCAGGACTTTGCCGGATTCAATCCCTCAGTCGGACTTCTGCTCGAGGTTGGAATCGAGCGGATCCGGGAGCATCTCGCGAAGCTCCACCGCCCGATACTCGATTGGGCCGAGCGTACCGGGACTCGGATCGGCTCGCCACGGGATCACCGCGGCTCGGGCATCCTCTGCATCGTCCCGGAAGGGGTAGGGGACGCTCACCGGCGGCTCAAGGCCGCCCGGGTCATCTGCAGTCTCCGGGAAGGGGCGATCCGGTTGAGTCCGCACCTCTACAACACGGTCGAGGAGATGGAGCGGGTGGTCGAGGTACTAGAACGAGGGCCTCAGACGAATGGCTGACAGCTTCAAGGACACACTCGCCGCCGGCTACGGCTTCACCGACCCCGCCGTCACGCTCGGGTCCGCGCTCGAGGGCGGCACGGTCCACCAGGAGCCCAAGGTGCGGATACCGCTGGCGACCCTGAACCGGCACGGGCTCATCGCGGGCGCGACCGGAACCGGGAAGACCAAGACGCTTCAGCTCCTCACCGAGCAGCTCTCGGCCCAGGGCATCCCGGTGTTCGCTGCCGACGTGAAGGGCGACCTGAGCGGACTGGCAGTGCCGGGCACCGCAGACGACCGGATCAACACTCGCGCGTCCGACGTCGGTTGGAGCTGGAAGCCGGCCGGTGCGCCGGTCGAGTTCGTGAGCCTCACCGGGGCGCTGGGGGTTCAGCTCCGCGCGACGGTCAGCTCGTTCGGCCCTCTGCTTCTCGGCAAGGTACTGTCGCTCAACGACACGCAGGTCAGCGTGCTCACGATGGTCTTCAAGTACGCGGACGACCAGCAGCTCCCCCTGCTCGATCTGGCCGACCTTCGGGCAGTGCTCCAGTGGCTCTCCTCGGATGAGGGCAAGCCCGCCCTGGCGCAGTACGGCGGGATGTCGTCCGCCACGGTGGGCGTGCTGCTGCGGAAAATGATCGAGCTCGAGTCCCAGGGAGCCGAGAAGTTCTTCGGTGAGCCCGAGTTCGACGTGCGCGACATGCTCCAGACCACGTCCGACGGCCGCGGCGTCGTCACCTCCCTCGAGCTGGCCGACGTGCAGGACAAGCCAATGCTCTGGTCCACCTTCATGATGTGGCTGCTCGCGGAACTGTATCAGAACCTGCCGGAGGCGGGAGACCTGCCGAAGCCCAAGCTGGTGTTCTTCCTCGATGAGGCTCACCTGCTCTTCGACGAGGCGCCGAAGGCCTTCCGGGACCAGATCGAGCAGGTCATTCGGCTGGTCCGCTCCAAGGGGATCGGCGTCTACATGGTGACCCAAACGCCGAAGGACCTGCCGACCGACGTCCTGGCCCAGCTGGGCAACCGAATCCAGCACGCGCTGCGGGCCCATACGCCAGACGACGACAAGGCGCTCAAGGCGACGGTGCGCACCTTTCCCAAGACGCCGTTCTACGATCTGGAGGAGACGCTGACCTCACTCGGGATCGGGGAGGCGGTGGTGACCGTGCTCAACACCCGAGGACAGCCGACGCCCGTCGTGGCCACACGGCTCATCCCGCCCGCCTCGCGCATGGGGCCGCTTACCCCCGAGGAGCTCCAGGCCGACATCCGTCAATCGCCGCTGCTCGCCGAATATGGGCAGGCCGTGGATCGGGAGAGCGCCCGAGAGATGCTGGCCTCGAGAATGGCACGCACCGAGGCCCCCGCGGCACCCGCGCCCGCTCCGGCAGCGCCCAGGAAGAGCACCGCGGGAACCGTGGCCAAGGTGGCCGGAGCCACCGTGGTGGGCGCGCTGAGTACGACGATCGGACGGACCATCGGGCGGGAAGTGGTGCGCGGTCTCTTCGGCCTGCTGGGCGCCAAGCCGCCGCGGAGCACGACCAGGCGAAGCCGTTGGTGAGTCAGCCCTCGATCACCAGCCGGACGTAGTTCTTCTTTCCCTTGCGGAGGATCACGAACCGGGCCTCCGGCGGCCCCTGCAGCGCGTCCTCCTCGATCCGGAGCTCGACACTGTCGATCTGCCGGCCGTTCAGGTAGAACCCTTTGCCCTGAATTCCGCGGCGGGCATCGGCCTTGGAGCTGGCGAGCCCGCTCGCGACCAGCACCTCGACGACTGGCAGATCTTCCGGCAGCTCCGACCGGGCGACGCGTCGCTCGGGCATCTCGGCCAATGCCTCGGCCGAGACTTCGCCGTCACTCCTGCCGCCGAACAGGGCCGAGCTGGTCTGCACCGCCTGCTCCGCGGCGGCGGCGCCATGGACGATCATCGTGACCTCGCGGGCCAGCTCGCGCTGCGCGGTGCGCCGTCCGGGCTCCTTCCCATGCTCCGCCATGACCGCCCCGATCCGCTTGAGCGGCAGAAAGGTGAACAGCTTGAGGTAGCGCTCCACGTCCTCGTCCTCGGTGTTCACCCAGAACTGGTAGAAGTGGTAGGGGCTCGTCCGCTCCGGGTCGAGCCAGATATTACCCCCTTCAGTCTTCCCGAACTTCGACCCGGACGACCTGGTGAGCAGCGGAAAGACCAGCCCATGGACCTGCTTGCCTTCACGCCGGGCGATCAGCTCGATGCCGGCCGTGATGTTGCCCCACTGGTCACTCCCGCCCATCTGGAGCTCGCAGCGCTCGGTCCGATGGAGGTGCCAGTAGTCGTAGGCCTGGATCAGCATGTAGCTGAACTCGGTGTAGGAGATGCCGCGCTCCAGCCGGCTCCGTACCGACTCCTTCTGCAGCATGTAGCCCAGTGTGAAGTGCTTGCCGGTGTCACGCAGGAAGTCCATCAGCCGGATACCGCGGAGCCAGTCGGCGTTGTTGCGCATCCGCGCAGCGTTGCTCCCCTCGAATGCGAGCACCCGGGACAGCTGCCGCGCGATCCCCTCGACGTTGCGGTCGATCTGGTCCAATCCCAGCATCGGGCGCTCGTCCGACTTGCCGCTCGGGTCGCCGACCATTCCCGTGCCTCCGCCCACCAGCGCGATCGGCGTGTGACCCGACCGCTGGAGCCACGCGAGCCCCATCACCGGCACGAGGCTCCCGACGTGGAGCGAATCGGCCGTCGGATCGAAGCCCACGTACGCGGTGAGCGGCCCGGCGCGGAGCCGATCGGCCAGGTCCGGCGTGGAGTCCTGGACGAAGCCGCGGGCACGCAACGTGTTGAGGAGGTCGGTCATAGCTGCCAATCGTAACCCGCTGGAATCGGACCCCGCAACCGCCTAGTATTCCGACATGGCCCGCCGGCATCCCCTCGAAAGCCTCCGCTCCCGGCTCACTCCCCGCGTGCGGCGCAACATCCTCGTTTCGGTCCTCGCGGTGTTTGCGTTCGCCATCGCCGTGATGATCGCGGCCTGGACCCGGGCCTGTGCCGGCAACAGCTGTCCCTCCATCGACGAGCTGGGCGGATACGACCCCAACCAGGCCTCGAAGGTCTACGCCGCCGACGGCCGGCTGATCACCGATCTCGGCCTGGAGCGGCGCACCGTGGTGCCGCTCGGTGAGATGTCGCCGTTCGTGCGGGCGGCGTTCATCATCACCGAAGACAAGCGGTTCTACGAGCACAACGGGATCGACTGGGTCCGGGTCCTGGGCGCGATCAAGAACAACGTGTTCGAGATGCGCGTGGCGGAGGGATTCTCGACCATCACGATGCAGCTCGCGCGCAATCTGTGGCCGGAGGACATCAGCGGACGGGACAAATCCCTGCGCCGGAAGCTTCGCGAGGCGAAGGTCGCGCGGGAGATCGAAGAGCGCTACCCGAAGGACAAGGTCCTCGAGCTGTACCTGAACCAGATCGATCTCGGAAATCGAGGATATGGCGTCGAGGCCGCGTCCCAGCGCTACTTCGGCAAGTCGGTGCGCGACCTCAACGTCGCCGAGGCGGCGACCCTGGCCGCGATCCCGAAGGCGCCCTCCCGATACAATCCGCGGAAGAATCCCAATCTGAGTGTGCAGCGCCGGAACACCGTGCTGAACCTGCTGCGCGACAACGGCCTGCTGAGCCCGGAGGACACCGAGCGGTGGAAGGCGTATCCGCTGCTCCTGTCCTCGCGCTCCGACTTCAGCGCCGTGGCGGAGTACTTCACCGAGTACGTCCGGCAGCAGCTCGACGCGCGATTCGGCCAGGATCTGTACCGCTCGGGGTACCGCATCTACACCACGCTCGATCTCGACACGCAGCAGGCGGCCGAGCGGGCGCTGGAGGCCCGGCTCGAGGCCATCGAAAGCGGAGCCGACGGGAAGTTCACCTACCAGACCTACCGCCAGTACCAGGAGTCGCGCGCCGACAACCCGGACGACGGCTCGAAGGTCACGACGCCTTACCTCCAGGGCCTGGTCGTGACGCTCGAGGCCAAGACGGGCTACATCCGGGCGATGGTCGGCGGGCGCGACTTCGCCGACAGCAAGTTCAATCGCGCCACACAGGCGCTCCGGCAGCCGGGCTCCACCTTCAAGCCGATCGTGTTCGCGGCCGCCGTCGAGGCGGGCTACCCGCTGTCCTACGTGATGGTGGACGACTCACTCAGCATGATTATCAAAGAGGATGAGCCGCCCTGGACGCCGCAGAACTACGATCTCGAGTTCGACGGCCCCATGACTTTGCGGCGCGCGCTGTACTTGTCGCGCAACATCATCGCCATCAAGCTTGGCATGCAGCTCGGGGAGCAGGCGGTCGTCGCCGAGGCCACGAAATTCGGGCTCAGCACGCGCGTGCCTCCGGTGCCCTCGATCCACATCGGCTCGGCCGACGTGATCCCGCTCGAGATGATCGCCGCCTACACGACGTTCGCCAACCTGGGCGTGCGGACCGTGCCGAACGCCATCCTCCGCGTGGAGGACCGCAGCGGCAAGATCGTCTGGCAGCCTCCGGTACGGAGCGTGGCCGTGATGGACACCGCGCACGCGTGGCTGATGACCGACGCTTTGCGCGATGTGGTCCGGCACGGCACCGCCGTGGGCTCGGTCGGCTCCCGGATCAACTTCCCCGCCGGCGGAAAGACGGGCACGACCAACGACGGGTTCGACGTCTGGTTCATCGGGTTCACGCCGGATCTCGTGACCGGCGTCTGGATCGGGTTCGACCAGCCGAGGCGGATCAAGAGCAACGCCCAGGGCGGCGTGCTGGCCGGGCCGGCCTGGACCGCGATGATGCGTGAGGTCTATGAGCGCCGGACACCGCCTGGCGCGTGGCCGAGACCCGACGGGCTGACGGCGCTCGACATAGACAAGACCACCGGCTACAAGGCGACTCCGTTCTGTCCCAAGGACGTCCACTACATCGAGTCGTTCATACCGGGGACCGAGCCCACAGCGTTCTGCCCGATTCATTCGCCCTTCGGCTCCGTCGGCGGTGTGATGGGAGGAAGTCCCGCACCGCCTCCCGGGGCCGGGGCCGCCACCGCTCCCGCCGCGCCCACCGCGCAACAGACCGCGCCGGGCGCACCGGGCGGAGCGCCGGTGGTACCCGGTACCGGCGCCATGGGAGGCAACGGCCCGCCCGGCACCGCACCGCAGTAGGATGCCGGCGCGCCGGCTGGCGGCTCGGTGGGTGTTGCCCGTGGTCGCTCCGGCGATCGAGCGTGGGGCGGTCCTCATCTCGGACGAGGGCCGGATCGTCGCGGTCGGCCCCGACGCCTCCGTCCCGCGGCCGCCCGCTGCACTGGCCGAGGAGTATGCCGACGGCATTCTCCTTCCCGGATTGGTCAACGCACACACGCATCTCGAGCTGACGGGTCTCGACGGATACCCGCCGGACCCCGACTTCGCAGCCTGGATCCGCCGGGTACGCACCCTCAAGGCGGAGCGCTCGGCGGACACGTTTCTCGAGGCGGCTCGCGCCGGATTGGCGGAGTGCTACGCCTCGGGGGTGACGACGATCGCCGATACCGGGGATTCGGGAGCGGTCATCCGGGCAATGGCGGAGCAGGGCTCCTCGGGGATCGCCTATCAGGAGGTGTTCGGGCCGCACCCGGATCAGTGCGCGGAGAGCCTGGCGGGGCTGCAGGCGCGGGTGGCCGAGCTGGGCTGCTTTGCCACCGGTCGGATTCGGATCGGAGTGTCGCCCCATGCGCCATACACGGTGAGCGGGCCGCTCTTCCGCTCGGTGGCGCGATGGGCTAAGGCGGAGCGGCTGCCAATGGCGGTGCACATAGCGGAGTCCGCGCCGGAGACCGAGCTGCTCGCCCACGGGACCGGCGCCTTTGCCGATGCCTGGCGTGGCCGCCAGATCCCCTTGCCCGTGCTGCTCGGCCGCACGCCGGTCGCATGGCTCGGCGATCACGAGGTGTTGAGTCCAGCGACGCTCTGCATCCATGCCGTTCGGACGGATTCGGCGGACCGAGCGCTGCTTGCTCGTGAGGGCTGCTCCGTGGCGCATTGCCCGTTGTCCAATGCGGCCCACGGCCATGGACACGCCCGCCTGAGCGCCTTGCTCGAGGCTGGGCTTCGCGTCGGCCTGGGGACAGACTCGGTCATGAGTGTCGGACGGCTGGACCTGCTGGCGGAGGCCCGCGCCGCCCGTGCACTAGCGCAGGTGACAGCGGAAGCCGCGCTCCGGCTCTGCACCATCGAGGCGGCGCGAGCGCTGGGAATAGCGGACGAAGTCGGTACCCTGGAGCCGGGGAAGTGGGGCGATTGCGTCGTGATCCGGTGCGGCGCGCGAGCCGTCGCGCCCGAAGAGCAGGTGTTGGCGAGCGGTCCGCAGGACGTACGGGCGACTCTTCTGGGAGGGAGAGACGTGTACCGAGCCAAGCGGTCGGCATGAAGATCCAGCGTCACGCCGCCATCCTGCGGGTGGTCCGGGACCGGCGAATCGAGAGTCAGGACGAGCTCCGTGAGGCGCTCGAAGGGGAGGGGTTCAACGTCACCCAGGCCACCTTGTCCCGCGATATCCGCGAGCTGGGACTGGCCAAGCTCGCCGATCCCCAGGGTGGTGCGTACTACACGCATCCGCATCGCGCGGCGGTCCGGCCCGATCTCGCCCAGGTGCTTCCGACGCTTCTCGTCAGCGTGGACGGGGTCGGTCCTCTGCTGGTGCTCAAGACGGCGAGCGGCTCGGCCGGCGCCGTGACCGAGGCGCTGGATCAGGCGGGTTGGGGAGAGGTGATCGGCACGATCGCGGGAGACGATACCGTGCTGGTCATCACCCGAAGCCAGAAGCAGCGCGAGGCGATCGCCTCCCGGATCAACGGACTGGTCAGGAAGTAGAAGGCGCCGCGCCTTCGGCCAAAGGTACGATCGTCTGCAGCTTGCCGGTCGGCGCGAGGGGGATGTCATCCACCGGCACGACATCGAATCGCAATTCACGCCCGAGCTTCTCACCGAGCTGCGCGGCGATCTCGGCTGCGGCCTCCGATCTCCATGTCGGCGACGGCACCACGAGCAGCTCGAGCGTGTCCGCGCCGGTCTGCCGCAACTGCCAGCGGCGGACCTCCGTGAAAGCCTTCACGACCGACGAGACCATCATCCCGTAGAGCACCCGTCCATCGGGCGTACGAATCACGTGGCGGGTCCGGCCCTGGACCGGGGAGAGGCGAGCCAAGCCGCGCCCGCACCCGCAGGGTCCCGGGATCCGCGCCGCGAGGTCTCCCAGCCGATAGCGCAGCAGAGGTTGGGCCAGGCAACAGAGCTGAGTGACGACGACCTGGCCGACCTCGCCGTCCACGGCAGGGCCGGTCGAGGTCGTTCAGGATCTCGACGATCTGCATGTCGTCGTTCAGGTGGAGAACACCTCGCTCCTGGGGACACTCCCACCCCACTGTGCCCAGTTCCGCGGTGACGTAGACATCCAACGGGACGACTCCGAAGGCCTCCGCAGCGGCCTTGCGCCCGCGTTCGCTGAGCGGCATCGCCGCACTGAAAACCACTTTCGGCCTGATGTCCCGGATCCCGTGCTCGAGCAGTGCGTCGGCGATCAACTCCAGGCTGATGGCGTAGGAGCTGAAGGTGTGCGGGCGCCGCTGCAGTAGAATCTCGATCTGCCGGTCCACGGGCTCGAAGCTCGAGAGGTGGCAGATCTCCGGCAGCACCCCGAACCGGCGAAGGAGTGCGACAGGTCCGGTCCGGGCCACAGCTCGGCCGGTGCCGATGTTCACCTGACTGTCGAAAACGCCGTGGCCGAAGGCGTGCAGCGCCCGGGACCAGAGTGCGGACACCTCGGCCTGATCCCGTGAGCTGCGAAAAACCCGGAGTGGCTCGCCCGTCGAGCCGGAGGTCGTGACGGGGAACAACCGCTCCACCGGCTCCGAGAGCAGGTCGGCTTCTCCGGTAGAGTGTAGCGTCGCCTTCTCGAGGACGGGGAGTCGGGTAAGGCGCCGTTCATCGGCCAGCTCGTCGGGCCGGACGCCGGCTTCCTTGAAAACCTGGCGGAAATACGGGGTGGCCGCCGCGGCCTGGGCCAGCCGGACCAGCCGGGCACTGCGCAATGTCTTGAGTTCCGCGGCAGACAGCCACTGTTCCCGGCGCCGCGCACGGGCGGCAGCCAAGAGCGCGACGAAGTCTGTTGCTGAAGCCATGGGCGAGTCTATGCCGTCATGAGAAATAGAGTTGTGATCCGGCGCACGTGGCACTTCCCTTGCCGGGTCATTTGGGCGCCGTTACGATTCGACAGCACGGTGGGGCGGGCCGGTGCCTGGTTTCGCGCCATCGAGTTCGTGTATCCAGCTACCCGTTTCCGCCCCGGAGAAGCAGCGTGCGGTGTCTGGCGTTGAACGCCTCCTTCGAACCGCTCACCATGGTACCGGTCCGACGCGCCTTGCGCCTCGTCATCGAGGGCAAGGCTGAGATCGTCGAGTCCGATGCGGACGAGCACGTCCGAAGTGAGCGCTTGACACTACCTAAACCTGCGATCATCCGCCTCGTCAAGTTCGTCCACGTTCCCCGCCGCTTCCGTCGTCAAGTCACCAACACATTCCTCTTCGCCCGCGACGGTTACCGGTGCCAGTACTGCCATCGGAACCAGATGGACCTGCGACACCGGGAATGTCTCACCCGCGACCATTTGATTCCGCTGTCGCGCGGCGGCGACAACGAGTGGACGAACGTGGTAACGGCCTGCAGCTCGTGCAATACCCGCAAGGGGAACCACCTGCCGGAAGAATGCGGGATGCACCCGATGCACGTGCCGCGCGAGCCCCATTTCGTCCATCTCTCGTGGGCGGTGCGGCGTCTGTCCGTAGCGCAGGCCAAATACATCAAGCTGTTCTACGGCGAAGAGGCGTTGCGCGCGCTGGGTGGGACGGTGTGAGTGAGGGAGTGGAGAGTGAAGCGTAAAGGGTGAAGGGGGGCCGCCGGGGCCCCCTTCTTACTCTTCACCCTTCGCGCTTCACGCTTTTCACTCCCTCACCTCGAACCCGGCCGTTTTCCCCTCCAGCCGCAGACTTGGCAGCCCCGCGAGGCGGAGCAGTATCCGGGTCGCCCCGCGCCCCAGCGCCTCACCGATTCCCTCCCGCCCCTGTGCCACCCCCGGCAAGTCCCCCTCGAGAAAGCGCTCCAGCTCATCCAGGTCCGAGTCGGACAGCGTCGACAGCTCCACCGACGCGGCGTAATAGTACCGACCCCGTTCTCTGGGCCGGACATTGACCTGGTAGGCGAAGGCGAGCGCGGCACTCAAGGCGTCGAGGGTGGCATAGCGGCGTTCCTGCACCCGATTGCCCGTCACGGTGAGGAGCGTGTACTGGTCGAGCAGCGGCTCGTGCCGGACCACCACGTCCCACTCCGTCTGTCGGGCGAGGAGATCGAACCATCCCTCTCGCGACTGCCAGACCTCGACCCGGTAGTGCAACCGCACCGGGAGCCCCGACCGCAGCGCCGTGAGCCAGCGATCGTCGGTCAGCAATCCCGGGGAGCGCACGACAGGATTGCGCGCGCCCTGCGCCGTGCTGTCCCGGGAGAGGCTGATCTCCAGGCGGATCCGGGTGGCCGTCGGCGTCTGCGACGACAAGGCCTGCGGCGTGAGCGCCGCGGCCAGCGCGACGATTGCGGCTACCGCAGGACGGGCACGTTGGAAGCGAGCCACTAGAAGCGACGCTGCAGCCTGACGATGAACTTGACCGCCCCGCCTGCCGAGATGCCTTTGGCGAGGTACGCTCCGATCGTCCCCACGTCGAGTCCCACGCCGAGATCCACATCCCACTCGCCGAACTTGGGGATGCGGTTCACCGGGACCTGCCCCGGGCCATCGCCGGCGAGCCACGCAGTGCCAGCATCGGCCAGCAGGACTAGATCGGCCTCCTCGATGCCGATGAATCGGCCGGTGGGGCTGCCCTCGCGGTCGCGCACCCGGTAGCCGAGGTTGAGCCCGAGCCGGGTTCGCACCTCGACCTGGGCGCTGAGGACGCGGTCGCAGAGTCCCGCCGCGGAAGGATTGCTGAACCCGCTCGGCGCGCAGGTGGTGTTGCGGAAGTCGTAGCCCGGCAGAAGGTCCGTGCCCCCGATGGAGACCCGGCGCTGCACCGGAAGCCGGTCGCCGTCGATCCACCCCTCTCCCCGGAGCCGGGCGTTGAGCCGAAGGGACGGGGTGAGCCGGTTGTAGCGCCGGATGTCGAAGGACAGCCGGTTGAAGTCGTAGTCCTCGAGCGGGATTGCGGGCCGGATCTCCTCCGGCAGAGCGACCGGTGCCACGTCGTCACTGGTCGAGTGCTCGAAGCGAGTTCGAATCAGCCAGCCGGTGCTGGGGTAGTCGCGATCGTTGCGGGTGTCGTAGTCGAGCTGGAGTCCGGTCGTGACATAGTGGCCGTCGTCGATCAGCGGGTTGCGTCGCCACTGGTCGCTGTTGCGGAACAGCGACCAGGGGTCGACGGCCTGCACCGAGGTCTCGTGGTCTCGGCGCACCGAGAGCTCGAATCGGAGCGGCCGGACGGGTTGAACCCACAGCCATCCGCCTCCTCCCCGCCGCTCGAAATAATCCCGATAGTCGCGCTGCAGCAGGAGCGCCGACCAGCCGGACTCGCTGAGCGACAGCGGCTGATCTTCGATTGTGGCTAGGTCGCTATAGAGCCGGCCGGAAATTCCGAAGGTCGACGTCCGGTACTCCGCACGCACCTGATAGCCGAAATCGCTGCTGAGACGGTTGCCTTCGCCTGCCGTCCGCAGGATCCCACGGAGATCCAGGCGCAGCGCGGAGCCCTGTGTCGGGCGCAGCTCGAAGAGCGGGCCGAATACGATCGGCAGCCCTTCGATCCGGTTGTAGGTGCCACCCGTGGCGAGGAGCAGGGTGGTTTTCACCTTCCCCGTCTGAAACGAAGTCTTCGCGGTGGCCAGCTCGCCGAGCGGTCGTCGTCGCTCCCGGAGCACGAGGGTGCCTTCGGGCTCCCGCCAGACCGGGGCGGCATCCCAGAACACCCGCTCCCGCCCGGCGTGACGCGCCCCGGCGGCGCGGATGAGGCGCCCGCCGACGACGAGGATGTCCCCCTCGACATCCGCACCGCGCAGCAGATGCAGGGTCCCATTCGCCACCGCGATCGGCCCCCGCACGCGGCCCGCGATGCGCACGGTGCCGCGATACGAGGCCAGGCGTCCCTCGAAGCTGCTGCCGGCCGGGAGGGTCACGTCGCCCACCGTCCGGGTCGTCGCCGAATCGTTGTAGAAGGCGATGAGCTCCGCGATCACTTCCCGCGGCGCGCCGCCGCGCATCAGCGTGTCCACCGGGGGGGCGTCGGGATCGATGACGATCACGCTGTCCTGCCCGCGGAGGGCAGGCGCGACGAGGAGCTGCAGTCCCAGCGCGAGGAGCGCGCCGGTCCTTCGTGCGGTCAGGGCCATGCCGGTCCTCCGCTCACGACTTCACGCTGTCGAGCCCGAGCCGCCGCATCCGGCGGTAGAGATTGGCGCGGTCGGTCTGCAGCACGCGCGCGGCCTCGGCGACATTGCCTTCCGATTGGGTCAGCGCGGCCGCGATGAGGGCGCGCTCGTAGTCGTCGAGCGCGTCCGAAAGCGGGCGGCCCAGTACGACGGCCGGCCCGGCGCCGGGTGCACCACCGGGCAGCACCTGCCGCACGGCACCCGCGTCCACCATCGGGCCGCTGAGGATGGTGAGGCGTTCCACGAGATTGGCAAGCTCGCGGATGTTTCCCGGCCAGCTGTACGACGCCAGCGCCTCCAGGGCCGCGGGGGTGAACGTCACCGCGTTCCGCGGGCGTACCCGCTCCGCCAGGTACGATACCAGCGCGGGAAGGTCGTCCAGCCGCTGCCGGAGGGGAGGGAGGTGGATGGGGAAGACGTTGAGACGGAAGTAGAGGTCCTCCCGGAAATCACCTTCGGCCACCTCGTCGTCGAGTTGACGGTTCGTCGCCGAGATGACTCGCACGTCCACTCGGACCGTGCCCTCCGCGCCGATCCGCTGAAGCTCTCCGGTCTCGAGCGTGCGGAGCAGCTTGGCCTGCGCCTCCGCGCTGAGGTCACCGATCTCGTCGAGGAAGAGCGTGCCGCCGTGCGCCAGCTCGAAGCGGCCCATGCGGCGCTCCGTGGCTCCCGTGAACGAGCCGCGCTCGTGGCCGAACATCTCGGACTCGACCAGGTCCCGAGGAATCGCGGCGCAGTTCACCGTGACGAACGGGCGGCCCGACCGGCGGCTCGTGGCGTGAACCGCGGCCGCGACCAGCTCCTTGCCCGTCCCCGATTCACCGGTGATCAGGACGCGCGCTTCGGTGGGGCCCACTCGCTCGATCAGGGCGCGAACCTGCCGCATGGCGGCGCTCTCGCCGATCAGGGTCGCGCGCCGCGCGAGCTCGGCATGGAGCGCACGGTTCTCGGCGCGGGCGCGGTTGAGCTCCAGCGCGGCGCGAACCGTCGCCAGCACAGCTTCGGGAGTGAGCGGCTTTTCCAGGAACTGGAAGGCCCCGAGCTTCACCGCCCGCACGGCGTCGGTGAGCTGTGCCTTGCCGCTCATCATGATGACGGGTGTGGTGCGGCCCCGCTCCCGGAGCCGCGCCAACGTGTCCAGGCCATCCGGGCCGGGGGGCATGAGGAGATCGAGCAGAATGACGTCCGGGTCCACACCGTCCACCTGGAGCAGCGCGGCATTGCCGTTGGGCGCCTCGGCGACCGTGAAGCCCTCGTCCCGGAGCAAAGCGCCCAGCATCCGCCGGATGTTGGCCTCATCGTCCACCAGGAGGATCTCGGCCGGCGTCACGCTCACCGGCCGCGCAGCTTCACCACGAACGTCGCCCCGCCGCCCGGTGTGGGCTCCACCTCGATCGTTCCGCCGTGCAGCTCCACCGTCTGCCGGACGAGCGCCAGGCCCAGTCCCGTCCCGCCCGCCTTGCCGGTGTAGTACGGCTCGAAGATCCGTCCCGCCACCTCCGGAGGGATCCCGGGCCCGTGGTCGCGTACCGTCACGCGAGCGCCCCCGTTCTCGGGCGCCACGGTGATCTCGAGCTCGCCCCGACCACCGCAGGCCTCGACGGCATTGCGGAGAATGTTGCTGAAAGCCCGGCGCAGCGGATCGTAGTGCCCCGCAAGCGCCGGTGTCGCCGGATCCAGCGTGAGCCGCGCGGTCATCTCCGGTGGAAGCGCCGTTCGGGACAGCTCTTCCAGCAGCTCGACGAGATCCACCAGTGCCGCCGGCCCCTCGGGCAGCCGCCCGAACTCCGTGAATTCCCGGGCGAGCTGTTCCAGTCGGCCGGATTCCGCGTTCAGGACCTCGATCGCGTCGGACTGCCCCCCGGTCGCCGAGCGCGAGAGCTGCGCGACGGCGAGCCGAATGGGTGTGAGCGGATTGCGCATCTCATGGGCTACCCGGCGTGCGGTCTCGCGAAAGGCGCGGAGTCGCTCCGCCTCGATCTCGCGGGCACGGCCACGCTCCAGGGCGGTAGCCATCTCGCGCAATGCCGTGCGAAGCGCGGCGAATTCGGGCGCCCCTCGGGAGGTCCGGTCGGGTGGAAGAGCCTCGAGCTTGCGGATGTTTCCTGTCCAGCCGATCAACTCCTCGATCGGGCGGCTGAGCTGGCGGGAGAGATGTCCGCCGAGTCTGACCGACGCGTACAGGAAAGCGGCGCCCACGAGGAGTACCGCTAGCGCCAGGCCGGCATAGTAGTAGCGACCGAACGCCTCGGCTCGCTGAAACCGTCCGATGGCGGAGTTGAGGGTGGTGGTGTGGGCGTTGAGCGCTTGGCGCTCGGCCGGCGTCAGTCGGGTCGTATCGAGGGTTTCGAGCAGCGCGCGTCCGGTAGCGCCGACCTCTTCGAGTGCCTGGCGCGGGCCGAGCGCCGGCGACGTCGAACGGATCGTCCATCCCCAGCCGAGAATTGCCAGCGCGGTGGGAAGCGCGCCGAGGCAGATCAGGATGAGGAGGATACGCTGATGGAAGGAGAGCCGCATCGGGGTTGAAGATAAGCCGCGGGTCTCGGGAGGGCCCAGCCGGCGGCGGCCGAGAGCGCGGCTGTGAGCCATTCTGACCACTGCACCGGCGCGTGCCCACCCAGGGCAGGCACCACACCGAGTCCAACGGCGAGGGTCGCGGCGACCAGGCTAATCGCCCGGGACGGGCGCCCGACTCGGGCTCCCCAGTATCCCAGCGGGAGCGTCCAGAGCGCGATCCAGGCACCGGTCAGCAGGCCCACGGCGGGGCCAAGCGGAAAGTCGAACGGAGCGATCATGGCCCAGCCGTGGGCGGGACTCAGCGTGAGCTCCACCGCATGGCGTTCTCCGGCATACGAGGTCTCTAGCCACAAGGTGTCGCCCCGACGGCCACCACGGAGACTCACCGGGAGGCCCGCGTGCGATGGAAGTCCGTCTGGCAGGCTCACCGCCGGCGGACGCAACTTGAAGCGGGACGCGCGCGCCGGGACCATGATGATCGCGTTGCGTCCCTTCTGCGTGACCGAGAGCTGCGGTATCCGCCCGGAGCTGATCATGTAGAGCCAATGGTGACCGAGCGTGGGTGGACCCGAGGTCGCCTCGAGCGCGACCGTTGTCCGGCCGCTCTTCAATCGTTCCGCGAGCGCTTCATAGTCGGGCGGCGGACCCCGCAATGGCATGGCAGCCCCGTCCACGGACGCTGAGCTCACCTGGCCGCCGAACGGATACGGCTCGGGCGCGTGGTGCGCCCAGCGACTGGTGAGATGCCGGGTCCGGGCCCCCGGAGCCTGCAGCCATGCGGAGGCCGCCAGCATGCCGATCCAGATCACCGCCCACAGCAACAGGAGCCGCCACGCGAGGACGCTCGAGGGCGCCACGAGTGCACGGCAATAGGGTACGAGTCCAGCCCCGATGACTCCGCCGGCGGTATTGGTGAGGACGTCGCCCAGGCTGGCGTCGCGACCGATGATGACGAAGTACTGAAGGGTCTCGACCGTAAACGAGACCAAGGCCGCCGCCGCCCGCCACGCGCCGCCACGGCCATCCCGCGAGCCTCAAGCCGAAGCCGAACGGGATGAAGAGCAGGACGTTGAGGACGACGTCCACCCCACCGCGATCACCGCAGACGATGCAGGTGAGCGGCGTTCGCGCTGCCACGGCGACAGCGCGCGGGTCCGGCTGCAGGGTGAGAACGGCGATTGCGATCGCCCCTGCAGCGGCGAGCAGCCAACCGAGTTTGCTTCTCAGCGGTCAGGCGATGCCGACGCGACGGTCGGCGCGGAGGATAACAGGGGAACCAAACGCCTGTGTCAGCCCCAGGACCCGGGCGGGTGTCTCGAGCGCCTGGCCCAGTCCGGCGGCACCGGTCAGGCGATAGAGGACCATCGGCAGAAAGAATTGTGGATGCTCGACCGTCACCCTGAAGCCGGCATGCTCGAACGCCCGTGCCATCTGGCGGCGGCCGTACAGGGCGAACGGGCGGGTCGTGACGCCCTCGACCGACCGCTTCAAGTCAAAGAGAGGTCGGGACAGGGCGTTTACACTTCGCCGCGCCGGGTAGTCAATTATGACGCGGTGCCGCGACACCCGGCACAATTCGGCGATCAACCCGGTCCAGTTAACGCTGTGGGCCAGTATGCGGTAACATATAACTGCATCAAAGGCATGGTTTTTGTAGGGCAGCGCCGAGGAAATCCGCTACCTCGAATCGACACTTGCCGGCCCCCGTCCAGGGTTCCAGGAGGCGGCCGCAGGACGGGTCGCTGCCGGCGACCGTAACGGCATACCCGGCATCGACTAATGCGGGAGTGACCTGGGCGTGGCCGCCGCCTACGTCCAGGATGGCGGAGCCGGCCGGCAAGCCTTCCAGGCAGGCCAAGGTCAGCCGCCGCTGCAAATCGAGGAACCAGCGTCCCACCGGCCCCCGGAACCGGCGCTGATACCGCTCGGAGGACGATTCTATGTCAGCGTCTTCGCGAGCTTTGCGGCCGGCGGTTTGGGTCATTAGCCTATCTGGGGATCGTGGGGACGGGCGGGACGGGGTTGCGGAACATATTCAGTGAAAGCGACCCCGTCCACCTGTTCCAAGCCAATCACTAAGGAGCTTGAATGCGGGTACTAGTCACGGGTGGCACCGGCTTCACCGGCACAGCGCTGGTCCGTCGGCTGCGCGAGGCCGGTCACGACGTCGTAGCGCTCGACTACAAGGACGGGCTGCAGTGCGATGCCCTTCGTGCGATGGGTGCGGAGGTGGTCATCGGATCGGTGACCGATCGCGCCGTCGTCGAGCGCAGCATGAAGGGCGTCGAATATGTGTTCCATCTCGCCGCCGCGTTCCGGGAGCTCAACGTTCCCCATTCCTTCTACGATGAGGTCAACGTCGAAGGCACCCGGAACGTCGTGGAAGCCGCGATCCGGGCGGGCGTGTGGAAGGTCGTCTACTGCAGCACCTGCGGCGTCCACGGCAATGTGGATCACCCGCCCGCGGGCGAGGACGCTCCCATTCAGCCCGCGGACTACTACCAGCGCACCAAGTACGAGGCAGAGCCGTTGGTGAAGCAGCTCGCCGGTGGGAAAATGGAGACCGTGATCCTGAGACCGGCGGCCATCTACGGCCCGGGCGATCCCGAGCGCTTCTTCATGATCTTCAAGCGGGTATCGAAGGGCATGTTCCCGATGTTCGGCAGCGGCCGGACGCTCTACCACCCGCTCTACATCGACAACCTGGTAGACGCCTTCATGCTCTGCCTGGCTCCGGACGTCGGCAACGGCCGCGAGTACCTGATCGCCGACGAGGAGTACTATCCGATCGAGGAGATCGTGAAGGCGGTCGGGCGAGCTCTCAGCGTGCCCCTGGAGATCAATCACTACCCGATCATGCCCGTCGTGGTTGCCGGACACATCTGCGAGAAGCTCTGCAAGCCCTTCGGGATCGTTCCCGCCGATCTTCCCGCGCCGGGTGGACTGGTACCGTCAGAACCGGGCCTTCGACATCAGCCGGGCGAAGAAGGAGCTGGGCTACCGGCCTCGGATCGCGCTGGAAGAAGGGCTGCGGCGCACGGGTCAGTGGTACCGGGAAATGGGCTACCTCCCTGCGACTTCCATCCCCGTGCTGGAACCCTCTACCGTGGCACACGCCGGCCGCTGATTTCCTACCTCGATAGCGGTCTGACCGGAGGCGGTGGCTCCGTTGGAGCCACGCCTCTCCGGTCCAGGAAAGTCCTCGCCCACAGCTCCGTGAGCAGCAGCGACCACAGCCGGTAGGCCCGTTCCTGACTGTACGGCCGGTTGGTGGGACGCGCGCGCAAACGGCGTGACGTAGGCCGGCTCGAAGAGTCCCCGCTCGGCGACCGCGGTTGGAGTGAGCAGGGTGTCCGCCAGCCCGTCCAGCACCTCGCTCATCTTCGTGTCGTGCTTCAGGCGGTTGAAGCTCTTGCCGGTGGCCAGGATCGTCGGAGGGAGTAGACCCTCGCAGGCGCGGCGAAGGATGTACTTCTGCGTGCGGCCGTGGATCTTGAGCCGATCGGGAATCGAGAAGGCCGTCCCCAGGAAGTCGGGGTCGGTATGCTGGGCGTTCATCCGCAGCCCGGCGCCGGCGTAAAGGCGCTCCACCGGATGCTGATACGGAAGGACCAGAAATCCGCGTCTGAGAAAGTTGGTGAGCGGCTGGTCCCCGTCCCTGGGAAAGCCCGCGAAAGGAGGGAGTGGGGGGGCACCGATGACGTCGGGCGCCGGAAAATCCTTGCCTCGGAAATAGGCGGCGCGTAACGCCTGTCCGCCGAGAGTCCGGGGCTCCATGCTCCGCAGGTTGTAATCGAAGAACTCCTCCAGCGGGCCACGGAACAGGGGAAACTTGATCCCCAGGTCCACCAGCCGATGCCTCGGCAGCCCGGCGAACAGCCCGTCGAAGCCAAAACCCGTCACGACCAGATCCACGTAACGCGCCGCCTCGCGGGCCACGACGAAGAGGTAGGCGATGTCCTCCCGGCCGATCGGCTCCTCGAGGTGCCAGACCATCCACGGCAGCAGGCCCGGCAGGTCGTCCGGATCGAGCACGATCGGATGGTGTACGGTGCCCAGCGTCTTCGCGACCGTCTCGGCGTTCGCGAGCTCGGTATCGTCCGGTCCGTAGCCGGCGGAGATGGTATGGACTTCCCGGTCCCGCGCAACCGTCCGAACGCCGGCGGCGACGATAGCCGAATCGAGTCCCCCGCTCAGTGAGACGCCGATGCGCTGGTACGGTGCGGTCTGCTTTCGGAGGGTCTCCAGAAAACTCCGGCGCAGCCGGGCGGCGTGACTCGCATCGTCGCCGGGCGCGACCCGAACCGGGATGTCCCAATAGCGTCGGCTGGCGATGTGATCGCGCTTCACCTCGATGCAGGTGCCGGGGGCAACCGGGTAGATCCCTTCCAGGCAGGTGACGCCCGGCCGAACCCACTTCGTGCTTTGGATGGTCTGTATCGCCGCCCGATTCGGGCGGGCCGGGATCGACTCGAGCGCCAGGAGCGCCTTGTACTCGCTCGCGAAGATCAGCCGGTCACTGGCGAGCGCGAAGTAGAGCGGCGCGTACCCGACGCGGTCTCTGGCGAGCACGAGCCGCCCGTTCGCTCCGTCCCAGAGTGCCAGCGCGAACTGCCCCGCGATCAGTGCCAGCCCTTCGATCCCCTGCGCCCGCCACAGCTCGTTGACCAGCGCGGCGTCCGCGGCGGGATCGCTGCGCTCCCCCTGGTGCCCGAGTCGCCGGGCCAGGTCCTCGCGGTTGTCCACCACGCCGTCGAACGCCAGGAGGCCGCCCGCCTGATTGTTCACGGTCGGCGCCGACCCCCTCACACCGAAGCGGACATCCGCCACCGGGGACCACTCCGCCGACTCCACGCCGCGGTGCGCGAGCCGCAGCCCCATCGAGCGGACCTCCATGCTCTCGGACGGTCCGATGATGCCGTACACTGCTCCCACGATTACTCCGTTCTCGAGGGTGATCCCGCCGGCGAGGGCTCGGGTCGAAGGCGAGCGCGGACGATCAGCTTGTATCCCTGCTGTGCCCAGAGGAGGTAATCGAGCTTCGCCATCATCCAGAGCGCCGGATAGATCGCGGTCAGGAGCCGGAACTCCTTCTGCCGCCCGCGGAGATCGGCCGAGGTGGTGATGGTGCCCTTGCGGGTCGCCCGGGTGCCGCGGCCGCTGCCCCTCCGAAGCTCATTCGCCCCGTTGAGGAGTGTGTCTACCAGCTCCGAGAAGGCCTTCGAGTACGTAGTGGCCCGCTCGATGTCGAAGCGGGGCCCCAGCAGCTTCCGGAGGTCCTCCAGCCGGTACCCCGGCCGCAGGTGCCCGTGCCATTCGTCGGTCAACCCGATAGCGTGACGGAGGCGATTGATCAGGGAGTGAGGCTTCAGGTGGGGGACGTTCACGATGACGCACCCACCGGGTCGGATGATCCGCGCCAGCTCCAGCGCGAAGGCGTCGTCGTCAGGGATGTGCTCCAGGTAGTCCACCACCACGACCTGATCGAAGGCTGCGTTGGCGAAAGGCGTCCGGGAGCCGTCGAGCTGGTACACACCGTCGCGCACCAGCTCGCGGATGGACACGACCGCCCGCTCGTCCAGATCGGCGCTGTACCAGCGGCCGCCCCGCTGCCGCAGCAGATAGCTGATCGTGCCGTTGTCCGCACCGATGTCGAGGCTGGTTCGGCCGACGGGGTCCTCGATCAGATCGGTGATGCGGCGGAATTTTTCCTGCTTGAGAACCGATCGATTGAAGAGCGCGACGGCCCATCGGGCGTTATCGTCGGGGGCCGCGGTCACGGAGCGGTGGCGGGCTGGCCCACCGGCTCGGGCTCGGAGAGACGGAGGTGCCGGGCGGCGATGTAGGACGCGGTGGCCGCGCGGATGGCCCACCCGAGAGCGACGCCGTAGATCACACCCGCCAGACCCCAACGCGCACCGACGATCCCGGCCCCGATTCCAATAGCGAGTGAGACCCAGCCGAGCAGGTTGACCATTCCCAGCTCGCGCGGCGTCGCGAGCGCGGAGGCGGCGGATCTGGTGAAGGCGTTGATGATCTTGATCACTCCGCTCACCACGGTGGCCAGCACCAGCGACGCCGCCAGGTGATACTTGCCCTGCAGGAACCAGCGCTCCACCAGCGGGGTCAGCAGGGCGATTCCCGCGGAGCCGACGAGCACGATAGCGGTCACCAGGCGGGTCTCGTGGGCGACCAGGCGGCGCCGCTCGAGGATGCTCTCCGCTGCCCGGAGCCGTGGAACGAGCGAGTAGCCCACGCCCATCTGGAGCACTCGGAACAGCGACCCGGCGATCGCCGCCAAGACGCCGAAGGTGGCCAGATCGTGCAGCGGGAGAAAGTGGGGGACGATCAGGCGCTCCAGCTGGATGTGAATCAATCCGGTGGCTTGAACGCCCGCGTACGAGAGTGACTCGGTGATCGGAAAATCCACCGAGCGGTGAGGTTTGGCATGGCGCTCCCGAAAGAGCAGGGCCCAGCCCCAGACTGCTGCGACCACCCAGCCGATCGTCGAGATGAGGAGCGCGAGCCAGGCCTCGCGCACTCCGGTCACTGCCGTCACCAGCGCGGCGAGCAGGAGCACGACGTTGGTGCTCTGGATGAACGCGAGGGACAGGCCGAAGCGCTGCTCCGCCTGGAACTGCGCCGCGACCACGACGACGGCCCCGCCGGTGAGCACCGAGACGAAGACCATCGCCGCCAACGGCGGCGATACGTCGTAGAACGCTAACCCGATGCTCGTGAACGTCACGGCCGTGAGCGTGGTCGCGACGAGCACCTTCCGCAGCAGCCGCGGCCCGGCCTCGAGGTGCCGCCGGTTGACGATGCCGTCCACGCCGAGCGGCGCCATCCCGAAGCCCACGTTCACCAGCGCGACCACCAGGGTGAGCACGGCATACTCGGCCTGGGGCAGGACGCGGGCGAGGATGAGATTCGCCCCCGCGAATCCCGCTCCTGCCGCTCCATACACTCCCGCGCTGCGTAAGGTCGGCGAGCGCCAGAGGCGCTTCACTCGCGCGCTCCCACCGCCCGCGACTCGACCGTCTCGTAGAAGGAGGCCAGCTTGCGGTGCGCGGCCTCCCGGGTGAACTCCCGCTGCACGTAGTCCTTTGCCTCCGACGCGAGGCGGGCCCGAAGCGAGGGGTCGTTGAGCAAAGCGGCGAGGCCGTTGCCGAACGCGACGGGGTTGGGATCAACGAGGTATGCGGTGCGATCATCCAGTACCTGGGTGTGCGTCCGGAGCCGGGTCGCGAGCACCGCCGTGCCGGAATCCAGGTACGAGTAGATCTTCATCGGGGTATTGAGTCCCTTGAGCCGAGGCGACACCAGGACGTCGGCCTCCTGGAGGAGGTCGGCCAGGTCGGTCACCGGCTTCGGTCCGAGAAAGAAGACCGCCGGGCGGATGCCCAGCGAGGTGGAGCGCCGAGTGTAGCGGTCGATGTCGTCCTGACGCCCGCCGACGATCACGAGCCGCGCCTCGGGCACGCGATCCAGTGTGTGACGGAATCCTTCCAGCAGCAGGTCGATTCCCTGATAGTGCTCCAGGTTTCCCACGTACATGGCGACCGGGCCCCCGGCGGTCTCGCGCGGGAGCAGGGAGCCATTGGACTTGCCTCGAGGCGACAGGAGCGTGGTGTCTTCCACCCGTCCAACCGGGGTACCGGGGGCGTGGCCATGCGCGACGTCCTCGAGGGCGGCGCAGACCGTCAGCACTCCCACACTTCGGCGGACTGCCGTCGCCTCGAACCGGCGCAGACCAGGGAAAACGAACCGGAGACTCGGGAATGCCTCGACCATCTGCTCGGCCAGCGATGAGTCCATGTCGTAGACGTAGGGGACCCCGGTCAGCTGCTTCATCGCGACGGCGATGAAGGCCGACTCCTCGACCGCATGGACGAGGTCGTAGCGGGTCCGCCGCATCATCCGCAGGCAGGTCCCGAACATCGCGACGTCACAGATCACTTTCTTGAGTGAAAATCCCGGGCGGATGTTCTTGACTCCCGGGACCCGGGGAATTCGAAAGATCCGGCAGTTGCGGATGCTGACATCCGCGCCCTCGTGATAGGTGAGGACGTCCACCTCGTGGCCCCGCGAGCTGAGAAACTCCAGCACGGTGTTCACGGCGATGGGCGTACCCCGCGCCTGGTAGAACGGATGTGGTGCCAGGAGCAGGATCTTCACGCCGCCCCCTCCAGGCGCATCACGTCCTCCACCTCCGCGGCCTCGCGCGCGGAGTCCCAGGCCAGCTCCTGGGCCGCGATCCGCGCCGCCGCGCACACGGCCTCACGGTGCGGTCCAGGGACCTCCCCGAGACCGGTCCGACGAAACACCACATCCCCCAGGGTCAGCGCCATTTCGTTGCGAATGGCCTCTCGTATGCGAAGGTCGAGCTGCGGATCTTCGGGCGGTACGTCGTAGGCTCCACTGAGCGGGGTATCCGCAGTCCGGCATCCGGGATCCCGGAGACCCAGATCCGCGAGGATCTTGTCCACGGTAACCGCCGCGACCCGTCGCGCCGTGGTGTACTTGACGCCTTCGACGGAGAAGAGGTGTCGGGCACCTTCGGACGCGTGGTCTCGAATCCGTGGGCGTTCTGCCAGCGCACTGGATCGGCCCGGCTCCAGCCCGGCCTTGAGCGGGAGCCTGCCCCATTGTACGCGCGCGATATCGCCGGAGCTGAGAGCGAGCCCGGGGCAGGCCGCGTTGAATTCGGCGAGCAGCGCCGCTGCACCGCGTTGCACCGTCGTTCTCGGATCGGCGCCATCGTCGACAGCGTACCAGGTGCCCAAGAGGGTAGCACCGTCGTGCGGGGCAAGGAAGAGGAAGCGGTGTCCCCCGACCACGGGATCCTCGGCCGCGCCGCTCAACGATTTGATCCCGACTGCGGTCTCCGCGAGCCGGCGCCCCACGACGAGGTTGAGGGCCACTGCCTGGCCCGTTGCGGAATCGTTACGCTGGCTCGCCGGCCGGGCGACCAGTGACCCGATCCAGGGTCCGGCGGCTACCACCACGGCCCGCGCCTGGATCTGGAATCTGGCCCCGGACCGTCGGTCGAGGACCTCCGCTCCGGTCACCGCGCCGTCAGAAGTGAGCAGTCGCTCTACTTCGACGTAGTTGGCCACCGCGGCACCCCGATCGGCGGCGGACCGGATGAAGCTCAGCGTGAGCCGCTCCGGCCGACGAAGTCGCGCGTCGTGCCATAGGGCGCCCCCGGTCACGTCGCCTCGAGCCAGCGGGGGGAAGCAGGCGGCCGCTGCGCTCACCGACAGCAGGCGGCCGGCCGGGATCCGATGGTCGGCGTCCAGACCGCGATTGCGTCCGGAGGATCCCAGGTCATTCAACGCCAACGCGGCGCGAAGCGCTATCCGGCTCTGGGTACCGGTTCCCCGGGTCGGTACGAGGACCGGCAGGGGCACCACCAGGCCCGGAGCGATTCGCAGGAGGGTTGATCGTTCGCGGATGGACTCCCGCATCCGCGGAAGATCGCCGCGTGCCAGGTAGCGCAGCCCGCCATGGACGATGCGGAGGCTGTTCGCCGAGGTCGCCGCACCGAAATCGTTCCGCTCCACCAGGGCGACGCTCACACCCCGCAACGCGGCATCCCAGGCGATGCAGGCGCCATGAATTCCGCCTCCTACGATGAGGAGGTCATGGACTTGCCCGGTGAGCCTGTTCAGGTCCCGCTGCATCGACCCGGACCGCCGAGTCGCCGCTCAGACCTGCTCGCGAACCCGATACGCCCGCCGGTGCGGTGCTCTCAGGTGGACGATGATCTCCCCCACGAGGCCAAGACCCATGAGCTGGACGCCCAACGCGACCAGCAGCACCGCGAGCAGCAGCAGCGGCCGGTTGGCGATGGCCCTGCCGCCGAGCCGCTCCACCAGCAGTACGAGGCTCGTCACGGCGCCCGCGAGAAAGAAGACGGAGCCCACCAGTCCAAAGAAGCGCAGCGGCTTCTCGGTGAACTTGGCGAGGAAGAAGAACGCCGCGATGTCCAGCAGACGTCGAGCATACACGCCCGGCCCGTAGACCCGCGTCCGTACGTTCTGTGGGTGCTGCGGCACCGGCACTTCGTCGACCAGGTACCCCTCGCGCAGTGCCAGGGCCGGTATGAACCGGTGCAGGTCTCCGTAGAGCGGCAGCGCCTCGGCCACCGGCCGGCGCATGAGCCTCACCCCGCAGGCGATGTCGTGGAAGCGTCGGTCGGTCGCGCCGGCCAACATCCGGTGGAATGCGGCGCTCTGCAGGCGATTCAGCCAGCTGTCGATGCGCGGCGACCTGCTCGCGACTACCATGTCGGTTCCGGCGTCGAGGCCGTCCAGCATGGCATGGAGGCCGTCGGGGGTCACCTGGAAATAGGCGGGCAGGGTGAGGATCACGTCGCCCTTGCTGCGCTCGATGCCCAGCCGAAGGGCGGCGGTTTCACCGAAGGTGCGGGCAAAGCGGAGGACGCGTACGCCATCCCGCTCGCGACTCAAGGCAACCAGCTCGGGTGGCGGGGTAAACCCGCCGTCGAACACGAAGAGAAACTCGTGTTCCTCACCCCGGCCCTCGAGCTCGCCGGCAAACGCGCGATACAGCTCCACCAGGTCGTCCGCGCGCTCTACCACCGGCACGATCACGGAGATCAGTCCGGTGCTTCGGCGGACCCGTCCGCTCGGAATGTTCGCTGCTCGGCTCCATCAGGACCGGTGCCCCCATGTCAACGGACCTCCCAGGCGGTCGGAATCTCGTTCGCGCTCTCGCGCTCGCTGCTCACGGCCACTTCGGCCACCAGGCCCAGCATCAGCAGATAGAAGGCGGCGCCCGCGATCAGAAGGGCCGCTCCAGGAAATACCAGCGCCGTGGCCTTCGTCGGGCTGAACTGAGTCGCGGCCACGACCCACATGACGGTGAAGAGCGCTGCGCCAGCCACCAGCGGCAGAGCGGCGACGCCGAATCCCAGCAGCGGACGGGAACGGAAGGTCGTGATCATCTTCAGGGTGAAGAGGTCCACGAGCACCTTCACAGTCCGCGAGATCCCGTACTTGCTCTCGCCGAACCGGCGCGCGTGGTGCCGGACCGGCATCTCGGTGATCCGGGCTCCCACGCTGGCAGACAGGGCGGGGATGAAGCGGTGCTGCTCGGCGTAGAGGGGGATCCGGTCCAGCAGGTCCCGCCGATACGCCTTGAGGGAGCAGCCGTTGTCGGTGATCGGCACTCCGGTGAGCCGTCGGATGATCCGGTTCGCGACCCAAGAGGGCACCTTTCGCAACAGAAACTTGTCCTGTCGCCGCTGCCGCCACCCGCAGACCAGGTCGTAGCCCTCGTCCAGCTTGGCCAGGAGGGCCGGAATGTCGCGCGGGTCGTTCTGGAGATCGCCGTCCAGGGACACGACCGCCCGGCCCCGGGCGTGGTCGAAGCCCGCCATCATCGCGGCAGTTTGCCCGACATTGCGACCCAGCCGGAGGCCGTGCACCCGGGCGTCCGCCGAGGCAGCCACGACGTGCTGCCAGGTATCGTCGCGGCTCCCGTCGTCCACCAGGATGACCTCGAATCGGCCGGGATAATCGGCCAGCGCCTCGAGGATCCACGCGACGAGGGGGGCGACGTTCTCGGATTCGTTGTAGAGCGGGGCCACGACCGAGAGATCGGGCACCACCGGATCGACTGTCGTCCGTGCGATCAAGGTCATTCCTTGAAACATGAAAAGATAGGACCGATCCCGCCGCCGTTCCAGCAATCGCCGTTCCGCGGCAGCAGAACCTGAGACTGTGCCATAAATTGCTAGGGCGCAGCCGGTTAGGTTAATTCATCGTGCTGGAGTGGCGAATGCGGCAGGCGAAGGCGTTGGGCCGGTGTGGATCAGGGGCCACACCGCGCGGGGCTTACCAGCCGCCGCGGCGCCAGAGGATGACGGGGATGGTCTTGAGCATGATGCGCAGGTCTTCGCGCACGCTCTGGCGGCGGATGTACTCCAGGTCGTAGCTCACCTTGGTGCGCACGTCGTCCAGCGAGCGGTCGTAGTGGTGGTTGATCTGGGCCAGCCCGGTGATCCCCGGCTTGGCCCGCTGGCGCAGGGGATACTCGGCGATGTGGGTCCGCAGCTCGGCAAAGATGGCCGGCCGCTCGGGCCGGGGCCCCACGATGTTCATCTCCCCCCGCAGCACGTTGAGCAGCTGGGGCAGTTCATCCAGCCGGTACTGGCGCAGGACGCGCCCCACCGGGGTCACCCGGGGATCGTGCTGCTGGGCCCAGACCGCCCCGCTCTCGCGCTCGGCATCGACCCGCATCGTGCGGAACTTGTAGATGGTGAACGGCTGGCCCCCCAGATCCCGCTGGCGCCGGTGGTTCTGCGCCGCCCGGCTCAGGGCCCGGCGGTCGAGCCCCACCCGCTCCTGCAGATAGAGCACCGGCCCGCGCGAGGTCAGCTTCACCACCACCGCGATGACGAGCAACACGGGCAGCAGCAGGATCAACGCGATACCGGAGAGGGCTACGTTCATTCCCCGATTGAGCAGCTGTCCGGAGAGCAGGAACTCGAACAGCGGAATACTGGCGTACGACCGGCCATGGGCGCGGCGGCTCGGTAGACTCGGAGCGAATCGGTCGGCATACGCAGGTCTGGCCAACTGACTGCGCCGAACTCCGGATGTGGCAGATCCCATGCTCGTGGTCGCTTGGGTCAGAGGACGGTGTCGGGGCAACGGCACGCCCGTAGGGAACACGGTGTTCAGCCATCAGAGTAGCACAGGGCTCTTCCACACCCTGTGACGCGACTCACGCTCCACCGGAGTTGGATCCGGGACTACCTCGTATGTTTTCTCGGACGCAGCAGCGGGATCGGCGTTTCGCCGAGACCGAAGCTGGCCAGCCAGCGGCTGAATTTCGAGCGCTCCGACGGAAGCTCCTCCGGACCGCCCTGTTGGGCGCCCGAGCCGCCTGCGGCGGGGTGCTGGTTACTGAGGCTTCCGGGCTCGGCTGGGAGACCGGGAATCTTCTGCTGAGACATGCGGAGCCGTGTTCTGCAAATGTTTGCACTTGTGTCGGGTTCGCCATTTTTAGCATTCAAGAGTGAAGCCGCATTTCTTCATCGGTCTTCCATGCTCAGGTAACAACCAGGCACGCAAAGCGTTAGGCAGCGCCAGCGCCCTCGCGCCCAGGCCGGCGGGCCCGCCTGGAACGTTGCTGCCGGGCCACAACTCGACGTGGCACCGCGCTACAACTAGTCAGTGCAAGTCGTGGCATATCGGCATCCAAACTGTGGCGCCGTCCCCGCGGTCGGAATCGCGGCCGCGACGGCGCAGAAACTCGCAACACGTTTGCTGGCAAGCACTTCACTTTTCCGGACGAGCCCGCACGACTCCTGCAATCCGAGATCGGTGCCCGGCGCTCCCCTTACCCATCTTTCCATCGGCCAGAACGCAATGGATCATCGAGACAAGGCTCCGACCGCGCCGCTCGTCCTGATTGCCAACGACCAGGAGTGGTCGGCCCGCTCGCTGGAGAGTATCCTCGGCCCTAATGGCTATTCCGTGGTTCGTGCGTACACGGGTCAACAGGCGCTGGAGCGCGCCCGGGCCGCACAGCCGGACCTGATCATCCTCGACGCGCAGATGCCGGACATGCACGGCTTCGAGGTGTGCCGCACCCTGCGTGGAGATTCACGCATCGGCGCCACCACGCCGATCGTGATCACCACGTCGGGCCCTTCCGGGCGCACCCAGCGCCTCGAGGCCTACGATGCCGGGGCCTGGGAATTCCTCGGCCAGCCGCTTGACGGCGAATCTCTCCTGCTCAAGCTCAGCACCTTCCTGCAGTGCAAACGCGAGGTGGATGCGCTGCGGGAGGAAAGCCTGCTCGACCCGGGCACTGGTCTGTACAACATGCGTGGTCTCGCGCGGCGGGCTAAGGAGATCGGGGCGGAAGCATTCCGCCGGCGCGACCCGCTCGCCTGCGTCGTGTTCTCTCCCGAGGCCGAAGCGGATGCCCCCGCCGAAGAGCCAGCAGAGGAAGAAGTCCAGCGCATGTCGGACCAGGTGGGATTGCTCTTCCGTCAGGCCGGTCGCTCCTCCGATGCGATCGGTCGGCTGGGCCAGTCGGAGTTCGCCGTGATCGCCCCTGGGACCGGACCCGAGGCCGCCGTGCGTTTGGTCCGCCGTCTGGGAGGGGCTGTCGAATCTTCGCCGATCCCGGTGCGGGGCGGAGAGCGCTGCGTTCGCATCCGGGCCGGCTACTGCGCGGTACCCGACTTCGCCGAGTCCTCGGTGGATGCAGTGGAGCTCCTGCTGCGCGCTACGACGGCATTGCGGGACCTGAGACGGGAGGGGGACGGCGAGAGGATTCGTGCATTTGAGCAGGTCCCCGTCATCTACCCGAGCTGACCGGGAACGCTAAGTGTAGTACTGACACTACGGTATGTGGCGCCCTCCGGGGCGCCGATTGTGGCATCCCTCCTGCAACTGCTTGACACCCTCATCACGCTGTAGTAGAAACGTCACTACCTGAATGCTCTGGGGGCGGCTACGCCACTCCCTGTGCGGCCACGCTGCATGCCGGTTCTCAACGGCGCCACACCGTCTCGCTCCGGGAGTAGACGATGGCCAACCCACTCGCCCAGCCGGAACGAACGCCGCCGCCGCCGGCGGATTCGGTCGCTCGAGATCCTCTTTCAATTCCTGGAGAGGTCAAGGCCAGCATCCGGGTACTCGTCGTGGATGACGAGCGCACCCTTCGAGAGAGCTGCGCCAGCGTTCTGCAGATGGACGGCTACAACGTCACGCTGGTCGGGCGGGGCGAGGAGGCGCTGGACACCGTCAAGCGGCGCAAGTTCGACATCATCCTCGTCGATCTCTACATGTCCCAGATCTCGGGTCTCGAGATCCTCCAGGCCGCGCTCGGCGCCTACCGGGATACCATCGTCGTCGTCATGACCGGCAATCCCAGTGTCACGAGCAGCATCGAGGCGCTCCGCGCCGGGGCCTGGGACTACCTGCCGAAACCGTTCAGCGCCACTCACCTCCAGGTACTCATCGGGCGCGCCTCCCACGCGGTCATGATGTCGCGCGAGGCGCAGGACCTCCGCGTCCAACTGATGAAGCAGCATGGACACAGCGACAAGATCGCGCTCATCGGCATCTCGCCGCTGTTCCGGAAGGCGGTCGAGCTGGCGCGCAAGGTTTCGCCCACCGATGCCTCGGTGTTCATCAGCGGCGAGAGTGGGACCGGCAAGGAAGTGATCGCCCAGTTCATCCACCAGAACAGCCGCCGCGCGGGCCGGGCGCTGGTGCCGATCAACTGTGCCGCGCTGCCCGAGCCGCTGCTCGAGAGCGAGATGTTCGGTCACCGGAAGGGCGCCTTCACCGGGGCCGACCGTGACAAGCCGGGCCTGCTGGAGACCGCGAACGGCGGGACGCTCTTCCTGGACGAGCTGACGGAGATGTCCATGCCGCTCCAGGCCAAGCTGCTGCGCGTCATTCAGGACGGCGTGGTGCGACGGGTCGGCAGTGAGCAGCAGGACGCCGTCGTGGACGTGCGTTTCGTCTCCGCCACCAACCGGGAGCCCCAGGAGGCGGTCGACGCCGGCGTGCTCCGCGGCGACCTCTTCTACCGGCTCCGGGTGGTACCGATCAAGCTTCCGCCTCTGCGCAAGCGGCCGGAGGACATCCCGCTGCTCGCCAACCACTTTCTCACCCACTACTGGCAGCGCCACCGCCAGATGGGCGACCGGGTGCCGCGTTTGAGCGAGGCGAGCATCGGCTTCTTGCGCTCTCGACCGTGGCGAGGCAACGTTCGGGAATTGCAGAACGTCATCGAGCACGTCGCGGTGCTGGCGGAGCCGGATCAGATGATCCAGCCCGACGACATTCCGGTCTATGACGACAGCGCGGAATGGCCGGCGGAGAGCGTGGCGCCGGCCGGGGTGCTCGACGAAGCGTACCATCCCGCCAAGGATCGGGTCGTGGCCCAGTTCGAGAAGGAGTATCTCACCCGTCTCATCAGCCGCGCCGGGGGGAACATGTCCAAGGCGGCGCGTCTCGCCAGCATCGACCGGACGACGCTCTACCGGTTGATGGACAAGCACGAATTCCACCGCGAAGAGACCCCCGGGGCCAGCTGAGTGATCCCGGAGACCGCGCTGACCGGCACCACGAGCGGAGAACGTCGCCGCGTGGGGTCGGCGCCGCTCGCCACCCCGTTGCCAGTCTGGGATCCTGAGGGTCCCTCGAGCAACAGCATCGCGCCTGCGCTCTGGGAGGCGCTGCGTGAGGCCGTGTTGTGGGCCCAGTCCGAGTGGGAGCGGGTGATCGAGCATGCCTCCGGGCGCGGAAGAGGCGACCACGCACCTCGCGCAGGTCTGCCTGGCGATCCGGAGTGAGGCGTCAGGGCTGGATGCGGACGCAATCGCGCTCGCCCGCAATCCCCTCTCCCGCCGCCTCCTCGGGCTGGTTCGGAGCTCGTTCGTCCAGCGGGTACAGTCGCTGCCGCCGCCCGACCCGGCCCAGCTCCTCCGGGTCCTCGCCGCGATGGAAGCGGTGAGCCACCGGCTCGAGGTGGACTGGTCCCAGCATTTCGCCGACCGGCTGGCGGCCCCCGACGGCCTCGAGCTGGTGGTCGAGGTGGCGCACGATCTCCGGTCGCCCCTCACCTCGATCCTCTTCCTCGCCGAAACCCTCCAGCGCGGCCGCAGCGGACCGGTCAACCCGGTTCAGGAGCGGCAGCTCGGCCTCATCTACAGCGCGGCGTTCGGCCTGAGCTCGGTGGCCAGCGACGTCATCGAGCTGGCCCGCGGCGGCGACCGGCTGGTGGACCTCGACCCGATTCCGTTCTCGGTGACCGACATCCTCGAATCGGTCCGCGACATCGTCCAGCCGATCGCCGAGGAGAAGAACCTCGCCGTCCGGCTGACGCCGCCGGAGGCGGATTTCCGGATCGGCCATCCCGTCGCCCTGAGCCGCGTGCTCCTCAACCTCACCACCAACGCGCTCAAGTTTACCGCCGAGGGATTCGTCGAAGTGACCGCCCGTCAGACCGACAACGCGCGGGCGATCGAATTCTCGGTGCGCGATACCGGCCGCGGGATTCCCCCGCAGTCGATGGCCACGCTGTTCGAGCCGTTCCGCCGTCGACAGAAGCCCGGCGAGTACGCCTTTTCCGGCTCGGGCCTCGGGCTGTCCATCTGTCGCAAGCTGGTAGAGGCGATGGGATCCACCCTGGACGTGGAGACCACGCAAGGCGTGGGAACCCGCTTCCATTTCGTGCTCGACCTGCCCCTGGCGGGCGAATCGGCGTTCGGCTGAGCCGGCACTACCCTCCAAGCCCGCAGCCGCGTTAGCTTTCCCCGCGCTAGCCTCCACCCGCCGGCGTGTGTGCAGGAGCGCCTCCTCATCCGGAGCGTCGCCCCGCCCGCCCAAGCGCCGTGGACGCTGCCGAGCGGCCCGCCGGGCCGGCTCGATGACACATGACGGGACCCGCCCTCGTGGTGTCCCTCGACGTCCGCCGTGGCTTGGGTCCCGAAAGGATCGGCCGGGGGGCAACGCTCGGGGACGGGTAGCCCAAACCTGAGTGATCCGTGAACAGACCGTTGATCCGCCCTGCCCGGCACCTGAGCCAACCCCCGGTGCACGCACCAAACGCCGCCCTGCTGATCGATTTCGACAACGTCACCCTTGGTATTCAGAAGGACCTCACCAAGGAGCTGCGTACCCTCCTCAACAGCGACATCATCAAGGGGAAGGTGGCCGTCCAGCGGGCCTACGCCGACTGGCGCCGTTATCCGCAGTACATCGTTCCGCTCTCCGAGTCGTCTATCGACCTCATCTTCGCGCCCGCCTTCGGGTCGAGCAAGAAGAACGCGACCGACATCCGCCTCGCCATCGACGCCGTCGAGCTGGTCTTCACCCGCCCCGAGATCGGGACCTTCATCCTCCTCTCGGGCGACAGTGACTTCTCGACCATGGTGATCAAGCTCAAGGAGTACGGGAAGTACGTCATCGGCGTGGGGATCCGGGAGTCGGCGAGCGATCTCCTGATCCAGAATTGCGATGAATACTTCTCCTACAACGATCTCGCGGGTCTCACGAAGGAAGTGGATACCCCGTCGATCCAGCGCGACCCCTGGGAGCTCGCTTCCGAGGCGGTATCGCAGATGGCGCGCAACGGCGACGTCATGCGCTCCGATCGCCTCAAGCAGGTGATGCAGCAGATCGATTCGAACTTCGACGAGCGGAACGCCGGCTTCAATCGGTTCAGCAAGTTCGTGATGGAGGCAGGGCACAAGGGCGTGCTGCTCGTGACCAAGATGGAGAACGGGCAGTACGAAGTGGCGCCCGATCGGTGGCGCGTTCGAGCCCGCACGCGAGGTGCCGGCCGAGCCTCCTGCCCGCGACGGCGCGGGACGGCGTGGCCGCAGCCGCCGGGGACGGGGACGCGAGCGGGATCGGGATCGCGATCGGGACCGTCCGGCGGCTGCGTCGGCTCCGCGGGAGCACGCCGCACGCGGTGGCGCGCTGACGCTCTCCCGCGCCTTCCAGCTCATGTCCCAGGCGCTGGCCGAGTTCCGCGCCCCAGTAGGGCAGGAGGCGCTGCGGCTCCGAATGGCGGCCATGCATGGGCGCGATGACGCGCTTCTCGAAGCCGGCCGGTTCTCCCGGCTGCTGCGGCAGGCGAACGACGCCGAGATCGCCGACGTGCGCAAGATCGGCGAGGACGACTACGAGATCACGGCGAGCCCGAAGGCTCCGCTGCTTCCGCCCGCGCCGACTCCGGCTCGGGAGGAGCCGGTGGTCGAGCTGGTCCCGACGCCCGAGGCGATTGAAGCCGGTGTCCCCGCCGAGGCGCTGGGCGGTGCGGGTCGCGAGAATGGAGTGCGGTCAGGGGTCCGCTTCCGCAGGGGCTCACGGGGGACGCTGCGTCCCGGCGAGATCCCGCTCATCGGAGTGGTCCAGGTGGAAACACCGGCGGAGGTGGTGGTGGCGCCGGAGCCCGCTATCCCGGACGTGGCGGCCGAACCGGCCCCAGCCAAGAAGGCGGCGCGGCCACGGCGGCCTCGTAAGAAGGCGGCCGCCACGGCCGCTACGACGGCCACAGCCGAGGGCCCACCGACGGAACCCGAGGCCGCGCCCGCGCCCAAGCGACCGCGCACCCGGGCGAGGAAGAAAGCCACATGAATACCACACGACGGGCAGCGACGCTGCCCGTCGCGTTTTTCGATCGGGACGTAACAGTGGTCGCGCGCGACCTGTTAGGCGCGCTCGTGGTCTCGACTGTCGGCGGAGAGCGCACTGCCGGCCGCATCGTCGAGACCGAGGCCTACCTCGGCCGCGACGACCCCGCCTCCCACGGATATCAGGACCGCCGGAACGAGCGCAACGTGGCGCTGTTCGGGCCGCCGGGCACTTGGTACGTCTACCTCTCCTATGGCGTGCACTGGTGCACCAACCTGGCCTGCGGTCCCGAGGGCACGGCGGGGGCGGTGCTGCTGAGGGCGTTGGAGCCGGTCGAGGGGCTGGAGGTGATGCGGCGCCGACGGGGCGGCGTGGACGACCGCCATCTGTGCTCCGGTCCGGGAAAGCTCTGCCAGGCCCTCGGCATCACCCGTGCGCTCGATGGAATCCTGATGCCGCAGTCGTCAGTCGTGGTGCTCCCGGCCACGGCGCTGAGCCACAACGCCATCGTGGCGACGCCCCGGATCGGCATCACCAAAGCGGCCGACTTGCCGCTGAGATTCTGTGTGGCAGGCAGCCCGTACGTGTCGGGGCGACGAGGACCGGGTGCGCCGGGGCGGAGCTCGATAGCGAAGTGACCGCAAAATGAAGACGGGCAGCGGAACTCATCCGCTGCCCGTCCGTTTCAAGCGTCCCGCAATCTTCCTCAGTACCCTCCGGTCTTCACTCCTTCACGCGAGCTGCCAAGGCCGAAGCGAAGCCCGCCGGTAAACGTGTGGGTCGGGCCTTCGAGCAGGCGCCCCGCCGCCACGACGTTGCCATCGGCATCCTCGACCGTGTCAACCGACGGCGAGGTGGTGATCTGGTACTGGCCGAAGGCCATGAACCGACCGACCTGGAACGTGACGCCGCCGAGGAACGTGGCGAAGCCGGTGCTGCCCAGCTCGCTCGCGATGGCGCTCGACCCGGTGAGGCCGGCCGCCTGCGGGTTCACGGCGTGCATGATGCCGTACCCGACCCCGAGGTAGGGCTGCGCGGCCGCCTTGATGGGGAAGGCCATCAGGACCGCGGAGTACTTCCGGATGTCGTTGAAGGTGACCGCCTGGGTGCCGCCCGCGTCCGAGTACGAGCTGAGCTCGTCCGAGCCCACCGCTTCCTCGACCGAGAGCAGCAGGCCGGTACGCTTGGCGACGATGAGCGTCTGACCGCCGAAGGTCGGGATGGCGGAGGCGTCCTGGTCAGGCGTACGGAAGACCATCGCACCAGCCTGCGCGCCGACGTACCACTGGAAGTTGCCGTTCCCCGGTTCCTGGGCGGAGAGCACAGCCGAGCCCAGGCAAAGCGCCAGCGCCGCGACCGGAATGCTTCGGGTGATCATGCGCATCACAGACTGCCTCCGTTAGATGTCCGCACCAGGCGGGCCCTGGCGCCTACCGCGTCCCCAGTCGGCACGGTACGTCAAAATGCGGGAAAACTGCTGGAAAGCGCGGGAGGGGGTAGGCGTCGCGATCACGGCTATCTGTCTTGTTGTCAACACCTTACAGATTGCTGCCGCGCCGCTTCCCAGCCCGTCGATGGGGGTGGGGGTGCAAGGGGTAGGCCAAAGGCGGCTGCCGGGCCGGGGGCAGGGGCGGGTCGCAGCCCGCGGAGAGGAGGCCGGTGGGGGGGCCATTGCCGGGTGACGGGTCGTTCCGTGGCAATGCGGCGTAAGGGGCATGGAGTACCTCCATCCCGAGCGCGAAGTACGGCATCCGGAGCGGCGAAGTAGCGGCGTACGGCATCCGGGGCGCGAGGTACCCCATCCCGAAGGAGCGAAGCGACTGAGGGACCTTCTCACCCGGGGTTCGATACCCGCAGAGAAGATCCCTCGCTGCACTCGGGATGAAGTACCCGGACCTCCGCGCTCCGGCGCCTAGTTCTTCCGAGGCGCCCTATCCCTCGGTGCCTAACCCTCCCCCCACTCATCCACGTACACCGATCTTAGCATTCCCGCTAGATCAATCCGAGCTTTTTCCCGACCCGTCCAAAGGCCGTCAACGCCTCGTCCAGATCCTCCCGCGTGTGCGCGGCGGAGATCTGGCAGCGCACCCTGGCCTGGCCCTGGGGCACGACCGGAAAACCGAAGCCGGTGACGAAGACTCCTTCGCCCAGCAGGAGATCACTCATCCGGATCGCCGCGGCCGTCTCGCCCAGAATGACGGGAATGATCGGCGTCTCTCCCGGCAGGGGTTTGAATCCCAGCTCCAGCAGCCGCTCCCGGAAGTAGCGCGCGTTCTCGCGCAGGAGAGTCACTCGCTCGGGGTGAGCTTCGAGATATTCGATGCTCGCGAGGGAACTCGCCGCCACCGTCGGCGGAAGCGCGTTGGAGAAGAGCTGTGGACGCGCCCGCTGGGTCAGGTAGTCGCACACCGCCGCGGAACCGGCCGCGAACCCTCCCGCCGCGCCACCCAACGCCTTGCCCAGGGTGGAGGTGATGATGTCGATCTCTCCGACCATGTCGAAGTGCTCCGCGGTTCCGCGCCCCGTGGCGCCCAGCACACCGGTGGCGTGGGAGTCGTCCACCATCAGCACCGCGTCGTGCTTGCGACACAACTCCACCAGGTCCGGAAGTGGCGCGATGGCCCCCTCCATCGAGAAGACGCCGTCGGTGATCACCAGCCGGACCCGGCGGTCGCGGGCGGCGACCAGCTTTTCCTCCAGATCCTTGAGGTCGGCGTGCCGGTACACCGCCGTCTGACACTTGGTGATCGCCTTCGCGAGCCGGACGCCGTCGATGATCGAGGCGTGGTTGAGCTGATCGCTGATCACGATGTCCTGCTCGCCCAGCAAGGTGCCGGGGACCGCCTCGTTCGCATTCCAGCAGCTCACGAAGCTGAGCGACGCGGGGGTACCGACCAGCCGCGCGCAGGCGGCTTCCAGCGCGCGATGGATCGTGAAGGTCCCGCAGATGAAGCGAACGGACGCCGTGCCCGCGCCGTATCGAGCCAGCGCGGCCTCGCCGGCCGCGACGACCTCCGGCTGATTGCTCAGGCCGAGGTAGTTGTTGGACGAGAGGATGATGACTTCACCCCGGCCCTCCATCGTCACCCGGGGCGCCTGCGGGCTGTCGAGGAAGTTGAGCCGCTTGTACACCCCGTCCCGAATGAACTGTTCCAGCTCTCCCTCGAGGCGCCGTTCCAGCGAGTTGCTCATGGGCCGACCTCGAGAATGACTTTCCCGGCCTGCCCATCCTTGATGACCTGAATCGCATCCCCGATGCACTCGAGCGGGAAGCGGTGGGTGATGACGGGGCGGGGATCGAGCTGGCCGGCTCGGAGGAAGCGGCGCATCTGGTGCCACGTCTCGTACATCTTGCGGCCCGTGACCCCGTAGAGGGTGAGCCCCTTGAAGATCACGTCCCGGGCAAAGTCCACCTCGGTCGTACGACTGGGCGTGCCGAGCAGGTTGACCCGTCCGCCGAGACGCGCGGCCGCGAATGCCTGCGCGTGACCGCTCGGGTGACCGCTCATCTCGCACACGAGGTCCACGCCGTCCCCGTCGGTCGCCTCCTTCACCCGGGCCAGGACGTCGTCCTCGCCCGGATTGAGCGTGAGGTGCGCCCCCATCGCGCGGGCCAGCTCGAGCCGTTTCGCATTGAAGTCGCTCGCGATGACGAGCGAGGCACCGGCGGCCCGTGCGACGCCGACCGCGAAGCAGCCGATCGGTCCACAGCCGAGCACCAGGACGGTGCTGCCGGGAACGGCTGCCTCCAGGACGGTGTGCACCGCGTTGCCCATCGGGTCCATGATCGCCCCGATCTCGGTGGGGATGCCGTCGAGCTTCATGACGTTGGAGGCCGGCATCGCGATGAAGTCGGCGAACGCGCCGTCCCGATCGACGCCGATGATCTGAGTCCGCTGGCAAAGGTGCCCCGCACCGAGCCGACATTGCAGACAATGGCCGCAGACGATGTGACCTTCGGCGGTGACCTTGTCACCGGCGGCCAGTAGCCCGGCCGCCGCGGCCTCCCGGCCCAGCTCGACGATCTCCCCGGCGAACTCGTGACCGATCACGACCGGCGGCCGGAGGCGCCCGCTGGCCCAGCTGTCCCACTCCCAGATGTGGAGGTCGGTGCCGCAGACCCCGGCATGGTGGACGCGGATGAGAACGTCGCTCGGTCCGCAGGTGGGGACGGGCAGCTCCCGCAGGACCATACCGAGGCGGGGGCCTTCCTTGACGAGAGCGCGCATGACGATCCAGGGGTAGGAGCCGGCGGGGAATATAGCGCGACGCCACCATCCGGCCGATGGATCTTCAGGGCCCGAAAGTACAAACACCCCCGGACCAGAGATCCGGGGGCGTTTTCGGCGTGGCCGGCACGAGGCCGGCAACGCGCCTAGGCGGCGTGTTCGGTGGGGACCCGCTGATGCCAGTGGTCGGCGGCGGTCTCTTCGTCGGCCGCCCACATATAGGCCCAGAAGCGAACCTGCTTCGGCGCAGGCGCGCCACTCTTGATGACGATGCCGAGCGGTCCGGAGGGTGCGGCGAGCGGGAGTGGGGTCACGGCACAGGTCCTCGCGTACGGGAAAGAGCCACGACAGCCTTCCATCCGCCTGATGGCAGTCTCCGTGCCGCCCGGTGCTCGCCTTCTAAGTGATTGAATGTGTTGAGCTTGCTGAACTGCGTGTGGGGTCACGCCAGTGTCAGATCGACGCGGCGATCGGAGTGCTCCGTGTGTCGGGGGGACACTTGGGCTTGGCGAGCACTAGGTCATCGGGGCGCCTGCTGCCGCCACCGCGGCGGCGTCTCCGCGGATCCGGCTCCACGTCCCAACCGTCGTACATCGAGCGCAGGGTATCGGGAGCGATTGCCTTCGAGGTACCCAGAATCACGTGCACACCGCCGGGCCGGCTCCGACGCTGCAGATCCTCGATGAGCTCGCACCGGACGCGGGCCGGGAAGTCGCACAGGGCGCCCGGATCGATGACGACGATGTCCACGTCATCGATTTCGTCCAGGAACGGCGGCAGGGTCGCGCCGAGCTGCGCGACGTATCCCTCGAACAGGCTGGCCAGCGCTTCCGAGGCCATCCGGGATTCGACTCGTTCCACGCAGCCGAGATCGCACGCGATGAAGGTGACGACCGCGTCGTGGGCGGCGAGGAGATAACTCGCGGGCTCGGCGGCGCTCCCGATGATGAGCGCGGCATCCTGCGGCTCGAGCCGCGGGAGCAAGCGGCCGAGGGCGCACGCCGGCTCGAGTCCCCAGTGAGTCGGGGTCCGCTGGGCCTCCCGCAGCTTGATGAACTGACGGCGCCAGCGACTGTAGGGTCGGAGGGCGAGACGCTTCATGATCAGACGATCCACCGTCTCGAGCATGAGCACTTCGGTGAGCACGAACTGATCTTCGGAGGTCGTCTGGAGCTCCGAGGCGGCCTCGTCGCCGAGGCGCATGAGCTCGTCGCGTCCGATCGAGTTCTTGTAGCCCTCGATCCGCTGAAGGATGTACTCCTGGTAGTGCTGCTTGTCGGAGTAAGGCGAGCGCCGCCGGCGCTGAGTGCCTCGAAGCTCCGCGGCGCTCAGCATGACAGTCGGCGGCTGGCGAAGGTCACAGGATCAACTGGAATGGATTGGGTCCTCGAGCAAAGCACACCGCCATCCGGCCTTGCCTCGCACTCCGGATGGCACGATGCAAGTTCATACCTCAGGGGGGTCGGTGTCAACAAATGCCGCAGAACCGGTCACTGCGCTTCGAGGATCGCTCCCTTGAGATAGCTGGTCTCCGGCACCGTCAGGACCTCGGGATGGTCTTCCCCCTGGCCGAGAATCCTCCGCAAGTAGATGCGCCTTCCGCTGTCGCCGGCGGCCTCGGACAGCATGGTGAGGAACTCGGGCAGGCCGACGTGGAAGGAGCAACTGGCGGTGAGAAGCGTTCCCCCGGGAGCGAGGCTGCGCATGGCGCGGAGATTGATCTCCCGGTATCCGCGCAGCGCGGCGGGCACCGTCGCCCGCGACTTGGCGAAGGCCGGCGGGTCCAGGACGATCGTGTCGAACCGGTCGGAGCTGCGAGCGGTCGCTCGCAGCAGCTCGAACACATCGGCCTCGCGCCACTCGATGTTGCGTAGATCATTCAACGCGGCGTTCGCGGCCCCGCGCGCCAGGGCCTCGCCACTCACATCGACCGCCAGAACGCTCCCCGCACGCCGAGCGAGGTGCAGCGCGAAGGAGCCGTGGTAGGTGAAGCAATCGAGCGCTCGCCCGCCGGCGCGCGTGAGCTCGCCGACGAGAAGCCGATTCGGCCGCTGGTCGAGGAAGGCCCCCGTCTTCTGTCCGTCCCAGGGAGCCGCGAAATAGCGCACGCCGCCCTCGCGCACCTCGATCTCGCGCGGAACGGTTCCATGCGCGAGCTCGGAATCGGGCACCAGGCCCTCGCGCTTCCTCACCGGGGCGTCATTGCGGAGCAACACACCCTCGGGACTCAGGACCGCCAGCAGCGCGGCCACGATGGTATCCCGCAGCGTCTCGAGTCCGGCGGAGAGAATCTGGACGACGAGCCAGCGGTCGTAGCGGTCCACCACGAGCGAAGGGAGTCCGTCGCCCTCGCCATGGACGAGCCGGCACGCGGTCGCATCTATGGCCCTGGCGGCGAGCCGCGGCGGCCTCGAGATGCTCCCGCCACCAGGCCGCGTCCACCGGCCGCTCGCTCCGCTCCAGCAATCGCAACCGGATCTCGGAGCGCGGTGAGTAGAGTCCCTGTCCGATGAATCGTCCGCGGGGGTCGAACACCGGGACCAACCCCGGCCCGGACGGCGCTTCCGTTACTTCACTCCGATAGATCCAGGGATGACCGCGGACCCAGCGCTCGGCACCGCGCGAGGTGACGCGCGCGACGGTCACGCGCGATCGGGTCGGAGCGCCGTGGCCCCGCGGAGATAGCAATGCTTGATTTCGGCCCGTCCGCGCGTGGTGTACGCATGCACGAGGAGCCGGATACAGCGAGGCAGAGAGCCCGGCACCGGGATCTCGGTGGCGTGCAGCAGGGCCACGATGTTCCAGCCGTACTCCTCGGCGGCCCGGGCCGGGAACACGGCGTCGAGGTCCCGGGTGACGGTGAAGAGGCCGCTCACGATGTCGTCCGGCTCGAGTCCGTTGGCCTCGATGAGCGTGCGCAGGAGCTCGTCCGTGGCGGCCAGAATCTCCGACGCGTCGTTGCGCTCCACCGTCGTCGCGCCGCGGATGCCGTGGAGTCGGGGGGACGGGGACGTCATGGCAGATAATGTAGCGGCATTAGTTCGACTGATGCTGGTGACCGACGACGGCCTGCTCGAGGGTCGCGACGTCGTCGCAGTCGCCCGCGCGGCCGAGCGCGGCGGCGTGACCTCGGTGCAGCTGCGCCTCAAGCGTGTGAGCGCCCTGGAGCAGGTGGAGCTCGCGCGCGCGCTGGTGAGCGCGCTCCGTATTCCAGTACTGGTGAACGACCGGCCGGACGTGGCACTGGCCGCCGGCGCCGCGGGAGTTCACCTCGGCCCTGATGATCTGCCGGTCACGCTGGTCCGTCGGATCGTGCCGCCCGGGTTCGTGATCGGTGCGTCCGTGGGATCGGAAACCGAGGCGGCGGGCGCCGAGGGGGCCGACTATTGGGGCATCGGACCCTGGCGAGTAACCGCCACAAAACAGGACGCGGGGAAAGCGCTCGGTCCGAATGGATTCGGATCCCTGGTGCGGCTGGCGCATGGACGGCCGTGCCTCGCCATCGGGGCGGTGCGGCCGGAGGATGTCGCCGCAGTGCGAGCGGCGGGAGGAAGTGGAGTGGCCGTCGTGTCGGGAATTCTCGGGCAGCAGGACATCGAAGCCGCGGCGCGACGGTACCTCGCGCCCTAGCGCCCGTTTCTGATCCTGGCGATCGCCCGGAGATGCTCGGTGTAGGTCCGGCTGAACACGTGCCGGCCATCCGGGCCGGCCACGAAGTACAGGTAGGGGACCTTAGCGGGATAGAGGGACGCCTCGACGCTGCGGCGGCCGGGCGAGTTCACGGGGCCCGGCGGCAGGCCGCGATGGAGGTACGTGTTGTACGGCGAGGGAAACTGATAGTCCTTGGTGTAGAGCCGCGTCTTCCGCTGCCCCGTCTTGAGGGCGATCGCATACTGCACCGTCGGATCCGCCTGGAGCGCCATCCCGATACGCAGCCGGTTGTGATAGACCCCCGCGATCGTCTCGCGCTCGTCGTCCACCCGCGCTTCCCCTTCCACGATCGACGCCAGGGTGACCAGCTGGAGCTGGCTCATGCCCAACGCCGCCAGCTGGGTGTTCCATTCGGGCTTCCAGTCGCTCTTGAACCCCTCCGCCATGACACGGACGAGATCCGTGGCGCCGATGACGAGCGGCAGCGAGTACGTTTCCGGCCGGAGAAATCCCTCGAAGGAACGAACCGGGTAGCCGAGGACCGTGCTCGCCACGGCGCCGTCGCGGGCCGCGGCCAGGAGAGAGTCGCGCGAAATGTCGAGCCGGTCCGCGGCGAGCGAGGCGATCTCCTCGATCGTGAGGCCCTCGGGGACCGTGAGCCGCTGGGCGGCGGCCTTGCCCCGCTTCAGGATGTCCAGCACTTCCCAGGGTGAGAGCCCGGGGGCGAACTCGTAAATTCCGGCTTGGACCGCCCGATCCACGCCTCGCACTCGCGCGAGGACCTTGAAGACGAGACGGTTGGGGACCACTCCGTGCGCCGCGAGGCTGTCGGTCACCGCGCCGAAGGGCGTGCCGGGCGGCAGCGTGACGCGCTCCGTGTCGGAGTTCGCTCCCGAGCATGCGGTAAGGAAAACCAGAGACCCGAGGACAAGTTCACGGCGTGGCAACGTGTCTCCGTGCGTCCAGGTAGTGCTGCAGCAGAACGGCCGCCGCGAGCGCGTCCACGTCTCCCCGACGTCCGCGGGTCGAACCGCCCTGTTCCCGGATGAGCGCGAGGGCGCGCGCGGTCGTGAGCCGCTCGTCCCACAGCTCCAGTGGGAGGCCGGTCCGCCGCTCGAGAGCTTCCGCCATCTCCCGCGCGGCCGCGGCGCTCGCACCTTCCTCCCCCTCGCCGGTGAGCGGCAGCCCCACCAGCAGTCCCACGGGCCGATGCGCGTCCACCAGCTCGAGGAAGCGCGCCATCGGGAACCGCTTTCCCTTTCGGCGCACCAGGGTCTCGAGCGGGCTCGCGAGGGCCTGCGTCTCCTCACTCAGCGCGAGGCCGAGCCGGACTTCGCCCCAGTCGAGGGCGAGAAGGCGGCCGGAGCGGGGCAGTGGCATCGGGGCAAGATACTGGGGAAGGGAAAGCCGTGAAGGGTGAAGGGTAAAGCGTGAAGGGGGGCCCGAACATCCGGCCCCCCGTTCACGCTTTACCCTTCACCCTTCACCGCCTTACTGTGCCATTGTATTGAAGAACTCCTTGTTGTTCTTCGTCCGCTTCATTCGCTCGAGCAGGAACTCGAGCGCTTCGACCGGCGGCATGTCGGCGAGGAAGTTCCGGAGGAGGTAGACCCGGTTGAGCTCGTCCTTGTCCATCAGGAGCTCTTCCTTGCGGGTCGAAGTGCGCTGGATGTCGATCGCGGGATAAATTCGGCGGTCCGCCAGCCGGCGATCGAGCACCAGCTCCGAGTTGCCCGTGCCCTTGAACTCCTCGAAGATGACTTCGTCCATCCGGCTCCCGGTGTCGATGAGGGCCGTGGCGATGATGCTGAGGCTGCCGCCCTTGTCGATATTCCGGGCCGCGCCGAAGAACCGCTTGGGTTTCTGGAGCGCGTTGGCGTCCACGCCGCCCGACAGAATTTTGCCCGAATGCGGAACCACGACGTTGTGGGCGCGGGCCAGTCGGGTGATGGAATCCAGCAGGATGACGACGTCCCGCCCGTGCTCCACCAGCCGCTTGGATTTCTCGATGACCATGTCGGCCACCTGCACGTGGCGGTCGGCAGGCTCGTCGAAGGTGGAGGAGATGACCTCCGCCTTGACGTTCTCCTCCATGTCGGTCACCTCTTCGGGCCGCTCGTCGATGAGCAGCACGATGAGCACGATCTCCGGATGATTCTCGCTGATGGCGTTGGCCAGCTTCTGCATCAGGATCGTCTTGCCGGCTTTGGGCGGCGCGACGATGAGGGCGCGCTGGCCCTTGCCCAGCGGAGAAAGCAGGTCCACCACCCGCATCGACAGGTCGCCGTTCTTCCGCTCCAGCCGGATCCGGGCATCGGGGTAGCGCGGCCGGAGGTTGTCGAAGGCGATCCGGTGCTTGGTCTTCTCCGGCTCCTCGAAGTTGACCTGCTCGACCTTGAGCAGGGCGAGGTAGCGCTCCCCCTCCTTCGGGGGCCGCACCTGGCCCATGACCGTGTCGCCGGTGCGGAGATCGAATCGCTTGATCTGACTGGGAGAGACGTAGATGTCGTCGGGACCGTAGAGGTAGTTCCAGTCCTGGCTGCGCAGGAACCCGTACCCCTCGGGCAGGATCTCCAGCACTCCTTCACCGCGGATTACGGTGTCGGAGTCGAGCAGCGACTGCTCGATGCGGAAGATCAGATCCTGCTTCCGCAGTCCCGAGTAGTTGGTGATGTTCAACTGCTCAGCCAGGGTATGCAGTTCCGCGACCGACTTCTGCTTTAACTCAGCGATATCCACGGACAGGACTCCAGACAAGCGGGCCCGGCCGGTAGCCCGGCGGGCTCTGGTATGGTTGGGGCACGAGACCCCGGTGAGGTTGGTATGAGTATCTGGCGGGCTCCGGATGCCGGAGCTGGCGACACGAAAAATGGGGTCGGGGAGATGCTGCCAAGCCTAGGAGCGATTCAACTTAGAGCAGGCCCGCTGCCCAGTCAAGAGGCGGGTTCGTCTTGCAGAAGCTCCGGCGCTGCACGATGTTTGGAAAACAGGGACCTACGCCGGAGAATCCAATGACCGCTCAACCCAACCGGCCGTACGCTTCCGATCCGCGCGAGCCCACCCTTCACGAGCTGCCGCCGCTTCGGATCGCGGACCAGGTGATCACGGTCCAGGTAACGGTCCGCTGGTCGGAGGGCGCCTGGAGGGGACGACTGCGCTTCACCCCGCCCGAAGGCGTGGACCGGGAAACCGCGGAGATCTTCTGCGGCCCGACCCAGGAAGAGCTGTGGCGGTCGGTGGCGAGCATCGGCAACTACCACCTGCGGGCACTCTACCAGTCTCTCTTGTAAGGCGGCGGCTTGAACGAGACCGAGCGGTTGAGCAAGCTCCGCCACGACCTGTCAAACCCGCTGTCGGCCTTGCTGGCTGAGACCCAGCTGCTCCTGCTCAACGAGTCGCAGATCGATCCGGAGACGCTGTCCAGCCTTCGCGAGATCGAGGCGCTCGCCATCCGCATGCGGTCCATGCTCCGGGAGATCTAGGCCGTCCGCGCGCCGTTGGCCAGGTACAGGGTCAGAAACGCTATACTCATCGCGCTAGCGCCGATCCGGACCGCATAGCTGCCCGTTCCCGCCGAGATAAAGCCTTCGATCAACCCCGCCACGAGCAGCATCACCGCGGCGCCGCCCACCATGCGGATGGCGGTGCGTCCACTCAGCACCAGGGCATCGCTCCGGCGGATCGCGCCAGGCACGATGACCGAGCAGCCGACCAGAAAGCCCGCCGCGCCTGCGGTCCAGATGGCGAACAGCTCGAGCAGCCCGTGGCCGACGATGAACTCCATCATGTAGCCGAGCAGCCCGACGTTGGTGAAGTGACCGGCGGTGGCCCCGATCACGAGACCGTTGAACCCGAGCAGGACCAGCGAGCCGACACCGAGGAAGACCCCGCCCGCGAAGCAGGCGATCGCCACTCGGACGTTGTTGGTGATGATTCCGGACGCCATCAGCGGGCGGTCCTCCGCGGCCACATCCACGTATCGTCGCCCGGCTGCCTGCCGGTCCGCGCCGGCCTCGGCCCGGCGGAGGATGACCTCGGGGAGGAGGTCCGAAGCCAGCGCGGGGCGGTCGCGGATCACCGCGAACCCCGCGGCCGCCGGGACGAGAAAGGTCAGACAGGCGATCAGGACATAGGCCCTCGCACGGACGATCGCCGCGGGGAATTCCCGGAGCACGGCGGTGGCCAGGCTCCGCCAGGTGCTTCGCTCGTCCCGGTACAAGGCATTGTGGCCGGCCGCGACCAGCCGTTCGAGCCTCGCCGTGGTGGCGTCATCCGCGCGGTAAGTGCGGGCACGGGCCAGGTCGGCGGCAACTTCGCGATACCGGGCCGCAAAGTCGGGCAGCTCCTCCGAGGCGAAGCTGTCGAGACCTTGGCGCGAGGCCCGGTCGGCCAACCGCTGAAAGGCGTCCCAGCGGTCGCGCTTGAGCACGGCGAACCGCGAACGGGAGAGCCGCCCCTCCCGCCGGCCGCGCTCGGCCTGAAAGAGGAGGAGCAGGTGCTCGGCGTCGGATGCTCCGGCCGGGACGGCCGCCGCCAGCCGGTCCACCAGCTTGGCCGCGAGCCGAGCTCTGGCGGGGGCGGGCAGGTCCGCCTGACGCCGCTGGAACTGCTCGAGGAGCTGATACTCGGCGTCGGCGAGCTTCGGGAGGGCCGGGGGAAGGTCGGGGGCCTTTGGCTGCCGCCGTTCGGCCGGTGCGTCGCCCGGGCGATCCCGGGCCACGATGGTGCCGGCGAAGAGATCGCCCAGCCGCTTTCCCCTGGGGTGGAAAGCGACCAGCAGCGCGCCAAGGAAGTAGGGGGGAGGAAGGAAATCGGCCAGGCGGAGCAGATTCCGCACGGCGGCGGCCGCCAGCGTGACCGCGTGGCCCGTGTCCATCAGCACCCGGATCCCCACGATTCGCTTGCCGGGCGTCTGTCCCCGGCGCAAGCCCTCGAAGAAGATGAAGTATCCGGTCCAGACCGCGAAGCCGCCGAGCAACAGGATCGCCGAACCCCAGGGCCCGAGGCTGATTCCGAACCCGACCAGGATGCTGAGGGCGACAAACGCCCCGAACATCCCACCGACCAGGATCAGCATATCCAGGATCGCCGCGAGAGCGCGCGAGCCCACCCCGGCGATTTCCAGGTCGAGCACCACGTGCTCGGGGGTCTCGACCTCGAGATGCTGGCGGTATTCGCGTGCGGACATGGTGCGATAGTAACCCGGCGTGAGGGGACTCGCATCCTTCGAGGAGCCGACACATCTTTCGCACGGCTCGCCTTCGCTCATCGCCCCGGGAGCAGTCGATGAACCCTCCGGCCCTCCGCCCCCTCTCCGCGGGCGAGATCCTCGACGTGTCTTTCCAGTTGTATCGCCGACACTTCAGTGCCTTGGCGACGGTGGCCCTGGTGTGCTCCGGAGCTCCAGTGCTGTTCAACGTTTACATCCAGGCGTCGGGGGGAGTGTTATCCAACCTCGGCCTTACCCTCGCTTATTACATCATTCTCGCGGTCCTCAGCTCGATCGCTACCGCGGCCACGGTTTTCATCGTCTCGGAGAGCTATCTCGGTCGGCCGCTCGGCCCGTGGGATGCGCTCGCCCGGGCGACTCCGCTGCTAGGCCGGCTGATCGCCTGCTCCATCCTGTTCGCGTTGCTCGTGGGCATCGGCGTGATCCTGTTCCTCATCCCCGGCGTGATCCTCGCGGTCGGGTTGATGCTGGCCTTCCCGGCGCTGGTGCTGGAGAACACCGCGACGCCGACGAGTGCGCTGCACCGCTCGTGGGAGCTCACCCGGGGATCGAGGCTTCGGATGTTCGCGCTGCTGGTGACTCTCGTCGTGTTGCTCTACATACCGGTGGTCGCCCTCAGCGCGGTCGCGAGCCTGGTCTTGTCGGGGGCCAGCGACGCTCGTGCGATGTCGGGAACAGTGACCGTCGTCTTGGCCGGGTTAGTGCAACTTCTGGTGTATCCGCTGTTCTACTGCGTACTCACCGTGGCCTACTACGACCTCCGGGTGCGGAAGGAAGGGTTCGACCTCGAGGTGCTCGCCTCGACCCTTCAACCCGCCTGATGCAGGCCCCCGGTCCGCGGGAGCTGCGCGAGGCCCTGGACAGCGTCTTCGCGACACCGTTCTATCGGTGGGCCGACGAGCCCGGCCCCCTCAAACTGCTGCGCGACTGGTGGCACCGTCTGGGCGACTGGCTGGTCGGCCTGCGCGCCGCGAATCCGGCGGCGTTCCGCCTGCTCGCGCTGGCCCTCCTGCTCACGCTGCTGCTCATCTTCGCCCATGCGGTCTACGTCGTCTGGCGAACCGCACGTGCGGCCAGCCGGCCCGCCGAGCTGGAGCAGCGAGCGTCGCGCGAGAACCGCGACTCCTCCTGGTATTCCCGTGCGGCCGATCGCGCCGCCGCGGAGGGGCGGCTGGTGGAAGCGCTCCAGCTCGCGTTCGTCGCGCTGACGCTGACCCTGCACGGTGAGCGCGTCGTGGATTTTCACGCGAGCAAGACGCCGGCCGAGTATGCCCGGGAGGCACGCTTGGCCGAGGCCGATCGCGAGCGGCTCCGCGCACTGGTACGGGCGCTCTACGCCCACGTGTTCGGCGGGCGGCCGCTGGGGCTCGAGGAATACCAGCGCTGGCGTGACGCCGGCGCTCCGCCCTGGCATGCGGCCGCGGACTGAGCTCGCAGTCGGGGCCGGCCTGCTGGTCTTCCTTGGGATCGGTGCGGCCGCTCTCGGAAGCCGGCGCGCGCGGGTTACCGATACGGATCCCCGGCGATCCACGTACCTGTCCGGTCCCAGCGGAGCGCGAGCATTCAGCGACGCACTCGACCGCTTCCGCGTGAGGGTGATACGGCATCGCGGCTCGGTCGAATCGCTCGACAGCGTCGCGGGGCCGGAGAGCACACTGGTCGCGCTGCTGGGCCCGACGATCCCGCTCACGCCCCGCGAGGGGGCTCTCCTCGCCGAGGAGCCGGCCGATTTGCTGCTCGCCGGCATGGGGACCGAGCGAGCCGCGATGTGTCTGGGCTACCGGATCAGCTCCCGGGAGCCGGCGGCCATCATTACGCCCGTGCCGGCCACCGAGCGCCGGTTCTTCGCAGTGCGCGCGGAGCTGGTCCGACATCTCGCCACGACCGTCACCGATTCGTCCGACCTCGCAGACGGTCGGGTCGTCACCTGCACGGTTCCCCAGCCACAGTCGGTGGACACCATACTGATGGCGGCGGGGGATCGCCCGGTCGCCTTGGGCCTCACCTACGCGAGCGGGCGCCACGTCATCCTGGTGGCCGACGACCGGTTGTTCACCAACCGGTCGCTCCGGGAGACCGCCGCGGGCCCGTTCGCCCTGGGCCTCGTGGTCCCACGGTATGACACCGTGGTGGTGGACGAGCTCCACCACGGGTACGAAGGCGGCGGCTCGCTGGCGGGCGCGACCCTGGACTGGAGCCTTCGGTCCCCTTGGGGATGGGCGGTGTGGCAGGTGGCCGTGGTCGGCTTGATCGGTCTGCTCGGCGCGGGAATCCGGTTCGGACCCGTGCGGAGCGCGATCGAGCGGCGGCGCCGCTCGCCCCTCGAGCACGTTCGGGCCCTGGCCACGGCGCTGGCGGCGGCGCGTGGCCATGACGTGGCGGTCCGTCTCATGGTCCAGGGACTTCGCCGGCGGCTCTCGGCGGCGGGACGGCCGAACAAAGGCGATCTGGACGCCTGGCTCAGCGGCCTGGCCCCCGCGCTTCGCACCGAGCGGGGACGCGAGGCTCTCGCGGACGTCACCCAACTCACCCGCCGCCAGCCGAGCGCCGACGAGGTCCTCAGGGCGGCCAACGACGTGGAGACGCTGTGGCAAGAGCTGAAGCCGAGGTGAGCGCGCAGTTGGCGCAGGCGATCCTGGACCAGCTCCGAAGAGTCGTGCTGGGGCAGGAGGCCGCGCTCCGCGATTCGGTCGCGGCCCTGATCGCCCGCGGGCACGTCCTGCTCGAGGGAGTGCCGGGCACCGCGAAGACGCTGCTCGTGCGTACCCTCGGCCTCACCCTCGGTCTCGAGTTCCGGCGGATTCAGTTCACGCCGGACCTGATGCCGTCGGACATCACCGGGGTCAACCTGCTGTCACCCCAAGGCGGACAATTCACCTTCCGGCCGGGACCCATCTTTGGAGAGGTTGTCCTGGGCGACGAGATCAACCGCGCGCCCGCGAAGACCCAGGCCGCGCTGCTCGAGGCCATGCAGGAGCGGCGAGTGACGGTGGACGGTGTTTCGCATCCGCTGCCCGACGGGTTCACGGTCTTCGCGACCCAGAACCCGATCGAGTTCGAAGGCACCTACCCGCTGCCCGAAGCCGAGCTCGACCGCTTTCTGGCCAAGGTCGTCGTCGGGTATCCGGAGGAGCGGATCGAACAGGGAATTCTGGGCCGAGTGCTGGATGGCTTCGAGGCGGACCAGCCGGCGAGCTACGGTGTGCAACAGGTCGCGGACACGGCCTCGCTCGCATCACTCCGCGAGTCCTGCCGGCGGGTGCGGGTCGAGCCGAGCCTGGTCGAATACATCACCGCCATCGTGCGGGCGACTCGGAGCGCGCCGGTACTCACCCTGGGCGCCTCGCCCCGCGGGAGCATTGCACTGCTCAAGATGGCGCAGGCCTCGGCACTGCTCGACGGGCGGGACTACGTCGTTCCAGACGACGTGAAGTCCCTGGCGCCGGCGGTGCTGCGCCACCGGGTCGCGGTGGCGCCCGAGCTCGAGTTGGAAGGTGTGTCCCCGGATCTCGCGTTGCAGGGAATCATCGAGAAGATCGAGGCGCCGCGCTGATGCGGCTTCCCTCGAAGCGCTGGCTCACGATCGCGGCAGGTCTGGCGTTGATGGCCCCGTTGGCCGTGTGGTGGCCCTGGGCGGCGGCGCTGCTGGTGCTGCTCGATCTCCTCTGGATCGGCGCGCTACTCGCGGACATGGCTCTCGCGCCGGCGCCACGGGTGATCGATGTCTCCCGGGAGGCGCCGGCGGCGTTCTCGGTCGGCCGGACCCTCCCTGTGCGCTATCGCTGGCGGCATCGAGGCCGAAGGCGCCTGAGAATCCTCGTGAGGGAACACCTGCCCGAGCCCCTGGGCGGGGCCGACTCGCCGGAACGGCTGCTCGAGGTGCCGCCGTCGATGGAGATCGAAGAGCGACTCGAGCTGCGTCCGGTGCGGCGGGGTGTAGGGAAGGGAGGGACCCTCGACGTCAGGGTCGAGGGTCCCTGGGGTCTCTCCTGGCGACAGGGCCGACTGGAGCTCCCCTGGACCGCGACGGTCTATCCGAATCTCCTCGCCGCGTCGCTCAGAGCCCTTCCGATCAATTCAGCCCGGCGGCGGGAGGCCGGGCTCCGCAATGTCCGGCGGCCGGGTGAGGGCCGGTTGTTCGAAGGTCTCAGGGAGTGGGTCCCCGGCGACGACACCCGGATCATCGACTGGAAAGCCACCGCTCGCCGCGGCAAGCCGATCGCCCGACAGTACGAGGACGAGCGCCGGCAGCAGGTCCTCATCGTCATCGATGCCGGACGACTGCTCACCGCGGAGATCGACGGCGTACCGCGGCTCGAGGCGGTCATCTCTGCCGCGCTGCAGCTGGCGTATGCTGCGGCGGAGCACGACGACAACATCGGGCTCATGGTCTTCGCCGATACGATTCAGCGCTACGTCGCGCCGGCGAGAGGCCGTAGGGCTCTCCGCGCGGTGTTGGAGGGGCTTGCTGCGGCGGAAGGACGGCTGGTGGAGTCGGACTACCCTGCCGCGTTCCGGCATCTGGCGGCGAAAAACAGGAAGCGGGCGTTGACGGTACTGTTCACCGATGTGGTGGACCGGACCGCCAGCGATGCTCTCGTGGCGCACACGACAACGCTCCGGCCCCGGCACCTGCCGCTGGCCGTCACGCTGCGGGATCCGGCGCTGGAGGCGCTCGCAGGGGTTCGTCCCACGACACAGACGGCGGCGTTCGAGCGTGCGGCAGCGGAAGAGCTGCTCAATGCCCGGGATGCGGCCTTGGCGGAGATGCGGGCTCGCGGGGTGATCGTGCTCGACGTGTCGCCCGCATCAGCGGGGGCCGCCGTGGTGGAGCGCTACCACGCCCTGAAGCGGCGAGGAGTGTTGTAGGCTTACGCGGACAACGGCAGCGTCGCCGGGTTGGGGAACGCCTCGACGAAGGCCTCGACGGCCTCCGGATCGAGCTGCGTCCCCGCCACCCGACGCAGCTCGTCCACGGCAGCCTCGGGCGACCGGGATTCGCGGTAGGGACGGCGCGTGGTGATCGCGTCGAAGCTGTCGGCGACGGCCACTATCCGCGCCTCGATCGGAATGTTTTCGCCGCGGAGGCCGTCGGGGAAGCCGCGGCCGTCCAGGCGCTCGTGATGGAAGCGCACGATCCGCACGATCTCCGGCCGCTCGTGCGCCAGCGGCGACAGCATGCGCTCACCGAGGAGCGGATGCTCCGTGATCTGGCGGAACTCCTCCGCGGTCAGCGACCCCGCCTTGTGGAGCACGGATTCCCGCGTGCCGATCTTCCCGATGTCGTGCAGCTCTCCACCCAATCGAATCGAGTCCAGCGGCCCATCGCGGAACCCCAGGCGCCGGGCCGTCCCCACGGCGTACTGACTCACCCGAATCGAGTGCCCGCGGGTGTAGGCGTCCTTCGCCTCCAGAGCGCGGGCCAGCATCTGCACACCCTGCAGGAACAGCTCCTGGATCCGTTGCGCCTGCTCCTGCACCTGCCGCTCGAGATTCTCCTGGTAGTACCGGTTTTCCAGGACGAGCGCGCGCTTCTCCAGCACCCGCGCCACCCGCGCCTGGAGCTCGTTCATGGAGATCGGTTTGAGGAGGAAATCCGCGGCGCCACGGTGCAGGCAATCGACCGCGATGGTGGTCTCGCTCATCCCGCTCAGCAGGATGACCGCGGTCTCGGGGTATTCCTGACGCACCGCCTCGAGGAGACCCATACCGTCGAGCTCGGGCATGCGCATGTCCGAGACGATGAGCTGGACGCCATGGATCCTGTCCAGCACGTCCAGGGCCTCGATCCCGGTGCCGGCCTCGAAGCAGGTAAACCCCTGTGCCTGGAGCATACGGACCAGGGACCGTCGAACCCCGGGCTCGTCATCCACAACGAGGCAGTTGGCGGAACCGGCCACGACCGGCTGCGCTTCCTTGGGACTGGGCATCTGGTTTGACAGTCTACTTGAGGTGGGCGATGGATGCCACGAACATCCAATCGCTTACACTCTAAGCAGACCTGCCCCAACCCGTCAAGACTCGGCCGGCTCCTTGTGCCGGTGGTAGTAGCGGCGGGCCTTCGCATTGTTCCCGCAGACCTTCATGTCGCACCAGCGTCGGGCGTGGTTCCGGCTGCGGTCGAGAAACAGCCAGCCGCAGTCGTCCGCGGCGCAGTGCTTCAGGTATTGGCGCTCCTCCGAGGCGAGGAGTTGGGCCGCCTCCCACGCCATCGGGTGGAGGAGGTCCGTGAGTTCGTCATCGTCGGGATGTCTCCAACCCCAGACCCACTTGTCGCCTTCGGGGCGAAGCGTGAGCCTCGAGAGCGCTTTCGCGAGTGCCGCGTCGAGGCGGGCCACGACCTGGGCCGACGGGGTCCGACCACTGGACACCGACAGGAGCACGTCGTGGAGCACCTCGCGCAACTGGCGCGCCTGCCCGATCGCTTCCCCCGCCCTGGCCGGCGATGCCGCGGCCAAGGTCTTCAGTCGGTCGCCCTCCACTTCGGAGAGAACACCCGCTGCCTGGGCCCAGTCCACCAGATCCACGTAGTCGTTGAGCCGCTCGTTCTCGAGACCGGAGGGTGCCCAGGTGACTGTATTGGTGAAATCGAGCACGGTGCTCCCTCCGACCCACTCGAACTGCCCTCGCTGGGAACCTGCCATCCTGTGCCCTCCGTTCATAACCAGCGATCATAGCTTGACAGGTTACACCTGTGGTCGCATCTTACGACCATCAAAGTGTAATATGATGGTTAGGTAGAGGCCAGGAGGCGGTATGTATGAGGGCAACTCAGCACTCACCAAGGCGTTGATCGACGCGTACGCAATGATCGGCAACCGGTTGTGGTCGGTGATGCGGCCGAAGGCGGCGCGGGCCGGCAATGCGCATCGAGCCGTTTGAAGCGGCCGTTGGCCAGGAGAGACTCGACGACCTGAGGGCACGGCTCTCGGGAACCCGCTGGGTCGAATGGGCCGACACGGAGCCATGGTCGGAGGGTGCGGACAGGGTGTACCTCGAGGAACTCGTCGCTCACTGGACCAACGGGTTCGACTGGCGCCGAGAGGAGGCTCGCCTCAACAGTCATCCCCAATTCCGTGCCGAGATAAGCGGACTGGGGATCCACTTCATTCACGCTCGGGGCAAGGGACCGAATCCGCTCCCGCTGATCATCACGCACGGCTGGCCCGGCTCGGTGCTCGAGATGCTCGAGCTGATTCCCCGGCTGACCGACCCGGCCTCGTATGGCGGGGACACACTCGACTCCTTCGACGTCGTCGTGCCTTCGCTCCCCGGCTACGGATTCTCCGACCCACCTCGGCGCCCCGGCCTGGATCCCGCCGGGGTGGCGAGGTTGTGGCTCGAGCTGATGACCGATGGGCTGGGCTACCGGCGGTTCGGCGCGCAAGGCGGCGACTGGGGCGCGACGGTGGCGACCCGGATGGCCATGCTTCGGCCGGAGGCGATGGCCGGAATCCATCTCAACTATCTCCCGGGGTCCTACACTCCCTGGTTGGATGACGGCCCGGTGCTCTCCGCCGAGGAGAAGGCGTTTCTCGCGGGGCGTGACCGCTGGCTCGAGGAAGAGGGCGCCTACGCCCACCTCCAGCGGACCAAGCCGCTCACGGCAGCCTATGCGCTGCACGACTCACCGGTGGGTCTTGCCGCGTGGATGGTCGAGAAGTTCCGGGACTGGTCCGACTGTGGCGGCGACCTCTCCCGCCGCTTCAGCCGCGACGAAGTGCTCGCGATGATCACGCTCTACTGGGTGACCGGAACGATCGGCTCGTCCATGCGACTGTACCGCGAGGCGAGCCGAAACCCGCTCCGCCTGGCGCGGGGCGAGCGCGTTCCGGTCCCGATGGGAATGGCGGTCTTTCCGGCCGAAACGCCGGCGAGTCCTCCGCGCGAGTGGGCGGAGCGGGGCTATGACGTGCGAACCTGGGAGAAGATGCCGAGCGGCGGGCACTTCGCGGCGTGGGAAGAGCCCGATCTGCTGGCCCGGTCCGTGCGGGCATTCTTCCGCGGCCTCCGGGCCTGAGCCGCCGAAGCTGATGTATTAAATTGGTCGCATCCCTGCAGAGGAGATGTGATGGCCGGGGTCCAGGCCCGCGTCAGGTCCGAGCATCAGCGCAAATATCCCGACCTGAGCGCCTCGAGGTGGTACGATGTCGCTCCGATCTTCCCGGGAGTCACGCAGCGCATGGTGAACATGGCCGGCGAGCGACTGACTCGCCTCGCGACGCCGCGCGGCTACGTAATAATTCGGGCCGAGCATCTCGAGTTTCGTCCTACCCCGCCACCCCAGGAGGCGCGGCCCTCGGAGGACTCGGAAGCGATCGCCTAGCTCTGCCCCTTCCGGCTGTCGAGCATCTCCCGAACCTTCCTCGCGAGCCCTTCCGGACTGAACGGTTTCTGCTGGAACGGCGCCTCGGGATCGAGCAGGCCCCGCTGAATCACGTCGTCGCCGGTGTAGCCGGACATGTAGAGAATCGGGAGGTCCGGCTCGCGTCGCGCGAGCTCGTGCCCCAGGTCGCGCCCGCCGAGCTCAGGCATCACGACATCGGAGAGTACGAGATCGATGGGCCGGGAGCGGTCGGCGAGAAGCTCGAGCGCCTTGGCCCCGTTCTGCGCCTCTAGCACGGTATATCCCTTCTCCCTGAGCCCCCGGCAGGCGAGTTCGCGCACCACTTCCTCGTCCTCGACGACGAGAATCGTCTCCGTCCCGCCCTCCGAGTCGGTCATCGTGTCCTGCTGCAGCAGCGGCCGGTCCTCGACGGCGGCGTGCGGGAGGTAGACGCTGAAGGTGCTGCCCTTGCCTAGCTCGCTCTGGACCCAGACGAATCCACCGCTCTGCTTCACGATGCCGTACACGGTTGAAAGGCCGAGCCCGGTACCCTGGCCGACGCCCTTGGTCGTGAAGAACGGCTCGAAGATCCGCGCCTGGACCTCGGCATCCATCCCGCATCCGGTGTCGCTCACCGACAACTGGGCATAGGACTCCCCCGGCACATCCACTTCGATGTGCCGGGCAGCCTGGACCTGCTCCTGGGTGGCGCGGCCGGTGGCGATCACGACCCGGCCGCTGCCGGCGATCGCGTCGCGCGCGTTGAGCACTAGGTTGAGGAGGACCTGCTCGAGCTGACCCCGATCGGCCCGGATGTCGCCGACATCCTCGCCCAGTCGAAGCTCGAGCTCGTGGTTCTCGCCCAGGGATCGGCGGAGCAGCTTCTCCATCCCGGCGATCACCTCGTTGATGTCGAGGAGCTCCGCGCGCATGAACTGCTGGCGGGTGAAGGCGAGGAGCTGCCGGGTGATGTCGGCCGCCCGGGTGCCGGCCTTGATGATCTCGCGAACCTCCCCGCGGCGGGGATCCTCGGGATCGAGCCCACGCAGCAGAAACTCGCTGAATCCGATGACCCCGGTCATCATGTTGTTGACTTCGTGGGCGACGCCGCCGGCAAGGCGGCCGGCGGCCTGCATCCGCTCCGCGCGGCGAAGCTGGTCCTCGATCCGCTTGCGCTCGGTGATGTCGCGATAGATCCCGCGCAGCATCACCGGGACGCCGTCCCGGAACGTGGCGCTGATGTTGCCCTCGACGGTGACGGGGATGCCTTCGCTCGTCACGAACGTCAGCTCGGCATGGGTCAGGGTCTCGCCGGCGAGGGCGCGCGCGTGAAGCTCGTCGTAGCGCTCCTGGCTTCCGCTGTGCACGATATCGAGCAGCCGGCGGCCGGCCAGGTCGGCGTCGGTGTAGCCGATCACGTCGTGCCACGCCCGGTTCACGTACAGGAACTCCCCGTCGGGCGAGGTCGTGCACACGAGATCGCTGGCGTTGTCGAACAGGTCCCGGTAGCGGGCCTCGCTCTCCCGGAGGGCTCGCTCGCTCTGCCTGCGCTCGCTCACGTCCTGGGCATTGAGGCAGACGCCGATGATCTGGCCTCGCTCGTCCACGACCGGCGCGTGGGTGGTCTCGAACCATCGCTCGACGCCGTCGCGGCCGCCGAGGCACCGCTCCGTAGTGCGCGCTTCGCCGGCCAGGGCATCGCGGAAGGCCTCGGCCGCGTCGGGGATGAATTCCTCGATCCGCTCACCCTCCCGCACCCGGCGACCGAGGATCAGGGCTCCCCACTCCTCGGCGATGCGATTCAGGGCCTTGATCCGGCCGTCGCGGTCGACCAGCACGAACGCCTGGAGGCTGTTGTTGAAGATCGCCCGGAGATTGGCCTCGGACCGCTGCAGGGCTTCCTCGGCGCGCGACTTTTCGGTGCGGGACCGCACCCGGGCCAGGGCACCCTCGATCGCCGGTCCGATCCGGGCCAGGTTGCTCTTGAGCAGATAGTCGGTGGCCCCCGCCTTCATGCATCCGACAGCCGTCTCTTCATTCACCGAGCCGGTCACGATGAGGAAGGGCACGTCCGGCGCTCGCTCGCGCGCGACGGAGAGGGCGGACATGCCGTCGAATCTCGGCAGGGTATAGTCGGAGAGGATGATGTCCGGCTGGAATTCTGCAAGCTGCCGCTCGAACGCGTCGCGCGTGTCCACTCGCCGCGCGTCGAAGTCCACGCTCGCCCGGCTGAGCTCGTATTCCACGAGCTCGGCGTCCATGGGGACGTCTTCCAGAATCAGAATTCGTAGCGGGGCAGGCTGCATGCAGACCGTGGCTGGTGGTGGCCGACGGGGTCTCGTAAACCACGTTGAAGTGTTACAGTAATAGTGGTACTGTCAAGGCGCCTAAGCACTTGTGAGGCCAATCACAGCGGTGTGGAGGCGAGGCGCCACTATATGAACCACTTCTCCTTTTTCGCTCGCTGCATCGCACGGAGTCCTCATGGCGGCCCATTCGCCCGGCAATGGTCGCAAGACCAAGACCAAGCGCAGCGCCCCTTCTCGCATTGCCCCTGCCCCTGATTCCGACACTCTCGAACTCGATGAGCTGCTGACCGTCCTGACGGCCGTCCGGAAGGGTGACTTCTCCGTCAGAATGCGCCCGACCCGGACCGGTCAGGCGGGGAAAGTGGCCGACCTGCTCAACGAGATCATCGAGCTCAACCAGGGCATGGCTCGGGAATTCGAGCGCGTCAGCCTGGCGGTGGGCAAGGAGGGAAGAATCACCCAGCGGGCCAACCTCACCGGCGCGGCCGGCTCGTGGGCGGCCTCGGTCAGCTCGGTGAACACCCTGATCGTCGATCTGGTCCAGCCGACCAGCGAAGTGGCCCGGGTGCTGGGCGCGGTCGCGAAGGGCGACCTCTCCCAGGCCATGTCGCTGGACATCGAGGGCCGTCCGCTGATGGGCGAGTTCCTCCGCATCGGCAAGACGGTGAACTCGATGGTGGACCAGCTGAGCTCGTTCGCTTCCGAGGTCACCCGCGTGGCGCGCGAGGTCGGTACCGAAGGTAAGCTCGGCGGGCAGGCGCGGGTGAAGGGCGTGGCCGGCACGTGGAAGGATCTCACCGACAACGTGAACTCGATGGCGGGCAACCTCACCGCGCAGGTCCGCAACATCGCCGAAGTCACGACGGCGGTGGCCCGCGGCGAGCTCAACAAGAAGATCACGGTGGACGTGAAGGGCGAGATCCTGGAGCTCAAGAACACCATCAACACGATGGTGGACCAGCTCAACTCGTTCGCCTCCGAGGTCACCCGTGTGGCGCGCGAAGTCGGGACGGAAGGCAAGCTCGGCGGGCAGGCGCAGGTGAAGGGCGTCGGCGGCACCTGGAAGGACCTGACGGACAGCGTCAACAGCATGGCCGGCAACCTCACCGCGCAGGTCCGCAACATCGCTGACGTGACCACCGCGGTCGCCAATGGAGACCTCTCGAAGAAGATCACGGTGGACGTGAAGGGCGAGATTCTGGAGCTCAAGAACACCATCAACACGATGGTCGACCAGCTCAACTCCTTCGCCTCCGAAGTCACCCGTGTGGCGCGCGAAGTTGGCACGGAAGGCAAGCTGGGCGGCCAGGCCCAGGTGCGCGGCGTCGGCGGTACCTGGAAGGACCTCACCGACAACGTCAACTGGATGGCCAGCAACCTCACCGGCCAGGTCCGCAACATCGCCGAAGTCACGACGGCCGTGGCCAACGGTGACCTGTCGAAGAAGATCACCGTCGACGTGCAAGGCGAGATCCTGGAGCTCAAGAACACCATCAACACGATGGTGGACCAGCTGAGCTCCTTCGCGGCGGAAGTGACCCGTGTGGCGCGCGAAGTCGGCACCGAGGGCAAGCTCGGTGGCCAGGCGCGCGTTGCCGGCGTCGGCGGTACCTGGAAAGACCTGACGGACAACGTCAACTGGATGGCGAGCAACCTGACGGCGCAGGTCCGCAACATCGCCGACGTGACGACGGCGGTGGCGAATGGCGACCTGTCGAAGAAGATCACCGTCGACGTGCAGGGCGAGATCCTGGAGCTCAAGAACACCATCAACACGATGGTGGACCAGCTCAGCTCCTTCGCATCCGAAGTGACGCGTGTCGCCAGAGAGGTCGGCACCGAGGGCAAGCTCGGCGGTCAGGCGCGAGTCGCCGGCGTCGGCGGTACCTGGAAAGACCTCACCGACAACGTGAACTCGATGGCGAGCAACCTGACCGCCCAGGTCCGCAACATCGCCGAAGTGACGACGGCCGTCGCGCGCGGTGAGCTCAACAAGAAGATCACGGTGGACGTGCAGGGCGAGATCCTGGAGCTCAAGAACACCATCAACACGATGGTGGACCAGCTCAGCTCCTTCGCTTCGGAAGTGACTCGCGTGGCCCGCGAAGTCGGTACCGAGGGCAAGCTCGGCGGCCAGGCCCGGGTGCGCGGCGTCGGCGGCACGTGGAAGGACCTCACCGACAGCGTGAACTCGATGGCCGGTAACCTCACCGGCCAGGTGCGCAACATCGCCGAAGTCACGACGGCCGTCGCGAATGGCGACCTGTCGAAGAAGATCACCGTGGATGTGAAAGGCGAGATCCTCGAGCTCAAGAACACCATCAACACGATGGTGGACCAGCTCAACTCGTTCGCCTCCGAAGTCACTCGCGTCGCCCGAGAGGTCGGCACCGAAGGTAAGCTGGGCGGGCAGGCTCAGGTGCGCGGCGTCGGCGGTACCTGGAAGGACCTGACGGACAACGTGAACTCGATGGCCGGCAACCTGACGTCTCAGGTCCGCAACATCGCCGAAGTGACGACGGCAGTGGCGCGCGGTGAGCTCAACAAGAAGATCACCGTGGACGTGAAGGGCGAGATTCTCGAGCTCAAGAACACCATCAACACGATGGTGGACCAGCTCAACTCCTTCGCGTCGGAAGTGACGCGTGTGGCGCGCGAAGTCGGCACGGAAGGGAAGCTCGGCGGCCAGGCGCAGGTGACCGGTGTGGCCGGCGTGTGGAAGGACCTCACCGACAACGTGAACTCGATGGGCGGCAACCTCACGGCACAGGTGCGCAACATCGCCGAGGTCACGACGGCCGTCGCGAACGGGGACCTGTCGAAGAAGATCACGGTGGACGTTCGCGGCGAGATCCTGGAGCTCAAGAACACCATCAACACGATGGTGGACCAGCTCAATTCCTTCGCCTCCGAGGTGACGCGTGTGGCCCGCGAGGTGGGCACCGAAGGCAAGCTGGGGGGCCAGGCCTACGTGAAAGGCGTGGCCGGCACGTGGAAGGATCTCACCGACAACGTGAACTACATGGCCGGCAACCTGACGGCCCAGGTCCGCAACATTGCGGACGTCACGACGGCGGTGGCCCGCGGCGAGCTCAACAAGAAGATCACGGTGGACGTGCAGGGCGAGATCCTGGAGCTCAAGAACACCATCAACACGATGGTGGACCAGCTCAACTCGTTCGCCTCTGAAGTGACGCGCGTGGCGCGCGAGGTGGGTACCGAGGGCAAGCTCGGCGGGCAGGCCCAGGTGGTCGGCGTCGCGGGCGTCTGGAAGGACCTCACCGACAACGTGAACTCGATGGCGAGCAACCTGACTTCACAGGTGCGCGGCATCGCGAAGGTGGTGACAGCAGTCGCGAATGGCGACCTGCGCCAGCAGCTCCGCGTGGAGGTGAAGGGCGAGATCGCCACCCTGGCCGACACGATCAACGGCATGACCAACACGCTCGCCACCTTTGCCGACCAGGTGACCAACGTGGCCCGCGAGGTCGGCGTGGATGGCAAGCTGGGCGGCCAGGCCCGCGTGCCGGGCGCCGCCGGCGTGTGGCGCGACCTCACGGCCAACGTCAATCAGCTCGCCGCCAACCTGACGACCCAGGTCCGCGCCATCGCGGATGTGGCAACCGCGGTGGCGAAAGGCGACCTCACCCGCTCGATCGCGGTCGAGGCGCTCGGTGAGGTGGCCGAGCTCAAGGACAACATCAACGAGATGATCCGGAATCTCCGCGACTCGACGCGGAAGAACATGGAGCAGGACTGGCTCAAGACCAACCTGGCGAAGTTCAGCCGGATGCTGCAGGGTCAGCGCGACCTCGCGGCCGTGTCGCAGCTCATTCTCTCGGACCTCGCCCCGCTGGTCGCGGCGCACCACGGCGTGTTCTATGTGGTGGACAATTCCACCGACGAGCCGACGCTCAAGCTGCTCTCCAGCTATGCGTACAAGGATCGCAACTACATCTCGCGCGAGTTCAAGATGGGCGAGGGCTTGGTGGGCCAGTGCGCGGTCGGCCGGCGCATGCTGGCCGTGAGCCGGCTGCCGAGCGACTACATCCAGGTCAGCTCTGGCCTCGGCGAGGCGCCCCCGCGGAGCATCGTCGTGCTCCCGGTACTGTTCGAAGGTGAGACCAAGGCCGTGCTCGAGCTCGCGACCTTCGACGAGTTCGACGAGATCCGGCTCACTTTCCTCGAGCAGTTGGCGGAGAGCATCGGCATCGTGCTCAACACGATCGCCGCCAACATGCGCACCGAGGAGCTGCTCAAGCAGTCTCAGGCGCTCACCGAGAGCCTGCAGAGCCAGCAGGAGGCGCTCACCGAGACCAACAAGCGGCTGGAGCAGCAGACCCGCTCGCTGCAGAAGTCCGAGGAGCTGCTCCGGAAACAGCAGGACGAGCTGCAGTCCACCAACGCCGAGCTCGAGGTGAAGGCGCACCTGCTCGCCGGCCAGAAGGCCGAGGTGGAGCAGAAGAACAAGGAAGTGGAGCAGGCCAAGGTGGCGCTGGAGGAAAAGGCGGAGCAGCTCGCCCTCATCTCCAAGTACAAGTCGGAGTTCCTGGCCAACATGTCGCACGAGCTCCGCACGCCGCTCAACAGTCTGCTGATCCTGTCGCAGATCCTCACCGAGAACGCGGACGGCAATCTCACGACCAAGCAGGTCGGCTTCGCCCAGACGATTCACAGCTCGGGCTCGGACCTGCTCGACCTGATCAACGACATCCTGGACCTGTCGAAGATCGAGTCCGGCACCATGGCGGTGGACATCACTACGGTGCCCTTCGCCGAGGTGCGGAAGTTCGTAGACAGCACCTTCCGCCAGGTCGCCGACCTCAAGAGCCTGGAGTTCCAGGTCGAGGTGGATCCCGCACTGCCGCCTGGGCTGCAGACGGACAGCAAGCGGCTGCAGCAGGTGCTCAAGAACCTGCTTTCCAACGCGTTCAAGTTCACCGACCGCGGCTCGGTCTCGCTCAAGGCCTCGCTCGCGAAGGGCGGCTGGAATCCGGAGCAGGAGCTGCTCAACGCGGCGAACGCCGTGGTCGCGTTCTCGGTGAGCGACACCGGCATCGGTATCCCCAAGGAGAAGCACGGCGTCATCTTCGAGGCCTTCCAGCAGGGGGACACGGGCACCAGCCGGAAGTACGGCGGAACGGGACTCGGCCTCTCCATCAGCCGTCAGATCACCCGACTGCTGGGCGGCGAGATCCGGATCGAGAGCACTCCAGGGCAGGGTAGCACCTTCACCCTGTATCTCCCGGTCATCTATCCCAGCCAGCCGGTCCAGGCACCGACGGCTTCGCCCCAGGATGAGTCGAGCGCGGGCAGCTCGGGCGACGGCGTGAAGGTCGTCCAGACGGCGGCCTCGCGGGTGATGCTCGCCCCGGTGGTCGAGCGGGAGGTGGCCGACGACCGGAGCAACATCCACACGGGCGACCGCATCCTCCTCATCGCGGAGGACGATCCCAACTTCGCCCAGATCCTCCTGGACCTGGCCCGGGACCGCGGGTTCAAGGGACTGGTGGCCCAGCGCGCGGACCGCGCGCTGGCCATGGCGCGCGAGTATCAGCCCACCGCCGTCACCCTCGACCTCCGCCTGCCCGACGCGGACGGATGGACGATCCTCGACCGGCTCAAGCACGATCCGAGCACCCGGCACATCCCGGTGCACATCATCTCGGTCGAGGAGAACTGGCAGCGCGGCCTCCGGCTCGGCGCGATCGACTTCCTGACCAAGCCGGCCACGAAGGAGTCGCTATCGGACGCGCTCACAACGCTGCACGAGTTCGTGGACCGGCCTGTGAAGCGGCTGCTCGTGGTGGAAGACGACGAGGCGGCGCGGCAGAGCATCGTCGAGCTGATCGGGAGCGAGGACGTTCACACCACGACGGTGGCCACCGGCGAGGAGGCACTCGAGGCCCTGCAGACGGACCGCTTCGACTGCATGGTCCTGGACCTCGGCCTGCCGGACATGACCGGGTTCCAGCTGGTGACCCGGGTCAAGAGTGAGATCGGCCTGCGCAAGCTTCCGACGATCATCTATACCGGCAAGCAGCTCACCAAGCGGGAGGAGGCCGAGCTGAAGCGGTTGGCGGAGTCGGTCGTCATCAAGGACGCGCGCTCGCCGGAGCGGTTGCTGGACGAGACCGCGCTCTTCCTCCACCGGGTCACCGCCAATCTTCCGGAAGGGAAGCGGCGGATGCTGGAGCAGCTCCACCGAAGCGACCCGACGCTGGCCGGCCGCAAGGTGCTCATCGTGGACGACGACGTCCGGAACATCTTCGCGCTCACGACTTTCCTGGAGCGGAGCCAGATGAAAGTCGTGTATGCCGAGAGCGGCCGGGAAGGCATCACCCGGCTGCAGGAGACGCCGGACGTCGAAGCCGTGCTGATGGACGTGATGATGCCCGAGATGGATGGCTACGAGACGATGCGGGCGATTCGCGAGAAACCCCGGTTCCGCAACCTGCCCATCATCGCGGTGACCGCCAAAGCGATGAAGGGAGACCGCGAGAAGTGCATCGAGGCCGGCGCCTCGGACTACATCGCCAAGCCGGTGGATATGGATCAGCTCGTCTCGCTGCTGCGGGTATGGCTCTACCGGTGAGCGAAGCGAGTCCGCAGGTCACTCTCCCCGACGCCTCGAGCGCACAGCCCGATCCGTCCGGGGCGGGCCGTCCCGCGGACGACCGGGTCAACATCCTGCTGGTGGATGACCAGCCGGCCAACCTCGTCGCACTCGAGGCGATGCTTCAGGGCCTCGGCCAGAACCTGATCCGGGCGGAATCCGGCCGCGAGGCGCTGAAGTGGCTCCTTACCCACGAATTCGCCGTCATCCTGCTGGACGTGAAGATGCCGGACATGGATGGCTTCGAGACCGCGTCGCTCATCCGGCAGCGCGACAAGTCCCGGCACACCCCGATCATCTTCCTCACCGCTGCCGACAAGAGCCATACGCAGGCGGTACGGGGGTACAGCGTCGGGGCGGTGGACTACCTGGTGAAGCCGGTAGTGCCGGAATTCGTGCGCTCCAAGGTCGCTGTCTTCGTGGAGCTCGCCAAGAAGACGGAGCTGCTGCGGCGGCAGACGCAAATGTTACGGGCCAGCGAGCAGGCCGCCCGGCAGCTGGCTGCCGAGCAGGCGGAGCTGGTCCGCGATCTGGAGCACAAGAATCGCGAGTTGGAGAGCTTCAGCTACGCCGTCTCGCACGACCTCCGTGCCCCCCTCCGGCGGATCGACAGTTACTCCAAGGCCGTGGTGGACAGTCAGGCGGAGCGGCTCGACGACACCGGGCGGAAGTTTCTCGAGCGGGTCCGGCAATCCAGCCGGGAGATGGCCCAGCTGATCGACGACGTGCTCTACCTCTCCAAGGTCACGCGGGCCGAGCTGCGGGAGCAGGAAGTGGACCTGAGTTCGCTCGTGACCTTGCTGCTCGACCGCGTGCGGGAGCTGGAGCCCGACCGCCGGGTCGAGATCAAGGTGCGCCCGGGCGTCATCGTCGTCGGCGACGGCCAGCTACTCAGGATCGCGATGGAAAATCTGCTGGAGAACGCCTGGAAGTTCACGGCCAAGCAGGCCGAGGCGAAGATCGAGTTCGGGATGAGCCAGATGGGAGGCGAGCCCACCTACTTCGTCCGGGACAACGGTGCCGGGTTCGACATGACCTACGTGGACCGGCTGTTCGGGCCGTTCCAGCGGCTCCATCTCGCGAGCGAGTTCCCGGGGTCCGGCATCGGACTGGCCACCGTCCAGCGCATCATTCACCGGCACGGGGGCAAGGCCTGGGCGGAAGGCATGGTCGGGCAGGGCGCGACATTCCACTTCACCATCGGGCGGCCGCGCGGGTGACGGGTCCTAGCCGGCCGGCTGCTCCGTCACCTGGCAGCCGACCCGGCTGGGATGATCGAGGACCAGCGTGCCGCTGGGCACCTCGCGGATGGCCCACACCGCGGCGAGGTCGCCACCCGCGACAGCCAGCATTGCCCATCCGTACAGCACCATCCCGCCCGAGCCCACCAGGCAGCCGACAAGGGCCGGCAATGCTCCCAGCACCGCTCCAGGCACCAGCGCGGTGGCGCGGTAGGCGCTCGCCGGGACCGGTGTGGTGCAGTTGGCGAAAGGTGTGAGGGTGCGGCGCTGGAATCCGATCCGGACGGCCTGCCGCGGCGCCCGGCCGAAGAGTCGAAAACCGACGGCGTGCAGCGACTCGTGCACCAGGAGGCTCACGACCAGGAGTGGAATGGCGAGGCGCAGGTCCGTTGCGGCGGGGATGGCCGATGCGAGACCATCAGAGCCCCACAGCAAGATGAAAGGGCCGAGGGTAAGGACGGCGGAGACGGGGAGCCAGGCCACGGCGAAAAGGTTGGCCCGCGCGACCGACATCGTCGCGTCCCGATCGGTCATGCGGACTTCCCGCTCCCGTCCTTACCAGGCGGCTTCGCTGCCGCGTCGCTCATGCGGCTGAGCGAGGTCGGCCAACCGGTCGGCCGCGACGACTGGCCCCGGAACTCGAAGTGGTCTTCCCGCAGCAGCCGCTCGCCGGTGATGACCCCGGACTTCGAGGGGTCTCCGTAGAGCAGGGTCACGACGCGGTGGATGAGGGTCTCGACCGGCATCCAGCTCGACGCCTCGATCCCCGGGTAGAGATAGGCGTGCTCCGCTTTCAGCCGGGCCTGCCGGCCACGGGGAGGTGTCACTGGAGGACCGCCGCCATCGGAAGCTCCTGTCGATCACGAGACGAACACCGGAAGGACAAGCATAGAAAGGCAGGGTCCTGCCCGCCAGACCAGCACGGCCTAAGTCGTGCCCTCGGGCTTGTGCCCGGACCCAGCGGAGTCGCCGCCTTCAGCGTCGGTCGTCGGAGGTCCGGCCTCCGCGGCTTCGCAATCCTCCTCACCCACCGGCTTTGCATCACGCCGGAACAGCGGCTTCACGGTCTTTCGCTCGGTGTATTCCCGCTTCCAGTAGCCCATTTGAACTCCCTTCAGCGCCGTGGCTCGCGGTCGCGGTGAAATGCCGGTTTGCCTGGTTTGGGCCACGGGGGCACTCCGGGAGGGCCGACGAGCCAATTGAGGGTCGCGTAGAGCTCGGAGAAGCTGAAAGGCTTCCTGAGAAAGGGAGTCTCCGGGTACGCGGACACGATCTCCCCCGCGGTGTCGTCGAGCAGGTCCGACATGAGGACGGTCGGGATTGCGGGCGCAAAGTCGCGAACCCGCTCGGCCAGCTCTCCGCCGTCCATGTGGGGCATGACGACATCCGTCAGAATCAGTCGGATTTCACCCGGATGCTGTGCGATATGCTGCAGAGCCTCGCGGCCGTTGCGGGCGGTGCGAACCTGATAGCCCAGCCCCCTCACCATGCGAGAGATCTCGACTCGGGCCAGGGCCTCGTCCTCGACGACGAGGACCGTGGGAGAGGGCCTGGCAGGGGTGGGACGACCCTCTTGCGTGGACATAGACGGCTCCTGGACAGCTCCCGCTGTCCCGAGGCCCTCTCCACGAAGAGGACGAAAGGGATCTACACCCTAGAACGGCAGGTGCGGCGCATCCGTGACGGGCTCGCCAGGCTTTCGGGTCAGGGCAGCCTCGACCTGGCGCAGCAGCTCGTCCTGGGTGAACGGCTTCACGAGCACGGGTCCTTCGACCCGCCTTGCCCTGAGAATTTCAGCCGGGTAGGCCGACATGTAAAGCACCCGCTGGTTGGGCCACTCCTCGCGCACCTGCCCCGCGAGAGTGACTCCGTCGGCTCCGGGAAGAATTACGTCTATCAGAATGAGCTGTGGGCGATCCGGCTCCGATAGCAGGACCGCGAAAGCCTCTTCGGCAGTCTCGGCCTCGCGAACCCGGAATCCCCATCCTCCGAGAATTCTGGCAGCGACGAGGCGGACATTCGGATCGTCGTCAACGACGAGGATCGAGGGAACAGGTGGGGTCGGGGTCGGCATTTCAGGCCTCCGGCCGTGTTGAAGATGCACAATTGTACACGGCGGCCTCGCAGCCATGGGGTGATTCAGGTCACGACTGAGCGCTCACCGGATCGGCCTAAACTCAGATCCCGCTATGCGTTCTCCCGTGACCGCGCTCACCGCTCCGACGTGGCCACCTAGCCTAACGTGGATCGAATCGCATGACTGTCCTGTGCCAGGCTAGACACTGAGGGGGGTCGAGTGGCACCACGCGAGGCTCTCCTGAAGGCGGAGTACCGGGAGTGGTACCCCAAGCTCGTACCAGGTGTCTGGTACGTCGCTGAACAGCTGACGGCGGAGGTTCTGGAGCAGCAGAGGACCGGAGAGCCGAAGTGGGCGTGCGAAGGCCGGCTGCCAAGCGACGCCCACTTCCTGTTTCGGGGTGGTCGGCCGCGCCGTCCGGACGAGCCCAGAAGTCGGAGGACCGATTCCGCCTGAATCTCGGAGCACCAATGCAGCGGCAATTCCTTCGCGACAACGGGTTGTCCGTCGCCCTTCTGTCGCTCTTCTTGGCGTTCTGGGTGGGGCAGGCGTTCACGGGCTACCGGCAATTCAATGAGGAACAGCGCACCCACGGGGAGCAACCGCTCGGCTTTGCCAGTTACCTGAGCAGCTCGCACTTCTGGGAGGCGACCTCGGAGAATTGGGAAAGTGAGTTTCTCCAGATCTTCTCCTACGTCGTCCTGACCGCGATCCTCGTCCAGCGGGGATCGGCGGAATCCAAGGACCCTGACAAGCCCGAGCCGAGCGATCGGGATCCGCGTACCGCGAAGATCGGGCCCCCTACGCCGTGGCCGGTACGCCGAGGGGGGCTGATACTGAGTCTGTACGAGCACTCACTGTCAATCGCGTTCCTGGTGCTTTTCCTGATCAGTATTTCCATTCACGCCGTGGCGGGCGCGGCCGAGTACAGCGCGGAGCGCCTCGCGCATGGGCAGGCCACGCTGTCCACGCTTCAGTATGTGGTGACGTCCCGCTTCTGGTTCGAATCCTTCCAGAACTGGCAAAGCGAATTCATGTCCATAGCCGCCATGGTCGTGTTTTCGATCTTCCTGCGGCAGCGCGGGTCACCCGAATCGAAGCCCGTGGACAGCCCTCACCGACAGACAGGGACCGGCTGAGCATTAAGGCAGGGTGCTACGCCGCGCTTCGTCGCACTCGCTGCAGGCCGCCTCCGGCGAGTGCAGAAACAACAGCGGATCGCGCGCCAGGTGCTCCACCGCGACGTCCACGATGTCTCTCGCGCGGGCCAGCCGCGCGTGCGCATGGCCCACACGACCCTCGGACTGGAGACCCCGGGCCCGGAGCCAGTCGTCCGCGAGCGCGAACCTGGCGCAGCAGTGGTCGTTCTCGCCGTATTCCATCCGGACAGGGCGTCCGTCGGCGAGGACCGTGCAGTACCTCGGTACCCGGTACGGCACGCCGGCCAGGAGCTCGGCCAGGTGCAAGGTCGTATCGGCGTCGTGGCCGACGCCGAGCAGCAGCACTTGGCCGTCCAGCTCGAGCACCCGGCCGACGGGGCTGTCAGGGCCATGGGGTGGAAGAGGAAGCGGTCCGCTCGTAACCCGCTTCGCCTCGGGACCGATGGCGGCGAAAGCGTGGAAGTGCTCGCTTCGCTCGACTCCGGGTTGCCGCCAGAACAGGTCCGCCACGATACCTAGGTCGGAGGATGCCGGCGTGGTTCTCGGGTCGAACGGCTCGTCGTCGTTTCCCGACCACGATGGCATCACGAGGGTCCCCGCAGGACCCACCGCCTCACGGAGCGCCGCGATCAGGCCCAGCGGCCCACCTTCCACCGGTCGAGTGGCGCGGAAAGACGTGTGCACCAGCAGAACGCCTCCGCCGACGCCGAGGGCACCGAGCTGCGCACGGAGCTCGGTCCGGCTTATTGCGTGGTCGCCGTCTCCCATTCGACCAAGCTAGTCGGAAGCATCGGGGATCTGTTTGGCAGGGTGGAGCGATCCTGGTCCGGGAGACCTAGGACTTCTGCTGCCGCGAGTGATGGATCGCCCACGCCGCCGAAACGAGGTCGATCCGTCCATCGGCGCCATAGGCGTGCTGGTACTCCGCCTGCTGCCGGAGCGCGCTCGCTTCGGCGATCAACCCGACCGTCAACGAACGAACCGCGTCCTCCGAAAACGGTTTCTGCAACACCCGCAGCTGGCCGCCCAGCCTGCGCTGCACCTGGTAGATGGAACCGGCGTGGGCGGAAACGATCGCGACGGGAACGGTCGGCCGGTACTCGGCCAGGACCTCGACCACGTCCAGCCCGTCGAGACCCGGCATTACGAAGTCGGTAAGAACCACGTCGACGTGGGGGTCGCCCAGTTCGATTGCGCGCAGGCCTCCCTCGGCATCCGAGGCGTGGAGGACGCGGCACACCTCGGGCTCCAGCATGCGGCTGACGAGCTCACGAAGGGAGGCCTCGTCGTCGATCACGAGGGCGACGGGGGGCCCGAACGGCGGCTCTACAGCAGACGGCACAGGGGCTCTGTGACTGCCGATATAAGGGGGAGGGGGACGGAAAACATGGCCAGTATACCTCTGGCGCCCTGAAGAAGTAACCCTATTCCCCCCTTGGACCTCCCTACCGCCACCAAGGTCCAGTGGTGTCTCGGGGTCCCGGCTTGCACCGTTGCCAAAACGGTCCTGGAGCGGAGGTGACTCCCCTTGTAACCGCTTCACTCGTCGAGCAGCTGCACCGCCAGGTCGAACGGGAGGGCCGTGACGACTCGGGCAGCGGCTTGAGACGGCAGGCCTCGCAGAGTCTCCCCACGTCGACCGGCTGCATTCCCGCCACGACCTGCACGAATTCGGCAGGGTCGCCGGCCAAGAGGTACAACAGTTCTGGGGTCTCAGGCATAGGCATCACCATCATGTTGACGGAAGCGAACAGGGTGTACTCCCACCTGGGTGATGTCCCGCGCTGCTCGGGGGTCGTGGATATCGGATCGTCCCAGCAACCCCGCCCGTCCTTGACTTAGAGCGCTCTAACTTCCCTATACTGCGGTCAGCGAATTGTTCCGACACACGGACGCCGGAAGGATAGGCTCACATGGCTACGCAGACCCGACCCCCGATTGCACGGCCCAGCGCACCACGCCGACTCCGTGCGACCCCCAGTTCCACAGGCCCCTCGCGCGACGGACTCACCGTCCAGGAGACGGCGGAGCGCACGGGCTTGAGCGAGCACACGCTGCGCTACTACGAGCGGGCCGGTCTCTTGACCGCCGTGCGCCGCGACGACTCGAGCGGGCACCGGCGCTACTCGGCCGACGACGTGGCCCGGGTCAGCACCCTCGCCTGCCTCCGCGCGACCGGGATGCCTCTCGACCAGATGCGCCGCTATTTCACACTGGCGGCTCGCGGGCGAAGCGCCGCGCACGAGCTCCGTGCCCTGCTGGAGCAACAGGAAGGCGCGCTCGAGGGGCGCATGCAGGCCATGCAGCGCCACCTGGACTACGTCCGTCGCAAGATCGACTACTGGAAGGCGCTCGAGGCCGGGAAGGATGCCGTCGCACGGCGGATCGCCGACGAGCTCGCTTGCCAGAGCCGAATCACACCCTGAATGGAAGGAGTTTCCGTGACACATATCCATGACGCACCCGCGGCCGGCACTGCGACTTTGACAGGCGGCCTGCCGACTCGAGGCTATGCCGCCGCGAGCGCTCGCTCGGAGCTAGCGCCTTTCGAGTTCGAGCGTCGGGCGCTCGGCCCGAAGGACGTCGGCCTTGACATTCTCTTCTGCGGGGTCTGCCACTCGGACCTCCACCAGGCGCGAGACGAATGGGGCGGGTCCATGTTCCCCATGGTGCCCGGGCACGAGATCATCGGGCGGGTGAAGCAGGTGGGCGCCGAGGTTACCCGCTTCGCCGCCGGCGACCTGGTCGGCGTCGGCTGCATGGTGGACTCCTGCGGCCACTGCGCAGAGTGCCGGGAAGGGCTGGAACAGTTCTGTCTGAACACACTCACGCTGACCTACAACAGCCCCGACCCCATCCTGGGCGGCTCGACCTACGGCGGCTACTCGAACCAGGTCGTGGTGGACGAGGATTTCGTGCTGCGGGTGTCGGAGAAGCTGGATCCGGCGGCCGCTGCTCCGCTCCTTTGCGCGGGGATCACGACGTACTCACCGCTCCGCCACTGGGAGGTCGGACCCGGTCAGCGGGTCGGCGTCGTCGGCCTGGGCGGGCTCGGCCACATGGGCGTCAAGTTCGCACGGGCCATGGGCGCGGATGTCTCGCTCTTCACGACCTCCGCCGGGAAGGCCGATGATGCTCGGCGCCTTGGCGCCGACGAAGTGATCGTCTCCCGGGACGTCGAGGAGATGAAGCGACACAGCCGCCGGTTCGATTTCATCCTCGATACCGTGGCCGCGCCGCACGACCTCGATGCCTATCTCACCATGCTGAAGCGGGACGGAACGCTCTGCCTGGTCGGCGCACCGGACCATCCGCATCCGTCTCCGGCGGTATTCAAGCTCATTCTCGGGCGGCGGCAGCTCGCCGGCTCCCCGATCGGCGGTATCAAGGAGACCCAGGAGATGCTGGACTTCTGCGCCGAGCGGGGGATCGTGTCCGACGTCGAGGTGATCCCGATCCAGCAGATCAACCAGGCGTACGAGAGGATGCTGAGGAGCGACGTCAGGTATCGGTTCGTGATCGACCTGGCGACGCTCTAGAACCCGAACCCGGTTCCGAGGTAGAACGCGGTCCGTTCCTCGCTGGCGGCGATGCCGAAGGTGACGGTATTGCTCCGATCGAGCACCGCCAGCCAGATCCCGCCGCCGCCGCTGGTGTGCCACCCGCCGGGCGAGTCGCCGTCTACGTAGACTCGTCCGGCGTCGGCATTCACGAACAGTCCCCAGATCCCCGGCAGGATCCGGTAGGTGGTGGCGATGGTGAGCCGGACCTCCGCGTTGCCGAAGACACTGGCGTCGCCGGCGAACCGCTGCTGGAAGAAGCCCCGCACGCTCGAATGCCCGCCGATGAACGCCGACTGCTGGAACGGGAAGCGGGAGCCCCAGACATTCCGGCCGCCGGCCCGCAGCGCCAGCGTGGGAGTCGTGACCATGTTCGCGGTCAGGAATGTCGCGGCCTCGGCCTCCACCGCACCGTAGGTGTTGGTGACATCCCAGACCGGCGGGAAGAGCTCCGCCGCCGCGCGCAGGTGTACGCCGCTCCGAGGGTTTGCCGCGCGGTCGCGGCTGTCCAGCTCAAGCGCGAGGTGGCCACCGAACTGTCCGAAGTCGCCCGCGCCGTAGAGCGTGTCCTGGATCGTTGCGATGAATCGCCCCTCGTTGTCTCTCGTATGGAAGAAATCGGCCGACAGGCCCGCGCTCAGCTCGGTCCGCGGGCCCAGCGGCACCACCAGCGCGGGCGCCAGCGAGAACTCCTGCTGCTCGAGACGGTTGAAGTCGCTGTTCTCCGAGGTCACGGTCTCGTTGCCCAGACCGTAATAGCGCAGCACCTCGATTCCCGACGCGAGGGCATTGATCCGCCAGTAGTGGCGAGTGTTCTCCGGGTGGAAGTCCGCCTTCAGGTCGGCGCGGAACGCCTGCGCCCCGGTGGCATAGCCGAGCCGGGCCTGGATGTTCGAGGCGTAGGGCGACCGCCGGAAGCCATACTCGGTTCGGATGAAGCCGCCGCCGATGAAGGCGCCGAGATCCCCGCTGGCGGCGAGCCACGCCACGGGTCGCCACCAGGTTCCCCATTCGCGCGGCGGGTAGCGGTTGGTGTCGCTCCCGATCCACTCCTGGTAGTGCCGGCTGTTGACCTTGCGGGCACGGAGCGCCGCGAGCGTGGTCTGCCCGCTGTCGTCGTAGAACTTCAGGCGCTTACCGCTCGACGAGTCCGCGAACACGTCGTCGCCTCCGCCGCCCACCACCTTGAGCGCGATCTTCCCTCCGTCACCACGCACCACCACGCTGTCGTCACCGCCCCACAACTTGACCCGGATCTCGCGCGTCTCCTCGCTGGCGAAGCGGCGCTGGAAGTAGGGCAGCGGCTGGTTCGCCTCCCGGATGGTGAGGTCGACGTACTGCGGAGCGGTGCGGAGCAGCTCCGCCACCTCCGGGGCATCGGTGGCCCGGACTTCGACTTCCTCGGAGAGAAACCGGTAGTACTTAAGCGCTTCGCTATCCAGACTGTCGCGCCGGTGCTCCAGCACGCGGGCCAGCTTCCCGCTGTCCACCGCCACCATCTCGGGCGGCATGTGGGCCGCGGCGTCACGGATCACCGAGTCGGTCAGCGTGCGCTGGAGCGCGGTGGCCACGGAGTCCCAGACCTGGCGGTCGAGCTCCACCAGGTAGCGGCGGTCCACCTCGCGGGCGTGGAAGTTGAGCTGGTAGAGCCTGGGATACTCGTCGCGGAAGGCGACCAGCGGCGGATAGTAGATCCGGGTCACGGCCAGCACGGGGCCGTCGAGGTTGACGAACGCCTCGTCGTGGTCGCGGGAGATCGGCTCCCAGAGGGTGGGCTTGCCCTTCTCGAAGCTGGCCCAGCGCCATTGGTCGCGATGGCGGTCGCGGTCGCCCATGAGGATGTCCATCAGCCGGGCGGCGAGGAACGCGCGGGCATCCACCCGATCGGCGGGGCTCCGGTCGATCCGCTCGAACAGCTTGGTCGGCGAGATGATCCGCCGCGCCCCGGCGAAGGTCTCGGCTTCTTCGCTGGGGCGTTCCTCGATCATGCCGAGGACACCCTTGAAGTCGGCGCGGTACTCGCTCAGGGTGGGGTCGTCGGGCATGACGGCGAGCACCTGGGGGACGTGGAGCACGCCCGCCGCCTCCAGCAGGGCACTGGCCACCAGCGACGCCGCGGGAAGGGACGAGCTCACCCCATCGCGTTGGAGCTTGGCCATCGTGCTGGCCTGGAGCTCCGGCGCGAGCAGCGCCGTGGGATCCTTGTCCACCGAGCGGAACTGGTACTCGCGCCCGTCCGCGCCGGCGAACCGGAGGGATTTCGTCTGACTTCCCGTGTGGGCCTTCAGGGGCGTGAGGCCGCCGGCAAAGCGGTGCAGGTCAAGCACGGGAACCCGGATCGGCGTCACCCACAGATCGCGGTGGTGGGCGCCGGCCAGCATCCGGAACAACCCCCCTCGCGCGTACTGCGGCCCGGGGGCCATGACCACAGCGCTGTCGGCCCAGGCGGGCAGCGGTGGTGCCTGGCCTGCCAGCGGGGCGGTCAGGAAAAGGGAAGGAATCAGGGCGCCACAGGCGACCAGGACGTGGGGCCGCATCATGTACTCCTACGGTCATCGCCTCGGTCAGGCAAGCTCTTCGAGCCGGCCACGTCCGGGAACGCAACCGCCGCCGACAGTCCGGACCGCCCCCGGTGCATGCCGCAGGCCTCACCTCGCCGCCCGCCTCCGGCATGCTGCCGTCCACCGGCGTTTGCAGTGGCGCTGGTGCCGGCGTCTCTGCCTCCGGCCGACCGCACCGCCACTGCGGCGGTTCACATGTGGCCGCCGGAGTTTTGCGACCGGCCCTGGGATGGCCGCATGGCCGGCCGCGACGAGCGCGACCGGACGGTCGAGAACTACGCAAGCTGCTCAAGGAGGGATCAATGGCGGCCGATGCACCTGCCGGCTCGGTATCCGGTCGCCTAGGCGCCGCCGTGATCGGTACCGCCTTGGCGGGCCTCGCGGTCTGGATCGCGATGCGCAACCTGAGCCTCCCCACCCAGGATGGGTGGATCTTCTGGGTACCGATCGTCCTTTGGCTCCTCACGATGAGCCTGCTGTGCTGGTCGGTCGTCGTCCCCGGCCGAGCGAGGCGGGCCGGCGTCCGGTCGAGTTGGCAGGCAGGGTGGATGGTCGGCGGGATCGGGCTCCTACTCGGGTTCGTCGGCCCGCTCGTGGTCACGCCCGATGCGAACCTGGGGCCGTTGCTCGGCATTCTGCTCACCGGCCCCCTAGGTTTCGTGGTCGGCGCAATTGGCGCGGGTGTTGTGAGAGCGGCGAAAGGTTGGGAGTGAGATACTGGCGTGACAAGTTGCGGCACGTGTGACGGATGACTGCACGAGGGCGCCGATCCTGGCCGCCCCCGCTTGGATTACCCTTGCCTGCGTCAGTTAGCGGCTGTAAGAGCGTCCGCCATGCTGCGCCAGGATCTCACCTACTTCGTTCGCCGAAGCCACGTCCTCGGTCTCGACGGCCACTAGTACACCGCCGCGCTCAACCGCTGGACCGTAGAACTCGGACTCCTCCCGGCTGTACCCCGCTCGGCTTAACCCGCCGGCGATAGCACCCGAGGTACCACCCACGATGGCGCCCGCGGCCAGTGCCCCACCGGTCGTCCCAAGAGCGGAAGCCAGCGCCCCCGCGGTGATGAACGGGCCCACACCTGGGATCGCGAGGGCTGCCAGACCGAAGAGCAGGCCGGCGCCGGCCCCAGCAGCCGCCCCCTTGGCCGCTCGTTTGCCCGCGGTGTCTGGCGAGGCGCCTGCGGCAACAGCTTCGTCCTCACTTCGGGCGACGACCGATAGGTCAGTATCCTTCCAGCCCAGGCGACGCAGCTCCGTGACAGCTTGTTCGGCGCGCGCCCGGTCATCAAATACAGCAGTAACTCGTGCCATTTAGTACTCCTTCTCTGTTCAGGCTCATAAATAATCTTCCAGCCGATCTAGCATAGCGCACTCGCTCACTTATGGCTGTGAGTCCGGTCACGGTCCCTGGGCGAGCTTTGATTTCCAATCGTAGACGCCCCACTTGGGTCACTTCCGGCGGCCGTTTTCCTTCACCCTCGGCGCCGGTAGAGCGATGTCTGGATGAGAGATCGTGGGCTCCTAGCGTGAATCCCCTGTCTGAGCTCGCCGTTCCCTACCTGGTGCGCTCTGGGCCGCTATGAACTCTGTGCCTCGCTCTGGTCCCTCGCCTGCAGCGCTTCGGCGTTTACGCTCCGCTCCCCGATGGTCGTCAGCTTCTTGTCTGCCGCTTCCTCTTCGGCCAGCGTCTGACTCAGCAACTTGGCTGCATTCTCGTGGCCGAGAAGCTGGGCATAGGTGCGCAGACACCCATAGGCAGCGATCTCGTAGTGCTCCACCCGCTGCGCTGCCGCGATCAAGGCCGCGTCGATCACTGCCGGCTCGCCTTCCTCCTGCAGGATTTCCTTCCCTTCCTCGAGCAACCCTTCCATGCCCTTGCACCGCTTGCCGCGTGCTGGTTGCCCCAGCTCCCGAAGGATGCGCTCGAGACGCTCGACATGAGCCTCGGTCTCTACGAAATGGTCGCTGAACGCCCGTTGCAGTTCGGCGGAGTCGGCGGCCTTCGCCATGCGCGGTAACGCCTCCACCAGCTGTTTCTCGGCGTGGTACACGTCCTTCAGTTCATCCAGGAAGAGAGACTGCAAGGAATCGAGACTCATTGGACCTCCAAGAAGGTGCGTGATTTTGTTAGCCGACGGGGCGGATCACTCCGCCCCGCGCTGTAGCCTGGCTGCGTTACTGAGGAGTGGTGGAGCTATCCACGCCCGTGTTCAGGGTATCGCCCTTAGCGGTCACAGGCTGACCCTGGTCGGGGCGCGTCTGCTCGGCTCCAGAGCCAAGCGTCGACTGCCCGCTCGAATCGGTAACCCCGGACTCCGTCTGATTCGCGCTAGCCGAATCCGAGATGGCAGCGCCGGTCGTATCAAGCGCGGCCCGCCCCGTGTCGTTGGACTCATTGTTGCCCGCGCAGGCCAGACCGGCCACGAGCAGGGCCAAGACGGTAGTACGCTTCAAGAATGGGACTTGCATCGAACCTCACAGTGTAGAAGAGGAGACGTATCGGATCGCGGCCCAGCATGTTCAGGCCACGAAAACGGTAGAGCTTAGACTCGGCTGGTGGCGCTTCTATCGGCGGCGGTACGGCTCACATCCTGAGGGTCGCGGTGCCGGCGCCCGAGAAGCCCGGCGAGGCCCACGAGGCCGAGCAGGCCTAGGTCAAAACCCCTGTCGTCGTCGTGCGTGTCGGTTGGCGCACTGCCGACATCTTGGGCCGCCGCCTGTGCGGGGGAGCCAACGTCTGCGAGGCAGACGAGGCAGAGCGAGCCGATCAATGCTGGCCGGAGGAGATTCAAACGCATATAAAGCGTTCTCACGATGAGAGTGTGACCGTAGGACAAGGACCTCGCTGGATTGGAGCTTCCTGCGAAGCCCACATAGATAGCACTTCGCGCGCGCAAGCGGTGTGACGCTTGGCCCCCGCGCCCTCGCGCCTGGAGCAGAGGTTCCGCTGGCCTGATCCGTGATCTGGCCAGGTCTCCGGCGCCGGGGAGGTGAGGTCAACGAAGCGATTTTCACTAGGAGAACAAGCTCGGCTACTTTACCTGCTCTTGAGCGTCATGGCGAAGTCGTCGATCGAAGAGCTCGCCTTAGTAGCGATTTCTCTTGGGCGCCCTTAGAAACGCTTCTCGGACGAGTGAGACGAGTGCTTCCCTCCGGTACGTGCACGTGAGCCTCCTTACGGCGCGCGCGTTTGCGTATCTCAGTGTGGCTCTCGCGGGGCGACGCATGGACCGGGAGGCGTACATGGGTTCAGGGAGGCTGCCCACGAGCAAGTGGGCTGGCATCATCCTCGATCTGGGCTTGGGCGGGCTCGTGGAGAGGCCATGAAGACTCCGTTGGACTTGACCATCGGGGAGGAACCCCCCGTAGGTTTTCATCTCGGTGTCGCGGGGCCGGGTCCAATGTGCTAGCTTGAGGTCGCTCTCCACTCATTCCTGCCAAGGCCGGCCGTCTTCGCCGGGATCTAGGTCTCCGCATGTCTTCCGACAGGCCCTCGGTCACCGGCCGGCGCATCGTGATCTGCGACTACAGACGTTGCTGCTGTCCGTCACCGGCGTCTTACGAATGAGCCGCTGCTGTGTCTTCCAAGCCCACGATAGCGCGGCCACCGAAGAGCTGTGCCTGACCCTGCCGGATGACGTCTCGACGCTCAGTGCGCCGTTCAGCCCCGAACGCCCGCTGAAAGTGGTGGACGAGCTCTTTGCGACGGCGATGGCTTGAGGTCCACGCGCCATCTATGCACCCCGCCACCCGATCTATCCCCTGGTCCGGGCAGTCTTTTCGGTTCGAACGGTTCCCTGCCTGGGAGAGCGGTCCGGACTCAATCTGGGCCGTCTCACGGTCATCCGAGTTCATCGGTACCATGAGCTGCGACGAGGAGATTACGACGAGCGAGTTTGAGGTCTGCTGCCAGCGATGGCTGACGGATCTCTTCGGGCAAGACTAGGTCAAGTCAGTCTCTCGTGTGGTAGGCTCGCTCTCCGCTGGAGTAGTGGTCCGCGAGTGCACGATTCCTCCTGGCACGCCGTAGCACGGTCACGTCCAACCCTATCCGCACCGCCGGCTGAAGACCAGAATCTCACGGCGCGTGGTTCCACTTTTCCCCCAGCTCGCTGAGATCCTTCGCGCCTATGTCTTCGGGCCCCGGCCCCATCGCTCACCGCGTGGCCGCGGAAACGGATAGTCCCGCAAGGACAGAGTCCGCGAGAGTGCAACCAGGCTGTGTGGGTGACCGATGGCACCGGGTCGGCTGCATGCCGGACCCTTTAGGTCAGGGGCGCACTCGGATCATGGGGCCTCTGAAGCGAGGCATGGGAAGGGAAGTGGTCGGACATTGCGCGCCAGAGGCACGCGGCGGGCCATGCAGGATACTGTACACCTGCATGGACCTAAGACTCCCATGGGGCAGCCAAGCTGTTGTCGTCAGCTGCTCGATGCGGGCACCCACTGCAGTAGCTTGCCCGGCTGGACTTGGAAGAAGTCGCACAGTTGGTCGAGGGTCTCAGCATGAAGGCGGCCGAAACGACCTCCTGCACGGGAGAGTCGGTAAGCACTCGGGTAGGTCAGGTCGGTTGCCTGACACAGTTTATACGCCGTGATGCGACGTGTCGTCATGAGTTCATGAACTCGGAGCCGGACCATAACACCTTTCGGATGAGACCGCGCGGACCGTAGTGTACAGCCTTGCGGTATACAGCACTGCACTATACCATTTATGCGGCCCAATAGCCATCGCTCGATAGAGCGAGCTTCTCGGGCCCCTCGCATTACTCCGCCCCATCTTCGGGACCCAGCGATTCGAGTGCGCATCTGCCCTGGGAGGGCTGGCGCCTGGAAAAGCTCACACCCGCAGATTCGCTCCGCCATCCGCGCCCGCTCTCGCGCATCATGGTAGTGGACGATGACGACGTCATCCGCCAACTGACCCGACGGATGCTCGAGGGCCGTGGGTACACGGTCCTCACCGCCTCTGATGGACCTGCTGCGCTGCGCGCGACGGCGTCGGCGATGGTGCAGCCTGGCCGGGCCGTGGACCTCGTCCTGACCGACCTCGACATGCCAGGGGGTGACGGCTATGCACTGGGCCGCCAGCTCGCGATGAGATGGCCGGCCGTGCGGATCATCTACATGTCGGGGACCACCAACGGGCTGGGACGGCGCGCAGGGCTGGGACCTTTGGAGCACTTCATCCAGAAGCCTTTTTCGGCGGGAGATCTACTCCCCAAGCTCGAACTGGTGCTCGGCCTGGCGGCACCGGTCCAGCCGGAACCGATCCGCCGAGACCACGAGGAGATCCCATGACGCGCACCCGCGAAACCTTCTCAGGTGCCACCGATGCGGCCAGGGCCGCCGTGGCTTACCTCGGTGAGGAGGAGCGATGGGCACTTCTTCAGGAGTGGCTCGAGAGAGAGACTGCCGGCCAGAGGGAGACTGGGCGACGCTCCCTCAGGCTCGAAGCCCTGCGCAGTATGGTGTGCCCGCGGGTGAAGGACCGGGAGTGGGACCGGGTCGTGCGACAACATCGGCCGGTACGATGGGCTGACGACCTCCGACTCGCGAATGCGAATGCGATCCTGGATGCGATGATCCAAGCCAAGCCCGTGCTGGAAGCACCTGACAAGCATGGCCCTGGCGATTCATCGTCCTGATCACTAGGTTGCACGCAGCAGTACGCCTCCCTGCCATGCCCGGCAGTCCTCGCCGGACCAAGGACTTCACAGTGTCGCCCTCCGCACCCACCTCCGATGGGTGCCGCATAGTTATTTGCGACTACAACGCCCTGTTGATGTCCGTGACGGGCCTACTACGTATGAGCGGCTATTGCGTATTCCAAGCGTACGATGCTCCTGCGGCCCGCGAGCTGTGCCACAGCCTGCCGAACATCGGACTGTTGGTGCTCAATACCACGGGCACTGGAGTCGATTCACCGAGCCTCGTGCGAGAGATCCGGAAGGAGCACCCCGAACTCCCTGCGCTCCACATTGGCGTCTCGACCCTGCCGGGAATGCCGGCCGACGTCCCCACGCTGGCCGAGACATTCACGGCCGACCAACTGCTGCTGGCCGTGGGGACGCTCATGGAACGGGCGGGGTCTACTGTACATAGAAGCACGGACACCTAGGAGGTGGGACATGGGAATCTTTCGGTTCATCCAGCGGAAGTATGAGGACCTGGGACTCAGAAAATTCGGGCTCTTCGGAGACCGGCCGGCTCCTTCAGCTCGCCTATGCGAATTCGGACACGTGGTGTTCTCGGGCAACAATCTGTGCAATTACGGGCATCACGCCGCTTGAAAGCGGTAGTCCAGCGTGTGGGGCAGCCCGCACCACCGCGCCTCGTCGGCGCTGTGGTAGGCGTCCGAAGCTCGCACCGGTGCGACGATCCAAGGTGAAAGCGAGAAGGCGGAAACCTACGGTGGTGTGGCCACCGACTAGGGACAGGAGTGTAAGCCGTGCCGACGTGTGGGGACGACGGGTATCCTATGGTTCCGATCCGGGATGCCGGCGTGGGCGGGATCACATGGGGGTGCACCAATCCCTGGCACGCCCGCGCTCCGGAGCCGTGTCCCGAGTGCGGATACGCCGGCCGACCGCGTAGTGCGATGGTTGGCTTGACTCTGATGGCGATCTGCCTCGCCTGCCATCATCGGTGGGTGCCGCCAGGTACCTGACGCAGACCTCGAGATGGTGTGAATCACCTGGCGGCCATTAGGAAGGTGTTTCGCGCCGGACGACGTGACTCGCGAGGGCCGATGGTTACCGGGAGCTGATCCTACCCCCAAGCGTGCTACCGCGTTGAAGTCTCCCTCATTGGACGAGCTTGGGCTGGCCGCGTCGTACTGCTGCCGCACCTGTCCCACCGCTTCCCAACATGCTGCCAGCACCCCCGCGGCGCCCACTCGACCTGGTGAGCGAACGCGGCGGAGACGGCCCCAGCAGACCCTCAACGGCCATCAGGTGCTCCTCGACATCGAAGTGAGCGGGATCGATCATCGCCTGCAGGGCGCATCCGTGGATGAGGCTTGCTCCAACCGCTGCCAGCCCTTCCGCCGTTACTCCGACCAACCTGGTCGGGCCCGTCAGCAGAGTATCGGCCGCCAGGATACGCAAGACCTCACGGTACGACCGTAGCTCCGCGCTGATCTTTTCTCCGACTGCCTTTTGACGGGTGCCCAGCGCCCAATACTCGAGGAACAGGCGCACTTGGGCCGCGTCCCGCGAGAGCCGATCCACTTCCTGCCGGAGCAGCGCGACCAGTCGCTCTCTCGGGTCTCGGATGAGGGCGACGTCGTCGGGCACGCGGATCGACAGCGTGCTCGCGAGCACCCGGTCCAGCAACGCGCTGACGAGCTGCTCTTTTCTCGTGAAATGGAAGAGGACAAGTCCGTGGCTGACCCGGGCCCGGGCGGCGACGGCTCGGACCGTGACACCGTCAATGCCCTCTCGCAACGCCACTTCGTGCGCCGCCTTGAGGATCTGCTCCCGGCGCAAGGCTTCCGAAGCTTTCGTTCCTGGCATGGTCGCTCCCTCGTCGCTATTGACCTTCTGTCCAATACAGGGTAGTATGTATTAACCGCTTGGTCAATAGCACCTGACTGTCGCACCCCCTGGCTAGACCCGGCTCCCCTGTAAGGCCGGTCCCACGGAGGGCACATGGCGCCGGGCACGAAGAGCGGGAATACCACCGTATCCCTCGACCTGGCCAATGCCACCCCAGGCGGTCTGCATCCCTGGCAGCTACACCACGGGCAGTGCGGGTCCGACGACGGGATCGTCGGTGAATCCGGCGCCTACCCCGTCGCCCAGATCGGGCACGACGGCCGAGCGACGGCGTCCGCCAGTCTGCCGTTCGAGACACCGACCGCCGGCAGCTACTTCGTGATCGTGCGTGCATCAGCCGCCAACAACGCGGTAACCGTCGCCTGCGGCAACCTCGCGCCGCCGACGCTCTAGCTCGGCTCGTGAACCGGCGAGACGCTACGGCCGAACCTTCATAGTGATTGCCTCACCTGCCAGGAGGGACCGATGTCTACTGCGACCAAAGCCAAGCCCAGAATCAAGATCCATCCGCTCGAGGACCGCGTAGTCATCCGGCCGTCGGACGAAGCGGACGCGATGCACGGGGGCTTGTACATCCCCGACACCGCCAAGGAGAAACCCACCCACGGGGATGTGCTCGCCGTCGGGCCGGGCCGGTTCGAGAAGGGCGAGCGGGTGAAGGTCGATGTCGCGGTAGGTGACGTGGTGATCTACGGGAAATACAGTGGCACGCCGTATCAGGTCGGCGACGACGAGTTGATCATCGTCAAGGCGTCCGACATTCTGGCCAGGATCGGTTGAGGCGGCCAACCCAGAGGAGTGAACCTACATGTCAGCGAAAGAACTGCAGTTCAGCACCGAGGCCCGCGCGAGACTCAAGCGGGGGATCGACGCCCTGGCCGACGCCGTGAAGATTACCCTCGGTCCCAAGGGCCGGAATGTCGTCATCGACAAGAAGTTCGGCTCGCCGACCGTGACCAAGGACGGCGTCACGGTGGCCAAGGAAATCGAGCTGAGCGACCCGGTCGAGAACATGGGTGCCCAGATGCTGAAGGAGGTCGCCACCAAGACGAGCGATCTCGCCGGCGACGGCACCACCACCGCGACCGTGCTGGCCCAGGCGATCTTCCGCGAGGGCCTCAAGAACGTCACCGCCGGGGCGAACCCGATGGAGCTGAAGCGCGGGATCGACCGGGCCGTCGAGGTGGTCGTGGAGCAGCTACGGACCATCTCGGCCCCATCGGCCGGCAAGAAGGAGATCGCCCAGGTCGGCACCATCTCCGCGAACAACGACAAGGAGATCGGTAACCTGATCGCCGAAGCGATGGAGAAGGTCGGCAAGGACGGGGTCATCACGGTAGAAGAGGCAAAAGGACTGGAGACGACCCTGGAGACGGTGGACGGCACTCAGTTCGATCGCGGCTACCTCTCGCCCTACTTCGTGACCGATCCGGAGAAGATGGAGGCGGTGCTCGACGACCCCTACATCCTGATCCACGATAAGAAGATCTCCACGATGAAGGAGCTCCTCCCGATCCTCGAGAAGGTCGCGCAGAGCGGCAAGCCGTTGCTGATCATCGCCGAGGACATTGAGGGCGAGGCGCTGGCCACCCTGGTGGTGAACAAGCTTCGGGGTACCCTGAAGGTCGCCGCCGTCAAGGCGCCGGGCTTCGGCGACCGCCGCAAGGAGATGCTCCGGGACGTCGCCGTCCTCACCGGTGGCCAGGTGATCTCGGAGGAGGTCGGCTTCAAGCTCGAGAACGTGACCCTTAACGATCTCGGCCGCGCCAAGCGCGTCGTCGCGGACAAGGACAACACCACCATCGTCGACGGCAAGGGCAAGGAGGAGGACATCGAGGGCCGGATCAACGAGATCAAGGCCGCCATCGAGAAGTCCACGTCCGACTATGACCGGGAGAAGCTGCAGGAGCGGCTGGCCAAGCTCGCCGGCGGCGTGGCCATCATCAATGTCGGGGCCGCCACCGAGACCGAGATGAAGGAGAAGAAGGCCCGGGTCGAGGACGCGCTCCACGCGACTCGTGCGGCGGTCGAGGAAGGCATAGTCCCCGGCGGCGGCGTCGCTTTCCTGAGAGTTCAGTCCTCGCTCGATCGGATCAGGGGCACGGAAGACGAGAAGGTCGGCGTAGCCATCGTGCGCCGGGCGCTCGAGGAGCCTATCCGGATGATCGCCCAGAACGCGGGCGCCGAGGGCTCGATCGTGCTCGCGAAAGTTCGGGAGTCGAAAGAGAAGAACTTCGGCTACAACGCCGCGACCGACACGTACGAGGATCTGGTCAAGGCGGGCGTCATCGACCCGACCAAGGTCACCCGCACGGCGCTGCAGAACGCCGCGTCGATCGCGGGCCTGCTCCTCACCACCGAGGCCGTGGTGGTCGAGAGGAAGGAAGACAAGCCGGCCGTGGCCGCGGCGGGCGGCGGCATGGGCGGGATGGGTGGTATGTACTAGGGTCGGGCTGGAACTTTCCGGGGCCGCCCAGGCGGCCCCGGAAGTTCATGCATTCCGGTCGCGGCCTACGACGAGAGAAAGGTGACGCCGCTCGGAGTGTCGCGCGCCTGCGCGTGCACCCGCTGCGGGTATGGCCCTGCAAAGGTCACGGGGCCGGAGCGGCGGCAGGGTGCGCGGGCTCAAGTCGGGCCCTGCGCGCCCCACCGCTCCGCCTCGGGCGGCGGCTCTGGGTTCCGGAGCGGCGGGATCTTCGTGGTGAAGGGTACCCCGGTGATCCGGTCGGTGTTGTCGTCGCGCACGCGGTACGCCGCCGGGAAGTCGTCGCTCCCCTCGATCCACGACTCGAGCACCCCCGCGAGCTCACGCACCGTCGCGGCATAGGCCGGGTCGTCGGCCACGTTGGTGACCTCCCATGGATCCTTGCGCAGATCGTACAGTTCGAGCCGCGCGCGCGGCGCCTCGAACAGCCGCCGCTGCGCGCCGGTGAGGCGGCCGGTCCGCGCGCGGGCTCGGAGATCGGAGAACGACGCGCTGGCCCCGATGTCGGCCGCGGTGCAGAGCGGCAGCTCGGTATAGGCGTCGGTGCGGATCAGCTTGAAGCGGGTCGTGCGCACGGCGCGCTGGTGCTCGTCGCAGTCGTGCCAGTTGCGCTCGCTGAAGACATACGGATCGCCGGTGAAGCCGTCGGGCGCGTCGAGGAGTGCGCGGAAGCTCCGACCCTGCATGTCCTCCGGCACGCGAGCGCCGGCCAGCTCGAGCAGCGTGGGCGCCAGGTCGACGGTGCTCACCATGCCGCGATCCCACACCGCGCCGGCACGCAGCACCGTGGGCCAGACCAGCACGAGCGGCGTCCGGGTACCGCCGTCGTAGAGCGTGCCCTTCTCCCTCGGGAACGGCTCGCCGTTGTCGCTCAGGAAGACGACGAGCGTGCGGTCGAGCAGCCGCTGCCGTCCGAGCTCCGCCATCATCTCGCCGATCTTCACGTCCATGCGGGCGATCGCGTCGTAGTATCGGGCGACGTCCTCGCGCGTCGCCGGCGTGTCGGCAAGGTAGGGCGTGAGCCGGACGCGGGCCGGCGCGTGGAGGGGCTTGGCCGGCGCCGTCGGATACGGCCGGTGCGGCTCGTGAAAGCCGACCCAGAGAAAGAACGGCCGCGTGCCCGCCGAGTCGAGGAAGGCGGGGAGCGCGGGCGCGGTCTCGGTCGAGTACCACTGGAACTGCCGCTCGCCGTTGGGACCGTAGTGAGTCTTGGCCATGTGCCCGGTGAAGTAGCCGACTCCCTGGAGCAGCGCGGGGAGCAGCCGGACGCCGTCCGGCAACGGGGTGTGCAGGTCCTCGGTGCGGGTGGCGTGCGAGTAGCGGCCGCTCAGCATGCTGATGCGGGACGGGCTGCATTGGGGCGACGTGCCGAACGCGTACCGAACCAGGAGGCCCGCCCGCGCCAGGCGGGTGATGTTGGGCGTGCGGACGGCGGTGTTGCCGTACGGCTCGGTGTCGCGCCAGCCCAGATCGTCGCCCACGAACACGACGAGGTTGGGGCGGCGCTCGTCGTGACGCTGGATCGCGAGCGCGGGATGAACGGCGAGAGCCAGGGCCCAGACGGGGAGCCAGACGACGGTGGAAACGATGCCGTGCATGGGAGCACCCTAGCGGGGGCGAGAATGAAATCCCCCGCCTCGAATGAAGTGCAAGCGGGGGAGGAGCTTCAGAGTGGGCCCGGCGCGACTCGAACGCACGACATTTTGCTCCGGAAGGACGACGAGTCGTCTGAGGGCGCTGACCCGCAATGAAGCGTCCAGCGCACCCGTCACACCCCGCTGATCAGCGTTGGCCGGCGCGGATGGGGAATTGTCACCCGGAACGACACAACGGCGTGGAGGCTGGTCAGCGCGGCCGATTGCCCGATCCTACGGGGCTCGTTCGCGCCGCTGACGCCGGAAGAGCTCTACGATTGTACGCTCCTTGAAGTCCGTGAACTCGCCTGCGTCGAAGAAGGTGCCACGGCACACCGGGCAGGATTCCACCCAGATGTGCGGTTGAGTCGCGTCGACCATCCGAATCATCAAGGCCCCATCAATCGGGCAGAACGCCCTCAATTGAACGTCGTGCATCGCGGCTTGCCACGTGGGTCCCGTGTCGATGGCCTCGGATCCAGCCCGCCCCCTCAGCTCTTCCTGTTCCAGGACGTCAAACCAGAGGCCGCCACACCGGACACAGCGATCCACTTCAATGTCTTCGAACCGAACCACTTCCATTCGGGCTTGGCACTTGGGGCATTCCATGGTCGAAGCCTCCTACTGGAACCCGCCTAACGAGTGGCGGCATGCAGCCAGAACTCCGCCAGCCCGTCCGTCATAGACCTGGAAGACACGGTAGCCACTCATCCTCAAGAGCCCCGCGACAGACTGCAGCAGTGCATTGTAGTCGCAGATAACAACACGAAGGCCCCCGGCGAGGAGGGTGGTGGTGGGAACGACATGTGGGACCTATCCGGCGACGACGGCCGGCGCAGGCAGGGCGCCTGTCGCTCCCGCTAGCTCAGTCCCCCCGTTGCCAGATGTAGAGGCCGAAGAGGGCGAGGCCGGCGCCGCCGACGGCGATTATGGTGCCGGTGTCACCGCCGACTACGAGGCCGATGACTATCACGGCGCTGCCCACGATCGCGGCGGCCCTGCCTTCGCTAGGGCTCATGCGGGCGGCGGAGGCGTTGACCGTGAGCGGCGCCTGGTCCTCGGCCGAGAAGCTGAGGTGGGTAGCGGCGAGCGTGGGGGCAAGGGAGGTCGTGGGGGCAGCCGCTGCGGCCGGGCTCGGTGCCGAGGCCTGCGCGGCTGCGGGGTGCGAGACAGCCAACGCGAGGATCACAGCGCCGACGGCGCAGGACCAAGGGCGTCGAAGCATCGTCGTTCTCCGTGTGAGCGTGATCACGTGTTGCCGGCGGAGACGCCCGAACGCACGTGCCCGCCCTCTGCGACCTCTATGATACCGCACGAACACACCCGCGCCAGATCCCCACGTCAAAGCTCGCTCGGCGACCGGCTCGTCCCGCGAGCTGGTTCGCCACCGAGGCTTCCTTCCGGCACTGGCACCTTTGTAACCTTGAGCCAGACCACCAGGGACCGCACCGCTGCATGAAGTTGTCACACTGAGTTCGGGCGCTGAGGTAGTCTGATGTGCAAGCCGTGAGGCACCAGGACCACCTTCCTGGGAAGGCGAACGTGCGATGGGTCAGCCAAGTACTACCGATGCCCTGCCAAACAACGTGAAACTAGCCGCCGCACTCTTTGTCGTGTACGGTGTGGCGGTGGTGCTCAACGCCGCTGGAATGCAAAGCACTGGTGGTTGGGTTGCGCCGGGCGACTTCCCGCGGGCACTTATCCGTCTGCTCGGAACAGGGGTGATCGCCTGGGGCCTGCTTCACCGAGCGCGTTGGGCATGGTGGCTCGGGCTCGCCCTTGCGGCGGTCTGGCTCACCGCCGGCGCCCTCGCTGTCCTCGTGCTCGAGCGCGGGGATGTGTACTGGTTGCCGCCCAGCGGATTTCAGATCTTTCTCGTCGTCTCATTGCTGTGTCTCGGCCTGGTGCTGGCGCTGCTCCTCTCACCCTCGGCCCGCGTGGTGTTTCGTCGGCCTGCTGCCTAACCCGCGCATGCAGCCGAGGCGCATTGGGGCGGGGGCCGCGAGCTCGGCTACGGGTCGGAGGAAATGGTACGCCGGGTCTATGCCCACCTTGGGAGTGTCCGGCACCGGGCGGAGGTCGTGGAGTTCTGGGTGGAGCAGCACGTTGAGGCGCTCAAGGATCAGCTCGGCGAGCTCGGATTTGTCACCGTGAAGGACACCCCGGTAGGGGAGGGGACTGAAAACGAAACACCCCGCCTACCCAGTAAGTGGTAGCGGGGTGGAGAGTTCGAAGCATGGGCCCGGCGCGACTCGAACGCGCGACCTCTTGCTCCGGAGCCGCCCGAGGCCAGCGACGACCAGCGGCCGTCAGCGTAACTCCCTTGGAAAGCGGCTCCTCCACCGCCAGCCGGCGCCAGCGCCGGCTCGTTTGTTACTGGGAACGTTACCGCGGACTGGTCCACCGTGCGCGCGACGGTTTAGTGGCCCGCCTTACGGATCGCCATTGCGGATCCAGTGGCACGCTCCACGCGGAAAGTACGGCAGGAGTCGGCAGCCGATTCAGCTTTACCATTCCATTCGCGATCTAAGCCACCCAACTGACGCCCGAGGAGCGGCTGGGAGCTGTCCCGGGGCGGCTAGCCTGGCCGGTGATGAAGCGGATATTGGAAGGAAACCGCCCTATCGGCCTGGATCACGCCTGGGTTCTCGGAGCCTGAGCACCGTCACGCTCAGCGGGCAGGGCTCCTGACCGTAGGAACAAAAGACGCAACAATCTCCCGCCTTGGGCCGAAGGATCGTCTTGCAGGCGGGGCACTCCCAGAAATACAGGCAGGCATGGTCCGGCATCGCTGCCGGGCTCTCCACCCAGCAGGCAGGGCAGCGGATGACACTCATCCGAGCCATGCCGCATCGACCTGCGCGGTCGTCCCCTCGCGGTCCAGCGCCGCCACCCGAGCGGACGCAGCGGACCTCGAGGTGAGCACCGCGCTCGCCCGTGCGTTGCTGCCTCGGAGCGCCGAATAGGAATCGCGACGTATCAGCGCGCCGGCGAACACTTCCCCCACAATCGCCATTTGGCGCCGAACCTCGACGGCCCACTCGCGCTCGCGTCCCGCCACGAGGAGGGCCAGAGACCCGAACGTCCGGCCGCCGCCCGCGAGCGGTACCAGCAGCACCGACCGCACGCCGGCCGCCTCAAGGGTCCGCCGGTCGGCCTCGGCCTGGGTGGGCAGGCTCTCCAGACGGGTCACCGCGACCATCCGCCCGTGCAGGATCTCGGCGGCACAGTACGGCAGGTCGTCGGAGCAGCCGACATGGGGGAACAGGGTGATTTCCACCCCGTCCAGGTCGAACGGTCGCAGGAGACCCGTCAACCAGGAGGTGATTTCTGAGTCGATCTCCGCGGCTGGCGCCTGTGTGAGATCGGTGGACAGCTCGCTCAGCACCCGCTCGAAGCGCAGGCACTCCTCTAGGGCTCGCCGAGTCGCCCCCCAGCGCCGAAGGGCTATCAGTAGCGCGACGATCAAGGCGCTCTGCACCGCGATGATGAGCACGGACGCCCACCATTTCGGGAGCGCGAACGGCATGAGGATGAACAGAGCGGGCGCCGTGCTTGGCAGGGAGACCGTGGGCGGGTACTTGGCGCTGGTCGGACCGAGCGCCTTGCTGCAGCATGGTGCACGAGGCATCGCGCTCTCGCGAAGTTGAATCCCTAAGGGCGGAGCGGATTGTCAATACCGCACCGACCCGCCTGCGGTGCAACATGAACTATGGTGCAGGGCCGGGCCGGCCGCCGTGATACCATGCACCAAAGTGGAATTGCCGGTCGGGCGCGTCCTCGCATAATGGCGCTGGGCCAAAGCTTGGGCCGAGCTGCGCTCGCTCCCGAGGGGTTCCGCGCCGCCTGGCCCAGCCGTCGTTGGCGATGGTGCTCTAGACCGCTCCGGTGGTGCTGAGCAAGCGGTCGCGGGAGGCGGCCCCGTTGCCCCTGACCTGCAGAGGCATGGTGACCGTCCGGCTGACTTCGGTCGGTGGTGCCGTTCCGACGCGATACCTCGATGAGGCAAGTGCCTCGATCAGACCCGCCGTCTCTCCGCCATCAGAAACACCGCCAGTACACAGCACAGCAGGCCAAGGGACGATGGCAGCCCCTGATGTCCGATCAGTTGCATCGCCAGTCCTGTCGCGGGCGAGCCCACGATGCCGCCGATGCCCCATACGAGCGCGAAGGCCGCGTTACCGGCGATCAAGGCTTGACCGGTGAAACGCTCGCCGAGTTGGATCAGCGACACGGTGTAGATCCCGAACGAGACCCCGCCCCAGACGAAAACGAGCGGCCAGATGAGCCACGAGTTGAAGATCGACGGCAGCAGCAGGCAGCCGGCCAGCGAAGCCAGGGCACAGAATAACATGGTCCGCGTCGAGCCGAACTGTTCGGCCACGCGCCCGAGCAAAATCTGCAGCACGGCATTGCCTGCGATGAAACAGGTGATGAGCGAAGCGATGCGCTCCTCGGCGCTGCCGAGCGCGGCGCCATAGACCGCGAACAAGGAAAGCAGGACCTGCTCGAAGGCGGCTGCGGCGAAAACCGCGAACAATAGGAGCGGCGCCAGTGCGAAGAAGCCGCCGACCGATGTTGCCTCGCCTTCATGCGGCATCTTCGGCATGCGCGGCACGACCGCAAGCACGATCAGGCCGCAGAGAAGGAAGGCCAGGATGCCGATCATGAAGGGCGGCCAACCCTGCGTGCCGACCAGGCCGAGCGACAGCGGGCCGATGGCGAAGCCACCCGAAACGATCGATGAATAGAGGCCCATGATGCGGCCCCGGCGTGGCGCGGGCGTGATCGAGATCAGCCAGGTTTCGCTGATCACGTAAAGCGGATTGGCGAAGAAGCCGAGCAGGAAGCGCAGCGGCATCCAGGCCCAGACTTCCTGCGTCCAGGCAATCGCGATCAGGGTGAGCGCGGCCAGGATCGAACACAGGATCGCAAGCCGCGCCCCGCCCACGCGCCGCGCCAGCGCCGGAATGAAGGGCGCGGATACAATGAAACCCAGCGGCGTCATCGCCGCCGACAAGCCGATCAGGCCGGGCGTCGTCCCCTGCCGCTCCAGGATGAAGCTGAGCAGCGGATAGGTCAGCCCCTGTGCCACGGCGAACACCGTGACGGTCGCGATGATGCCCGCCATCGCGGCCCATGGGATCCGATCCTCTCGCGGTGATGTCGTGCTTTCGGCAGTCATGCAGACCTCGAAGCAGGACCGGCAAATTCCGGCAAGTGCAAGTGCCGGCGAACCACTGCGGCACGCGGAAACTGGCGATCCGGTGTCATTGCAGCATTCGCCTTATACTTGCCAGAAGGGCTTGGCGATCTCTGCCTCGACCTGCCGTCTCGTCAGACCGATATCGTCGATCAAATGGGGATTGGCCTTCGACATTTGCTCAAGTTCCCAGCGAAAGCGTTTCCGCTCGTCCCAGGTCGCGATAATGCTTCGCAGGGTCGCCAGGCTGTAGTGCCGACGCGAGTCCAATACCCGCCCCATCGCCAGATCATAGACTCACATACAGGGATGGATACGACCACAGTTCGGTGAAGGAGAGCAAACAGATGCCAAGACAGACTACCCTGGACAAGCCAGCAGTCCAACTCACGCCCTCGGAGGCCAAGGCCATCGCCCAGGAGGCGTTTGTCTTCGGTCTGCCAGCGGTCTACTTCGCGCTGAATCAGGACGTGATGACCAACGTCCCCAAGCCAGAGGGCGCCCTGGCGCCGCTCAATCAATTCGCCCACTTCCGCGAGTTCCCGGACGCCTCCAACAGGACGGTCGTCGCGTGGAACGTGGACACCCTGTACTCGATCGGCACGCTCGACCTCACGGCGGAACCCCTCGTCCTGTCGATTCCCGACATGGGGGACCGGTGGTGGCTCATGCAGATGCTCGATGCCTGGAATGACGTGCCGGCCGCGCCGGGAACGCGCACGGTCGGCAACAAGGGTGGGAACTTCGCCCTCATCGGACCGAACTTCAAAGGCAACATCCCCGAAGGTCTCAAAGAGGTCAGGCTTGACACCAGCCTTCTCGGGATCGGCGGGCGGACCTACACGGCCGGCAAGGCCGACTACGACGCCGTGCACAGGATCCAGGACCAGTACAAACTGACCCCGCTCTCCAAGTGGGGGACCGACTACACCCCGCCGGCCACGGTCCCGGTCAAGCCGAGCGTGGACGCCAAGACACCCGTGGGCACGCAGGTATTCAAGATGTCGGCCGAGCAGTTCTTTAACCGCCTGGGAGAGTTGTTGGTGAACAATCCCGCCCGGGAAGCCGACGCGCCCGTCATGGCCAAGATCGCGAAGCTCGGCATCGGGCCCGGTGCGAAGTTCGAGATCGATGCGTTCGAGGCCGATACCCGCAAGGCGATCGAGGAGGGCGTCGCGGCCGGCCAGAAGGCCGTTCTGGACCAGGAGTCGAAAATGGGGAAAGAGGTCAACGGCTGGGTGATCGCGCTCGACGGCGGGCGCTACGGTACCAACTACCTGAACCGCGCCGCCTGGACCTACTTCGCGATCGGCACGAACCTCCCGGAGGATGCGGTCTACCCGAACACTGCGAAGGACAGCGACGGCAAACCGCTCTCCGGCGGCAACCAGTATGTGCTTCGATTCGCCAAGGATCAGATGCCTCCGGCGGCGAATTTCTGGTCGCTCACCCTCTACGACAAGGACGGCTACCTCGTTGACAACCCGCTCAAGCGCCACTCCCGCGGCGACCGGGACAAGTTCCAGCTCGGGGCAGACGGGTCGCTGACGATCTACATCCAATCCGATTCGCCCGGGAAGGACAAGGAGGACAACTGGCTGCCTTCCACGAGCGAGGGTCCCTTCAAGCTCTACCTGCGGCTCTACGGGCCGAAGAAGGAAGTCCTGGACGGCAGATGGGCGCCGCCGGCCGTCCAGCGGGTGACGTAGGAGGTTGAGCACCGCTTCAGCGAGCGGCACGCCGCTCGCTCACATCTGATCCACATTCGCCCGCGGCAAAAAGACCAGGGGAGCCCGGATCTCCGAGCTCCCCTGATCGGCCGCGTACCCAGCTGCGCATCGCATCACAGCTGGTACCGAATCCTACCTCCACACCTGGAACTGACGGCGTGACCTTGATCACCAGGTTCCAAGCTGAACGCTTCTGACCTCGCGGCGCGCGAGCTCGGCCACCAGTCGGATGAGATGGTGAAGCGGAAGGTTGTCGCGGAAGGTCCTATGCGCGCCCAGGTCGGCAAGTTCACGCTGTCGGGTGACGGTCTGTGTGTCGGGCGGGATAGCGGTGACGCCGTGAGCCAGGAGTATCAGTCGCCCGGCACGTTCAAGGGGGGGACGATCCTCGGTGTGGGCGTCAGTGTCGAGGAGGAACAGTACCTCGATCTCGAGAAGATCGCGGCGGCGGCCTATGCGGTGGACTAAGGCCGGACGTAGCTGCGTCGAGACCTGCCGAGCAAGCACCCGCGCCCCGCTGTCTGTAAATGACGGCGGGGCGCACCAGCAGGGTGCCGTTCAGTGTCGGACATCGAGCTGATCCCGATGCGGCAGATCAACCAGGCGTACGATCGGATGTTGAAGAGCGACGTGTGCTATCGGTTCGTGATCGACCTGGCCACGCTCTAGTTCCAGCCGTAGCCGATGGGGACGGTGGTGCCGATGACGACCCCGCCGCCGTACGGACCATACGGACTCGGGTAGCCGTATCCGCCGTATCCGCCGTAGACCGACATGGTGGCGCCGGCGCATGCCAGCACCAGCACCACGAGGCCCAGGAAGGCCAGTCCGGCCACACGCCACAGATGTCGGGTCATGAAGGAGGGTCCTCCCGTTAGAGCTGTTGAACGCCAACCGCCGCACCGGTCGGGTCCGCGATGATCGCGACCGTGCCGTTGCGGAGGTCCGGGCGAGGCGCCAGGATCACACGACCGCCCAGCTCGGTGGTCTTGGCGACGACCGCATTGATGTCCGGCACCCGAATGAAGGGCAGCCAGTGGGGAAGGATCTCCGCCTTCGGACTTTGCAGGACCCCTACCACAGGCACGGTGTCCACCTGAAGCAGGAGATGGTCGGCGTCGCCGACCTTCACCATCCGCCGCCGGACACCGAAGAGCTTCTCGTAGAAGGTCGCCGCCGCCTCAACATCCTTGGTGAACAGCTCGTGCCACACCCAGGTGTGGACCGGTGCCGCCGGGCCCTGAGGGGCCGGAGCACCTTGCTCGAGGAGACCGAAGGGCGCGCCCTGGGGATCGAGCACCACGGCCGCCCGGCCACGATCCTTGACCTCGGTCGGCTTGATCGCGACGCTCGCCCCGGCCGCCGTCGCCGCCGCGATCGCCGCGTCGAGGTCCGGCACCAGGACGAAGGTCAGCCACTGTGAGGAGTTGGTTCCCGTCTCCTTCGCCTGGGCCAGGCCGGCCACGGGGTGGCCGTCGACGGAAGCTACGATGTAGTCCAGCTTCTTGTCGCTTTGCGTCTCCTCGAAACTCCATCCGAACACTTCCGCGGCGAACTTTCGCGACGTCTCGAGATCGCGGGTCACAAGGTCGTGCCAACTGGCCCGGCCGGTGGAGCGATCTCCGCCGGCGCTCTGGGCCACCATCGGCTGCAGAGAACCCGCGGCCGTCAGCAGGAGGAGTGAGGCAGAGACGAGAATCGTGGGGCGTCTGACCATTGAGGCACCAATCAATAGAGAGAAGGCGCAAACATCGCCGCGGGCGGGCGGTCCGGCTATTGGACCAAGGTCCGGGGGCACCCTGTCAGAACCCCGAATCCCGTTCCCAGATAGAACGCGGTCCGCTCCCCGCTGGCGGCGATCCCGAAGGTGACGGTGTAGCTCCGATCGAGCAAGGCCACCCAGACGCCGCCGCCGCCGAAGCGACGCTGCCAGAGCGACCACGAGATGGCTACGACGTCCGGTGCCTCAGATACGAAATCGGACGGCTCCAGGGTGCGGCCGAGCGCGGCGGGCTCGGGCAGCACGCGGTAGTGGGTCGCCTCGAAGGCGACTCACCACACCTTGCGCCGGGGTGTTCGGTCGCCGACTATGGCGGTGATCACTGGTCCGACCCTTACCCCTGAGCGAGTACTATCACCATGGCCACTGCTACCAGGACCCCGCCACCCGCTGCCAAGGCCCGCCGCAGCGCGGCGCTTGCCACCCCGACCGACCTCGACCGCGAGGGCACCCGGAACGTCGCCGCCGCGCTCAACGAGCTGCTGGCCGACACCTTCGCGCTCTACCTCAAGATAAAGAACTTCCACTGGCACATGAGCGGGCCCCACTTCCGCGACTATCACCTGCTGCTGGACGAGCAGGCGGAACAGATCTTTGCCATGACGGACCCCCTCGCCGAGCGGGTGCGGAAGCTGGGCGAGCCCACCCTCCGGTCCATCGGGCAGATCGCCCGGACGCAGCGGGTGACGGACAACGACGCGGAGTACGTGGAGCCCCTGGACATGCTGGCGGAGCTGCGGGAAGACAACGGGAACCTCGCGGCCCGGATGCGGGAAGCGCACGACGTCTGCGACGAGGCGCGCGACGTCGCGAGCGCCAGTCTCCTCGAGGTCTGGATCGACGAGACCGAGCGGCGCGCCTGGTTCCTGTTCGAGACGAGCCGGCGGGGCGGGACCACGGGGCATTGAGACAAGCAGACGCTTCCGGAGTGGGCTCGGCGCGACTCGAACGCGCGACCTCTTGGTCCTGTGCTTGAGTGGTGTCGCGGTCACAGATAATTTGGAGGTGGACGAGGCTACGAAACCGCTGTCGCCAATTGGGGAGAGGTGCAGGGTTACACATGAGGCTCCCGAGCACCGCGCACACCTCCCGGCCTTGGCGGATCCACGAGTTCACGCGCGATTTCCGGCTCGAAGACGTGTGGGCTCTGCCGACGCCAGGGGGCCCGGATGACTTTGCTCGCCTGGTGGCGGGCATCGCCTCGGGCGACCTATCGCAAGGTTCTTCCCGGGCCGTCAGCACCCTCTGGGCGATCCGATGGAAGGTCGGAAAGCTGCTCGGGTGGGACCGCCCCAATGCGGGCGTCGGCTCCAGAGTGCGGACGCTCCGCGACCGCTTGCCGGCGGATCTGCGCGAGGGCCCGACCGGCCCGGCCTTCGCCACGCTCCCCTTCACCTCGCTCTACCTGCTCGAGGACGAGTTTGCCGCTGAGATCGCCAACCGGACCATGCACGGGGTCCTGCATCTCGGATGGGTTCCGGATCGGACGTGCGGCTACCGCGGCCAGATGGCCGTCTTGGTAAAGCCAAACGGACTGCTCGGGACCGGGTACATGGCCGCGATCAAGCCATTCCGGCATCTGATCGTGTACCCGCGGATGATGCTACAGATCGAGCGGGCCTGGCGGGCGCGCGCCCGCGATCAGACACCGGCGCACGCGTAGCTGAGGTTGTTGATCCAAATCCGGGATCGGGACTCGGCACTTCCGACATCAGGAGCCGCGGGGGTACGAGCCTAGGATTTCTTCTTCCCGTCCAGTAATCGACCAACCACGGCCCTCAGCTCGTCGGCGCCGAACGGCTCGCGCAGGACAGGCCCATCCCTGGGCAACTCATGCTCGATCTCTGGTGTGGAGCGCCCAATGTTGGCCAAGTACACGCATCAATTGCAGGTGGAGATGCGCTGCCGGGATCAAGTGGAAATGTGCGCGGGAGGTCGTAGAAGAAACAGGGCTGCGACGGACGACGTCTCGTCCGACAGCAGGACGATTACATTTCGTCCGAATTTGCGGCCCCGGCTTTCGCCGGGTATGCCTTTGTCGAGGGATGGGTAGGGATTGAACTAAGCCGGTACGCTGCCTGTCAAGGCAGTGCCAGCATGGTCAGCGAGGTTAGCCTCTAGCGCACCGCTGAGAAAAGCCGTAGGCTAAAAAACCCAGATCAATCAGCCCTATGTTTACGCTTCTCGTCATTGATGACGAACCCGTAGTACGTAAGCTGGCCTGCCAAACCCTTCGGCAGGCCGGTTATAGCTGCCTTGAGGCCGATTCCGCCTTGGCGGCGCTAGAGCAGCTCCAGTCATATCCGCAGCGGCTCGACGGCATGGTCGTAGACATCAGGCTTCCAGATATGAGCGGGCTGAATCTCGTCCGACTGGCGCGCATCCATCGGCCTGGAACGCCGGCCCTCTTCATTTCTGGCTATGCCCCGCCCGTTACAGAGGAGCCTGAACTCCAGCAGCTTTTACAAGCCTTCCTGCCCAAGCCATTCACACCTGATCAGCTCTTAGCGGCTGTCCGAGAATTGCTACCCACACCGCAGTCAGCCTGAGCCTCCAACCCCGAATCGTCCATTTCGTGTTAAGAAGTGGATATGTGTTGCGGTCAGCAGTCACACGTCGTCACTGGTCAAGAGGCGATGCTCAGCGAGACGCGCCGGCTCTTGGATCGCGTCGCCGCGAGAGTGGGCTGGAAGCGGGGAGAGATTCGTCACCGCATCTTTCGGCATACCTACTGCGCAGCCCGGCTCCAGACGCTCGACCACGGCGCGCCCGTGAGCCTCTATACGGTGAGCCGAGAGCTTGGCCACGGATCCGCGGAGAGGTGCGGCGAGTCTACTCAGACTTGGGGACGGTGCGGGACCGCTCAGAGGTCGTGCAGTACGGGGTCGACCAGTTCGAGCAGCTTGGGGACCAGCTGATCCGCCTAGGGTTTGACACAAAAATCGGCGCAAATCCACAGCGGCAGGGGGCAACGAAAACCCCGCTGACGTGCAACTCTCAGCGGGGGAAGACCTTCCGGAGTGGGCCCGGCGCGACTCGAACGCGCGACCTCTTGCTCCGGAGGGGCGACGAGCCGCCTACGGGCGCTGACCAGCAATGAAGCGTCCACAGAAACCGCCCCACCCCGCTGATCAGCGTTGGCCTGCGCGGGAGGGGATTGTCACCCGGAACGACACCACGCTATGGCGTTCAACTTGGTCGCGACCACTGCACTCGCCTACGACCCTACCGGAGGTGGGCCTGGAGCACGATGGCGAGGTCCCGTTCGTTGAGCGCCCGGAACACCGCTTCGAGCGGGGTCACGCTTTCAGAAGCTGATCTTCACGATCCGGCCCCCGCCCCCGACCATCCACCCGGCGTGCTGGTTCGCGAACGACACAGCCCAGAAGTCGAGGAAGTCGGGCAGCTCGTTCCAGGTGTCGCCCTCGTCGGGTGACCAGGCGACACCGCCCCGGGCCACAGCGAACACCGCGGGCAGGCCCGACTTGCTCACGTAGCTCAGCCCGAAGACGGTGCCGAAGGGGAAGGGCGTAGCAAGCTCCCACGTCGCCCCGCCATCGTCGGTGCGCGCGACGTTGGGGAGCACCTCGGTCTCACGCGCCAGATCGCCGCCGGCAAGGATGCCGCGCTGGGGGTCGCGGAAGTCAATCGTAAAGATTCCCGACGCCCCTTCCGGGGCGCCCTGCACGATCGGCGTCGAGTACGCTGTCCAGGTATCGCCGCCGTCGGTGGTGGCGATGACGCGCGCGTCGCCCAGGCCGCCGGTGACGATCCAGCCGCGCTTGCCGCCCTGCGCCGCGGTGCAGGTCCCGCTCGAGGCAAATGCGAACTCACCCGCCTGCGCCGCCGGGAGGTTGTCACCGATATCCTGCCAGGTCTCGCCATCGGTGGTGCGGATCACGGGGAAGCGGCCGTCCACGCCGTCGCTGTACGCGAAGCCGCGGTTCGGAGTCCAGAAGGCGAAGCAGTCGTAGAAGGCGTCCGGGTCCTCGTTCTGGAATTGGAGGTCCCAGCTCGCGCCGCCGTCGGTCGTGTGATAAATGCGCGAGTCCGAGCCGGTGCCGATCGAGAGCAGGTAGGCCTCCGTGGCACTCACTCCCTGGACGTCGCGGAACTCGAGCGCTTCCGCGCCCGGCACGACGCCCGGGTGCCAGGTGGCGCCTCCATCGGTGGTGACCGCAAACGTACCGCCGACGCCGCTTACCCAGGCGACGTTCTGATTGACGGCGTGCACGCCGATTAGGCGGGCCGTGGTGCCGCTGGCCTGCGGGGTCAGGGTGGGGCCCTGCTTGGTCGCCGACTGCGCCAGGGTTGCGGTGGCGGGGCTGGCGCGGTTGGCGTCAGAGGGGGCGGAAGCGTCTGAGCAGCTCAGGGCCGTCGCGGCGAGCAGGGCGGCTGCGGCGAGGCGGGCACCGGGGAAGCGAGGCATGCGTAGCTCCATCCAGGGAGAACGGGTCCGACAGGGCAGGGACCAGTATCGGAGGCGCCGGAGCAGGTCGCAAGGGTACTGGTCTTGTCGCAAGGGTACTGGTGGTGCGAGTCACGCAGGCCAGTCGGGACAAGGGCGTGGACGCAGTGGTTCTTGACCCGGATCCACTACTTGGCGGAAAAACCATCGTTCAGGCCAAGCGTTACACGAACACGGTAGAGGTGTCTGCCGTACGCGACCTTTACGGTACAATACTCCATGAGGGGGCGAATCGCGGCATTCTGATCACTACCAGCGGTTTCGGCGGGGATGCGTATGACTTTGCCCAGTCCCACCCCATTTCTCTCATTAACGGGGCGCAGCTGCTAGGACTTCTAGAAAAGCACGGTTACCAGTTCAGGATTGACCTGGAGGAGGCACGCTTCCTTGCCCAGTCGAGCGAGCCGTGGTAGTGAGCTAAAAACTTCCGCACCGCGTCTGGGGAACGACAACGCCCCGCCAGTCATTAAGTGACGGCGGGGGCGGTCTTTTCAGAAGTGGGCCCGGCGCGACTCGAACGCGCGACCTCTTGCTCCGGAGGCAAGCGCTCTATCCAACTGAGCTACGGACCCGTGGGACGCGAAACGTAACGACCGGGCTCACCTCTCACAAGACAACTCAGTGTCCCGGCGAGCGCCCATGGCCCGTGGCTCAGGGGGCGGGGCTACCGCGTGACTTCGTCCACCTGCTCGTGCGCCTCGACGAACCACAGCCACTTATCGGTGCCACGCGCGATCTCGGTGAGAATGTCGGCGCTGGCCGCGTCGCCGAGCTCGTCCATTTTTTCGATGTCGGCCCGGGCCAGCTTCCCGAAGGAGGCGAGCGCGTTGGACAGCGCGTCCACGTGCTCGTGGCCGGTCGCGATGTCGGCCGGGTAGTCCTCCAGGCTGGACCGCCGCGCGGCCATCCGAATCGTGCCTTCCGCCACGCCGCCGACCTGGACCACCCGCTCCGCGAGCAGGTCCACGTAATCTTCCACCTCCTCGTTGATCTCATCGAACAGCTTGTGCAGCGCGATGAAGCTGGGCCCCTTCACGTTCCAGTGGGCCTGCTTGCACTGCGACTGGAGATCGAGGCAGTCGGCGAGGCGCTGGTTGAGGACCTCGGCGACCTGCGTCCGGGCCTGCCCGGGGAGGTCGTTCTTGGTGGGAAACAGGCGCTTGGATGCCTGGGGAGGGGCGGTCTTGGTCGGCGACATGGGCAATCCTCCGGGGGAAACGGTAACGGTGAAGGTTACCGTGAGTATAACGCACCGTCCCCACGGAGACTGTCGGGAGGATCACACTTCCGCGTTTCTCCTTCTGCCCATGCCGCCCCGAAGCGGGCGGCCTCGAGAAAGAGATCCCTCGCCAGGTCTGCGACCTCTGTCTCCGAGAGCCTGGTACAGTGCGGACGAAGCCGGTCCACCAGCTCCTGGAGAACCTCGTCTACCCGGCTTACCACGACGGAGCTCATAGCCACCCCTTGTCTTCCGCGCGCCTGGCGGCCTCGAACCGGTTCCGCCCTCCCACCTTCTGGATGGCGACGGAAAGGTGATTCCTCACGGTTCCCTCCGAGAGGGCCAGCCGGCCCGCGATGTCGGCGACGGTCGCCCCGTGCACGGCTTCCGCCAGCACCTCCCGCTCCCTGGACGTGAGAGGGTTGTCGCCCTCACTGAGTGCCGTCAGCGCCAGGGCCGGATCCAGCACTCGTTGTCCGCTCAGGACCCGACGGATCCCCCTGGCCAGGTCCGCGGCCGGGGCGTCCTTGAGAAGAAAGCCTACCGCACCCTCTTTCATCGCCCGCCGCAGGTATCCTGCCCGCCCGAACGTGGTGAGCATGACCACTCGGCAGGCCGGCAGGGCGTCATGCAGCGCTGTGGCCGCGTCGAGGCCGCTGCCTCCGGGCAGCTCGATATCGAGCAAGGCTACGTCGGGGCGGGCCGCGAGTGCCGCGGGCAGGATCTGGTCGCCCCGCTCGACCTCGGCCACCACCGCGATGTCCTTCTCCAGTTCCAGCAGCGCAACGAGTGCTCCGCGCACCATCGCCTGGTCTTCGGCAAGAAGCACCCGGATCATCGTGCCGGGACCGACAAGCGGAGGCGGAACCCTCCGGGATGAGGCTCGGTTCGGATCTCTCCTCCGGCCGCCGCCGCTCGCTCGGCCAATCCGGACAACCCATGGCCGAGCCCCGGTGACGCGACGCCGGAAACCGGGCCGTCATCGGTCACCGTGAGCTCCGCGAGGGCGCCCGACCGCCGCAACCTGATCTCACACCGCTCGGCGCGACTGTGGCGAATCACATTCGTGACTCCCTCCCGAACGCCCCAGGCCAGCAGGCCTTCGACGGGCGGCGACAGCGGGCCGGCCGAGTGATCCACCTCGGCGGCGATACCAGCGGCCGCGAGGAGCTCGTGCGCCGCGACAAGCTCGCGCTGAAGCACCGGCTGACGGTATCCAGCCACCGCCATCCGAACCTGACGCATCGCGTCGCGGGCGGCACGCTCGACGTCGGCGATTTCGGCAAAGGCTCGATCGGGAGAGGCAGGCAGCAGCCGCTGGGCCAGCTCGCTCTTGAGGATGATGACCGACACCGTGTGACCCAGGAGGTCGTGCAGGTCGCGGCCGAAACGCAGTCGCTCCTGGTCCACGGCCGCACGGGCCAGCTCCTCCCGAGCGGCATGCAACTGGGCCACGCTGACCGTGAGCTGACGGATGGCTACCGCGGCGGCGCCGAAGGCAATGAGCACCAGCAGCATGGGGTCGAAGTGACCACTGACGAAACGACCGGCTGCGAGCGTCGCTCCGATGCCCAGGGCGATCAACCATCCGGCCAACGTCGCCGGGAGCGCGAGGCCGGCGGCGACGATTACATGCATCGTGAGCCACCACGCCTCAGCCTGCGGGACCAGCGCGACCAGACCGACAACGATCATGGACATCGCCGCCAGGAACACGAGCGGGCGGCGGAGGCCAGCCGAGTCGGGGGCAAGCGCCTCGCGCAGCGTCACCCACAGATAGAGTGCGGCGAGCAGGGCGAGACCCGCCAAGGCGGCCACCAGACGCGGCCCGGCGATGCGCTGCGCCAGCAGTACGCCCGTCGCCCCGAGCGGCACGAGCCAGCCCAGCACGAAGGCAATCCACAGTTTGGTCGGCGGAACCACCGTCATCGGCAACTGACCCCCGCGGGAATGGATAGTCATGGGGCCCGCAGGGCAGAAGTGACCATTGTCATGGCCTTCGCACGACGGTTCTCACTTCCGCCTCGGGCGTGGCGGTCCTATCTCTGCGCCCATGAATCGGCACTTGCACCGCTTCGAGCTGCTCGACGATCCCGGCGTGGACGATGCGATCCGATTGCGCGCGCTCGCCGAGGTTGCGGTGGCCAACGCGTACCTCGGCGGGACGCGAGTCGTCCTCCGGGAGCTCCGGAGGGCGCTGCGACAGCGCCCCAGGGAGAGGCTGACGATCCTAGACGTAGGCACGGCGACCGGCGACATCCCCGCGGCGATCCGTGCGGCCTCGCGAAGGTGGGGCATCGAGTCGAGGACGATCGGAGTCGAGTTGAGCCCGGTGCTGACGCGCACCTCCCATGAGCGGGGGACGCTCATGATCCGCGCGGATGCGCTGAGGTTGCCGATCGCGACCGGCGCAGTGGATGTGGTAGTCTGCTCGCAGCTGATGCATCACTTCTCGGATGCACAGGCAGTCTGCCTCGCACGGGAGCTTACCCGCGTCGCGCGGCGTCTGGTCATCGTGGCGGAGCTTCGCAGGAGTTGGATAGCGGCGGGCGGGTTCTGGCTGGCGTCGCGGCTGCTGGGATTCCATCCGGTGACGCGACACGACGGATTGGTGTCGGTGCTTCGCGGATTTACCAGAGACGAGCTCGGGGCGATCGCGGCTGGCGCCGGCGGGCACACGCCCGCGGTGCGGCGATACTTCGGGTATCGGGTGGCGGCCGTATGGTCCCCGCCACCGCCGCGTCGGACAAAAACACGAACCGCAGCGGCTCGAGGAGCCCTGCGGTTCGTCTACTACAGCTAGAGTCGAGCTATAGGATCGGGGCGCGGGGATTTGAACCCCGGACCTCCTGCTCCCGAAGCAGGCGCGCTAACCGGGCTGCGCTACGCCCCGTGGCGTTGGAGACGGGCAAATGTAATGACGTGCTCCCCGATTGGTAGCCCGGCTACTTGTCCCTCGGGGGATTCTTCGGCACTCTTGGCCGATGCCCAAACAACGTCGCTGGATCATCTTGGCGCTCGTCCTCGCCGCCGGGGCCGGGCTCGCCGCGACCTCGATGATCGGTCGGTGGTCCAGCCGGGGCACACTCCCGCGGGACCGGGTCGCGGTCGCGGTCTTCAGCAACCGCACCGGCGACTCCACCCTCGAGCCGCTGGGCAGCATGGCCGCGGACTGGGTGACCCGTGGCCTCGGAAGCAGTGAGCTGGTCGACGTGGTGGACCTGGGCGCGGTCTACGCCCAGGGTCGCGGCGAGGCCGGCGAGCCGGTGGACCCGGTGCTCCTCGCTCGACGAAACGGCGCCGGAACCGTGGTCTCGGGCAGCTACTACCTCGCCACCGACACGCTCGTCGTCCGGGCCACGCTCGTGGATGCCGCGAGCGGCACGGTCCTCCAGACGGTACCGCCGGTGCACGCGCCGGCCGGTGAGGCCGTGCGTGCCCTGGACCAGTTGCGCCAGCACGTGACCACGGCGCTCGCCGGCGTGCTGGACGTGCGCTACGCGTCGTTCACCTCGCGCCCCTCGCCGCCACGCAGCTTCTCGGCCTATCAGGCCTTCATCGCGGGTCAGACGGCCTACTGGCAGGGGCGCCCCGCGCCGGAAGTCCGAGTCTTGTTCCAGCGGGCGGCGGCCGAGGACACGACGTTTCTCACCGCCGCGGTCTGGCTGGCGTTCACCGGTGCGAACGGGGCTGGGTGCGGGCTCACCGACTCGGTCGCCAAGGCCCTGGTGGATCGCCGGGCGGCGCTCTCCCCGTTCGACCGGCTCACCCTCGACATCAGCGCGGCCCGCTGTCGCAACGATTGGGAGGAGGGATACCGCCTCGCCAAGGAACAGGCGGCGCTCCGACCGCGGTCCACCTACGCGGTCTATACGGCCGGCGTGTTCGGGCTTCACAGCGGGCACTTCGAAGGAGCGCGGGACTACCTCGCGAGCATCCGGCCCGACCGGGACCTGGGATGGCTCACCGATTCGGCCAAGACGCTCTACTGGCGAGACTATACCGGTGCGCTGCATTTCACCGGGGACTATGCCGACGAGCTGAGACATTCCGAGCGCCAGGTACAGGACTTCCCGAGCCGGGGAGTGCTGCGGATGTTCGCCGGCCGGGCTCTCGCGGGCTTGGGTCGGGGAAAGGACGCCCTGGCTCACCTCGAGGTCGCGCTGCGGCTTCCGGCCGACGCTACGGCCCGAGTCGCGGGCGGACTTTCCCCGGGCCACATCGCGTCGATCGTCGCGCTCGACCTCCAGCATCACGGCGATTCCACTTCGGGCCGGCTCGCAGCCCAGCGGTGTGCGGACTGGTACGCCGAGCGACCGCAGGAGCGACTCGCCGGCCGCTACGAGCGCTACTTCAAGGCGCGCTGCCTCATGATGCTCGGCCGGCTGGACGAGGCCGTTGCCAGTATTGCGTTCCGGTCTCCCGCGGACTCCCTCGACGTGCTCTATCTGGGTCTGGAAGGCGTGCTCGCGGCTTACCAGGGCGCCCGGAGCCAGGCCGAGCGGACGGACGAACGGCTGGCAGCGCTGGCCGATCCGGCTGTGATGGCGACGGCGGAAGCGCAACGCGCCCGGATCGCCATGGCGCTGGGGAACCGGGCGCGAGCACTCGAGCTGTTGAAGTCCTCGATCGAGCGGGGCATTCCGCGCGTTCCCACCAGCATGGACATGCACCTCGAGCCGATCTACGACCCGCTGCGAGGGGACACGCTGTTCGAGCGGCTCAACCGAGGCAAGGACTGACGGCTACATCGCTCCAGCGACTGGTACCGGTGTCGCCGGGGTGGGGTCGGGCGCCGTGGGTGACATTGGGTCGTCCCGGCAGCCCACCGAGGCGAAGAGGGTGAGGCTGAGGCCGAGGATCCAGCCGGGGCGGTGCATGGGAGCTCCTTGAGGGGACGGAGGTGCACCGCATGAGCGCCATCCCGTCGTCAAGCCGTTTTCAAGGAATGCGCACTTGCGCTAAGGGACTCTGAATCCTGCCCTGCTGCCCTTGAGCTCCTCGCCTCCGCTGACTGCCTTGTGGAGCGCCCATGCCTCATCGGCGATCGCTGTGAAGATCTTCTCACCTGGCTTGAATCCGGCCCCTTGTGTACGGCTGGCGTAGATGACGGCTGCCATGAGCGCCACGGTATGGGTCCGCTCGCCCTCCATGTGTTCTCCCGGCTGATGGTGGTGGCTAATCATAGCGTCATGGTGCCGTTCATTTACGGCGACGACCGCATCCAGAAAGCATCGAGCCCCGCCGATCGTTAGTCGATGGCGGGGCGTCGGCTGTGAAATGCGCCCTGAGGGACTCGAACCCCCAGCCTTTTGATCCGTAGTCAAATGCTCTATCCAATTGAGCTAAGGGCGCAAGGCGCTGCAATTTAGACAGCCGTCCCCCGGGGAGCAACCCGGCGCTCAAGGTAACACCTCTGCCGCCCGTTTCAACCTGGCCGATACCACCCTGTTTCCCGGCGTGGACCAAGGTGCAATAGGACATCGCGGCTCCGCCTTCGCATGGTAGGCAGGTTCCCCGGGGCCTTTCATGTCGACGACTGCGAGCAGTCGAGAAGGAGGACCGCATGGCGAAGCGAGCCACTCCCAGCAAGGGAGCCAATTCCAAGCAGACCCAGCCCAACATCCTCATCATCTGGGGTGACGACATCGGCTGGTTCAACGTCAGCGCCTACAACCACGGCATCATGGGGTACCGCACCCCGAACATCGATCGCATCGCCAAGGAAGGCTGCATGTTCACCGACTGGTACGGCCAGCAGAGCTGCACCGCGGGGCGCGCGGCATTCATCACCGGCCAGTCGCCGATCCGCACCGGCCTGACCAAGGTCGGGCTCCCCGGCGCCGACCTGGGCCTCCAGCCCGAAGACCCGACCATCGCCGACGTCCTGAAGCCGCTGGGCTACGTCACCGGCCAGTTCGGCAAGAACCACCTGGGCGACCGTGACGAGTTCCTGCCGACCGCGCACGGCTTCGACGAGTTCTTCGGCAACCTCTACCACCTGAACGCGGAAGAGGAGCCGGAGAATCCGGACTATCCGAAGGACCCTGAGTTCAAGAAGAAGTTCGGCCCGCGCGGCGTTCTGCACACCTGGGCCAATCCCGACGGCACGCAGAAGATCGAGAACACCGGACCGCTGACGACCAAGCGCATGGAGACGGTGGACGAGGAGTTCCTCGACGCAAGCCTCAAGTTCATCGAGAAGGCCAACGCGGACGGCAAGCCGTTCTTCGTCTGGTGGAACTCGACCCGGATGCACGTCTGGACGCACCTGAAGAAGGAGTCTGAGGGCAAGACCGGCCTGGGTCTCTATCCCGGACGGCATGGTGGAGCACGACGGCCACGTCGGCAAGCTGCTCGACAAGCTCGATGAGCTGGGGATCGCCGACAACACCATCGTGATGTATTCCACCGACAACGGCGCCGAGTGCCTGAGCTGGCCCGATGGCGGCTGGACCCCGTTCCGCGGCGAGAAGGACACCAACTGGGAGGGCGGCTGGCGCGTGCCGTGCGCGATCCGGTGGCCAGGCGTCATCAAGGCGGGAACGGTGTCCAACGAGATCTTCTCGCACACCGACATGCTCCCGACGCTGGCCGCGGTCGCCGGTGAGCCCAACATCGTGGAGAAGCTCAAGAAGGGTCACAAGGCCGGCAACAAGACCTTCAAGGTCCACATCGACGGCTACAACCTGCTGCCTTTCCTGAAGGGGGAGGTGAAGGAGAACCCGCGCAAGGGCTTCTTCTACTGGAGCGACGACGGCGATCTGCTGGCGGTGCGCTACGAGAACTGGAAGCTCCACTTCATGGAGCAGCGCGCCCACGGCTTTGCCGTGTGGCAGGAGCCGTTCGTCACGCTGCGCTTCCCGTCGCTCTACAATCTGCGGAGCGATCCCTTCGAGCGGGCCACCGAAGACGCGACCGTGTTCTACCAGAAGTGGTCTGCCGACCGCATGTTCCTGCTCGTACCGGCGCAGGCGCATCGTCGGGCAGTTCCTCAAGACCTTCGAGGAGTTCCCGCCGCGCCAGAAGCCAGCCAGCTTCAGCATCGACCAGGCCTTGGAGAAGGCCCGCCAGAGCGAGCAGCAGATGGCCAAGGCGATTGGCGGTGGGGTGAAGTAGCGCCCTAGTAGCGGTGATTGGTGGCACAGCGTTTGCGGGTCCTTCCTGGTATCCCTGAGACAGGCGATAGCAGGAAGGGCCCGCATGTTCCGTGTTCGCGTCTTTACGCCTCCGGCACGAAACGAAGAAGGCCTGCTCCAGGCCGGCGGCGAGCTTCGGCTCGGCACCGAGCGCGTCGGCTTTTTGGTGGACCTCAGCCACTGGACCGTGGCCGACTACGAGCGGCAGTGGAAGACGGGCATCGCGCGCCTGCTGCACGGCTCCCCGTCCTCGGCGCTGATGACCGCCTATCGCGGGCCGGGCGAAGCGACCCACCTCATCTGGGCGCTCTGGCGGGAAGAGGGCTTCGTCTATGCCCAGGAGCATCCGGTCGTGGTGACCGAGCTCGACCCGCCGTTCGACCCGACCAATCCCTACGGCCACGTCGGCGAGCGCATCCCCACTTCGTTGCACGACCTCCCGATCCCCGAGTGGCGGGTCGACCTCGTCCAGGTCTACGCCGACGCCATGGGCATCCGCTGGCCGCTGGCGTCCTGAGGTCTCCCGGACAGGGCAAACAAGAGGCCGGAGATGCGATGGCATCTCCGGCCTTCACGACTTCTATGGGCGGTACAAGACTCGAACTTGTGACCTCCACGATGTCAACGTGGCGCTCTAACCAACTGAGCTAACCGCCCCGACGAAGGCGGAACGGCGGACGGCGCCATGTCGCGCCGCGCCGCCGTTTCGTCCCAATAGCGGGGGTGGGATTTGAACCCACGACCTCCGGGTTATGAGCCCGGCGAGCTACCAGACTGCTCCACCCCGCGACGTGTTCGTTCCGGCGGGCCCTGCCGCCGAGAGCGGGAAACGGGACTCGAACCCGCGACCCCAACCTTGGCAAGGTTGTGCTCTACCAACTGAGCTATTCCCGCGTGAGCCGACAATCTAACCAGTCCTACCCGAGACTTCTACCGAGGTCTACCGCCGGCCCGCCTGAATGGAGGCGAGGGGGATCGAACCCCTGACCTCGTGAATGCCATTCACGCGCTCTCCCAACTGAGCTACGCCCCCGTTATATATTGTCCCGCCCTTCGGACGGCGCCGTGGCAGCACGGAAACGTAGCCGACCCCCTGAGGACCGTCAAGCACGGCGGAGTAGTCGGGACGAGGAAGACTCGCACAGATGAGCAAGAAAAAGTCCGACCACGGGGACCCGGCGAAACGACCCTCGAAGCGGCCCGCCGACGTCACGCCCGGGCCTCTCTCCGATGATCTGACGACCGAAGAAATTCTGGCCCAGTCGGCCCCCGTGAAGCCCCGGCGGGCGCGGCGGGAGACCGCCAAGAGCCTCGGCGTCTACGACGCCGACCGCGACATCCTCGACCAGTACCTCTTCGAGGTGAGCAAGACCCCGCTGCTCACCGCCCAGCAGGAGATCGCTATCGCCCGGAAGGTGCGGGCCGGCGACGAAGAGGCCATGCAGGAGCTGGTCAAGCGCAACCTGCGCTTCGTCATCTCGGTGGCGAAGAAATATCAGAATCGCGGGCTCGCGCTCACCGACCTCATCGGCGAAGGCAACGTCGGGCTGATGACCGCGGCCCGGAAGTTCGACCCCGATCAGGGGGTCAAGTTCATCTCGTATGCCGTCTGGTGGATCCGCCAGGCGATCCTCGCGTCGCTGGCGCGGCAGGGACGCACCGTGCGCGTCCCGCTCAACCGGACGGCCGATCTCTCCCGGATCATCCGCACCGCCGAAAGCCTCCGGCAGGAGCTTCGCCGGGAGCCGACGCCGGAGGAGATCGCCGCGGTCACCGGCCTCTCGCTGGACGTCGTGCAGTCGCTCGCCGCGCTCAACACCGCCGACGTCCGGCTGGACGCCCCGCTCGACCCCGAGGGCGACCGCTCGCTCATGGAGCGCTTCATCGCCGACGAGCAGGGCGACGCCGAAGAGCGCGCGATGGACAACTTCCTCTCCGAGGAGATCGACAACGCGCTCCGCACCCTGCCGCCGCGGGACGCCAAGGTGCTCCGGCTCTACTTCGGGCTCGACGGCGGACGCGAGCACACGCTCGAGGAGATCGGCGGGATGCTCGGCGTCACCCGTGAGCGGGTGCGGCAGCTCCGCGACCGCGCCCTCAAGCGCCTGAAGGAAGGCGATGTCGGAAAGGCACTGGCGAGCTTCGCCGCGTAGCGCGGGAGATGGCGCGGCTCTTGATCACAGAGGCACAAAGGACACGAAGGACTACCGCTGAACAAGGCGTACCCTTGCCCCATTGGCCTGCCGCCTGTCCCCTTCCAAACCCCCGTAACTCCCCATAGCTTCCGAACGTGCAGCCCTCCGTGGCATCCCGTGTCGCCGGCCGGGACGGCTTCGTCGCGCACGTCGGCCGCCGCAGCCTCGAAACCGCCCGCGCTCTCGCAGATGTCCGCACTTGGGGCCCGCTCCTGGCCGTCCAGATGCGGCGGCTGGGCGTGGACTCGGTCCCGATCGCCCTGTTCATCGCCGTCTTCACCGGCATCGTCCTCGCCCTCCTCTCCTCCTACATCTTCACCGGCACCGTTCCTCTCTACTTCGTCGGCGCGCTGGTGGGGAAGACCATCATGATGGAGCTGGGCCCCGTCCTGACCGGGATGGCGCTCGCCGGGCGGGTCGGCGCCAGCATCGCCGCCGAGCTCGGGACGATGAAGGTCACCGAGCAGGTGGATGCCCTGGAGACGTTGGCCTACGATCGAAACGCCTATCTCATCGTCCCGCGGGTCCTCGCGGCGACGCTCATGTTTCCCGTCGTCACCGCCTTCGCGATGGCGGTGGGCGTGGGGGCCGGCTGGGTCACGGCCATCAATCTGCTCGATCTCTCCACGCCCGAATTTCTCAAGGGACTGAAGCAGTTCTACCGGTTCAAGGACATCTGGTTCGGACTGGTGAAAAGCGCCAGTTTCGGCGCCGCCGTCGCGCTGATGGGTTGTCTCCGGGGTCTCGACGCGACCGCCGGTGCGGCCGGCGTCGGCCTCTCGACCACGCGCGCGGTCGTGCTCGGCTGCGAGGCGATCCTGGTGCTGGACGCATTCTGGGCGCTCGTGCTGTTGTGACCGCACGATGATCCTGCTCGATCATCTCACCAAGTCGTTCGGCGCGAAACGGGTTCTCGACGGCCTGTGCCTCGAGGTACCCGATGGGCAGAACACGGTGATCATCGGGTATTCCGGGTCGGGGAAGAGTGTCACGCTCAAGTGCATCGTGGGACTGCTCGAGCCGGACGGGGGCCGGGCGATTGTGGATGGGGAGACGGTGCACGAGATGGATCGCGACCGGCTCACCGCGCTGCGGGGCACCATCGGATACGTCTTCCAGTTCGCCGCTTTGTTCGACTCGATGACGGTGGAAGAGAACATCCGGCTCGGGCTGGTGAAGCGGGGCTACGACGAGGGGACTATCCGCGAGCGGATCGAGGAGAGTCTCGCCGTCGTCGAGCTCTCGGGCACCGAGCCCAAGTACCCGGCGGAGCTGAGCGGCGGCATGCGGAAGCGGGTCGGCATCGCGCGGGCCATCGCCTTGAAGCCGCGATACATTCTCTACGACGAGCCGACTACCGGGCTCGATCCGGTCACGTCCGCGGTGATGGATCAGTTCATGATCCGCACCCGCGACCTCGGCGTCACGGGCCTCGTGGTCACCCACGATATGCGGAGCGCGTTCACCGTGGGCGATCGGATCGCCATGCTGTACCAGGGCGCCATCAGACAGGTCGGGTCGGTCGCCGAGATCCAGGCGACCGATGATCCGGTGGTGCGCCAGTTCATCGAAGGACGACCGACCGCAGACGCGCCGGCGCCGGCAGGGAGGGCCGAACTGTGAGACGAAGCAATGAATTCGCGGTGGGGCTCGCGGTGCTCGCCGCGCTCGCGCTCGTGATCGGCGGAGCGCTGTGGCTGAGCGAGACCGACGTCAATCAGAAGCAGGCGACGTACACCGCGCGCTTCCGCACGGTCGGCGGGCTCGGGGTGGGCGCGCCGGTGACGCTGCGCGGCGTGAAGGTCGGTCGGGTCGAGGAGATCCGGCTGGTCGAGGACGAATGGGTCGAGACCGAGTTCAGCATCGATCGAACCGTCGAGCTGCCGCCCAAGCCGGCGGTCATCTCGACCGCGGCGAGCCTGTTCGGCGAGTGGAGCGCCAACATCGTGCCCTTCGAGCCGCTCCCGACCGATCCCAACCTGCGCCTCGCCCTGATCGAGTCCGACGCGGCCGGTGGCGACGCCTGGCCCGGCGCGACCCTGCCCGATATCGGCCAGCTCACCGCGCAGGCGAGCCGCATCGCCGGCGACGTCGGCGACATCACGGCGCGCATCGGCCAGGCCTTCGACAGCAGCGCGCTCGCCAGCATGCAGCAGAGTGTCAAGGACCTCGCGGTGATCTCCAAGCGGCTCGTCGTGTTCGCCGACAAGCAGACCACGCGGATCGACCGCGTGAGCGCCAACGTGGCGACCACCTCGGATGCGTTCGCGGGCGTGGCGAACACGTTTCAGCAGGCGGTCACCCGGCTCGACAGCGCGACCGCGGGCGGGCAGCTGGAGGACATCCTCAACAACGGCCGCGCGTCCACCGCCGATCTCAAGCAGGCGACGGCGGACTTCCGTTCCGTGATGGCGGCGGCGCGCGCCAACGAGGCGAGTCTGATCCGGGTGATCCAGCAGGCCGATTCCCTGATGACGAAGCTTCAGCAGGGCGACGGGACCCTGGGCATGCTCGCAACCGATTCGACGCTCTACCGCGAGACCACGGCCGCAGTGATCCAGTTCCGTGAGCTGCTGACCGACTTCCAGGCGAATCCCAGGAAATACCTCAAGATTTCGGTGTTCTGATGAGCAAGCGGCGGGCCGAGCTGGAGGTGAGCGCGGGCGGGATCGTGTTCCGGCGGGTGGTGGAGGAGGGAACCCGCTATCTCCTCATCCGCGACTCCTACGACAACTGGGGGTTCCCCAAGGGGCATCTCGAGGACGGAGAGTCGCCTGCGCAGGCGGCCCTGCGCGAGACTGCCGAGGAGACGGGGCTCGATCAGCTGACCCTGCAGGGGCCGATCCGCGTCATCGATTGGCATTTCCGCTTTCGCGGGCGGCACATCCACAAGTACTGCCATTTCTTCCTGTTCGAGAGTGCGTCCGGCGAGCCGTGCCCTCAGGTGGATGAGGGCATCACGGCGTGCCAATGGCTCACGCTCGACCAGGCGCTCGCGATCCTGAGCTACGACAACGCGCGTGGTGTCCTCAAGCGCGCGGGCGAGATGGTTCGGACGCTGGTCGCGGTCGGCGCGGGAAGAACTCGACGCAAGGACGCGAGAGACGGCGCAACGGCGCAACGGCGGAACGGTGAGGCCGTGCAGGAGCCGGAGACCGAGAACGATCCACTGTCCGCCGTCCCGCCGTCGCGCCGTCCCGACGATTGATATGGCCGCCGTCGCCGCGCTCATGGAGAGCCGGGCCGCGCTGCTCGCGCTTCGGCGAACGTTGCCCGAGGGGCCCGGGGTAGTGAGCTGCCGCGGGCCCGCCGCGCTCCGGCGGCTTCTGGAGAGCCGGTTGGTGGACGCGGTGGTGCTGTGCCCGAGCAGCGCACTTCTTCCCGAGCTGGCCGAGCTCCGGGCCCGCCTCCCTGGTGTCCCGGTCGTGGTCTACGCACCGTTTCGGCCGGACGACGGCGAGCTGTTGCTCGCGTGCCGGAAGCACGCCGTGGCTTCGGTGGCCGTCGAGGGAGTGGACGACGCGGTCGTCGGCGACATGGTCGCACGGGTCTCGCTCACGGCCGAGCGCCGGCGCGCGCTGGCCGAGGCGCCTCGGATGCTCCGGCTCACCGAGTCGCTGCAGCAGGCGGCGTGGAACCTCCTGCTCGGCGCGGTGGAGCGACCGATCCGCACCACCGACCTCGCACGACAGCTTCGGGTGAGCCGGGAGCACCTCTCCCGTCAGTTCGGTGCCGGCGGAGCCCCGAACCTCAAGCGGGTGATCGATCTGACCCGCATCGCCTGCGCCTCGCAGCTGTTGTCCAATCCGGGGTACCCAATCCCGACCGTCGTTCGCCTGCTCCACTTCGCGTCGTCCAGCCATCTGAGCGGGACCTCGCGGCGCATCGCGAACGTCTCGACCAGCGGGCTCGGCGCACTGGGGCCGCGAGGGGTGCTGGCGGCGTTCGTGAAGGGGAACACGCGGAGCAGGATGTAGCGCCGTCCCGCCTCACCTCCGCCGTGTCATCAGATACAACGTCCGCTCCGACTCCGCGATCGCCCGCTTCGCGTCGATCGTGAACACGTCTGCGAACGCGCGCTCGAAGCCCTCCTGATTGTACTCCGAGAAAATGTCCGGCCGGTTCCGCAGCAGCCGCTCGACCTGCGAATCGCCCTTGGGCACGAATTCGATCACCAACCGCCGACCTAGCCGACCGAAGAACTCCGCCACCTTCGGCAGCGGCAGGTTGTGTGCGATCGCGAGGTGATGCACCAGTGCCAACGCCATCACCAGATCGGCCGGCCCGCGCTGCTCGAGGGAGAGCCGTTCCCGGTGCGCCCAGCCCTGGGCCGGGGACGGGTTGGTCAGATCCAAGAGCAGCGGCAGTATTCCAGTCTCGCCGGTCTCTCGAACCCGCCGGTAATTGCGCTCCACGGCCGCCGGATCCACGTCGAAGGCCACCACGCTCGCGGCCACCTCGCGCGCGGCTCGGCTGTACTCGCCCGTGTTGGCGCCCACGTCCCACACCGTGGCCGGCGCCGCGCCCTGGAGAAGCTCCAGAACCAGCCCGCGCTTCGCGGCAGCGGCTCCGGACGTGTAGTTGTTGTCGCTCGTGTAGTCCGCCCATTCCGTTCCGCTGGGTTGCCAGCGACAGCCCTCCACCGCGCTTCGCAGACTCTGCACCAGCGTGAGGACCGCGCTCCGGCTGATGGTGCGGCCCTTCGTCGCGGCCGTGACCTTGGCATCCGCGTAGCGGGTCTGCGCCTTGGCATGGAGATGGATGTGGAACAGCATGCCTGGCCGGAGCCACGTGCTGCGCGGCAGGAGGGCACTGCCGAGGTCGAGAGGCACGCCGTCGAGGTGGTCGCGAAGCATGGATCCGAGGCGGACGTCTCGCGCGCTCATCAGGGTGAGCGGGACGAGAAAGTGCTCGCAGAACTGCTTGTAGGCCAGCCAGGGCGTGCCGTCCTGGTGCGGCTCGAAGGAGAGGGTGTCGATAAAGACGGGACGGCCCTGACGGAACTGCACGTTGTAGGCGCTCGCGTCCCGCAGCGTGAAGCCGCGAGCCAGTGCCCGGAGCTGGATGTCGAGGGTGAGACAAGCGGCGTCCTTCAGCTGTCCGAACGACCACTCATACGGATACGAGATGAAAGGAAGGGGCTCGGGCTCGAGCACCGCGTGGGCCTCCTTCGTCGCGGCGAGCTCGAGCCCCAGCTGTCGGTGCGACACCAGCAGGTCGGCTTCGGTCAGCTCGCCGTACAGCCCGGACGAAACGCACGCATCGTAGACCTCGGCGAACGACTTGTTGACCTGCCGGTAGAGAGCTCCCTCCCGCCAGAACACGAACCCGCTCGGGTCCCGAAAAGAGCCTTCCTCCGCGCGCCAGGCCATGGCCAAGGATAGCAGGGTCCGGGCAGCCGGGGGCGTCCCGAAGCTGGGACGGCATAGGTAGATTGGGGCCTGCTCCCTTGCTGGAGCGAGGCTTTGTGATTATTTTCACAAGCTGAAAAACTCATCGAATCCCTCAGCCAGGCTTTTCTACTCATGGCCACTGAAAGCATCCTCCGTCCCGGCGAGCTGAAGGACATCCTGCTGCGGGAGATCGCGGCCGCCGACCTCTCCACGGCCGACGTCTCGGAAGTCGGCACCGTGCTGGAAGTGCGTGACGGCGTCGCCCGGATCTACGGCCTCAATTCGGCCATCGCGAGCGAGATGCTCGAGTTCACTTCCCAGAAGACCGGTGAGACGGTCGCCGGAGTGGTGCTCAATCTGGAGGCGGACAACGTCGGCGCCGCCATCATGGGTGATTACCTGAAGCTGAAGGAAGGCGACGAGGTCCGCCGGACCGGCCGCCTCCTGGACGTGCCGGTAGGACCCGGAATGCTGGGACGGGTGGTGAACGCGCTGGGCGAGCCGGTGGACGGCCGGGGCGACATCCCGAGCGTGGCGCGCCGCCAGGTGGAGATGGTCGCCCCGGGCATCATCGTCCGGCAGCCGGTGAAGGAGCCCCTCCAGACCGGCATCAAGGCGATCGACTCGATGATCCCGATCGGGCGCGGGCAGCGCGAGCTGATCATCGGTGACCGCGGCACCGGCAAGACCGCCATCGCGGTGGACACCATCATCAATCAGCGCGGCGCCGGCGTCATCTGCGTGTACATCGCCATCGGCCAGAAGCGCTCGACCGTCGCCACCGTGGTGGAGCGGCTCAGGGAGGCCGGCGCGCTGGAGTTCAGCATCGTGGTCGTCGCCTCGGCTTCCGACCCGGCCCCGCTGCAGTTCATCGCGCCGTATACCGGTTGCGCCATCGCCGAGTACTTCATGTACGAGGAGGGGAAGGCGACCCTGTGCGTCTACGACGACCTCTCCAAGCAGGCCGCCGCGTACCGCCAGCTCTCGCTCATTCTCCGCCGCCCGCCGGGCCGGGAGGCCTATCCGGGCGACGTGTTCTACCTGCACAGCCGTCTGCTGGAGCGCGCCGCCAAGATCAACGAGAACCCCGAGACCATCAAGTTCGATCCCCGCATCAAGAAGCCGGGCGGCTCCCTCACTGCGCTCCCGATCATCGAGACCCAGGCGGGTGACGTCTCGGCCTATATCCCGACCAACGTCATCTCGATCACGGACGGGCAGATCTTCCTGACGACCGACCTGTTCTACTCCAACGTGCGCCCCGCGGTGGACGCCGGCATCAGCGTGAGCCGCGTGGGCGGCAACGCGCAGATCAAGGCGATGAAGCAGGTGGCCGGTCCGCTCCGCCTCTCGCTTGCGCAGTTCCGCGAGCTCGAGGCCTTCGCCCAGTTCGGCTCCGACCTCGACGCGGCGACCCAGAAGCAGCTCGCGCGCGGGGCGCGCCTGGTCGAAGTGCTCAAGCAGCCGCAGTACCAGCCGGTGCCGGTGGAGAAGCAGGTCGCGATCATCTACGCGGTGACCAACGGGCATCTCGACGACGTGGACGTGCAGCACATCCGGCAGTGGGAGCGCGACTTCATCGAGTTCCTCGAGTCGTCCCACGCGGCGATCCTCAAGGACATCAAGACGAAGAAGGCGCTGGACGACGATCTCACTAACCGCCTGAAGGCTGCCATCGTGGCCTTCAAGTCGCTCTTCCAGGCCGACTGATGGCCAAGGGCCGGCAGCTCAAGGGACGGATTCGGTCCGTTCAGAATACCCGAAAGATCACCAGGACGATGGAGCTCGTCTCCACGTCCAAACTGAAGCGCGCGCAGGACCGGGTGGTCGCCGCCCGGCCGTACGCCGACGCCTTGTCCGAGGTCCTCGCGGACCTGGTGACGCCGGAGCTGTCGGAGCGCTTTCCGTTGCTCCGCCGTCCGGCGCCACCCGCCAAGGGCGGCCCCCGCCGTGCGGCGCTGATTCTCGTGACCTCCAACCGCGGGTTGGCCGGCGCCTTCAACTCGAACCTCATCAAGGAAGCCCGGCGCCGCATCGAGGCACTCGAGGCCGAAGGGTACGAGGTGGAGATGCACGGCGTGGGGAAGAAGGGTATCGGCTTCTTCAAGTACGTCGGCCGCAAATGGGCGACGGAGCGGATCGACATCGGCGACAAGCCGACCGCCGACCACGCCGCGGAGATCGCCGAGCCGCTGATCGCGGCATTCGCAGCCGGGACTCTCGCGAGCGTGGATCTGGTGCAGGCCCGCTTCCTCAGCGCGTTGCAGACCCCGCCGGCGACGATCCGCATCCTGCCGGTGCAGCCACCGGCGGAACGCCGGGACGGCGGGACGGCGGGACCGTGCTCGGGATTACATCCTTGCCCCCAGCGCCGATGCGATCCTGGAGCAGCTCCTGCCGCTCTACGTGCGGAACGCGGTGTATCGCGGGCTGGTCGAGACCGCCGCGGGCGAGCACGGCGCGCGGCGGACAGCGATGAAGAATGCCACCGACAACGCGGGCGAGATCCTCGAGGTGCTGCGGCGCACCTACAATCGCCAGCGCCAGGCGGGCATCACGCAGGAGATCGCGGAGATCGTCGGCGGCGCGGCCGCCTTGCAGGGGTAGAGACGGCGCTGGCGGCGGCGCCAGGGCCGAACGGTCAGCCGAAGCGCCGAACATGCTTCCGCTCATTCAGAGGAATGACGTTAATGGCCACCGCAATCGCAACCGAGAAGAAAGCCGCCTCCGGCGCGGACACGAAGAACATCGGCCGCGTCGTCCAGGTCATCGGCCCGGTGCTCGACGTCGAGTTCGAGCCCGAGCACCTGCCCGAGATCTACAACGCGCTCGAGCTGGAAGACGCCAGCGGATCCGTCCCGGTCCGGCTCACTGCCGAGGTGCAGCAGCACATCGGGCAGAATCAGGTGCGCGCGGTCGCGATGAGCACCACCGACGGCGTCACCCGGGGCATGAAGGTGACCGACACCGGCGGGCCGATCACTGCGCCGGTCGGCGAGGCCCCGCTGGGCCGGATCCTCAACGTGCTGGGCGAGCCGGTGGACGGCGGCCCCCCGCTTCCCAAGGAGACCGAGCGGTGGCCCATCCACCGTGAGACTCCCAAGTTCACCGACCTCGAGCCCAAGACCGAGCTCTTCGAGACGGGTATCAAGGTCATCGACCTGATCGCGCCGTTCGTCAAGGGTGGCAAGATCGGGCTCTTCGGTGGCGCCGGCGTGGGCAAGACCGTCGTCATCCAGGAGCTGATCAACAACGTGCAGAAGGGGCACGGCGGCCGGTCGGTGTTCTGCGGCGTGGGCGAGCGGACGCGCGAGGGGAACGACCTCTACCTCGAGTTCAAGGAGGCGAACATCCTCGACTCGGTGGCCCTCGTCTACGGGCAGATGAACGAGCCGCCCGGCGCCCGCCTCCGGGTCGGCCTCGCGGGCCTCACCATCGCCGAGTACTTCCGTGATGTCGAGGGGCAGGACGTGCTCCTCTTCATCGACAACATCTTCCGCTTCACCCAGGCCGGCTCCGAGGTCTCGGCGCTCCTCGGCCGGATGCCGAGCGCGGTGGGCTACCAGCCGACCCTGGCGACCGAGATGGGCGATCTGCAGGAGCGGATCACCGTCACCACGAAGGGCTCGATCACCTCGGTGCAGGCGATCTACGTGCCCGCCGACGACCTGACCGACCCGGCGCCGGCCACCGCCTTCGCCCACCTCGACGCGACGGTCGTGCTCTCGCGCGCGATCTCGGAGCTGGGCATCTATCCCGCCGTGGATCCGCTCGACAGCTCGAGCCGGATCCTGGATCCGCAGTTCGTCGGCCAGCGGCACTACGACGTCGCCATCGGCGTGCAGCGGACCCTGCAGCGGTACAAGGCGCTCCAGGACATCATCGCGATTCTCGGCATGGACGAGCTGTCGGAGGAGGACAAGCTGATCGTGGCCCGGGCGCGGCGCATCCAGCGCTTCCTTTCCCAGCCGTTCTTCGTGGCCGAGCAGTTCACCGGTTTCCCGGGCAAGTACGTCAAGCTGGAGGACAGCATCGCGAGCTTCGAGCGCGTGCTCTCCGGAGAATTCGATCAGCTCCCCGAGCAGGCCTTCTACATGGTGGGCGGGATCGACGAGGCGGTGGAGAAGGCGAAGAAGCTGGCGAGCGCGTGATGCGTGTCACGGTGATCTCCCCCGAGGCCTCTATGTTCGACGGTGAAGCGGACGCCGTCGTGGCGCCCGCGTTCGACGGCGAGGTCGGTATTCTGCCGAACCATGCTCCTTTCATGACGCTGCTGGGTCAAGGCACGCTGACGGTGCGTCGCGCCGACGGCGTGAGCCGGTTTGCGGTCCGCGGCGGGTTTCTGCAGGTCGTGGACAACCGGGTGCGCGTGGTCGCCGAACACGTCAAAGGAGACTCTCATGCGTCGTAGCCTCTGCGGTGGTATCCTCGTCCTCGTGTTGCTTGCCGCCTCGGCGGGTACCTCGGTGGCGCAGGAGACCGGAACGCCGGTCTTCAAGGCGCCCTACCGCGCGTTCGAGAGCCATGAGTTCGGCGCGTCGTTCTCGGACTACGAAGCGGTGAGTGGTGCGCTCGAAGGCTTCTACACCTACGGCTCCGGCCAGAACGATTTCGGGCTCCGCGCCGGCATCGCCGACCCTTCGGGCGAAGGGGATACCAGGCTCCTGCTGGGTGGCTCGTTCCGTACCCGGGTCGTCGAGTACTCCGAGTCGTTCCCGCTCGACGGGTCGCTGACGGTCGGGCTGGGCACCAATCTCGGCAGTGGGGACGACTTCTTCCTCGTCCCGATCGGCATCACGCTCGGCCGGAAGTTCGATATGGAAGGCTCGAATACCAGCTTCATCCCCTATGTCCACCCGGTGCTGGTTCCGGTCTTCGGCAGTGGCGATTCGGACGTGGAGTTCGCGCTCGGTCTCGGGGTGGACATCCGCTTCAGCGAGCGCTGGGCGGTGCGGGCCAGCGGTGGCATCGGTGACATCGAGGGGGTCGGGATCAGCGTCGCGTACATCCGCTGAGCTGTCCCTTCCCGGAACGCCCGGCCGGACGAGTCCCGGCCGGGCGTTTCCATGCGCGCATATGTCATTGACTGGACTCGAAGCCCCCAAGTACCTTGCGGCCCGGCAACCGGCCGCATTCCGCTTTCTCAGTACTCGTCGGAGGACAGGATGAGGCAGGGCACTCGCGCCGCGATCCTAGCAGTCGTCCTGGCGGTCGGGGCGGGCCCGCTGGCAGCTCAGGCCCGCGGCATTCCGGTCTACAACAACGGCGTGCCTCGCGGGATCGGTCTGTATGGCGACGTCGGGTTCCCCAACGACGACGCCGGCGGGGGCAACGCGTTCGCCGTCACCGGTCGGGCCGGCTTCGGGGCCTTCGGCAGCCACGGCGACGCTCTCGTCCTACAATCCGGACGGACCGGTGGGGTCGGAGGCCTCGGTCGGGGCGACCGGCAACTATCGCGTGTTCGGCGGGCCGCTGGTGCCGTTGCTGGTGACGCTGCAGGCAGGCGTGGGGTATGCCAAGCCGGATACCGGCGTGCTGCCCGACGATGACATCACCGAGTGGCACTTCCCGATCGGCGTCGGCTTTACGCTCACCATTCCCAACCCGGCCCTCGCCATCAAACCCTGGCTCGCGCCGCGGGTGGATATCGTGCAGTCCTCACCCGACGACGGAGACGGTACCACGAACACCGAGTTCGGTCTGAGCGGCGGGGTGGAGCTGAATCTGCTCTCGGGGCTAGGCTTTCATGCCGCGTACGACGCAGTCTTCTCCGAGGGGACGCCGGGCGTCTTCGGTCTGGGCGCTCACTACAACTTCAGGACCGGCCTGTGAGCGTGGCGCGCGGACGTACGCTCGTCCTGCTCGTCGCCCTACTGCTGTCCGCGTGCGCTCAGACCTACGACGCGACCAAACTCGGCGTTCCGGTCACCATGGCGACCGGCGCGGGCCAGCCTGCTGAGGGAGAGCGCTTCTCCGTCACCGGCCGGGCCGTGTACGGGCTCTGGGGCACGGTCCAATCAAGCAGCCCTCGCTCCGCAAGGCGCTCGCCGCGCAGCTCGCCGGCGGCACCGGCATCGCCGATCTGCGGATCAAGGTGCGTAGCCGGTTCATCGACGTGCTCATCACCGGCCTCACCCTCGGCCTCATCGTGCCGCGGGCTGTGACCTTCGAAGGTGTCGTGACGAAATAAGCTCGGCGAGCATCGCGGCGGAGCGTCGCGCGGCGCCGAGACCCTGTTCCACCACCTCGCGGGCCTTCGATCCCTGCTTCGCGCACGCCGCCGCTCGTCGCGCGATCCACTCGCTCCCAGGCCTCCGACAATGCGGTCGCAGCGTCCGAGGCACTGCCTCGGGGCAATGCCAGCGCGGCGCCCGCCGCGAGCAGCAGAGCCGGCATCCCGGCTCTCCCGCCACTCCGGGCCGAAGGCGACCGGCAATCCCCAGGCCGCCGGCTCCAGCACCGAGTGCAGACCGGCCCGCCCGAACCCTCCGCCGACATAGGCCATCGTACCGGCACCGTAGATCGCGGCCAGCACGCCGACTCGATCCACCACGAGCAGGGGAACCGCCCCTTCCGCAACGCTGAGGCGCACGGGGACGGGAAGGCCCGCCCGGGCGACGTTGGATTCCAGGGCGGCCAGGTGCGCGGCGGTGGGCTCGTGGGGCACGAGGATCAGACGGGCGTCTGCCCGCCGGGCGCGAAGGCGGCCGAAGGCTTCGAGGAGCACCGCTTCGTCGGCCGGCCAGGTAGAGCCCGCCACGAGGGTGGGTGCGCCCCGGCCGAAGCGCAGCAGCGGATCCTCCGCGGCGACCGCGCCTACCTTGGCGACCACGCTGTCGAATCGTGGATCGCCCAGGACGCGGATCCGTTCCCTGGGCACGCCCAGCCGCTCCAGACGACTCGCATCGTCGTCGGCGATCGCACCGGCGGCGCTGACGGCGGCATACCCGGGCTGGAGCAGTTGGCGGGCGGGCCAGCGCAGGCGTCCACTCCCGGGACTCACCGTGGCCGCGACGATGGCCACGGTCGCGCCGCGCTGCGCCGCGCGCGTGGCCAGCTCGGGCCAGAGGTCGAGCTTGGAGAAGACCAGCAGGTCCGGGGCGAGCGCATCCAGCAGCCGGCTCGACCTTCCCGGCAGATCGTAGGGAAGAAAATCGGCGGCGTCCGCGGGGATTCTCCGCGCGAGCGCGGCGGCGGACGGGCTGAAGTGGGTGTAGACGTACTGGGCATGCGGCAGGAGCGCCCTGAGCTCGAGCAGGACACTCTCCGCCTGCAGGCCTTCGCCGACCGAGGAGGCATGAAACCACACCAGCGGCCGGTCTCGGTCGCGCGACGCCTCAGCCCAGCGCCGGAGCCGAGCCTCGGCTCCCCTCCGGCCTCGGTCTCCCTCGCGGAGCTTTGGCGCGGCCACCGCGAGCGCGGGGACCAGGGCCGCGCCCAGTCGGGCAACGGCGCGGTAGGCGAAGGATGTGCCGGGCATGGCGGCCAATCTTGCACGTCCTTGCAGCAAGGCGAAAGGGGGCTATGTTTCGCCGAGCTGTCATGTTCCACCGCTAACCGAGGAGGTGATCCATTGTCTACAGAGTCAAGGGTCGCCTGCGGCCGCTAGTCTGAGCTGCATGTCGAGACCCGGGCGACGCCTTACCTGGGGGGGCCGCTAGATGCGGCCCCTTTTTTTGCCGGGGACCCCGAGCTACTGGCGGGCCACTCGCGCACCGCGATACAGTCTCACCTTCGCGTTCCCCCTTCTCCTCGCCTACGAGCTGTTGGCGTTCACGCTGTCCGGACATGCCATGTCCGGCGTACGGAACGGCGCCGACGTGCTGCTCAAGAGCCTGTTCATCGAGTTCGGCGGGCGGGATGGCCTGATCACGTTCGGTGTCCTCCTCATCGGCACAGGTGCGGCACTGGTCTGGCGCGATCTCCAGCGGGGAGGGCCGATTCAGCCGCGCTATTTCCTGCTGATGGCGGTAGAGTCGGTGGCCTATGCGCTCATGTTCGGGCTGGTCGTCGGGACTGCTCACCGGCATCCTGCTTGGCGGCGTGGTGCTGATGATGCCCGTCGCGGACCTGAGCCTCGCGTCCCAGCTCGTCATCTCACTCGGTGCCGGCATCTATGAGGAGCTGCTGTTCCGGGTGCTGCTGGTGGGCTCGCTCGCCTGGCTCGGCCGTGCCGTTTTCGGGTGGAAGGCAGGTTGGGCTGGCGTGTTCGCGACGCTGGTGGGGGCACTCGTCTTTGCGGCGTTTCACTATATCGGACCATACGGGGACCGGCTGGAGCTCCCGTCGTTCACGTTCCGCACCCTCGCCGGCCTGGTCTTCAGTGCCCTCTATCTGACCCGCGGATTGGGCGTTACGGCCTGGACCCACGCACTGTACGACGTGTTCTTCGCGCTGCGGTGAGACGGTCTACTTCTTGGCTTTGGCTTTCTGCGCGTAGATGGAATCGAGCACCTGCCGGAATACGGGCAGCGGGTGCGCCCCCGCCAGCAGTCCTCCCTCGATGTAGAAGGTCGGCGTGCTCTGCGCGCCCGACCGCTCGGATCCCTCCGCGTCCGCCTTGATCTCCGCCATCGTCTCGGGCGCCTTGAGGCAGGTGAGCAGCGTGGACTTGTCGATCTGCGCGGAGTCGGCGAGGGACAGGAAGAACGGGCCTGCCTCCTTGAGCGGCGCCCAGGCCTCCTGGTGCTTGTAGAGCAGATCATGCACGGCCCAGAACGCGCCCTGCTTGCCGGCGCAGGTCGCGACCTGCGCCGCCGGCACCGCGTTCGCGTGAATGCTCGCCAGCGGGAAGTTGACGAACACCCAGCGGACCTTGCCGGTCGCGATGTACTCCTGGTCGAGCGTCGGAAAGGTCTCCACGGCGAAGCGCCGGCAGTAGGGGCACTGGAAATCCGACATCTCGTAGACCGTGATCGGAGCGGTCGCGGAGCCCTTGCTTCGGCTCGCGAGCGAATAGGGCCCAGCGGTCTGCGCGCTCAGCGAGAGCTGCCAGGTCAGTGCGAAAGCCGCCACCGCGACCACAGTACGCGTCGGACTCACTTCACCTCCGGGCCATCGTCAGTAGCGCGGCCGGCGCTTGCCGGTTCGCGAGGAGAGCAGCACGGTGTCGCCGTCCACGGGGACATTCCAATACCAGCGCTGGTTGGGATCGGTGGCGTCCCACGACTGGCCGTAGATCCACCAGCGCCCGGGCCCCAGGTGAAAACTGGCCCAGCCGCGGGCGTCCGTGGTGTCGGTCACCGCGTCCTGGCGTCGCTGTGCGGTGAGGTTCCGCACGATGCTGTCGTATCCACGGTAAGTGCTATCTTCCCATTGGCGGATGACTGCACGCAGGCTTTCGCTTCGCGGTACGAATGCGGCGCGCGCATCGTCCAACGTCCGTCGAGCCGCCTCGGCCGAGCGCTTCGCGTGGCTCAATGAGTCCGAGAGACGCTCGAACGCGGCGAAAAGCTTGGCGTATTCGGGAGCGTTGCGCGGCAGGGAGTCGAGACGCGATTTCACCTGCGCGAGGGAATCGGCGAGCGTCGTTGCTCGGAGGGTCGCGGTCGAGTACGCGTTGAAAGGCGTGCGAAACGCGGCGAACAGACTATCCAGCTCCGCCGTGGCCGGTCGCTTGGAGCGGGCCGAGGCCTCCATGGCAGCGAGCACGCTGTCGCGGTCGTAGGGAAGCGCCACCAGCCCGACCGCGCTGGCCGGGGTCTCGGTGGAATCGGGTCCGGGAATGGACACGCGGACGGCGACGTCGCGGGACCCCTCGCAGGCAACGACGGCCGCCACGACCAGCGCCAGGAGAGGTCTTGAGCGGGACACGAGCCAAAGCTATCGCCCTCGCGGCGGCGCTTCAACTGAGTGCCGCGGTCAGCGGCTTCGCCCAGGATTCCGAGGTCACGCGCCTCTTTCCGGCGCAGCCGGAAGGGTACGTCACCGACGTCGCCGGCGTCATCGACGCGGCGTCGGAGGCGCGGATGGAGGAGCTGATCGAGCGGCTCCGCGCGGCGAGCGGAGCCGAGATCGCGGTGGTCACCCTTCCGACCATCGGGGATCGCAGCGAGGCCGAGGTGGCGCTCGGGATCGGTCGTGCGTGGGGCGTTGGCGCCAAGGCCGAGATAGGCGATCAGCGCCGCAACGCCGGCATCGTGGTACTGCTGGTGCCTCGGCAGGAGGGGCGCCCGGGCAGCGGCATCCTGCGCATCGAAGTGGGAGACGGCCTCGAAGGGATCGTCACGGACGCCACCGCCGGGCGCATTCGCGATCTCATCATCGCCTCGCTCCAGGGCGAGAACTACGGTCCGGCCGTGCTCGCCGGCGTCCAGGCGCTGGTCAGCGTCATCGCGCGCGGCATGGGCATCAGTGACAGCGCCCTGGTGAACGCTCAGCCCCGTCCCGTCGGCTCCTCCGGCCGGCCGTCCCTCGGCTTTCTCGGCCCCTTACTGCTGTTCTTCTTCTTTCTCGTCATCTCTGGCGCGTTCAGCAGTCGGCGACGCCGGAGGAGGCGCGTATATTGGGGAGCCGGTCCCTGGATCGGAGGCGGATGGGGTGGTGGCTGGGGCGGGGGAGGCGGGTTCGGTGGTGGTGGGTTCGGCGGCGGAGGTTTCGGCGGCTTCGGCGGTGGTGGCGGCTTCAGCGGCGGCGGCGCGGGGGGCAGATTCTGATGCTGGACGCGGTCGAGCGGGTCGTCTCGCCGTTCCTGAGCGCCGCCGACGCGGCGCTCAGCAACGGATACAGTGCCGTGCTGTACGGGTCCGCCGCGCGCGGCGACTACGTGCCGGAGCAGTCCGACATCAATCTCATCGTCGTGGCGGACGCTCTGTCACCCGCGATGTTGCGCGCGCTGGGGCCCGCGTTCGTCGCCTGGCAGAAGTCCCGGGCCGAGCCGCCGCTGCTCATCACCCGTGCCGAATGGAACCGCGCCACCGACGCCTTTCCGGTCGAGATCGCCGATATGCGCGCGGCGTACCAGGTCCTCCGCGGCACCGACCCGCTGGACGGGCTCTCGGTCTCCCGGGCCGATTTGCGCCAGGCGCTGGAGCGCGAGTTCCGGGGCAAGCTGCTGCGCCTCCGGCAGGGGTACGCCGCATCCGCCGGCGAGCCCGAGGCGCTCGGTCTGCTGGCCCGTCGCAGCGTGGCGACCATGCTGGTGTTGCTCCGCGGTCTGCTCACCCTCGTCGGCCGCACCATCCCCAAGGATCCGCTCCAGCTCGCCGTGGCCGCCGCCGAGGTGCTCGGCGTCGACAGCGAGTCGCTCCTGCATGTCGTACGGCACCGTGGAGAAGCCAAGTGGCTCTGTCGCCCGGAGCATTTCGAGCCGTACATGGACGTGGCGGCACGGGCAGCGCAGTTCCTCGACCAACTTCAGCTCGGAGATCGGTAATGAAGCGCTCGTCGTCGGTCCCGACCGTGCTCCTCACACTGGCCGCGCTTGCGACCGGTGGGTGCGGATACAACCAGATCCAGTCGATGGATGAACGGGTGAATCAGGCGAAGGGACAGATCGAGACTCAGCTGCAGCGGCGTGCCGACCTGGTGCCCAACCTCGTGGAGACCGTCAAGGGCGTGGCGAAGCAGGAATCCACCGTGTTCATCAGTATCGCCGACGCCCGGGCCCGACTCTCCGGCGCGGTGCAATCGGGCGACGTCGGTCAGATGGCGGAGGCGAACCAGGCGCTCACCCAGGGCCTGGGCCGGCTCCTGGCCATCGTGGAGAACTACCCCCAGCTGCGTTCCAGCGAGAGCTTCCGCGCCCTGCAGGACCAGCTGGAGGGGACGGAGAACCGGATCTCGGTCGCGCGGCAGGACTACAATACGGCGGTCGGCGAGTACAATGCCTTCATTCGCCGATTTCCCTATAACCTGACGGCGAAGCTCTTCGGTTCAGGGTCCCCGCGAGTACTTCGAGGCTGCCCCGGGGTCGGAGGAAGCGCCCAAGGTGAAATTCTAGAAGGCGTGAAGAGAAAAGGGTGAAAAGCGAGGGGGGCCCGGCAACGGAGCCCCCCTTTACTCTTCACCCTTCACGCAGTTCAGTCCGTCACCACATGATCCGGCAGCACGTATTTCAGCGGGTTCACGGGACGGCCGTTCACGTGCACTTCGTAGTGCAGGTGAGGGCCCGTGGCGAGCCCGGTGTTGCCGACGAGCGCGATGCGCTGCCCGCGCGACACCCGCTGACCGGTCCGCACCAGGATCTTCGAAGTGTGAGCGAACTTGGTGACGATCCCGTAGCCGTGATCGATCGTGATCGTGTTGCCGAAGCCCGACTCCCAGCCCGCATCCGTGACGGTGCCGGCGGCCGGCGCCTCGATGGGGGTGCCGCTCGGGGCGGTGACGTCGATGCCCTCGTGTGGCCGCGCGACGTGCAGAATCGGGTGCGCGCGCATGGACGAGAACGCGCTGGTCAACCAGCCCTGGGTCGGCATGATCGAAGGGGTGGCGGCGAGACGGGCGGAGTGAACGGAGAGGCTGTCCGTGGCGTCCCGGAACGAGGAGGCCAGCAAATTGGCCCGCCGGATCAGCGCGTTGAGGTCCACCCGGATCTCGTGGGAATGCCGGAGCGAACTGCTCGGGTCGCCCGCCCGCGCGGGAATCGTCGGTCCGCCGATTCCTGCCGCCTGCACTTCGGGATCGATGGGATCGAGGTTGGCCAGGACCCGGATGCGGGCGTCGCGCTGTGAGATCCGGACGATGGTATCAGAGAGGGAGGCCAGGCGCTCGTTGAGCTCGCTGAGCTCCCGCGAGAGCTGACGATTCTCCTGTTGGAGCCTGACGGTCCGCGAGAGGTCGGTGCCGCGGGTGAATGTCGCGTATCCGAGCAGGAGCAGCGCAACCAAGCCCAGCACCGCGCCGCCGCCCAGCGTCTTGAGTGCACGGTAGGAGACCTCGATGATTCTCGAGGGCTCCGAGCCATGCGGCACAAGAACCAGGGTCCAGCGACGCTTCGCCATCCTGCTCTTACCTCGCGCTAAGACGAACTTCCGCCCTTCCGGCCGCCACAATCTGAGCACTGGCGGTCGATTCAGGGGTGACCTAAGTCACGGGACTTGTCCAAGGTGCGCCTATCCCGGCGGGATGTCAAGTCGTGGACAGCTATATAAGTCTTTGACTGTCAAAGTGTTTTGATGCACGACAGCCTAACTTCTAGACACTCGCTGGCTTGGGAAATAGGGTCTCGGGCTTCCTGGTAGACACCCCGGAGACCGGGGGCTCCGCCAGCGAGTCCCAGGGCGCCGAGGCGACCGATTCGCGCATCCCGAGGACCTCCCACAAGATTTGTGACTTTCCCGGGATGAAGGGCCCCGTCATCACCGCCAGGCGGTAGAGCGCCCGTGCGAGTGCGGCGAGTGAGGCGTCGAGCTCCGCATCGCGTCCCTCCTTGGCCAGCTTCCAGGGAGCGGTCTGCTGGATGTAGAGGTTCGCCGTGCCCACCAGGTCCCACGCGGCCTCCGCCCCGCCACGGAGATCCAGCGCGTCCATGGCCTCGCCATAGCGCTTCACCGAGTCTGCGCCCGCGGCGTCGAGCGAAGTCTGCGCCTCGGCTTGGGGCACGACTCCGTCGCGGTACTTGGCCAGCATCGCCAGGGCACGCGACGCGAGGTTCCCCAGCCCATCGGCGAGATCGGCGGTGTATCGCTCGTCGAAGCGCTCCCAGCTGAAATTTCCGTCTGCCTCGAATCCGACCTCCCGCAGCAGGAAATAGCGCAGCGCGTCGGCGCCGTGGCGCTCGATCGCCTCCTCCAGCGTGACCGCGGTGCCGGTCGTCTTCGACATCTTGGTCCCTTCCCACTGGACGTATCCGTGGGCCCAGACCTCCCGGGGCAGCGCCAGATCGGCCGCGAGCAGCATCGCCGGCCAGATGACGCAGTGGAACCGCGTGATGCCCTTGCCCACGACGTGGAGGTCGGCCGGCCAGAGGCGCTGATAGCCCTCCGCCGGAAAGCCGGTGGCCGACAGATAGTTGATGAGCGCGTCGAACCACACGTAGACCGTCTGCTCCGGATCGCCGGGGAACGGGATGCCCCACGAGAGCCGTTGCCGCGAGATCGAGATATCCTGGAGCCCATCCTCGAGCAACCGGAGGATCTCGTTGCGACGGATCGCCGGCTCGACCCGGAACTCCCCCGAGCGGATCCGCTCGAGCAGGGTGTCCCGATAGCGGCTCAGACGGAAAAAGTGATTCCGTTCCTTGGTCGGAATGAGCTCGCGCGTCGGATGCTCGATACAGCGGCCGTTCACGATCTGCGCGGGCTGCTTGAACTCCTCGCACCCGACGCAGTACAGGCCCTCGTACTCCCCCACGTAGAGGTCGTCGGGGTTCCGCTGCTGGATGCGCCGCAGCAGCTCGGTGACGGCCCCGCGATGCCGCGGCTCGGTCGTCCGGATCCAGTCGTCGTTGCTGATTTCCAGCCGCCGCCAGAACTCCTCGAACCGTCCCGCCATCCGGTCCACCCACGCCTGCGGGGAGTAGCCGTTCTGCTCCGCCGCCTGGACGACCGCCTGTGAGTGCTCGTCCATGCCCATCAGGAAGGTGACGTCATCCCCCCGCAGCCGCCGGTACCGCGCGATCGCGTCGGCGCCCACCTTCTCCAGCGCGTGTCCCAGATGCGGGTCGCCGTTGGAGTAGTCGATGGCAGTCGTGACATAGAACTTGGACATGCGGTATTCCTTTCGCGCCCAGGTCGCATAACCTGGGCGTACAGTCGCTACCTCAACTTAACAGTGGAAGGTTCCCGCTTCAGGAAGGAGTGCTGCCGCCCCCGCGCCGTCGCCGTCGGTGAGGCCGGGCCCGTTCGGGGGTCTCGGCGGGTGGCGCCTGGTCGTTGGTGGAGAGCTCCAGCCGCGGAGTAGTGCCCACCGCCGTGTCGAGCTCGAGCCGAGCTCGGTGCTCCGGCGTCATCAGGACGTCACCGAGCTGCTCCACTTCGTCCCGCAGTTGGACCAGCGGGATGATGCGGGGGCCATGCTCCTCGCTGCGGAGGAACACCCGCTCCCGGAAGATGTCTACCGCGATCACCTTCTCGGGGCCGACGGCGGTGCGGATGGTCTTTCCCTCCTTGGGGAACCGCTTCCGCGCCGCGACGTAGAATTCGTGCTCGTACTTGAGGCAGCAGAGCAGTCGCCCGCAGCCGCCGGAGATCTGGCTCGGGTTGAGCGAGAGGTGCTGGTCCTTGGCCAACCCCAGGTTCACGGGAGACAGCTCGGTCAGCCAGCTCGAGCAGCAGTACTCCCGGCCGCAGCGTCCCACACCGGAGAGCCGCGCCGCCTCGTCACGGACGCCGATCTGACGCAGCTCGATCCTGGTCCGAAAGGTGGACGCGAGATCGCGCACCAGCGCGCGGAAGTCCACCCGCTTTTCGGCGGTGAAGTAGATGGTGAGCTTGTTCCGGTCCCACTGCCACTCGGTGTCGCTCACCTTCATCGAGAGATCGTGCGAGCGGACGCGCTGGATCACCTTCCGACGTGCATCCTCCTCGGAGCGCCGAACCTCGGCATGGGTCTGAAGGTCCTCGGGCGTGGCCAGCCGAAGCGCCGGCTTGAGCGGGGCCGACTCCACCGGGTCGCCGCCGACCGCGCATCCGCTACAGGAGGATGCGCACTTCTTGCCGGCCATCTCGCCGAGCGCGGTCACCCGGCCCAGATCCCGGCCCCGTTCCACCTCGACCACGACCGCATCGCCCACGCGGAGCGCGTCCCCGTCGTCGGGCCAGGTAAAGTAGGCCTTCCGGGTGCCCTTGAACCGAACCTCGATCGTCTGAGTCAACTCACGCCTCGCTGTACGCGCCCATCGCCGCGTACTTGTCGGCCCGCCGGCGCACCAGCTTCTCGGGACGGATCTTCCGCAACTCCGAGACGTGTTGGATCAAGGCCTCGCGCAACGCCTCGCCCGCGGCGTCCGGGTCCACGTGGGCGCCGCCGACGGGCTCCTTGACGATCTCGTCGATCAGCTTGAGCCGCAGCAGGTCGTCGGCGGTGATCTTGAGCGCCTCCGCGGCCCGCTCCCGCTGGCTCGCATCCTTCCAGAGAATGGCGGCGCATCCCTCCGGCGAGATTACCGAGTAGACCGAATTTTCCAGCATGAGGATGCGATCGGCCACCCCGAGTGCGAGTGCGCCACCGGAGCCGCCCTCTCCTATGACCACCGCCACGATCGGCGTCGTGAGCAGCGACATCTCCAGGATGTTGCGCGCCAGTGCCTCCGACTGCCCGCGCTCCTCCGCGCCGAGACCGGGATAGGCGCCCGGGGTGTCGATCAGGGTGATGATCGGGGCAGCGAATTTGGCGGCCAGCTTCATGAGTCTGAGCGCTTTGCGGTAGCCCTCGGGATGGGGCATGCCGAAATTGCGCTTGAGGTTCTCCTTGGTGTCGCGACCCTTCTGATGCCCGATGACCATGACCGAGACGCCGCTGAGCCGGGCCCAGCCACCGACGACGGCGGGGTCGTCCATGTAGAGCCGGTCGCCGTGCAGCTCGATGAAGTCGGTGAAGATGGTGCTGAGGTAGTCGAGGCTGTACGGCCGGCGGGGGTGGCGGGCGACCATCACACGCTGGATCGGCGTGAGGTTTCGGTAGATGTCGGCGCGTAACGACTCCAGCTTGCTCTGCAGTCCCTCCAGCTCTCCATCGATGTCGATCTGACGCTCGGTCCCGATCCGCTTCAAGTCGTCAATCTGCCGCTCCAGCTCGAGCAACGGCTTCTCGAACTCCAGCGTGTACGCTGAGGCCATCGGGGTCAGCTCGCCTTGACGTAGTGAACGGAATCGACGCCCAGGAGATCGCGCAGGGCCCGAACGAGGTCTTCCTCCGCCGCGACGCGGACCCGGCGGGACCGGAGCCTGACCGCCTCCCCGTTCCCGTCGCTCCATTCAATATAGAGCGGCGTTGGCCCCGGGTGCGCCGAGCAGAGCGCCGCGGCCGCCTTGAGCGTCTCGGGTGCCGGCGCGGCCGGGGCGCGCCAGCGGAGGCTCAGCGCCACCGCCCCGGACGTCTTGAGGTCCTCCAGTGGCCGGGCCGATTCGACTATGAACGGAGCGTGGTCCTCGCCGCGGTCTCGATCGCTGAAGCCGCCGGTGAGCACGAGGGCGGCGTCCGGTGCGATGACCTGGTTCAGCTTGGCCCACGCATCGGGGAAGACGATCGCCTCGGCCGTGCCGTGGAAGTCCTCCAGGACCAGCCGCGCGTACTCCTTGCCGGTCTTCTTCGAGATCTGCCGTTTGACCGCCGTCACCACCGCGCCCACGCTGACCTGGTGCTCGCTCCATTCGCCCAGGGTTGCGCTGGTCCGGGTACCGAAGAGCTCCACCTCGTCCCGAAAGCGTTCCAGGGGATGGCCGGAGATGAAGAAGCCGAGCACTTCCTTCTCCTTGGCCAGGCGTTCCGCCTCCGTCCACGCGGGCACCTCGGGGAGCACCGGACGGCTGGGCCGCGCAACCGCGGCCTCGCCGAACAGGGAGGCCTGGCCCGCATCGCGATCCTGCTGGAGTAGCTGGGCCTCGGCCAGCGCCGGCTCCAGAGCCTCGATGAGCTGCTTCCGGTGTCCGCCGAGCGAGTCGCAGGCCCCGGCAGCGACGAGGGACTCGAGTACCCGCTTGTTGCAGAGTCTGAGGTCGATCCGCTCGACGGCATCGACGAGCGTGGTGAAGGGAGCGTCCTGCCGGGCCGCGATGATAGACTCGATCGCGCCCCAGCCGACGTTCCGCACCGCGCCCAGTCCGAACCGGATCCGGCGGTCGCCCACGACGGTGAACTTGAACCCGGACTCGTTCACGTCGGGCGGCAGCACTTCGATGCCCAGCTCCCGGGCCTCGTTGATGTACTGCACCACCTTGTCGGTGTTGCCGATTTCGGAGGAGAGCAGCGCGGCCATGAACTCGGCCGGGTAATGCGTCTTGAGCCACGCGGTCTGATACGACAGGACCGAGTAGGCCACCGAGTGGGACTTGTTGAAGCCGTACCGGCCGAACGTCTCGATCTGCGCGGCGAGGTCGTCGGCGAGCCGCTGCGAGTGCCCCTGGGCCACCGCGCGTTCCCGGAACTTTCCCAGTTCCTTACGGATCAGCTCGGCGTCCTTCTTGCCCACCGCCTTCCGGAGCACGTCGGCCTCGGCCAGGCTGAAGCCGGCGACCACGTTGGCGATCCGCATCACCTGCTCCTGGTAGGTGATGACGCCGTAGGTCGGCTCGAGGATCTCGCGCAGGGAAGGGTGGGGGTACGTGACGCGCTCCACGCCGAGCTTGCGCTTGATGAACACCGTGTGCATGCCCGTGTCGAGCGGGCCGGGGCGAAGGAGCGCGTTGGAGGCGACCAGGTCGTCGAACCGGTCGCACTTCATCGCCCGCAGCGTATCGGTGGCGAGCGGCGACTCGAACTGAAAGACACCGGCGGTGCGGCCTTGGCGCAGCAGCTCGTAGACCTGCGGGTCGTCGAAGGGGAGCGCGTCCATGTCCACGTCCACCCCGGTCCGCGCGGCGATCATGAGCACCGCGTCATGGATCACGGTGAGCGTCTTGAGGCCGAGCATGTCCATCTTGAGCATGCCGACCTTTTCGAGGGCGCCCATCTCGTACTGCGTGATGATGGACTCTTCACCGTCGGCTGCCGCACCGGCACCCTTGGTCGGCGCGGTGCAGACCGGGACGTATTCGACGAGGGGACCCGGCGCGATCACGATACCGGCCGCGTGCACCGACAGGTGACGCGAGATTCCCTCGATGCGCGAACTCAGGTCCACCAGGCGGCGGTACGCGGGGTTCGCCTTCACCAGCTCCCGCATCTCGTCCACCTTCTGCTCGGCCTCCCGGATGGTGAGGCTGTATGCCGGACCGGAGGGGATCAGCTTGGTGATGCGATCGGCCTCGCCCGGTGGAATCCTGAGAACCCGGGCGACGTCCTTGACCGCCGCGCGCGCCTTCATCGTTCCGAAGGTGACGATCTGCCCAACGCTCGCCCGGCCGTAGCGCTCCCGCACGTACTCGATCACCTCACCCCGGCGCTCGAAGCAGAAGTCCACGTCGATGTCGGGCATCGACACCCGCTCGGGGTTGAGGAATCGCTCGAACAGCAGGTCGAACCGCAGCGGGCACACGTTGGTGATGCCGAGGGCATACGCCACGATGGAGCCCGCGGCCGAGCCGCGACCGGGCCCGACCGGGATCCCGCGGTCCCGTGCGGCCGCGATGAAATCCTGCACGATCAGGAAGTAGCCGGCGTAGCCCGCCTTGTTGATGACGCCGAGCTCGTAGCCGAGCCGCTGCTCCACCTCCGGGGGCAGGGGGGCGCCGTATCTCCGCACCGCTCCGGCGCGGGCGAGATGCTCGAGCAGCGACTCGTCGCTCGCGTACTCGGCGGGACGGGGGAATCCCGGCAGGAAGTACTTCTTCTCGAAGTCGAACTCGCAGAGGTCGGCCACGCGCTGCGTGTTGGCCAGCGCCTCCGGCTGGTCCGGGAAGACCGCCTTCATTTCCTTCTCGGACTTCACGTACGATTCCTGCCCCGTGAAGCGGAACCGCTTGGGATCGTCCAGATCGGCACCGGTGCCGATCGCGAGCAGCACGTCGTGCGATTCCGCGTCCTCACGGCGCAGATAGTGGGCGTCGTTGGTGGCCACCACTCCGAGGCCGAGGTCCTTCGCCAGCTTCAGCATTCCCTCGGTAACCAGACGCTCCTCGGGGATGCCGTGCTGCTGGATCTCCAGCCAGAACCCCTCCGGGCCGAAGGTCTTCGCGAACCATTCAGCGCTCTTCCTGGCCTCCTCGTACCTCCCTTGCCGGAGGTGGAGGGACACCTCGCCGGAGAGACAGGCCGCGAGGCACATCACGCCCTCGGAATATTCCGCCAGCACCTCTTTGTCGATGCGAGGGCGGCGATAGAAACCCTCGGTGTATCCGATCGAGCTCAGTCGGATGAGGTTGCGATACCCGGTGCGGTTGCGCGCGAGGAGAACGAGGTGGCTGTACGCTGACGGAGCCCAGCTCGGCTTCTCGCGCGCCTGACGGGGCCCGAACGCCAAGTAAGCTTCGAACCCCAGGATCGGGCGGATCTTCTGCGCTTTGGCCTCTTCGTAGAAGTCCCAGGCCGCGTGCAGGTTGCCATGGTCGGTGACGGCCAGGCTGTCCATGCCGAGCTTCTTGACGTGCGCCACCAGCTCGTCGATGCGGTTGGCGCCGTCGAGCAGGGAATACTCGCTGTGGGTATGGAGATGGACGAAGGACATTACCGCAGCTTACTTCCCCCTGTTTTCCAGCTCGCGCCAGACCCGGTCGAGCGGCAGCCCCCGGGCCTGCAGCAACACCACCAGATGATAGAGGAGATCCGCCGTCTCCGACGCCAGCCGGTCGTCATCCTCCGCGTTTGCCGCAACTACGACTTCCACCGCTTCCTCGCCCACTTTTTGCGATATCTTTGCCACCCCACGGTCGAGCAACTTCGCGGTGTAGGAACCTTCCGGCCGCTCCTCCGCGCGACGGGCGACGGTGGCCGCGAGCCGGGTCAGCACGTGGCCACCGGGATCTTCGACGGGTGCGGCAGTGCCGTCGGGCAGTCTCACGTTGGAGAAACAAGTGCGTGTTCCGGTGTGACATGCCGGCCCTTGCTGGTCGACCCGATACAGGATCGTGTCGCCGTCGCAATCGAGACGAATCTCCGACACGTACTGAACGTGACCGGATGTCTCACCTTTCCGCCAGATCGTGTTGCGGGATCGGCTGAAATAGTGGGCATAACCCAGTCTCGGCCGTGCGCTCGAGCGCCGCCCGGTCGGCGTAGGCTACCATGAGGACGTCGCCGGTTCGCTGCTCCTGGGCTACGACGGGAACCAGTCCGTCGCCCCCGAAACGCACCGCGGACATCCAGTTGTACTCGGACACGGAGGGGAAGCTACCGGGCACCTCCGTGATTGTCAAAAGCCCTTGTGGCGCTTTATCTTGCTCGGGTTCTACCGCCCCCTTCCGCCGGCTCGGAGCTCTCCAACGTGACCACCCCGCGTACCGCTTTCATGTCGCTCTGCGGCGCTCTCCTGCTCGCTGCCTGCGGCGATAGCTCAGGTCCCGACGGCCAGGACGTAGACTGCTCTGGAGTCAGCCCGACCGCGCTGGCGGTCGGCGAGGACGTCATCCTGGATGCCACGCAGGTGCCGTGCGTTCAGCTTCCGGCCGCCGGCCCGCAGGGGGCCGAGCATCTGTACGTGGCGCTTTCAGGGCAGGGTCTCGAGACGGAGGACGGAGTGACCGCCGGTTTCTCGTTGGCGGCCAGTGACGCCGGGACCGCGGTCACGGCCACTCGGGCGCTCTCGCGACGAGTTCGCGTGCGGTCCGGTGCGGCGGCGAAGTTCCACTCGAGCCTTCGTGCCCGGGAGCGCGAGCTGGTCCGGCGCAACGGAGGCGCGCGGGTCGCGGCGAGTCGGGCAGGGGCCGCGGCGGCCCCGCCGAGCGTCGGGTGAGGAGCGCACCTTCAGCGTCTGCCAGACGGACCGACTGCGACGACTTCGTCCAGGTGTCCGCGACGGCCCAGGTCGTGGGACAGCGGGTGGCCATTTTCCTCGACGATGCCGCACCGGCCGCCGGGTACTACCGCCCTCGACCTGCAGCACGTCGGCGATCTGTTCGACAACTACCTCCATCCCATCGATACGACGGCGTTCGGCGGTGAATCCGACCTGGACGCCAACGAAGTCGTCATCGTGCTGCTTGAGCGCCCGGGTGAATCAACTGGTGCCCAACTGCAATGATGTCGGCAGCATCGTCGCCGGATACTTTTTCGGGCTGGACCTGCTGCCGACCCTGCCGAACTCGAACGGGGGCGAGATCTTCTACGGCCTCGTACCGGATCCGGACAATCACCTCCTGCACCATCTCGCGGGACTTCGCGGTGGAGACGCTGCCCGGTGTGTTCGTGCATGAGTTCGCCCACATGATCGGGTTCAACCAGCGGGTGCTGGAGCGCGACGCGAGCGACGTCGAGCAGACCTGGCTCGACGAGGGCCTCGCCCACATCGCCGAAGAGCTGGCGGGGCGCCTGGTTCCCGACGCCGAATGCCAGCCACTCTATGACAGCTGCGACAGCCAGTTTCTCAGCAGCAATATCGAGAATGCGTATCTCTATCTCGACGACCCCGAGGCCAGCTTCCTGATCCAGCCCGATACCTCGGGTGGCGACCTCTCCGAGCTCGGCGCCAACTGGCTGTTCGTGCGCTGGGTAGCCGACCACTACGCCGCTACCCAGCCGACGGGAGTCGAGGTCACCCGCGGGCTGGTCCAGACCACGCTCCGGGGAAGCGCCAACGTCGAGCACGTCACCGGTGTGCCGTTCGACGATCTCGTCGCCCGCTGGCAGCTGGCGAACTATGTCGAAGACCTCCCGGGCCTGACTCCGGCCGATGAGACGCTGCAGTACACGAGCTGGGCATTCCGGGATGTCTACCAGGCGAACTTCGAGGACGGAGTGTTTCTCAAGCCCTATCCCCTCACTCCCGACAGCACGTTGACCGGCATGTACGCTCACACTGGTACGCTCCGCGGTGGCTCGGGCAGGCACGTGCGGATCATCCAGCCGGCCTCGGCAGGGCCAGTGTTCCTGCGGCTGACCCGATCCGACGGCTCGACGGTGCTCGCCGATGATGCCGAGCCGAGAATCGCGCTCATCCGCATCCGGTGAAGAAGATGGTCTTTCTGATCGTCGTCGCGACGCTGTTTGCCGGCTATGGCACCGCGTACCTGGCCAGCGAGGACGTCCGGTATCTCACCCGAGCGGGCATCGAGGAGACCCGGATTCTCGAGGGTCGGAAGCCGATCGCCCATCTGGTCGCGGACGACGCCACCGACCCGGTCGTGCGCCGATCGCTCGACCTCGTGCTGCAAAGCCGCGACTACGCTGCCCGGCTCGGCCTCAACGCGAAGGAGACCTATACCACCTATTCGGACGTCGGCCGGGACACCCTGCTGCTCGTGCTTCAAGCGGCCCCCAAGGACTGCATCTGCCCCTATACCTGGAAGTACCCGGTCGTCGGCCGGATCCCGTACAAGGGGTTTTTCGATCTCGGGGCGGGGAAGCGCGCCGCCGACCGTCTGGCGGCCCAGGGGTACGACGTCTACCTGCGGCCGTCCGGCGCCTTCTCTACCCTGGGGTGGTTCAACGACCCGCTGCTTTCGACCGCGCTCACCCGCGACTCGGTCGAGCTGGCCGCGCTGGTCTTCCACGAGATCGCCCACAATACCCTGTACGTGAAGAGCGCGACACCGTTCAACGAGAGCTTCGCCCAGTTCGTCGGCTACCGCTCGGCAGAATCGTTCTTCACCGAGCATGGCGACACCGCCAACGCGCGCCTGGCGGAGGATCGCCTGCACGATGAGATGGTGCTGGGTGAGTTCTACGAGTCCCTCACCGATCGGCTCAACCGGCTCTACGCCACGAAGCCCGACTCGGTGACGCTGGAGAACGGGCGAGCGGAGGCGGGCGCCTGGGCCCGCGAGCAGCTCACCGGACCGGTGGGCGCCCGCCTCCGCAGCTTCCGCTTGGGCACCATTCCCGAGCGCCCGGTCAACAACGCGCGGCTCATCGGCGCGCGGATATATCGCACCCGCCTGGATCTCTTCGACCGGTGGTTCGAGCGACATGACCGGGACGTACGCAGGAGCGTGTCCGCGTTGGGCGCTTTGATGGAGGGCGCCGAAGGCGACAGCGCCTACGCACGGCTGGAGCAGCGCGGTCGCGGATTCCGCCGGGTCTCCAAAGACAGACGCCCCCGCCACGGAGTAGTGGCGGAGGCGTCGCAGGCCATCGGGCCGGGCGTTACTGGGGCTTGGCGCCCGAGTCGGCCTGGAGACGGTCGGTCGGCTCCTCGGGCTTCTTGAGCGTGCTGTCGCCGACCTTGGTGCTGTCGGTGTGCTTGCCGTGCTTCGCCGTCGAATCCGACTTGGTGCTGTCGATCTTGGTGCTGTCGGTCAGGCTGTCCGCAGTCCGTGGCGCTGGGCGGCACCATGGTCGTGTCCCGCTCCATCCCGCTGTACCCCGGCGGATTCTTCACCGCGGAAGTATCCTGCGCCATCGCCGTCGCGGCGGTTGCAGCCGCCAATCCGACAACGAGTGCAAAGATTCTGCCGTGGGCAGATTTGAGTCGCATCCTTCCTCCTGGCCAATGACGTAGGGAAACACCGCAGCCGCGGCGCACCGGAGGAGGCTACAGTCGGGGTTATCCTCCAGCGGTGAGGTAGGTCACGTTGCTCTCCCGGGACCGGCGCCCTCGGCGTAGCTTTGGGCGAGCCTTCCTTGCACCCCAATGCCGAGACCGCCATGGACAACGCCTTCGTAGATCGAGAGCAGCCCCGCCTGCTGCAGGAGCTTACCGAGTTTCTTGCCATTCCGAGCGTGAGCACCCTCCCCGCACACGCGGCGGACTGTCGGCGGGCCGCCGAGTGGCTCCGCAACGAGATGACCCGCCTCGGGTGTCCGGTCGTGAACCTCATCGAGGGTGACGGGCACCCGGTGGTGTGGGCCGAGAGTCCTTCCGTTCCGGGGCGGCCGACGCTGCTCATCTACGGTCACTACGATGTCCAACCCACGGACCCCCTCGAGGAGTGGGACTCGCCGCCGTTCGAGCCGACCGTGCGGAACGGCCGCCTCTACGCCCGTGGCGCGGCGGACGACAAGGGCCAGGTGTTCTGCCTGCTCAAGGCGTACGAGGCGGTGCTCGACGCGGACCGCCGGCCTCCCCTCAACGTGCGATTCATCTTCGAGGGCGAGGAGGAGTCGGGCGGACGCGTGATCTTCGACCTGCTGCGCGCGGAGCCCGAGCGGACCCGGGCGGATGCGGTGCTGGTCTGCGACAGCTCGTACTACGCACCCGAGTGGCCCGCCGTGTATACCGCACTCCGCGGGCTCTGCTACGCCGAAATCTCGGTCCGGACACTCCAGCGCGACCTGCACAGCGGGGCGTACGGCGGGGTCGCTCCCAACGCCATGGAGGCGCTGATCCGGATTCTGGTGGGTCTGAAGGACGAGGATGGCGAGGTCCGGGTGCCGAAGCTCTACAAGTCGGTCGAGCCGCCGAGCAAGCAGGAGCTCAAGACCTGGAAGAAGCTGCCCTTCGACAAGGAGCGCTTCCTCAGCGAGGAGGTCACCGGCCGCGCCCTGACCGGCATGAAGGAGTATTCGATCTTCGAGCGGATCTGGGCCCTTCCGACCTTCGAGATCCACGGCATCCGTGGCGGCTTCACCGGGGACGGCGCGAAGACCGTGATCCCCGCGCAGGCGACCGCCAAGGTCAGCCTTCGGCTCGTCCCGGGGCAGCGCCATGCCAAGGTGGGACGGCAGCTCGAGCGCGCTGTCGAGGCACTCGCCCCGCGCTGGGCCGACGTCAAGGTCACCATGCTGCACGGGGGCGATCCGGTGACTGTGGACGTGGACCATCCGGCCTTCGAGGTCCTGGACGAGGCGTTCGAGTCGAGCGTGGGGCGGAAGGCGGTCCGGGTGCGCTCCGGCGGCTCGATTCCGATCGTCCCGGAGCTCGGTCTGGCCGGCGCGCCCGTGATCCTGACCGGCATTGGGCTGCCGGACGATGGGCTCCACTCGCCCAACGAAAAGCTCGATCTCGCCCAGCTGTGGAGCGGGATCCAGATCTTCGGGCGGTTTTTCGAGTTGTTTGCCGAAAAGGGTGGAGCGAAGAAGGACGGCGAGGCGAAAGCGAAGAAGGTCGAGGAGCCGGAGCCGGCGGAGATGGCCTAGAGCTCGTCCTCGGGGGCCACCCGCTTCATCGGCCCCGAGTATCGCGCCTCCGTTCGCGCGTGCAGCTCGTCGATGCCGATCAGGGCCCGCGCCGACGCGATGATCCCCGCCACGACGTCATCGGCCCAGTACGGGTCCGGACGCTCGCCGGCGGGGAGTTTCGCGGCACAGTCCTCGAGATAGCGGATAGCCGTGGTGATCCACTCGTTCTGCGCCGAGGCGACCGTCGCCCACGAGCCGGTGGAGCGGAGCTCCAGCTCCTCCAGGGCTTTGAGATGGGGTTCCACGCCCTGAGTCACCGGCTTGGACCGGAGCCGATCGGCGATGAGCGTGAGGACGGTACGCCGCTCGGACTCCTGCGGCTCGGGAAGGGGGGCGAGGTAATGCCGCTGGTCCGCCACCATCTCCGCCAGCCGGATGCATACCGCGCGGATGGCCGGCATCAACGCCCCCGGAGCCTCCTTCGACCAGCTGTCGGCAGCCCGAAGAATCTCGCTGATGCGCTGGTCCGCCTGGGCCTCCGGCGATGGGTGGCGGGGTGATTCGGCCATAGTAGACAGAAAAACCGGGTCGGGCGGGAAAGGCAAGCTGTCGCCTGCTACCGCGGCCCTCTCCGCATCCGCACCGGATCCGGTCTGCCATACCGCTCTTCGGCCCACGGATCACCGCGCATGTGATATCCGTTCTGCTCCCAGAAACCGGGATAGTCCTCCTCCAGCAACTCGAACCCAGTCACCCACTTCGCGCTCTTCCAGAAATAGAGGTGAGGCACCAGGAGCCGCACCGGCCCGCCGTGCTCCGGCGTCAGCGGCTCACCTCCGTGGCTCAGGGCCAGCAGGTTGGCCGGCCGATCCAGATCGGCGAGCGGGAGGTTGGTCGTGTATCCCTGCTCGGCATGCACCAGGACGTAGCGGGCTTCGGGGCGCGGTCCCGCCCGCTTCAGCAGCTCTTGCACCGGGACGCCTTCGAACACGTTGTCGTACCGGCTCCAGCGGGTGACGCAGTGGATGTCGCACCGGGTATTCTGGCGAGGCAGATCGAGGAGCTCGCTCCACGAGATACTGAGCGGCCGCTCCACGGCGCCCGTGATCTCGAACCGCCAGCGCTGCAGGTCCACGGTGGGGACGACGCCGTAGTGGAGCACCGGCCACTTGCGGGTCTCGATCTGCCCCGGCGGAAGGCGCTTTGCGTCGCTCGTTCTCACATCGATCTGCTCGATCATGTATCGCTCAACGCCGCAGGGCGGGCTCGGGTTCCGCGATCACCGACTGGTAGCCGAGACAGGCGCGAATCCCATCCAGGACGGCCTCCCGGGTCTCCTCCCAGAGCGCCTGGTGATCGGCCCGAAGCAGCTCTTCGGCGACACTGGTCATGACCACCCTGTCGATTCCACACGGCACGATGAGATCGAACCCCGCGAGGTCGGTCGAGACGTTCAGCGCGAATCCGTGGAGCGTGACCCACTGCTTCACGTGAATGCCGATGCTGGCGAGCTTGCGTCCCGCCGTCCATACGCCGGTGAGACCGGGGTTCCGCGATGCCTCGATGCCCATTCGGTCCATCGCCATGATCAGCACGTCTTCGAGCGTCCGCAGATACCAGTGCAGGTCCTGGCGATGCTCGCGCAGATCGAGGATGGGATAACCCACCAGCTGACCCGGGCCGTGGTAGGTCACGTCACCCCCGCGCTCTACCTCGACGACGGGAACGCCCCGATGCTTCAGCTCCTCGGGGGCCAGCGGCAGGCTGGAGGCGCGGGTGCCGCGGCCCAGGGTGATGACCGGCTCGTGCTCGACGAGCAGGAGGACGTCTTCGGTCAGGTCACCGGCGACGCGGGCGCGGCAGAGCTCGCGCTGGAGCTCGAGGACCTCGCCGTACTCCCGGCGGCCAAGGTCGCGCAGGCGTATCCGGTCGCTCATCGGCGTGAGAGCATGGCAGCCGTCGCACCGGCGGCCAGCGCGAGTGCCAGCAGTCCCGCGGGGCCGGCGAAGTGATGCAGCGGCGCGGCCAGCACGGCCATGAGGAAGGTGCCGAACGCGGAAATGATCGAGAGACCGCCCCGACGGTAGTAGGACTCGATCGGCGCGAGCCGCCGCCAGGCCACCCCGCCGCTCAGGCACAGCGCGCCGACGGTACCGAAGAGCAGCAGAAGGGGGGCGGGCCCCCTCACCACCGGCGAGTCGGATGCCGGGGCTCCCGCGAGCAGTCGCTGTACGCCCCACAGCGTCAGCGCCACGACGGCCGTTCCCGTCGCGATGGCGACCGCGACACTCCGGATGGCCAGCCCAACCAGATCCTCGTTCGTGGCGGACATGATGCTAGATATGGATGACCCTTCCCATCGAGTCGAGCGCGGCCTCGGCGGTCGCCTCGGACAAGGTCGGGTGGGCATGGATCGCGAGATCGACCTCTTCCACCGTGTACTCGTTTTCCCGGGCCACCGCGAGCTCGTGGATCATCTCGGACGCATGGCTCCCGACGATGTGGGCGCCGAGGATCTCGCCGTACTTCTTGTCGCGGATGATCTTGACGAAGCCTTCGGTCTCATTGGAGGCCCGGGCCCGGCCGTTCGCGCTGAAGGGGAAGCGGCCGACCTGGTACTCCAGCTTCCGCTCCTTGGCCATGTCCTCCGTGAGTCCGATGCTCGCGACCTCGGGATGACAATAGGTGACACTGGGGACGTTGTCGTACTTGATCGGATGCGGCTTGTGTCCGGCGATCCGCTCGGCCACGACTACTCCTTCACGGCTGCCCTTGTGGGCCAGCATGGGCGGTCCGGCCACGTCACCGATGCAATAGATCCCGGGCGCGGTGGTCTCGAGCGTCGCGAGATTGACCTTGACGAACCCGCGCTCGTCGAGCTGCACGCCCGCTTCCTGGAACCCCATCCCCTCGGTGTTCACCGCGCGGCCGGCCGCCATCAGCACCTTCTCGGCCTCGACCGTCTCCTTCTTGCCTCCGGCTTCGACCTCGAGCGTCACCTTGTCCTTCCCGACGGTGGCCTTGGTGACCTTGGCGCCGGCGTGCACCGTGATCCCCCGCTTCTTGAAGCTCTTGGTGATGGCGTCCGAGGATTCGGCGTCCTCGAACGGCAGAATGCGGGGCAGCACCTCGATGAGGGTGACCTTGGTGCCGAAGGCATTGAAGATGTCGGCGAACTCCGACCCGACGGCGCCGGCGCCGATCACCACCATCGTCTTGGGCGCCTGCTCGAGAAACAGGGCCTCATCCGAGCTGATGACCGTGGTCTTGTTGATCTCGAGCCCGATCTGCGGAATGCCCTTCACCCGCGAGCCGGTCGCGATCACGACCGCCTTCTTCGCCTCGTAGGTGTCGTTGCCCACCTTGACCGAGCGGTTCTTGCCGAGGACTCCGGTGCCCTTGATGACCGTGATCTTGTGCTTCTTCATCAGGAACTCGACGCCCTTGGAGTTCTGCTCCGAGACCTTGCGCGAGCGTCGCATCGCGACTCCGTAGTCGGTCTTGACCGCGCCGACCTCGACCCCGAGGTCCTTCGCGTCGTGGGCGGCCAGGTTGGCGACGTAGGCGCTGTGCAGCAGCGCCTTCGTCGGGATGCACCCGATGTTCACGCAGACGCCGCCGAGCTTGTCCCTCTCGACCACCGCCGTGGCCAGCCCCAGCTGGGCCGCACGGATGGCACAGACATAGCCTGCCGGACCTCCGCCCACCACGATGACGTCGAACTGGTTCGTTGCCACGAACGCATCCTCCAAGAACAGCGTGAAAGGTGAACGGTGAACGAGCGAACGGGACGGCGGGTGGCACCCCCGTTCACCCTTCACCGTCACTCTTCACGCTGGTTCAATACACCAATGCCAACGGGTTCTCCAGCATCGCCTTCAAGGTCTTGAGGAACTGGGCCCCGGTCGCGCCGTCGATGACGCGGTGATCGCAGGACATGGTCACGCGCATCCGCCGCCGTATCGCCACCTGGCCCTCGTGTGCGACCGGCTGCGGGACCATGCGCCCGACCGCCAGAATGCCCGCTTCGGGCGGATTGATCACCGCGGTGAACTCGTCGATGTCCAGCATGCCCAGATTGGATACCGAGAAGGTGCCACCGGTGTATTCCTCCGGCTTGAGCCGGCGCTCGCGCGCCCGTCCGGCCAGATCCCGTGCCTCGGCCGCGATCTCGCGCAGGGACTTGGTGTCCGTGTGGCGGATCACCGGCGTGATGAGGCCGTCCTCCACCGCCACGGCCATGCTGACGTGGACCTCGTTCCAATAGCGGATCCGATCGTCCTGCCACCAGGCGTTGCACGCGGGATGCTGTCGCAGGGCCATCGCGACCGCCTTGATCACGATGTCGTTGAACGAGACCTTCTCCCCGCCGCCGGCGAGCAAGGCCTCCCGCGCCTCGGCGACGCGCTCCATGTCGATCTCGGTCGTGAGATAGAACGTGGGAATCGGCCCGATGGACTGCGCCAGCCGCTTCGCGATCGTCTTCCGGATCTGGGTGAGGGGGACGTCCGTGAAGGCCGGGCCCTCCGCGGTGCGACGGGCGAGGGCAGGGGCGCGGACGTGCCCGGCGCGGCAGGCGGCGCGCCGCTCCGCGCGGCGGCGCCCTCCAGGTCCCGGGCGACCACCCGCCCCTCGGGGCCCGAGCCGGCCACGGCGCCAAGATCGATCCCCCGTTCGGCGGCGATGCGGCGGGCGAGCGGCGACGCCTTCACTCTTCCACCGTCCCCTTGGCCGTTCGGAGCGGCGGTCGGAGCCGGCGGAGCGCTCGGTTTCGACGTCTGACGGGGTTCTTCGCGGGCGGGCTCGGTCTGCTTAGGCGCTGACGCCGCCGGCTTCGGCGCTGGCTTGGGGGTCTCCGCGACGGCTGCGCCCACGGTCTCGCCCGGCTCGCCGATCACCGCCACGAGCTCGGACACCGGCACGGTCGTCCCGGCGGACACGACCTGCTTGAGCAGCGTGCCGCCCGCGCGGGCCACCAGCTCCATGACCGCCTTGTCGGTCTCCACCTCGGCGAGCACGTCGCCGACGGCGACGGTCTCTCCCTCCTGCTTCTTCCACTCGACGAGGCGACCCTCTTCCATGGTGGGCGAGAGGGCTTCCATCACGACTTTGGTCGACATGGGCGATTCCTACCGGTAAAGCACCTCGTTGACCGCCGCGACCACCTTTGCGGGATCCACCTTGGCGGCCTTCTCGAGCTGCTTGTTGTAGGGCATGGGTACGTCGGCGCCGGTCACTCGGAGGATGGGGGCATCGAGCTCGTCGAACGCCTCGCGCTGGATGCTGTCCACCACCTGTGCGCCGACCCCGGCGAACGGCCATCCTTCCTCCGCCACGACGACACGGTGGGTCTTCGCCACGGAGGCGAGGATCGTCTCGGTGTCGAGCGGGCGAATGGTGCGCAGATCGATGATCTCCGCATCCACCCCCTCGCTGGCGAGCTGCTCCCCGGCCTTCAGCGCGACCGACACGGTCTTGGAGTGGCAGATGATCGTCACCTCGGCGCCCTCCCGCTTCACGTCGGCCTTGCCCAGCGGGACGACGTGCTCGCCCTCGGGCACCTCGCCCTTGGTGTTGTACAGCATCTCGCCTTCGATGAACACGACCGGGTTGTCGTCACGGATGGCGCTCTTCAGCAGCCCCTTCGCGTCGGCGGGCGTCGCCGGCATCACGACCTTGAGCCCGGGTATGTGGGCGTAGTAGCTCTCGAACGCCTGCGAATGCTGCGCGGCGAGCTGCAGCGCCGAGCCTCCCGGCCCGCGGAACACGGCCGGGACGCCCACCTGGCCGCCCGACATGTAGCGCATCTTCGCCGCCGAGTTCACCAGCTGGTCGATGGCCAGCAGGGCGAAGTTCCAGGTCATGAACTCGATGACCGGTCGAAGGCCGACCATCGCCGCGCCCACGCCGACGCCGGCGAACCCGAGCTCGGTGATCGGGGTGTCCACCACGCGCATCGGGCCGAACTCCTCGAGCAGGCCGCGGCTGACCTTATAGGCCCCCTGATACACCCCGACCTCTTCCCCCATGAGGAAGACGTCCGGGTCCCGCTGCATCTCTTCCCGCAGCGCCTGGTTCAGGGCATCGCGATAGGTCAGTGTGGGCATGGTCATCGAGTGAAGGGTGAAGGGTGAAGAGTGAAGAGGACGAGAGAGAAGTCCCCTTAACCCTTCACTTTTCACTCTTCACGCCTCTCCTCCGCATACACGTCCGTGAACAGCTCCCCCGGCTCCGGATCCGGCGCCTCGTCCGCGAACTGGTAGGCGTCGTCCACCTCCTGGATGATCGCCTTGTCCAGTGCCTTGACCGCCGCCTCGTCCATCAATCCGTCGGCGATGAGCCGCTGGGACCACACGGCGATCGGATCCCGCTTCCGCTGGTCCTCGACCTCCTCGCGGGTCCGGTAGTGGCCGTGGATCGGGTCCGACATGGAGTGACCCATGAACCGGTAGGTCCGGACCTCGAGCAGGGTGGGGTGCTTGTCGGTCCGGGCGCGCTGGACCGCGCGCTCCATCGCCGCATGCATCACCAGCACGTCCTGTCCGTCCACCACCTCGTTCGCCATGTCGTACGAACAGGCCCGCTCCGAGATGTCGTAGATCGCGCTCGCCCGCTCCAGCGCCGTGCCCATGCCGTAGCGGTTGTTCTCGCAGATGTAGATCGCCGGCAGCTTCCAGAGCGCGGCCATGTTGAGGGCCTCGTGGAACGCGCCGTTGTTGACCGCCGCCTCGCCGAAGTAGCACACCGCGACCTGGTCGGTGCCGCGGTACTTGGCCGCGAACGCCATCCCGGTCGCGAGCGGGATGTGGCCGCCCACGATCCCGTGGCCGCCGAGGAACCCGAGGTCGGCATCGAAGAGGTGCATCGAGCCGCCCTTTCCACCCGAGCAGCCGGCCGCCTTGCCGAAGAGCTCGGCCATGACGGTACGGGCGGACATCCCCCGGGCGAGCGCATGCCCGTGCTCGCGGTAGGAGCAGGTGATGTAGTCGCCGGCGCCCAGCGCGGCGAGGCTGCCCACCGCGACCGCTTCCTGTCCGATATAGAGGTGACAGAAGCCGCCGATCTTGCCCAGGCTGTACGCCTCCCCCGCCTTCTCCTCGAAGCGGCGGATGAGCAGCATCTGTCGGAGCCAGTCGCGGTATTGCTCGGCGCGGGCGGGATCGAGACCGCCGCGCGGGCGGGGCTTGGTGCTGGTGGCCATCAGCGGAGCACCGGAGAGATCCCTCGCCGCGCTCGGGACGCGCTCCGGCGGAGCGCGCCTGCTCCCACGCATGGTAGGACGACCGCGTGAGCGGGCTCGCCTGCACGTGGGTGAATCCCATGGCCGAGGCCGATGTCGCGCAGCTCGGCGAACTCATCCGGCGTGTAGTAGCGGGCCACCGGAATGTGCGCGTCGGAGGGTCGGAGGTACTGGCCGAGCGTGAGGATGTTCACGTCGCTCCGCCGGAGGTCCCGCATGCACACCAGGACCTCATCCCACTCTTCGCCCATGCCGAGGATGATCCCGGACTTGGTGAGCGCCTCGGGGTCCATCCGGCGGGCGTTGGCCAGCAGCCGCGAGCGCGCGATCGTAGCGGCCGCCCGGCCGGGCGAGGCGGTACAGGCGCTCGGCGGTCTCGAGATTGTGGTTCAGGATGTCGGGCCGCGCATCCATCACGATCCGCAGGGCGCGCTCCGAGCCCTTGAAATCGGGGATGAGCACCTCGACCGAGGTCTCGGGCAGCCGCCGGCGGATCTCGGTGATGCACTCGGCGAACGCCTCGGCGCCGCCGTTGGGCAGGTCGTCCCGATCCACCGACGTGATCACCACGTGCTCCAGCCCCATGCGCTGCACCGCCTCCGCCAGCCGGGTCGGCTCGAGGGGGTCGAAGGCCGCGGGAGTGCCGTGGGCGACCGCGCAGTACGTGCAGTTCCTGGTGCACACGTCGCCCAGGATCATGAACGTCGCCGCCTTGTGCTCCCAGCATTCGCCGATGTTGGGGCAGCGGGCCTCTTCGCACACGGTGTGGAGGTCGAGCTCGCGCATCAGGGCCTTGATGTGCGCGTAGTTCGGGCCTCCCGGGGCCCGGACCTTGAGCCAGGAGGGCTTGCGGGCAGGAGGTGGGCTCGGCGCCAACGGCGCCGAGCGCGTCAACTGGACCAGCGGTGCCGCCACGTTCACACTCTCGGGACGCGGAACTGTCGGTGTGATCGAGCGAAAGCTAGCCCTGCCGGGAGAGGGAATCCACCGGTGCGCTGCACTTGTCGATCAGCGTCTTGACGGCCTGCTGCGCGGTCTCGGAGGCCTTCTCCTGCTCCTCGGTGGGTCCGCGCTGGGTGGAATACTCCGCGAAGGTCTTGGCCTCACCGGTGATCTCGCTGATCGCCGTCGCCGGTGCCGGGCCTGACCTGCGAACTCGATCCGGTCGATCATGCGGCGGAACTGGACGTCGGGCCGGCGGGTCTCCTCGTCGATCTTGCGGGCGGTGAGACGCATGTCGCCGACGGGTCGTACGACGTCTGGGTGAACCCGGTGGTCTTGAGCTGGTCGCGCAGGCAGCTGAAGGCATCCGGTGCCGGCAGCGGGCTGGGGCCGGAGAGCGTGGTCACGAGTGGAGCGCCGCCGCCGCAGCCTGCCAGCAGCGCGAGGGCCAGGATCGCAATCCGGTGATTCATGTTCAACGTGCCTTTCGCGGAAGGGAGTCGACGGCGGTGGAATCTACATGGGCGGCGTGGGCATGGGACAAAACGACGGCGGCCTCCCCGGAGGGAGGCCGCCGCAGACTCGGTGCGAGGTCCTGTCTAGAAGAACAGCATCAGGCCGAACGCCGGCGCGATGGACGTGTTGTCCTCGGTCGCGTCGCTGTCATCCGCGGTCACGGCATAGTTGAACTCGCCGACCGACCTTGAGGGACTTGGTGGCCTGATAGTAGATGCCGCCGGAGGCCAGCCAGTTCTTGGTCTCGAAGTCCACGGGTTCGGTGTCGGCCGCCTTCAGGATGCTGATGCCCCAGCTGCCGGCGATGGTGACCTTGCTGTCGGTCGGCGTGAAGGTGAGCTGGCCGATGCCGCCGTACGAGTCGCGGAGGTCGTCGGTGCCACCGGTGCCGCCGGTGGCGTCGGTCGCGCCGTTGAGGAACATCAGCGTGGTGCCGATGCCCTTGCCATAGTAGCCCGAGGCGGTGAGCGAGATCCGCTTGAAGCCGAGCCGCGCGCCGCCGCTCACGCCGTACGAGCGTGGCGCGTCTCATCCGCGGGCCGCCACTCTGTTGGTCTGGAGCAGAGCCGCCGACCCAGAGCTTGGTGTCGCCCGTGGTATAGACGACCTCGGCCTCGAGCCGCGGGATCTCGATCGTGGTGTACGGATCGTTGCTGTGCCGGATCGAACACGCCGATGGAGAGCTGGAAGGGCCGGCCCGCCGCGGTGGAGTAGGTCATCTGCGCCTTGAACTGCGGATAGATGTAGCCGAAGCCGATGCGGCCGAGCGTGGTTCCGCCGCTCAGCTGGCCACCGGTCGCGCCGACGCCGAACAGGGTCTGGTCGGTCAGGATGTTCTGCCGGCCGAAGAGGCCGAGCTCGCGTCCCGCGAGGATCTGGCCCCAGGTGCCGCCGACCGTCAGGTAGACCTGGCGCATGTCGATCTGGGCGCCGAAGCAGTCGTGCAGCTGTCCGTTCACGCTGTTGCGCCGGGCCGCACTGGATCTGCGGAGCGAATCCGAAGTGGACGCCGAGGTCGGTCTTGCCCTCCTTGCCCTTCGCGTCGAACACGGCGAACGCCGGAAGCAGGCCGGTCCGGATTCGGGTGGCGCCGTCGCCGCGCTGTTGCCGACGATCCGCGCCGGGCGTGGCAGCAGTGGTGCCGTCCGTCATCCTGCTTTCTCGTAGACGAGGAACGCGTTCACGTTGCCGGCGAAAGTGAAGCTCCAGCCGTTGCTCATCTGCATCGTGAGCTGGGCTTCGGCGGCATTCGCCGCGCCTAACGCCAGACCCATAGCACAACAGTGCGACTCGCTTCATAGGTGCGTCTCCCTCGAGGTAAGTATGACCGCCAACGACAGCCAAACTTGGGACACAAGCCTGCACCAGCGAACACCGGGACCGCGCCACGGCGCGGCTGCTATCTCGGACTAGTGAGGTGAGCGTTCACCTCCCAGAACGCGTACCAGGTTGGCAACGGGCGGTGGTTTTCCCACCAGTAGTAATCGCTGATCCGGCTCGCGTAGACGTTGCTGCCGTAAGGGAACCGGAACTCCTCCGCTCCGGCGCAACCGCGCCATCGCCTCGGTGAGCCCCGCGGAATCCGCGGCCTGCTCGGCGGCCTGGCCGAATGCCGCGCCGGCCAGGAACCCCTCCACATAGGCGGTCTGCTCCGTGTCGCCCATGCGCCTCCAGTCGGCCCCGTTGCGCGCCACCCAGTGTCGGTCGGGTTCCTGGCCGGGCCAGCCGCGTCCGGCGAAGAATCCCGCGGCCCCGAGGGCCAGACACCACCATTTCATCGTCGCTCCCAAACGAACACGGCCGGCAGGGATCCCGGCTGAGGAACCCTACCGGCCGGTCGCTGCGGCTTACTTCTTGGCCTTCGGAAGCCCGAAGATCGAGGACCGCGTCGCCGAGCGGGTAGCTGAGCTGGAAGTTGCCGCCGCAGGCCACGGCGATGAACTGCTCGCCCCCGTGCATTGAACGTCATCGGGGCGGAGTTGCAGCCGGCGCCGCCGTTGAACTGCCACAGCAGCTTGCCGGTCTTCGAGTCGTAGGCGTTGAAGTTGCCGTTGCCTTCGCCGGTGAAGGTGAGGCCGCCGGCGGTGGCGAGCGCGCCGCCCATCATCGGCTGCGGCACCTTGTTCTGCCAGGCGATCTTGCCGGTCTTGAGGTCCACCGCGGAGTAGAGCCCGTACTGCTCCTCGCCCGGGATGGCGACGAACGCCGAGCCGAGCCAGAGGCGGCCCTTCTCGTAGGGCGCGGTGTGCACCTTGTAGTGCATCGGCTGGTGCAGCGCGGCCACGTAGGCGTAGCCGAGCGTCGGGATCGATCGCGATCGGCGACCACTCGGCGCCGCCGTTGGCGCCCGGCAGCATCCGGGTGCCCTTCGGCGCGTCGGCAGCGCGAACATGTTCTCCTGCGGAACGAACGCGTCGCTCCGGCGGACCAGCTTGCCGGTCGCCGCGTCGAGGACGTAGACCCAGCCGGTCTTGCCGGCATGGACCACGACCTTCTTGCCACCGACCGTCGCGACGACCGGGGGCGAGACCGCGTCGAGGTCCCACACGTCGTGCGGAACCGTCTGGTAGTACCACTTGGTCTTGCCGTTGGAGGCGTCGATCGCCACGACCCCGTCGGTGTAGAGGTTGTCGCCCGGGCGGACGCTGCCATCGAGGTCCGGTGACGGATTGCCGACCGCGACGTAGATGGTGTTGGACTCCTTGTCGTACGCCGGGGTCATCCAGACGCCGCCGCCGCCGCGCTTCCAGGCATCGGCGATACTTGGCGCTGTCGGCCTTCTCCTTGGCGATGTCGCGGTGCAGGTCCGTGCCTTCGGGCGTCTTCGGGGCCCAGGTGCCCCAACCAGCCGTTCGGCGCCTTGTCGTCGAAGGTCGGGTCGCCCTTCGGGGCGGGAATCGAGTACCAGCGCCACACCTGCTCGCCGCTGCCGGCGTTGTACGCGGTCACGTGCCCGCGGATGCCGTACTCGCCGCCGGAGACGCCGACGATGACGTTGTCGCCGATGATGAGGGGCGCGTGCGTGATGCTGTAGCCGAAGGCGGGGTCGGCGACTTCCTTGTCCCAGAGCACCTTGCCCGTCTTGGCGTCGAGCGCGACGAGCCGGGCGTCCAGGGTCCCCATGTAGACGTGGGCGCCCCCGTGGATGCCGACGCCGCGATTGTTCGGGCCGCAGCAGTAGATCGTCGTGCCCAGCTTGTGCTGTAGCGCCAGAGCTCCTTGCCGGTGTTCAGATCGTACGCCATCGCCGTGTTGTACGGCGTGGTGACGTACATGACGCCGCCGGTCACGATGGGCGTGTTCTCGAATGAGCCCAGCTTCTCGATGCCGGTCTGGAACATCCGGCGGAGCTGGAGCTGGCCGACGTTCTTGGTGTTGATCTGATTCAGCTGGGAGAACCGCTGGTTCCGATCGTTGCCGCCGTACGTGGTCCAGTCGTTCTGCGCGGCGACCGGGCTGGCCAGGGCGAGGAGCACAGGAGCCATCAGCCAACGCGAGCCCATCTTCATACGCACTCTCCGGGAGAGGGACCAGGATGCGCGCGGCCGCGGGTCGTGGCGGTCGGCGAGGGCCCGATTGACTGTCCGATGGGCCCGCCTCGGTTGGCGGCCGCTGCCGCCGAACCTTCGGTTTGCTCCCTTCACCTGCACGGACCTGCACTGGTCCGGAGCGGCTAGGCCTGCAGCGGCGCTGGGCGGACGCCACGCGTGTACCTGAACGGTGCGGCCATTGGCCGCGGGGTTGCGCCGGGCCGGCGCGCAAAGTGTTTCGGAGCGCTATGTGATTGTCGGAGTTACAATTTGGGTACCCGGTGCTGCCAGTCAAGCCCCTGAAGCCTGACAATTTCCGCGACACCCGGTGGCTCGGTAAGCACAAGTGGAAGTGATGCAAAGAGTTGCGTAGAGCCGTATCGGGCTGGTCGAGTCCTGGTCACTAGCGGAACAGGACAACTGCCTTCTTGAGGGTGGTCCAAATCCCCCAGAGGAGGGGAACCCCCACCGCGAGCCAGGCCAGCGCCACCAGGACCCAGCTACCCTGCCTGGGCCTCACCGTCGGACCGTCTTCCGCCATTTCCCCTCCGGCCACGAAGTCCGCCGGCCGAATCAATATTCAGCCGGCGTGTAATTTATGCAACGCTCGCCGCGGGACGGCTCACCCCTTGGCGGGGACGCCCCGCAGCAATGCCCGCTCCGCCTCGAGCTCGGTCTCGGTCATGAGCCAGCGCTCCTCCACCGGCCGGACCGCGAGGTTGCAGAAGAACCCGAGGACCAGCAGGCCCGCCAGCACGTACATGGTCACGTTGTACGCCTGTGCCGCCGGCACGCCGCGGTCGATCTGGTACTCCCGCAGGTAATTGACGAGCACCGGCCCCAGGATGCCCGCCGCCGACCAGGCGGTGAGCAGCCGTCCGTGGATCGCGCCGACGAACTGGGTGCCGAAGATGTCCGCGAGGTAGGCGGGAATGGTCGCGAAGCCGCCGCCGTACATCGTGAGGATCACGCAGAAGATCGCGACGAAGAGCGCGACGCTGCCCAGCCGGCCGGCGGATGGTGCGAGCGCATAGAGCACCGTGCCGAGGGCGAAGAAGATGAAGTAGGTCCGTTTCCGACCGATGTAGTCTGACAACGATGCCCAGCTGATCCGCCCGGCGATGTTGAATACGCTCAGCAGCGCCGCAAAGGCTGCTCCGATGGTGGCGAGCTGCCCTTTCTGAGCCTCGGTGAGGGCCTTGAGCGCCACCCCGGGCAAGCCGATGAGTCCACCGCCGAAGACCTCCTGGATCATGGGTGAGGCCATGCCGATGACCCCGATCCCGGCGCTCACGTTGAGGCAGAGCACCCCCCACAGAAGCCAGAACTGCGGGGTTCTCCAGGCCTTGTCGACGTGAACCTGGCCCGTGGTGATCATGCCGCCGCGGAGCGCCGCGTGCTCGGTCGTGAGGGCCCGATGGCGCGAGACCGAGGGTGCGGGGGTCCAACCCACCGGAGGGATCCGATACCCGAACGCGCCGGCCATCATCGCCACGAAATAGATCAGCCCCATGGTGACGAAGGTCTCCGTCACGCCCACCGACGTCGGCGTTGCGAAGTGCTTCATCAGCAGGTCCGCGAGCGGCGCCCCGATCATCGCGCCGCCGCCGAAGCCCATGATCGCCATCCCGGTCGCCATGCCGCGCCGGTCGGGGAACCATTTGATCAGCGTGCTCACGGGCGAGATGTAGCCGAGCCCCAGCCCGCAGCCGCCGATCACACCCGAGCCCAACCACATGAGCCAGATCTGATGGAGGTGGACGCCGAGGGCCGAGATGAGAAAGCCGCCGCCCCAACAGAACGCGGCCACGACGCCCGCCTTCCGCGGCCCGGCGTGCTCCAGCCAGCGCCCGAACACGGCGGCCGAGGAGCCCAGGAACACGAAGAAGAGCGTGTACATCCAGCCGAGCGTACTGATCTTCCAGTCGCAGGTGGTGGCGGTGAGCGTCTGCAGGAAGCTCATGGAGGCGGGACACGCGACCGGCTCGGTGACGCCGATGGCGCGACTCAGCGGGAGCCAGAAGACGCTGAAGCCGTACGCCATCCCGATGGAGAGATGGATGGCCAGGGCGGCCGGCGGGACCAGCCACCGGTTGAACCCGGGCTTCGCGATGATGCGCTCTCTGGACAGTAAGCCCGCCATCACGAGTCTCCTGGGTGTAATTTTCGGGGCGTCTCAAGCTACCGTTGACCGATGACCGAGGCCAGAGTGCGACTCTTCGTCCTGCTGACCGTGTTAGTTGAGTGCCGTCCAGCCGGCCGCGGCCCAGACCCCGTGGGTGGTTTCCGACAGCGCCACCAAGACCGTCACGCTCGAGCTCGCGGTCACTCCCGCCGGCGACGCACCCTCGGCTCGAATCGCGGGCTTTCGGGAGGGTGGGGCGCAGGTCGTCGTGCCCCTGGGATGGACCGTGCGCTGGAACTGGCATTCCGAGGACCCCGGTGCGCCGCACAGTCTCGTCGTGATGGCGGAGCGGGAGAAGCTTCCGACCGAGGGCGGTCGTCCGGCGTTCACCAATGCGATGAGCCGCGAGGTCACCGCAGGCCTGCCTGCGGGTGGGAAGGATCAGACCACCTTCGTCGCGGATCAGACCGGCTGGTACTGGCTGCTCTGCGGCGTGCCGGGGCACGCCCTGGCCGGCGAGTGGATCGGACTCAAGGTGGACGGCGAGGCCACGACGACGAGCGTGAAAACGAAGTAGACTGCCGGGTCTACGTCTCCTCCAGCAGCTTCTCGATCTCCTTCTCGTACTCCGCCACCAACCGGTCGTGCTGCGCGCCGGTCGCCGGTCCGTAGAAGCCGGCGTTGATGCGGCGCACCCGACCGTCCCGTCCCAGGAAAATCGTCGTCGGAAACGCGGTGAAACCGCGCAGCTGGGGAAGGGTTGCGGCCGCTGCCTCGGTGTCGTTGATGCCCGCGAGGAGGAGAGGGAAGGGAAGGTCGAACTTCTCTCGATACAGTCGGAGCTGCCTGCCATCCACCGCGCTGTCTCCCGACACCTCGTAGGCCAGGCCGACAATCGCGAGCCCGCGATCGTGATACTTGCGGTAGAGCCGCGTGAGCGCAGGCGCGGCATCGTGACAGGTCGGGCACCAGGTGCCGAAGACGTCCACCAGGACGACCTTCCCCTTGAACCGCGGGTCCTGCTCGGTCACGACCTTCCCGTTCAGGTCTGGGAAGGCGAAGCGGAACGGCGCGGTCGTGTCGGCCTGGGTGACTTCGGTCGGTGGCGTAAGATGCGGGCGGCCGGTGCTCCGCACCGCGACCCACGGCGTCTGGGTCCGCAGTCCCGCGTGAAACACTCCCCGTAGTGTATCCCGCTGCAGTTTCCCCGTCAGCATGTACACGAACGATCCATCGAAGTGCGCCAGGTTGAAGCTGTCGCCCTTCACCTGTCCCGCGAAATGCCCGTAGTCGCCGCTGTTGGAGATGATGGTGCCCTCGAACCCCGCAGGCCCGTTGCGCAGCTCGAACACCCTCGGACTGGTCCCGAAATCGCCCAGGTAGGTGGCATCCCAGCGGCCCAGGAAACGATCCGGCGCCGGATCCGTCGGCCAGCGGCCTCGGCTTGCGCGGAACGGGATCGTGCGAGGCCCGCGATTTCCGACGTTGCGGTACGCGCCCGTCAGCGAGTCGCCACGTTGGGCGGCCGTAATCGAAGCGGCGTAGTCCGCGATCTCGAGGACAAGGCTGTCGCGCGTGGAGCGCACGCCGGACAACTGCTGGCAACTCGAGCCGTTGCACAGCCCGGCTTTCCATCCGTTCCCGGCCTGCTGGATCTTGACCCCGAAGCGAAGCTCGCCGCCTGCAAGATCGAGGGTGGCGCGCCAGTCTCCCGATGGTGACGGCGGGTCCATCGCCAAGGCGGCGAGCATTGCGAATGCCCAGCTCCTCACGTGCCCTCCGGACTGGGCCGGGGCTGGGTCAGACCTCCCCCGCTGTACCGCTCACCGGCCCGCACCGGAGCGGCAATCGCGTTTCCCCTCCATGGCGCCGGACAGGGATACGCGGTGCTGTAGGCGCAGAACGGATTTCTGGCTCGGTTGAAATCGAGGCGATAGCGCCCCTCGGGCTCGGGCAGGAGGGCGACGAATCGCCCCGCGGGGTACGTCCCGTCGCTGTTCGTTTCGTCACGGAAATAGATCTCCAGCTCCGATTCCTCGGTGCCCGTGGTTGGGATGCGCCGCACCACGAGTCGGGTCGGAACTCCGCCGATGCGGACGGTGACCGTGCCCGCCTCGCTGGCCTCGGTCTCGATGCCGTCCACGGCGAGCACCTTCACCGTGCCCCGCTTCTCGGGAGGCGCCAGCGCTCCCAAGAACACCAGCGACGGGTCGTAGTCGAAGTACTCGGCTGGCTTCCGTGCGCCGGCGCCGGCGAAGACGGTGAGGACCCCGCGGTCCGGTGCGCCCGCGACAGAGATCGTGTAGCGCCCGAGCGGCAACGGACGGCCTCGCGCCAGGGCGCGCCGTCCGTCCGGCCCTTCGAGCGAGATTGAGCCGCCTCGCTCGGTCACTCGATGTTCCGGCAAGCCATCCAGCGGAATATCCGCATCCGCCGGGCCGAGCCGAAGGCCGGCCGCGATGGGCTGCTGGGCGATAGCGGCGAACGGGGAATTCGGTGCGGTGGCGAGCCATGCGGCGTACTCGTCCCGCTCGCGGGTGAAATCGCGAGGGGACTGGGCCGAGAGCACGGCCGGCGAAGCGAGAACGACGGCAACGACGAGACCCCTCATGACTTCTTGAGCGATCCCACCATCACGATCGGCATTGTGGGCTGCTTCGAGCCCGCCTCGGGCTCGATGGTGACGGCAGCCGCGCTGATGCCGGCACCCGACGGCACCTCGATGGGTTCCACCTTGACGTGCCCAGTCGGCTCGGGCTTGAAGGTCACCGAGGGGAGCGGCGTGCCGTCCTTGATGAACCAGAGCTGGTACGCCTTCCCCGGATCGAGCTGCCGGATCCGCGACCCGTGCAGAATCGCACGGTTGCGGTTCCGATCCCAGAAGAGCTGAATGTTCGGGTCCGGGTCCCCGCTGGCGGTGAGCTGGAAGAGCTCGACGCCCGGCTCAAAGATCCGAAAAAGCGTCGAGTCCCGCGCCACCAGCATCGAATCCGTCAGGACTAGCTGCTGGGCTGTGCTGTCCAGCCGACCCCGAACGTCCGCGAGCTGGCGTCGGGTGGACATCAGCGTTAGCCCGAGCCCGACGACGGCGAGCAGACTCGCAGCCAAGGCGCCCCACGCCATAGGATTGTTGCGCCGCGGAATGCTGACCGTTTTCTGCCTGCTCACCCCGCCCAGCACCTGGTCGCGCAGGCCTTCGCTCGGCGCGGCCTCCGGTCCCGCCAGCGCCAGGAGCGCGGCGACTTCGCGGTACTCCGCCACCTCGCGCTGGGCCTCCGGCGAGGACGCCAGATACGCCTCGAACTCCCGGCTCTCCTCGGGCGACAGCGCGCCGAGCGCGTACGCCGCGGCGAGATCCCGGACCGAATCGTGCTCTGCAGCGCTCATGAGCCTGGCTCGAAGTAGAAGGGCCGGAGGCATTCCCGCAGCTTCTGCATTCCCAGCCGCACCCGTGTCTTGATGGTGCCGAGCGGTTCCTGGAGACGCTCGGCGATCTCCGATTGCGACAACCCCTCGAAGTATGCCAGCTCGATCGCCTGACGCTGCGGTGGCGACAGCGTATCGAGCGCCTCCCGCACGCGCACCCGCCGCTCGGCGTGATCCACCGCGCCCGCGGGGTCGCCCCGCCAGGCGCCCATGGCGAGCGGTGCATCGGGACGGTCCGCGGCTGCCGTGGCCGTGATCCGCTCCCGGCGGGCACGCGCGCGCACCAGGTCGAGCGCGCGACTCCGCCCGATCATCGTAAGCCAGCCCGCGACCGACCCTCGCGCCGCCTCGAACCGGGGCGCGTCGCGCCAGGCCTGCGCGAACGCCTCGACCACGACTTCCTCGGCATCGGCACGCTGGCCCACGATCCGATACGCGACGGCGTACAACACGGCGCCGTAGCGATCGTACAGCGCCGCCATGGCGCGCTCATCACCGGCCGCGGCGCCCGCGATGAGCTCGCCGTCGCTGGTCGCCGTCCTGGTTGACCCCTGGCTAGACATCGGCCATCCGCTGCGGGAGCTCCCCGGGGAGGTGAGAAGGGTGAACGGGTGTCCGCTTCTCAGTCTATACACCGGGTGCGAGCCTCCACAAGCAGCGCTCATGGAAGTCGCTTGGCCGCATCACCAGGCAGAAACAGGAGTGTCGTGGTCCGTCCACCGTACGAGGCGCGTACTACGTTGACCTGGTCCTTGAACCTGTCATGCAGGAGTCCGTGGCTCACGGTCGCGCCCGCAAGGACTACGTTGGGCTCGCTTTCCAGTCTGATCAACACCACGTCTCCCTCTCGGTCCACTCCCTTCCAGTGCAGCCGCACCTTCCGGCCGGCGCCGGCGCTCATCTGGAAGACGCGCTCCACGTAGCTCACGAGTGCCTGGCCGGCGCGCTCTCCGCCTGGCACCGCCTGGTCCAGGTCGTCGGGGAACACGCGAATGGACACCTCCACCCTCCCCGCCGCCTCTCGCAGCTCCGCCACGGAGGTGTGCATGGGGTGCCGTCCGGCGAGCGCGGCCGCGCCAAACGTGACCGCCGCGATCCAGAGCGTCACCATGGCATCCGCTCGACGGCCATCCGTGTGGCGACCAGCACCACCGCCGCGGACACCGCGACGGTACGCACCCGGTGCGTGAGGACGAGGTCGAGACCCGTCAGCACCGCGCCGGCAGCGGCGAGCACCAGTATCTGTCCCGCCTCGATGCCCAGATTGAAGCCGAGCAGCGGACCTGACGATCGAGCCGTCGAACAGGCTTCGGAGGTAGTTGGCGAAGCCCGCGCCATGTACCAGTCCGAAGATCCCGGCGAGGAGTGGGCGGTACCGCCCCAGCCGACCCACGATGTTCTCGACTCCCGTCGCCACGATGGTGACCGGGATCAGGAACTCGATCAAGGCGGTCGGAAGGCGCACGGCGCCGGTCACGGCGAGCGCCAGCGTGATCGAGTGGCCCACGGTGAACGCGCTCACAACCCAGAGGGAGTTCCGCCAATCGCGCCCCCGGTAGATGGCGGCGAGCGCGACCAGGAACAGGAGATGGTCGAGCGCCGCCAGGTCCGTGATGTGGCGGAATCCCAGCCCGAGGAAGGGGACGACGTCGCTCATAGGGAGTCCAGGAGGGCCTCAACGGCGCCCGGCTGCGTGGGGTGCCAGTACGGATTGATCTCGAGGGCCCGCCGCAGGTGACGACTGGCGTCGGCCGTGTCGGCCAGGGCCAGGGCAATCATGCCGGCGTGGTAGTGCAGGACCGCGTCCGGGGTGTCCTGCGCCAGGGCACGGGTCGCCGCGTCCCGCGCTTCGACATCGCGGCCCGCGTGGTGAAGCGCCCACGCCAGCAGGTCCCAGCCGTACACATCCTGCCGGGTGCGGATCTCGTCCTGGGCCCGGGCCAGCACGGTGGCGACATCGCGGCCATGATCCAGCAGGAACATGCTCCAGGCCCGATGCAGCGAGCCGGGCTGGTTGAGGACCGCCAGCTCCATCGCCCTGGCATACTGTTCGGCCCGCGCCCCATCGCCCAGCGCCTGGTGAGCGTCGTGGAGCACGCCGAGCGTCGTAGGATCGAGCATTCCGCCGAGCGCGCGCTCCCCGTAGTCGATGGCGCGTCGAGCCCGCCCCTGCAGCAGCTCGAGCCGAGCCATGGCGCCCAGCAGCCGGTAGTCATCGGGACGGTGGGCCAGGCCCCGCTCGAATTCCCTGGTCGCCTCCTCCAGATGGCCTTGACGCATGGCGAGCTCGCCCAGGCGGAGCTGAAACCAGGCCAGCTGTTCCCCGGGCACGCCGTGCAGACCCACGGCGACGTCCCGCACCTCGCGGAGAAGGCGGCGAGCCTCCTCCGGCCGCCCAGTCACTTCTTCCCACCGCGCGTAGCGCGCAGCGACGGAGGGATCGGTCCGTCGCATGGCGAGCATGCCGAAGGTGCGGCGCGCCTCATCGTAGCGGCCGAGCTCCAGCTGGATTTCTCCCACCATGCCGCGTGCGCCGACCGAGGTGCTGTCCAGGGCGAGCAACCGTTCGGCGGTCGTGAGCGCCTCGACGAAACGGTGCTGTCCCAGGAGGCTGGAGGCGAGAATCGCGAGGGCCGCGCCGTTCCGGCTCCGTCTGAGCGAGAGTGAGTGCCGGGCACTTTCCTCGGCACGGATCAGGTCGGCGGGATCACCCCGCTCGCGGGCACGCTCGAGGTAGAGCCGTCCGAGCTGCGCACGGTCCGCCGCCCCGCGCGGGTCGCGGTCCGCGCGCCCTCGGTAGAAAGCGATGTCCAGGTCGCGAATCTCCGACTCGTTGCGGAGCCGCGGGGCTGCCGCCCCATCCGCGGAGCGGGCGATGGTCGTCGCCGTGCCGAAGGCGACCGATCGCCAGCGCGACGGCCACAAGATGAAGGATCGGTCGGCTCATGTCCTGCTCCAGAAAAAGGGCTCCGGCGGGCGCCGCCGACGTTGCTGCCCGCCGGATTGCGAAGCGTCAGTTCGGATTCCCGATGTAAGGAAAGACATCGAGCACCGGTGAATCGAAGGGGGCGTTGTCGGTCGTCAGCCCTTCCTTGCCGGCGGCTCCGGCGGGGTCGAGCCCGAAGGGATCACCGAATACCGCGAGCAGCGCGAGGTCGGTGACGTCATCCTGCAGCCGCCGGCCGCCATAGCCCGAGCCGAGCTGCGGAAGCCAGGTGAGCCAGCCCACCGGCACGGCCGAGGGGTCACGATCGGTCTGCACGACCAGTGCATCCGGCAGCAGGACCGAGCCCAGCACGTTGGCGTAATCCGCCGAGCGGCCCGCGACGCTTCCCGGACCGGTAAGGAAGCCGAGGATCTCCGGCGCAATGAGCGCGGCGTCGTCGGCGGGGTCCGTGGTGCCGTGGACGGGGTGGCTCCGCTTGGCCAGCAGAACCTCGCTCACCAACGGGTTGCCGAGCCGCTGAATCTGGTTGTACTGGCGCGGCTGGTCGGGCCCGCCGCCGCCGTTGCCGTTGTCGTCGTCGCTGCAGGCAGTGCCCGCGAGCGCGGTCGCGGCCAGCGCGACCGTCAGCGTGAGAGTACGGAGCTGCATGGTGTGTTTCCCCTTTAGCGGCTGATGGTGCTCCAGATGTTGAGCCGACCCGGAGCGCCGCTCTCGAGGAGAGCACTCGGAAGCTCGACGGCGATGGACAGAACGTTGAACCCGTTCACGTAGTTGACCGCCTGGCCGGCGGGACGGAACGGGGGAATGCCGGAGAGGTCGCACGGCGCGGAGAGCTCGCCGGTCACCGGCTTCCGGTCCGGCAGGATGCAGAAGGCCGCCTCGAGATCGAAGAAGAACGGATCGTCCCGGGGGCCGGCGAAGAGCTGAATGTCCCCCGGAGAGCCGAGGACGGTGCTTAGCCCACCCGACACGACCGGTGTGACGTCGGCGACCTCGTTCATCATCGCGCCGATGACGGGAGGCGCCGTCGGGCCGCGGAGCTGGACCTGCTGGGCCGACCCTTCGCCGGTGAAGCTCACCTGAATGACGCGATCCTCGGTGAAGTCTCCGTTGTTGTCGATCTTGAACTGGTAGAGCAGATCGGGGTCGAACGATCCCTGGATCGGATCGGCGGCCTGCGCCGGCGTGAGAAACGCGCGCGTGTTCATCACCAGCACGACGCGTCCAGGCGTGGGACTGGGAAACACGTAGAGGTCGGTCATGTCCATCTTCGGATTCAGCTCGACATCGGGCGTGTCCTGATGGTCGGAGCCGATCGCGAGCGCGGTCGCGCCGGCGACACCGGCCGCGACGAGCAGTCCCGCGGCGAGCACTCGGCGGTGTTGGTAGGTCTGGCACTCATGTCCCGCTTCTCCTTGCCAAGTGGTGGAGGTGGTTGGTGCCTCGCTTACGCCCCAGGGCCTGGGGTCGGATGCATGGATCCGCGGCCGCGCGGTCCGGCGTAGCTGCAGGACGTCTCGGTCGCGGGACGACAGCGTCCCCGGGCACGGGACCAGGCACCGAGGGGCCGGGGCCGCCGCGGGGCGCAAGTGATTGCCGAGCTTGGGTCTGGGTGAGGAGAGGACGGGGTGGGTTCGGTGGCAGGCTACTTGCGAAATTGCACTTCGACGTAAGAACGCAGTCGCCGACGGTCGACCTTCAAAGGGTGTCGTCTCGTTCTACTGCTCTACGCCCCTCTGGAGGCCGGTCGCCGGCGACTCCGGCCTTCCATCAATTCTTCTATTCTACCATCTCCAGAATCGATCAGGCGAGAACGGCGTGAGATCCTCGGCCGGCGGCTCCCCATCGAGGAGTTGGCGGACCAGGAGTCCCGACAGGCCCGCCAGCAGGATTCCGTTGCGGCCATGCCCGGTGGCATACCACAGCCCGCCGAGGCGCGGTTCCGGCCCGAGGATGGGAAGGCCATCCGGCGCTCACCGGTCTCAAGCCAGACCAGCTTCGGCGTATCTCCGCGGGATCGAGCGCGGAGCTCATGGTGGAGAGCGCACCCATGATGCTCGCGCGACCTTCCTCGGTGACTTCCGGTCTGAAGCCGACGTACTCCATGGTCGAGCCGGCGATCGCCTCGTCGCCGCGCGCGACGACGTAGCAATCCCGCCGATAGATGATGGCGCGTCGTGCTCCCTTCGGCCAAGGGAGCGCGACCATCTGCCCGCGCACCGGCGAGACCGAGAGCGGGCGCGGCAGCCCATCGAGCAATCCGGACCATGCGCCCGCCGCGAGCACGATGTCTCCAGCAGGGTATCGGCCGCGTTGTCCCACGACGCATTCGACCCGGTCGCCCCGACGCTCGAGGCCGATGGCCCGGTCGTGCGTCAGGACGACGCCGAGCCGCTGCGCGTCGGCCAGCAGCGCGCGGACCAGCTTCTCCGGCTCGAGCGCCCCCTCGTGGGGTGCCCAGAGGGCACCGTGGGTGGGCCGCAACCACGACCACCTCGCCTGGACCTCCCCTGCATCGAGCCAGTCGGAGACCATGCCCTGCTGGCGCTGCCACGCCACCGTGGACCGCAGCTCGGCGGCGTGCGCCTCGTCTACGGCGACGGAGGCGATACCTTCCTGCCAGAGCCCGATGTCCACCCCGGTCGTCTCGAGCAGGGCATCGGCGAGCGGCTGATAATGCTCCCTGGCGGCGACTCCGAGCTCCACCAAGGGATCGTCCGGGCCGGCCTCGATCTGCGGCGCCAACATCCCGGCGGCTGCGCGCCAGGCCTGCCCCTGCTCGCCACCTGCCTCGAGCAACTGCACCCGTCGGCCCGCGAGGGCAAGCTCGCGGGCGCATGCCGCTCCCACGGGGCCGGCACCCACCACTACAACGTCGTACGGTGCGGTCACTTATATTTCCTATGAAACTTTTTGAAACATCCCGGCGTAGGGGTCGCGTCCCGCAGATTGGAGGAAAGTAGCATGCTCCGGAACCTGCTCGGTTTCGCCGTCTTCGCGGTAATCGCGCTGTTCCTGCTCAAGATCGTTTTCGGGCTCTTTGGCCTGGTAGTAGGGCTCCTCGGAAGCCTGCTGTGGCTGGCCTTCCTTGGGTTCGTGATCTACCTGATTCTGAAGATGTTCGCGCCGGAGACGGCGGCGAGAGTGAGGGACATGATCGCGGGACACTGACGGAAGGCGGCAGCCAGTAGACGGCGGTGGGCAGACTGGTCACGTCCTGCCTACCGCCGTCTGCGTTTATCGTCCTCCGTCCAGCCGGTCGAGCACCCCCCAGACCAACAGCGGAATCATCACTTCGTGGTGCCCGGTGAGCTGGTAGCCGGTGCCGCCCGCGCGGGTGGGACGCTGCACCACGTTGACTCGCGGCCGATAGTGACGCTGCATGTCGAAGTCCGCAGCGAGGAAATGCGTCGGCCTGCCACCCTCGAGATTGCGCGCGATCGTGAGCGCCTTGAGGAACACCTCGGGTAGCACCACGGCACTTCCCCAGTTGAGCACGACCCCGCCCTGATCCAAGGCGGGCAAGGAGCCGGCCAGCCTCCGGAAATCACGGTGGCTGGTCGCCCCGAGCGCGGCGCCGTCGGCGGCGGGATGTTGATGAATGATCTCCGCACCGATCGCGGCGTGCACCGTGATAGGCACGTCGTGCCCCAACGCTCCGAGCAGGATCGAGGCGTCCTTCCCTGGCAGCTTCGAGCGGGCAGCGAGCGCCCGGGCCAGCCCCTCGCCCATTCCCTGCTTCTGGCCCGCCGCCGCGATGATGGCCGCGTTCATCTCGGCGCCGGTCTCCTCGGCCATCCCGAAGCTGCCATCGGCCAGGCCGCTTTCCACGTCCTCGCTGGTCCCGCCGTAGGCCGCCAGCTCGAAATCGTGGATCGCCGCGGCGCCGTTCAAGGCCAGGTGAGTGACGATACCGCGTGCAATCCACGCGTTGATGAGCGGGCCGAGCCCGGTCTTGATGACGTGACCCCCGATGAGCAGCACGACGCCGCGCTTGGCTCGCGCCGCGTCCGCGATCCCGGCGATGACCGCGCGAAGCTCCCGGGCACCCAGGACGTCCGGCAGGCTGGCGAGGAATGCGGCAAACGACCGATCCCCACCCGGCGCGGCGGCGAGCAGTGAGCTGTCGACCTTGTTCTTGCGAATGGCGACGGGGATCGTGCGAAGGCGGGAGAGGTCCGGCTCGCGATAGGGCACGCTCAGCGGCCCGATGTCTGAGTGGTGCCGTTGGGCAGCACCATGTCCTTCAGTCGGAGCGTGATCGTGCCGAAGGGAAACTTGGTCCGGATCTGGACCGGCAGCCGATTCTTGTCGTCAGTGAGCCAGAGGCGCGTGTCGGAGCGCTTCGAGAAGAGCCCCTTCGTGTCGATGATCGGGTGCAGGACAAGGCAATCCACCTTGCGCCCGTCGGGGAGCTCCATCTTTTCCCGCTTCAGGACCTCGATGGTCACCGGGTTCTTGTCCTTCTTGAAGTACCGCGTCGAAGACATACTTCTTGCCGACCTCGAGCGGAGTGATCCGAACGAAGTAGAAGAACGCCGCGTCGTCGAGCGGCTCCGCAACCGTTGCGTGCGTCGTGTCCTTGCCGGCCTTGTCGCTCTCCCGGTAGTAGCCGGAATCCGGGAAGATCTCGTAAAGCCGGTACCTCGGCTTGTCGTTCTCGACGAAGTCCTGCACGAACCGGCGCGAGGTGAAATTCCTGGTGCTGACCCAGGACTCGAGGACGTCGTTCAGCGAATAGACGACCGTCTTCCCTTCCAGCTGAAAGCGGAGCCGGAAGCTCTCTTCTCCGTGCACGGTATCGATGGCCGCGACGTGCAAGGTCCCCGAGCCCAGCGTGATCATGCCGAGCTTGGCGCTGTAGCTCAGAGTCTCGCCGACGCTGAAGGGATAGTCGGGCGCGGTCGCAGGCGCGGGGCTTTGCAGCAGCCCCAACAGAAGGGCGAATGGGCGGATCACGCGACGGGCTCCGCCTGTCGCTCGGTCTCCCGCCTGGACGGCTCCGCCGGGGCCGGCGGAATGGGGGCTGCACGCAGCTTGCCTCTGGCGTGCCACAGGTCGGCCGCCTCGTTCAGCGGGCGCATTCGGCTCGGCCGCTGGCGGAGGTCATGCCGTTCGAGCGACGGGACCGCCTCGATCCGCCGCGCGTACCGACCTGCCCGCCAGTAGAGCTCGGCGTTGGCGGCCCAGCCGTCGGTGACCAGCAGTCGGCCCGGATGGCTGCGCAGCGCGTTGCGGAGCGCCACGAGGCGGAAAATGCTGAACCCGGAGACGACATCTTTCACGCCTGGAACCGTCACGATTCCTCGCAGCAACGATGGGGCGTAGCGCCGCAGCAGACGATAGCTCCGTGAGGGCTCACCCTCGAGCTTCCCTTCGGCCACCACGATATCCGCGCCGCTCTCCACCCGGCGAACCAGATCAGGGATGACCTGAGGGTTGTGGGTGAAATCCGCATGGAGCAGTATGGCGGCATCCCGTTTGGGCCGGTCCGTCAACTCCACGGCCTGTCTCAGCAATTCCTCGACCGAGGCCGCGTAGCCCTGCCGCTGTTCGTGGCGAATGACCGTGAGCGGCAGCACCCGGGTGTATGGCTCCAGGATTTCGCCGGTCGCGTCGGTCGACCCGTCATCCAGCACGAGGAGATGATACTCCCTCGCGAAGCCGGCGAAGACCTGCCGGATCTTCCAGAGCAGCAGGCCGATGGTGGCGGCCTCGTTGTGACTCGGTATGCAAACGTAAATCATGTGCCTTCAACTAATTCGAGGTGCAGGAACGATAAACCGCTCCGACCTCCGCTGCCATGCGTTGAGTGCTGAATCGTTGGACGACCGCCAGCGCGCGAGCTTGCACTTGATCTCTCAATCCGGGATCCGTCAGCAGCCGGGCGACGGCCTCGGCGAGGGCGGAGGGCTGCTCCGGAGGCACCAGGAGGCCCGCTCCATCCGCCAACATCTCCGGCAACCCACCCGCGGTAGTGGATGCAACGGGGATGCCACGCGCCATGGCGTCCAGAACCGACGTCCCCAAGCCCTCTTGCCGAGAGCTCATCACGAACACGTTGGCGTCGGCCAGGACACGGAGTGGCTGGGAGACATGTCCCAGAAGGTGCACACATTCCCTCAGGCCGAGGGCCTGTCGCATTGCCTCCAGCTCGCCTCGCAACGGGCCGTCTCCCGCGATTACCCAGTGGAGGAAGGGAAAGCGCTCCCGCAGCAGTGCAGCGCTGCGGAGCAGCGTGACGTGATCCTTGTGAGGGACCAGAGCGCCGAGATTGAGCGCCAGCAGGGTACCCTCGGGCAGGCCAAGCTGCTGTCGCAGGCCCTGTGGGGTGGCCCGTTGCACTTCGTCCAGATCGATCCCGGAGCGTACGACGCACGATGCGTTTCGGATCGATGCCGTCCGCCTGGAGCACCCGCGCGACTGCGTCCGAGATCGCGATCACCCGGTCGGCTCGAGCCCAGAAGCCGCGACGGCGAAGCGGGAAATCCACCCGGCGAGTGACGATCAGCGGGGCCTTCGAGTACCAGGAGGCGAGGCCGGCCAGCGTGAGGGAATGGGCATCGTGGGCGTGAAGAAGGGCGGGGCCCGAGCGGAGCTCGGAGATGATCGCCCCGAGAACGCGCGGATCGAGACCGGCACGCCAGCGAGTCACATGGACGGGAATTCCGTCACCGCGGAGTCGTTCCGCGAGTGGAGTGCCCGAGCCCGTCACGACCACCTGGGGGAACGTCTTCGCGCGGGTGAGCTCGCGGGCGAGCAGCCAGACCTGCCGCTGGCCGCCCCGCCATTCGCGGCCGGAGGCGACGTGAACGATACGGGCCGTCAGGCCGGCCGGCCGCCCTCGCGGGCGATTTCGCCGAGCAGCTGGCGCAGCTCCGCGAGACTGAACGGCTTGTGCAGATAGGGGCGGTTCAAGGTCTCGAGGAAGGCCAGTGTGTCGCCGCGAACCGTGTCGCCGGTGCTGAAGACCAGTCGGGCGGCCATCGGCGGATTTCTGCGGGCGAGCTCCTCGTAGAATTCCCGTCCGCCGAGCCGGGGCATCCGGAGGTCCGAGATGATCAGGTCGAACGAGTCCTTGCCCGCGAGCTCCAACGCCTCCGTCCCATCGCCCGCGACCACGGGGATGTGTCCCCAGGCCTCGAGCGTGGCACGCATGTAGTGCAGGATGTGGGGTTCGTCGTCCACCACGAGGACTTTGAGCCGCCGGGTGGGTGCCCCGGAACGCGCGTCCGGGGTGGGCGCGGTTGGGCGGGTGGCGAGCGGAAGCTGCATCGTGAAGGTCGAGCCTCGGCCCTCCTCGGTGGCGAGCATGATGCGACCGCCGTGCTCCCGGACGATGCCCTGACTGATCGACAGCCCCAGGCCGGTCCCGTGACCTTCAGCCTTGGTGGTGAAGAACGGCTCGAACGCCTGGGCCGCGAGTGGTCTCGGACATTCCCGGTCCATCGTCGATGAAGTCGATAGCCACCCCGTCGAGCCAGCGGCGGGCGCGGACGATGATGGTGCCGGGCCGACCGGTCGACGCGATGGCCTGGGCCGCATTGTTGATCAGGTTGACGAACACCTGCTGAATCTGGTTCGGCTCGATGTCCGGCATCGGGAGGTCCGGCTCGACGTCGATCCGGGCCTCCACCCGCTGCGCCATGAGCTGATTCCGGAGGAGCAGGAAGGTGGCGTCGAGCAGGGGGCTCAGGGCCGTGGGACGCCGCTGGTTTTCCTGCTTGCGTGCGAAGCTGAGCAGGTTCTTCACGATGTTGGATGCGCGCTCGGCTTCCTCCTGAATGACCGTCAGTGGCTCCCGCAGGGCAGGTGGAACGTGGGGCACTTCGGTGAGATAATCCGCGAACCCCACCACCGATGCGAGCGGATTGTTGAGGTCGTGAGCCACGCCGGCGATGAGCTGTCCGATGGCCGACATCTTCTCCGACTGGATAAGCTGGTCTTGCAACCGGCGCCGTTCCGTTTGATCATCGAAGAGGAGCACGACGGCGGACCGGTCGGTGCTGCTAATCGGCACCACGGTAACGGCATAGGTCCGCTCGCCGGTGCGTAGCTCGACCTCGCGGCCCACTCCTTGCTGCTGCAGATGCCCGTTGAAGATCCGTCGCCCATTCCGGAGGGACGAAGGCCTGCCAGGGCCGCCCGATCAGGCTGGCGGGCGGTGCGTTGACCAGGTTGGCGAAGGCCCGGTTGGCGCGCCGAATCCTGCCGCCTCGATCCACGATGCAGATCGCCGGTGAGATGGCGTCCACCACCTCCTGCCAGGACCGGCGTCCGTCGTCGTGAAGATCCACCAGGCGGGCGCTCTCCAGGGCAATGCTGGCCTGGGAGACCAACCCCTCCAGGAGGGCCAGGTCACTCCGGTCGTAGCGGCCGGAATCACCACGGATGGCGAGCGCACCTGTTACTCTGGACTTGGCGACGAAGGGCACGATGATCCAGCTCCCGTCGCTGTCGGGCTGGGGATCCAGACCTCCATCGCTGAGCACGGGGCCGAGTCCGTTGGGGAGCAGCAGGGGGCCGCGTCGGCCCGCGACTTCGAGCAGGGTACGCCGGTCGTGAGCCCCGCTCGGCCAGTGCTGGGAAAAGTCGCGGCCCTCGCCTTCGGGGTCGAAGAGCGCGAGGGCGATCTCGCTGGGCGACAGGCACTCCTGGATGCGACGGACCAGCGCGTCGACCACCGAGGCGCGCCGAAGGGTGCCGGCCAGCTCCTGGCCGAACGCCGTCACCTGCAGCAGCAACGCGAGTCCAGCGTCTGAAGGACTTGTCGAGGGAGGGTTGACCATGATTCGGGCGAATACGCGCGGCCGCCTGAACGCAGCGGACCTGCAGCTGGTGATCCTGCTCTTGAGCCGGGGCTCTGCGCACCGGCGCGCGTACCTGGAGCGGCGGTTGACCAGCGAAGGTCCCGACCCGCTGCTGGATTCGCCCGAACTGCTCGAACGGCTGCTCACGGTTCGGACGATGCTGGTGCCGTCCGACGCGCTCTTCTTTTATGTCCTGGTCCGGCACGCCCTTCGTGGGGCCGGGGTCGACGATCGGGATCTCGCGGACTATCTCGCGGCGCTGCTGCTCGACTTCGGGCAACGGGACCGCGCCTGGCGGGTGGACTGGAACGACGACCAGCGCCACCGCTACCTGGTGGACATCATGGCCGACCTCGATGCCAGCGACGGCCCGCGTCGCTTCAAGGTCATGGTGCACCTCGGCAACTACGCGCTGTGGCTGGCCGGCCTGTTTCCCGATTATATCGCGGCTAGGCACCTACGGAAAGCCGGTCCTGACGTGGGATACTACGATGCGTTGGGACGGCGGGGCTTCGGGCTGGCGTCCGACCACGTGCTCGCCGGCGAGTACGGGCTGGTGAGCGTGCTCCGAACCGCCGCGGAGCGGTTCCCCTCGCTCCGCGGCGCGCTGAACGGGGTCAGCGACCGGGTCTTCTTCCCGCACTTCACCTCACCCGACCGCCTCCTCCGGGATCTCGGCGCGCACTGAGCGGCCGCTCTCAGTCGCCCAGCTTCCCACCTTTCCAACTCAGCAGATTGAGAAACTCCCGCCGCGTCTTCGGTCCGTAGGTCAGAAAAAGCGGGTCGGGGTCCTCCCGGTATCCCAGTCGTTTCCGGCCGATGCGATCGTTCGCCGAACGGAGCTTCACCTCGTCGGCGCTGATACGGTAGGGACGGGTGGCGTTGAGGCCGAACACCTTGGCGCGGAGCTGAGGGGTGATCTCCGGATAGCCGTGACGGTCGCGCAGCTCCTCGGCGATCTGAAAGGTGCGCCAGGCCTGGATCTGATCCTGGGGTGAGCCGGTCCAGATCGAGTCGGTGCCCCACAACACGTTGTTCTCGCCGACGTACTTGAGCAGCTTGCCCATGCCGTGCGCCGCGGTGTCCGGGTTGCGGCGGAACATGTTCCAGGTCGTCCCCACGTCGGCGTAGACGTTGCTGTTGGGGGTGATGTCGTTGTCCAGCATCGACTGGACCAGTGAGTCGATGCCGTTGCGGCCCGCCCCGGGCTCGAAGGGCAGCTCGGGGTTCTCGGGGTCGAAGCCCGCGTGATACACCAGGAAGTTCATGTCCGGAAATTTCCGGGCCGCCTTCCCGATGTCGTCGCAGCGGGCGTACTTGTAGCTGGCGTCGCGTCCGAAGGGAATTCCCTTGTGGATGCAGATGTTCTTGATCCCGGTGGCCCGCGCGCGCTCGATGAACGGCACCCCGTAGCGATCGTCGGTCAGCTCGAAACCCAGCCCGGTCTGCAGCGAGTAGTAGGCGTTGTCGGCCGGACCCCACTGGGTGTAGGTCTTCCACCCCACAACCCCGTACTTCTTGGCCAGATGCTCCATCCGGTCGAGGTCGCCTTCCTGATTGGGCGCGACCCGGCCATGGATGAGCAGTCGCTTGGTCCCTTCCAGGTCGTCGATGATCTTCTGCGTCGCCGCCGCTTCCTCGATCGTGAGCGGCTCGGCATCCGACATGGACGGGATGAACGTCAGGACCATCATGTCGGTGTCGCTGTCGAGGAACACGTCCTTGATGAAGCGCTCGGCCGAAATCTCCGGGGTCGGATTGAGCACGGGGCTCTGGCCCGGTGGAACCTTCTTGAGCCAGGCCCCGGTGGGATTGGCGAAGTGCCCGTGGACGTCGAAGATGAACTCCGAGCCCTCCATCACGGTCCGGGCCAGGTCGTCGTCCAGCGCGGCGTCGCGGGGAATTTGATAGAAGGCGCCCAGCTTGCCTGCCGCGGCGTTCACTTCGTTGAATGCGAGCAGGGTGCTCGCCGCCCCGGCGCTGGAGACGAGAAAGCGCCGGCGGGAGATGGAGAGACGCTTGGCGTTCTCGGTCGCTCGCTCGAGTGCCACGCGATTGGCCTCGAGGTTGCGCTCGCCCACGGGGATCGGGGGATATTCCCCGTTCGAGGTGGAATCGATCTTGATGGGCAGGCGGGTACCCTTGGGGTCGACCGGCTTCATCGGTGCAGCTCCGGGAACTGGCGTTGCGGAAAGCGCGGCGTCGCAGCAGCAGCGTCCGCGCTCGGGACCGTACTCCTGCCTACGGCCCACCGCCGGTCCGTGTTTCTACGAAGCCTCGCCCACCGCTACTGCAGCCGCCCGCTCGACCAGAGCGCGGAACAGGCCGCGCTCGGGCGCCTGCGCCTCGGCGTGCATTTCTTCCGGATGCCACTGCACCGCCAGCAACCAGGGCGCGTCCCCCTGCGACTCGACTGCCTCCACCAACCCGTCGTCGGTCCACCCGCTGGCCACCAGCGATGGCGCCAGGTCGCGGACGGCCTGATGATGAAAGGAGTTGACGCGGACCGAGACGGTGCCGAGGGCCTCGGCGGCGCGGCTCCCTTCGGTGAGGCGCACCGCGTGTCCCCGGGATGCCCGAGGAGCGGACGGGTTGTGGTCCACCGAGCCGGGCCGCTCGGTCGGCAGATCCTGGTAGAGGGTCCCGCCCAAGGCGACGTTGACGACCTGGATTCCGCGGCAGATCCCGAGGATCGGGATCTCGCGCTGGCGCGCGACGGCGAACAGGGCAAGCTCGAACAGATCGCGCTCGCGGCTGGGCGGATTGCACAGGGGTGACTGTTCCTGCCCGTACCAGCTCGGGTCCATGTCCTCGCCTCCGGTGAGCATGAGGCCGTCTACGCCATCCAGCGCCCGCATGGCGAATGAGGGCCCCAGCAGGGGCGACAGGATGACCGGAACTCCGCCTGCCGCCAGGAGCGAGCGCACGTAGCCGGAGTTCACCCCGGTTCGATCCGCGCCGTCCCAGGTTCGCACCACCCCGCTCACCGCGATGCGGGGTGCGCTCACTGCAGAACCGAATCCGGGAAGAAGTGACAGTTGGGATCTTCGATCTTGGCAGGGTCCAATTGGATGCCGATGAGTGGCAGCGTGGTGGATCCGAGGGAGACCTGGCCGATGTGAGGCGCGCCCTCGACCGGGTCGCCTTCGTAGATCAAGACGCCCTTGGCCCGATCCTGAGGATCCACGACGAGCACCCCGAAGCCGGGGTGCGTCCCCGGAGGGGGCGGGGCCTCGACGCCGATGACGAGCATGGAGTCGGTGCGCCCGACGATGGCGGGCGCCGCGGGGCCGGCGACGAAGCGCGCCACCAGCCGCTCCGGGAGCTGTCGGGGCGGTTCGCTGAGCGTCTGGTTGGGGACCTCGAACTCGGAGAGCAGCTTGGTAGGGCCGGCGAGCATGGCGACGCCGCACAACGGATTGGCGCCCCCCGCCTGGCGCTCACAGCCGGCGAGGACGAGAACCAGGAGCATCGGCCACAGGCGAGGGCTCACCGATCCAAGGCTCATCGTTCTAAGATACCGAACGGTGAGGACGATCACATCCCCCCTCCGCATGGGTGCCCTATGCATCTACCGCGGACGCGGCCGTGGTTGTTCTTTTTCAGGGGTGGGAGGTGATCCAGGCGCTGCCGTTCCAGGATCGCGCGGACGCAGGGCGTCAGCTCGCCGACCACCTGGACGTCTACTCGGGGCGAACGGATGTGCTGGTGCTCGCCCTGCCGCGCGGTGGAGTCGCGGTCGGCGTCCAGGTGGCCCGACGCCTCGGCGTGCCGCTGGACGTTATACTGGTCCGGAAGCTGGGCGTGCCGGGGCACGAAGAGTTCGCGATGGGCGCCATCGCTTCGGGCGGGGTCCGGATCCTGAGCGACGACGTGGTCGCGGCACTCGGAGTGTCCGAGAGGGATGTCGCCCTGGTCGCGGCGGCCGAAGAGGCGGAGCTCGCGCGCCGCGAGCGCATCTACGAACGATCGCGCGCTCCGCAGATCACGGGCCGTACGATCATTCTGGTGGACGATGGCCTCGCGACGGGAGCGACGATGCGCGCGGCCGCGGTCGTCATTCGGGGCCAGTCTCCCGCCAGGCTGGTCGTCGCCGTGCCGGTCGCGCCCAGGGAGACCTGCGAGGCCCTCCGCGCCGAGGTGGACGAGGTCGTCTGCCTGGCCACCCCCGAGCCGTTTCACTCGGTCGGATCGTGGTACGAGGATTTCCGTCAGTTCACGGACGAGGAAGTACGCCAGATGCTGATCCCGGAGCCGTCCCGGCCACGGGCCTGATGAAGAGGTGGACCATGACCAGCCCGAGAAAGCTCCTGAGTGGAATGCTGCTGGGCGCCGGCGCGATGTACCTGCTGGACCCGGATCGCGGCCCCCGCCGACGCTCGCTACTGAGAGACAAGGGAGTGCATGCGTCGCGATTGCTGGCGGCGGGACTGGGGACGACGGCGCGGGACGTTCGCAATCGCTCCGCAGGCGCCGCCGCCGTGGTCGGATCCCGACTCCGGCGCGATGCGGCCGGCGACCAGATCGTCCAGGAACGGGTGCGGACGGCGTTGGGACGGGTCGTGTCCCATCCGAGCGCGGTCAAGACGGCGGTCTACGACGGTCGGGTCTTCCTGAGCGGCCCGATTCTTCAAACCGAGCTTCAGGGACTGCTCTCGACGGTGAAGGGCGTCCGCGGGGTTCGCGAGGTGGAGAACCAGCTGCAGGTGCACGAGACCGCCACCGGCGTCTCGGGGCTGCAGGGGGAGGGCCGACCACGCGGCGTCCGCGGGGGGTGGCGACAGGAGGTCTGGGCGCCGACGACCCGCCTCCTCGCCGGAATGCTGGGCGGCGCGGCCGTCCTGCGGGGGGTGCGCGCCGGGGGTATGGCCGGGGGCGTCATGGCCACCGCCGGCGCCGCTCTGCTCACCCGGGCCGCGACGAATCTCTCTGCCCGGCGCCTGTTCGGCGTCGGTGAAGTTCACCACATGCCGATCCAGAAGACGATCACCGTCGGCGCGCCGATCGAGCGGGTGTGGGCGCTGTGGAGCAACTTCGAAAACTTTCCGCGATTCATGGGGCATCTTCGGCAGGTCACTCGACTGGATGACACCCGCTCGAGGTGGACCGCGGTCGGGCCGGCAGGCACCACGGTCGAGTGGTACGCGGTGATTACCAGGGCGGTGCCCAATGAGACGATCGCCTGGGAGAGCGTCGAAGACTCCGCGGTGAAGACGACCGGCGTCGTGCACTTCCGCCCCGCACGGGATGGGGGCACCGAGATCGACGTTCGACTGCTCTATGCCCCGCCGGGCGGCGCGATCGGCCACGCGGTGGCGACGCTGTTCGGCGTGGATCCCAAGCACTCCATGGACGACGATCTGGTCCGGCTCAAGTCACTGCTCGAGGAGGGAAAAACAACTCCCGGCGTGAGCCGGGAGCAGGTTCAACTGGACGATATCGAGGACCGGCAGGAGCTGCCGCGGCCCTGGTAGCGTCACTTCGGGGTCGCGGTATCGTGGCGGCGGCACCGGTATCATGTGTCATCGCGGTATCCGTCGGCGTGGCGCTGGGCGCCATGGAGGTCGTGTCGGTCATGGCCCCGGTGCCTGCGCCGGTCTCGGCGCCGCCTGTGGTGTCCTGATCGCGCTGTCCGCCACATGCCGCGAGGACCGCGGCCGCCATCGAGCCAAGAATCCAGGAAGATCGTCTCATGTCGTTACCTCGCTGCGTAAGTGTCCGATTTCTGGTCCGCCCGCTCCGCTCCCTCCGATCCGCGAACCTAGGGGAGCCATCAAGTCCAGGAGGTGACGCCCGTCACCGAGGGCGGAGGCGGGCGATGGCCGCCTCCAGGTTGCGATGCGCGGCCGCCTCGTACTTGCGTCGAAAGTGATTGGTGAGAAAGAGCGGCGATCGGCGAAGAAATCCGCCGAGAATTTCCGCCCGGACAGCGCAATAGGTCGCTTCCGGAACCCAGGCGTACTCGGCCCGAATCCGCCGCTCGAACTCGTAGAACTCGTCCGGCTCACGCCCGAGAATCGACAGGTCCACATCGCAGGTGAGGCGGCCCGCGGGGTCGCCGGCGGGCGCGGTGTGCCGGGTGAGGAGCACCAGCCTTGCGACCTCGGCCCCCACGGCCGCCGGGACCCCGGTCGCACCGAGCCCGCGCGATGCCCATGCCGCGCTTCGCGCCTCGTTTCCCGTCGCCCGTGGATCGTACACCGCATCGTGAAACCAGAGTGCCGCTTCCACGATCCGCCGGTCGGCGCCCTCGCCCGGTGCCGCATCCAGCTGCTCCAGACAGTCCAGCAGGTGGGTCGTGCCGTGATAGGCACGCTGGGGCTCGGCCCAGGCCGCGGCGACTTCGTCGAAGAGGGCGTCCACGGGATTGGTGGCGCCGAGTCGGCGAAGCAGTGTAGAGAAGCGGGCGGCGAGGTTCACGCAGGTCTCGGCTTCAACCGGCCAGGAACCATTGCGCCATGGGCCGGCGGATTGGACGACAGCACGCCATCCCGGCAAGCGTCGGGAAGACGAGCGTCCGGGCCGCGGCGGATCTCAGGAGCCGCGCCAGCCGATCGTGCCGGCGCTTCACCCGCAGCCATCGGGCGGTGAGCGGGGAAGGGAATCGCGGCTCCAGGATCGTGCGAGCGACTTCCTCGCCCGTCACGAGGGCCGCGTAGATCCCTTCGGCCGTGAGTGCGGAGGGCACTCCGGCGGCATCGCCGGCCAAGTGAACTTCGTCGGGAAAGTGAAAGCCGTGGCACGCGACCTCGAGCGTGGCCCCTTCGAACGGCGCCCCGGCGTTCTCCAGGCCGAGCGCCTCCATCCGGCGATCGAGATAGCGCCGCAAGGCAGCTGGAGGCACCGACCGCTTCGCGGCCACCGCTCCGATCGAGGTGTAGCGCTCGTGAGGGAAGACCCAGAAATAGCCGCCGCCCAGCCCGGCGGGATCGCATTCCACTCGGAGCGGTGTCAATCGCAGGCCGGGCACGTTGTACTCGGCCGCGAAGTACGCCCGCGGGGAAGCGAGGCCGAGGCGGCGACGGACGCCCGAGTCGGCGCCATCTGCCCCCACCAGGTGTCGCCACCCGACGGCCACCTCTCCGATCCGGGCTCTCTTGCCCTCCAGGTCGATGTCGGTGACGGCGACGCCGCTCCGAACCTCGGCTCCGGCCGCAAGCGTCCATTCGAGCTGAACCTGTCCGAGCGTTCGGCGAGGCAGGGTGCGTATGATCGTCTGTGCCGGGTCGAGTACCCCCGCCCGCCCGCCGTTGAAACCGACGTGACCCACGCTCGCCAGCCCGAGGCTGGGAGGCAGGCCGAGCGCCTCGAGCAGGCGGGTCGCTTTGGGCGTAAGACCGCCCGCGCAGACCTTCGGACCGATCTCGGCCCGCTTCTCGACGAGGAGGACCTCCCGTCCGGCCGCCGCCAGCACCTGGGCGGCCCGGAGGCCGGCAGGGCCGCCGCCCACGATCAGGTGCTCAACCGTGTCCATGCCTCGTCCTGCCGGATGCGTTCCGCCACCTCCGCCCGGGCCGCCGGAGACGGGTTCGCGGCGACGCCCCAGCTCCGGAGCAAGGTGCGCCCGCGCTTGTAGACGTCCGAGAGCACATGGCCCGCGGGGAGAGACGCCGTGCGAGGGAGGATGTAGAAATGGATATGGCGCACGCGCTCCCCGAACGACGCGACGTAGACCCGCTCGGGACGGACCGTTCGTGCCACCGCGGCGACCGCCGCACGAAGCAGAGGGCCGAGCACCGAGGTCTCTGGTCCGCTGAGATCGGCGATCGACTCGACGTGGCGGCGCACCTTGACGATGAGCTCCCCGGGATCCGTGTACGGTCCGGTATGATGGCTCACCAGCCAGAGCCCGTCGTCATAGATCGCGCCGCCCGGGGCGGTTATCCGTCCCGCGACCTCGTCGCAGATGGTGCAGGAAGTGCTCGCCATGGCGTCGTACGCTAGACGGTGCAGGTCGGGGAGGAAAGGTCTCGGGGGCTCGCTTGACGGCCTCAGTCGCGAGGTCTAACATTCGATTTCCCAAGTGTATCGGGCGCCGTCCGGCGCCCGTTCTCCCCGAGGTGGCCAGTGTTCGACGGCTTGAAGGCACGGCTCGACCGGCTCTTCCGTGAGCACACGTCGGCCAATCCCAGAGCGTATGCCGCCGGCCTCCGCGAGGCGCTGCTGGAGGCCAAGCTCGGCCTCACCGCCATGCGGGAAGGGTGTGTCGCGACCGAGCGGGAGCTCGAGGCCGAGCGGAACCAGCTCGCGGCCGCGGAGCGGCGCGGACGGCTGGCCGGCGAGCTGCCCGATCCCGAAACCGTCACGGTGGCGCAGCGCTTCGCCGCCCGCCATCGCGAGCGGGTGATCGTGCTCGAGCGGAAGCTTGCCGTCCAGCGGGACGAGCTGGTCCTGGCGGAGCGCGAGCTGCAGGAGATGATGGCCGAGTACCGGTCGGCATCCGGAGGTCAGCCCGCAGCCGCCTCGATCGACGCGGCGTGGCGCGACCTGGAGTCGGCAGGCGCCACTCGGCCCACGTCCGAGGAGGAGCTTTTCGCGGCCGAGGCCGATCGGCGGCGGCGAGACCGCGCCGTGGAGGAGCAGCTGGCGTATCTCAAGCGGAAACTGGGGAAGGACAAGTGATTCGGGCAAACGGTGAACGGGGGAGCCTTATGATGAAGCGGCTCGTATTCGCGTTGCTTACACTCTTCGCACTTCACCCTCCAGGAATTGCCGCCCAGCAGCCCACCGTCGCCCCGCCGCACCTCGCGAAACTCGCCCACACCTACAGCATCGTCGCTTTCGACTCCGCCACCGGCGATCTCGGCGTCGCGGTCCAGTCCAAGTTCCCCAACGTGGGCGGCATCGTGCCCTGGGCCAAGGCGGGCATCGGTGCCGTCGCCACCCAGAGCCTGAGCAACACGGCCTATGGAGAGCTGGGTCTCGAGCTCATCGCAAAGGGCGCTACCGCCGAGGAAGCGCTGCGCAGCATCATGCGGACGGACACCATGCTCCAGGATCGCCAGGTCGGACTGGTGGATGCGCGCGGGAACGCGGCCAGCTTCAGCGGGCGCACGACGTTCGACTGGTCCGGTGGACGTGTCGGGGCACCGTCGGGCAAGGGCAACGTGGCGGGGGGCAAAGGCGAGGTGATCGTCGGTCGGACCTACAGCGCCCAGGCGAACATCATGGTCTCCGATCAGACGGTGAAGAACCTGGCGGAGACCTTCGAGAAGTCCACGGGCGGCCTGGCCGATCGGCTCATGGCTGCCTTGAAGGCGGGCCAGGCCGGAGGTGGCGACAAGCGCGGCATGCAGTCGGCGGCGCTGCTCGTCGTACGAAAGAACGGGGGCTATCTCGGCGCCAACGACCGGTTCATCGACATTCGAGTCTATGATGCGCCGGACCCCATCGCGGAGCTGGAGCGACTGCTGGCGCTGCACAAGCTGCACTTTTTCCCTAGCGATCCCAAGGATGTCGTGCCGATCACGCCGGAGATCGTCGCCCAGCTCGAGCCGATCATGCTCGCCGAGCCCGTGGGGCAGCCCGAGAAGTGGCTCCGCAAGCGCCAGGGGTCCGCGACGCCCGAGTTCATCGAGGCGCTGAAGAACTTCATGTACTGGGAGAACTACGACGTCAGGGTCAGAACTGACGGGAAGATCGACCGCGTCGTGCTGGACGACATCCTCAAGAAGCGCAAAGGGTGAAAGGGAGAAGACGAACCTTGGCCGCCACCGCTACCGCACACGCTGCACCCGAGATCGTCCGCGACACCCGGTTCTTCGGCCATCCCCGAGGGCTCAGAACGCTCTTCTTCACCGAGATGTGGGAGCGCTTCAGCTATTACGGGATGCGCGCCCTCCTCATCCTGTTCATGACGACCTCGGTGGCGACTGGCGGGCTCGGCTTCGATACCGCGAAGGCGGGGGCCATTTACGGCACCTACGTCTCCCTCGTCTACATCACCTCGCTGCCGGGCGGCTGGCTGGCGGATCGCTTCCTGGGCCAGCGCCGGGCCACGCTCTACGGCGGGGTGCTCATCATGCTGGGCCACATCTGCCTGGCGATCCCGTCGCTCGCGTCATTCTATAGTGGTCTCGGACTGGTCACGCTCGGCACCGGGCTGCTGAAGCCGAACATCAGCACGATGGTGGGGGCGCTCTATCCGGCCGATGACGAGCGCCGCGACGCCGGGTTTTCGCTCTACTACATGGGGATCAACACGGGAGCCTTCATCGCCCCACTGGTGTGCGGGTGGTTCGCCCAGAGCGAGCAGTTCCGCCGCATCCTCGGGTCGTTCGGCATCGCCCCCGAGAACGCGTGGCACTGGGGTTTCGGTATGGCAGCGGTGGGGATGTTCCTGGGCTTGGTGCAGTACCTCGCCGGATGGAAGAACCTGGGCAGTGCCGGCATGTATCCCTCGCTTCCGGAATCACCCGAAGCGGCCGAGGCCCAGCGCAGGCTCCTGCGTCGGAGCAGCGCGGGGGTCGTGATCGGCGCCGCCGTCCTCGCCGGACTGGCGATGGCGGGCGTGGTGACGATCACGGCCCAAGGCGTCAGCAATGCGCTCGGCCTCGTGCTCATACTCACCACGGTCCTGTTCTTCCTCTGGATGTTCACCGCCGGCAAGTGGACGGCCGAAGAGCGGAAGCGGCTCGTGGTCGTCCTCGTGCTCTTCGTGGCCGCTACCATCTTCTGGTCGGTCTTCGAGCAGGCGGGCTCGACCCTCAATCTGTTCGCCCAGCGGAGCACCCGGACCGAGGTGTTCGGGGTTCCTTTCCCGTCGAGCTGGCTGCAGTCCGTCGCCCCGTTCCTGCTCGTGGTGCTGGCGCCGGTCTTCGCCTGGATCTGGTGGAAGCTCGGTCGGCGCGACCCTTCCAGCCCGGCGAAGTTCACTATCGGCCTCGTCTGCGTGTCGCTGAGCTTCGCCATCCTGGTGATCCCGGGCCAGGCCGCGGCGCAGGGAATTCGCGTCAGCCCGCTCTGGCTGGTGGCGACCTACTTCCTCCATACCTGCGGGGAGCTTTGCCTGAGCCCCGTAGGCCTGAGCGCGATGACCAAGCTCGCGCCGGCGCGGATCGTGGGTCTCACGATGGGAGTGTGGTTCGTGGCGCTGTCGGCGGGTAACTATCTCGGGGGGCGGGTGGCCGGACTCTACGAGGCATTCTCCCTGCCGCAACTGTTCGGCGCCGTGGCGGCGTTCGCGGGGCTCGCAGCCGTCGTGCTGGCGCTAATGATCAAGCCGATCCGACGGATGCTGGAACGGTGACCGAGTAGATCAGCACTTCGCCCACATCGTCGTCCTCACCGGAGCCCACAGGCCGCATCCCCACGTTCTCCGCCACCCGGAGCGCCGGTGTGTTCCACACCGGCGCGAGCGCGCGCACCTCGCGCACGCCGGGTTGCCGGAAGGCCCACCCGATCATCCCGCGCACCGCCTCGGTGGCGAAACCGTGTCCTTCGTGCTCGGGATACACGGTGTAGCCGACCAACACGGCACCTGACGCATCGGGTGGTCCTCCGAGCGCCACTGAGCCCACCGCCTCGCCCGTATCCTCCCGAACGATGAGCCATGTCCACCAGGGCGCTTCTTCGGGCCGGAGCCGGAGGCGCTCGCCCACGTCCGACAGTGCCTCGGCCATGTAGGGTGGAGGGGCCGGCCACCGAAAACGGGCGCCGGTCGCTGCTTCCAGCCGTTGCGAGTCGCCCGCGAGAAGGGACTCGACGGCGGCGAGGTCGAGCACCGTGAGCCGGAGCCGGTCGGTGCGAACGGTCGTTTCGGTCACCGCAACTCCTCGTCGTGTTGTCCCAATGTAGCGCCTGGCGCGTCGGCCGGCGTGCTCTTGAAGATCCTGAACAGATACCAGAGCGAGGGCAACAGCACCAACCCACCGAATGCGACGCCGATCGCCACGAGTCGCAGGGTCGTCGGCGGCGACGCCGAGTCGCGAACGGTGAAGCCTGGAGGCAGCAGATACGGATACTGCGATAGCGCCCAGCCCCAGACGATCAACGATACCTGGGCCGCGGCCGCGATCCGCGCGAGACGGTATCGCCGAAACCAGAGCGCCGCCAAGGCCGCGATCGCCGACGCTCCGGTGACGACGTGCAGGGGGATCGCCCACCCTGACCCCAGAAGCCCGGCGTGCATCAGCGGCGCCTCCCCACCGAGCGAAAGCAGCAACGCCAGGCCGGCGGCGACGAATACCGCAATGCCGGCCGCCAGCGCCCGCCTGCGGAAGTCCTCCGTCAGCGCGACATCGCGGCTCTCCAGCGTCAGAAAGACGGCCGCGAGAAACGCGAAGAGCGCGAGCGCGAGGAACCCGACCGACACCGCGAATGGGTTCCACCACGGGTCCACGAAGCGCTCGACGAATCCGCCCTCCAGCGTTCCGCCGACGCGTCCCGCGGCGATCGCCCCCAGACAGATCCCGAGCAACACCGGAGTCAGGACGCTGGCGATGGAAAAGATCCGGCCCCAGCGGAGCTGGGCCGCGTCGTGCTCGCTGCCGTAACTCCGAAAGGTGAAGGCCGAGCCGCGAAGCACGATCCCCACGAGCATCAGCGTGAGCGGGATGTGGAGCACGATGCCGAGCCGGGCGAACACCGGGGGAAAGCAGGTGAAAGTCAGGACGATCGCCAGGATCAGCCAGACGTGGTTGGCCTCCCAGATCGGGCTGATGGCCTCGCTGATCAGCTCGCGCTGCTGACGCTGCCGCGGCCCGGACGCCAACAGGTCCCAGACGCCACCGCCGAAGTCGGCGCCGCCGAACAGGACGTAGGCGTTGAGGGACAACGCCAGCAACGCCGCATGAAGGTCCGGCAGCGTCAGCTCAGGCACGGGCGACCTGGGCAGGATCGTAAATCCGGCTCCACTCGTCGGGCCGGGGGCTCCGGATGATCTGGCGGTAGAGTAGCCACGCCACGATGACTCCGAGGAAACAGTAGAGCAGGGTGAACAGGAGGAAAGGGTACATCAGGCCCGGCATCGGCGTCACGGCCTCCGCCGTACGCAGTACCCCGTAGACCACCCAGGGTTGGCGACCGACCTCCGTCACCATCCAGCCCGCCTCGATGGCGATGAATCCCATCGGGGCGGCGAGCGCGACCGCCACGAGGAGCCTGCGGTCGGCGGTCACGTCCCGGCGCCGCCAGGCCACCCAGGCGGCCCAGAGTGATACCAGCGCCAGATACGTCCCCAGGCCGACCATGATCTGAAACGAGAGATGGACGATCGGGACGTTGGGCCACTGGTCCCGAGGAAACTCGTTCAGGCCCTTCACCTCGGCATCCGGGTCCTTGAAGGCGAGGAACGAGAGGCCGCCCGGGATCCGAATCGCGTAGCGAACCTCCTGCCGCTCGACGTCGGGCCAGCCTCCGATGATGAGCGGCGCCCGCCGGCTCGTCTCGAAGTGGGATTCCATGGCCGCGAGCTTGGCCGGCTGAGATTCGGCCACACTGCGTGCGCTCAGGTCTCCCGAGATCGGCTGCAGCACCGCCGCGGGCGCGCCCACCAGCAACGCGATGCCGAGCGCCCGGCGGTGAAAGGCGTTGTCCCGGTCGAACAGCAGGAGAAAGGCGTGGATGCCCGCCACCGCGAACCCGGTGGCGGCGTAGGCAGCCAGTGTCATGTGCAGGGTCTGCTGGAAGGCCATCGGGTTCAACATCCCGGCGATCGGATCCACGTTCGTGACCCGGCCGTCGACCAGGTCGAAACCGGTCGGAGAGTTCATCCAGGCGTTGGCGATGACGACGAAGATGCCCGAGGCCGCCCCGCTCAGTGCCACCAGAATGCCGGCCCAGAGGTGCGCGCGCGGCGAGATGCGGTCCCACCCGTAGAGGTAGATGCCGAGGAAGATCGCCTCGGTGAAGAAGGCGAACCCCTCCAGCGAGAACGGCATGCCGATGATCGGTCCGGCGAACTCCATGAAGCCGGGCCAGAGCAGACCCGAGCTCGAACGACAGCACGGTCCCCGAGACGGCCCCCACGGCGAACAGGATGGCCGTGCCCTTGGACCAGCGCTTGGCCAGGTCGAGGTAGATCCGGTCGCCGGTCCTCTGCCACCGGCGCTCGGCGACCGACCATCAGCACGCGGCATGCCGATGCCGACCACCGCGAAGATGATGTGAAAGGCGAGGGACACGGCCATCTGGGAACGAGCGGCCAGCAGATCGGACATGCATCAGCCTCGGATTCTTTGGACGCTCAGGCGACGCCCACCACTTCATCGCCCGCGATCACGAACAGCCGGTCCTCGGGTCCCGGCTCGACCAGGCCGAGGCCGGTAAAGCTGCCGAACGCCGGGAGCAGGGCGACTCGCTCCCCGAAGAGAAAGCAGGCCAGCCGCTCCCGTTGACGCCCTGGTCCCGCGAGGACTACACCCGGATGCACGTGACCCGCGAGGGTGTACCCGTCGTCGGTGGCCGCCGGCTGGTGGCGGAGGACGAACGGGGGCAAACGCCGGGTCGTTGACGCAGTTGATCCGCAGGTCGGGCGGGGGATCGCCTGCATGCCGGTCGTGGTTGCCACGCACGAGGAGAATTTCGATCTCCTGGCGCAGACTGCGCCAGCGCCGCAGCTCGGCCAGAGTCCGCGAGGCGATCCGGCCCGCCCGCGCGTGGAACAGATCGCCCAGGACCACCAGCCGCCGAGCCTCGGTGCGCACCAGCGCGGCATCGAGCCGGGCCAGGTCGTCGCTGGTGGCACCCCCGGGAATGGGAATGCCCGCCGCGCGGAACGTCGCGGCCTTCCCCCAGTGGAAGTCCGCGGCGATCAGGGTGCCGCCGTGGGGCCAGATAGATCGCGCGCTCGGGGAGAAGCCAGACCGGCTGGCCCGCCACTTCGATGCACAGATCGCTCATCCGCCGGCGCTCCGGAATCCACGACTGGAGCCGCTGGCGAACCGGATCCCCTCCGCCGCCTTCTCCAGCGGCGTCACCATTCGGCGGATCCGATCGGCGAGTTTCTCCGAGGTCAACTGCTCCCGTGCCCGGTCCACCAGCAGCGGGAAGGCGAGCGGCGTGGGGCGCTCCACCTCGACGACGGTTATCCGGCCGCCGGTGATGCGTTCGAGAGCGGTCGCCCAGCCGGCTCTGCTCCAGTTGGCGCTCCAGCACTTCGCGATGCGCCTGAAAGAGCAGGAGATTCTCCGGATCGTAGCGCGCGAAGACATCGAACAGGAGCTCGCTCGACGCCTGCAGCTGCTTCACCGACTTGTTGACGCCGGGATACCCCTGAAAGAGCAAGCCGGCCACGCGCGCGATCTCCCGGAACTGGCGCCGGGCCAGCTCGGCGGCGTTGAGGCTGGCCGGGATGTCGTAAAGCAGATTGTCGGGCGAGAACAGTCCGGCCTCGATCGCCTCGTCGAGCGGTGCGCGATCGGGAGAGAGGAGCTCCAGCCCGTAGTCGTTGGCGGCGAGGGTGAACGACATCGGGCCGAGCTGCGCGACGCGGTAGGCGAAGAGGGCGGCCAGCCCCTCATGCACCAGTCGCCCTTCGACCGGGTAGAAAAAGATGTGGTGCCCTTCCCGGGACTGGAGCCGTTCCACCAGCAGCTCGTCGGTGGCCGGTAGGCGCGACCAGGCGGCCTGGACCTCGAGGATCCGTCGCAAGGCGGTCATCTCCGGCCCGGCGTAGATGCCCTGCCTGGCCTCGTCCAGCTTGATCCGGATCCATGCGGCCAGCTGCGGCGAAATCGGCATCCTGGCGCCGGACCAGTGGGGCACGACTCCGGTCTTCCTGTTCGACTTCCGCACGTATGCCACCATCCCGCGGGTGCGGACGAACTGCAGCAGTCGGCCGGCGAAGGTGAAGTGGTCGCCGGGTCGGAGTCGGGCGATGAACGATTCCTCCACCGAGCCCAGGGCTCGCCCGCGGAGGTACTGCACCTTCATCGCCGATTCGCTCACGATCGTGCCGATGGACAGCCGGTGGCGCATCGCGACCATACGACTGGTGACCCGATACACGCCGTCCTCGCACCATGACCTTGCTGTACTCCGGATACGCCTGGAGCGCATTGCCGCCTCGGGTGATGAAATCCAGCACCCAGCGCCATTCGTCCGCTCCCAAGTCGCGAAAGGCGGCTGCGGTGCGCACCTCCGCGAGCAGCTCGTCGGAGCGGAAGCCGCCGCCGAGCGCCACGGTCACGGCATGCTGCGCCAAGAGGTCGAGCGGACGCTCGACGGGACGGCGGGCCTCGATCTCGCGGGCATCCAGCGCCGACCGCGCCGCGGCCACGTCCACCAGCTCGAGGGCGTTGGTCGGGACGCAGGTGAGGCGGCTGATCGCGCCGGGCTGGTGACCGCTGCGTCCGGCGCGCTGAATCAGGCGGCCCACGCTCTTTGGGCTGCCGATCTGGATGACGCGGTCCACCGGCGTGAAGTCCACGCCGAGGTCGAGGGTCGAGGTGCACACGACGCAGCGGAGCTTCCCTTCGCGCAGTCCATCCTCGACCCACTCGCGCGTCTTGCGGTCGAGTGAGCCATGGTGGAGTGCCATGATCCCGGCCCAGTCCGGACGCGCCTCGAGCATCGCCTGATACCAGATCTCCGCCGTGGCCCGGGTGTTGGTGAAGACGAGAGCGCTCTCGCCTTCCTCGATGGCGCGGATGACCTCGGGAAGGAGGCGAAGGCCGATCTGGCCGGACCAGGGAAAGCGCTCCATTGTCTCCGGGATGAGCGCATCCACCTCGAGCGCCTTCGGCACGAGGCCGGAGAACACCCGTCCCGGCCGGGGCCGGCCACTCGCATCGAGGCCAAGGAGCGTGTCTCTGGCGACCTCGAGGTTGCCCAGCGTCGCGGACAAGCCGAGCGTTTGAAGGCCAGGTCGAAAGCGTCGGAGCCGTGCCAGCGCGAGCTCGGTCTGCACCCCGCGCTTCGAGGCCATGAGCTCGTGCCACTCATCCACCACCACCAGCTCGAGATGATCGAAGAGACTGGGCGCGTCGTCCCGGGTAAGAAGCAGCGATAGACTCTCGGGCGTGGTGACGAGCGCGGTGGGCAGGCGTTGCTGCTGGCGCGCTCTCACTCGCGCGCTGGTGTCGCCGGTGCGGGACTCGACCGTCCATGGCAGGCCCAGATCTTCGACCGGGGCGCGGAGCGCGGCCTCGGTGTCGCCGGCCAGCGCGCGGAGCGGTGTGATCCATAGGACGGTCAACGGGGCCGCGCCACGGCGAGGCGGGGCCGCCGGGTACTGCTCTAGCCATTCGAGGATCGGACCCAGCCACGCCGCGTAGGTCTTGCCCGTGCCGGTCGCCGCGTGGATCAGGCCGCTCTCACCCCGCAGGTAGGCTCGCCAGACCTCTTCCTGAAACTCGAACGGCTTCCAGTCGTGCTGCGCGAACCATTCGCGCACGCACTCCATTGGGTCACGGTCTCCGCAGTCCACCCGCCGTGGTGGAGGGAGGGACTTCGGCTCTGGTGGCGGCCCCGCGGTGGCGCGTTCGGACTTCCGGCGCGCCGCGCGGGCCCGGCGCAGATCCACGGCCAGCGCGGAGCCGTGACCCTCACCCTTCGGCACGGTCCCCGATGGCGTGCAGGTAGCGGCGCGCGGAGTAGCGCACCGCCTGCTTGCCGTTCTCCAGAATGTTCTTTCCGAACCAGCCGCCGTAGATGTGCTCGAATTCGAAGGGCTCGACGGCCGAAGCTATGCGGCCCACAGCGCGTGCGTTGAGCGGAATGAGATTGGGGTAGCTGTACATGAACCCGACGGTATGACGATCCTGGCCCACCATGATCGTGTCGCCCGTGCAGAGGGCACCCAGTCCGTCTGCGCCCTGCGCCCAATGGAGCACGGTACTCCCGGCGAAGTGACCGCCGCAATGGATCAGCGTGACGCCCGGGGCAATCTCCAGCCTCGTACCTTCCCAGAAACGGAGCGCGGCGTCGTCGCGCATGACCCAGGCGCTGTCCGCGGCGTTGAGGTAGACCGGCACGCCGAAGGCGCGACTCCATTCCACCATGGACGCGTAGAAGTGCGGATGGGAGATGGCCATCGCACTGACCCCGCCGAGCGCCCGTACAGCGGCGACCGTCGCGTCGTCCACCAGCGAGAGACAATCCCAGAGCACGCCACCCGCCGGCGTCCGGATGTGGAGCGCGCGCTGGCCGATGGCGAACGCCGGCTCGGTACCGATCCCGACGATCCCGGGACCCTCCGGCTCGACGCGGTTCCTGTGAGTGAGGCGTAGCTCGTCCAGCGTGGTCCAGAGCTGTCCCTTCCAGCCGACGAATTGACGTTCCTCGGTGCAGATGGCGCAGTCTTCGGGTGGATTCAGGCCCTCGGCGTACTGCGTGCCACAGGTGATGCAGATGAAGGTCGGCATGTAGGAAGTCTAAGCACGGCCGACAGGCGGCTCGCCGGGGATGAGATCTCTCACCATCTGCAGGGTATCGGCATCCCCGGCCGTCTTGTCGGATCTCCACCGGGCGATGCGCGGAAATCGCACGGCGATCCCGGACTTATGGCGGGTGGAAACCTGGATGCCTTCGAAGGCGATCTCGAATACAAGCTCCGGCTTGACCACCCGAACGGGTCCGTGCTTCTCGAGCGTGTGGCGGCGAACGAAGGCGTCCACTTTCCGGATCTCTTCGTCGGTCAGGCCCGAATAGGCCTTGGCGAACGGGACCAGCCGATCGCCGTCCCACACGCCGAAGGTGTAATCGGTATGAAGTCCCGCCCGACGTCCGCTGCCAGGTTGGGCATAGATCAGCACCGCGTCTATGGAGAACGGCTGGACCTTCCACTTCCACCAGTCGCCCCGGCGCCGACCAACGCCGTAAGGACTGTCGAGCCGTTTGACCATCAGCCCCTCGGCTCCCACTTGCCGGGCATCGAGGCGGGCCTGCGCCACCGCCTCCCAATTGGGCGCGTCCACGGGCGCGGAGAGCGCGAGGCGACCGCCGGACGGCACCTGGGTCAGCAACTCCGCCAGGCGCCGGCGCCGCTCGCCGAAGGGAAGCGATCGCAGGTCTTCGCCTCCCGACTCCAACAGGTCATACGCGACGAGAATGACCGGGACCTCCGCGAGAACCTTCTTTCCGAGGGTCTTGAGTCCGATGCGCCGCTGCATCTGGGCGAAGGGCAGGGGAGCGCCGCCCAGCCAGGGCAACAGCTCGCCGTCCAGGACCGTGCCTTCGGGCAGGAGGGCGCCCGCCGCTTCGACTTCGGGGAACCGGCCGGTGAGCAGCTCCTCGCCCCGCGACCAGAGAAAGGTGCGGCCGGCGCGGCGGATGAGCTGAGCCCGAATCCCGTCCCACTTCCACTCCACCGCCCACCCCGCGATCTCGCCGAGCGCCTCCGGCTGCTGCTCCAGAGGATACGCCAGGAAGAAGGGGTACGGTCTGGATACGTCGGCGTCCCGGAGGTCCGGCGCCAGCAGGCCAAGGTAGAACTCGGAGGTCGGGTCCCAGGCCCCCATCAACCGGTGTGCGATGACACCCTCCGGTACCCCGCTCGCCGCCGCGAGCGCCCGCTCGACCAGCCGGGCCGACGCTCCCACCCGAAAGCTGCCGGTGATGAGCTTGTTCCAGACGTAGCGCTCCCGACGGCCGAGCTCGCGCCAGGCGCGCACCATCTCGCGGCGCTGCACGTCCTCCTCCTGGCCCCGCAGCGGCAGAAGCCGTTCCTCGACCCAATACGCCAGCGAATGCTCGGTGGGGGATCCGGTGTCCGGGAGCAGCAGAGTGATCGTCTCGGCGAGGTCGCCTACGGCGTGGTAGCTCTCCTCGAAGAGCCAGTCGGCTATCCCCGCCTCGGCGGCCGCCCAGGCTCGAAGGTTGGGGGAGGACACCAGGCGCTTGGGGCGGCGACCGGTGAGGAAATGGATGGCCCAGGCCGCGTCGCCAGCCGGCGCGGCAGTGAAGTACCGGGTCAGGGCGGCCACTTTCTCCGTGGTCGAGGTGGTCTCGTCGAGCTCGGTGTAGAGACGAGCGAACTCCCTCACTCCGCGTCGTCCTGTTCGCCCTCGAATCGAGTCTGCACCGCGGTGGCGTCCACCCCGTGCTCTCCGAGCCAGCGGACGACTGGACCGGTGAAGCCGTGGGTCACCCACACTCGGGAGGCTCCGGTGGCTTCGATCGCGGTCGAGCAGGCTGGGCCAGTCCACGTGATCCGACAGCGGGAATCCGCGATCGAGGGAGCGGCGCCGGCGAGTGCCGCGGACCAGCATCCAGCCGGAAGCGAAGCCGGTCGCGTGCAACCCGAACCGGCGCGCCCAGAGGGAGCCGTCCGCGGATGGCGGCGCGACGATGATCGCGTTGGACCAGTCGGACCTCCGGTCCACCGTCGCGACGTATGTCGTGGCTGGAAGCGCGACGCCGGCCTCACGGTACTTCTGGTTGAGCCGTTCCACCGCGCCGTGGGTGAAGATCGGGCCGATGGTCGGGTCGAGTCCGGCGAGCAACCGTTGCGCCTTGCCCAGCGCGTACCCGAAGAGGAGCGTCGCCTTTCCGGCCGCCTGGTTGGCCCGCCACCACGCATTGATGTCCGCCAGCACTTCGGCTTGTGGCGGCCAGCGGTAGATCGGCAGGCCGAAGGTGGATTCCGTAATGAAGGTGTGACAGCGGACCGGTTCGAAGGGTGTGCAGGTGGGGTCGGGATCAGTCTTGTAGTCGCCGGAGACGACCCAGATCTCCCCGCGATGCTCCAGCCGAACCTGGGCCGATCCCAGGATGTGGCCCGCGGGATGAAGCGAGACGCGGACGCCATTGATGTCGATCGCCTCACCGTACGGCAGGCCCCTGATCCGGGCATCGGCCTGGAGCCGGTCCTGCAGGACCCCGAGACCCTCGGCCGAAGTGAGATACGCGCCGCAGCCCCAGGCGACGTGATCGCCATGCGCGTGGGTGACGACCGCGCGCTCCACCGCCCCCCAGGGGTCTACGTGGAAGTCACCGGCCTCGCAATAGAGCCCTCGGTCGGTGAGCCGGAGGAGGGTCAATCGCGCTTGATCACTCCGCAATAGAGCCGACGACCGGAGTTGCCGGCGGGGTCCGAGCGCTGGTCGTCGGCCGCTTCGTGGATCACGAGCGCCTGGCTATCGGGACGGATCGCTTCGGCCCGCAGCCGAAACGTGGTATCCGCCGAGCCGTTGGGCTTGACCACGAGGTTGGGCATGTCGCCGTCGTGCGGGCCCTCGGGGTTCTCCAGGCCATGCTTCCGGCCACTGGGATTGAAATGGGCGCCGGCGGTCATGAAGCCCGGCGGCGTGCAGTCACCATGCTCGTGAATGTGGATCCCATGGGGCCCTGGGGTGAGGCCGCCGGTGCTGATCGCGAGGGAAATGCCCGTGTCTCCGCTGGAGAAGGTGGCCAGACCGACACTAGTGCCCGGGTCATCCCGCAGGAACGCGCTGGCGATGCGACGCGCGGGTTGCTCGCCGCCGGGGCCCGGCTTCTGGCCGGCGCAGCCGAGGGAAAGCAAGCCGAGAAGCAGGAATCGTGACGTTTGCATCTGCACTCCAATCCGTGGAGGACAGCTAGCGCTATCGGCGCTCGTAGGTTCCCATCAGTGTGCCTGTAGCCAGCACGTGTCCTTCCATCGCCGCCTCGAGCTCGGCTCGCTTCACCCCGGGCGGGAGATTCAGGCTGGCGTCGAGCGCGTGGAGTCGGAAGAAGTACCGATGCGGCTTGCCCGGCGGCGGGCAGGGGCCGCCATAGCCGATGTCGCCGAAATCCGTGAGGCCCTGGCGCGCGCCGGAGGGAAGCTGGGGAGCACGCGGCACCCCCACGTCGAGCTCGACCGCCTCCGCGGGAAGGTTGTACAGCGTCCAGTGTAACCAGGTCCCCCGTGGCGCGTCGGGATCGTCGCAGATCAGCGCGAAGCTCCGGGTCTCGACCGGCACCCCGCTCCACGCCAATCCCGGCGAAACGTTCTCGCCGTCGCAGGTATGCCGCCGGGGGATTCGCTCACCGTGCGCGAAGTCCGGGCTGGTTACGCGCAGGCCTCCACGCTCGTCTTCCCTTGCGGCCATCGCCATCCTCCGGTCTTGCCAGGAATGTCCTGATACAGCTTCCCCATGGGAAGGGTAAGGTGCAGAAATGCCCAGGCGCTGATGTGAGGTCCATCACAGCCCCCAGTGTCCCGCGAGTAAGCTTTTGAGGACTACCAACGACGAGGACCGATGCGCGCACGCGGAGTTGTCGCCGGCATGGCACTGGGAGCTGGGCTCGCGTACTTCCTGGACCGCGAGCGAGGACAAGAGCGTCGTACCCGCTGGCTCGGCCGCCTGGATGAGGCCTTGCAAGGCGGTGACCAGGCCCATGGTTGGGGTCTCACAGACGGGGAAGCGGCGGGCGTCTGGCACTACGGCTCGCGGCTGGGGGACATCGACGGCTTGGAGGCCGCCAATCTCATGCGGCGTGCCGGAGCACGCGGGCACGGCAATGAGCTGCTGTTGCGTGCCGCCGGAGGTGCGCTGGCGCTGTTCGGATTGACCCGACGAGGCGCCACCGCGACCGCTGCCCGGACGATCGGTGCCGGACTGCTCGCCACCAAGCGCGGGGAGCGGACCGGACGGCAAGGTGATCGGCGGAGAACCGTGGACATTCAGAAGACGATCCAAATCAATGCCCCGGTGGATCAGGTTTACGCGTTCTGGAGCAACTACGAAAACTTTCCCCTGTTCATGTCCAACGTCCGCGAGATCCACGACTTGGGCAGCGGGCGTTCGCGCTGGGTCGTGAGTGGGCCGGGGGGCGCCCCGATCGAATGGCAGGCGGTTCTGACGGAGCGCATTCCGGGCGATCTGATCGCCTGGCGCAGCGAGCCGGGCTCGATGCTGGAGAACGCGGGGGTCGTCCGATTCCGGGAGGAGAACGGCGGGACGCGGGTGGACCTGCGGTTCTGCTATCACCCCCCGGCCGGCGGTGCGGGACAGGCGGTCACCGAGCTGCTCGGCGCCGACCCGCGAGCCAAGATGAATGAGGACCTCGGGCGACTGAAGGCGGTGCTCGAAGGCATGGGGCCCGGGGCTTAGATGCCGAGCAGTCGTGTGGGCCTCGCCCTCGGCGTGGCGGCGGGTGCCCTCCTGATGGCGCGATCCCGTCGCCGGGGAGCGGAGGACCTCCGGGGGCGCACCGTCCTCGTGACCGGCGGGTCGCGCGGGTTGGGGCTGGCCTTGGCGCGCGAGGTGGCCGCGCAGGGGGCCCGGGTCGCCATCTGCGGCCGGGATGGAGATGCGCTGTCGCGGGCGCGGGCCAAGCTCGAGGAGATCGGGTTCACCGCTCTGACCGTGGAATGCGATGTCACCGACCGGTCCGCCGTGCGGGGAATGATCGAAGCCGTTTCGCGGCAGCTCGGTCCGGTGGACCTGCTGATCAACAACGCAGGCGTCATCGAGGTCGGCCCCGCCGGGACCATGACCGAGGAGGACTACAAGGAGGCGATGGCGACCAACTTCTGGGGAGTGCTCTATCCGACCCTGGAGGTTCTCCCGTCGATGCTGGCTCGGCGTGACGGTCGGATCGTCAACATCACGTCGGTCGGCGGCAAGCTCTCCGTTCCTCATCTCCTGCCATACAGCGCGAGCAAGTTCGCAGCCGTCGGATTCTCCAACGGGCTTCGAGCCGAGCTGGCGGGCACCGGCGTTGGGGTCACCACCGTCGTACCTGGGCTGATGAGAACCGGCAGTCCGCGGAACGCGACCTTCCGAGGGAAGCAGCGCGCGGAATACGCCTGGTTCAGCATCGCCGACTCGTTGCCCGGCCTGAGTGTCAGCGCCGGAGAAGCGGCGCGACGCATCATCGCCGGCGCGCTGAAGGACGAGGCGGAAGTGATGTTCCCTTGGACCACCCGCGCCGCTGTGCTGGTGAATGCGGTCGCCCCTAGGTTCGCCGCACTCGGGCTCGCGCTCGCGAGCCGGCTGCTTCCCGGCGCCCCCTCCACCGACACCGGGAGGCAGCCCGGCAAGGAGAGCCAGTCGCCATTCTCGCCCTCGGTATTGACGAGGGCCGGCGATCAGGCAGCTCACCGCTACAATCAGGTCGCGCCCGCCGAGGCGCGATGAAAGGACTCGACGATGAGAAGGGACGAGTGGGAAAACCTTCGCCGCTCGGAGGTGGATGACGACGAGATCAATGTCGGCCACACCGAGCGGCTCATCTCGGGGGCCGCGGCCGCCGCGCTGGCGCTCGTCGGGTTGCGCAAGCGACGGCTCCGGGGTCTGCTCCTGCCGCTGGCGGGGGGCCTCGCGTCCAGGGCACTGACCGGCCGCTGTCCGGTGAACCGGGCGTTGGGTCGCAACACCGCCCGGGCCGATCGAACGGGGCGATCGAGGCAATCGTCGGGGCGGAAAGGCATCAAGGTGGATCAGTCCACCACGATCAGTCGTCCACGGCGCGAAGTCTTCGGATTCTGGCGCAACTTCGAGAATCTCCCGCGTTTCATGGATCACCTCGAGTCGGTTCGCGTCCTGGACGAAGGACGCTCCCACTGGATCGCGAAGGGGCCGGCGGGGTCTCGCGTGGAGTGGGATGCGGAGATCCACGATGAGATTCCGGACGAGCTGATCGCCTGGCGCTCCCTGGCAGGGGCTGACGTGGATCACGAGGGGTCGGTGCAGTTCAGGCCGGCGCCGAACGACGCGACCGAGGTCCGCGTGGTCCTGCGCTACGAGCCTCCCGCCGGCAAGGTCGGTGCGGCCGTCGCCCGGCTCTTCGGCGAAGACCCGTCGCGTCAGGTGGCCGAGGATCTGCGTCGCTTCAAACAGGTGCTAGAGGCGGGCGAGGTCCCCAGTCCGAATCGCGGCTGAGTCGCTCGTACGATTGTGTCATCGTCGGAGGCGGGCCCGCCGGCCTGAGCGCGGCGCTCATGCTGGGCCGCTGTCTTCGCCAGGTGCTGCTGATCGACGCCGGGGAACAGCGCAACGCCAGATCCCGCGGTATTCACGGCTATCTGACGAGGGACGGCACGCCACCCGCCGAATTCCTGCAACTCGCGCATACGGAGCTGGAACGGTACGAGACGGTCACGGTGCGCGCCGGCAGCGTTCAGCATGCCACCCGCACAACCGACGGCTTCACCGTCATCACGTCGGACGGCTCGCGGCATGCCGGCCGGAAGCTCCTGCTCGCGACCGGCGTGGTAGACGAGCTGCCCGACCTCGAAGGTCTCGATCCGCTCTATGGAACCAGCGTGCACCACTGCCCGTATTGTGATGCGTGGGAATGGCGGAACCGACCCCTCGCGGTGTTCGGCCGCGGTGACGACGCCGCCGCACTGGCGCTGGTCCTCCGATGGTGGAGTGGGGACGTGATTCTGTGTACCAGCGGCCCGAGCGGAATTGCCAACGCGCATCTGCACCGGTTGGCGGAAGCCGGAGTCGTGGTCAGGGAAGATCCCGTGCTCCGCCTGGAGGGGAGCGACGGCCGACTCGAGCGGATCGTATTCGCGACCGGTGAACCGGTCACGCGCAGTGCGATGTTCCTGGCGACGGGACAGCACCAGCGCTGCGACCTTGCAGCCGTGCTGGGGTGCCGGTTCACCGAGAAGGGTGCGGTGGATACCGGCTCCTGTGAGGCCACCAATGTGCCGGGCCTCTATGTGGCGGGGGACGCTTCGAAAGACGCGCAGTTCGTCGTCGTCGCGGCAGCCGAAGGTACCGAGGCCGGAATGGCGATTCACAAGGCACTGCTGGCGGAGGAGATGAAGGGCGGCGGTGAGTCCGGAGATCGCAAGCGCCTCGCCGCCGTGCGGTGATGGCAGTGTGTTCACCCTGGCCGCGAAAGGACCGATCGCCGACTGATCCGTAGGCCACAGATGCTCGCTTTGCCCGCGTTGTAGCGCTTCAGGGTAGTTCCTCGCGGTCTCCCAGCCTTGATCGTGGTCCTCCTCGGTTGACGTTCGCCGAACCCTTCGGCCGGTCGGCCCGTCTAAGACGACGAAGCGAGGAGTGCTTCGTGCGAGGAGCTTACTAGAAGAGCAGTTCGACTCCCAGGCGAGCAAGCCGCGGCGGTCCGTAGGCGAACACCGGTTGGCTGTAGTCACGTGCCGCCGCGAGGTACATGGGGAAGAGCTCCCCGCGTCCCGAGACGTAGCCATCATGATCCAGGTCTGCGGATGCTCGATAGCGGGACGATTCGAAGGGAATCGGCCCGGGGTTGGCCGCGTAGGCATCTTCCGCCATCAGTTGGATTGCCTCGTCGCTGGGCTGGGGGGCGCCGGTATCCCGGCGCACGGCGACGACGTTGCGACGGTTGAACAGGTTCCGCACATCGAGGTAGATCCCGCCCCGAGTGCCGCCGAGCTGGATCGGCCGGCGAACGAGTAGGTCCACCGAGGAGGTCCCCGGAAGGCGCGAGGCGTTGGGCAGTCCGACGAGTGAGTCGCCGGTACTGTCGCTCCTGGAGAACGGCAGGCCCGACGCCAATCGGAGGATCACGGCGCCTTCGAGTCCCCCGATCGGTCGCACGCCGAGCACCTGCGGTCCGGCGCCATGGGAAGCCTTGCCCCGGACAATTGCCGTGATGCCGTGGCGCCGGTCGTAGTCGAGAGGGAATTCCGCGCGCGCGGGCCGGGTGGTATCGCCGGTGATGGGGTCGATCGTGATGAGCCGATTGAGGATGAAGGGATCTGTGGCGGTGGCCAGCGCTTCCTGCAGAGTGTAGGCGAGCCGGAACCCGACGCCTCCCACGAAGTCGCGCTCCAACAGCACCTCCAGGCCTTTGACGCTGCCGGCATCGGCATTCCCGAAGATCGTGCTATCGGGGTTAAGGCCGAGGGGCACCGAGGCCACCAGGCCGCTCAAGCGCTTGATGTAGACTCCCATCCGCACGGAGAGCGTCTGGCGCGGTCGCGCGCGCACGCTGAACTCGTACTGACTGGCCTGCTCGTAGCCGATGTCCGGATTGCCCCGTCGGAACCGACCAGTGCGCGTGGTGTCGTCGAACGCGGCATCAACGAGGAACTGGTAGTCCGGCGCCTGGCTGAAGCGACCGTAGCTGGCGATGAACGTGGCGCCACTCAGCACAGTCGAGACCGCGAAGCGAGGGCTGACCGAGCGCTGCGCGCCACGCGCCTCCGAGGCCAGATCGCTCCCGGCGTCGAACTGGTCGTAGCGAAGGCCGCCCGTCAGGGCGATGTCCTCGATGCGGATCTGCGCCTCGGCATACCCGGCCACCGACCGAGGGGAGAACACCGAGAGTGCCACCTCCGGCACCTCGCTGCCATCGGGCAGTGGTGCGCCGACCGGAAGGAAGCCGAAGACACGCTGCCAAGTCTGGACCTGCTGGGCGGTGAATTCACCGCCGACGAAGAAATCCAGGCTGGCGACTGCCGCCCAGGATCATGTCGAGCTGCACCCTGTGTCTCACCGAAGCGGTTCCACGCCAGGTCACCGTGGGAACCATCCGTTAGGAAGAAGGCCGGCACGCCCCAGGGGCTCTTGACACTGGCAGCGGGGATGCCGAATCCCGGGATCGGATCAGGTGAGGAGTCCTGCTCCCGCGCCAGGTCCTCGCCGACGAAGTGGAGCCTCGACCCGGTAAATGCGCCGAAGGCATAATCCACCTCACCTTCGGCCTCGCCCCGCAGGAATTCCCGCACGAAGCGCGCGACCCGCAGGTCGATCGAGATCGGAAGGCTGCGCGGATCGCTGATGTACTGGAAGTGCCCGCTCACCAGATCCCCGCGGAGGCGCTGGGCCGGGGAGTACTCGACATCGTACTTGTACGCCGGGTCGTAGAGCAGCGCCTGTTCCTCCGAGTGCAGCCCGAAGACCCGTACGGTCGCGCGGTTGGTCACCGGCGCCACCAGCTTGAGGGCCCCGGTCCAGAGCTCGCCACTGTTGTGGGGTAAGGGATAGGGCGTCGCGCTTCGGGGATCGGCTGGATCGATCGGAGCCGGGGCATTCACGGGATCGGCGTCCTTGCGCCCGCTCAGGTCGAGCGCGGCGACCGCGCCAAGACGCCCGATGATCGGCCCACCCGCCCGCAGGGCGAATCGGTCGATCCCACGATCCAGGGAACCACCGAACGGCCGATCGCCCTCGTACGCCAGCCGACCTTCCCAGTGGTCCTCAGGATCACGAGTCACCACGTTCACCAGCCCGGAGAGCGCCTGCCCGTAGCGGGCGGAAAAGGCATTGGTGACGAGCGATGCCTCGCTCAACAGATCCGTCGGTATGCTGACGCCGAGTCCCGCGCTCGCGGCATCCATCCGGTTCTTGATGCCCAGGCCGTCGAGTATGAAGGATTCCTCTCCGATGCGCCCGCCCCGGTAGCTCGTCCCCACCGCTCCCGCCGAGAGCTCCAGCGCCTCGCTCAACGTGCTCACGGGCAGGTCGCGGAGATCTGCGGCGGTGATCTTCTGTTCCGACGCGGTGGCCAGCGGGTCGAGTACCGCATCATACGGCGCATTGACCACCAATGGCTCGAGCTCCAGCGGATTCTGCTCCAGCTCGAAGTCCACGGTGAGGACGCTGCCGGCGGGAATGAGGACGCTGTCGAGCACCACCCCCCGGTAGCCGATGAGCCGCGCCGCGACCCGATGCCAGCCACCCCGGACGCTCCGCACCTTGTAGTCGCCGAGGGTATCGGACGACGCCGCCGATGCGACCGTCCACCAGCACCTGTGTGCCGGCGAGTCGCCCGGCTGCTACCCTTCTCGCGGACCCGACCGACGATCGCCCCGTCGGCCTGGGCCGATGCGACCGCGACGTTGAGAGTACAGAGCAACGCCGCGCTGAGAGCACCAGGATCTGTCGCATCGCCATCAGGGTGCTCCGAACAGATAGATGTCTCCGCTCTTGCCCACCGTGGTATCGACGATCGGGGGAGAATCCTCGCTGTCGGGCGCAATCGAGGTGATGATGAGTGGATACCCTTCGACGGCCAACCGATCTCCCAGCGGGGAGAGCGCTGGCCGGCGGTAGAGCCGGTCGGCTGGGTCGAGTGCCACGTCCTCGCCGGAGTTCAGGTCCACGACGTGTACGACCCCGCCGCTGTCATACTGCACCGATCCGAGTGTCGGGTGCCCGCCTACGGCGACCCGTCCACCGACCACGGCGGCCATCCGGCTTCCGACCACCTGAATGTCCCGCACGACGCCCGCCGCCCCAAAGTCGTGAGCGACCTGGACGGTCCCGCTTGCCAGCAGAAAGCGGTACACCCGGCTGTCCCCGGCGAGAGTGTAGAGCAGCGCATCCCCACTGGGCCCGACCGCGACGCCGGTCGCCGTGGCCGTGCCTGGGATGGCGACCGGCAGCGATCCTGGTGCGCCCAGGTCAAGAATCGTTACAGCCTGGCCGGACCGCAGCGTGTCGACGGGGCACCCGAGGCAAAGCGCCTGCGCCGCGAGCTGCTGGCCGAGGTAGACCACTCGAGTGGGATCGAGCCAGCGGACGCCCTCGGCAGTGAATTGCTCGGTGCTGCCGGCCGGCGTGTAGGGGAACGAACGAACCATTTGGGCGCTAGCGGGGTCCAATGTGTCGGCTACGGCGATCCCCCTGCGTACTGGGACTCAGGCCGCCGACAGTGCCGCTCGTGCCGACAAAGGCCAGCTGCCCATCGGCGCCGACCACTGGCGACTCGATGGCATCGGTCTCCGCCCCTCCACCCGGCACGTCACACCACAGCTCACGCTGGGTTCCCCCGGTCGGTGGAAGCAGGGCGGCACACAGATCGGCGTCGAGTCGGGTTGTCTGCTGAGAGGAATAGAGCAGGCCGCTGCCATCGGGCAGCCAGGAGGGATACCGATCGGCCGCGTCATTGTAGGTCAGGCGCTGGGGGGGTGTTGGATCGAACGGTGCATCTGAACCGTAAGGCGGGGACGCGAAAGGCTCGGTATGCCCGCAGCCCCATGCCATCAGCACGGCCGCAGACACACCAAGCGCTCCGGCCCGAAGACCCGCGGACGAGTGTGGTGCCATGTGAATCCTGAGCAAGGAAAGGCGGGAATTGTGGGGGGGACGCCCCGCCTCGCTGACCGTTGCACAATGGGTGTTCGGTTCCGGGACCCAGCCATCCCACAAGCGAACACGAAATGGCCGGCGAGGCTGGGGGCACGATGCACAAACCGGTGTCGCGCAGAGCCTTACGTTGTCGCCTCGCCTGGCATGCTCCTTTCCTTGAGGCGGACAGCAGTCCGAGGAAACGCACGTCGGGTCTGGCGTCGCACTCATATAAGGAATAGGCGTGGACATTCAGCGCACGCCGGCCAAGCGGGGCCGGAAACAGATCATCTACGCCGGGCTCGCGCTGGTCGCCGTCGTCGCCATGACCCTGGGGCTCCGGAGTCTGAAGCCGGCCGCACCGGAGGTGGATCGGGCGTCCGTCTGGATCGATTCGGTGCAGAAGGGCCCATTGGTGATCGAAGTTCGTGGGCCGGGCACCCTGGTTCCGGAGCGCATCCGCTACATCTCGGCGGTGACCGCGGGCCGGGTCGAGCGTCGACTCGCGGAGCCGGGGCAGGCGGTGAAGGCCGAGACCGTGCTCCTCGAGCTCAGCAATCCCGACGTTCAGCTCGAGGCGTTGGAGTCCGAGCGGCAGCTCACTGTGGCCCAGGCCGACCGGGTGAACCTGAAGGCCACTCTCGAGACTCAGCGCCTCAATCAGGAAGGTGTCGTCGCCACCGTCAAGGCCGACTATCTCGAGGCCAAGCGCAACGCGGAGGCCTCCGAAGGTCTGGCGGCGAAGGAGCTCATCTCTTCCAGCGAGGCGAGCCGGGCCAAGGAGCGGGTGGAGGAGCTGGCAACCCGACTCGACGTGGAAGAGCGGCGGCTGGCCGTCATGACCGGAGCCTCCGACTCACAGCTCGCGCTGCAGAAAGAGCAGGTCGGCCGGCTGCGTGACGTGACGAACTTCCAGCGGTTCCGCGTGCGCTCGATGGAAGTGAAGGCCGGCGCGGACGGCATCCTCCAGGAATTGCCGCTCGAGGTGGGGCAGTGGGCCCAGTCCGGGCGCGACGCTCGCGCGACTGGTCGAGCCGGGCAAGCTGAAGGCCGTGCTCCGTATTCCCGAGACACAGGCGAAGGACGTCGCCATGGGACAGCCGGCGACGATCGACACCCGCAACGGGTTGGCCAGGGGCAAGGTGTCCCGGATCGACCCTGCCGTGCAGAACGGCACCGTCACCGTGGACGTCTCGCTCGAGGGCGAGCTGCCGCGGGGCGCGCGGCCGGATCTGTCGGTGGACGGGACCATCCAGGTCGAGCGCCTGGACAACGTGCTCCACGTCGGCCGGCCCGCGTACGGACAGGCGAACAGCGCCGTCGGCCTCTTCAAGCTGGTGGGCGACGGCACCGAGGCCATGCGCGTCAACGTCCGCCTCGGCCGGACTTCGGTGAACACCGTCGAGATCCTCGGCGGACTCCAGCCCGGTGAGAAAGTCATCATCTCCGACATGTCCCGCTGGGACTCGTACGATCGGGTGAGGGTGGAGTGAGTGGGCGGACGGTGGTAGGCAGTGGGCAGTGGGCAGAATGCAGCACCCTCGGCCCGCGCTGTGCGTTCAACGACGTGACCACGTCTCAGCAGCTGCCACCTGCCTACCACCGTCCACCTGCCGCCCTCCGCCTGTCGTCCGCGCTGCACCGTCCACTCTGGCCACACTAACCCGGAACCGCCCATGCCCGAAGCCCTGATCCGCCTGGAAGGCATCAAGAAGGTCTTCTACACCGACGAGGTGGAGACCCATGCCCTCTCCGATATCCACCTGGAGATCCGGAACGGCGAGTACATCGCGATCGCCGGTCCTTCCGGCTGCGGCAAGACGACCTTGCTGTCCATCCTCGGGCTGCTCGATTCGCCCACCGACGGCACCTATGTGCTCGACGGTCAGCCGGTGGCGAAGCTTTCGGCGGCCGACCGGGCCCGGGTCCGGAACCGGCAGATCGGCTTCATCTTCCAGGCCTTCAACCTGATCGGCGACCTCACCGTCTACGAGAACGTCGAGCTCCCCCTCACCTACCGCGGGATGCCGTCCGACGAGCGCCGGAAGCGGGTGCAGGCGGCGCTCGAGCGCGTCGGGATGTCGCACCGGATGAAGCACTTTCCGGCGCAGCTCTCCGGCGGTCAGCAACAGCGCGTCGCGGTGGCCCGGGCGGTGGCCGGCGATCCGGCGATCCTCCTGGCCGACGAGCCCACCGGTAACCTCGATTCCACGAACGGCGAAGCCGTGATGGAGCTGCTGCGTGAGCTCCACCAGGGCGGCGCGACGATCTGCATGGTCACGCACGACCCGCGGTACGCCAGGCATGCGGATCGCTCGGTTCATCTCTTCGACGGCAAGGTAGTCGAGGAGCGACAGCTCACCGCCGTGAGCTGAGGGAACCAGGAAGTGATCCGGGACCTCCGCTACTCGATTCGCTCGCTGCGCCGGAGCCCGGGCTTCGCTCTCGCGGCCGTGGCGACACTCGCGATCGGGATCGGCGCCAACACGGCGGTCTTCAGTCTCGTCAACGGAGTCCTGCTCAACCCGCTGCCGTTCGAGTCTCCCGAACGGCTGGTCATGGTCTGGGGTCGCCACACGACCATCGGCCGGGAGACCGCCTCTCTCCCCGACTATCTCGACTGGAAGCGCCAGTCCAAGTCCTTCGCGGACATGGCCGCCCTGGCGAACACCCGCTACAACCTCTCGACCGAGGGCGAGCCGGCCGTCGTGCGAGGCACCAGGACCACGGCGAATCTCTTCCCGGTGCTCGGAATGGCGCCTTCCGTGGGACGTGTGTTCACGGCCGATGACGAGCGCGCCGGAGCGGCCCGGGTCACGATACTGAGCCACGGCTTCTGGCAGCGGCAGTTCGGGAGTGATCGCGGTGTCGTGGGACGCACGATCTTGCTCAGCGGGGTGCCGCATGCCGTCGTCGGGGTAGCGCCAGCTGCCTTCCGTCTGCAGCAGGACGTGGATGTCTGGACACCGCTCGTCACCGACTCGACGCGCCCGCGGCGCGCGGATTTCCTGACGGTGGTGGGCCGCCTCCGCTCGGGTATCCCGATCTCCGAGGCGCAGGGAGAGCTGAGCACGATTGCCCGGCGGCTCGAGGCCGAGTACCCCCAGAGCAACACGGGGTGGGGAGTCGAACTGGTTGCGCTGCAGGAGCAGCTCGTCGGCGAGAGTCGGCCGGCGCTGCTCGTGTTCATGGGCGCGGTCGCGCTCGTCATGCTCATCGCCTGCGCCAACGTCGCGAACCTCATGCTCGCCCGGGTGACCGCTCGGGAGCGCGAGATCACTCTTCGCGCCGCTCTCGGCGCGTCGCGGCGTCGAATCGTCCGCGAAATCCTGACCGAGAGCGTGGTGCTGTCGCTGCTGAGCGGCGTGGTTGGGGTAGTCGTCGCCGCCTCGGCGATCGGGGCGCTGCGCTCGTTGGCCCCGCTCGCGATCCCGCGGCTGCACGAGATCGGCCTGAATCTTCCCGTGCTCGGCTTCACCTTCGCGCTCTCGCTGTTCACGGGCATGGTCTTTGGCCTGGCGCCTGCCGTGCGGGCCCTCGGAAGGGACCTCCAGTCGGGGCTCAAGGAGGGCGGCCGGGGAGCCGCCGGTGGCGTCGGCATCCGGAGCACCCGCGGCATCCTCGTGCTCGCCGAGGTGGCGCTCGCCTTCATGCTGCTGATCGGCGCGGCCCTGTTGCTCCGAAGCTTCGATCGGCTGCAGCGCGTGGACCCCGGCTTCAAGAGCGATGGTGTCTTTACCGCGACGGTCGCCCTGCCTCGAGCCCAGTATGCAGAGCCGGCGGCGCAGACCGCATTCGCGGACCTGCTGCTCGAGCGGATCCAGGCGGTGCCGGGCGTTCGCGCCGCTGCGCTCAGCTCGGATCCGCCACTCGGTGGATCTCCTCCCTTCTGGTCCTTCATTATCGCGGGCGTCGAGCCTCCACCGCCGGGCGTCGTTCAGGACGCGGTGGTGTTCATGACCAGCCCGGAGTACTTCCAGACCGCGGAGATCCCGCTGGTCGCCGGGGCGGTATATGGCGCCGAGCACCGCGCCGATGGTTCCCCGGTCGCGGTCGTGAGCCAGGCGTTGGCGCAACGCTACTGGCCCGGCCGAAGCGCCGTCGGCCAGCGCATCACGCTCGGCGACCCTGCCGATTCCGCGGGATGGATGACCGTGATCGGCGTCGTCGGCGACGTGCGCAACGAGGAGTTGGGCCGGCCGACTTATCCCCAGTTGTATCTCCCGATCGCGCAGGCGCCGGTTCCATCCATGGTCGTGCTCGCCCGGACCGCAGGTGACCCACTGGAGCTGGCCGGCACGGTCAAGCGCGCGCTCGCCGAGCTGGATGCCGATCTGCCTCTCTCCGAGGTCGCCACACTCGACCAACGCGTCGCCGACACGCTGGCGCGACCCCGGGTCAACGCGGCACTGCTGACCGCGTTCGCCGCTGTGGCACTCCTGCTGGCCGCGGTCGGCATCTACGGCGTCATCGCTTTCGGCGTCGTCCAGCGTACCCGGGAGCTCGGCATTCGCATGGCGCTTGGCGCCGGGACCGACCGTCTCCTGCGGCTCGTCGTACATCAGGGCATGCGACCGGTGCTTGCGGGAATCGTGCTGGGCCTGGTGGGGGCGCTGTTGGGAACCCGCCTCCTGCGCGGACTGCTGTTCGGGGTCGGCGCCACGGATCCCGTCACCTTCCTCGCCGTCACGGCGTTCCTCCTCGTCGTGGCGTTCGGCGCGAGCTACCTGCCCGCTCGGCGGGCGGCACGGTCGGACCCCATGATCGCGCTCCGGAACGAGTAACCATGAGCTCGCTACGCCACGACCTCCGCTTCGCCATCCGCTCGCTGCGGAAGAGCCCGGCACTCGCCGCTTCGGCCGTGCTCACGCTCGCGCTCTGCATCGGAGCCACGACCGCGATCTTCAGCGTGGTCTACAGCGTGCTGTTCCGGCCGCTCCCCTTTGCCGATCCCGACGGGCTGCTGCTGGTGCGCACGACCTGGCGGGATATGATGAGCTCGTTCTCAGCGGGGAACTGGGCGGACGTCAGCCGGCAGCAGCGCAGCTTCGAGTACTTCGTGCCGGCCCACCCCGAGAACTTCAACCTCGCCGGCACGGACGCGCCGGAGAACGTGACGGGCGCGCGGGTGGGCGCCGACTACTTCGCGATGTTGGGTGTGCGTCCCGGGCTCGGCCGCAGCTTCCTCGCGGAAGAGGATGCCGCGGGCCGAGGCGACGTGGTCGTGTTGAGTGACGGGCTCTGGCGCCGGCGGTTCGGGGGCGATCCGAGCGTGGTAGGCCGACAGGTTCGGCTGGATGGTCGGCCGCACACCGTGATCGGCGTCATGCCGGCCGCGATGGACTACGCCGTGTTCGATGAGGAGCTCTGGGTCCCCACCGCCTTCTCGGCCGAACGCCTCGCGATGCACGACGAGCACTACATCCGCGTCCTCGGGCGCCTTCGGCCCGGCGTCACCCTGCGGCAGGCCGAGGGCGAGATGCAGGGGCTGGCCGGGTGGCTCCGGACGAACTTCCCCAAGGAGAATCGGGACCGGGGGATCGTCATCGCGAGCTTCAAGGAAGAGCTGCTCGGCGACTACCGGCCGCGGCTCTACGTCCTGCTCGGCGCGGTCGGCTTCGTGCTGCTCATCGCCTGCGCCAATATCGCCAACCTCCTGCTGGCCCGTGCCGCCGCGCGCTCACGCGAGACCGCGATCCGGGTCGCGATCGGCGCGGGCCGGACGCACCTCTTCCGCCAGGCGCTCGTCGAGAGCCTGGTGCTCGCGGCGGTCGGCGGGGTGCTGGGTCTCCTGGCCGGGTACTGGGGGGTCAGCGCACTCGTGGCGTTCGGACCTCAGGATGTGCCGCGCCTGAATCAGGCCGCGGTCAACGGTCCGGTCCTCGCCTTTGCACTCGGACTGACCTTGCTGAGCGGGCTGGTCTTCGGCCTGGCCCCGGCGCTGAGGACGGCAACCAGGCCTCCGCACGAAGCGCTCAAGGAAGGCGGACGTTCCGGCACACGTGCCGGAGGTCGGGACCGCCTTCGCAACGCTCTCGTCGTCGCCGAGATCGCGCTCGCGCTGGTGCTCATCACCGGAGCCGGACTGCTGATCCGGAGCGCGATCGCGCTCAACGCGGTGAACCCTGGCTTCGATGCTTCCGGAGTCGTCGCGGGCCGCGTCTCGCTGCCGGCCGTGGAGTACGAAACCCCCGAACAAGTCATTCGTGCCTTCGAACGGATCGACGAGGGGTTGGTGTCGCTTTCCGGGGTGGCTGCAGCCGGTCTGGTCTCGACCGCACCACTGGAAAGCGGAAACACCAACGGGCTCGTGCCCGAAGGGCGACCGCTCGACATCGGCTCGGCCATCAACTCGGCGCTGCGCCTGGTCACGCCCGGATATTTCGCCACGATGAAGATCCGGCTGCTGCGAGGCCGGACGTTCACGGCGGACGACAGGCGGGGCGCGCCGCTCGTGATGGTCATCAACGAAACGCTGGCCCGGGAGGCATTTCCCGGCCAGGACCCGATCGGCAAGCGCATCGCGTGCTGCGAGGCCGGGCCGGACGGCGCTCCCAACTGGAAGGAAGTCGTCGGCGTCGTGAACGACGTGCGGGCGAGTGGACTTCAGGAGGAGCCGGCGCCCGAGTTCTACCTCCCGATGGTGCAGGCCCCGGACCCCGCCTGGACGTGGACCGACCGTACGATGACCGTCGTAGTCCGCGGAGAGCGCCGTGCGCTTTCGCTGATGGGCCCGGTCACTCGCGCCATCGGCGAGGTGGACCCGGCGCTCCCGGTATACAACCTGGAGACGATGCAGGGCCGGGTGCTGGATTCCCTGGCGCAGTCGCGGTTCAGCACGATGCTCCTCACCGCGTTTGGGGCCATCGCGCTCCTGCTGGCCGCGATCGGCGTGTACGGCGTCATCTCTTACGGCGTCGCGCAGCGCACCCAGGAGATCGGGATCCGGATGGCGCTCGGCGCCCGGCATGCCGACGTCCTGTCCCTCGTGGTGCGCCACGGAGCCGCGCTCGCGGCCGTCGGGTTGGCCGTCGGGCTGGCCGGGGCGCTGGCCCTCTCCGGCCTGCTCGGCAGCCTCCTCTTCCGGGTCAGCCCCACCGATCCACCGACTTTCGCGACCGGAATGATCGTGCTCACGGCCGTCGCGGTGCTGGCCGCCGCGCTTCCCGCTCGGCGGGCGGCACGGACCGATCCCATGGTCGCGTTGCGAAGCGAGTAGCCATGTCTCTCTCCATCGACCCTCTGATCCGCCTGAGCGGGCTCAGCAAGATCTTCCATACCGCCGAGGTGGAGACCCACGCGCTCTCCAACATCGACCTCGAGATCCGGGCCGGCGAGTACGTCTCGGTCTGCGGTCCGTCGGGCTGCGGCAAGACGACCCTGCTCTCGATCCTCGGCCTGCTCGATTCGCCGAGTGAGGGCAGCTACGTCCTCGCAGGGGAGCCGGTCTCGAGCCTTTCGCCGGTGCAGCGCGCCAGGGTTCGGAGCCGCGCGGTCGGCTTCATCTTCCAGGCCTTCAATCTGATCGGCGACCTGGACGTCTATCGGAACGTCGAGCTGCCGCTCGTCTATCGCGGCATCGCCTCCGGCCGAGCGCAAGGGATTGGTGCACGCCGCCCTCGAGCGGGTCGGCCTGCTTCACCGCATCCATCACTATCCCGCACAGCTCTCCGGCGGACAGCAGCAGCGTGTGGCGGTGGCCCGCGCGACGGCGGGCACTCCTCTGGTCCTGCTCGCCGACGAGCCGACCGGCAATCTCGATTCCCGCAACGGCGCCGAAGTGATGGAGCTGCTCGACGAGCTCCACGCAGGCGGCGCCACGATCGTCATGGTGACGCACGACCCGCGGTACATCGGCCGAGCCCAGCGCTCCGTCTACCTGTTCGACGGGCGGCTGGTCACGGCCGAGACTCTGCACCGGGAGGTGGCCTGATGGACACCCTGTGGCTGGATCTTCGGTACGCGCTTCGGAGCCTCACTCCGGAGCCCCGGGTTCGCGCTGGTGGCCGCGCTCACGCTCGCGCTCGGCATCGGCGCGAACACGGCGATCTTCAGCGTCGTCTACTCGGTGCTGCTCCGGCCACTCGCGTACGCCCAGCCCGGAGCAGCTGGTCTCGATCCGGGCCGGCTTCAGCGGCAGCGGGGGCCAAGGATGTTCCGAGCTCGCAGCCCGAGTATCAGGACTATCAGCGCGAAGTGACCGCGCTCGAAGACCTGGCCGCGATCTATCCCATCAACATCAACTTTACCGGCCTCGGGTGAGCCGCAGCGCATCCAGGCGGCGGTCGTCTCCGACAACTACTTCCGCCTGCTCGGCGTGAAGCCCGCGCTGGGCCGGGACTTCACTCGGGAAGACGACGTCGGGCGAATCGGCTACGTCACGATCATCTCGTATGACCTCTGGCGTCAGCGGTTCGGCGGGGATCCCGGGATCATCGGGAAGACGGTCCGGCTCGACGATGATCCGATGACGGTCATCGGCGTCATGCCGCGCGGCTTCCGGCACGTGCTGGAGAGCGGCGCCTCTCCCATGGAGGTGTGGGCCCCGATCGCGCTCGACAACCCCGACACCAACTTCTTCAATGCCCGGGGTGCCAGGGTGTTCGACCTCATCGGCCGCCTCAAGCCGGGGAAGACGGTCGAGGACGCCCGCTCGGAGATCGAGGTGCTGCGTGCGCGGCTGGCCGAGCAGTACCCCAAGAACTATCCCGACGGGCGCGGGCTGGCATCCGGTAGTGGAGCCGCTCGCGGAGCAGGTGGTCGGCGACGTCCGCCCCGCGCTCCTGATCCTGCTCGGCGCCGTCGGCTTCGTGCTCCTGATCGGCTGCGCCAACGTGGCCAACCTGCTGCTCGCCCGGGCGACCGCACGGGAGCGCGAGATCGCGGTGCGCACCGCCCTCGGCGGCAGCCAGATGCGGCTCGTGCGCCAGCTCCTCACCGAGAGCCTCGTGCTCGCGGTGGTGGGCGGCGCGATGGGCCTGGTACTGGCGAGCTGGGGCGCGAGCGCGCTCGGCCGCCTCGCCGCGCTGTATCTGCCGCGGGCCGGCGAGATCGAGCTCTCGCTGCCGGTGCTTGCCTTCACCGCCGTTCCTCATTCTGCTGACGGGCATCGGGTTCGGGCTCATCCCGGCGCTGCAGGCGTCCCGGCCCGATCTCCAGTCGGTGATGAAAGACGCGGCGCGCGGGTCGAGCTCGGGCGCGCCGCGCGCCCGGATGCGCGCCGCGCTCGTCGTTGCGGAGGTGGCCGTCGCACTGATGCTGCTCGCCGGCGCGGGTCTGCTCCTGCGGAGCTTCCAGCGGCTCATGGCCGTCGAATACGGCTTCGACCCCGAGCGGCTGCTGACGCTCCAGGTGTGGCTCCCGGTTCCCAACGACAATGCCAAGGGACGCTTCTTCACCCAGGACCAGCGGCGGGGTTCTACGAGCGCGCCCTGGCCTCGGTCCAGCAGGTCCCCGGCGTGCGGCAGGCGGCGCTCACCTCGCGTCTGCCGCTGCGCGGCCGCAACGGGACCAGCTTCGCCATCGAGGGCAAGCCGGTGCTGCCCGATGAGCCGGCGCCCAATGCCGAGTTTCGGCTGGTGAGCCCGAACTACTTCACTGCCATGGGCATCCCGCTGGTGAGCGGCGAAGGACTGCCGGAGGTGGCGGATTCGGTTGCGAACGGCAAGGTCGTGGTGAACCGCACACTGGCCGCGAAGTACTGGCCGGGCGAGGACCCGATCGGCCGAAGGATCCAGCCTCTTCGGTCCCGAGGCCCGTGGGTCACGGTATCGGGCATCGTGGGCGATGTGCGGCAGATGAGCCTGTCCGAGCCGCCCGCGGCAGGAGATGTATCTCTCCTATCAGGCGTTCGCCGGACAGGAGATGTCCATGGTCGTTCGCACCGCGACGATCCGGAGCGGCTCGGGACCGCCGTGACCAGCGCGATCCGCGACGGTGGATCCGGAGCAGCCGGTGTTCGGGGTGATGTCCATGGAGCGGCTCATCGACAATGCCGGCGCGGAGCGACGGGTGTCCATGATGCTGTTGCTCCTCTTCGCCGGCATCGCGCTGTTGCTCTCGGCGCTCGGCATCTACGGGGTGATGGCCTACACGACGAACCAGCGCCGGCACGAGATCGGTATCCGCATGGCGCTCGGCGCCCGCGGCGGAGACGTCCTCCGGCTGGTGCTGGGGCAGGGGATGCGGCTGGTCGCGATCGGGCTGGGGATCGGGCTGGTGGGCGCATGGCTGCTCAGCCGGGTGCTGGCGAGCCAGCTCTACGGGATCACGCGGCAGGACCCCCTGACCTACCTCAGTGTCGCGGTGCTGCTGGCGCTGGTGGCGTTGACGGCGACCTGGCTGCCGGCGCGCCGGGCCACCCGGGTAGACCCCGTGATGTCGCTCCGGTCCGAGTGATGGAGCCGCTCTGGCGGGACCTGCGGTACGCGGCTCGATCGCTGAGACGGGAGCCGGTCTTCGCCCTCGCCCAGCGCACCGGGGAGATCGGCATCCGGATGGCGCTCGGCGCGTCCGCCGTCGTCCTGCTCTGCGTGGCATGGGTGGCCTGCGAGATCCCCGCGCATCGGGCCACGCGCACCGATCCCGTCAACGTGTTGAGGTCGGAATGAGCGACATGCTTCGTCGTGACCTGCGCATCGCGCTTCGTGGCCTCCGGCAGCGGGCCGGCTTCACGGCCGTCGCGATACTCACCCTCGCCATCGGCATCGGCGCCGTCACCGCGATCTTCAGCGTGGTGAACGGCGTGCTGCTGCGTCCGCTGCCCTATGAGAAGCCCGGCGACCTGGTCTGGGTTCGGGTCCGACTCAAGGCGGACCCCAGCGCGCCGCTCAGCACATCGGAGTACTGGGATCTGCACGACCGCCAGCGCTCGTTCGAGCGAGTCGCCGCGTTCGTGGACGGCACCGTCAACCTCACGGGTAGCGGAGCGCCGGAACGCCTTCGAAGCGGCTATGTCACCGCCGATGCGCTGCCGGTCCTCGGTGTCGCTCCGGTGCTCGGGCGCGGGTTCAGCCCCGACGACGACCTGCCGGGACGTCCCCCGGTCGCGCTGCTGAGCGACGGGCTCTGGCGGCGGCGCTTCGGCGCGGACCCGGACATCGTGGGCCGCACGCTCATGCTCGACGACGCCCCGACCGCGGTCATCGGCGTGATGCCACCGGGCTTCCAGCTCCCGACCCATTTCCGCGGTGCGGCAATGGAGCTGTGGTTGCCCCTGCAGCTCGACCCCGCTTTCGATCGGACCGAGCGCGGTTGGCATTACCTGGACGTGGTGGCCCGGCTTCGGCAGGGAGTCACGACGGCCGCCGCGCACAACGAAGTGGCGTCCCTGATGGCGACGATGCTGGCCGAATACCCGATGGAGTACAACGCCGACTTCACCGGAGCCGCGACTCCGCTCGCCGAGCGGATCGTGGGCGACGTCCGTCCGGCGATCCTGGTGCTGCTCGGCGCGGTGGCATTGCTGCTGCTCATCGCGTGCGCCAACGTCGCGAGCCTGCTCCTGGCGCAGGGAGAGGCCCGCCACAGAGAGATCGCGGTGCGCATCGCGCTGGGCGCGGAGCGCGGACAGATCGTGCGGCAGCTCCTGACCGAGAGCGTCGTTCTGGGGCTCGCCGGCGGCCTGCTGGGCCTGCTCCTGGCGATGTGGGGCATCCGCCTCCTGATCCTCGGGGCGCCGCCGAGCATCCCGCGGCTCGACGCGGTCGGTCTGGATGGCCGGGTGCTCGGATTCACCTTGCTCGTGAGCCTGGCGACGGGGCTCCTCTTCGGCCTGGTTCCCTCCCTGCATAGCTCCCGCCTCGAGCTCGCGGGTGCGATGGTAGATGGCGGACGGCTGGGTACCGCCGGGGCCGCGCGGCAGCGCTTCCGGCGCGGACTCGTGGTGGGGCAGATCGCGCTCGCGCTGGTGTTGCTGGCTGGGGCCGGGCTTCTGGTCCAGAGCTTCCTCAAGGTCCGCGGCGTGGATCCAGGATTCCAACCCGACAGGCTCCTTACAGCCCGGCTCGATCTCTCGCCGGTGCGATACGAGACCAGCCTGCAGCGCCGCGCCTTCTTTCGCGACGTGCTGAGCCGGCTCGAGACCGTTCCTGGCGTGCGCTCGGCCGGTGCCGCGCGTGCCCTGCCGATGACCGGTCAGCTCGAGATCGGCGACTGGTCCTTCGTCGAGGAAGGGCATTTCTCGAATCCGCCGCTCCCCAGCGAATGGACCGCGGCGGACTGGCAGGTGGTCACACCCGGCTATTTCCGCACGATGGGCATACCGGTGCTACAGGGCAGAGGCGTAGAACCCAGCGATCGCCTCGGGATGCCGGGGGTCATCGTCATCAATCAGACCCTGGCCCGCCAGATGTGGCCCAACGGTGACGCCGTTGGCCGGCGTCTGCTGCTCGGCGGCGGCGAGACCGATTCCATCTATCGCACCGTCGTCGGGGTGGTGGGTGACGTGCGCCATCGGGGGCTGAGCGCAGATCCGAGGCCGGAGATGTACCTGCCGCACGAGCAGTTCCCGGCCGGAAGCGGGACGGCGACCAATAGCCTGTACCTGACCATTCGTACCGCCGGAGAGCCGACCGCGGTCGCTCCGGCCGTGCGGGCGGCGGTGGCCGCGCTCGATCCGGACGTCACCGTGTCGGAGGTGCAGACGATGGAGCAGGCGCTCGGGAGCTGGGCCGGCGAGCGCCGATTCACGATGCTCATCGTCACGGCGTTCGCCTGCGCTGCTTTGCTGCTGGGCGCGGTCGGGATCTACGGCATCATGGCCCACCTCGTGATGCAACGCACTCGGGAGATCGGCATCCGAATCGCGCTCGGTGCCGTGCCGCGGGAGATCCTTCGGCTGGTGCTCTCGCAGGGCGCGCTGCTCGCCGGATTGGGCATCGCGGTTGGCGTCATCGGCGCATTGGCGGCCACGCGGCTGCTGACGGGGTTGTTGTTCCATGTCCGGCCCACGGACCCGATCACCTTCGCCGGCACTGCGCTCCTGCTGGCACTCGTGGCCGCGATCGCCTCGCTGGTGCCGGCACTCCGCGCTACCCGGGTAGCCCCGATCGAGGCGCTCCGTGCCGAGTGAGCTGCGGACCGCGGCGCGCTCGCTGCGGGGCCGCCTCGGACTCTCGGTCGCGATGGTGGCGACGCTCGCCCTCGGCATCGGGGCCACGACGACGATCTTCACCGTCGTGAACGGCGTTCTCCTCCGCCCTATGCCGTACGCGGATCCCGATCGGCTGGCCATCATCTGGAACGACCTCGGTGAGGGCGCCCAGTCGCTCCCGGCGGTGTCCGCCCTGGATTTCCGCGACTACAGGGAACGGAGCCGCACGTTCGAAGACTTCGCGGCCGCGTCGGGGCCCGGGCTGGTGCGCCTGCGGGGCAACCTCACGGGGGACGGGGATCCCGAGCGGGTGGACCTGTCGCCGGTGACGGCGAACTTCTTCCCGCTCTTCGGTGTGACCCCGGTCCTGGGTCGGAACTTCACGGTGGAGGAGGAGCAGCCGAACGGGCCGAAGGTCGTCATCCTCAGTCATCGGCTGTGGCAGCGCCGGTACGCGGGTGATCTGACTCTCGTCGGCCGCACCATCGCGATCGACGGAGTCGCCCACGAGGTGGTGGGCATTCTCCCCGCGGAGTTTCGGCTGCTGCTCCCGGCGGAGGCGTTCATGGTGACGGACGCCGACCTGTGGGCGCCCCTGCAGTTCGACTACGGCCGCGCGCCGCCCCGGAACTATACGGGGTTCAGCGTCTACGGCCGGCTCGCACCTGGTGTGACCTGGGGGCAGGCGCAGGCGGAGATGAACCTCATCGCGGAGGAGCTTCGCGCCGAGCATCCGGTGCACGCGGCGTCGAATCTGCGCATTCGCGTGGTGCCGTTCCTGTACGACGTGGTGAAGCACGCGAGACCGGCGCTGCTGCTCCTCATGGGAGCGGTAGGACTCGTCCTGCTCATCGCCTGTGCGAACGTTGCCAACCTGCTCCTGACCCGTGCCACCGCCAGAGAAGGGGAGTTCGCCCTGCGGGCCGCGCTCGGCGCGAGCCGCTGGGCGATGCTGCGTCAGGTCATGGTGGAGGGCGGCTTCATCGCCGCGGCGGGAGGCGCGCTCGGGCTCGGCCTCACCTTCTGGGCCATGTCGATGCTCCGCGCGCTGCGCCCCGCGAACCTTCCCCGGCTGGCGGACGTGCAGGTCGACGGCACCGTCCTGGGATTCACCCTCGCCGTCTCCGTGGCGACGGTCTTCATCTCCGCCCTCATCCCCGCGCTCCGTGCCTCCCGGGTCGACCCGCACGCGGCGCTCCAGGGCGGAGTGCGTGGCGGTGGAGGCCGGGAGCGCCAGCGGCTCCGCGAAATTCTGGTCGCCGCGGAGGTGGCCCTCTCGGTGATCCTCCTCGTCGGCGCGGGACTGCTGATGCGGAGCTTCCTCGCGCTTCAGGAGGTCCGCCCGGGCTTCGAGTCGGGCGACGTGCTCACCTTCCAGCTCTCGTTGCCGCCCGCGCGGTACCCGGACGACCGATCGCAGATCGACTTTTACCGGCGTCTCGACGAGCGGCTTCGTGCCGTCCCCGGAGTCGAGACGGTCGGCCTGATCAACAAGCTGCCGCTCACCGGAAGCGGGACGCTCCAGCCCTTTGCGTTCAACGAGGAGACGGCCCGGAACTGGGAGAGCGTCACGGCGGACGAGCGCGTCGTCTCGGAACAGCTCTTCGAGGCGATGGACGCGCGCCTGGCCGGGGGGCGCTGGTTTACGGAGCAGGATGACGCCGACGCGCCGCCGGTTGCCATCATCGACGAGTCCCTCGCACGAATGGCCTGGCCGGGGGAGAACGCCGTCGGCAAGCGGCTGCAGGTGCAGCCCACGGGCAGCGAGAACCCGTTCGTCGAGATCGTCGGGGTGGTCCAGCATCTTCGGATGAACGATCTCTCCCGAGCCACGCTCCCACAGATCTACTGGCCCATCGGTCAGTCGGCCCCGGTGACGGTCGCCTACACGATGGAGACGTCGGTGGAGCCGACGAGTCTGGCTCCAGCGGTGCGGCGGGTCGTGGCCGAGCTGGACAAGGATCTCGCGGTGTCGCGCCTGGAGCCGATGGCGGACTACGTGTCCGCCAACGCTGCTCAGCGCCGGTTCAGTCTCGTGCTCATGGGTGCGCTCGGCGGGATCGCGTTGCTGCTCGCCGCGATCGGCGTCTTCGGGGTGATGTCCTATTCCGTCGCCCAGCGGACCCGGGAGTTCGGCATCCGGCTCGCGCTGGGTGAGGATCCCGGTCACACCCGTCGAAGCGTGGTGCTGGGCGGCATGCGTCTGGTGGCGCTCAGTATCGGCGCCGGCCTCGCGGTAGCGCTCATCGGCACGCGATGGATCACCGGACTGCTGTACGAGGTCAAGCCCGCGGACCCGCTCACGTTCGGTGGGATCGCCGTCCTGCTCGCGCTCGTGGCCCTGCTCGCGTGCTACCTCCCGGCCCGCCGGGCGACCCGGGTGGACCCGGCGCTCGCGCTTCGCGGCGAATGACCGGGCCGCTTCCTTCGCCTCCACTCGGAGCAGATTGATGACCACGCTGCGACACGACCTGCGGTTCGCCAGCCGCTCCCTGCTTCGCACGCCGGGCTTCACCTTCGCGGCGGTTGCCGCGCTCGCGCTGGGGATCGGGGCGACGACCACGATCTTCACGGTGGTGAACGGCGTGCTCCTTCGGCCGCTTCAGTACGAGGCGCCGGAGCGGCTGGCGAACATCTGGAACGACCTGGGTGAGGGTGCCCAGTCGCTCCCGGCGGTGTCGCCTCTCGATTTCCGCGACTACCAGCAGCGCAGCCGCACGTTCGAGTCCTTCGCCGCGGCCGCCGAGGGCGATGTGGCGGGCCTCAGGGGGAATTTGACGGGCGAGGGTGCGCCGGAGCGGGCCGACATCGTCGCCGTTACCGCCAATTTCTTCCCATTGCTCGGCGTGCGCCCGATGCTGGGGCGCCAGTTCCGGCCCGAGGAAGAGGTCGTCAACGGGCCGCACGTCATCATGCTCAGCCATCGGCTTTGGCAGCGGCGATTCGCCGGGGATCCGGGCATCGTCGGGAAGACGATCCAGATCGACGGCGTGGCGCACGAAGTCGTGGGAGTGCTGTCCCGCGATTTCCGCCTCCAGCTCCCCACGGAGGCCTTCGAGGTGACCGATGGCGACATGTGGACCCCGATCCAGTTCGACTACGGCCAGCCGCTCCCTCGCAACCTGACCTTCTTTACGGTGTTCGGCCGGCTGGCGCCGGGCGTCACGTTCGCGCAGGCGCAAGGGGAGATGGATCGCATCGCCGAGCAGTTCCGCGCCGAGTTCAAGGAGCACGCGGCCTCCAACGTACGCATCCGCGCCGTGCCCCTCCACTACGACGTGGTCAAGCATGCCCGGCCCGCGCTCCTCGTCCTCCTCGGTGCCGTCGGCATGGTGCTGCTGATCGCCTGCGCCAACGTCGCCAACCTGCTGCTGGTGCGAGGCACGACCCGGCAGGCGGAGTTCGCCCTCCGCACGGCGCTGGGCGCGAGTCGCGGCGCCATGATCCGTCAGGTGCTCACGGAGAGCCTGCTGCTCGCCCTGGCGGGGGGCGTGCTCGGCATGATCCTCACTGTGGCCGCGATGGCGGTGCTCCGCTCGCTGCATCCCGCGAACCTTCCCAGGCTCTCCGACGTGCGGCTGGACGCCACGGTGCTGGCTTTCACGGCCACGGTGTGCGCGGCCACGGCGGTGCTGTTCGGTCTGGTGCCCGCCCTGCGGGCGGCGCGGATAGACCCGCAGGAACACCTCAAGGCGGGAGCGCGGAGCGGCACCGGCGGCGACCGGCGCCGCGCCCGCAACCTGCTCATCATGGGCGAGGTGGCACTCTCGGTGGTGCTCCTGGTGGGGGCCGGACTCCTGATCCGCAGCTTTCTCGCCCTCCAGCGGGTGAACCCGGGGTTCGATGCGAGTGACGTGCTCACCTTCGAGCTGTCGATGCCGTTCAGCAAGTACAGCAACGGCGCCTCGCGCCGCGCGTTCTTCCGCGACCTCACCGGCCGGCTCGAGGTGCTGCCGGGGGTGAAGAGCGTGGGACTGGTATCCCAGCTTCCGCTGACCGGCAGCGGACCGCTCTCGCCATTCGCCTATAACGAGGAGACCGCACGCAACTTCGAGAGCGTCACCGCCGACGGCCGCAACGTGTCGCCGACGTATTTCCAGACGATGAATGCCCGCCTGCTCGCGGGTCGGACCTTCACCGATCTCGACTCGGTCGGCACGCCCGCGGTGATCATCGTGGATGAGACGCTCGCCAAGCTCGCCTGGCCGGGCGAGAACGCGGTCGGCAAGCAGCTCCAGCTCGGGCCCACTGGCACACCGAACAACTTCGCCGAGGTCGTCGGTGTGGTCGAGCACATGCGGCAGCACGACCTGACCCGCGATGTCCTCCACCAGATCTATTACCCCATCGGGCAGGGAACACCCACCGTCATGACCGTGCTGGTCGAGGCCGACGTGGAGCCCGCGAGCCTGTCCGCGTCCGTACGCCAGACCGTAGAGGCCATGGACCCCGATCTTCCGGTGAGCAAGCTGGTGCCGATGGAGACGTACCTCTCGGAGGGCATGGCGCAGGCGAGGTTCAGTCTGGTTCTGATGTCCGTGCTCGGCGGCATCGCGCTGCTGCTCACGGCGGTCGGCGTCTTCGGCGTCATCTCCTACTCGGTCAGCCAGCGGACTCGGGAGTTCGGCATCCGCCTGGCTCTCGGCGAGGATCCTCGGCGCACCCGGAAGAGCGTGATCGCCGACGGCATGCGGCTGGTGCTCGCCAGCATCGCCATCGGGCTCGCGGGCTCGCTGCTGGTGACCCGCCTGATGGCGGGACTGCTCTACCACGTGCGGCCCGCCGATCCGCTGACGTTCGCGGGCATCGGTCTGCTGCTGACGCTCGTCGCGCTGCTCGCCTGCTATCTACCGGCCCGTCGAGCGACTCGGGTGGACCCGGCACTCGCGCTTCGGAGCGAATGATGACCGGACTGGGACACGATCTGGCGCTACGGGCTGCGTCAAATCCGGCGCAGCCCAGGCTTCGCCACGGCGGCCACCTTGACGCTGGCCCTGGGCATCGCTGTGACGACCACCGTCTTCAGCTTCGTGGATGCCGCCCTGCTGAGGCCGCTGCCGTACCCCGAGCCGGGCTGGAGCAGGCGTTGGGGTCACCGCCTGCACCTCGCGGCGCCCGGCGTTCTGCTCGGGCTGGTCGGGGCGTTGATTTCCGCCCGGCTGAGGCGAAGCTTCCTCTACGAGATCGAGCCGAGCGATCCTCTCACGCTGGTGCTGGTGTCTTCGGGGGTTGCCGCGCTGGTCGTCGCCAAGGCGCTGGTGCCGGCCCGCCGCGCGGCGGGGACCGATCCGATGGCCGTCCTCCGCAGCCAATGAGCCGTCCACTCCTCAACCGGGTATCCTCGTGATCCGAATCGCGAATCTCGACCGCTACTATCAGGCGGGGCCGACCCGCACCTATGTGCTCCGGCGGATCAATCTGGAGATCCGGGAGGGCGAGTTCGTCACGATCATGGGGCCCTCCGGCGCGGGCAAGTCCACGCTCCTCAGCATCCTCGGCATGCTGGACAGCGCCTGGAGCGGCGAGTACTGGTTTCTCGACCATGCCGTGCACGAGCTTCCCCCCAAGAAGCGGGTGGAGCTGAACAAGAAGTACATCGGCTTCGTCTTCCAGAAGTACCACCTCATCGACGATCTCACCGTCTACGAGAACCTGGAGATCCCGCTCTCCTATCGGGACGTCAAGCCGAAGGAGCGCGCGGCGATCGTCGCGGAGACACTGGATCGCTTCCAGATCGTGGGCAAGAAGGATCTGTATCCGAGCCAGCTGTCGGGCGGTCAGCAGCAGCTCGTGGGCGTCGCGCGCGCGGTGATCGCGCACCCGAAGCTCCTCCTCGCGGACGAGCCGACGGGCAACCTGCACAGCGCCCAGGGCGAGGAGATCATGGAGCTCTTTACCCGGCTCAACCGGCAGGGAACCACGATCGTGCAGGTGACCCACTCGGAGAGGAACGCATCGTACGGGCATCGGACCATTCAGCTCAGGGACGGCTGGGTGGTCGAGCCGGAGGCGGCGGGCGTCGACCCAGGAACGCTCCAGCGTAAGTGATGTCCATCCGCGCCGATCTGCGCTATGCGCTCCGCTCCCTGCGGCGCACACCCGAATTCAGCATCACCGCGCTGCTCACCATCGGGGCAGGGATCGGGGCGGTCACCGCCATGTTCAGCGTGGCGCTGGCCGTGCTGCTCCGGCCGCTGCCCGTTGTGGATCAGGATCGGCTCGTGCTGATTCGCAAGGAGGCGCCGCGCGACCGGTCGCTCCGGCCATTCCCTCATACCGACATCGCTGGCTTCCTGCAACACTCGGGTGCTGTCGAGCGAACCGCCGGAGTGCAGTACGACGGGGCCTTCCCCTACGTGGTGAGCCGGGGGGGCGAGCCGTTCAATCTGATGGGCTCGATGGTGTCGGCGGAGTTCTTCGAGGTGCTGGGCGTGCGTCCGGCCGCCGGTCGCCTGCTGGACCGCCGGGATGCCGCACCCGACGCCCCGGCGGTCATCGTCATCAGCTACGCTCTCTGGCAGCGCCGGTTCGGCGGCGACCCGGGGATCGTCGGAAGCACGTTGAGCTTCGACACTCCGGCCACCATCGTCGGTGTCGCGGCGCCGGGCTTCGAATATCCGGCCAGGGTGGAGATGTGGTTTCCGCTGCAACTCACCCCGGACGTGGTGGCGACGCGCGAGTACCAGCCGTTCAGCATCCTTGCGCGGCTACGTCCGGGGGCGTCGATCGAGTCGGTGCGGCGGGACGCGGTTGCCTACGTGCGACAGACCGACGCGCTCGAGTCGCCAGCTCAGGCCCGTGGCCTCCGATCCGTGGTATTGCCCTTCGAGGAGGCGGTTCTGGGCGATGTCCGGCCCTCGATCGAGATCCTCTGCGGCGCCGTCCTGGTGCTCCTGCTCACGGCTTGGAGCAATGTCGCGAATCTGCTGCTGATGCGAGGCGCCGCGCGGTCGGGGGAGATCGCACTGCGCTCGGCCCTCGGCGCCGATCGCAGCGACCTGCTCAGACCGCTCCTCGCCGAGGCCGCCCTCCTTGCGCTGGGCGGCGCGGTGCTCGCTGTTCCCGTGGCGGATTGGACCGTTGCCGGGCTCATCGCGATCGCCCCACCCGAGATCCCGCGCCTCGAGGGAGTCGGACTCGGTCCCTGGACGCCGGCCATGGTCGCGGGATTGGCGGGGCTGACCATGGTAGTGGTCGGGCTCGGACCGGCGGTATGGTCCGCCCGGCCGCGCGACGGCCGCCTTGGGTCGGCGGCTCGCGACCGGGGAGCGGCACCAGCCGCTCGCGGCGTCCGTTCAGCGCTGGTGGTGTGTCAGGTCGGACTCGCCCTACTGCTCACCGCCGGGGCGGCGGTGCTTGCGGTAAGTCTTCGGCGACTTCACCAGGCCGACATGGGGTTCGCGGTTGACAGCCTGTCGCTCGTCAAAGTCGGCGTGCCGGCAGGTATCTACGATGACCCCGACCGTCATCTGGCGGTGTTCGAGGACCTCGCTCGTCGGGTGAGCGCAGGGCGGGGCGTCCTCGGCGCGACGCCGGTGATCTTGAGTCCGTTCGTGGGTGTGGGGGGATGGGACGCGGGTTTCGCCCTCGAGGGCCAGGACGCAGGTACGGCGGCCACGAACCCCACGCTCAACCTCGAGGTCGTCGCCCCGAGTTACTTCGAGACGCTTGCCGTGCCCCTCCGCCGGGGCCGGGGGTTCGACGCGACGGACCGGAAGGGCTCGACCCCGGTGACCGTCATCAGTGAAAGGCTCGCCCGTCGGCTATGGGCAGGCGAAGCCCCCATCGGCAGGCGGATCAAGCTCGGAGGATTGGCTTCGGACTGGCCCTGGCTCGAGGTCGTCGGTGTCGCGGGTGACACTCGATACCGTGACCTGGAGAGCCCTCCCCTCACTATCTACGTCCCCTATTCCCAGACCAGAAATCCGGCGCTCCGTCCGACCTATCTGGCGGTGCGGTCGCGCTGGGATCCGGGCGCGATCCTCGTTCAGGTGCGCGCCGCCGCACGGGAGACCGACCCCGGTGTGATCGTGTCGGAAAGTGCATCAATCACGGAGTTGCGAGCCAGGCCGCTCGCGAGGCCGCGGTTGCTGGCCTCGCTCGCGGCGGCCTTTGCGGTGCTCGCGCTCGGACTGGCCGCGGTTGGGGTCTACGGCATGGTCGCGATGCTCGTCGTGCAGCGTACGCATGAATTCGGAGTGCGCATGGCGCTTGGTGCCCAGCCAGGCAACATTCGGCGACTGGTGCTCGCGCAGGGCATGGGACACGCCGCTGCGGGGATACTCATCGGGCTGATGGCATGGGTCGCCGCGTCTCGGATCCTGCGGAGTGTGATCTACGGTCTGACACCGATGGACCCGCTCACCCTCACCGCTGCCGCCGCGCTGCTGCTCGCGGCAGCGGGGGTCGCGGCGTATTTCCCCGCGCGCCGGGCCACCCGAGTCAGTCCCGCCATCGTGCTCAAGAGCGAATAGACCGCAGGGACCAAGGCGCATCCCCCGAGGAACGGAGACAGCACACTTGGCAGGTTACTCGTCCCGATCGCTGGTGGAGAAGCTCGGCATCAAATCCGGCACGGCGGTCATCCTGCTCGGCGGCCCGCCCGGTTACGCCGCGATGCTGGGCGAGCTCCCGGCCGGGGCCGACATCAGGACCCGGCTGGCGTCCAGCGCACGGTTCATCCATCAATTCGCCCGGCTGCGGTCCGAGCTGGAGACCGCCTTCCCACGGGCGGCCAAAGCGCTGGCGGATGACGGGATGCTGTGGATCTCCTGGCCCAAGAAGGCCTCGAAGCTGCCCACCGATCTGACCGAAGACGTCGTCCGCGCCATCGGGCTTCCCCTCGGATTGGTGGACGTGAAAGTGTGCGCCGTGGACGAGACGTGGTCGGGGCTCAAGTTCGTCCGGAGAAAAGAGCTCCGGGGTTAGATTCCCGCCGAACCTACCGAATCAGGCACCGTGCCTACACCAGCTCTCCCTCGCATCCTCGTCGCGGACGACCAGGCGGACGTCCGCGAGGCGCTCCGCCTGCTGCTCAAGGCGGAGGGCTTCGCCATCGAGACCGCTACCTCGCCCGCGGCGGTCCTCGCGGCGGTACAGGCGACCGACTTCGATGCGGTGCTCCTCGACCTCAACTACGCCCGCGACACCACCACCGGCCGCGAGGGGCTCGAGCTCGTCTCCCAGCTCCAGGCGCTCGACACGACGCTGCCCGCGATCGTCATGACCGCCTGGGGCAGCGTCGAGAAGGCGGTCGAGGCGATGCGGAGAGGGGCGCGCGATTTCATCGAGAAGCCGTGGGACAATGCCCGCCTGCTCGCGACCATGCGCACGCAGGTGGAGCTGGGCCGGGCGTTGCGCCGGAGTCAGCGGCTCGAGGGCGAGAACCGACTGCTGCGCCGCGACGGTACGCCCGAGCTCATCGCCACGTCGGCCGCGATGCGGCCGGTGCTTCAGCTGATGGAGCGGGTCGCCCCGTCCGACGCCAACGTGCTCATCACCGGCGAGCACGGCACCGGGAAGGAGGTCGTGGCCCAGTGGATCCACGCCGCGTCCGGCCGGGCGGGGAAGCCGTTCGTCCCGGTCAATCTGGGCGGCCTGTCCGAGGGGCTCTTCGAGAGCGAGATGTTCGGCCACGTGAAGGGCGCGTTCACCGACGCCCGGACCGACCGTATCGGCCGCTTCGAGCTGGCCGAGGGCGGGACTCTGTTGCTGGATGAGATCGGGACCCTGCAGGCGCGCCAGCAGGCCAAGCTCTTGCGGGTGCTGGAGACCGGCGAGCTGGAGCGGGTCGGCGCCTCTCGCTCGCGGCGGATCGACGTCCGCATCCTCTCCGCGACCAACGCGGACCTCCACGCGGAGGTCAGCGCGGGCCGCTTCCGGGAGGATCTCCTGTTTCGGCTCAATACCATCGAGATCCACCTGCCTCCGCTCCGGCAGCGGCGGGAGGACATCCGCGCTCTCGCGGAGTTCTTCCTGCGCCGCTACGCGGCGCGCTACCGGAAACCGCTCGGCGGCTTCGAGCCCGAGGCGCTCGCCGCCCTCGAGTCCCACTCCTGGCCGGGCAACGTGCGGGAGCTGGACCACACGCTGGAGCGCGCCGTCCTGATGGCCCAGGGATCGCTGCTCCGCGCGGGCGACCTCGGCCTTCGCGGCTCGGCCGGGCCCGCCCGGCTCGAGGACCTGCCGCTGGAGGAGGTGGAGCGGCTCCTGATCCGAAAGGCGCTGGAACGCCACGAGGGCAATGTGAGCCAGGCGGCGAAGGCGCTGGGGCTGAGCCGCAGTGCCCTCTACCGGCGGCTACAGCACCATGGGCTCTGACCGGAGGCGTCAGCCCAGTCACGAATCGCGGATCTTCACCGCCGTCCTTGGCGCCGGGCTCCCCGCCGTCCTCGTCTCCTCCTGGCTGCTCTGGACCGGCGCCTATCCTCTGCGCGTCAAGCTCACCTTCACCCTGTTCGCCGTCGGCGCCTGGCTCATCGGCGCGCTGATCGTGCGGGAGCGCGTCGTCCGGCCGCTCCAGACCATCTCCAACTTGCTCGCCGCACTCCGCGAGGGGGACTACTCGATCCGCGCGCGAGGAGCGAGTGCCGACGACGCGCTCGGCCTCGCGCTGCTGGAGGTCAACGCCCTCAGCGAGACGCTCCGCTCGCAGCGGCTCCGTGCTCTCGAGGCCACGGCGCTCCTCCGCCGCGTCATGGAAGAGATCGACGTGGCGGTGTTCGCCTTCGACGGCGAGCGCCGGCTCCGGCTGGTGAACCGGGGCGGTGAGCGGCTTCTCAGCCAGCCCGCTGAGCGTCTCCTGGGCCGACCGGCCGATGCGCTCGGGCTGGTGCAGTGCCTGGACGGAGAGTCTCCGCGCTCGGTCGATGCCGCCTTTCCGGGGGCAGCGGGACGCTGGGAGATTCGCTGCAGCACGTTCCGGCAGGACGGGTTGCCGCACCAGCTCCTCGTGCTCTCCGACCTGAGCCGCGTGCTCCGAGCGGAGGAGCGCTCGGCGTGGCAGCGGCTGGTGCGCGTATTGGGACACGAGATCAACAACTCGCTGGCTCCGATCAAGTCCATCGCCGGGAGCCTGCGCACGCTCGCCGGCCGGGGAAGCCGCCCCGCCGACTGGGAGCAGGACCTCACCACCGGCCTCACCGTGATCGAGAGTCGCTCGGAGTCGCTCGGGCGATTCATGAGCTCCTACGCCCAGCTCGCCCGGCTGCCTCAGCCGCAGCTCGGGCACGTGAACGTGGGAGAATGGGTGCGCCGGGTCGCCGCGCTGGAGACCCGCCTTCCGGTGCAGGTGGCGCCGGGGCCGGACGTCAACGTCACCGCCGACGGCGATCAGCTCGACCAGCTGCTGATCAACCTCGTGCGGAACGGTGTGGATGCGGCGCTCGAGACCGGCGGCGGGGTGCAGGTGGGATGGCGCACCGCGGGTGGCGTGCTCGAAGTGTTGGTGGACGATGAGGGGCCGGGGCTTCCGGATCCAGGCAATCTCTTCGTGCCGTTCTTCACCACCAAGGCCAAAGGCTCGGGGATCGGCCTGCCTCTGAGCCGGCAGATCGCCGAGGCGCACGGCGGAGCCCTGCTGCTCGAGAGCAGGCGTGGAGCCAAGGGTGCCCGGGCCCGAGTTCGTCTGCCGCTCGGCCCGGCCTGAATGGCGCGGCGGCTCTCTTCCGTCGCGCGCATCGTCCTCGTTGCGGTCGGGATCACGGCCCTGGTCCTCGTCGGCCGCCGCCTTGCAGATTTCATCCCCGGGTTTGCCGCCTGGGTACAGGGACAGGGGGCCGCGGGCGCGATCGTGTTCGTGGCGGGATACGTCCTGGCTACGGTCGCGTTCGTACCGGGCTCACTGCTGACACTGGCGGCGGGGGCGATCTTCGGCCTGGGCCAGGGGACCGTGCTCGTCCTCGTCGCCGCGACGCTTGGGGCCTCGGCTGCCTTCCTGATCGCCCGCTATCTCGCCCGCGATGCGGTGGAGCGTCGTCTCGCGGGTCACCCGCGGTTTGCCGCGATCGATCGGGCCGTGGGGCGGGAGGGCAGGCGCATCGTCTTTCTTCTTCGACTCAGCCCGCTGTTTCCGTTCAACCTGCTCAACTATGCGCTCGGTCTCACCCGGGTGCGGTTCGCGGACTTCGTGGTCGCTTCGGTTGGCATGCTGCCCGGCACGCTGCTCTATGTCTACTACGGCAAGGTGATCGCGGATGTCGCCCGGCTGGCCGGGGGCACGCCCGCGGCGAGGGGATGGGCCTACTACATCGTGCTGGCGCTCGGACTGGCGGCGACGATCGCGGTGGCGCTCGTTGTGAGCCGTGCCGCCAGGCGTGCGCTGGACGAGGCGACAGGGGGCGATGGTGAAGCGGTCTGATCGCGAGCCCAGGGTGCGGGTCGAGCCGTTCGACCAATACAATCGGCAGCTGGTCGACAACGTCCGTCCGCCTGACTGGCTGAACCCCCGTCCGCCCGGACGCTACCATCTCGTGGTAGTCGGTGGCGGCACGGGAGGCCTGGTGAGCGCTTCGATCGCCGCGGGATTGGGCGCGCGGGTGGCCCTGGTCGAGCGACACCTCATGGGCGGCGATTGTCTCAACTACGGATGCGTGCCCTCCAAGGCGGTGCTCAGCGCCGCGCGCGCGTGGCAGGCCGCCGCCGAGGCCAGCCGAGTGTTCGGCGGCCCCCGGGTCGTTGGCACCGGCGATTTCTCCCAGGTGATGGAGCGGATGCGCCGGCTCAGGGCTGGAATCAGCAGGATCGATGGAGCCGCTCGATTCCGCGAGCTCGGTGTGGATGTCTACCTGGGGGAGGGACGATTCACCGGCAAGGACGCTCTCGAGGTGGACGGCCGGTCCCTGAAGTTTCGGCGCGCCGTGATCGCCGCCGGGGGCCGGCCAGCCGTTCCGCCCGTCCCCGGGTTGGAAACCTCGGGCTACCTGACCAACGAGACGATCTTCTCGCTCACCGAGCTGCCTGAGAGCCTGCTCGTGCTCGGCGCAGGACCCGTGGGTAGCGAGCTGGCCTCTGCGTTCTCGCGCTTCGGATCGAAGGTGACTGTCGTGACCCGGCACTCACACATCCTGCCGCGGGAAGATCCAGAAGGGGCCCGGATCGTGGAGCGCGCCATGGAGCGCGATGGTGTCCGATTCTTCCACCGCGCGACTCCGATCCGCTCCGAGCTTCGCGATGGCCGTCGGGTTCTCTCCTTCGAGCGGGACGGCCGGGTAGAACAGGTGTCCGCGGAGCGGATCTTGGTCGCGGTGGGCCGGGTGCCGAACGTGGAGGGTCTCGGTCTCGAGGCGGCGGGTGTGCGCGCCGACCGGCAGGGAGTCGTGGTGGATGACCGGCTCCGGACGAGCAACCGGCGCATCTACGCAGTAGGGGACATTGCCTCACCCCACAAATTCACCCATGTCGCGGACGCGCACGCTCGAATCGTCATCGGCAACGCATTCTTCTTCGGGCTCGGCGGGGGGCGGGCGAGCAGGCTGGTGCTCCCGCGGACGACCTACACCTCGCCGGAGGTGGCGCGCGTCGGTCTCACTGAGGGCGAGGCGGTCGAGGAGGGACACGAGGTGCACACCATCACGGTGCCGCTGCACGACGTGGACCGAGCGGTGCTGGAGGGGCAGGAGAGTGGTTTCTTCCGAGTCCACCTGCGACGCGGGAGCGACCGGATCCTGGGCGCGACGCTGATCGCTGAACACGCCGGCGACATGATCGGGGAGATCGCGCTGGCCATGACTGCTGGCATCGGGCTCGCCAAGGTCAGCTCGACCATTCATCCCTATCCGACCCAGGGCGAGGTATTCCGGAAGGCGGCCGATGCATGGAGAAAGACGAGGCTCACACCGCGGGCGAAGCGCGCGTTCGACTGGTTTTTCCGAATGACGCGGTAGGGAGATCGCAATGAACGCTGTTCTTCGCCGCCGAGCTGGCGACGGGAATACTGCTGGTCCATGGGCGCGAGGGCTGGTTCGTGGTCGGCGGTGGACGGAACGGGGTCGAATGACAGCGTGCTGTTGATCGCGGTATTGCTGGTTCAGGCGTGGGCGGCACCGGCCCTGCAAGAGGCGAAAACGTAGCGGCGCCCTGCAGGAGCTTGCAGAGCGGCCTCCGCGTCGGTTGGCGAAGTGCGAGGTTGCGTCGTAGCCCTTGCACAACCGCCGGCGAGGACAATGCCTCCTGCGGACTTCGGTTATGGACGAGCTCGCCAGGTGGCATGACAAATGCCGCGCGGCGCAATGGTTCCGCACTTCCTTCCGGCTCTCCCCTGGACCGGACTAATGGCAAACACCCCGCGCGGTTCCAAGCCCGATCCGATGTCGCGAGAGGTGGACCGCCTCCTCGCCCAGCTCGGCGACCTGGGCTCCGACCGATCTCGCGATTCCCAATCGCGGGCTGGGGCGACAGCCTCCCGACCGACCTTCCGATCCAGGGCTCGCGCGGGCGCGCGGCCCAAGGCCGATCCAGGTCGCTTCGACAGCCTCGCACTGTGGGGGCGCATCGTTCTGGGCGCGGCGTTGGGCGCCGTGATCACCCAGTGGCCCTATCCCCACGCCTGCGGCTGGCCGCTCCTCGGCTATCTCGGCGCGGTCGGGACCGTGATGCTCACGGGCGGGTGGATCGCGGTCATTTCCTGGAAACAACGCGATGCCATCGTCCACGCGCTCTCATTCATCCTGGTCTTCTGGGGGATCGTCCTGGCGGCCGAGCAGGTGCTGCCGCGCATCGGATACGCCGCCGTTGCAGCTGGGTGGCGCTGCAGCGCCGGACCTTGGCTTCCCTTCATTGGCATGTGAAGTCGTCCCCACCCAACCGAGCCGAAGCCGCACACCGACCCGCCATGCAGGACCCGCCGAAACGACGTCACTATACTGGACTCACCCGTATCCCTCTCGCATGTCTGACTCGGCCCTCGTCTTCGCCGTATGCAGCCAGCGCGGTGGTGACGGCCAGCCCGCCCGCAATGGATAGCCACGATGGTCTTCCTATGCTTCCTCCCCCCTGTTGGTGACTTGACGCGAGGCTAGGGGACCGAATATTCCGAGCGCCCCAGCCCGCGACAAGCTGAACCTGAGTGCAGGGTGCTCGCGGAGCACTGCCCCTGTAGGCTGACCGCATACCACCTCGTGAGAGGTACCCACCGATGCTGATCCTCCTGCGCCTCCTCCATGTGGTCGCCGGCGCCATTTGGGTCGGGACAATCGTCTTCGTCGCAGTTTTCCTCATGCCCACCCTGAGGGCGGTCGGACCCAACGGTGCCCAGGTCATGGCACACTTGGCGCGGGTGCGACGATTGCCGGTCTTCCTCTTGTCGGCGGCCTGGATCACGCTGCTTTCCGGCGCGGCCCTCGCATGGCACGATGCCGGCACCCTGGGCTTTCGCTGGTTCTCGGTAGGGCCGGGCCGGATCTTCGGCATCGGTGCCGTCCTCGCCGTGATCGCGACCGCGATCGGCATGACGATCAATACCCCGACTGCACGGCGGATCGGCGAGATTTCGGCGCGCGCCCAGGCGGGAGGCGGGGCCCCATCATCCGAGGATCAGCTCGAGCTGCGCCGGCTCCAGGGCCGCCTCACAGGGGCGACGAATGGTGTCGCGGTGCTGCTTGTCCTGGCGCTCATGGCGATGGCCGTGGCCCGATACGTTCCCTGAGGAGGCTCGGTCCCTTGGGCGGATACGCGATCCGTGGTGGTGAGGCGGGGAAGCGGCGACTCGATCTCCTGGCCCAGGTCATGGCACCGAGCACCGAGGCCCTGCTCCAGCGCGTTGGCCTTCGCCGCGGCATGAAGTGTCTCGATCTCGGCTGCGGGGGCGGGCACGTGACCCGGTTCCTCGCTCAGCGGGTCTCTGGCGAGGGTGGCGTGGTGGGGATCGATATGGACGCGGTGAAGGTTACCGCCGCCGAGCAGGAGTGCCGCTCGGCCGGACTCCTCAACGTCGATTTCCGGGTTGCGAACGTCATCGGGTGGGCGGAGCCCGAGACCTACGATGTCGTGTACGGCCGGTTCATCCTGTCGCACCTGCCGACGAGGATAGAGGTGCTCGCCGAGATGCGCCGGGCGCTTCGGCCGGGCGGTGTGGTCGTGCTCGAGGATATCGACTTCGCCGGTGCGTTCTGTTATCCGCCCAATGCCGCCTACGAGCGCTACTGCGAGCTCTACCGGGCCGTGATTCAGCGCCGCGGCGGGGATGCGGATCTGGGAGCCAAGCTGTATGGGATGTGCCTCGATGCCGGATTGCGGGATATCGAGGTGTCGGTGGTCCACCCCGTGCATCGCGGGCAGGACCCTGGCAAGCACCTGTCGCTGAGCACTCTGCTGAATATCGGCGATGCGGCGATCGCTGAAGGACTGATCGCGGAGGCGGCGCTTCAGAGCACGGTCGAGGCCCTCACGGCATTCACGGAAGACCCGTCCACCATCATCGGCGTCCCTCGAATCTTCCAGGTCTGCGGCAGGCGCGCCTGAGGCCGTCTCCTTGCCGGTGCGTCGATCTCTGACTAAAGTCAGAGAATGGCCGCAGTGGATCAGGTCCGCAGTTTCAACCGCACCGTCACCCGCCGGATCGGCGCGCTGGACGAGCACTTCCTCGGCCGCCACCGCTCACTCGGGGCCTGCCGGGTGCTGTTCGAGATCGGCGGCAATGGCATCGAGATCCGTGACCTTCGGGCTCGGCTGGATCTCGACTCCGGCTATGCCAGTCGCCTCCTTCGAGGCCTGGAGGAGGAGGGGCTGATCCGCACCGCGAAGTCGCCTGACGATGCCCGCGTCGGCTACGTAGTCCTCACGCCGGCAGGCCGCAAGGAGCTCGCGACGCTGGATCGCCTCTCGGACGCCGCCGCCGCCTCCATGCTCGATCCGCTCACCGACGAACAGCGCCGGACGCTCGCCGCCGCGATGGCGACCGTGGAGAAGCTCCTCCGTGCTGGTGCCGTTCGCTTGGAGGTGGCGAGTCCCACAACCCCCGGAGCTCGCTATTGCCTCGAGCGGTACTTCGAGGAGCTCGCGGCCCGTTTCGAGGGTGGCTTCGATCCGAAGCTCAGTATCTCGGCCGGTGCGGACGAGCTCACTCCTCCCCGGGGATACTTCGTCCTGGCCACGCTGGAGGGCGAACCGATCGGGTGCGGCGCCCTCAAGTGCCACAGGGACTTCGGTGAGATCAAGCGGATGTGGGTCAAAGGCTCCGCCCGTGGACTGGGCATCGGAAAGCGAGTTCTGCGGCGGCTGGAAGAGCTCGCTCGGCGACGGCGGCTCCCGCTGCTCCGGCTGGAGACCAACGACACCCTCGCCGAGGCCCAGGCGCTGTACCGGCGCAGCGGCTATCGGGAGGTGGCCGCGTTCAACCAGGAGCCCTACGCCCATCACTGGTTCGAGAAGTCGCTGTAGCCGACACATCCGCACCCGCACCCACGCCGGGCTATGACGGCACGTTCGCGCCGTTCGCCATCGGCGAGCGCCCGGACAGTGGCCGCCCCGGGCCGCCGGATCTCTACGTGTCGCTCTGGTCGGACAACGCATGGACCAGCCCCAGACCCCTCCAGGCCGGCGTCAACACGCGCCCGCCCACCGAGAACTTTGCCTTCTACTCCACCGGCGGCCTGTATATGGCGCTCGGACGTCGTGGCAGATGAACTCCGCGTCCTCGAGGAGTAAGTTTCGAGGAACCGCGACAGCGAGGATGAATGAGAGGCGACGAGCTGCAGAGCCTTCCCGGGATCGGCCCCAGCCTGGCGCGCGATCTGCGCGATCTCGGCGTCAGGCGCGTGGCAGATCTGAAGCGACGCGACCCCGAGCGGCTCTACGTTCGGCTCAACAAGGTTCGCGGCCAGCGGCAGGATCCGTGTGTGCTCTATGCGTTCCGGTGTGCGGCATACGCGGCCAGGACACCGCGGCCCCGGCCTGACCTGCTCAAGTGGTGGAACTGGAAGGATCGCGATCTCAGAACCTGACCCGACCGGGAGGCACCGAATGCGGCAGCGTATCGTCGGCTTTCACCAGGAACCGGACGGGCAGTGGGTTGCCGAGCTCGAATGCGGCCACGGCCAGCACGTCCGGCACGAGCCGCCGTGGCAGGTTCGTCCCTGGGTCGCAACACCAGAAGGCCGTTCGGCCATGATCGGGACGGCGCTCGACTGCGTCCGCTGCAAGACGGGAGAATAGCCCGACCGCTGTAGCCCGCCTCCGACGTTTGGAACCCTCCGCTCTCCCGCCACGCGCCGCTATCACCGCCTGCATGAACGTGCTCACCGATCTGGAGCAAGCCGTGCGCGGCGGAGGGACGCGAGGATCCTGCCTCGCAGGCGCCGGCCTCTTCCCCGAAGTGCCATGCCTTCGTATTAAGGAAGAGACCGGCGGGTGGGCCGGTCTCTTTTTCCTACCTCGACAAGGCGGGCGGCATGCTCAAGGAGTTCAAAGAGTTCGCGATGCGCGGAAACGTGTTGGACCTCGCGGTCGGTATCATCATCGGCGGGGCGTTCGGCACGGTCGTGAAGTCGCTGGTAGACGACGTCATCATGCCGCCCATCGGGCTGGCCCTGGGCAATGTGGACTTCTCCAACATCTTCCTCCTCCTCAAGGAGGGCCCCAAGGCCGCCGCACCGTACGCCAGTCTGGCCGATGCCAAGGCCGCCGGCGCGGTCACCATGAACCTCGGTCTCTTCATCAACGGCATCATCGCCTTCCTGATCGTCGCGTTCGCGGTGTTTCTGATTGTCCGCGCGGCCAACCAGATGCGGCCCGCCGAGGTGCCGGCCGCTACGACTAAGGACTGCCCGCACTGCCGCATGGCGATTCCGGTGGGGGCCACTCGCTGCCCGCACTGCACGTCCGAGCTCAGGTAAGGGCAGGTCGTGACTGCAGCCGCCGCCGGACGGCGACATGGTGACTCAGCCACTCCCGCAACCAATCAGGCTGGACAAAGACCAAGAGCAGGAACATCAGCACCATGTGGGAGAAGAAGTCGTGTCCCGCCGCGAGGTAGAGGCCGATGTGAAAGGCGATGCCGTTCAGAAGGAAGAACGGCGCGGTGCGAGGGAAGATCAGCGAAAGAAAGAAGAACAGCTCGAACAGGAGTGTGAAGACGGACAGCGCCACGCAGAGGGTGTGCTGCTGGGCGAGCCAGACGCCGAAGGGGAACCCCCTCGGGATGGCGTCCGAGAGGATGTAGTTCTGCAGCGTGTAGCCGTTCACCCATTGCGGGCCGCCCACGACCACCTTGGCGATCCCGGCGGTGAAGTAGGTCAATGCCAGGAGGACGTGGGCCACCTTCAGCGGCCAGATGCCCGTGTCCACGACGTCGGGGGTGGTGATGTTCCGCCGGCGCCGGATGAGCGCGTCGATCGACAGCCGATTCCCGGCCGGGGTGAAGGCGAGGAGAAGGAGGAAGATGCAGAACACCGCCGACTCGTGGTGGAAGTCGGCGTAGGAGTACCAGTGGGCGATGATGATCCAGACGCCCAGCGCGAAGACGAAGAGCGAGAGCCGGGTCAGCAGGCCGATCAAGGCCGCGAATCCCGCCACGACCACTGCCCAGTAAAAGACGGTGAACGCGGCGGGCGTGAACAGCAACTCGCGCGGCACGATGGCCGACACGATCCGGATCAGCATCTGAGGCTGGACGAAGTGCGAATTCTTTTCCAGCAGGTTGATCTGGTTGTGCAGAGGTGGAAAGAACCAGAAAAGCTGCGCGCCGACCGCGATGATGCGGATGACCGCGAGGCTGAGCGCGCTTGTCTCGGGAAACCAGTAGGCGTTCCAGCGCTCGATCCAACGGTTCACGGGCGGAGCTCCTGGTCCCGGACCGTCGGATCCACCCGGTAGGACACGGCGGGGTTGCCCCGCCGGATGATGCTGCTCTCGGTCACGGCATACCGCTCGCTCTCGAGGCGGATCTCGACCAGCGGCTGCTCCCTCGCCAGCGGTTGAGCCGCGCCGCCAGGCGCTGGGCAGCCGCGGCGTCTCCGTCGAGCATCGGTCGGATGTACATTCGTTCGATCGCGGGATACCCCAGCCCCACGGCCTCATCATCTATCTCCACCCGCTGACCATCGGACGTCGTGCCGATGATGTGTCTGACGTTTGTCTCGACCGGCCCGGCGGGACGGGAACTCTTGTACATCGCCCATACCAGGAACGGCCACAGCCGCTTCCGCTCGCCGGCGTGCAGCATGGGCACGGCGTGCAGCCCGATGGCCAGGAGGATCAGGATCGAGAGCAGTGTCTTGGACTGAAGCATGGCGGAGGGTCCGGACCTGGATTTCTAGTAGATGCTAGCGCGCCCGTGCGTCCGAGCCGAGCAAGGCAATATACGGACCACTGAGTGGTAGGCAATTTGCAGACCGAGGACCGTCATGGACGTGGTAGTGATCGGCTCCGGACCCAACGGCCTCGTGGCTGCGTGCGTGCTCGCGCGTGCCGGCCTCGACGTGCTTGTACTCGAGGCGCATCCGACGAGGGCAGGGGGGGCCGTCGGCTCCGAGGAGGCGACGCTCCCCGGATTCGTGCACGACGTCGGGGCCGCCTTCTTCCCGTGGGCCGCGCTGAGCCCGGCCTTCCGGAGCCTGAAGCTCGAGGAGCACGGCCTCCGGTGGAAGCGTGCGGTGTTCGAGAGCTGCCATCCGGCGCCGGACGGCACCTACGCCTGTATCGCCCGGGATGCCGACCTCACGGCGGCCCACTTCGGCAGCCCCGGCGACGGCGATCGCTGGCGCGAGATCGCGGGCTGGTACCAGTCGATCGAGCCGAAGGTGATCGATCTGCTGTTGCGGAGCTTCCCCGCGGTCGGACCGCTGGCCAGACTCGGTCCGTTCCACCTCGCGCGCCTCGCAGCGGTGTTTCTCTCGAGCGGCCGCGGCCTCTCGGAGCGCTGGTTCAGGAGCGCTGCGGCACGACGAGTGCTCCCCAGTCTCGCGCTGCACGTGGACGTCGGTCCGGACGATCGGTTCGGCGCGGCGATCGGCTTCATGCTCGGCACGACGGCGACGACAGGCGGGTACGCGGTCCCCGAGGGTGGGGCCAGGTCCATCGCCGCCGCGCTGGTCCGGTGCCTGGAGGCGTGGGGAGGGCGCGTGCGGCTCGGCGCTCGTGTCGACCGCGTGGTGGTCCGCGCGGGGCGGGCACACGGCGTCCGCCTGGCCGACGGCGAGGAGATCGCCGCCCGAGCCGTGCTGGCCGACACGGATGTGGCCGCCCTGCTGCTCGACCTGGTGGGTCCGGAGCACATACCAGCCCGCGTTGCCGCCTTCATGCGGCGATTCCCGAGAGGGTGGGGGACCTTCAAGGTTGACTGGGCGCTGGATGGTTCCGTGCCATGGGCCGTCGGGCCCGCTCGAGAGAGCGCGGTGGTCCACGCCGGCGACAGCCTGGACGATCTCAGCAGATTCACCATCCAGGTGCGGGGCGGCGCTCTCCCCGACGACCCATACCTGGTGATCGGGCAGCAGAGCCTCGTCGATATGACCCGTGCACCGGCGGGGAAGCACACCCTGTGGGCGTACAGCCGCGTACCTTCGCGGGTGGAGGGTGGCTGGACGGCTCAGGCCGAGCGGTTCGCGGATCGGATCGACGCGCGGATCGAGGCGCTCGCTCCAGGGTTTCGCGCGCGGACACTCGCTCGACGTGTGCTGTCGCCGGATCAGCTCCACGCGATGGACGCCAACCTCGTAGGCGGAGACTTGGGCGGGGGATCGAATGCGTGGAACCGTCAACTCCTCTTCCGTCCGATCTTCCCGTACTTCCGCTATCGGATGCCGGTGAAGGCGCTTTACCTCGGCTCGAGCTACGCCCACCCGGGTGCGGGGGTTCACGGCATGTGCGGCTACAACGCCGCCGAGCGGATCATCGCGGACCTGGGGTGAGCGAATGCAGTACTTTGCACCATAAAGTACTTGCTGAAATATGGTACCTCTCGTTATTCTGACTCTATGGCATCTCCCCAGCGCATCCCCCCGTCGCCTGAGTCGCCGGCCCTGCACGCCCGGGCGATGGACAATCTGTCGTTCATCCGCCAGACGATGGAGCGGGCCACCGCCTTCACGGCGGTGCCCGGCTGGGGCGGGGTCATCATGGGCTGCGTGGCGTTGGTCGCGGCTGCGGTGTCGCGAGGGCAGCAGGGCGCCGAATGGCTCGCCACCTGGTTGGGCGCCGCGATCGTTGCGCTCTCGATCGGAGGGTGGGCGATGCACCGCAAGGCACGCAGCGGGGGCACGACGGTGTTCTCCTATTCGGGCCGCCGCTTCGTACTGAGCTACGTGCCGCCCATCGCCGTCGGAGCGCTGCTCACTGTAGTGCTGGTCCGCGCCGGCTTCTACACGATCCTGCCTGGGACCTGGCTCCTGCTTTATGGCACCGGGGTGGTCACCGGAGGAGCGTTTTCGGTGCGGGTGGTCCCTCTGATGGGCATCTGCTTCATGGCGCTCGGCACGCTCGCGTTGCTCGGCCCGCACGCCTGGGGCAATGCGTTGCTCGTCGCCGGCTTCGGATTTCTGCACATCGTGTTCGGATTGATCATCGCGAGGAGGTACGGTGGCTAAATCGAACCTCGCGCCCCGCGGTCCCGACCCCTCGGATCGTCCCGAGGTTCTGCGAGGGGTGAAGGGCGGGGCGGCGGCACACGGGCCGCTCGAGCTCGATCGGCTCATTCACGAGCGAATGCGGCTGGCCATGGTCAGCGCGCTCGCGGTGAACGAGTCGCTGACCTTCAATGAGCTCAAGCGTCTGCTGGAGACTACAGACGGGAACCTGAGCGTGCACGCCCGGAAGCTGGAGGAGGCTGGCTACGTCGAGTGCAAGAAGTCATTCGAAGGCCGAGTCCCCAAGACGGAGTACCGGTTGAGCGGTGCCGGGCGGCGGGCGCTCGAGCGCTACCTCGAGCATATGGAAGCGCTGATCCGGAGTACGCGCGATCGCTGAAGCCTCGCGCTCTTTTTTTTGAGGAGTGACTTTATGCAGCAAAGCGCTTCGCCTGCGCATGTGCCGGGCGGACTCCATGTCGGGATCATCATGGACGGCAACGGCCGATGGGCGACCGCCCGCGGACGACTCCGCGCCGCGGGACATCGCGAGGGGGCGCGTGCCGCGCGCCGCGTCGTGGAAGCCGCGCCCGGACTGGGCATCGGCGTGCTCACCCTGTTCGCCTTCTCGGCCGACAACTGGCGCCGCCCTCCGGCGGAGGTGTCCGCGCTCATGCGCCTGTTCCGGGAATATCTCCGAGCGGAGGTGGAGCGCTGCATCCGAAACGGCGTCCGGCTCGAGGTGGTCGGGCGGCGGGATCGCCTGGACAGCGCCCTCCGGGATGCTATCGACGAGACGGAACGGGCTACCAGCGGTGGCAGCCGAGTGCTGCTGCGGATAGCGATAGACTACTCGGCCCGGGACGCGATCCTTCGCGCCGCGCAATGCCTCCGCGACGGAACGGTTCCGAGCCGCGAGTCGTTCACGCGCCTGCTCGCCATCGTGGACCATGGGACTCCGGTGCCGGAGCTCGACCTGGTGATACGCACCGGGGGTGAGCGCCGGCTCAGCGACTTCTTCCTCTGGGAGGCGGCGTACGCCGAGCTCGTGTTCACCGACACCATGTGGCCGGACTTCGGCGCCGACGGACTCAGCGCCGCGGTGCGCGAATTCCGTGGGCGTCAGCGGCGATTCGGCGGGCTGGCCGGAGCCGTGGCGGGCTGATGACCGCACGCACCCGGGAAGGCCTCTCCCTGGTCGGGGGAGCGGTCGCGTTCGGCCTCGCGGCCGACGTCCTCGCCGACTCCGTGCCCGGTCGTCTCAACGTGGCCCTTGGGCTCTGCGCCCTCGTGCTCATCGCGGCATTCCTTGTTCAGCGGGGGCTCGTCGCCGCGCCACGGGGCGTGGCGCCGCTCGGGGTGCCGTTCGCGTTCCTGACTGTCGCGCTCATCTGGAGAGATTCGACCACCCTGTTCGTGCTCAACCTGCTCGGGATCGCGATCCTCGCTGTGCTGGCCACGCCGAGGCTGCGAGCGCTGGTTTGGTCGGAAGCGGCCGTTCTCGAGTACCCGCGCGGAGCGTTCCACCTGGCCGGAGGTGCCGCTGCCGGAGCGGCGTCCCTTCTCTTCAACGAGATCGACTGGCGCTCGCTGCCGGACAAGGGGCCGCTTCACCGCGTTCGTGCGGTCGCAGTGGGACTGCTCTGCGTGTCACCCGCCGTGTTCGTTCTGGGCGGACTTCTGATGGACGCTGACCCGGTCTTCGACCGGCTGATGGTCACTACGTTTTCCGCGCAAGTGGAGTGGCTGGCCGCGCATGCCTTCCCTGTAATCGCCTGGGCCTGGGTGGCCGCCGGTGTGCTGCGGTTGTTCTTTCGGGGTGAGGCCGACCGGCCTCCGGTCAATGGCCAAACGCGGGCGCCTTTCGGGCTCACCGAGGTCGCCGTCGCACTGGGGGTGCTGGATCTGCTGTTCCTGACCTTCGTCGCCGTCCAGTTCCGTCACCTCTTCGGAGATACGGATCTCAGTCATGCCGAGTATGCGCGCGAGGGTTTCTTTCAGCTTGTCGCGGTGGCCTCGCTCTCGCTCCCGATTCTCCTCTTCGCAGATCACGCTCTTGGCCCACGGGATGCCGTGAGCCGGAGGCAATTCGGGCTGCTCGCATCCCTGATGCTGGTCTTACTCAACATCATGCTCGCCTCCGCACTGTGGCGCATGCGGCTCTATACCGCCGAGTTCGGATTGACCGAGCTCCGATTCTATACGACCGCCTTCATGGGCTGGCTGGTGCTGGTCTTCGGCTGGTTCGCCGCGACCGTGCTTCGCGGGCGGCGGCAGCGGTTCGGCGCGGGGGCTCTGACCGCCGCGCTCCTGGTGCTCGGGGTACTCAATCTGGTGAATCCCGATGCGCTCATCGCGCGCACCAACCTCACTCGGGGTCTGGCCGGGCGGGCCGTCGACGGATGGTATCTCTCGTCGCTCAGCGCGGACGCGCTGCCGACCGTCCGGCGCATGCTCCCCCTTCTGCCGGCACAGACTCGCTCGGAAGTGAGCCAGGCCGTAAGCGGACACTGGGACCGCGAGCTCGCGCTCGGCGACCGATGGACCATGGCGTTCGCTGCCGCGAGACGACATCCGCCGAGCTGAATTCCGGAACGAGCCCCGAGACGTAGCACTCCAGCGCACGCCTCGCGATGTTGGGTCATGGGCGCACCCATAGCCATCGACGATCGCACCGAGTGGCTCGAGGCCGACGGCCTCGGGGGCTTCGCCTCGGGCACCACCTCCGGGATCAGGACTCGACGGTACCACGCCGCTCTCCTCGCCGCCACGACTCCCCCCACCGGCCGGATGGTGTTGGTGAACGGGTTCGATGCGTGGGTCGAGCGCGAAGGCGGTCCGGAGTTTCTCACTCGCCAGCGCTACGCGCCGGACATCGTCGCTCCGCCGCAGGGTGCGGCTATCGAAGGGTTCAGAGACGAGCCCTGGCCGACCTGGACCTACCGCCTGGCCGATGGATCCCGTGTCGAGCACGAGCTCTTCGTCCCCCGCGGGCACCCGCTGGTCGCGATGCGATGGCGCTCGGTGGACGAGTCTGGTGGACAGCTCGTCGTCCGGCCGCTTCTCTCCGGCCGCGACACCCATTCGCTGCACCGCGAGAATGGCGCGTTCCGATTCGAGGCCGCGGGCGAGGGTGAGAGGACCACTTGGCGGCCCTATCATGGCGTGGCGGGAGTGTCGGCACTGGCGAACGGGACCTGGCAGGAGGACGCCCAGTGGTACCGAGGCTTCCTGTACAGCGAGGAGCGGGCGCGGGGTCTCGACTTCGAGGAGGACCTGGCGTCACCGGGCTCCTTCCGTTTCGACCTGAGCCGGGGCGATGCGGTGCTGGTATTCAGCGTGGCTGGCACCCTCTCGACCGGAGGCGGCGCCGTCGCCACCTATCTGCGGCTGCGCCATTCCGAGTGGGCGCGGCGCCATCAGTTCGGCAGCCGACTGGAGCGGGCGGCCGACGCATACCTGGTGGCGCGGGCCGGTGGACGGACCATCGTGGCCGGCTATCCATGGTTCACTGACTGGGGTCGCGACACGTTCATCTCACTGCGCGGCCTCTGCATCGCGACAGGACGCCTGCCGGAGGCTCGATCGATACTCCTCGAGTGGGCGGGTCACGTATCCGAGGGGATGCTGCCCAACCGCTTCGCCGACCAGGGGAACACGGCCGAGTACAACACCGTGGATGCCTCGCTGTGGTACGTCATCGCGGTGCACGAATACCTGCGCGCGGTCGAATCCCAGAGCCGTCAGGTTCCGGCGCGAGATCGGCGGCTCCTCGGCGACACCGTGCGAGCAATCCTTGCCGGCCACGTGCAGGGCACCCGGTATGGCATCCGCGCGGACAGCGACGGACTGCTCGCGGCCGGCGTGCCCGGCGTACAGCTCACCTGGATGGACGCGAAGGTCGGCGACTGGGTCGTCACCCCGCGCGTCGGCAAGCCGGTGGAGATCCAGGCCCTGTGGCTCAACGCGCTCCGCGCGGCCGAGGCGTTCACCTCCGAGCATCGGCCCCTGTTCGCGGCCGGACTGCGTGCGTTTGCCGAGCGATTCTGGGATGAGCAATCCGGATCGCTCTGCGACGTGGTGGACGCCGACCATGTGCCCGGCCGCGTCGACCGCTCGCTGCGGCCCAACCAGATCTTCGCGATTGGGGGACTGCCCTGGTCGCTCGTCTCGGGCGAGCGGGCGCGACGAGTCGTGGACCTGGTCGAACAGCGCCTCTGGACGCCGCTCGGCCTCCGGACGCTCGCCCCGGGTGAACCGGGCTATCGCGGTCGCTACGAGGGCGATGTGCCCTCGCGCGACGGCGCGTACCATCAGGGCACTGTATGGCCATGGCTCCTGGGGCCGTTCGTCGACGCCTGGGTTCGGGTACGGGGAGGTGGATCGGACGTCCGCGCGGAGGCGCGGGAACGTTTCCTCACCCCATTGCTCGCACACCTCGACCGCGCGGGCGTGGGCCACATCTCGGAAATCGCCGATGCCGATTTTCCCCACGAGCCGCGAGGCTGCCCCTTTCAGGCGTGGTCGGTGGGTGAGGCCCTGCGACTCGACCTGGACGTGCTGGGGTCCGGCGAACCCGCTCCTGGAGACCTTGACCTCCGCGGGCGGCGCCCTCAAGGTGTATTGTGAGGTCGCCGATGACGAGTGAGGTATTCATGCGGGAATCCAGGGCGTTCGTGGACGCTGCGGGCGTGTTGGCCGCCGGGCCTGCACGGTGGGTGGGGCGGAGGGAAGCACGGCTCCGCCCGGAGCACGCGCATCTGTATCCGGGCGTGGGTGCCGGGGTGTGGGAAAGCGCCGCGGTGGTGGTGGACCGGATCATGGCTGCCCGCCTGCTCTATGGTGAGCGGGTGTCGATCCAGGAACGGGTGCTGCCCGAGAGCCACTTCGAGTTCCGCGGCGGCTCGGAAGCCGGCAACCGGCCCCGGCGCGAAGACCGCTAGACCAGCCGAATGGGCTCCAACCAGGACGGTCCGACCGGACCCGATCTCACCCAGGGCATTTCCCAGGATCAAGTCGAGGATGGGGGCAGTCTCGCCGGACAGGTGGCCGGCGAAGGCGTGCTGCTCGCGCGTCGGGGCGACGAGTGGTTCGCGATCGGCGCTGCCTGCAGCCACTACTCGGGGCCACTTCCCGAGGGATTGATCGTCGGGGAGACGGTCCGCTGCCCCTGGCACCACGCGTGCTTCAGCCTCCGGACCGGAGAATCACTGCGGCCTCCGGGACTGCACGACGTCTCCTGCTATGCGGTCGAGGTGAGAGACGGAAAAGTCTTCGTCACCGGCGCGAAGGTGAAGCCTGCCCGGCGGTCCGGCAGCCGCAGGACGCAACCCAAGTCCATCGTGATCATCGGGGGTGGCGCGGCGGGGGATTCGGCCGCGGCCACGCTGCGCCGCGAGGGATACGACGGAAGCATCACCATCGTGGATGCGGACGCCGACGCGCCCTACGACCGGCCGAACTGCTCCAAGGACTACCTGGCAGGGAATGCGCCCGAGGACTGGCTCCCACTTCGGCCCGCGGACTTCGAGCGAGTCCAGCGGATCGACCGCCTCCGCGGCCGCCGGGCGAGCGAGCTGGACCCGGTCGCTCGGCGCGTCCGCCTCGACGACGGATCGACACTCGACTACGGCGCGCTTCTGCTTGCCACCGGGGCGAGCCCGATCCGGCTGGGGAGCGACGTGGATTCGGGAAAGACACCACTGTATTACCTCCGCACCCTGGCCGACAGTCGTGCCATCATCGCCGCGGCCGGGAAGGCTCGGCGGGTCGTCGTTGTGGGGGCGAGCTTCATCGGGCTCGAAGTTGCAGCGTCGCTGCGTGCCCGCGAGCTCGAGGTCCATGTCGTGGGGCCGGAGCCGCTCCCGCTGCAACGGGTAGTCGGCCCCGAGCTGGGTCGCTTCGTGAAGGCGCTGCACGAGGAGCACGGCGTCGTCTTCCATCTCGGCACCAAGCCGCGAACCGTGGGGGCAGGGAAGGTCACGCTGGAAGACGGCAGCGAGCTCACCGCGGACTTCGTCGTGGCCGGCATCGGCGTCCGTCCGAATCTGGAGCTGGCGGAGTCCGCGGGCTTGAAGGTGGATCGCGGTCTCGAGGTGAGCGAGCTGCTGGAGACAAGTGCGCCGGGCATCTTCGCCGCGGGGGACATCGCGCGCTGGCCCGATCCGCATACCGGTGAGCGCATTCGGGTCGAGCACTGGGTCGTCGCGCAGCGGCAAGGGCAGGCAGCCGCGCGGAACATGCTGGGTAACGGCGAACGCTTCGCGGCGGTGCCGTTCTTCTGGAGCCAGCACTACGACGTGCCGATCAACTATGTCGGGCACGCTGAGAAGTGGGATCGGATCGAGGTCGAGGGAAATATCGCCGAGCGGGATTGTGCAGTGCGATATGTGCGTGGAGGTCGGACCCTCGCGCTGGCCACGATCTATCGCGACAAGGAGAGTCTGGAGTTCGAAGCGTCCTTGGAAGGCGCGCAACCGCAACCGGAGATAGCACTTTAGGTCTGCAGCGTAAACCAAGGCGAAGTAGTTAGTTAGAGACTTGCTGTGATCTCGTTTGGCGGTTCCCGTCACTTCAGCTGCGTTCGCCCCAGTGGTGAGTCGCCCTCGATGAATCGCGGGAGCTCGCCGCCACATACAGGTGTTGCCCTGCTCGTCCACACCCAGTCTCGCTCGCAACTAGACGAGAGGGGCCGGAGCACGGAGATCACCCGGTGGATCCGGGTGGCCGAGGAACGGGCTCAGGAGCGGGCGGCGCTGGGCAGGTGGGCTCGCGCTCGGCGGTACGGCCTGTAAGTTTGGGTCATGGCCCCCGGCGCAGTTGTTCGGGCTTCCTTCCTTCCGCTGCTGATGCTGAGCGGTGGCACGACCACCACGTGCGCCCTCTCAACCGACTCCTCCACCGGCGAGCTGCACATCGTGGGGAGGGTCAGGTTTCTCGAGACCGGGGCAGGTTGCTGGCAGGTCGCCACGAGGGACGGTCGGGAGTACGAGATCGACGCCGACCAGGCGCCCGCCTCTGTGCTACGGGACGGCCTGGAGGTCACCCTCATGGTCTATGTGAGGGAGACCCACGCCAGCGGATGTCGGGTGGGCACTCCGGTGGACGTCTGGCGGGTCATGCAGGTGAGCGAGCCGAGCGGGTAGCGCCCCGCCGGATCAGTCGACACTCGCCAGGTTGTACAGCGCACGCCACGCGCGGAACACCTCCCGGTAGTCGTGGTGCACGTACTCCAGCGTTCTTCCCCCCGTCCGCTTCGATCCCGGCACCAGCTCGGCCATGTCGGCCATCTGGGTAAGTTGGAAATCCACTTCCAGGCGGATAGGGGTGGTGAGCACGAGCGGCCGATGGGTGCGCTTCAGCGCCACGGTGGCTCCCTCCCGGATCCTTCGGCACGACTCGGCCGGCGGAACGCTCCGCGCCGAGAACCGCCCGACCGCATGCTTCACGACCACCGTCTCCAGCGCTTCGCCGAGCAGGGCGCGCGCCTCCGCCGCCAGCGCCTGGTCGCCACTGACCATCGCGACGGGTACACCGTATATCCCGGCCATCGCGGCGTTGATGGCCAGCTCGCCCACGGGCTGCCCGTTGAGCCGCGCCTCGTAGACACGACTGGTGTAGGTATGGTCGATGACCGCGTGCTGGGTGCCGGCGCGGGCGTGATAGCCGATGAACAGCGCGGCGTCGAAGCCCGCCTCCACGCCCTCGACCATCGATCGCAGCTTGGGCCCGCCGCTCAGCAGCTCTGCGGCGGGGTGCAGATCCTCCGCGAGCAGGTTCCGCATGAGCCAGTGGCTGTCGTTCACCAGCACCGTTCCGGCTCCCGCCGCGACCGCACCCTCGATCGCGGCGTTGGCTTCAGCCGTCATCAGGCGGCGAAACCTGTTATAATCTTGCGCATGTCGAGGATCGATCGGATCGGTCTGATTCTCGTGAACGACGCCGGCCACGCCTTCCATGTCGACGGAGATATAGACCCGCATCAAGGCTCCCATGGGGGGGCGTCGAGCGCCCGGTACGCGGAGGACCAGCAATGCGCGCTAAAATGTGGGGGGCCGCCGCGGCGTTCGCTGCCCTCGCCTGTGCCCCAGGAAAAGAACAGCCGGAGCGGCTCGTGCTGGAGCAGGGCCGGCAGTACACGACCTGGCTGTACGGCAATCAATACGACAAGCTCTGGAACCGCTTCTCGCCCGAGATGCGTCAGACCTTCGGCAGCGTCACCGATCTGGCAAGCTTCGCGAGCCGCGCGGTCAGCCGCATGGGACGCGAGCAGGGCGCCGTGGACGAGCGCGTCGAACGCGCGGAGCCGTTCGGTGTCTACAGCCGGAGCGCCTCCTTCGACAAGGCGCCCAAACGGATGCGGATCGAGTGGAGCCTGACCGAGGACGGCGAGGTCACCGGCCTCCTGCTCCGCCCCGACACCGACTCCGTTCAGTAGACTCTGCCGCCGAGCGGCACCTCCCGATCCACCGCGAGGAGTACGACCTCTCCGGCGTCACTCGGCACGCCCAGCACCAGCACCTCCGATTTGAACCCCGCGATGTTCCGCTCGCCCAGATTCACGGCCGCGACCACCAGACGGCCGACCAGTTCCTCGGCCGTGTAGAGCGCCCGGAGCTGAGCGCTCGAGGTCTTCTCGCCCAGGGGGCCGAAATCCAGCCACAGCTTGTAGGCGGGCTTCCGGGCGCGCTCGTTCGGCTCCGCCCGGAGGATCCGGCCGACGCGCAGGTCGAGGGTCTCGAAGGCTTCCAGCGGTGTCATGCGTCGATCACCGCGTCGGCCTCGATCTCGACCAGCATCTCGGTCGAGATGAGCCGGCTGACCTGGACCATCGCGGTCGCGGGGCGGATGTCGCGGAACACCTCGCCGTGGGCCCGGCCGACTGCCTCCCACTGTTCGATGTCGGTCACGTATATCCGGGTCCGTACGACATCGCGCCAGGGACGCGCCGGCCGCTCGGAGGGCAGTCTCGATGTTCCGGAGCGCCTGCTTCGTCTGGGCGTACGGATCGCCGACGCCGACCACGCGGCCGTCCGGTCCGGTGGCGGTCGTCCCGGCCACATACACCCCGTTCCCCGCGCGCACGGCGCGCGAGTACCCCACGATGGGCTCCCAGGGAGCACCGCTGGAGATGAGCTGTCGCTGCATGCCGTTCCATCCGAGAGTGAGGCGACAGGAAATAACGCGGCCTCGGTGGAGAAGGAAAGGCTTCGACCTCGAGCCTTGAGTATCCGAAAGGGGACAATGAAGTTTATTCCCATTCCGAGCCCTGGAGCCAATGCGATGAGGGGAGCTGGCGGCACGCCGGGCGGTCTCGGCACTTTCCTGTTCGGGGCGGGACTGGTCGTGGCGGGCGGGTATCTACTGCTGAATCAGGTCACCGTCACCAGTGGATACTGGCGACTGTGGGGCTACAACGCCTTTGGTCTCTCGCTCTTTCCCCTGCTCATCGGGATCGGGCTCCTGTTCTTCAACGGCCGCTCGCTGGCCGGATGGGTGCTGACCGCGGTCGGCTCGCTCACGATCCTGGTGGGGATCGTCGCCAATCTCGACATCTATTTCCGGCCGACGTCGCTGTTCGGCACCCTGGTCATCCTCGTGCTGCTCGCCGCGGGGATCGGTCTGGTCGCCCGATCACTTCGAGCGCAAGGCACACCCTAGAGCGCCGGCAGGGGCCGCTCGGGACGGCATTGGCAGTGCATGCAATCGGGGTCCGGGCACAAGACTTCGAGCCACGTGTTGCAGGATGGACAGCAGGTTGCGTCGAACGCGAGGAAATACACCCTGGGCCCGCCGCACTCCGTGCAGACGGGATCGATCAGCCACCCTTCGACCAGGCGCTCTCCGATATGGAGCACCAGCGGTTGGTCGGAATCCGCCGTCACCAGCATCTCGGTATCCTTTGGGGGGTCTTGAAAGGGATGCGCGAAGGCCCCGTGCCACCGGACAACCCGTTCTCAGAGGAATGACGGAATGATCCTTCGATGGGTTTTGGCCGCGATACATCTCTTGGGCTTGGGGATCGGGCTGGGGGCGGTATACGTGCGAGGCAAGGCGCTCAGCGGCCGGATCGATACCGACAAGGTGCGGACGGCCCTCGCCGCGGATGCCTGGTGGGCACTCGCCGCCATCCTGTGGGTTGGCAGCGGTCTCTGGAGGCTCTTTGGCTCCATCGAGAAGGATACCGCTTACTACATGGGGAACCACGTCTTCTGGACCAAGATGGTCCTGTTCGTCGGCATTCTCCTCATGGAGATACGGCCGATGATGACGCTGGCGCGCTGGCGTCGCGAGCTGGCGCGGGGCATCCCGCCCAACACGTCGAACGCGCACCGTATCTCGCGTCTCAGCTATGCGCAGGCCGCGCTGGTCGTGCTCATGGTTCTTGCCGCGACCGCAATGGCCCGAGGCCTGGCGGCACGCTGATCACGTCCTGAGCAGCAGGCGGAAACAGGCTCCTCGGCCCGCGGTCCCCACGTAATCCAACGTCCCTCCGGCCCGGGCGATCAACTCTCGCGCGACCGCAAGCCCGAGTCCGGCCAGCGGCAGCGCCTTCTTGCTGGTGACGAACGGTTCGAACAGGCGGCCGCTGAGATCGGGAGCCACACCCGATCCGTCATCCTCAAAGAGCACTTCCACGGACCTCCTCCCGCGCTGCCGCCCTGATGCGGATCGTCCCCTCCTGCTGGCCGATGGCCTCCAGCGCATTCAGGAGCAGGTTGAGGAGCGTGTGATCGAGATGTTCTCTCACTCCCTGAACCATAGGCAGCTTTGCGGCGAGCGCGTCACCCATCTCGATCCGAACCGCGGATTTGTATACCCGGAGAATGGACCCGAGAAAGACCAGGCTGTCGCGCACGTTTACGGGACCAGCTTGGGCGCCTGGCGGCGGGTTTCGGAGGACGCGATCCAGTAACTCGAGCGAGTCTACCAGGTGGGCGGTGGAACCCTGGATGGTGCTGAGAAGCTCCGCGTCACCGGAGCCCGGCTCATTCAGCAGCGAGAGAACGAGGGTGAGGGCCTGGGCGGGGTTGCGAAGGTCGTGCAACAACCACCGTGAGACCGTGCCATAGGCGGCGGCACGGTTCACGGCGATCAGCAGGTCGGTACGCTCGGGGAAAACGGAATGGTCGGGAATGGGTGAATGCTACATCGCGACCCGAATTCCCGGCAGTCTAGGCCTCATCCACCCCGGGTTCGGGATCCAGCCGTTGCTTCGCCTTGCCGATGGCGTCCTGCATTTTCCCCTTGAGCTCCTGCGCTTTTCCTTTCGCCTGATCTTTGTTGTTGCCGGTGAGGCCTCCGACCGCGTTGCGGATCCGGCCGCCGACCACGTTGCCCGCGCCCTCGACTCGATCCTCCGCGCCCTCGGTGGCGAGATCCTTCTTGTCCGTCATGGTAGCCTCGGAAATGCAAAGGTGAAGCAGGCGCCGCGTCGTTCACGGCGTTCCCGCTGTGAGTGCTGCGATGTGGGCGGAAGTTGAATCGAACGCAGCGGAGCGGCCGTGATGGGCCTCACGCGCCAGCGGAAAGTGCTGCAGGACCGTTCTCGTAAAGAGCAGAGATGTAGCCACTTACAGCAACGACATAAACTGATTCAGAAGGTCTTCAGCTCGCTGCGCTCAACTCGCCGGCCGGAGTGCTCTCAGCATAGTGGCACGCCGCCATCGTCTCGCCTACCGCGCGCAGGACAGGCAGCTCGATCCGGCACCGCTCGTTGCGCATAGGATGGAAGCATCGGGTGTGGAAGGGACAACCCGAGGGCGGATTCGACGGACTCGGCAGGTCACCGCGCAGCACGATGCGCGAGCGACGCCGAGTCGGCTCGGGTTCCGGCACGGCGGACAGGAGCGCGACCGTGTAGGGATGCCGCGGCGCCTGGAGCACCTGCTCAGTGAGTCCCTGCTCGACGATGCGGCCCAGATACATCACGGCGATGCGTTGCGCGATCTGGCGGACCACCGCGAGATCGTGCGCGATGAAGAGGTACGCGAGACCCCGATCCCGCTGCAGGTCCGCCAGCAGGTTCAGCACCTGGGCCTGCACCGATACGTCCAGCGCCGACACCGGCTCGTCGCAGACGATGAACGCCGGCTCGACCGCGAGCGCGCGGGCGATCCCGATGCGCTGGCGCTGGCCGCCGGAGAACTCGTGAGGATATCGCCGGGCGAAGGCCGGATCGAGTCCGACCTCCTCGAGCAGCGACGCCACCCGTCGGCCGACCTCCGCGCCGGCCGCGAGCCGATGGATCTCGATTCCCTCGGCCACGGCGGCGCCGACAGTCATGCGCGGGTTGAGCGAGCTGTACGGATCCTGGAAGATGATCTGCATCCGGCGGCGCAGGCGTCGGAGCGCGCCTCGCTCCAGCGAGAAGATGTCCTGCCCCTCGAAGAGCGGCCGAGCCGCTCGTCGGCTCCTGCAGCCGCAGGATCGTCCGTCCCACCGACGACTTGCCGCACCCCGACTCGCCCACGAGCGCCAGCGTCTCCCCCCGGTTCACTTCGAATGACACCCCGTCCACCGCGCGCACGACCGGGGCGCGCCGGACGGAAGAGCCCACCTGAGGAGTAGTGCTTGACGAGATCTCGGACCTGGAGGAGCGACGTCATGACTGCTCCTCCGCCAGCCAGCACCGCATCCGGTGCGCCGTGCCGACCGGCAGCAGCGGCGGCATGCGCTCGCTCTTGTCGAACGCTTTGGGGCAGCGCGGACGGAACCTGCAGCCTGTGGGCCAGGCGGAGGGCGTGGGGACCGTGCCCCGGATCGGCGTGAGTCGCTGCACCGGTCCGGTGATGCGGGGAACCGAAGCGAACAGTCCCTGGGTGTAGGGGTGCGAGGGCGAGGTGAAGAGGCTGCTCGTCGGCGCCTCCTCAACGATCTGCCCAGCGTACATCACCGCCACCCGGTCGGCCCGTCCGGCCACGATGCCCAGGTCGTGGCTGATCAGCAGGACCGCCATGCCGCGGCTGTCCCGAAGCTGGTCGAGCACCTCGAGGATCTGCGCCTGGACGGTGACGTCGAATGCGGTGGTCGGCTCGTCGGCGATCAGGATCTCGGGCTCGGCGGAGAGCGCGATGGCGATCATGACGCGCTGCCGCATCCCGCCGCTGAGCTGGTGCGGATAGGCGTCGAGCCGGGAAGAGGGATCCGGGATCCCCACCTCCTGCAGCAGCTGGAGCGAACGCTCCCGGGCCTCGGCTCTCGAGACCTTGAAATGCGCTCGGATCCCTTCGGCGATCTGGTCTCCCACGGTGAATACGGGATTGAGTGAGGTCATCGGATCCTGGAAGATCATGCCGATCCGCCGTCCTCGAATCCTCCGCAGCGATTCGCCCTCGAGGGCGAGGACGTCGGTGTCGCCCAGCCGCACGCCGCTGCCCGGCTCGATCCGGCCCGGCGGCGGGACCAGACGGAGCAGCGCCAGACTGGTGAGACTCTTGCCGCAGCCGGATTCGCCGACGATGGCGAGGGTCTCGCCCTGATCGAGCGTGAAGCTCACTCCGTCCACCGCGAGGAACCGTCCGCCCTCGCCGTCGGGAAAGGAGATGCGGAGCTCCTCCACCTCCAGCACTCGAGTCATGCGCCTCGCGGGTCGATGGCGTCGCGCAGGGCGTCGCCCAGCAGGTTGACGGACAGCACGGTGATGACGATGGCGAGTCCGGGGAAGAGGCCGGCCCAAGGAGCGGTGGCCAGGTAGGGCTTCCCGTCCAGGATCATCCCGCCCCAGGAAGGAGTGGGTGCCTGAACGCCCAGTCCAAGAAACGAGAGTCCGGCTTCGAGGAGAATCACGTCTCCCACACCGAGCGTCGCCGCGACCAGAAGCGGTCCGAGCGTGTTCGGCAGCAGATGACGAAACATAACGCGCGCCGGCTTTGCCCCGAGCGCCTCGGCGGCGCTGACGTAGCTCTCTTCCCTGAGACGCAATACCTCTCCGCGCACCAGCCGCGCGGTGCTGAACCAGCCCGTCGCTCCGATCAGAAGGATCAGGACGGCCAGCGGCGCTCGCCAGTCCCCAGCGAGCAGGAGCAGCAGCACGAACAGCCGGGGAATGGCGAGGGCCGCGTCCACCAGGCGCATCAGGGCAGCGTCGACCGCACCTCCGAGATACCCCGCCACCAGTCCGATGCCAGCGCCCAGAGAGACGGAGAGGAGGACGGCGAGCACGCCCACGGACAATGAGACGCGAGCCCCGGAAACCACCCGCGCAAGCACGTCGCGACTGAGGGCGTCGGTGCCGAGCAGATGCGCGGCGCTCGGGGGAAGGTTCGCAGCGGCTACCGGGTCGGGCACGTCGGCTGGGTCGGCGAGAAACGGCGGGCCGAAGAGTGCGAGCGCGGCGATGAGCGCCAGGATCAAGACGCCCGTTCGCCCGCGCCGGTCGCGCCAGGCGCGACGGATCGCGTCCCCGGCCGACGTCACGAGTGGCGGATCCTGGGGTCCAGGGCGGCGTAGGCCAGATCGGTGACCAAGCTCGCCGACGACGACGAGGCCGGCGGCCAGGAGCGACGTACCCATCAGGAGCGGGTAGTCCCGCGCGGTCGCCGCGGCCGCCGCGAGCGATCCGAGCCCCGGCCATGCGAAGACTTCCTCGACGAACACCGACCCGGTCACCAGGATCGGCAGCCAGAGCCCGAAGATGGTGATGACCGGAAAGAGCGCATTGCGCCAGGCATGCCGCCCCGTCACCCGCGATTCCGGAAGTCCCTTGGCTCGGGCCGTGACTATATAAGGAAGGCGCAACACTTCGAGCATGGCGGCCCGTTGGTACCGCATGGTCGCCGCGATCGTCACCAGGGACAGCGTGATCGCGGGAAGGATCAGGTGCGCGACCATGTCGGCGCCGCGGGTCAGCAGCCCGGCGTCCGGGTCGAGGAGCGGATCCGAGAGGCCGCCAGACGGGAGAATTCGCCAGTGGATGGCGAACAGCCAGGCCAGCACCAGCCCGAGCCAGAACGACGGGGTGGCATAGCACGCGAGAGACAGCAGCGACAAGGCCCGGTCCTCCGCCTTCCCTCGCCTCACCGCCTGGCGAACACCGAGCCAGAGTCCCAGGCTGAAATTGAGGAGAAGAACGGTACCACCCAGGAGCAGGGTAGCCGGCAGTCGGGAAGCGATCAGGCTGGTGACGGGAAGGCCGTATCCGATGGACGAGCCGAGATCGCCGCGGCCTACGCCCTTGAGGAAGGTGAGGAACTGCTCGGGCAGCGGACGGTCGATCCCGTACATCCGCTCGAGGACGACGCGGGCCTCCGGCGTGAGCGTCTCACCTTCCTGGACCCGCCAGAGCGGGTCGCCCGGGGCGAGTCGCATGAGAAAGAAGAGAAGAATGACGGCGAGGACGAACGTGGCGGCGGCCTGAGCCGCGCGGCGGAGGAACCAGTGGCCCACTAGTATCCCGCGGCGCCCGAGGCGGGCGCCGCGCCCACCTTCCACCGCCAGACCGCGCTCCATGACGACTCCGGACGGATGGCGACGTCACGGAAGCGCCGGTTGACGACGAAGGCGTAGGTCTGCGCGTACAGGAAGGCCGCCGGCGCGTCGTCCTCGATCCGGCGCAACACCTGGTGCCAGATGCTCCGAGCGTCGTTCCGGGCGAGAATGGCTCTGTCCAGCAGCGAGTCCACCGCCGGATCGCAGTACTTGGCAACATTGCTGGACCCGTTGCAGGACCAGCTCTGCACCAGGCCCGATGGCGACGGATCCTGGAGGGAAGCGGAGAAGTCCATATCGAAGCTCCCGGCCTTACGGCGCTCGCTCCAGGTCGGAAAATCCACCTGCACCAGCTCGACCCCGACGCCTACCTGGCGTAGCTGCTGCTGTATCAGCAGCGACATCGAGCGCCGGATGGCGCTGGTGTTGGGCACCAGGAGCCGGAGGACGAGAGGCCGGCCCGCCCGCTCGCGAATGCCGTCACCGTCCCGGTCCACCCACCCGCGCGTCTCGAGCAGGCGCGTGGCGGCCGCGCGGTCCTGCGCGGCCGGCTCCGGTGTGCCGTGCCGAATCCAGAGCAGCGTGGATGCCGGGCCGTACGGCACCGTTCCGTATTCGCCGAGTACGGCCTTTACCAGGAGACGCCGATCGAGCGCGAGCGTCAGCGCGCGTCGGACGTCCAGGTCGGCGAGGATCGGGTGCGGCTGGCTGGGGTCTTCGGGATTCCGCTGGTTGTAGAGCAGGTAGCCCAGTGATGGCGACGGCACGTTGACGAGGCGAAGCTCAGGTCGGGCAGAGACCCGTGCCGCGTTGGTGACCGGCGAGGACAGGTTGTCCATGGCGTCGGCCTCGCCGCTCAGCACCATGTTGAGCCGCGCGTCAGCGTCCTTTGCAACCCGGACGATCAGCCTCCGGATCGATGGACGACCGAGGAAAAACTGGTCGTTGGCAGCAAGCTCGACCAGCTCCCCTGGAACGCTCCGGACCCAGCGGTACGGGCCGTTGCCGACGGGGTGCGCAACGAACGACGAGCGCGCAAGGCTGTCCGGCGGCAGCGCGGCAAGAAGGTGCGCGGGCAGCATCGCCGTGTGAAAGGTCGCGTCGTAGAACTGTTCGGCGTACACGCGGGAGAAGCGGAAGACCACGGTCCGCTCGCCCTCGACCTCGACGGATGTGATGTACTGAAGGAGCTTCGCGACGCGGGGCGCAATCTCGGGGTTCCGTGCCCGGCCCATGGTGAACAGCACGTCTCGTGCGGTCACCGGTGCGCCGTCGTGCCACCGCGCCCGGGGATCGAGCTCGAAAGCCAGTGTCACCGAGTCGCGTCGGGTCCAGGACTTGGCCAGCAACGGAACGAAGCCGGCGTCTCCGGCCGTCGTCAGCGTTGGACCCAGGCCGGCGAGGCGGAGGAACAGGTGGTCCGAAATCTCGTAGTTGGGCAGAACTGCCTGGCCCCCTTCCATCAACGTCGGAATCGGCATCGGCGCTTCGGCGCCGGTGACGATCACCAGGCTGTTCTGGGCCACCGCCTGGGTGAACGCGAGTGCGGTGAAGGCCGCAGCGAGCAGGATTCGTTGCGTCCAGCGCATCAAAGGCGCTCCGGCGATGTGTGGTGTCGAGGGTGTGTCGGAATGTAGTAGAAGGGGCAGGGAAGGTGGAGCGGTCGGCCCTAGCGACACCAGGTCCAGCCGGGCGAGCGGAAGCGAGCCAGGTGAGCCTCCGCCTGGGTCAGAACCCCCGCGGGCTCGGGGCTATCCCCCCAGCCTCGTTCCCAACGCTCCCGCGCCGCCTGCGCGACCGCCGCCGCAGTGTCGTCCACGGAGATCTCCCGGCCCAGCAGCTCCCCGAGAGGCGCGGACCCGTCGTCCGGAGCTTCCCCGAGGGTCACCGTGCCCACGAGCCGCTGATCATCCCCGAGCAGGATAGAACCGTGCTGCAGCAGGGCGCCGCCCTCACGCACCTGGGCGCTGCCCACGACCTTCCGACCGCCAACGACCAGCTCGCCTCCCACCGGGTGGGAAAAACATGCGCCCGCGTCGAGCTTGGACGGACGGACCGGCTCGGCCAGTGAGGCCTGGGCGCCGAGTCGCCGGAGCGCGTCCTGCAGCATGCGGTGAATCTCCAGATACGCGGTACGGAGGCCGCCCAGCGCGACGATCGGGGCGGCAACCGCGTACGTGAGCTCTCGCGCATGCCACACGGCCCGTCCTCCCGTCGGCCTCCGCACGACATCGAGTCGTGCGTGCTCGATGCCCGCTCGATCGTACCTCTGTGCCGCCCGCTCGTGTCTACCGAAGGAAAGACAGTGTGGCCGCCAGGTATACAGCCGGAGCCAGTGCTCGCCCGAACGCCCGGCGCGGTCGAGCAAGGTCTGGTCGATGGACATGTTGAAGGCGCCATCGCGTGGTGAGAGGTCGCACCACAGGCGCCACCTCATTCATAGGCCTCCATGGGCGGACAGACGCAGACCAGATTCCGATCGCCGAACGCGCTGTCGATCCGTCCCACGGTGGGCCACACCTTGTGCTCTCGCGTGGAGCGGGACGGATAGGCCGCCCGCTCGCGGGGATAGGCACGCTGCCAGCCGTCCGAGATCACCTGCTCCAGAGTATGCGGCGAGTTGGTGAGCAGGTTGCTCTCCCGGTCCGCGCGTCCATCCTCGACCTCGCGAATCTCCTCCCGGATCGCGATGAGCGCGTCGCAGAATCGGTCGAGCTCCTCCTTCGACTCGCTCTCCGTCGGCTCGATCATCAGCGTGCCCGCGACTGGAAAGCTGACCGTAGGCGGGTGGAACCCGTAGTCGATGATCCGCTTCGCGATGTCCTCCACGTCCACCCCGGCCGAGGCCTTGAAGGGGCGGGTGTCGATGATGCACTCGTGGGCCACCAGTCCGCGCGGGCCGCTGTAGAGCACGCTGTAGTGCTCGCTCAGCCGTTTCGCGACGTAGTTGGCGTTGAGAATCGCGATCTTGGTCGCCTCGGTGAGTCCGTCATAGCCCATGAGGGCGATGTACGCCCAGGAGATCGGCAGGATCGCGGAGCTGCCCCACGGCGCGGCGGAGATGGTGCCGCACGCCTGGACGTGATCGAGATCGACCACCGGATGGCCGGGCAGGAACGGCGCCAGGTGCTTGGCCACCCCGATCGGCCCCATGCCGGGACCGCCGCCTCCGTGCGGGATGCAGAAGGTCTTGTGGAGGTTGAGGTGGCAGACGTCGGCGCCGATATCGCCCGGCCGGCAGAGGCCCACCTGGGCGTTCATGTTGGCGCCGTCCATGTAGACCTGGCCGCCGTGCTCGTGCACGATCCGGCAGATCTCGCGGATGGAGCCCTCGAAGACGCCGTGGGTGGACGGGTACGTCACCATGAGGGCGGCGAGAGTGTCCTTGTGGGCCGCCGCCTTCGCGCGAAGGTCTTCGACGTCCACGTTCCCCCGCGCGTCGCTCTTCACCGGCACCACCTGCATCCCCGCCATCACCGCGCTCGCGGGGTTGGTGCCGTGCGCCGACTGGGGGATCAGGCAGGTCGTCCGGTGGGCATCCCCGCGGGACCGGTGGTACGCGCGGATCACGAGCAAGCCGGCGTATTCGCCCTGGGAGCCCGCGTTGGGTTGGAGCGACACCGCCGCGAACCCCGTGATCTCGGCGAGCTGGTACTCGAGTTGGCTGAACAACAGCTGGTAGCCCGCGGCCTGATCGCGCGGCGCGAACGGGTGGAGGCGGTTGAACTCGCGCCAGCTCACCGGCATCATCTCGGTCGTCGCGTTGAGCTTCATGGTGCACGAGCCGAGCGGAATCATCGCCGCCGTGAGGGAGAGGTCGCGGGCCTCCAGCCGCTTGATGTAGCGCAGCATCTCCGTCTCGGAGTGATGCCGATGGAAGACCGGATGCGTCAGATAGCCCGACTTCCGCTCCAGTGACCCCGGAATCGCGCGGTCCGCCTTGACCCCGATGTCCTCGAGCATGAACGGCAGTGCCTCGTTGAGCGAGAACACGGCGATGAGATCCGCCAGGTCGCCGAGGGTGACGGTCTCGTCGAGGGCGATGCACAGCCGGGTTGGAGGCAGTGGACGCAGGTTGATCTTGCGGGCCCGCGCCGCGTCCAGCAGCCGCGGGAGGGCCCACTCCGGCACCTCGATGCACAGCGTGTCGAAGTAGTGCTCGTGCACGATCCGGTAGCGCAGCCGCCGCAGCGCGTTGGCCAGTACCACCGTGCGGGTGTGGACTCTTTCGGCGATCCGGCGCAGGCCCCTGGGCCCGTGGTACACCGCGTACATGCTCGCCATCACCGCCAGAAGCACCTGCGCGGTGCAGACGTTGCTGGTGGCCTTGTCGCGGCGGATGTGCTGCTCCCGCGTCTGCAGGGCCATGCGGAGGGCGGCGCGGCCGTCCCGGTCGCGCGAGACGCCGATGATGCGGCCGGGCATGAACCGCTTGTACTCGTCCCGGGTAGCGAAGAACGCCGCGTGGGGGCCGCCGTAGCCCATGGGCACGCCGAAGCGCTGGCTGTTGCCGACGGCGATGTCGGCGCCCCATTCGCCTGGTGGGGTCAGCAGCGTCAGGGACAGCAGATCGGTCGCGGCCGTGACCAGCGCGCCGGCCGCGTGCGCTCGCTCGCACAGCGAGCGGAAGTCGCGCACCGCACCGTCGGTCGCGGGATACTGGACGAGCGCACCGACCACGCCCTTCTCGAACGCGAACGTCTCGGGCTCCCCCACCACGACCCGGATCCCGCGCGCCTCGGCGCGGGTGCGCACCACGGCGATGGTCTGCGGATGACAGTACTCGTCCACCAGGTACACCGGGTCGCTCTTCACCTGGCTCACGGCGAGTGTCAGGCTCATGGCTTCCGCGGCGGCGGTCGCCTCGTCCAGCAGGGATGCGTTCGCGATCTCGAGACCGGTGAGGTCCGACACGACGGTCTGGAAGTTGAGCAGGGCCTCGAGCCGGCCCTGGGAGATCTCCGCCTGGTACGGGGTGTAGGCGGTATACCAGCCCGGATTCTCCAGCACGTTCCGCTGTACCACCTGTGGCGTGAAGCAGCCGGCGTATCCCATGCCGATATACGAGCGAAAGACGGTGTTCATCCCGGCGAGCCCGCGCAGCGCCTGGAGGACTTCACGCTCGCTCCGGCCGGGCGGGAGTGCCAGCGGGCGGCGGAGCCGGATCTCGTCGGGGACTACGGCGTCGATGAACGCATCGAGCGAGTCGTAACCCAGCTGCTCGAGCATCTCGGCGACGTCCTCCCGCCTCGGCCCGATGTGACGGTAGGCGAAGTGTCCGGGCTGCAGTACATCCGCGGCCGGGCTCGTGGGATCCGCGGGGAGGACGCTGGTCATTGGATCGAAAACCTCTGGTTGTTGGCACGAAAATGCCCCGAGGACACGACCCCGGGGCATCGCTGAATCTGGATCTCGCCACCACACTGCGAATTGCTCTTCACGTCCGACACTCCTGCGGGTCCGATCACTCCCCGATGTGGGTCCGGTAGGCGGCCGGTGTGAGCAGCCCGTCGAGATCCTTGGGGTTGGCGACGCGGATCTTCACCATCCACCCGTCTCCGTACGGGTCGCGGTTTACGACCGCCGGGTCGCCGTCGAGGGCGCTGTTCGCCTCGACGATCTCGCCGGACACCGGGCTGTACAGCTCGGAGACCGCCTTCACCGCCTCGATGGTGCCGAAGGCCTGGTGGGCGTCGAACTTGTCGCCGGGCTTGGGGAGATTCACGAACACCACGTCGCCCAGCTCACCCTGCGCGTAGTCGGTGATCCCGATGCGGACGACCCCGGGCTCGCCAGTCGGCGCGATGTATTCATGCTCGGGAGTGTATCGCAGATCGTCCGGAACGTTCGACACGGCCGGCTCCAGTGTATGGTCGCGGGTGGGAGGATAGGGGAGCCGAACGAAGAGGTCAAGCGCGCGCGAGCAGCGCCTTCCAGACCTCCGCCGCCTTCTGCTCCAGCGTCGCACGATCGCCCACGTTGTCGATCACGAAGTCGCTGCGGCCGCGCTTTTCCGAGGAGGGGAGCTGGGCCCGGATCATGCGCTCCGCTTCGACCGGCGTGAGCCCCCGTTCCGCTTCGAGACGGACGTGTCGCAGCTCCTCCGGCGCGTCCACCAGTACCACGACGTCGAACTCCGACGGGTCGGTCGCCTCGAAGAGCAGGGGAATGTCGCTCACCACGATCCGAGCCCCCCGGGCCTTCGCCTCCGCGAGCAGCTCCGCCCGGCGGCGGTTCACCTCGGGGTGCACGATGCGGTTCAGATCCGCGCGGGCCTCGACGTCTTCCATTACCACCCGACGCAGCGCGGCACGGTCGAGGGCTCCGTCCCGCCGCAGCATGTGCTCGCCGAACCGCTCGACGATGGCCCGCAGGACCCAGCTTCCCGGTGCCTGCGCCTCGCGCACCAGGCGGTCGGCGTCGATCAGCGTGGCGCCCCACCCCTCGAACAGCTGGGCCACGGTGGACTTTCCGGAGGCGACGTTGCCCGTGAGGCCGACGCTCAGCATGGCTGCCTCATGCCCGCTCGATTCGCGCGGTCTGCTCGTGGCCGATCGCGTTGGCCCGGCGGACGTAGTCGAGGAACAGGGCGAGCTCCGCGTCGCTGTACCGGCCATGCAGGTCGGCCATCGCCCGCGCGACGGGCTCGAACATGCGCTCGAGCCGGCGGGCCCGTTCGGGAAGGAGGCGGACGATCACCCTGCGGCGGTCGTCAGCGTCCCGCTCCCGCCGGACGTAGCCCGCCCGCTCGAGCCGGTCCACCACCCCGGTGATCGCGCCGGTGGTGAGGCCGGTCAGCTCCGCCAGCCGGCCGGCGGTGACCGGTCCCGCGCTCAGAATCTCCATGGTCTCCAGGTCGGTGGGGGAAAGACCGAGCCGCCCGGCGACGGCCTGGCTCAGCATCACGGTCCTCGTGCTCATCGTGCGGAGCTCGCGCTGGAGCGCCTGGAGCACCTCGGCGCGGCCGCCCGGTCTTGACATGAGAGGTGAGGTTCCTTAGTGTCTAAATATCTTAGTAACTAAGATAACCAATGACTAAGAGACTTCCTGTAACCTAGCCGCCCCCGGAGATCCCTACAATGAAGACCACCCTCGTCATCGGCGGCGGCATCGCCGGCCCCACGCTCGCCATGTTTCTCCAGCGGGCGGGGCACCGGCCCATCGTCTACGAGGCTCGGCCCGCCCCGGACGACGGGGCGGGCGCATTCCTCAACCTCGCCCCCAATGGACTCGCCGTGCTCGAGACCCTGGGGATCGCCGACCTCGTGAGGCGGAGCGGCACCGTCACCCGGGCCCTCGAGTTCCAGAACCACCGGGGGCAGCGCATCGGTTCGTTCCCGGCAACGACGACGCTGATCAAGCGGGGGGCGCTGCAGCGCGTGCTCCGCCAGGCGGCCCTCGAACATGGGGTGCAGTTCGAGTTCGGCAAGCGCCTGCAGGGGATTCTGTCGCCACCTCGGGGCGGAGCCGTCGCGCGCTTCGAGGACGGCACTGAGGCGGCCGGTGACCTGCTGGTGGGCTGCGACGGCATTCATTCGGCCGTGCGACGCCTCATCCTCCCCGATGCGCCGTCCCCCGAGTACACCGGAGACATCGACACCGGTGGCTTCGGCCGCGCCCCCGCGGGCCTCGCGGCCGACGGGATCATGCGCATGGTGTTCGGGCAGCGTGGCTTCTTCGGCTACCAGGTGGTCCCGTCCGGCGAGGCGTTCTGGTTTCAGAATCTGCACCAGCCGATCGAGCCGGACCGGCAGGAGCTCGCCGCGATCGCCCCGGACGAATGGCGGCGCCGTCTGCTGGCCATCCACGCGGGAGACGATGCGCCGATCGCCGAAATTCTCGGCGCGGGCGCCGAGGCGGTCGGACGCTGGCCGATCTACGATCTGCCGACGCTGCCGACCTGGCACCGCGGTCCGGTGTGCCTGATCGGCGACGCGGCCCACGCCACGTCGCCCCACGCGGGGCAGGGTGCCTCGCTCGCCCTGGAGGACGCGATCGTGCTGGCGCGCGCGCTCCGCGATGTCCCCGATCCGGAGCGTGCCTTCGCCCTGTTCGAGGCGCAGCGGCGGAGCAGGGTCGAGCGTTTGGTCCGGGAGGCGCGGCGACAGGGGCGTCGGAAGGTGGCGGCCAATCCCGTGAGCCGGCGCGTGCGCGACCTCGTGCTGCCCCTGTTTCTCCGGCTCGGCACCCGAAGTCTGCGAGAGGTCTATGACTACCGCGTGAATTGGGAGAGCCGAGCGGCCTGACTCAGAGGAGGGCGGTCTGGTCCTCGTCGCGCTTCGGAACCTTGTGGCAGTGGCGGCACCGGGCCTCGTAGCTCTCGCGTCCGCCGATCATGATGGTGGGAGAGTCGTACCGCGCGGGCTTGCCGTCCAGCAGGCGCTGGTTCCGGCAAGCGGGATCGCCGCACACGACGCAGATGGCCTGCAGCTTGTCCACCATTTCCGCCACGGCCATCAGCTCCCCCATGGAGCCGAACGGCTCCCCGCGGAAGTCGGTGTCCGTGCCCGCCAGAATCACGCGCACTCCTCGGCTGGCGAGGAGGGTGGAAACCGTGACGATGTCGGGGTCGAGGAACTGTGCCTCGTCGATCCCCACGATCTGGGTCTCGGGTCGCACCAGCCGGAAGATCTCGACCGCGGAATCCACCGGAGAAGCCTCGAACTCGGTGCCGTCGTGGCTGGTGACGCTGTAGAGGCCGGCATAGCGGCTGTCGAGATGGGATTTGAAGACCTGCACCCGGCGGCGGGCGATGACACCCCGCCGGAGGCGGCGAATGAGCTCCTCGCTCTTGCCGCTGAACATCACGCCGCAGATCACTTCGATCCAACCGGGTTGCAACCCGTAGTTCATCGACGCTCCAGAATGGACGGGCAGACGGACAAGATGCAGCGCGCGCGGCCGAATCTCCAGCCACCTTGCGGGGTTCTCGACCGCGCGACGATATTCTCGCGCCCTTCCGATCCCAGAGGAGCTCGCGTGAACAAACAGGATCTCGTCGACGTCGTCGCCAAACGGCTCGGCATCACCAAGGCCAAGGCCACCGAGATCACCGAGCTCTTCTTCGCCGAGAACGGGATCATCGCGTCCGAGCTGAGGCGCGGAGGGAAGATCGCGATCTCCGGGTTCGGCAACTTCGAGACCCGCACTCGCGCCGCCCGCGTGGGCAGGAACCCTCGGACCGGCAAGGCCATCCCGCTCAAGGCATCGACCGCGCCGGCGTTCCGCGCGGCCCGGGCCTTGAAGGATCTGGTGAACCGGAAGCGCTAGGGTCGTTTCGCGGAGCGGGCCGGTCGCGCGGGCCGGGCGGCGCCGCGGTCCACCCGAGCGGTCACTCGCTTCCGCCGGATGGTCATTCCATTCAGAGCGCTTGCGACCCGCTCCGCCTCCTGGGCGGGGATCTCCACCAGCGCGAACGCGTCCCGCAGCTCCACCCGCCCGATCTTTCCCCGCTCCACCCGCACATCCTTGGTCAGGATGGCCACGAGGTCGTTGACCGTGGCACCATCCTTCTTGCCGACGCCCACGAAGACCCGCGCGGTCGCCGGAATGTCGGGCACGGGGGTCGGGACGGTGGTCCCCGCCGCCGTCCACAGGTCGTACAGGGCCGCCGCCACCGCGGCCGGATCGTATCGCTCGAAGAGCGGCGCGAGGGTGAGCAACGCCCGTTCCGGCGGGCCGCCCTCCAGCGCGCGGACGATGGCGGCGCGTTTCGCCCCCGCGGCCGTGGTGACGGCATCCAGCAAGCCAGGCAGGCGGAACGGCCGCCTCGGGGAAGCGATCTGCTCGAGGTACCTGGTGGACTCCGGTGGGGCGAGCAGGACGACGTCGCCGGCGCCCAGGAGCTGGCGGAGCCGATCGGGTGACGGCGGATCGAACGCGACGACCAGCGAGGCCTTGGGCGCGTCGCCGGTCGCCAGTCGGATCTCGGGGTCCACGATCGCAATGGCGCGGGCGATCGCCGCGTGGTGGCCGCGGTCCACCGTCCACACGGTGAGCGACGCGGGGTCGAGCAATTCCACCAGGTCCGCCAGTGCGGACGCGCGCCGTTCCCAGGAGACGGCCACGGTCCGCACCGGTCCGACCGGCTCGGGCGCTGGTCCGTCGGCAGGTCCGAGCGTGAGCGCCCGGCGCGCGTAGCGCTCGACCAGGTCCGCCGCGCGCGCCGGTGCGGCGGTCACGACGATCCGCTGCGCCTCCTTCGGCAGGTCCTGCATCAGCGGTGCGAGGCTCGCCTCGTCGTCCCAGCTCTCCGGCCAGGCGAGCACGACAGCGACGATGGCGTCCACGCTGAGTGCCGACCGCCGGTGCAAGGCGAGAGCCGTATCGGGCGTGGTGATCAGCAGGTCCACTCCCTCGCCCCGCAGGCGCCGCATCGCTCTCGCGGTGCCGTGTGCCACCTGGATCCGCAGATTCGAGTCGGCCGCCAGGGCGTTGGCCTGGCCGCCCCACTCCTGCAGCTGGGAGGCCGGGGCCAGCAGCAGCGCGTGCCGGCCCTCCCCCAGCCGGCTCAGCAGACCCGCGAGGGCGGGGACGGCGTAGACCGGGGCGGGTGGCGTGACGAGGACCAGATTGTGTCCGCGCGCGACCGTCGGCACCGCTTCCCGCACGGCGGCGTCGTCCGCACTCCAGCCCAGTCGCGTCAACGACTGGGCGACGGAAGGCGTCAGGTGGAGGGATTCGGAAGTCGACACATGGCCTCGGCGGGAAGTCGAACGCGGACCATCCTGAACGGCGGGCAAGCTAGCGCCGGGTCCCACCCTGTCAAGCGAACGAGTCTTCCAGTTGACATCCCCTATCCGTCGCAGAACCTTTTAGCCGTCGCACCTTCGGTTTCCCTCAGATCAGGACTGGTCCATGCCCGACCCGCTTTCGCTGAACGTCCAGCACCTCAAGGCCTCCGAGACCGTCGCCATCAGCAATGAGGCGAAGCGGCGGAAGGCGGCCGGCGAGGATGTCCTGGATCTCGGCGTCGGCGAGCCCGACTTCGACACGCCCGCGCCCGCCGCGCAAGGCGGCATCCAGGCGATCCAGAAGGGACTGACCCGCTATCCGCCCAACGTCGGTACCGTGGACCTGCGTCGCGCGATCGCGGGGCAGTTGAGCCGCATGTCGGGCGGTCGCGCCGTCGATCCCGACAATATCGTCGTGAGCTCCGGTTCCAAGCAGTCGATCTTCAACGCGTGCTTCGCGCTCTTCGGACCGAGGGATCGGGTGCTCATCCCGGCGCCGGCCTGGGTGTCGTACCCACAGATCGTCCACCTGTGCCGGGCGGAGCCGGTACTGGTTCCGGGTGACCTCGAGTGGGGCCTCAAGGTGAGCGCCCGGGACCTCGACAAACAGAGCAACAAGTCCACCCGCGGGCTGATCCTCTGTTCGCCCTGCAATCCGACCGGGGCCGTCTACACCCTGGACGAGCTGCGCTCGATCGCGGAGTGGGCCGCCAAGAACGACGTCTGGATCATCTCTGACGAGATCTACCGCCGGATCAACTACGGCCCGGGACCCGCAGCCTCGTTGCTGGATCTCCCGGACGAATTGCTCGAGCGGGTCGTCGTCATCTACGGCGCCAGCAAGGCGTACGCGATGACCGGATGGCGCATCGGCGCCGCTCTGGCTCCGCCGCACCTCACCAAGGCGATGGCCGCGCTCCAGTCGCACACCACGACCGGCGCGAACCAGCCCGCAATGTGGGCCGCCACCACCGCCTTCACCGACGACAAGGTCGAGGCGGAGGTGGTCAAGATGGTCGCGGCCTTCCGTCGCCGGCGCGACTACCTGGTCCAGCGGTTCCGCGCCGAGGCGCCGGGTGTGGAATTCGTCGAGCCGCATGGCGCCTTCTACTTCTTCTTCCGGGTGGACGGCATCCGGGAGCAGGATCCCGTCACGGGCACCGCTTTCTGCGAGCAGTTGATGAAGCAGGAGGGCGTGGCCCTGGTGCCCGGCGGTGCCTTCGCCGACGATCGGTGGGTTCGCCTGAGCTACGCGGTCTCCGACGCGGAGCTGGAGAAGGCGATGGACCGCATCCTCCGGTTCATCCACCGCCTTTCCAACGCACGTGCCGCCTAGGACATCGATTGTGCACATGGAGGCTAGGGTCGAGCCGCTCACCGGAGGCCTGCCCTCCATCTCCTGGCGCTGGGATCCCGAGACCGACATCCTGTCCGGCGCCTTCAAGGGGAATCGGAAGTCTGGCGGCCTCACCGGCACCGTCGAGCTCACCGATGCCGAGGGCTCGGTGGCGGTGCTCGACGTGAACAACGGAGTCATCTGCGGGATGGACGTGGTCGTCTGGCCCGAGGTGGCGACCGTGGGAGACTTGAAAGTACCGGCTCAGCTCACCGACGGGCGGGTGGTCCTCCCATCCGGCGGCTCCCGGGCCGCGATCGCCTCCGTCGAGGTGGACACTTCGCTCTCGGTGAAGACCAACTCGTCGGAAAGCGTATTCCACGTGCGGATCGGCGCGAATCGCGCCGTGGAGGTCGTGCGGGTCGCGGACAACTTCTACGTGGAAATCGATCAGCAGGGCAGGCTGGCGGGGTTCTGGCTGAACAACGTTCCGCCGTTCACGGCCTTCGAGGAGGAGATGTAGGCAGAAATCCCACCGTCTTTCCATTCCCTCCCGAAAAACAATGATCCGGTCCGCAACACAAGATGCCCACGCACCCGGAACTGGCTACCTTGGAACTCATGAACAGTGGAGAGCTGCGCCGCGCGCTGGCTGTGAAGGGCCTCACTCCCGCGACGGCGGTCGCCGAGGCCAGCGGGGGACGCAGTGAAGAGGCCTGCGTGCGCCCCGCGACCCTCGTCGAAGGGTCAGTGCTCAGCGACGCTTCCGGTCGGCCCTCCGGAGCCCTGGATCGAAACAGTCGCCTTTCTCGACGGCGTCCAGCGCTCCGAGCTCGTCGCCTACGCCGGGGCGGCGCCGATCATCCACGCTGAGATTGCGGCAGGTGTGCGGGAGCGGACCGACTCGCAGACTCGCGACCGTCGCCGTCGAGCGGAGATCGCTGGTCGCTCGGCCGGCCATCGGGACTGGCCGCGGCCGGCGCCGCGCTGGATGGGCTGACCACGGTCGCATTGCCGGAGGACGAACCGCCCCATCCGGCCCGCGATCTTGCCAACGCGTCTCGCGTCGATCGATCAGGCGCGCGGCGCCCTCGAGCGCGCCGTCGGCGGCCCGTTACCGGGCCCGCTCCGATGCCTGGCTCATCGTGGACGGGCGCCTTGAGCGAGAGCCCTGCGTGGGCGGAAGATCCGCGGATCCTGGGCGTCGCGAAGAGTCACGCGACGTTGCCGTTCGAAGGCGAGGACCTCGAGCGCTACCTGCACCTCCCCTACGGTCATCGCTCGTCGGTGTTCGCGCCCGCCAGTCGCAGCGTCGCGCCGGTGTACGCCTGGGCGCTCCGCCTCTGGCCCTGGGAAGGGCGCGATCTGTTTCATGGCCTGATCCGCGTCGAGGTGGCGCCCGCCAACGGAGTCTCCCGCCACTGCCGATCTGATTTCCCGGAGATTGCTGGCCGAGCGGGCCCCGATCAGCACGCCGGATCCGCGGTGGGACCGGCTGCTCTATGGGATCCACTCGGTGGAGATGTGCCTCCGGGCCGGCGCCGCGGTTCCGGCGTAGCGCGTCCGCGCCGTTTCCCTTTTGAGGGGACCTCAGCGACATTCCGGCATGTCCCAGCCTGACCCGCCGATCGGCCGCGTCGTCGCCACCGAGCTCAAGCCCTCCACGCCTCACCAGTTCCACTTCTGGACCGCCCGCGAGTGCCCCATCGGCATCGGCGCGATCGTGCGCGTGGTGGAGGAGGGGCGCACCGTCTACGGCGTCGTCACCGACGGCTTCGCGTACTCCGATCTGCAGACGCCGCTGCACGCCGTCCTCGGCTGCGGACGGCGACCCCGCGGCCGCGGATGAACCCACCCGCCGCACCGAGATCCGTCTCTTCACCGCCGCGGTGCTCCGCCAGATCCCCGAGGAGCCGTTGCAGCCGGTGCCGCTTGGCGTCGGTCTGGCTGGCGTCCGACGCCGATGTCGCGCTCGCGCTGCGGATGGACGCCTACCTCACGGGCGAACGCCCGACCGGCATCCCGGTCGGCCTGTACGCGGCGGGAGGGCTCGAGGCGCCGGTCTATCTCGACTGCGATTTCCTGCTGGGCCCGGAGGCCGCCCACCTGAACATCACCGGCGTCTCGGGTCTCGCCACCAAGACCAGCGCGGTGGAGTTCCTGCTGAGCAGCATCTTCCAGACCTTCCCGAGTCACAAGGGCTCCGTCGCGGCCCTGTGCTTCAACGTCAAGGGACCCGACCTCTGCTTCCTCGACCAGCCCGCCGGCCTGAGCCCCGAGGATCTGCGGCTCTACGCGCGGCTCGGGCTCCGGCCGGAGCCGTTCGGCCAGGTGCGCTACTACGCGCCGTTCAAGGCGGATGGGGTCAACCTCAACACGCTGCGCACGCACGACGCGCTCGCCGGCAACACCGAGCCCCTGGTCTGGGGTCTTCGCGAGGTGCTCGACTTCGCCGAGGTGCTCCTCAACCGCGACGACGTGGACGCCAAGGCGGACGCCTTCATCGACTTTCTGGCGGAACGAGTCGTCGGCCGCGAGTACCAGGACGACATGCTCCGCGGACGGCCCTTCCAGGTGCAGAGCTTCGCCGATCTGGAGGAATTCTTCCGGTCCATCTTCGACTTCATGGAGGTGCTGGGAAAGGGCGGCGAGGTCTGGAAGACCCATCACCTCGCCACGATCCGGAAGATCCGCAATCGGCTGAGCAACATCTCCACCCGCTCGAAGGGCCTGGTCACCGACGACGGCGCGGCCAACGATCTCCCCTGGGGTCGATTCTCCGATCGCAGCGTCCACGTCGTGGACGTAGCCGGCCTGGATCCCCTGGCCCAGGACCTCGTGTTCGCGCGCATCGTCTCCAAGCTGCGCGAGCATCTCGAGCGTCGTGACCTCGGCGTGGATCACGTGGTCGTGTTCGTGGACGAGTTGAACAAGTACGCACCCGCCGATGGCCAGGACACCTACGTACGCAAGATGCTGCTCGACCTCTCCGAGCGCGGGCGCTATCTGGGTCTCGTCCTCTTTTCCGCGCAGCAGTTCCGCTCTCAGGTGCAGCGCCGGGTGGTCGGGAACGCCGGCACGGGCGTCTTCGGCCGCATGGACCCCGACGAGCTCGCGATGCCGGCGTACGCTACGATCTCGCCCGCGACCAAGATCAAGCTCGCCACGCTGCCGAAGGGCGAGCTGATGCTCCGCCACCCGCATTTCACCCAGCCCATCTTCGTCAAGTTCCCTCGGCCCGCTGTCCTCACCGGCCGGGAAGGCGTCGAGCGCTTTCCTCCCGCAGCCAGAGCTGCCCTTTGCGGATGCCGTGATCCGGCAGCTTCGCACGCTCGACCGCCGAATCTCCTCCGAGGCGATTCGGGAGCTGGTGGACGGACGCCGCGAAGAGGACGTGCGCCGTGCGCTCGGCGTCACTCGGAGAGAGCGCCCTTCCGACATCCTGGCCTTCTTCACCGCCTGCCTGGGCCGACGGGTCAACGGCGAGGCCGCAGCCCCGCGCCGCGTCGTGCCGTCCGTCCGTCGGGGAGACGACGCCTACCGTTGATCTCGTGCGCCTTGATTTAACAAGGACTTACGAGACATTTCGGGGGTGAAACTGGCGCATATCGCCGATCCCCACCTGGGCATTCGGCAGTACCACCGGCAGACGGCGGGCGGCATCAACCAGCGTGAGGCCGACATCGCGCAGGCCTTTCGCGCCGCGATCGACGGCGTGATCGCGGCGCGACCCGACGCCGTCGCCGTCGCCGGCGACCTCTTCCACTCCGTTCGCCCCACCAATTCGGCGATCGTCTTCGCCTTCCATCAATTCCAGCGGCTGCGCGAGGCACTGCCCGACGCACCGATCATGCTGATCGCCGGGAATCACGACACGCCGCGCTCGGTGGAGACCGGCTCGATTCTCCGGCTCTTCGAGGAGCTCGGCGTGGATGTCGCTGCCGACGAGGCTCGCCGCTTCGTCTACCCGCACCTCGATCTCTCCGTGCTCGCGGTGCCGCACCAGGCGCTCGCCGGCGGCGACCGCCCGGCGCTTCGGCCCGAAGGCGGAGAGCGGAACCGCGTGCTCGTGTTGCACGGCGAGGTGGAAGGAGTATTTCCCGAGGACCGAAGCGCCGCGGAGTACGGCGGGGCACTCGTTGGCCTGGCAGAGCTCGGCGCGGAGGAGTGGAGCTACGTCGCGCTCGGCCACTACCACGTGCAGCACCAGGTCGCCGCCAAGGCATGGTATGCCGGGGCGCTCGAGTACGTGAGCCCCAACATCTGGGGCGAGCTGGCCCTCGAATCCGACAGCGGCGTCCGGGGCAAGGGCTGGCTGCTGGCGGATCTGGAAGACGGCGGCGTGAAGCGGATGCCGCTGCCGCCGGGCCGTCGCATTCTCGATCTCGAGCCGATCCGGGCCGAGGGGCGGAACGCGGCCTGGGTCAGTGCGCAGATCGCGGAGCGGCTGCGCGCGATCGCCGGCGGCATCGCCGACCGGATCGTACGACTCCGGGTCTACGACATTCCCCGCCACGTCGCCCGGGAGCTGGACCACGCCGCCATCCGGGCGTTCAAGAACGAGGCGCTGCACTTCCATCTGGATCTGCGCCGTCCGGAAGTGCAGCGCGTCGTCGGCGTGGGGTCGCCCGGACGCCGGCAGACCCTGCCCGAGCTGGTCGCGTCCTACCTCAGTCGCCGGCCGCTTCCCGCCGAGCTCGACCGTGAGGCCTTCGTGCGGCTGGGACAGGATCTGATGGATTCGGTCGAACGCGACGTGGTGGGGGGCTGATGCAGATCAACCGCCTCCGACTCGTCAACTTTCGGCAGCACGAGAATACCGAGCTCGAGCTGGGCGCTGGGCTCACCGGGATCATCGGGCCGAACGGGGCGGGGAAGACCACGATTCTCGAGGCCATCGCCTGGGCGATGTATGGCATGCCTGCGGCCCGCGGCAGCCGGGACTCGATCCGGCGCCGTGGGGCTCCCCCGCGCGCCAAGGTGGAAGTCGAGATGGAATTCGGGCTCGGCCCGCACCATTACCGGATCGTGCGCTCGCTCCACGGCGCCGAGCTCTATCAGGATGGCGACTCCGCACCCATCGCGAACAGCCTGGCATCGGTGACCGACCGGGTCACCCGGCTGCTCGGGATGACCCGCGACGAGTTCTTCAACACCTACTTCACGGGGCAGAAAGAGCTCGCGGTGATGGCCGCCATGACCGCGACCGAGCGCGCGCAGTTCCTCTCCCGCGTGCTCGGCTACGAGCGGATCCGCTCGGCGCAGGAGCGGCTCAAGGAGAAGCGCTCCGCGCTCCGGGCGCGGCTCGAAGCCCTCAAGGCGACGCTCGGCGATCTGGCGGGGCTCGATGCCGAGGCCGCGCGCGCGGCCGATCGCCTTGCCGCCGCCACCAAGGCCGAAGCGAAAACCGCCGAGCGGTTCACCGCTGGTCGAGCGGCGGCTGACGGAGGCGCGGCCACGCTGGGAGCAGTTGCAACGGCTCCGGGAAACCGCGCTCACCCTCGAGGCCGACCTCCGGGTGGCGGATCATCAGGTCCAGGCAGCGGAGGAGCGCATCGAGCGGCTGCGGCGCGAGGGCGAGGAAGCCGGCTCCGCGGCTGCGCGGCTCGATGACGTGAGGAAACAACTCGCGCCGCTGGCGGCCCTGCGGGAGGAAGCGCGTGTCCTCGACCGTCAGGCCGAGGCCTTCGCCCGGCGCAAGGGGACCATCGCCCAGCTCGAGGAGGTCCGGCGGCACTTCGCCTCGGTCGAGGAGCGCACCGCCGGCCTTCCGACGGCTCCCGCTGCTCGGCTCGGCTCGAGATCGGGTGGGAGATCTCCGCGCCTCCCTTACCGCGTTGGCGCTGGATGTCGAGAACGCGAGGACCGCGTGGGTCCGAGACGCGCAGGATGCGCGAACCAAGCGCCAGGGCCTGCTCGACCAGTACCAGGAGCTCAAGGACCAGCGTCAGCGTCTCGTGAAGGCCGGACCGGAAGGCAACTGCCCGACGTGCACCCGACCCCTGGGCGCGGGGTATGAGAAGGTGCTCGGGCTGCTCGACCGCCAGATGGAGGAGGTCGTGTCCAACGGCAACTACTACAAGCAGCGGATCGAGCAGCTGCAGGAAGAGCCGCCGGATGTGGTGGAGCTGGAGCGCCGGCGCACCGTGATGGAGGCGGAGCTGTCGGCCGCGACCGGTGAGCTCGGCCGGCTCGAGGCGCAGGCGCAGGAGGGACGCAGGCTGACTGATGAGCGGCGACAGCTGGAGGCCCGCGTAGGGGAGCTGGAGTCGGCGCTCGCGGGCAAGGACGGCGCGTATGACGAGGCGCGTCACGGCGACATCACCGCGCGGATCAAGGCGCTCGAGCCAGTGGCGCTCGAGGCGGAGCGGCTCAAGGTCCTGGCCGACCGCGCGGCTCCCCTCGCGGGCGAGCTCTCGGTCGTCACCCGGGATCGGGCGGGTGTCGCCGAGCGAGCCCAGGCGCTGAGGGCGAAGCATCGGGACCTGGGATACAGCGAGCAGGCCTACACCGAAGCCCGAGAGGCCGTGGAGGTCGCCGAGCGGGAGCGTCGCGAGTCGGAGGTCGCGCTGGTGCGCGCCCGGGGCGAGCGCGCGGCCGCCGGAGAGGCCGTCGACGCCGTAGCCCGCCGGCGAGCCGAGCGGGCCGAGCGGGAACGGGAGGCCGCGACGACCGCCAACGATCTCGCCCTGCACCAGGAGCTCGATCGCGCGCTCACCGACCTGCGGACGGAGCTCAATGCCACCCTGCGCCCCGACCTTTCCGAGCTCGCATCCGGATTCCTTCGTGACCTCACGAACGGCCGGTACACCGACCTCGAGCTGGACGAAGATTACGGCACCACCCTGTTGGACGATGGCGATCCGAAGGCCGTCATCTCCGGTGGCGAGGAGGACGTCGCCAACCTGGCGCTTCGGCTCGCGATCAGTCAGATGATCGCGGAGCGCGCCGGGCAGCCACTCTCTCTGTTGATTCTGGACGAGATTTTCGGATCTCTCGACGAGGATCGCCGTACCGCCGTGCTCGACCTGCTCCGGAGCCTAGCCGACCGCTTCCCGCAGGTCATTCTGATCACCCATGTGGACTCGGTGCGCGAAGGCTTCGACCGAGTCGTACGGGTGGGCGTGGACCTGGCTCGAGGCGTCGCGACGGTCCGCGACGAGCCGCTCGGGGGACACGATGTGGCGGCCTGACCGAAGCGTCCGCGGGCCCGACCGTCCCACGGCGCGGGACATCGATCCCCTCAACCGGGTGTTCGCTGAGGCGTTCACCGACCGGTACAGCCGTGACGGGCTCGTCGGCGTGCGGGTTCCGCAGCTCAACCCGCTGGTCTGGCGTTACGCGATCGACGACGCTGGCGACGGCGCGATGGTCTGGCGTGACGGCGACGGGCACCTCGTGGCCTTCAACATGGTGCATCGCTCCGGGACCGAGGGCTGGATGGGACCCCTGGCCGTGCGGCCTGACCGGCAATCCGAGGGGCTCGGCTCGACCATGGTGCGTCTGGGCATCGATTGGCTTCGGGGCCAGGGATGCGCGGTCATCGGCCTCGAGACCATGCCCCGGACCGTGGACAACATCGGCTTCTACAGCCGCCTGGGCCTGGTGCCGTCGCACCTCACGGTCACGCTGGTCCACGACGTGCCCCGGAGACCGTTGGCACCGAGTGACGCGGAGCTTCTTTCCCGTGGCGGGCCGGTCGGTCGGAGTGGCGATCGACGAGTGCCGGCAGCTCACCCAATCGCTTCTGCCTGGCGTGGACTTCACCCGCGAGCTCGCTCTCACCCGCGAGCTCGCGATCGGCGACGCGACCCTGGTGCGGGACGGGAACGAGCTCGCGGGGTTCGCCCTGTGGCACTCGACGCCGCTCGCTGCGGGCCGGCCGAAGGACGAGCTCCGCGTGCTCAAGCTCGTGGCCCGGGATCTCCGTGCCTTCGACCGGATCCTCGATGCCCTGCCGGCCGCGGCCACCGGCGAGAAGGTCTCACGCGTGGCCATCCGCTGTCAGACCGAATTCGTGGCGCCCTACCAACGGCTGGTGAGCCGCGGCTATCGCGTCCACTGGACCGACCTGCGCATGCTGTTGCCCGGCCAGCCTTCCCGGCCGGCGCGAGACGCCATCGTGATGTCGAACTGGGAGATCTAGCGCCCGCCCACCATCGTCAGCACCTCTTCCACCGACTCGATCAGTCGCGACGGCAGGAACGGCTTCCGGAGCAGCGGGATCGCGGGGTCGTGCAGGTCGTGCGCCTCGAGGTAGCGCGAGCGGATAGCCCGAGATGAAGAGGATCGGAAGGTCGGGGCGATGCGCCGTGAGCCACCGCGCGAGATCCGCGCCCACTAAGCCCGGGCATCACCAGATCGCAGACGACGAGATCGACCGCGTTCGACTCGTCCTCGAGGATAGGCCAGCGCGGCGGCACCGTGCGTTGCCTGGACGACGCGATAGCCGGCCTCGGTGAGCGCGCGCGTGATGAGGATGCGTACGATTTCCTCGTCATCCACGACGAGGACGGTGCGGGGCGACGTCTGAAGCGACACGAGACCCTTCCTTAGGGGGCGGAATCGCTAGATATCGCCGTCCGACTCCAGTGACCGTGACGGCGGTCACCCGCCGATGAGAATCCACTGCCAACCGCTGCTGAAACGTGCTCCACGGCGGGCACGCCGGGAACTACCTGCGAGAAGTATGGCAACGACCTGAGCGGCAACCTCTGCCCGATGTCACCCCAGCGAGTGCGGGACTGGGGCCTGATTGGGCTCGGCCGGTTGCGCCCTCAACATGTGGCGCTTCGAGCAGGCCTACTACGATAGCCCGAGATACAGCAGGCGCTGCGGACGGTCGCCGATTCATTGGCGAAGCTGCCCCGGAAATCCTGCGCGGAAGCCTAGCCAGTAGAGAGGTAAAGGCAAGCGACCGGGGTCTAGGGCCGCTCAGGGGCGGGCGAGGCGGCGCGGGCGCGGCTCGGCGCCAGGGGTGCGCCTCTGGACACCGCCGCGTTCGGCCAGGATGTCCTGATATACGGCGACGGTCTTGTCGACGAAGGTGTCCAGAGTGAACCGGCGCTCGAACTCGGAGCGTCCGGTCGCGCCTTGCCGCCGGCGCAACTCGGGATCGAGCAGCAGGCGCCTGATCCGGTCCCGCAGGGTTGTCGCATCGCCCCGGGGCACCAGATAGCCGGTCTCCCGTCCGCACCGACTCGGCCACGCCGGCAACCGCCGTGGCTACGACCGGGAGGCCGGCCCGCATCGCCTCGAGTATGCTCAGGGGGAATCCTTCCCAGTTGGTGGCGAGCACGCTGACCTGGGCCTGGCCGAGAATCTCCGGGACGTCCAACGCTGGCCCAGGAATCGAACCCGCTCGCTCGAGGCCGAGCGAGGCGGCCAGCGACTCCATCTCGGCCGTGAGCGGACCGTCGCCGACCAGGTCGAGCTCCCAGGGGAGATCCCTGAGCCCGCCGAGGCGCGGAAGAGCGTGCGGTGGTCCTTTTGTGGCCCGAATCGGGCCACCATGACGAGCCGCGGCGGCGTACCGCCCGGATCGGCACGCAGCGATGGCGGAACATCGGGGATGCCGTTGTAGACCGTGACGATTCGGGCCGCGCCGGCGATACCGGCGTTGATCGCCAATTGGCGGTCAAACTCCGACACGGTGATGATCCGGCTGGCCAAGCGGGCCGGCGAGGCGCTCGATCTACGGTACCCAGCCGCCGGGATGGCCGAGATCCCCGGGGTGAAGCTCCACCCATGCGCCGTGAGCACTGCCGGAATGCCCAGGCCCCGTGCGGCGATCCGGCCCAGGATTCCCGCCTTGGAGGAGTGCACGGCGACGATGTCCGGACCCACCTCTGCAAGGCCGAGCGAATCTCACGCAGTGCCCGGAAATCGCTGAGCGGCCGGATGGGGACAGTGAGGTGCCTGAGCACCATGACGGGATCCCCGCCTCGCGGAGCACGTCGACCAGTGGCCCGCCTCCGCCGGGGATGATCGTCGGCGCGTGGCCCTGTGCCTTCATGCTCACGGCCAGGTCCCGGATGTGGATCTGAGCCCCGCCGATGGGATTTGCCCGGGTCACGACGAAGGCGATTCTCGATAGGTACGGCTCGGGGCACATGCGAGAAGTTTGCATGTTGGGGTCCAGGTGGCCGCTCTCCCGTGGGATGCCGGAAAAGGCTTTAACCATTCCCCGGCGAGCGCGAGTATATAGAGGGCATGGGACCTGGCCTCGTCAAGTCCGCACTCACGACGATGGTGTGTTCGAGATCACCGGTGGATGGCCTCCTTCGCCGAGATTGTCGATTCGCTGGCCAAGCTCCCCTCGAGGCCCTGTAGGAGGCAATAAGAGCCCCATTGCGCGCCACACTGTTGACCTAACACCACGCGTGGGCATTGTGCCCCTAATCGTCAGCCCTGCCACGTCTTCCAGGCAGTAGCCGAATTCCTGCTCACCCTTCACAGGTCCTGCGTGCCCCTGCCCGGGCCTGAGGTGCCTTGGCGATCCGCCCATTATAGATTGCGTTGCGTAGCCGGCGGCCACGCCTGTGTGGCCCCGAGACTTGGGGCATAGAACGTGCTCAATACGCCCGCAATTTCGGGCACTTGTCGGGCCGTAACCCGGTCCACCACCCTATCCGTCCGCGAGGTTTATGCGAACCCTGGCCTCCCTCTTCCTGCTCACCTCCGTCGTGTTCTCGCTTCCCGCCGCCGCACAGGAGGCCTCGCCAGGGCAGGCGCAGGCGGTGCTGACGCCGGGGGATTCCGTTCGAATCGTGGTGTGGCGCAAGCCCGAGTTCAGCGGCGATTTCGTCATAGCGCCGGACGGGACGATCACCCATCCGCTGTTCCGCTTGGTCAAGGTGGCCGGGGTGCCCTACGCCACCGCCGAGGCCAACCTTCGCAGATTCCTGACTCAGTTCGAGGCCAACCCTGAGTTCGTGATGGAGCCGCTGGTGAGGGTGGCCGTGTCCGGCGAGGTCACCAGGCCGCAGGTCTTCGCCGTGCGTCCCGAGACCAGCATCGGCGAGGCCGTGGCGCGGGCCGGCGGCACCACGGAGGATGGCGCTCCGAACCGGGTCCGGGTGCTCCGGCTCGAGCGGCGGGCGGCAGCAGGAGCTCGTCGTCAACCTCACCGATCCGGGCAGCGGCGCCGGCACGATTCCGGTGCGCTCCGGAGACCAGATCGTCGTCGACCACAGGAGGTCCTTCTTCCGCGACTTCCTTGTGCCGGCGCTGGGCATCATTGGGTCCATCGCCTCGATCGCCCTGCTCATCGACCGCGCCAGAGCAACTGACAGGCCCTATGCGCCCTCTGCCCCCCAACCGCCAGCTGCCCGGCCACTACGAGCCGCCGATGCGGCCCGTGGAGTACGCCGAAGTCGCCGGCACGGTCTCGTTCCGCCAGGCACTCACCGTGCTGCGCCGGCGGTACCTGCTGATTCTCGGCATGGCCGTGCTCGGGACGCTGGTGGGGCTGTTCCTGGCATCGCAGACGCCCGCCGGCCTATCAGGCCTCGGCCATGCTCCGGCTGGCGGGCGAACGCCAGACGCTCACCGGCGACGACGAGTCCGAGCCCGGCCTCGTCAAGACGACCGATCCGCTGCTGTCGATCATCGAGCTCGCTGCGCAGCCGCGCGGTGGCCGGCGTCGTGGTGGACAGCCTTGGCCTGCAGCTCGCCAGCTGGACGCCGGAGTTCTCCTTCGAGGAGCTGACGCGGGTGACGGTCGATCCGCGCGCGGCCGGCGACTCGGTCGAATGGTGTTCCGCGAGAACGACGTGCAGCGCGCGGCGCGGGGAGCGGCAGGTCACCGTTCCCTACGGGCAGCTCGTCAATCTCGGCGTGGTGCAGTTCGCGGTGCGCTCCCGTCCCGGGTGTCGAGACCGCGATCCTGGGCATCCGGTCGCGCGAGAGCGGTCATCGACGGCTTCGTGGCCGGGCTGCTGGTCACCCGGCGGGAAGCCACCGACGTGATCGATGTCCGCTACATCGCCGAAGATCCGCGGACGGCCCAGCGGATCGTCAACTCCACCGTGCATGCCTTTCAGGCGCTGAACGTCCAGTGGGCGCGCGAGCGCTCGCGCCGCCGCCGGGAGTTCCTGGCGGAGCAGCTGAGCCAGACCGACAGCATGCTGGCGCGGGCGCAGGCCGAGCTCGGCCTCCTTCCGGAGCCGGCAGCAGCTCGCGAGCTCGCGCGACGGCCTCGAGGCGCAGCAGACCGCGCTGCTCGCAGCTCGACGCCCGCAGATCGAGCGAGCTCGACGCCGACCGGCGCACCTTCAGCACCCTGCTGGGGCGGCTCAAGACCAGCGACGAGGCCACGCGCGCCGAGGCGCTCCGCGCGCTGGCCACCTCCCCCGCGATCGGCGACAACCCCGCGATCGGCGGGCTTTACCAGCAGCTCCTGAGCTACCAGGTCCGCGCTCGATTCGATGACGACCGGTCCCTGGCGGGCCGCGCCCAACAATCCCGACGTGGTCCAGTTGAAGGCCCTGGCCAAGTCCACCCAGGATCAGCTGGTGCAGGCCGTGAGCAGCCATATCGGCGCGCTCGACGCCCGCATCCAAGGCGCTCGGCGGCCTTCGCGCGCGCACCGGCGCCAGCATGCAGATCCTCCCGGCCATGGCCGAAGAGGAGATGCGGCTGAACCGCCGGGTCGACGGCGCTCGCCGAACCTGGCCGACGAGCTGCGCGGCGAGTACCAGAAGGCCCGCATGGCCGAGGCGGTCGAGGCCGGCGACATCGACGTCGTGGCGCTGGCGCCGCTTCCCGTCCACGCCGCTCATCAGCGGTGCGGTCCTGAAACTGGCGCCTTGGGCTCTTTCTCGGGCTCGCTGCTGGGTCTGATCCTCGCCTACACGCTCGAGGCGCTCAACACCTCGGTCCGCCGTCCCGAGGATCTGGAGGCCGTGCTGCGGGTCCCCGGGCTCGCGGTCATTCCGCGGATCACCAGCGGCTCGCGCTCATGGCGGCTCCCACTTCCGCAAGCTGCTCGGCGCCGGCAAGGGCGAGCCGGAGGCCGGCTCGCCAATGGCGGGCGATCAGACGTTCTCCATCGGCATCGAGGCCTTCCGCAACCTGCGGACGAGCCTGATCTGGTCCGATGGCGGCGAGACGCTCAAGACCCTCGTGGTCACCAGCGCCGCTCCGGGCGAGGGCAAGACGCTCACCGCCGCGAACCTGGCGGTCACCCTGGCCTACGACGGGCTCAAGGTGCTGCTGGTCGACTGCGACATCCGCCGGCCGCGCGTCCACGGGCTGTTCCACGTGCCGCGTGCCCCGGGACTGATGGAGCTCCTGACGGCCTCGGGCAATCCCGACTCGCCGCCGCCCCCCGCCATCCGGCAGACGTCGGTGGCGCGGCTGTCGGTGCTGCCGTGCGGCGCGTTGCCGATGAACGCCGCCAACCTGCTCAGCAGCACCCGCATGCGGGTCCTGCTGCAGGAGCTGCAGGAACAGTTCGATATCATCGTGCTCGATACCCCGCCCGTGCTGGCGACCGCTGACGCCGGCATCGTGGCGTCGCTGACCGACGGTGTGCTCCTGGTCGTCCGGGCCGGGACCACCGACCGGAACGCCGCCCAACGGGCATATCAGCAGCTCGCCAACGTCGGTGCCCGCGTGGTCGGAACGGTGTTGAACGATCCGGGTGGCGAGGTCGCGAAGGAAGGCGACTACTACTACCCGTACGACTACGCGGCGCAGGAGCAGTGAGACGCCCCCGGCGGTAGCACCGCGCAGATCTCGCGAACTGACTCTCCCTGGCAGGACGGCTCCCGAACGCCGTTGCTGCCGGGTGGAACAGCGTGTAGACTGCGCACCGCTCTCGACGCTTACGGAGGATTGTCGCCTACAGCATGTCGACCTCGATCGCCTCTTCGGAACCACGCATGGCCGTGCCCGCCGCGACGGCCCAGCGGATGAACATCGTGATCGTCGGCCATGTCGATCACGGCAAGAGCACGGTCATCGGCCGGCTGCTCGCCGACACCCATTCGCTCCCCGAGGGCAAGCTCGAGCAGGTGCGGGCCCAGTGCGAGCTGAACTCCAAGCCGTTCGAGTACGCCTTCCTGCTCGACGCGCTCAAGGACGAACAGGCGCAGGGCATCACCATCGACGCCGCCCGGGTGTTCTTCAAGACGCGCAAGCGTGAATACCTGATCCTCGACGCGCCCGGGCCACATCGAGTTCCTGAAGAACATGATCACCGGCGCCGCCCGCGCCGAGGCGGCCCTGCTCGTGATCGATGCCGCCGAAGGCGTCCAGGAGAACAGCCGGCGCCACGGCTACATGGTCTCGCTTCTCGGCATCAGTCAGCTCGCCGTGGTCGTGAACAAGATGGATCTGGTCGGCTGGGACCGGGCGGTCTACGATCACAATACGTC
>CAWILD010000016.1:0-8301 GCA_963836815.1 uncultured Gemmatimonadales bacterium | reverse complement strand
CCGAAGCCCACGCCACCTTCGCGGTGGCTTGCTCCTCGACCGCCGCGACAGGCAGCATCGTAGTGGGGGTCTCGACTGCGGGTGCGGACCTCGACTCGGACGGTTACTCGGCAATAGTGGATGCCCTGCCGGAGAAGGCTCTGGCCGCGACAGACAGCGTTGCCTTCGAGGGCCTCGCCGAGGGCTCGCACGCGGTGCGCCTCGGTGGGGTGGCCGCCAACTGCGAGGTCCGGAGCGCGAACCCCCAGGTCTTGACGGTGGCAGGTGAAACGCCGGCCTCCGTGCTCTTCGAGGTCTCCTGCTGGCCGCCGTTGCGGGGGACGATCGCGTTTCTCCGACATGACGTGGATGCTGACTTCAACATCATCCGAAGCGACCTGTTTTTGCAGGGCCCAGACGGGACCGAACTCCGCAATCTGACCGATACGCCCGACGTCACTGAGGGAGCGCCCGCCTGGAGCCCCGATGCCCGCTCGATCGCATTCACTGCGGCGCTTACGGACGGAGGGACCGGCGTCTTCGTGATGGATCCGACCGGCGAACGCGCGAGGCAGGTGGCTACCGGAGAGGGGGGCCAGTGGTCCCCGGATGGGAGCAAGCTTCTCTTCGCCCAAGAGGCATTCGGGCTAGCAGTGGTGGATGTTCGTACCCTCAGAGTCGATACGTTGGTCGTCAACGATTTCACGGCTCTCCTTCCGGCGCCACCTGGTCACCGGACGGACAGCGAATTGCGATGGGGTGGGACGACTTTGATCGCCTCGCTTCGTTCGTGCGGATCGTCGATGCTGACGGCAGGCACCCGAGGTTGATCGCCGGCCCCGAGGCCATCCCGGACGCCGACGGCTTCACTGTAATGGACTGGTCTCCCGACGGGCGCTGGATCGTTGCCGACGTCAGGAAGAACTCGGGCGTGGGTGATCTGTACCTGATCGATCCGTCCGGCACTGCTGCGCCGGTGAACGTCACGAACAATCCAGCGCGCTACGACGCGGTCAGCTGGTCACCCGACGGGAGCTCGCTCGTGTTCATCAAACGAGCTGACGGCGCCCCATTTGACGAGGCGGAGATTTACGCCCTGCGCCAGGCCGATAGGCAACTAGTCCAGCTCACGAAGTCGGTCGCGGAGTACTCCAGCGTCGACTGGTCGCCTGACGGCAGCCGGGTGATATACGGTCGAGAGCAGGACGCCGCGGTTGGTAAGCTCTCGGATCTGTTCATCGTGAACGCAGACGGTACCGGCACACGTCAACTGACGGCCGGCTCTCACTGGAGCGTCTACCCGAGCTGGGCACCGTGACCTCGTGGATACGGAAGGTAGTCCTCGTTGCGGCTGCCCTCAGCGTGGCGAGCTGCGGCGAGCCGACATCGACTGGGGTCACGGCCCTGGCTATCAGTACGGCCACGACGGGCCCCAGCGCAGATTCCGACGGGTACGTCGTACGTGTGGATGGGGGGGTGATGGGACGAGTCGCGGCAGTCGACTCACTCATGGTGCTCGTGAGCCAGGATGCGCCGCACGAGGTACGCCTGTCCGATGTGGCAAGAAATTGCGCACTGTCCGGTGACAGCGTACGGACGGTCTCGGCGACGCCGGACGACACGACCAGGGTGAGCTTCGAGGTGACCTGCCAGGCGACCAGTGCCACGATGCGCGTCTCGATCAGCACGACCGGCGCGGATATCGACCCGAACGGCTACAGGATCCTGATCGACAATGTTCTGGAGCCTTCCCGCGCGAGTCCCAACGGAGTGTACGCAGCTAGGGTGGTCTCGGGACACCACTCAGTCGTTCTCTCCGACCTCACGTCCAACTGCGGTCCCATCGACGGCATGCCGGAGAGCGATCTGTCTCGTGAAGTGAATCTCGGCACCGGCGCGACCGCTGATGTGGTGTTTGCGGTAGCATGTGCCGCGGCGGCGCCAGCGGGTGACGGACACGAGATCGCATTCGTGACCGATCGGCCGCCGTTCGATGGCAATGCGCCCATGCGCGTTTACCTGATGAACCAGGACGGCACCGGCCTCCGTCCGGATCGCGGCCTGCAGGATGGGGTCATTTTCGGGCTGCGATGGCTGCCAGACGGCGTCACCCTGAGCTTCCTTTCGCAGCCGAAGGACGAGGACATTACCTTCGCTGCCTTCTCGACGCTCGTGATCGCCAGCGGTGTACTGGACACGCTGTTCCTTGTTCACGAATTCGACGCGCCCGAGTGGTCGCGTGACGGCCGCCAAGTGGCCTACTCCGACAGCGACGTCGAAGAGTTCGGCCCCGCGCAGGTGTGGGTGGTCGACCAAGCCGGCGACGAGCGTCAGGTCAGCTCCGACACGGTGCCGCATTGGAATCCCACTTGGTCGCCTGACGGAACCCGGCTTGCCTATGCCGGACGCGGAGGGAGCGGCGACGTGGACAGCACCCGCATCCTCGTGCGCCCGCTTGACGGAGGCCCTGAGACCGTGATCCTGAAAGGCTTCCCCGGATCGATCGGTGGGCTCGCCTGGTCCCCCGACAGCTCCCGGGTCGCGTTCGACGGAGGCCTCGATCCGCGGCTGGACCCGCAAGAGATGCGGCAGATTTACACGGTGGCGGCCAGCGGGGGGGACGCGACCGCGCTAACCAGCGGCGAGTTCAACAACTCGCAGCCCAGCTGGTCGCCGGACGGGACGCGGATCGCGTTCACCAGCCGCCGGGATGGGAACTCAGAAATCTACGTCATGAACGCCGACGGCTCCGAGCAGACCCGTCTCACGAATGATCCGGGGGAGGATACGCACCCTGCCTGGCGGCCATAGCTCTAGGCTCCGTACGGCAGATCAGCGAATCCGGGCCGACGGACTTGAAGCGGACGACCACTGGGCGGGGGCGAACTCATCCGTCGCCTCCGTCCTCAATTTCCTTGACCGGGCTAACGTCGGGTTCGCGGCTTACGAACCTCAAGGATATCCCAAGGCCGCCAGATCCGCCGTGATCTCTTCGAGGATCCGAATGGCGCTGGCCGCGGCACGGGGCGAGGTGGTACGTCTGGTCCTGGGCCGCGGGCTTCGGATCGTCGCGGCGGGCACCGGGCTGGGTCTGATGGCGGCGTACGCCGGCGCGCGGCGATCGAGCGCCAGCTCTTCGGGGTGCCAGCGGCGGACCTGACGACGTTCGTGTCGGTGCCGCTGGTGCTGGTGGTCGTCGCGGCGGTGGCGTGCTGGGTGCCGGCGCGGCGGGCGGCGCGGGTGGACCCGGCAATCGCGCTGTCGGCGGAGTAGGTAGGCGCCCGTGGAGGGCACTGTTAGCCGCAGACCGTTCGTCATGAAGATCTTGTCGGGAGCAGGGATCGGGCTGGGCGCTGCGCAGGGGCGCGTTAGCACGCGCAGAGGAGGAGACCGGGCGCAGTTTGCCCGGGCTCCGACCGGAGCGGGCTTCAGCGCCCCGGAGTAGCGCCCAGCCCGATCCCTGCTAGGCGAGCCCCGGCGCCGACCCGCAGATCCAGTCTGGCGCATCCCCTCGGCATTTCCTACTGTAGCCCTGCAATGCCGCTCACGTTCGATGAACTGACGACCTACGACAACCGCCGGCTCGAGCCACTCATGGCCTCGGGCGCGATACCCTCCGCGTCCGATCTGGTCGGCTACGAGTTCCGCGGCTGGAACATCCAGCCGCTGACCGACGTCCTCGGAACCCGAAAGTTCATCAAGGGGTTCTACGGCGGAACCGGCGGGCCCACCTCCTGGGGATACAACATGCCCGTCGAGCAGAACGGACGGGACAAGCCCTGGCTGCCGAAGCTCAAGAACAACGAGCCGATCCGCTACTACTTCTTCAAGGTGCTCCCCGGTCCCGACCTCGCGGACGCGATCTATCCCCGGACGCTGGCCATCGACTACAGGCAGTGGCCGGGGTACTCGGTCTTCGACCCCGTCAGGTACACGGTCGATTACCTGGTCTACCCCGATCCAGCCAATCATGACCTCCTGCTCGGGAAGAGCTACGGGCAGCTGAACAAATTCATCCGACCCTTCCTCGGCTTCTTCATCCTGGCGCGCCTGCGGCCCTCGGCCTATACGGGACCTCCGACACGCTGAGCACGCGGCGATGACCATACGACCAGAGACAGTCGCAGCATTCGTCGAGCTACAGCTCAGCCATCTCACCCCGCCGGGCGCACCGCCGCTGGACAATCCTCGCGAGATCACCAGCGACATCCAGACGTATCTCCAGGGAGTGCAGGACTCGGTCCGAGCCCTGTTCGGCTTCGTGCTCGAGCAGATCGATGCGCGCGCGCGGGCGCGGGGCCGGCCGTTCCACGAGCTCGATCTCGCCGGCCGGCAGGGTGTGCTGGAGCAGCTCTGGGACGATCCGGTGCTCCACGATCTCGTGTCGCTGGTCGCTCGCCTCGGCTGGCTGGTGACGTACTCGCGCGCGCCCGCCCGCGCCCACGTCGGCTTCACCGTGCCCAACGGACACCCGCAACCGGACGTGCCACCGCCGAACCCACCAGCGCTCGACAAGACATACGACGTCTGCGTGGTGGGCTCGGGCGCCGGCGGTGCGCTGGTCGCCGCCCGGCTGGCGGAGAAGGGGGCCAAGGTGCTGATCGTGGACGACGGCCCGTGGATGAGTCCGAGGAATCTCTCGACACGCGACGACCAGGCGCTGCGGCAGCTCTACCGAAACGCGGCGGTCCAGCCGGCCCTGCCTCGACTCGACTCGGTGCTCCGGCCGGGAGGCTTCGCCTTCATCAACGTCCTCCAGGCGCGCGTGTTCGGCGGCGGTCCCATGGTCAACAACGCGATCCACCTCCGTATCCCGCAAGGACGCTGGCAGGAGTGGCGCGACCAGTTCGAGTTTCCGGTCGAGTGGGACTCGCTGAAGCGGGGACTCGATCAGGTCGCCCTCGATCTCGACATCAGTCCGGCGGCCGCTCAGGGCAGCCGAGGATGGCGGACCTCGGCGTTCGTCGAGGGCGCGCGCAAGCTCGGCCTGAGGGTGGACGATCTCGACCTCTCGGTGGTGGCGGAGTGCATCGGCTGCGGCGGATGCAACGTCGGGTGCCGCTTCGGCCTGAAGACGGGCGGCCTGCACGGGAACGCCAAAAGCGGAAAGCCGAGCTATCTCGAGCGAGCCCTGCGCGCGAATGCGGCGATGGCACCCAACATTCGCGCGCTGCGCTTTCGAACCACGCTCTTCAGCCGGCAGGTGCGCTCGCTGGAAGCGAGGGACCTGGCGAAGGGCAAAGACGTCAGCATCCGGGCCGACAAGTTCGTGCTGGCCGCCGGCCCGATCGCCAGCAGCAAGATCCTCATGCGAAGCGTCTTCCAGGTTCTGAGTCCGGTGGGCAAACGGATCTCGGCGAACGTCGTCCTCCCGGTGTTCGCTTTCATGCCCGCCGAGCCCAAGCCGGGGCCGAGCCCGCGGGAGCCGGGTATCCAGATGTGCTGCGTGTACGCGGGGCAGGACGGGCGGCTGCTGGAGAGCTGGTTCCACTATCCGGCCTCGCTCGCGATCGCGCTGCCCGAATGGCTGGGGGCGCACGCGGAGATCATGCGGCAGTACGCGCACCTGGCCGCGTGCGGTGTGGTCGTGCCGACCGGCAACCGGGGGGAGATCGGGCCGCATGGCGAGCCGGTGCTGTCGCTGTCGGACTGCGGAGCTGAGACAGATGGTGGAAGGCACGGTCAACGTGGCGGACGTCTTCTTCAAGGCCGGCGCGCTCAAGGTGTTCCCCGCCTCGCGGATGCCGGTGTACATCCGGAGCGATCACCGGGACGCGGATGTGGCGGCGTTCCGGAACAGCATCCATGGACCCGCGGATCTCGCCTTGAGCACCGCGCATCCGCAGGGCGGGAATGCGCTCGGGCGGCATCCGCTGCGGAGCGTAGTGTCGCCGGGGTTCTCGCTGTACGACTTTCCGAATCTGTTCGTGGCGGACGCGAGCTTGTTTCCGGCGGGATGTGGGGTGAATCCGCAGATGACGGCGATGGCGCTGGCTCATCTCGCGGCGGATCGGGTTCTCGGTGTTTGAGGGTGGGTGCTCCGCGCGAGCGACGAGGGTGGGGGCTCCTCCGGGGCGCTGACGAACGCTCCGGTCGGAGCCCGGGCAAACTGCCGCCCGGTCTCCTCCTCTGCGCGTTCTCAACGCGCCCCTGCGGTGCCCCCACCCTCGTCGCTCGCGCCCACCGGTCGGTTGTCGAACACAGGCTCGTGGTCGAAAGCAGTCTCGCCGTCGACCCGCCGCCCCGTTTCGCCGTCCTAGTGGATCACTGCGTTCGGCAGTGCGATGGCCACCGACGTCGGCAGCAGTCGGCAAGAGCCGAAGACTCCCGTGAAGCTGGTGCCGAGGACGTCCAGCTCCTTTACCTCGCCCGAGCCCTGAAGCACCAGAGCCGGTCCGCCGCTGAAGTCCGTCAGCGGGTAGAGCACGAACGAGGTGCCGACCGGGAGCTGGTAGCGGACCGAGCGGGTGACGGTGAACGGCAGGTCGTCGGCGAAGACGTGGCTGGTGTCCTGGATGGATGCGGTCCAGGGGCCGAGGATAGCGAGACGACGGCCGACCAATCCGGACTGCTCGTAGAGATCCACCCAACCATCCTCGATCAGTGCGACAGTAGAGAAGTCGGTGGCCCGGAACTCGAGGCACTTGAAGACCGGGTCGTCACCGCCACCGCCGCCGATCTTCGCCAGAAAGTGGAAGACCGAGTAGACGATGAGCTGCTGGTTGCTGTCCACGTAGGCGCACGCGCCGGCGTCCATGTTGCACCAGTTACCGCTGGTCTCGAACTCCCGTTCGTCGCGATAGCGCAGAAAGCCGGTTGGCAGAGTCGCGGGGCTGCGGGCACGGGCGGCATTCGGCAGGGCCGATAGGTCTACCTCGAAGAGGTAGGCGGTGTTCTTTCCCGGATCGAGCGGGTTGGGCTGGGCTTCGGAGGTGTTCTCGAAGCCGATGAGGTACAGCGACTCGCCGGCCGTGCTCCGCTGCCACACGAAGTCGAGGGATTGGTACTTGCGGGCAAACCGGTGCGCGGCGGCGGGGAAGAACTGGGCCACCATGGTGAATCCGCTGCTCACATCGGGACCGGCCGAGCGGTAGAGGTCGAGGTGGAGGCGGGGGTTGTCGACCTTGTCGCTGTCGCTCCAGACGGCGAGGAGCAGCCGGCCGTCGGCGAGCGCGGTCATCGCGCAGGCGCCGGCCTTCGCGTCCTTCCGCACGATGTCGTGCTTCAGGCGGACCGGCCGATCGGGATTCGACACGTCGAGGAAGGTGATCACCGAGGTGTTGTCGAAGCGCTCGAGCGGGATGACGGCGATGTCGTCCATCAGGTCGAGGCCGCCGGGGTGCCAGTAGTCGCCGTCGATTTTGTAGTAGTTGACGAGGGCATCCGCGGGTCGGGGGACACGAGTCAGCCTGAGGTTCGAGCCCCAGGGCCCGGGATCGCTCGGCCGCGTGTCGAGCCGGAAGACGAGAAGGTCCGCGCGGCGCTTCCCGTAGGGGAAACTGCCCGTGACCAGCAGGTGACGGCCCACCCGCTCGATGCCCTGAAAGTGATTGTTCTTTCCGCCTGCCTGATGGAACACGGTGTAGCGCTTGTCCCGGAAGTCGCGGGTGAAGCCATCCCGCACGCCGATGCGCTCGCCGCTGCGATTGAGGGAGCGGAACTGCGCCTGAACATCGGGGAGGAAGTGCCGGGTATCCATGTCACCACCAGAGGCTGAGGCCGCCGCCGACACCGGTGCGGCCGCTTCCGAAATCGACCGCGATCCTGCCACCGGCGGTGGAAGCCACGCCGACGTTGAGACCGATCGAGAGGCCCGCGCGCCAGGTCGACCTGCCGTCGGGGCCCGTCGGCTCCAGGTAGTGCGCGCGGAGGCTCGCCCACGGCTCCACGCGCGCGACGGCGGTCTCGATCATGTACCCGATCTCCCCTCCGAGCGGGACGTTGAGCACGGTGCGGCCATCGACGCGGGTCCACCCGCCACCGAGGACGGCTCGGACGGTGGGGTTGGGCGATGACAGGGAACTGGGACAGGGATTGACCAGGTACGACGCACTCAGGCCGCCGTTGAAAGCGTCGGACTGGTCCCCAGACGGATGCCAGAGGCCGCCGGCCGCGGAGACGGCGAGCTTGGCGCAGTTGCCGACGTAGAACAGCCGGGAGCCGCTGAGGGCCCACACGAAGCCGCCGAGATCCCCGCCGTTTCCGGCGTCGATGCCGAAGCGGGTCTCGTAGGAGTAGGTGGGGTCGAAGAACAAGGGGAGGCCCCGGACCTGGGCGTGGGCCGCGGGAGCCGAGAGGGCGCAGATGGCGATGGTGGCAGTC
>CAWILD010000015.1:0-374313 GCA_963836815.1 uncultured Gemmatimonadales bacterium | reverse complement strand
GACCGACGCGCTCAAGCACACGCTCGAGCGGGGATGGCCGCGATACCGGCTCAACCACACCAAGAGGGTGTACGAGGTGGACCGGAACACCGAGCCGTTCACCGGCATCATCGTGGGCGTGCGGGCGGACGAGGAGGGCAGCCGGTCCAAGGAGCGGTACTTCTCGCCCCGGACGACCGCAGTCGCAGTGGGACGTCGGCGATCAGCCGCCCGAGTTCTGGAACCAGTTCAAGACCGAGTTCGCGCCAGGCACGCACCTGCGGATCCACCCGCTGCTCGACTGGACCGAGCTCAACATCTGGGAGTACATCCGTCGGGAGAACATCCCGACGGTCTCGCTCTACTACAATCAGGGCGACGGGAAGCGCTACCGCTCGCTGGGCTGCTATCCCTGCACCAACCCCGTGCAGTCCGACGCCCGCAACGTGGACGACATCATCCTGGAGCTCAAGACCGGAAAGTTCGCCAACATCGCGGAGCGGTCGGGCCGGGCGCAGGACAAGGCCGGCGGCGGCGGACTGGAGATCCTGCGGCGCGAGGGATACATGTAAGCCTTGGCCGGCGCTGCCGACACGGACGACGGAGTCGAGACCTGGACGAATGAAGAACGTCATGTCGGTGGACCTGGAAGACTGGTTCTGCGTCTACAATCTCAGTGGGCTGATTCCGTATGCCGACTGGGACAAGTGCGAGTCGCGGGTGGAGCGCAGCACGGAGCGCCTGCTGGAGCTGTTCCGGAAGCGCGACGTGGAAGCGACGTTTTTCGTGCTGGGATGGGTGGCCGACCGATTTCCCGGGCTCGTGCAGGAGATCGAGCGCCGTGGGCACGAGGTGGCCACCCATGGCGTACTCCCACCGGCTGCTGACGCTTCATGCAGCCGGAGGAGTTCCGAGCCGATCTGGCAGCGGTCGCTCGAGTCGTTGGCGAGAGCGACCTCCGGGGAGGTGCGGGGATTCCGTGCGCCGTCCTTCTCCCTGACGCGCGAGACGCTCTGGGCGGTGGAGGTGCTGAAGGACTGCGGCATCCGGTACGATTCGTCCATCTTCCCGGTGCGGTTCCATCCCGACTACGGCATCGACCGACGCCAGCCTCTACCCGCATCGCTCGGCCGAAGGCCTGACCGAGCTTCCCATGAGCGTCGCCGAGGTGCTCGGGCGCAGGGTGCCGTGCTGCGGCGGCGGCTATTTCCGGCTCTACCCCTACCGGGCTCACGCGGTGGCTCATGCGGAAGTGCAACGACCAGGGACGCCCGGTGATCTTCTATCTCCACCCCTGGGAAGTGGACCCCGGGCAGCCGCGTGTGCAGGGGCATGTCGTGGTCCAAGCGGTTCCGGCACTACAACAACCTGGAGAAGACGGAGGAGCGGCTGGAGCGCCTGCTGGAAGACTTCTCCTTCACCATCGGCTGTGGAAGCTTCTCGCTCGAGCCGACCTGGAGACCCATCGAATGAACGCGACAAGCTCCGTGAGTGCTTCAGCCGGGCCCTTGGCATTCCCATGGATCGGGTCACGGACGACCTCGCCTACAACACGATCAGCGAGTGGGACTCGGTGGGCCACATGGCGCTGGTCGCGGAGATCGAGACCGCTTTCGACGTCATGTTCGATACGGACGACATCCTGGGCATGAGCACCGTGGCCAAGGGTCGCGAGATTCTGACGCGGTACGGAGTGGCGTTCGATGCTGCTTGAGGGTCGGGTCGCGCTGGTCACCGGCGCGAGCCGGGCATCGGCGCCGCGATCGCGCGGGCATTCGCCGCGCAAGGCGCCACGCTGCTGCTCTGCGCCCGGAGCGAGGGCGTGGAGGACCTGGCGCGCGAGCTCGGCGCGGCGAACCGGTCGGTGCGGGCGCTGCGAGGCGACCTGGGCGACCCCGCCTTCACCAAGGAGCTGATCGACCTCCGTCCGCAAGGAGCACGGCCGGCTCGACGTGCTGGTGAACAACGCCGGCATTCTGCGGCAGGGCCTGGTCGGCATGACCTCGGCCGAGCAGATGCGGGAGCTGTACGAGGTGAACGTGCTGGCGGTCATGTCCCTCACCCAGTACGCGACGCGTGCTCATGGACGGACGCCGGTCGCCGAGCATCGTGAATCTGGCCTCGATCGCGGGCACCCAGGGGATGGAAGGGGTGACCGCCTACTCCGCCTCCAAGGCCGCCGTCGTGGGCTACACGCTCTCCTGCGCCAAGGAGCTGGCCCCCAAGGGCATCCGCGTGAACGCGATCGCCCCGGGCTTCATCGACACCGACATGGTCCGCGGGGCGTCAGCCCCGACTGGTACGAGCGCCGACTCCAGAGCATCCGCATGGGCCGCATCGGAACGCCGGAGGACGTGGCCGGCGTGGCGGTATTCCTGGCCTCCGACCTGTCCCGCTATGTGACCGGTCAGGTCATCGGCGTGGACGGGGGCATGATGTCGTGATCGACGCTGTCCTGAGGCGCCGGGACGACCGCCTGGCGCTGGTCGAACCGGCGCAGGGCGTTCGCCTCACGTACGCCGAGCTCGGCGAGCGGGTGGACCGCGCGGCGGAACGGTTGCGTCGCGGACCTCGGCGGTCGCCGGCTCGTGTTCCTGGCGCCCGGGCCCGACGTGCAGGCCGTCATCCTCTACCTGGCCTGCCTGAAGGCGCGCCTGCCTCTCTGCCTGGCGGAGCCGCAGCCGGACCCGCTGGCGCGCCTGTCCGGCGTGTACCGGCCGGACCTCGTGCTGACGCCCGACACGCTGGCCGACGCCCGAGGGATGGACGGCCGGAGAGTCTCCCGCTGTCCGGGCTACGCCGCCGCCTCGCCGAGCGCGGTGTCGGATCAGTCGCTGCACCCGGACCTCGCGCTCATGCTCACGACCTCGGGCTCGACCGGCAGTCCCAAGCTGGTGCGGCTCACGGCGCGCAACCTGGAGTCCAACGCCTCTGCGATCGCCGAGTACCTGGAGCTGGGCCCGGGAGAGCGCGCCATCCAGAGCCTGCCGATGCACTACAGCTATGGGCTGTCGGTGCTGAACTCCCACCTGCTGGCCGGTGCCACCGTCGTGCTGACGCCGCACTCGTTCATGCGGCCCGAGTTCTGGCGCGACGTCGAAGGAGGAGGGCGCCACCTCGTTCGCCGGCGTCCCCTACATGTACGAGACGCTTCACCGGCTTCGGTTCGACCCCGCGCCGGCACCCGACGATCCGGACATTCACCCAGGCCGGTGGCGCCCTGCGCAAGGACCTGATCACCCACTTTCACACGCGGTGCCACCCAGTGCAGGCGCGCGCCTCGTCGTCATGTACGGCCAGACCGAAGCCACGGCGCGAATCAGCTATGTGCCGCCGACGCGCCTGGGCGAGAAGATCGGCGCGATCGGCATCGCCATCCCCGGCGGCCGCCTGCGCCTCGAGCCGCTGGAGGGCGCGAGGACCGCGCGCGGAGATGGTGTACGAGGGCCCCAACGTGATGCTCGGCTATGCCGAATCCCCGGCCGACCTCGCGCTCGGCGACGTCCAGCAGCGGCGTACTTCGCACCGGCGACCTCGGCACGGTGGATGACGAAGGGCTTCTTCACCGTGGTGGGCCGGCTCAAGCGGTTCGCCAAGCTGTTCGGGCGGCGCGTGAGCCTGGAGGATGTCGAGCGGGAGCTCGAGACCGCGTTCCCGGTTCGCGTCATCGCGACCGACGCCGGCGAGCGGCTGAGCCTTCATGTGGCCACCGACGGAGCCGTCCGAGGACGACGAGCTGGTGGCCCATCTGCGCGCTTCCTCTCGGTGCCGCCGGTCGCGATCGCTGGTCCGGCGCCTGGCCGAGCTGCCCCTGACGGCGACGGGAAAGAAGAACTACAAGGCGGTGGAGGCGGCGCGGTGAACAGCCCGGCCAGGGAGCTGCTCGAGCTGCCGCCGTATGGCCTGCGTCAGGCCGAGAAGCGAGCGCCGCCTCCTGCCGATGATGCGGGCGCTCACCGCGCACCACGTCGACCCGCTGCGCGCCGTACCGCAACGTCGTGGATCGCGTGTTCGGCGGCGCGCCGCCGGATCGAACGCCTGGAAGACGTCCCGTTTCTCCCGGTCTCGCTCTTCAAGACCCACACGCTTGAGGAGCGTCGCCGGAGTCCGAGGTGCTCAAGGTGCTCACCTCGAGCGGCACCACCGGCCAGGAGCCGAGTCGCGTCTTCCTGGATGCCGAGACCGCCTCGGTCCAGTCCGCCGTGCTGGTGAAGGTGGCCCAGCACTTCCTGGGCAAGGAGCGCCTGCCCATGGTGATCCTCGACCATGCCGGCGTGGTCCGCGATCGCCGCAGCTCCTCGGCGCGGGGTGCCGGCATCCTCGGCATGGCGCAGTTCGGGCATCGTCCCTTCTTCGCGCTGCGCGAGGACATGAGCCTCAACGAGGAAGGGCTGCAGGCCTACCTCGACCAGGCGCGCCGGGCGCCGGGTGCTCTTCTTCGGCTTCACGTTCATGGTGTGGCAGTACCTGGTCCAGGCGCTGAGCGCGCGGGCCGGCGGCTTGACTGCGAAGGGCGGGCATCCTGGTCCACTCGGGCGGCTGGAAGAAGCTGCAGGAGGCCGCGGTGGATCCGCGGGCTTCCGCGAGCGGGTCCAGGCGGCGACCGGGGTCGAGCAGGTGATCAACTTCTACGGCATGGTCGAGCAGGTCGGCGGCGTGTACTTCGAGAACCCGCTCCATCACCTCCAAGCGCCGATCTACTCCGAGGTGATCGTCCGGGACCCGCTGACCCTCGAGCCGCTGCCCGACGGCACGGCCGGGCCTGGTCCAGGTGTTGAGCTGCCTGCCCACGAGCTATCCGGGCCACTCGCTGCTGACCGAGGACCTCGGCGTCGATCCGAGGCGCCGATCCCGAGGGCACCGGGATGGGCGGTCGCTACTTCGAGATCCTGGGGCGGGTGCCCAAGGCCGAGCTGCGCGGCTGCAGCGACACCTTCGCGGTCAAGACATGAGCGCGCGAACCCCAGACCGCAGCGCGATCAGCCGGGGCCGTGGCATGCCGTTGCCGAGCCGGATCCGCGTTCTGGCCCCTGCCGGCAACGGCGAGGACCTCGGTGCCTTCCTCGACGCACGCGGCAGCTCCGCGGCGAGCCGTTCGCCGAGCGGCGGATCGATACCCTCGCGCGCCTTTCCGCGGCGCTGCTCGCCGACCCCCTGCTCCGGCGCGATCCCGCCAGCGTCTCCGTGGCGTACTGGCTGCGCCGGGCGCAGGTGGTCCGGCTGGTGGAGGAGCAGACCCGGAGGGCAGCGTCCGAGCCGGACGTCCTGCGGGTGCCCGTCGGGCGCGTGCTCCACCTCGCCCCCTCCAACGTCGATACGCTCTTCATCTACTCCTGGGCCCTGGCCTACCTGTGCGGCAATGCCAGTGTCGTTCGGGTGTCCCAGGATCAGGGCGTCGTGGTGCAGGCGCTTCTTCGCGTCATCGATGCACTCGCGTCCGAAGATGACGAGCTGCGCGCGTCGAATCGCTTCGTGACCTACGGGCACGAGGACGACATCACCGCCGCCCTCTCTGCGTGGTGCGCCCACCGGGTGATCTGGGGCGGGGACGAGGCCGTCGCGGCGATCCGCCCGCTGCCGCTGCCTCCGCATGCCAGCGAGCGGGTATTCGGCAACAAGTACTCGTTCGCGGTCATCGATGCCGCGCGCTATCGGGAGGCAGGCGAGGAAGAGCGGGCCCGATTGGCCTCCGGATTCTTCAACGATCTCTTCTGGTTCGACCAGATGGCCTGCTCCTCCCCGCACGTCGTGTTCTGGCTCGGTGGCCCGGACGACCGCGGAGTCCGCGGCCGCGCGACTTCGAGCAGGCACTCCAGGCCGAGGTCGCCCGCCGCCGGTTCGAGCCCTCGATGTCGAGCGCGGTGCACCGGCGGACCTACGCGTTCGGCTTAGCCGCGTCGAACGACGTGCAGCGTGGTGCTCGAGCACCCTGGGTTCGTGGGAGTGCACCTGCAGGAACCTCGCCGCGCTGGACAAGGACGTGTGCGGCGGAGGCTTGGTTCGACACGTGCCGCTTGCCGGTGTGTCCGATGTCGCTCCCGTTCGTGGACGAGGGAGATCAGTCACTTACCCACTGGGGGCTGAACGCCGACGCCGTCCGCGAGCTCGCCCGCGCCGCAGGCGCCCGTGGACTCGACCGGGTGGTGCCGATCGGTGAGGCGCTTGCCTTCGACGTGGTGTGGGACGGCTTTCACCTGATCGACGACATGCTGCGCCGGGTTCGCGTACGGGGCGCGTGACTCTTCGGCTCTCCACCGCCGTCCGTCGCCACCGCGGAGGTCCCTGCCCGAGATCGTCGCGCTGCTCGAACGTGTGTTGCCCCGGCAGCGGCCCTGGGCGCCGGATCTCGAGTGGCAGTACCTCAGGAACCCCGCCGGTCCGGCGCGGTACGTGAACGCCTACGCCGATTCCGGCGGCCTCATCGCCCACTACGCGCTGTCTCCCGACGCCACCGCTGGCGGACCCGCCGGCCGCTTTCAGCGGGACCTACTTCTCGCTCAATACCGCTGTGGATCCTGCGGCCCGGGTGCCGGGGCTGATGGTCGCGACCGCCCGGGCACTGTTCCGACAGCTGCAGGCGGAGGGGCCCGTCTTTGGTGCTGGGTGTGGCCAACGAGAACTCGTTCCAGGGTTCGTGCGCATGCTCGGCTTCCGGCCCCTGGGCAGGTTGTCGCTCACCTTGCATGCTCCGGGGACGCTTCCGGCCATCGCGGCACCCAGGGCACTGGCACACGACCCGGCGCATTTGGCCTGGCGTACTGCTCGGCCAGGGATAGTCGCATACGGCGACCCCTGTCGAGGCGCGCTCACGGTCCGTTTGCGTCATCGCGGGCTGCCGCTCGACGCGATGCTCTCAACCCGGCTGTCGCAAGACATGGTCGCCCAGCTTGGACTGCCTCGACCGGCCGCGTGGGTTTCACGGCTCTATGCGGCTTTCGGTGGCCCCGTCGGCGGCATCCGGTTCCGGATCGTCTGCGTCCGAGCCCGCTGGAGTACATGGTGCGGGTGCTGGGCGATAAAGCTCTAGTGCAGCCGGTAGCCCGATACCTCCAGGAGCATCGGCTTCGAGTTCCTGGACTTCGATGTTGTGTAACTTGGCGTGACCCGACTATTCGGCTTCGGCCGGAGGTGCTTGATTCAACGTTTGTTCGCCGCTCGATATAGCTCCGAGCCGCCTACCCTAGGCACTCGAAAACCACTCGCTGCAAAGCCCTGTCGGCACACACCGGCCTGAACGTCAGGGAGTTGCTCTCCATGAATTCATGGAAGGCTTTCGGCTCATGCTCGACATGGTTCATTTCATCGAAGTAGATGAATGTGCCCCGACGTACATACCGACGCAGGTGTCGCAACACATAGTCTGTGGACGTATACGTGTCAGCGTCCATGATCATGATGAGGACTTCATGGTCCGGGACCACATAGTTCGGCAGAACCTCATCGAACCAGCCTTTGAAGAACCGAACGCGTGGATCGGCGATTTCGGGGAGCTTGCCTCCAACGCTTAAGGTTCCCTTGGTGTGAGGTCCCCACGCTTCAGGAAGTCCTTCGAAACTATCGAACCCGTGTAGCCGGGCTTCAGGGTTCCGAAGCTTAGTCGACCAATAACGAATTGTCCGCCCGCGGAATACTCCAAACTCCAAATACAAGACACGCTTATCTGTGACCTGGGACGCGACGAAATCGAAGATTTCCCATCGGTCCTGAAAGAGCCGATCAAAGTGAAATCCATGGTCGCGAATCCAGCGTCCCAACCTCAAGTAGTTCACAGCCCCCTGCAGTTGGTAGAGCTGAGAGGTCGACATATGAGCTCCGATTTTCCGAAGCAGGAATTTCGGATAGCGAAGATGAGCTCTCATTTGGGTTTCCAGGGTTTCGTTAGTCGGGGGGCCTCGGCGAACTCCACGACACATGGCCGTCTCGGACGTTGGTCGGCATCCCGACAGCTAGGTAGTGAAGATGCTTCAGCTCCAAACGACCCCTTGTCACGGTATCTAGGATCAATCCACATGCAAGGCTCAGAAACGCCAACAGCATCATTCCGGTAGCCAGGATTGCGGTCGGGAAGCGGGGGACGAGGCCCGTTTCGAGATAAGTCACCAAGATGGGCCACGCAAGTATGACCGAAGCCGTGGCGAGCAGGACACAGACACTGCCAAAAAACAGGAGCGGGCGTTCCTCCCTTACGAGATCGATGATCGTGCGCAGAATCCTGATACCATCCCTGACCGTTGACAGTTTGCTCATCGAACCCGCTGGACGTTCCTTGTATGCAGTGGGCACCTCGGAGATCGGCATCCGCAGCTTCAGGGCGTGTACCGTCAGCTCGGTTTCGATCTCGAAGCCGTGACTAGAGGCGGGGAAGGACTTCACGAACCGACGCGAGAAGCAACGGTAGCCCGACAGCATGTCGCGGATTCGGCTTCCGAAGATCAGCGCCACCATTTGAGTAAGCAACCAATTGCCCAGGCGATGGCCCCGACGAAATGCAGTAGCCTGCTGGGTCACCCTGGCGGCGTTGACCATATCGAGAGAAAGGCTGGTCAGCTGTTCGATCATCTGCGGGGCGGCTCCCGCATCGTAGGTATCGTCTCCATCGACGAGCACATAGACTTCAGCTTCAATGTCCGAAAACATCCTGCGCACGGCATTTCCCTTTCCCTGCAGAGCCTCGCATCACCAAGGCCCCGGCGGCGGCCGCGCGCTCGACCGTCCGATCACTGGAGTTGTTGTCGCAGACGTAGATTGCAGCCCCGGGAAGGACGATGCGATAGTCCTGGACTACCCTGCCTATCGAACGCTCCTCGTTAAAGCAGGGGATTATCACTGCCACCTCAGGATTGTCCCTCGTCGGCTGCTTCACTTGAGCTCCTGCGTCCATATGCCCGACTGGTCCCGACATAGCCACTCCGTGACGCAAGGCGTTAAGATGAAAGTCCCTGGAAACCGAGATGGGACGGAAGAAGACTCCAGCTTCAACAGATGAACTCGATCACTGGCGTCTCATTCGAACATCGTGGTGAAAGTCCTGTCATTGGCTGGAACGTGGATGGGCGTTGTGGTTATCGGGTCAACTGCGTAGACGAGATCGATAAACAGGAGCAGTGTCAGGAGACACAGGAGTGGCTTTGTATGTCCAACATCGACCGCCAACATGGCAAAGAAGGGCACGAACATCAGGGTCCTGTAAGTGAGGTCGTGCCCGAAGACAAGCCCGAGCGGGACGGAAAGCATCAGTACTAGGAGGCACATTCGTGCAAGCGGCGTATTCTGGCGAGAGAAGAGCAAAGCCCCGCCAGTGCAACGAACAGGAACCACATTTCCTGGAAGCCCACGGCGGAATTGATCGCCCGGACCTCCCGTCGGAGAACCGACCTGTCGGCGTTCTTGCCCTGCCGTTCCGGGGCACGCAGCTTTCCGGCCACCGTGAAGCGGTCCACGTTCTCTCCGCGCTTGTCGTACGCACGGTGTGTTAGTGGCGTTGCAACTTCGTCAAGGTAGGATAGGGGGTTCGCGAAGGGCAGGAGCACGAGACCCCCGACTAGCATCGCGCGCGCCCACCCCTTCATGCCGCCCCTAAGGATCGCCCGCACAGCTCCGTGGGGGTCATGGCGTCGTGCAGAAAGCGTATCCCAGATCACGTAGGCGAGAAGAGCAACGGCCAGGAAAATAGCCACATTCTTCGACGCCAGCGCCAGCCCGAAGAAGACCCCCGCCCGTGTGTACTGCCGCCTAAGAAAGAAGTATGCAGTCAGGAGGACGAAGGGCACCAGAATCGCATCGTGATGCAGGTTGGGGAACCACACGATCGACAAAGGGAAAAATGCCACAAGCGAGGCCCCGAGCAGGGCCCGAGTGGCGTCATACTCCCATGCTAGGATCCACCAGACCAAGAGGATGCTCGCCAGCCCAGAAAGAATCTGAGCTAGACGGGTCAGGACGAAAATGGGGTGATAGTTATGGGTATCCTGGAGGTTCAGAAAGCCTGGTCGTTCGACGCTGATCAGCCCTACAAGCAGGGTTTGGGGGATGGAGAGAATGGCCGGGAGAAGCGGCTTCCCGGCGCCATGCCTGTAGAACCTGTCCGGCTCGGGCACCACGAGCCGCTCTGACTGGCCGACCGCTGCCGACTTCTCAAGCCCATCGCGGCTATGCGACGCCTCGTAGCCGAACCGCAGCTCCTCCGCGGCGAAGAGGTTCCGGTCGCCCTCCTCGATGATGGGCGCGAACAATGGTCTGTACTTCCAGTAAAACAAGTAGGACTTCAGCACCGTGCTTGCAGCGCTCCCTAGTTCTCCTTCTGCCAGGTACCCCCGCGTGTAATCCCCGCCGATCAGCTGATACGGCTCCTTGGCGAAGCCCCGTTCATCCACATCCAGGCTCGCACAACCGAACGCCACGCTCAAGATCAGGTAGACCGCGCACACGAGCAGCAGGCTATAGGAGGATCTTGCTCTTCTCTCCGTCGTTCCGCGGTCGGGACCGGCGTCAGTCATGACCCTACCTCCAATAGCAGGCCCACTGAACACAGGGTGGGACGGGCGTGCCGATTTGAGCTCTCGATGCCTATGTCCGTCATCAGCGCAACAGACACGGCGACGGATGACGAACCCTGATCCAGGGCAGAGGCCACTCACGTTCCGGGACGGACGAAGCCGCTACGCTGGCGCGCCGCATCGGGCGGTCACTGGGCGCGGCGCTGTTCGCCTTGCTCTCAGCTGGACTTGGGGGCTTAGTCCCGCGCAAATCCCATGGAGGTCCAACGGTTGGCAGAGGTTCCGGAGCTATAACTACGCAAGCAGACGCGTCGACCCAGCGCTCCGAGCTTCGGCTATCCAACGATGCGCGTGCGACAAGTCGTCCTTGCTGGCTGCGTGTGCCGCCGGCCATGATGCGAGACTACGGAAGTCGAAACGGCTGAAATCGGTGAGCTTCCCCACCTTTCCCGGTCCGGAGCACCTCGCGCGAAACGATGGGTTATACATAGCTCGGCATGGGTCGTCAAGCATTTGCCGAGTTTCCAGTTACCGGCTATTTACTGCTCGGACGGGTTGGTGTCAGCCACGTCCACCCGCTGCTCGTGGCATGGGAGCCTGGGGGGACCGGCACTTGCCCTTGCCCGGTGCTAGGTTAGAGATCGGTCGTCGGAACCTGTTTTCCTTCGCGCTATTCGACCGGTCCCGTTTTTGCCGTGCTTCGGATGGCCGTGCCTCGCGTGAGCGAAGCGTGCGGCCTGCTGCCGTTTCGTGATCCTCGCCAGTACATTGCGGCGTAAGCGGGCATCGCGGTACAACCCGGAACGGTCTTACCATGAAAATTGGCAGACGAAGGCTCAAGGGCTTTGGACGAAGACTGCTTGACGCTAGCAATTATAGGGCCATCCCCCGATTTTTTAGGGTGCACCATCACCCGCTCCGAGTCCTCTTCCAGGACGTGTTCTCGCTGGGAGCGTATCCCCGCGCGACGACCATCAGGACACCGGTCGGACAGGTTGGCGTCCAGCTGTTCTCGCCTGCTGATCTATCCACACTCAATCTGGTCTTTTGTCGAGAGGATTACTGTGCGCCCGAGAACACCAGAGTAGTGGTGGACGTGGGATCCAACATAGGGCTGAGCAGCTTGTTTTGGCTGACACGCAACGATCAGTCATACGTCTACTGTTACGAACCTTCTCCCGTGTCCTACGAGCGCCTGCTCGCCAACCTGCAAGCGTTCCAAGGCCGGTTCGAGGCGCGCCGCACCGCGGTCAGCGACTTCAACGGCTCGGCGACGCTCGGCATCGAGGACTCCGGGGTCAATTCGTCCCTGGAGCTGAAGTCGACTACCTCCGTGCCTTGCCAGGTGGTCCATATCAATGAGGTCTTGGGGCCCGTAATCCAGCGTCACGGTCAGATAGATGTGTTCAAGATCGATTCCGAAGGCCATGAACTGAGAACCCTGCAAGCCATCGAGCCGGAGCACTGGAGACACATCCGCTGCATCAACGTCGGTTGCGGTGGCACCGCCGAGGCCATACCCCGGGGATTTCAGCGCAGCCGCGTCGCGTCAGCAGAGCGGTTCTGCCGATAGGCCGCACCCTGCGTGGGAGGGGGTACGATGTCGGCGCGGGACTCAGGGACTTCGCGAGTAGACTATGTTTTCCCGCTCGACAGCCGAATGCCCGCATGCTCTCCAAGAAAGCCAAATACGCCATCAAGGCCCTGCTCGCGCTCGCCGACCACGAGCGCGATGAGCCGATGCGTATCTCGGATCTCGCCCGGGCGGAGCAGATCCCTCCCAAGTTCCTCGAGCTGATCCTGCTCGGCCTCAAGCACCACGGCATCCTGCAGAGCAGGAAAGGGAAGGGGGGAGGCTACCTCCTGGCCCGCGACCCCTCCGCCATCTATCTGGGCGATATCGTCCGGATGTTCGACGGTCCCCTGGCCCCGGTCCCGTGCGCCAGCCAGACCGCCTACGTGCCCTGCTCGGACTGCCGGGATGAGGCGACCTGTGGGGTGCGGATCGCCATGAAAGAGGTCCGGGACGCCACTGCCCGCGTACTCGACGGAACCAGCCTGGCCGCCCTCCGCCGCCAGATCCAGCTCACCACCTAGCTCGCCGCCCCCCGGCCCTGGCACAAGCTTTGCCTATTTACTCTATCAACTAGATAGGATAGATAGGATCATGGCCACTCTCCCAGTGCGGTCGGAGCCCGACTTCGGGTTCCATTCGCTCAACCTCCCACCGCTCCTACTGCGGGAGTTGGAGCAGGCGCTCCGGACCATCCGGTACGGATCGGTGGAGTTGGTGATCCACGAAGGGCGCGTAGTCCAGTTGGAGCGACGTGAGAAAGTCCGTGTAGAAACTGAAGTTACGAGAAAAAAGTAAGCGATGGAGCCGGGCGCTGGAATGGGCATGGCCGTGGCTGCTGTCCCCCAAACGTGAAGCCTATGGAGCCGACGATGAGACTGGTCCGGATGCGTGTCAGTGGCTTGATGGTGGCGACTTGCGCTGTTGCGGCAACACAACAGCTGTCGGCCCAACAGAACGGGAGCGGCGGTTCGCCTACCCTCGAGGAGCGCGTCGACGAGCTCGATCAGCAGATCCGCATCCTGCAGCGTCTGCGGGAGCTTGCGGCGGATAGCGCCGCGACTGCAGCCAAGACGGCGACCAAGGCCAACGCCAGCAAGGACGGCTTCAACCTCAAGTCGGCCGACGGGAACTACTCCCTCCGGTTCCGCGGGTACATCCAGAGCGACGGGCGCTTCTTCCCCAGCAGCGACGTCGTCCCGACCACCGACAACCTGCTGATCCGTCGGGCGCGGCCGATCATCGAGGCCACCGTCGGCCGGTACTTCGACTTCCGCCTCATGCCGGATTTCGGCGGCACGTCGCCCACGATCTTCGACGCCTACTGGGAAGGGAAGTTCGACCCCGCATTCACCGTCCGCGCCGGCAAGTTCAAGCCGCCGGTCGGCCTCGAGCGGCTCCAGTCGGCCACCGACATCACCTTCGCCGAGCGTGGCTTTCCGACCAATCTCGTGCCGAGCCGCGACATCGGTCTGCAGGTCGCGGGCGACATCTCCGAAGGCGTGTTCGCCTACCAGGTCGGCGTCTTCAACGGCGTGCCCGATCTTGCCAACGGCGGCGACGACCTGAGTGACGCGAAGGACTTCGCGGCGCGCGTCTTCGTGCAGCCGTTCAAGGCCGGCACGCTGCGGGGTCTCGGCGTCGGCGTGGGCGCGAGCACCGGCATCGAGCGCGGCTCGACCGCCAACGCCGGGCTTCCTTCGTACCGCACTCCGGGGCAGCAGGTCTTCTTCCGCTATCGCTCGGACGCCACCACGCCGGCGAACACCGTCTACGCCGACGGCAAGCGGGCCCGCTTGTCCCCGCAGGCCTACTTCTACACCGGCCCCCTCGGCCTGCTCGGCGAGTACGCGATCTCCCGCAACGAAGTCACCCGCGCCGGCGTGACGGCCCAGCTGGACCACAAGGCCTGGGAGGCGACCGGCTCCTACTTCCTGACCGGCGAAAAGGCCGGATTCCGCAGCCCGGCTCCGAAGCGGCCGTTCGACCTCAAGGAGGGTGGCTTCGGCGCGCGTCGAGCTGGTGGCCCGCTACGGCGAGCTCACGCCGGACGAGGCCTCGTTCCCGGTCTACGCGAATCCCGCGCAGAGCGCAGAGAAGGCCAAGGCGTGGGGCGTGGGCGTGAACTGGCACTTCACGCGGGCGGTCAAGGTGTCCGTGAACTACGAGCGCACCTCCTTCACCGGTGGCGCGGCCACGGGTGACCGAGAGCCGGAGAATGCGGTGATCGGGCGATTCCAGACCTCGTTCTGACATCCAGCGACGATCAACTCAGAGGATATGCATCCATGAAGCCGCTGAAGCCGCTCTCGTTCACGCTCCTCCTCGCCGGCGCGCTCGCGACGCCGATGCGTGGGTCAGGCGCCCAAGCCGGTGACCCTGCTCAACGTGTCGTACGACCCGACGCGTGAGCTCTACGAGGACTTCAACGCAGCAGTTCGCCGCCTACTGGAAGGGCAAGACCGGCCAGGACGTGAAGATCCGCCAGTCGCACGGCGGCTCGGGCAAGCAGGCCCGGTCCGTGATCGACGGCCTCGAGGCCGACGTCGTCACCCTGGCCCTGGCCTACGACATCGACCAGATCGCCGAGAAGGGCCGGAACGCTGCCCGGCCGACTGGCAGATGCGGCTGCCCAACAACAGCTCGCCCTACACCTCGACGATCGTGTTCCTGGTCCGCAAGGGGAACCCGAAGGGCATCAAGGACTGGGGCGACCTGGTGAAGCCGGGCGTGTCCGTGATCACGCCCAACCCCAAGACCTCCGGCGGCGCCCGCTGGAACTACCTGGCGGCCTGGGCCTGGGCGTTGCGTCAGCCGGGCGGCAACGAGGCCACGGCCAAGGCGTTCGTCACCAAGCTGTACAAGAACGTGCCGGTGCTCGACGCCGGCGCCCGCGGCTCCACCACGACCTTCGTGGAGCGTGGCATCGGCGACGTGCTCCTCGCCTGGGAGAACGAGGCCCTGCTGGCCATCAAGGAGCTGGGCCCGGGCAAGTTCGAGTCGTGGCCCCCTCGCTCAGCATCCTGGCGGAGCCGCCGGTGGCGGTGGTGGACAAGGTGGCCGGCAAGCACGGCACCAAGGCGGTGGCCCAGGCCTATCTGGAGTACCTGTACACGACGGCAGGGCAGGAGATCGCGGCCCAGCACTTCTATCGTCCGCGTCTCGCAGTCGGTCGCGGCGAAATACGCGGCCCAGTTCCCCAAGGTGACGCTGTTCACGGTGGACGAGGTGTTCGGCGGCTGGAAGAAGGCGCACGCCGCCCACTTCGCCGACGGCGGCGCTGTTCGACCAGATCTACCAGCCGGGGCGCTAGCCCGGCTGCATGTCTACCCCTACGAAGGGATGACGATGCGGCACAAGTCGCGGAGCGTGCTCCCCGGATTCGGGCTGTCCCTGGGGATCACCTGCACCTACCTCAGCCTGATGGTGCTGCTGCCGCTGGCCACCGTGTTCACCCGGACGGCGGAGCTATCTGGGTCGGCGTTCTGGGCCACCGTCACCGATCCGCGCGTGCTGGCCTCCTACCGAGTCACCTTCGGCGCCTCCTTCGCGGCGGCCGCTGGTCAACAGCGGTCTTCGGACTGCTGGTGGCCTGGGTGCTGGTGCGCTACCGCTTCCCGGGCCGGCGCATCGTGGATGCGATGGTGGACCTGCCGTTCGCGCTTGCCGACCGCGGTGGCGGGCATCGCGCTCACCACGCTCTACGCGCCGAACGGCTGGATCGGAGCATACCTCGAGCCGCTCGGCATCAAGGTCTCCTACACCTGGCTCGGCATCACCGTCGCGCTGATCTTCATCGGCCTGCCGTTCGTGGTCCGCACGGTGCAGCCGGTGCTGGACGATCTGGAGGTCGAGGTCGAGGAGGCCGCGGCCAGCCTCGGCGCCAGGCGCTGGCAGACCTTCACGCGGGTCGTCTTTCCCACCGTCGCGCCGGCGCTGCTCACCGGCTTCGCGCTGGCGTTCGCCCGGGCCACTGGGCGAGTACGGCTCGGTGGTCTTCATCTCGGGCAACATGCCGATGAAGACCGAGATCGTTCCGCTGCTGATCATCACCAAGCTGGAGCAGTACGACTACGCCGGCGCGACCGCGGTCGCGGTGGTGATGCTCGTGGTGTCGTTCGCGCTGCTGCTCGCGATCAACCTGCTCCAGTGGGCGGCGCGGCGCCGCGCGGCGGCCTGAGCCATGGCCACCGTCGCGATCTACCCGCCCCGCCACGACCGCGCCCCGCGCGGTCACGCGCGCCACCGGCGAGTCGCCGCTGGTGCGCTGGATCGCTCATCGGCATCGCGCTCGCTGTTCCTGGCCCTCGTGCTGCTGCTTCCGCTGGTGCTGGTCTTCGTCCAGGCCCTGGCCAAGGGCCTTCCGGCCTACTGGGAGGCGATCAAGGAGCCCGACGCCCTCAGCGCAGCCAAGCTGACCCTGCTGATCGCCGCCATCGCCGTGCCGCTCAACCTGGTCTTCGGCGTCGCGGCGGCCTGGTGCATCTCGAAGTTCGAGTTCCCGGGCAAGAACGTCTGCTGATCACCCTGATCGACCTGCCGTTCGCCGTCTCGCCGGTGATCTCCGGCATGATCTTCGTGCTGCTCTTCGGCGCGCACGGCTGGTTCGGGTCCGTGGCTGCTCGACCACGACATCAAGATCATCTTCGCCGTGCCCGGGCATGGTGCTGGCCACGACCTTCGTCACCGCCCCGTTCGTGGCGCGGGAGCTGATCCCGCTGATGCAGGAGCAGGGCACCGAGGAGGAGGAGGCCGCGATCGTGCTCGGCGCGAGCGGCTGGCAGACCTTCTTCCGGGTCACGCTGCCGAACATCAAGTGGGGCCTGCTCTACGGCCTGATCCTGTGCAACGCGCGCGCGATGGGCGAGTTCGGCGCGGTCTCGGTGGTGTCGGGCCACATCCGGGGCGAGACCAACACGCTGCCGCTGCACGTGGAGATCCTCTACAACGAGTACGCCTTCGCCGCGAGCTTCGCCGTGGCGTCCGTGCTCACGCTCCTCGCCCTCGTCACCCTGGCGCTCAAGACGCTGGTCGAGTGGCAGCAGCGGCGCGTCTCGGCCGAAGCGCGCCGAGGCGCGAAGACACTCCTGAAAGGATCGCCGCATGAGCATCGAGGTTCGCAATCTGCGCAAGGCGTTCGGCGACTTCGTGGCCCTGGACGACGTGAGCCTCGACGTGCCCGGTGGCGAGCTGGTCGCGCTGCTCGGGCCGTCCGGGTCGGGCAAGACCACGCTGCTGCGGATCATCGCCGGCCTGGAGCCGGCCGATCACGGGCACGATCCACTTCCACGGCGAGGACGCGACCGACCAGCCGGTGCGCGAGCGGCAGGTCGGGTTCGTGTTCCAGCACTACGCGCTCTTCCGCCACATGAGCGTGTTCGAGAACGTCGCCTTCGGGCTGCGGGTCAGGCCCCGGGCCGTGCGGCCGTCCGGAGGCGGAGATCCGCGAGACGGTCATGGGGCTCCTGCAGCCTGGTGCAGCTCGACGTGCTGGCCGAAGCGGCGGCCCTCGCGAGCTCTCCGGCGGCCAGCGCCAGCGGGTGGCGCTGGCCCGCGCGCTGGCGGTGAAGCCGAAGGTGCTGCTGCTCGACGAGCCGTTCGGCGCGCTCGACGCCAAGGTCCGCAAGGAGCTGCGTCGCTGGCTCCGCCGCCTGCACGAGGAGATGCACGTCACCAGCGTCTTCGTCACCCACGACCAGGAGGAGGCGCTGGAGGTCTCCGACCGGGTGGTGATCATGAACGAGGGGCGGATCGAGCAGAGCGGGACGCCGGAGGAGGTCTACGATCGCCCCGCGACCCCGTTCGTCTACGGATTCCTGGGCGACGTCAATCTGTTCCACGGCCGCATCCATCAGGGACGGGTCGACATCGGAGTGAGCCAGCTCGACGCCCCCGAGTGGGCCGACGCCCGGGACCAGGCGGGCGTGGCCTACGTCCGCACCTACGAAGTGGAGCTGGCGCCCGCACCCTCGGGAGCTCCTCGCTTGAGGCGGTCGTCCGCCACGTCCGCGCCTTCGGCCCCGTCGTTCGGCTGGAGCTCGACCTGGTCGACGGCGGGAGGACGATCGAGGCGCACATTCCGCGGGCCCGCTTCGAGCAGCTGGCGCTCACCAAGGGCCAGCGGGTGTACGTTTCCCCGACCAACGTCCGGGTCTTCGCCGAGCCGGCTGAGCCCGCCGTCCCGTAGCTCAGTTGTTACTCCTCCTTCGTCCTCGGCCGGTCTTCCCCGTGACAGCTCGATCGTATCTACTCCCGTGGATATCCGGCGACGGAGCTCCGTCGCCATCCGCGCGATCGAGCGTGGGTCGGATGCTCAAGACCCAGGAGGGGACGATGCCTGGGCAGGCCGAACTTCTTCATCGTGGGCGCCCCGAAGTGCGGCACGACGGCCCTCTACGAGTACCTCCGGTCACATCCGAACGTCTTCATGTCGCTGCACAAGGAACCTCACTTCTTCGCCAAGGACCTTGGTGACTATCCCCTGATCAAGTCGCCCGAGGCTTATGCGGAGCTGTTCGCGGGTGCCAGCCGAACGTCACCGGCGGGTGGGTGAAGCTTCGGTCTATTACCTGCACTCCGCGACGGCGATTTCCCGGGTTCATGACTTCGATCCGAAGGCGAAAGTCATCGCCATGTTTCGTAATCCAGTGGAAATGGTGCATGCCCTGCACGCGCAGCTGCTCTACGTCGGGGAAGAACGGTGCCAGACTTCGAAGCCGCCTGGAGACTGCAGGCGCGGCGCGCTCGGGGTCTCAATCTGCCCCCGCGCTGTCGAGAGGCGTTCCTGTTTCAGTACGCGCAGCTCGGCCAATTCGGAACTCAAACCCGGCGCTTGCTCTCCGTGTTCCGCCCGCACCAGGTGAAGCTGATCCTGCTCGACGACTTCATGGCGACGCCCCAGAGAGTATATGACGAGGTCGTTGACTTCCTAGGTATACCGCACAACGGCCGTACGGAGTTTCCCCGCGTCAATGAAAACAAGCGGGCGCGCATCACTTGGGCGAAGGACCTCATGCGCAAGCCGCCCCCGTGCTTCGCAAGGGGTTCCGCCGGTTCAAGCAGGTGGTGGGTGTGGGGCGGTTGGGCAGACTCAAGGCGAGGCTGGTGGGGCTCAACACCGTCAAGGAGCGGCGTCCCCCGCTCTCCCCGGAATTCCGGGCCGAGCTGGTCCAGGTCGTTCCACGATGAGGTCGGCCTGCTGTCCCGGCTACTGGGCCGGGATCTGAGCCACTGGCAGTTGCTCCCGGCCTGACTCATCGGAAGTCGGTCGAGCGGGAATCCGACGATCTAGGAAGGTTGCCGAGCCTCTCGCGGGCGCCACCGGGAGAGAAGGGGTTCCAGCCTCTTGACGCGGGCCGGGAACCACGCGGGGTCCCAGGAAAAGCAGGAGCAGGACGTTCAGGACGATGTGCTCGAAGAAGGGATTACCAGCGGTCAGGTACAGGCTGACGTGAAAGAAGATGCCGCCGAGGAAGAAGAGCGGGGCAGCTCGCGGCGTGTTCGAGAGCGTCGCCTTCGGGCTTCGGGTCAGGCCCCGGGCCGTGCGACCGTCGGAGGCGGAGATCCGGGATACGGTCATGGGGCTCTTGAGCCTGGTGCAGCTGGACGTCCTCGCAAGCGTCGCCCCTCCGAGGCTGTCCGGTGGCCAACGCCAGCGTGTGGCCCTGGCCCGCGCTCTGGCGGTGAAGCCGAAAGTGCTGCTGCTCGACGAGCCATTCGGCGCGCTCGACGCCAAGGTCGAGCTCACACCTTCCGGAGCTTCCTCTCTTGAGGCGGTGATCCGCCACGTGCGTGCCTTCGGCCCAGTCGTTCGGCTGGAGCTGGACCCTGGCGGACGGCGGGAGGACCGCCGAAGCCAATATCCGACGCTGCGTGGAGGGCTTGCCCTTACCAAGGGCCAGCGGGTATACGTTTCCCTGACCAACGTGCGAGTATTCGCTGAGCCATCCTGAGAACGGGGACTCGTGCCACTTCCCAACTTTATCATCATCGGCGCTGCGAAGGCGGGCACGACGGCGCTGTACTTGGTACCTCGCAGAGCACCCGCAGATATTCATGAGCGGGGTGAAGGAGACCGACTACTTCGCGTTCGGCCTGAGACCGCGGCGGACGCCCAGGGGCGATTGCTCTACGGCGACCCGGAGGTCCATCGCTTCCCGGTAAAGTCGCTGAACGAGTATCAAGCACTGTTCGCGGAGGCGGGACATGCCATCGGGATCGGAGAGGCCTCGCCAATCTATCTCGAATGTCCTCAGGCGGCGGCTCGCATTGGGGAACTGCTGCCCGCCGCGAGAATCATCTGCAATCTGCGTCAACCTGTCGATCGCGCCTACTCGGACTACCAGATGTACTTGCGGCGGCGCGGGCGACGCCTGGATCCCCGACGCGACTTGACGGCTACCTCGGTCTGGGCACATCCCGACTCTCGCTGGATGCGGCTGGGCAGGTACTACGAGCAGCTGTCCCGGTATTTCGAAGTCTTTCCTCGCTGCCAGATCCATGTCACTCTGTTCGACGACCTGAAGCGGAATGCCGGGCAGCTGACGCAGGCTGTGTACGGGTTTCTGCAGGTCGATTCTGCGTTCTCGCCCGACTTCGAGACGCCACATGCGGTCGGCGGTATGCCGGTGAGCCCGTTGCTGGAGGGACTCTTCGCCAGCAACGCGATCAGATCAGCGGTAGGGCCTTGGGTACCGAAGCTCGCGGCCAATTGGGTCAGGCGGCTCCGCACTCGCACTATGCGGCCAGCTCCTGCTCTGCCCGTCGAGTTGAGATCGGAGCTCACTCGCCATTACCAAGACGACATCGCCAGGACCGCCGCACTCATCGGGCGGAATCTGGATCACTGGCTCTAGCACTGCCGACGGCCCGCATCGGTGAGGTATCAGGCACGTGACGCGCCGACACGCGTCGTCAACAATCGGGCGAATGGGGCCCACTCCCCGAGCTTGGCATGGTACATTGTCCGGGAACTCAGGCGGCAGCCGCCTGCTGGCCGCGGCGCAGGCATGAATAATGCTGTCGCGAGGCCCCTTTGTTCCGCTCCATCACCCTGGAAACGCCGAACCGGAACATGATCAAGATCACCAAGCCGCTCATCATCGTCGGAACCGGACGCTGCGGTTCGACCGTGTTTCACCGCCTCCTGTCGGCCCATCCCAGGATGATGTGGCTTTCCGGCTTCTGTCAGTTGTTTCCGGACCAGCCGTTGTGGAATCGCTGGGCGGTCACGGCCATGGGCAACCCGTTACTGCACTGGGCATTGAGCGGCAAGATCCGGCCTGGTGAGAGCTATCGCTTTTGGGATCATCATGCCTATGGCTTCTCGGAACCCTGTCGCGATCTCGTGCGCTCCGACGTAACGGTTCGCGTCAAGAAGCAGGTGCGCGCGGCACTTCAGCCCATGCTTAGCTCCAAGCGTGATCGCCTGCTCATCAAGATCACGGGCTGGCCTCGCGTCGGCTTCCTGCAGGAAATCTTCGAGGATGCGAAGTTCATCCACATCGTGCGTGATGGCCGTGCGGTCGCGTGCTCGCTCCTCCACGTCGACTTCTGGCGGGGCTGGATGGGTCCGCAGGGGTGGCGCGCGGGCCTCCTTTCCGCCGAGGATCAGGCCACCTGGGAGAGCTATGACCGCTCGTTCACCGCACTGGCGGGACTGGAATGGAGAATTCAGATGCGGGCGATGGAGCAGGCGCGCCAAGCCCTGGACCCCAAGTCGTTTTACGAGGTCCGGTACGAGGCCTTCTGCCAGCAGCCGCTGGAAACCTCCCGGAAGGTCTTGGAATTTGCCGAGTTGCCCCCATCGGCCGAGTTCGAGCGGCGGGTCAAGGGGACACGGATCGCCACGAGCGACCGCTGGCGCGATGCGCTCACGGTCGGACAGCAGGCGATCCTGGACAATCTCCTCCGCGACGATCTTCTCCGCCACGGCTACGATGATCGGGGACGAATCGAGCAGGTTGGAGCCACGGTCGGCTCTTAGCCGGACCAGGCGCGCCGGGCGCGGCCCCGCTCCGACTGCGCGAGCCATCGGGTCCGTCGGTGGGTGACCGAAGGGTAGTATCCTGGGTGAGTAAGGCCAGATCAATGGGGAGTGAGAATGCGCTCAGGGGACCCGACAAGGAGGCCGACGATCGTCGAGTGCGTCAAGCAGCCCTTGCGCCGAGTGCGTTCAGGTTACTGCTGGCTGACTGGTCCGCTCAGGGGGTTGCCCTCGGTGTTGATCATTGGTGCGCAACGGAGCGGCACGACCTCACTCTTCAACTATCTCGCGCTGCATCCCCGGATAATTCCGCCGCTGGGGAAGGAAATCCATTACTTCGACTTTCATTATGCCCAGGGTATCAGGTATTATCGCGGACGATTCCCCTACAGCTATCGGTTGCGCGATGGCGCACTGACACTGGAAGCTACTCCCTATTACCTGATCCACCCGCTTGTGCCAGAGCGTGCTGCGCGGCTGCTGCCCCAGGCCAAGCTCATCGCAGTGCTTCGGAATCCGATCGACCGGGCCTTTTCGCACTATCAGCACGAGGTGCGCGGGGGGCGGGAGCCGCTCTCCTTTCCCGAGGCGATCGACAAGGAGCCCGAGCGGCTGGCCGGAGAAGAGAAGCGGTTGCGAGCGGAGCCCGGATACTATAGCTGGAACCACCATCGCTATTCGTACACCCGCCGCGGACTGTACCTGGAGCAACTTCGCCGCTGGCTCGAGCACTTCCCGCGTTCACAGCTGCTCGTCCTCCAGAGCGAACGATTGTTCCGCGACCCTGCCGCCACGATGGCTGGTGTACACGCCTTTCTAGGTCTGCCCGAGCCCCGTTTGGATCGGTACGACGACAGCTTCCAGCAGGGGAACTACATCCATGCTATTCCCACCGACCTCAGGAGCAGACTCGCCAGGTACTTTGAACCGCACAATCGCGAGCTATTCCGCTGGATGGGTGAGGAGTTCGAGTGGTCGTAGGAGTTCCGGCCTGACCGTGTGCTCGCCCCTCTCCAGCCGCGCGTCAGGCAGCTCGAGCGCACACGTAAACGATGTTTTGTGCAATTGGGGCGAGCATGGTCACCCGGCTGAGCCACCGCTCCAAAGGCTCGAGCAGCGCCACCGGCAACGGCAGGTGCTTGTCCGACGCCGGCACAGTCCCGAACGGAATGACCTGCAGGATGCGCAACCCCGCGTCAGCCACAAGGGCTTCCACTTCGGCGGGAGTCATGGTTCCACGACCAACTTCCCGCTTTGACAGTCGGACGAATCGTCCACGCAGGCTGCCCAGGTTCTTGTGATTGTTGAAGACGAGCAGGCCGCGGGGAGCTAGGTGCCGGGCAAGGACCCGAAATATCGTGCGTCGAAGCTCGGGCTCGGCATTGGGAAAGAACCGAAAGGCGGTGATCAGGTCGAAATACCGCTCGCCGAGCACATCCCGCTCCGTCAAATCGGCCTCGATCAGTTCTGCCCCGGGCGCTACTTGTCGGGCCACCTCTAACATGGAGGGTGAGACGTCGATCCCTGTGATAGAGCCGACCTGCCCATAGAGGTGGGCGAGGATCCGACCAGTGCCGCACGCGAAGTCTAGGAGCGCGATCTCACCGTAATCGGGGTGTCGACGTACGATCTCATTCAGCGCCCGCTGCTCCAGGCGCCACGTCATCGCGCGGTAGGGGTTGACCGTTGGGGAGAACGTTTCGTCGTAGTCCCGTCCTCTCGCCTTATGCCGATCGGTGTACCGCATCGTGCTCCTGGAGCGTTCCATCGCCTCACCGTGTGTGTTGCCGTCTCGACCCTCGGGACTTTCCCTAGGGCAGACGGTGGAGGAAGAAATGTAGATCGATCATAGCGTGGCGGCTGCCCAGCGCGCGCAGGCAGCCCTTGCGGCGGCGGACCAATCGCGTGAACGCCGGGCGGAAAGCCGATACGACGGCGTGAAGGGTATCGAGGTTCAGCCCAAGGGGCGAGGCGGACGCGTAGGTCGCGAGAAAATGGCGGGCCATTTCATGCCGACGAGAGACGGGCCAGGGACCGAATACGCGGCGGTGGAACAGGCTGACCAGGAAAACCGCGACGTCGATCTCCGGGGGGCCACAGTCCGCCTCCAGCCCGATCCAGTCGGCATTGGCCCAGTCGATGATGGCGATTCGGTCGGAGGCGGGAAGATAGAACACGTTACGCATGCCGAAGTCGCCATGAAGCGGGGTCTGATCACGGCCCAGCGGCCCGACCGGTCCGCCGACCTGGACGCTGGTCTCGCCTTCACTGGCCCGCATTTGCCCATGGATGGCCGCCAACGCGCGCGCCGTCCGGTCGATGAGCTTCACCTCTCCGCCAGCTTCGGACAGGGCCTGCCGCAACCCAGTCAGTTGCAGTCGCTCGAATACGATCTGTCCGCTCGAGTCGTCAAACGAGACGATCTCCGGTACGACGAAGAGGCCAGTTTCCCGGCCCACCTCGCGTCCTGCCAGCGTGCGGAGCCGCTCTCGCCGGCTCGCCTCTGGGTCCTGGATTTTGATGACGCTATCCGCCACAACTGAGACGCTTCGCTGGCCTGAGAGAGGTTGCAATTTCACTGTGGCTTCCTCGCAACAACTGGCATTTTCCAGCATGGAACTTCGCTTGCGAGGTGGCCCGGGATCCGTGGAGGTGCTTCGTTCCGGTCCCCTCCGCGGGTCCCATGTGCCCCTGGGATCAAGGCTTAGTAGATTGGAGCGTGGCGGTCGCGTGGTCAAGCGGCCCGAGGGCCGACACCTGTTCAGGGCATGGATCATGCTCGGCCCAAACGCCATCACCACCAGGCAACCCATCTGGGTTGCCTGGTGGAACCTTATGGAGGTGAAGGTCAGTCGCTTGGAGACCTTCACCTTTCAGCTGTATGAGGAGGTAGAATTTGAGACGCGGAGGAGAAGCCGGACGGGGCCCCGGGGCTGAGTCACGTCGTACCCACCTGACGCACCGCGCCTTGGGTGGCATGGCATGGGTGGCGTGGGGGAGTGGAGCGGTCGCGGTACTGAAGATCCTGGTACTAGTTCTCCTCACCCGCCTGCTTTCGCCGGCAGATTTCGGTCTTGTCGGCGCGGCTCTGGTGGTGATCGCGTTCTCGCTCAACTTCTCGCAAGTGGGACTGGGGCCGGCACTGGTGCAGCGCCCCACTCTCGAACCACGCCATGTCAGCACCGGGTTCGTCGCTTCCATGGCATTCGGAGCTCTTGTGGCGGCCGCAGTTTGGCTGGCGGCTCCGCTGATTGCCCAGTTCTTCCGCATGGACCATCTCACACCGGTCGTGCGCTGGCTTGCGCTCGTCTTCCCGACCGCCGGCATCGCTACCGTGCCGGAAAGCCTTCTCCAACGGGAGCTGCGCTTTCGATTCCTTGCCAACACAGATGTGCTGGCGTACGGTCTGGGCTACGGGGCGGTCGGCGTCCTCCTTGCCCTCCTCGGCTGGGGCGTCTGGGCGTTGGTGGCGGCCCATCTCACCCAGGTTTCTCTGCGAACTCTGATTCTGCTGCGAAGTGGCACCCGCCTCCTGCCGGCGCCACCAACGTGGGAGAGTTTACGGGAGCTCATGGACTACGGCGTAGGACAGAGCGTGGCCCGTTTCGGGGTCATCCTCGCCAATCAACTGGACAACCTCGTCGTGGGACGCTGGTTGGGAGCAGTTCCGCTCGGCCTCTACAGCCGGGCCTACCAGTTGATGTCGGTGCCCACCGCACTTCTGGGAGACGTGCTGGACAAGGTGCTCTTTCCTACCATGGCCCGTGTCCAGGAGGATCCGCGTCGGCTCGCCTCGGCGTACCTGCGAGGAACCGCGGTGGTAGTGCTGGTGACATTGCCGGCCGGAGTCGTGGCTGCGGTGCTGGCCCCCGAACTGGTCCCAGTGGCATTCGGCAAGCGCTGGGAGGCACTCGTCCTCCCGTTCCAGGTCCTGGCTTTGGGCATGATGTTCCGGACCAGTTGTCGAATGGGCGACTCGCTCTCCCGGGCCACGGGCAGGGTCTATCGTCGCGCCTGGCGTCAATTGCTGTATGCGGGCCTAGTGTTCCTGGGTGCCTGGGTCGGCAGGCACTGGGGGCTGACCGGCGTCGCCGTCGGCGTGCTCGGCGCGATCTTCGCCAACTACATCCTGATGGCTCACCTCAGCCTCAGTGTGGTCCGGATCACTTGGGCAGATTTCGCGCGGGTCCACCGGCCAGGGCTCCAGCTGAGCTTGGTAGTTGGTGCCGTCACCTTGGCGACGACGGCCACGGCTCGGCACCTCGGGCTGCCTCCGGTGCTAGGCCTGGTCGCGGGCTCGGTCGCCGCTGTCGGCACGGCGGTACTGGCAGCTTGGTTGGCTCCGACGCTCGCACTGGGAGAGGATGGCATCCGTATGCGCGAGACCCTGCGGTCCCATCTGCTGGCTCGACTGCGTCCGGAGGGAATCGGGGGACCAGCATGACAGTCGACGGTCCGATCGCCCTATTTCTCCCGTCCGTTCGAGGGGGCGGCGCCCAACGGGTGGTCGTCAATCTGGCGCAGGGCATCACCGAGCGGGGGATGGCGGTGGATGTGGTGCTGGCGACTGCGGAAGGGATCTTCCTCGACCAACTCCCCTCGACGGTAAGGTTAGTCGACCTCCGTGCAGGTCGGCTGCTTCGGAGTCTGGGTCCGCTTACCCGTTACATCCGGCGTAGACAGCCCAAAGCCTTGATCTCCTCGATGAGCCATGCCAACGTCATCGCCCTCTGGGCGGCGAAGCTGGCGCGGCAAGCCACGCCGGTCGTGGTGACAGTGCACAATACCATGTCACAGGCCAGCGAAGACCAAGGCTCGATCACCCGAAGGCTCTGGCCGCCGGTGCTACGCACCTTCTATCCGTGGGCCGACAGCATCGTCGCCGTCTCGCGCGGCGCGGCCGACGACTTCGCCCGCACATCAGGACTGCCGCGCGACCGGGTCGAGGTGGTCTACAACCCGGTGATCACCCCAGCCATCATGGCGCTCGCTAGGCAGGCCCGGACCACCCCTGGTTCGCTCCCGGTCAGCCGCCGGTGATTCTCGGCGTGGGCCGGCTGACCCGACAGAAGGACTTTCCGACTCTCATTCGCGCCTTCGCCGAGGTCCGACGTCGCGGGCCGGGCGGCTGATTATTCTTGGGGAGGGCGAGGATCGGCCCGCGCTGGAGGCCCTGGCGCGGAGCTGGGGCTGGCCGAGGACGTGTCGCTTCCCGGGTTCCGCGACAACGCCATGGCCTACATGGCGCGCTCGGCGCTCTTCGTGCTCTCCTCGGCGTGGGAGGGATTGCCGACCGTGCTGATCGAGGCGCTGGCCGCGGGGACTCGGGTGGTCTCCACCGATTGTCCCAGCGGCCCGCGAGAAATCCTCCAGGATGGCCGGCTGGGCGCACTGGTGCCGGTAGGCGACGTGGCGGCGCTGGCGCAGCGCGATGCTCGACGCGTTGAACCGCCCCGCGGATACCCTGCCCCCCGACGCGCTGGCACCCTTCACCAGGGATGCCGCGGTCGATCACTACCTCCGCCTGATCGAGAGCGTCTGAATGATCTCCCTCGCTTACGCCGCACTGTGGATCTTCGTCTTTGTGCTGCCCTGGGAGTCCATTCTCGGATCGTTCCGGGACTTGGCATCATCAGCCGGATCACGGGCATGCTCGCGCTGGGTGTCCGCGTTGCCGTGGCGGTCATCTCCGGCCGGCTCCGCCGCTGGCACGGCTTCCATGTCGCGGCCTTGCTCTTCGTGATTGGATCGCCTTGGGGCTGCTGTTCGCTTCATTCGGGGGAGCGGCTCCCGGACAAGTTCTGGACGTTTGTCCAGCTCTTTCTGATGGTCTGGATGATCTGGGAGCTCGCCCCTTCCCGGCGGGCGCACTGGGACTTCTGTTGCCTATGTGCTCGGCGCCTACTTCGCGGCCTTGGCCAGATCACTGCTGTTTCGTCGAGACGGCGGGCGCTCTACGGCGCTACTGCCGCGGGCGGCGTCGACGCCAATGATCTTGCGATGACGCTGGCACTCGCGCTGCCGATGGCCTGGTACCTCGGGATGATCTACCGCCAGCCGCTCCTCCGCTGGATCTGCCGGGGTACCTGCCGGTCGGGCTGTTGGCCATCGGTCTCACCGGCTCCCGCGGCGGGATGCTTGCGACCATCGTCGCGCTCCTCATCGTGCCGCTGACCATGACCAGGCTCTCGCCGGGGAGGCTGGCGGTGCCGATCGCGATGCTGTGCCTCTCCGGCGCGCTGGCGATGGCCTACGTCCCCGACACAATCGTGGAGCGGCTGGCGACCACCGCCACGGAAGTGGAGGATCAGGCGCTGCGCGGCCGCTTCAAGCTCTGGAAGGCCGGGCTGAGCGCCTTCGCCGCAGAAGCCCGCTTCCGGGCTACGGCACCGCCGGCTTCAAGTCCGCGATCAGCCCGGAGCTGGGTCAGCTACGCCAGGTGGCGCACAACTCTTTCGTCTCCGTGCTGGTGGAGCAGGGGCTGGTCGGGCTGTCGCTCTACTCGGCTATGTTCGTTGCCGTGCTCCGCGGCCGTGCGGCGGCCTCCCCCGCTGGAGCGACGATTCGGCCTCGTCCTCTTGGCCACGCTCGTGCGTGACGATGCTCCCGCTCACCTGGGAGGACCGCAAGGCTGTCTGGTTCGTTTTGGCGGCGCTCCGTGGGGTTCTCCCAGGCCCAGGTCGCCTGGCCCGCGGACCGCTCGCGCAGTACCGCATCCCGGCCGGCGCCGATCCCGGAGGGTCTGCCCGGGCGCAAGCGCCGCGGCCCATGGCGCGCCCGCTCGAGACGCGATCGGGACGCCGCGCGTATGACGCCGAGGGTGAGTGTGGTCACCACCGTCTACAACGGTGAGCCCTACTTCGACCGCGCGGTTCCCGGCATCCTGGCCCAGACGTTCGAGGACTTCGAGTTCATCTTGGTCGATGATGGCTCGACCGACCGGACGCCCGGCTGCTGCGGGAGCTCGCGCCGCCGCGACCCGCGCGTCCGGGTCTTCGCGCCCGGGCGGCTGGCGCCGGCGCGGCCTACAACTACGGCGTAGAGCAGGCACGCGGGGAGATCATCGCGCGCCAGGACTTCGACGACCGCAGCTATCCCGACCGGCTGCGGCTCCAGGTGGCGCTGCTCGACGCTCAGCCCGAGGTGGGGATCGTCGGCGGCGCACTACCTCGCTGGTGGACGAGCCGCGGGCGAGCGCTACGTCCGGATGCCGCCGACCGATCACCTGGCGCTGTCTCGCCGCCATGGCGCGCTACGTTCCCATCGCCCACACCGTCGCCACCTTCCGCCGCCGCGTCTGGGTCGAGGCGGGCGGCTATCCCGCTGGTCGACAACCTGATCGATCTCCGGTTCTATCTCCGGGTCGCCAAGCTGGGCTGGCACTTCGCCAACGTGCCGGAAGTGCTGGGCGAGCACTACGTGCACGACTCCAGCTGGTTCCACCGCACCGCAAGTACGCCGAGCGGCAGCGCGATCTCGCCCGGGTGCAGGCCCAGAGCGTCCGCGAGCTCGGGCTGCCCGAGCTGGATGTACCTCTACTCGCTGGGGCGCCACGTGTACGCCTACGTTCCGCCGCGCTCAAGCGGGTCCTGCGGCGCGGGGCGGGGAGGTCGCGGGAGCGGGACTCAGTGAGGATCCTGTTCCTCTCGACCAGCATGGGGATGGGAGGCGCCGATCAGCAGCTGCTGTCCGCGGCGCAGGAGCTGCAGGACTCGCGGACACGAGGTGCTGCATCGTTTCGCTGACCCCGCTGGGCCGATGGGGCTGCGAGGCGCGCGACGCCGGGCTCCGCACCGAATCGCTGGAGATGCGGCGGGGCATTCCCGATCCGCGCGGGCTGGTCGCGGCTGGTCCGCCTCGTCCGCGCCTGGCGCCCGGACGTGCTCCACAGCCACATGCTGCATGCCAACCTGATGGCGCGCGCGCTCCGGCTCTTCGTCCCGTGCCGGCGCTGGTGTCCACCATTCACAACATCTACGAAGGCGGCCGGCTGCGGATGCTGCCTACCGGCTGACCAACGGGCTGGTCGACCACATGACCATCATCAGCCAGGCCGCGGCGCGACCGCTTCATCCGCGAGGCATCGTGCCCCGCGCGCTCCTCCACGTGGTGCCCAACGGCGTGGATACCGACCGCTACCGGCATGCCCGGCCGGCGCTCGGACGTCGCCTGCGGCGAGTCGCTGGGCTCGGACCGCGAATTCGCCTGGCTGGCTGTCGGGCGGTTCGAGACGGCCAAGGACTATCCCAACATGCTGCGCGCCTTCGCCCGGGTGCGCGAGCGGCCCCGCGAGGCCGTGCTCCTGCTGGTCGGGCGCGGGTCGCTTCAGGCCGAGACTGAAGCCCTGGCGCGGAGCTCTGGGTCTGGATGGCCGGTGCGGTTTCTGGGCGTCCGCGATGACGTCCCGGAGTTCATGAGCGCGGCCGACGGCTACGTCATGTCCTCGGCGTGGGAGGGGATGCCGATGGTGCTGCTCGAGGCGGCGCGCCGCGGGGCTGCCCATCGTCGCGACCGGGGTCGGGGGCAACGCGGAGGTCGTGCGGGACGGGAGAGCGGCTTCCTGGTGCCGCCCCGCGACCCTGGCGCTGGGCCGGCGATGCTGCGGCTGATGGCGATGTCGGAGGAGCAGCGGCGCTCGATGGGGATACTGGGCCACGAGCAGGTGCGGTCCCACTACGGGCTCGCTCAGGTCGCGAAGCGGTGGGAGGCGCTGTACGGTGAAGTATTGGCGCGCAAGGGAATGGTCCGCGCGCCATATCAGGGGCCAGTGCGCGACGCAGAGCCGCTGTCCCATGTCTCGGCGGAAGGTCGGGATGCGGCGGGGCCGGCGGCCGCCTCGGGGGGTGCCGGTGGACAGCGATAGATGTGGAGATACTTCTGCCGGAAGTCGATACGTGCGGAACCCAGACTGTTGCGGAGCTGGCAGTTCTCGTAGATCCAGGCTCAAGCCGCCTTGCCTGAGGTTGGTACGAAAGGCGTGTGAAGGTGCTGGCGCGACGATCCACAGTACGCGGTCCGGTCCCGATCTCCACAGCGCGCGGACCGCCTGCCCCAGTAAGGTGGTGTCAGCGGCGAGCTGCTCGACCGGCGCGGCTTTCAGGTAGTGCCTCACCAATTTGACTGGTCCGCGATGACGACATCGCCAGGTGCGAGCCGAGGCTCGAGCCAGCGGGCCGCACCCCTGAAATCAAAGCGACGGCCATTGCGGTACTGCGAGACCAGCGTCGGCATCCCCGCCGCGACGATGATCGCCGTGAAGGCGGCCGGGACCAGCCAGCGGGGACGCAGCTCCAGATTCGACCTCGGCCAGTCGGTCGAGCAATACCCCGGCGCCGAGAAAGAGGACGGGCGCGGCGGGCATGCCGAAGTAATTTGCTGAGACCGGGGTCCGGAGGGAGACGAGCAGGATGAACGCAGCTGGGAATATGAACAGGAGAGCCATCAGCGCCCAGTGGCCGCTCCCGCCGCTGCCAGAGCAGGTAAACCCCCAGCGCTCCGGCTCAGCGCCACGGGTACCGAAAGGCCCTCCACGTAGCCGAGAAAGAAGCCCATCTGCTTCACCACTGGAGCACGGGGCAGGGGCAAGAGACGGTCACTGCCCAGCTCTTGAGTCGTGTGAAGAATCCAGCCCTGCAGGATGGACATGGATCGGCCGCCGCGAGCATGGCGAAGAGGCCGATCAGTGCCACCACCAGCGGACAGCTCGTTGACGCCACAGCTGGACCACCAGTCGCGCCGTAGATGGCCCACGAGCAGAATATGGCCAGGCCACCGACCAGGAGCATGGAGACGGGATGTGCCAGGACCGCCAACACGCCTGTTACCACGCCCAGGACAAGCCAGCGTCCGCTGGTCATCGCGGACACCCAGATACAGGGCGAAGGGGTATACGGCGGAGAGGAGGAAGACCAGCGACCAGTAGCGCGCGAACTGGGAGTGATAACGTGGAGAGGGCTGATCGTCACCAGCAGGGCGGCGAAGAGCGCCGCCCGGGTTCCCACCAGGCGGCGACCGAGCAGTACAGCGCGGGCATGGCGAGCACGCCGAAGAGCGCCGGCAGGACCCGGAGGCCGAATTCGTCCAGCGGCAGCAACGGCCGGACCAGGAAATAGTTGAGCAGGTAGAGGAGCGGCCGCGGATTGCGGAGCTGAGGATGCAGCGAATCCCGCAGGGTGTACAGCTCGTCGCCTCGAGTTCCCACTTGCCGAGCCTCTAGAATCGGAGCACGAAAGCGAGGAGAATGAGCCCGCCCAAGAGGAGCGCGGGTCCGGTCAACATGCGGCCATCCGAACGCTCGGTGTCGCTCATGATGCAAGTATCCATGCAAGGGGATACAGTTCCACAGGACCCGATGTCCCCGGTAGACCGAACGTCGCGTTAGTGGATGCAGGCTGCAATCTTGAGTGGTCAGTTTGCGATCGGAAGTCCGTGGCCGAGTGCAAGGCATTGCGCTCCTTGGGCGGGGGCGCGCTTCCGCCCTTGACAATTGTGATGCAGGTCACGAGCCTGTAGGCGGCGCGAGCACCAAAGCCAAGACAACGAGATGACACCACCCCGGTGCTCATTCCTTCGCGCCCTGCACGACTAGTTCTCTAGTCTCAGCGGACCCGTACTCACAAACACCACCATAGGGAACAGGCAGGACTCTGCCTGAGTCCCACCGCGTCAGGACACATCCCCGACGAGCCGCCGCTTTGGCCGTGCCATGCGTTGGCCCCTCGCCTGCCGCGAAAAGTGTGCCCCCTCCCAACCAGTGTTGACGGAGAGAGGAAGAGCCCGCGCATGCCCCAGAGCTTCAAGTTGTCCCGCCGAATCGCTCGGCTTCGAGCGCCCCTGTCCGCCGCGCTCGTCCTCGTCGTCGGCTGCGAAAAAAGCGACTCGTTCAACCCCGAGAACAGCATGCCCGCCGAACCGCCGAGCAGGCCGGCCTACCATCCGCTGGCACTGAAGAGCAGCCGCGGCAGATCATCCATCTCCGAATCGCCCCGGCCACCGCCTCTCGGCTTCGAGCTTCGCCGGCGGCATTCCCTTCGGCATCGTCCGCGCAGCCCATCACCACCTTCGGCAGCCGGTACAACGGCGGCCATGCTGACCATCTGGCCCCAGTCCTCCTGATCGAGGAACTGGCCGGCCATCAAGTCGCGCGGGCGGCAAGGTCGTGCTCATGCTGGCCGGCAACCAGCACCTACTACAAGGACGCCAGCGGCCACTTCAGCCTGAGCAAGTGGAAGGCGCGGGTGGATCGGTTCAAGAACTGAACTTCGATTCGTATATCAATGACGGCACCGTCATCGGGCACTTCCTGATCGACGAGCCGAACGATCCGTCCAACTGGAACGGCCAGCCCGTGTCCGGCGTCGCACGCTGGAGGAGATGGCGCGGTACAGCAAGCAGCTCTGGCCCAACATGCCGACCATCGTCCGGGCCGAGCCGAGTACCTCGGCCAGTGGAGCGGCACCTACCGGTATCTCGACGCCGCGTGGGCCCAGTACTCTCGCGCAACGGGTCAACGTCGAGCGACTACATCCGCAGCAACGTCGCTGATGCCCAGAAGCAGGGGCCTGGGTCTCGTCGTCGGTCTCAACTATCCTGAGGGGGGTGAACCCCAAGGGACGAAGATGACTCGCGAGCCAGATCGAGAGCTGGGGCTCGGCGCTGCTGAGCAGCTCCTATCCCTGCGCCTTCATCAGCTGGCAGTACAGTTCGAGCTATGTCACAATCCGCCAGCGTCAGGGACGCCATGGACGCATTGCGCAGCAAGGCGCAGAACCGGGGCACCAAGAGCTGCCGGGGCTGCGTAGGCCTGCGGCAGGGCATGCTAAATCAAGCGGGGGCCGCGGATTCGACTCCGCGGCCCCTTCGCGTACTCGGCGGAGGACGGTTCTACCAGCCGCCGCGGCGCCAGAGGATGACGGGGATGGTCTTGAGCATGATGCGCAGGTCTTCGCGCACGCTCTGGCGGCGGATGTACTCCAGGTCGTAGCTCACCTTGGTGCGCACGTCGTCCAGCGAGCGGTCGTAGTGGTGGTTGATCTGGGCCAGCCCGGTGATCCCCGGCTTGGCCCGCTGGCGCAGGGGATACTCGGCGATGTGGGTCCGCAGCTCGGCGAAGATGGCCGGCCGCTCGGGCCGGGGCCCCACGATGTTCATCTCCCCCCGCAGCACGTTGAGCAGCTGGGGCAGTTCATCCAGCCGGTACTGGCGCAGGACGCGCCCCACCGGGGTCACCCGGGGATCGTGCTGCTGGGCCCAGACCGCCCCGCTCTCGCGCTCGGCATCGACCCGCATCGTGCGGAACTTGTAGATGGTGAACGGCTGGCCCCCCAGATCCCGCTGGCGCCGGTGGTTCTGCGCCGCCCGGCTCAGGGCCCGGCGGTCGAGCCCCACCCGCTCCTGCAGATAGAGCACCGGCCCGCGCGAGGTCAGCTTCACCACCACCGCGATGACGAGCAGGAGGGGAAACAGCGCCGCGAGCCCAATCACCGCGAGCAACAAATTGATCGCCCGGGTAAGCAGGCGCTTCAGGTGCCGCTGCCCCTGGGGCAACGGCTCGCCCGGGGCGCGCTCACTTTCAGCTTCCCAGATCCTGTGGACCGACGGAGGAGCGGCGGAACCGGCCCGCTCGACCAAGGCTTCCATCCATCGCATCACGAATGAGGATCCTTGTGAGGGGCCAGGGGTATGCCGAACTCGGGCGCGGCACACCGCGATCGCGGTCGGTAGAGACTACTCTACCTATCGACTGGGGCTCCGGGTAGCACGATCCATGCCCATAGCATGGGTTAAGGCACTAGCTGAAGTGTATAGAGTTAAACGATTGCCCATCAACGCTATAGAGCCTAAGAAATTACTGAATTTTTGTCCTGATGCAAGCTCCTCATGTTGTGAACCGCCTACACGGATCTCGCCTCGTGCCACACGGGGAGGCCAGCGAGAAAAAATCCAGCGGCTAGAAGATCGTGTAGATGAACGGCGCCAACGCCGAGCCTTGGGCGAATACCAGCAGCGCGCCGAACAGGAACAGCACTACGATCAGCGGTAGCAGCCAGAGCTTCTTCCTGGTGCGCATGAATGCCCACAGCTCGCTGAACAGTCCTGAATTGCTCATGTGGTCTCCTGCTAGAACTGGCGTTGAAGGTCGCTGCGACGCCCTGCGCCCGGGGAGCGGTCTACCCAGAAGGAGCCACCCGGAGGCCGGACCAGCGCGTTCTTACCCAGCAGTCGGCGCCCGACCCCGAGCGGGGTGAACAGGATGAAATAGATCAGACCCATGAAGATCGGCGTGGTAATGCGGGAAAGCATGAGCGCGAACTTCATCCATCCGCGATACACCGGACCCAGGGAACCGGGGATCAACAGCCCGCCGAGGACGAGCGCGCCACCGATCGTCCACAGTACCACGGGAGGAAGCTCGTGGCCGCGCCAGCGTGATACCGCGCCGAGCACGAGGAACGCGGCGCCGACGACGAATCCGAAACGCCGTCCCTCGGCGGGCGTCAGTCGAGCTGGAACTCTTGTTTCCAATTCGAAGTCTCCTTCCACGCGGGTTGCGATTCCTTGTGGAGCAAGAAGGGCCCCAGGACGAGGCAGTCTATATGGGTGCGCATGAAGCAGCGATACGCATCCTCTGGAGTGCAGACGATGGGCTCGCCCCGGACATTGAACGACGTGTTCACCAGGACCGCGCATCCGGTCAGGGCCTCGAACTCCTTGATGAGATCATAGTAGTCGGGACTCGTGTCCCTGGAGACCGTCTGCACCCGCGCGGAATAGTCGATGTGGGTGACGGCCGGAATGTCGGATCGCACGACGTTGAGCTGGTCGATGCCCCAGAGCCCTCGCTGCTCCGCGGACATGGGAATCTGCCGGTCCTTCCGGACCGGGGCGACCAGCAGCATGTAGGGCGAATCGCAGCTCAGCTCGAAGTAGTCGCTCACCCGGTCCCGCAACACACTTGGCGCGAACGGCCGGAAACCTTCCCGGAACTTGATCTTGATGTTCATCTGCGCCTGCATGCGAGGACTCCGTGGGTCACCCAGGATGCTCCTCGCCCCCAGGGCCCTGGGACCGAACTCCATGCGACCGTTGAACCACCCCACGATTTTTTCATCGGCAAGCAGAGTGGCCACCTCGCGGCGAAGCTGACTCGGCTCGAGCCTGGTGTATGTCGCCCCCTGGGCCCGCAGAAACCGCTCGATCTCCTCCGGTGGGAACTCCGGCCCGAGATAGGCGCCCTTCATCGAATCCCCGGCTCGGGCGACGGTGCGGGGGCGCCCCATGTGCCGGTGCCAGATCATCTGCGCCACGCCGAGCGCGCCGCCCGCGTCCCCCGAGGCCGGCTGAATCCAGAGCCGCTTGAAGGGGCCCTCCCGCAGCAGCTTCCCGTTGCCGACGCAATTGAGCGCCACACCTCCGGCCAGGCAAAGGTTGTCCAGACCCGTCTCGCGGTGCGCGGTCCGCGCCATCCGCATCATGACCTCCTCGGTCACTTCCTGGACCGAGCGCGCCAGATCCATCTCCTTCTGGGTGAGCTTCGTTTCGGGCTGGCGCGGTGGTCCTCCGAACAGCTCGTCGAATGCCCGGCTCGTCATGGTGAGCCCGGAGAGGTAGTTGAAGTACTTCTGGTTCAGGGTGAAGGAGCCGTCTTCCCGCAGGTTGACCAGCTCCTTGAGGATCAGGTCCACGTATTTCGGCTCGCCGTAGGGGGCGAGCCCCATGACCTTGTATTCGCCGGAATTGACCTTGAATCCGGTATAGTACGTGATCGCTGAATAGAGAAGACCCAGCGAGTCCGGCCAGTGCAACTCCTTGTGGATCTCGATGTCGTTTCCCCGGCCCACGCCGATGGTGGCGGTCGCCCATTCACCGACCCCGTCCATCGTCAGGAAGGCCGCTTCCTCGAAGGGAGAGGGGAAGAACGCACTGGCGGCGTGTGATTCGTGATGCTCCGTGTAGAGCAGCGTCCCGTCGAAACCGAGCGCATCGCGGATCTGCCGATCGATGTAGAGCTTCTCCTTGATCCACAGGGGCCCAGCCAGCAAGAAGGAGCGGAATCCCCCGGGTGCGACGCCAAGGTAAGTCTCCAGGATGCGGTCGAACTTGAGCAGCGGCTTGTCGTAGAACCCGACGTGGGCGAGGTCCTTGACGGTGATCCCGGCATGCCGCAGGCAGAACGCGACCGCCTGGGTCGGGAACGCCGGATCGCCTTTCTTGCGGGTGAATCGCTCCTCGGAGGCCGCGGCGATGATCTCGCCGTCGCGGAGAAGGCAGGCGGCGCTGTCGTGATAGAATGCGGAAATGCCGAGGATGTAGTCAGGACGATGGGCCACGCTTCCGCTCATGCCTTCAAGCCCCACCAGGCGACGAGCAGCGTCGTACCGACCGCGAGCAGCACATGGATGACGCCGCTGGTCAGCGTGGTGCCAAACGTGAGGATGGCCCAGCCGAGGAGCGAGGCGATAGCGGCGATGAGGAGAAACGACATTATCGAGCATCCCTCGGTATCGGTTGACCTGCTCTCGCTGGGAATCTATGTTAATCCCGGAACGGTAGCGAAGAGTCACATTATTGAGCCAACAGGTCCAGTGATGGGTCCACATGCTGTGGCCGATGCCATGCCCCTCGGGGGAAGGCAGGAGTCGTGGTGAGGACGCCGATTATTCTCATTGGGCTTCAATAATCCTCTTCGTTGCCGCTCCGACGCCGATCTCATCATTGGGGTCGGCGTTTTGCTATCTTCCTCGCTGGCCCCAAACGGACCCATTCCATGCCGCGATGCAGCGTGACGCGGCGCGTGCATTTCAATGCCGCGCATCGCGTCCACAACCCGAAGTTCTCCGAGGAGTGGAACCGAAAGACCTTCGGGGAGTGCAACAATCCCAACTACCACGGCCACAACTACGAGCTGGAGCTGACCGTGGAGGGAGAGGTGGACCCGGATACGGGGTACGTCCTGGATCTCAATCTGTTGAAGGATCTGGCCCAGGACCGCCTGCTGCGCCATCTGGACCACAAGAATCTAAATCTGGACGTGCCCTGGTTCCGGGATCTGATTCCCACGTCCGAGAACATCGCGGTGGTGTGCTGGCGGGAGCTTCGGGCAGCCCTGCCCGAGTCCCTTTCGCTCAGGCTCAGACTCTGGGAGACGCCGAGGAACTATGTCGACTATCAAGGTGCCTAAGCCTGATCGCCGGGACCAGCAGGCCCCCGAGGCCACGCCGGAGCCGTTCGCCGACAAGGTGCGGGACATTCTCGCGGCGCTGGGCGAGGATGCGGACCGCGGCGGGCTGATCAAGACACCCGAGCGAGTCGAGGCATCGCTCCGCTTCCTGACCCAGGGGTACAAGCAGACGGTCGAAGAGGTCGTCGGCGACGCCGTGTTCGAGGAGACCCATCAGAGCATGATCATGGTGCGGGACATCGAGCTCTACTCGCTCTGCGAGCATCACTTGCTTCCGTTCTTCGGCCGCGCCCATGTCGCCTATGTGCCGGACGGCAAGATCCTCGGTCTCTCCAAGGTGGCCCGCATCGTGGATGTCTTCGCGCGCCGCCTCCAGGTACAGGAACGGCTTACCGACCAGATCGCCGACGCGGTCATGGACGTGCTCCAACCCACGGGCGTCGGCGTCGTGATCGAGGCGGCGCATTTCTGCATGATGATGCGCGGCGTGGAGAAGCAGAACTCGCGCACGGTCACCAGCGCCCTCCGGGGCATTTTCCGCGACGACTCCAAGACCCGGGTGGAGTTCCTCCGGCTGGCCCACGGCGGGCGCGCCCTCGAGTGAGCCCGCTCGCCGGCCGCGTGGCGCTGGTCACCGGCGCGTCGCGCGGCATCGGCGCGGCGACGGCGGACCGCCTGGCCGCCGACGGAGCGCGAGTGGTCCGCGTCGCGCGGAGCTTGACGGCGGGACAGCGCGACGGCTTCACCGACATCTCCTGCGACCTCACCGAGCCCGGGCAGGTGGAAGAGCTGGCTACGCGCGTAATCGGCGCTCTCGGAGTGCCCCAGATCGTCGTCAGTAACGCCGGCGGATTTCTCCTCAAGCCGCTCGAGCAGACCACTCCGACCGAGTTCGATCTCCAAACCGCTACCAACCTTCGCTCGGCCTTTCTGGTCGCACGGGCCTTCCTCCCTGCGATGCGAGGGGCGGGCGGGGGACATTACGTGAGCGTCGGCAGCGTCGCGGACCACGTGGGCTTCCCGGAGAATGCCGCCTACGCCGCGAGCAAGTACGGAGTGCGCGGCCTGCATGAAACCCTGGTGGCCGAGTTCCGGGGCACCGGCGTCCGGCTCACGCTCGTGTCCCCGGGTCCGGTGGACACCACCATCTGGGAGCCCTTCCATCCGGAGCGACGCGAGGGCTTTCCTCCGCGCGCCGCGATGCTGCGCCCCGCAGACGTGGCCGACGCCGTTCATTTCGTCGTTACTCGGCCCCCGCACGTTCACATCGATTGGTTGCGTCTCGGACCCGCATAGGCCTCAGTGCTTCAACACGAGAAGGGTGACGATGCGAGCTCTCCGCACTCTGCTTCTCCTCAGCGCTGGGCCGGTAGGGCTCGCGGCGCAGGCCCCGCCACCGCTTCCGGACACCACGGGATGGGGAATCCACGTGCTGGCTGCGGCCCGGGACTCCCAAGGTGGCCTCTGGGTCGGGACGTACGGGCAGGGGATCTTCCATCTGCCGGCCGGGGCGAGCGCGTGGGAGCAATTGCGCCGCGATACGACCGGCACCTCGATCTCCTTCGATTTCGTGCACGCGTTCGGGTTCGGGCCTCGAGGACAGATCTGGTACGGCACGGTCGGCAACGGGTGGGGTGTCTCGCTCGACGGCGGGCGAACCTGGAAGAATTGGACGTACGACCAGCTCGGTCCCGAGTGGCAGTACGTGACGCCGGATGGAATCGCCACGCGCGGCGATACCACCGTGATCGCGACGGCGGATGGTCTTCAGATCACCACCGACGACGGGGCCCATTGGGTCGCGATCGGAGACCGGGCGGGGCCGCCCGCGCGCGGGCCGGCGGACAGCGCGCTGCCTCTGCTCGAGAACGAATACGTCAAGCGACTCGCCGCGGACCGCGACGGGTGGACGCTCCTCACGCTGCGCGGCGCAGCGCGCCTCCGGCACAAGGCGGGGCGGTGGTCGGTCGAGCGAATGGGCCGGGCGTCTTTTCCGCCCGCCAACTCCGTCGTCATCGGCAGGCGCCACGTATCGGGGGACGATGTGCGGGCTTCGTCCGGCGGGTGACCGGGCGGCCTGCCTCACCGGTGACGCACCACGCTGCCGAGCCGCCGCGGGCGCCGCTCACCGCCTGGCTGCGCCGTCCGATCGCCCGGGAGGACAACTGGTACATCGACCAGACCTACCGCTACGGCTCCACGATGGGCGGCACGTTTCAGCAGCATCAGGGCGTCGAGTTCAACAATCCGGACGGCACTCCGGTGCTCGCCGCGCTGGCCGGCGAGGTCGTGCATTCCGGGCCGGCCGAGCAAGGGGCGTTGACCGTGACCCTTCGCCACGACACCACGGTAACGGCCGGTGGAACGACCTACCGGCTGTATTCGACGTACTACCACAACTCGGCGCTGGAGGTGAAGGTGGGCGACCGGGTCCGGGCCGGGCAGGTGCTGTCCCGTGTCGGGAATACCGGCCGTGCGACGAACGACCACCTGCACCTGGAGCTCAGCGCTTCGCCGACCGATTCACTCGGCGCGATCGTGGACTCCACCCAGCGATTCCCGCCCTACACGACCAATGCGGAGCTGTGGCTCCAGCCGTTGCCGGGTACCGGCATCGTGGCCGGGCAGGTCTTCGACTCCGCCGGCGCTCCGGTCCGCCAGGCCCGGATCCACGGTCTGGTGAAGCCCGAGCCGGCGGAGACGCCCTTTTCCTTCGCCGAGACCTACGGAGATCGCGGCCATTCCCATCCGCTCTACGGCGAGCACTTCGCGGTGAGTGATGTGCCGGCCGGCACGTACACCATCGGGACCGAGATCGGCGGCCGAAAGATTCTCCGGCGCGTCACCGTCGAGCCCGGCAAGCTCACCTGGGTGGTCTTCCGTCCCTGATGTTCATCGAGCTCACGGATCATCTCAGGTGTCCCGAGGATCACGAGGAGCAGTTCCTGGTCCTTCTGCCCGACCGGTTGGACGGGCGCTCGGTCAAGCAGGGCCAACTGGGGTGCCCCGTGTGCGGGCGGACCTTCGCGCTGCGAGGAGGGAGTGGTGGATTTCGGCGGCGCGCCACAGGGCGAGGACGCTCCCACGGCGCTCTCCGCGGAGGGCGATGGTCGCGCTGGGCGGAGTCAACGGGTCCGGGCGGATACTTCGTGCTCGTCGGATCCCCGGCGGGTCGGTGGCGCGAGCTGTCCGAGCAGCTTCCCGGCGTTGCGCTCGTGGCGGTCAATCCGCCGGCGGATGTTGGGGATGAGGCAGGGATCAGCGTGCTGCGCGGCGGCCGGTTGCCGCTCAAGAGCCGCTCGATGCGTGGAGTCGTACTGGGAAAGGGCTACGCGGCGGCCGAGGGCTGGGTGCGGGACGCTGCCCGGGTGACGCTGCCCGGATTGCGGATCGTCGGCGACGGAGGGACGCCGTCTCCCGACTCGATCGAGCTCCTGGCGAGCGCGGAAGGGTGTCTGGGTCGGCACCCCCCGGCGCTGACTCACGCCCGGCTCACTGATGGTCCGCGTAGAGGGCCTCGATGGCCACGCGGTGACGCTGCTCGACCACCCTCCGGCGCACCTTGAGGGTCGGCGTCAGCTCACCGGCCTCCACGCTGAACTCGCGCGAGAGCAGCATCAGCCGCTTGGGCATCTCGAACTGGGCCAGGTCGCGCAGGGTCTTTCGTACCTCCCGCTCCACCTTCTGCTGGACTTCGGGAAGCTTCAGCATCTCCTCCAGGCTGCCGTTGGCCAGGCCCTTGTAGGCGGCCCACCCCTTCAGCGTCTCGGCGTTCGGCACGACCAGCATCACCGGAAACGGCCGGCGGTCGCCCAGCATCACCGCGCTCGCGACGAACTTGCTCGTCCGGGCCAGGTTCTCGATCGGTTGGGGAGCGATGTTCTTCCCTCCCGCCGTCACGATCAGGTCCTTCTTTCGGTCGGTGATGCGCAGGAAGCCTTCCGCGTCGAGCACCCCGATGTCGCCGGTGTGGAACCATCCCTCCGGGTCGAGGGCCTCGGCGGTCGCCTCGGGCTTGTTGAAGTAGCCCTTCATCACGTTGGGGCCCCGCGTGACGATCTCGCCGTCGGGCGCGATCCGGATTTCGACCTCCGGGATGGGGCGTCCCACGGTGCCGAGCTTGAGGTGCTCGAAGGTGTTGACCGCCATGACGGGCGAGGTCTCGGTCAGGCCGTACCCTTCGAGGATCGGGATGCCGGCGGCGAAGAAGAAGCGCGCGATATCGGGCGAGAGCGGTGCCCCGCCGGAGATGAAGAACCGGATCCGGCCGCCGGTGCGGGCGCGCAGCTTGGCGAAGACCAGCCGGTCGGCGATCCGCCGCGCGACCGCGAGCGAGGCGGGCACCGGCCGCCCGTCGATCACCCGCTCGGCCCAGTCCTCGCCCACCCGCTTGGACCAGGCGAACAGTCGTTGCCGGACCGGCGATTGGGTGCGCACGTTCTCGTGCACCCGGGCATAGATCTTCTCGTACAGTCGCGGGACCGAGGCCATCAGCGTGGGCCGGCGGTCCTGCATGTCGGCGGGGACGGTGTCGATGCTGCCGGCATAGTTGATCACCACGCCTTTGTGGAACATGCAGTAGTGCCCGAACATCCGCTCGAAGATGTGGGAGAGCGGCAGAAACGAGAGACACTCGTCGCCCTCGTGGAAGGCGAAGAGGTCGACACAGGTGGTCACGTTGGAGGCGATGTTCCCGTGAGTGAGCATCACGCCCTTGGGATCGCCCGTGGTCCCCGAGGTATAGATCAGGGTCGCGAGATCGTCGGCCTCGGCGCGGAGCGCCTTGGCCTTCCAGTCGCCGTGCCGTCCCGAGGCGGCGGCGCCGCGGGCAAGGACCTCGTCGAAGGTGAGCACGTTCGGCTCCGCGAGCGTCGATCCCGATGACGTGGCGCAGGGCGGGCAGGTGGTCGCGGACCGCCACGATCTTCTCGAGCTGGCTGTCGCTCGAGACCAGGATCGCGGCCGCGCCCGAGTCGCGGAGGATGTATTCGGCCTGCTTGGCGGGCAGGGTGGGGTAGATCGGCACGTCGGTGCAGCGGGCCGCGAGGCAGGCATAGTCGGCGATCGCCCACTCGGGCCGGTTCTCCGAGAGAATCGCGACGCGGTCGCCGGGACGCACCCCCAGCTCGAGCAGCCCGATGCTCAGGTTCCGGACCCGCTCGCCGACCTCCCTGATACGTGAGCGGAAGCCACTTGTCGCGAGGCTTGGCGCGCATGGCGACGGCGCTCTCGCCATATCGGTCGATCGCGCCGAAGTACAGCTCATTGAGCGTGCGTGGCGTGGTCGGCTCCTATTGGAAAACGACGATGAAGCGCTGCCCCGAGCCGGGCACGATCGCGCCCGCGCTGCGTGTGGCGCGGACCTCGACGATCGCGGTATCGGGAGGAGTGGTGCCGGCGACGCGGCTGAGCACGATGTTCGTCACGGTGCCGTCGCTCCCGGTCGTGGCGGTGGTGCTCTGCACGTCACCGGTCAACACGACCACCGGTGCGGCGCCGGCGGCGGGGCGGGTGATCTCGTAGGTCACCTGCCGGTTCGGCAGCGGTCCCGCCGGGTTGAAGCTCTCCAGCCGGACGACCAACGGGCCGGTCACGCCGGGCTCCACCGGCACCACCACGATCGAATCCCCCACGATGATGAGGGTGTCGGCGGGTGCCAGTACGCTGAAGGACAGAAAGTCGCTGGAGAGGGAGCCGCTCGAGGCCTGCACGCGACCGGTGCCGGGACTCACGCCGGTGACGAGCCCCGTCGCCTCGTCCACCGTGACGGTCGCATCGGGCGTGCGCCACGTCACCGGGGCGTCGATGACGTCGCCGTTGGCGTTGAGCGCGCGCGCGGTGAGTTGGACCTGCTCGCCGACCTCGAGTGTCGAGGAGGTAGGGCTCGTGACCTCGAGCTCCACCGCGATCGTGTCGCCCTCCTCGAGGTCACTGCATCCCAATGCCAACGCCAACGGCAACAGGCCGAGCCACCGCTTCACAGGGTCTCCGGAGCCGGGCTGCTCGCGATATCGCGCAGCGCGGTCTCGGCGTGGCGGATCCAGCGATCCGCGTCCTGGCCCTTGGGCGGACGCGCGAGAAAGGCTCGCAGGTGCTCCGCGGCCTGCTGCGAGTCCCCCCGCTTGAGCAGCAGGAAGGCGACCCCGTAATGAGCTCCGACCAGAGTCTCGTCCAACTCGAGGGCGCGCTTGTAATGGCGGATCGCCTCCTCGGGCTGGCCCGTCTTGGTGAACGCGATGGCCATGTTGAGGAGAATTCTGGAGTCGGACGGGTTGTCCCGAAACGCGAGGCGATACGAGGTGAGCGCCGCCTCGTAGTCACCCTGCCGCTCCAGCGCCAACCCCTCGTTGAGGTAGTCGAGCCGCTGCGGGGCTGAGGGTATCGGTCTTGTCCTTGCCGAACAGGCGCTGCCAAATGCTCATGTGCGGGGCGGGGCTTTCAGGGCAAAGTCAAACGGGCACAACACGTTGGGTTATCGCTAAGATAATCGGTTGCTCGCCCGGCGGAACCGTCGTAGGTTGGGGAACCGATCACCCGGAGGATCGCATGCGTCGCGTCCCGCCGCCAGGGCCGAAGGGCGTGCTGGAAGTCGATTGGCCCTTCTTTGGCGAGCTCTGCCGGGCGCTGGCGCTACGGGTAGCCCGGGAGTACGAGCCGGAGATCGTCCTGGGCATCGCGAAGGCCGGAGTGATCCCCGGCGTCGTGGTCGCCTCCATCATGCAGTGCGAGTTCAGCTCGATGGCCGTGACCCGGCGCGAAGCCGGCTCCCAGCCGGTGCTCGTCTCCGGGCCGCCTCCGTCCATCCGCGGGCGCCGGGTCCTCGTGGTGGACGAAACCTGCGACACCGGAAGCACCATGCGCCTGGCGCTGAGCGAGGTCCGCGCGCTCCGGCCAGCCGAGGTCCGCTCCGCCGTATCATTTCGGACCGGCGATTACGCCCCAGATTTCTGGGCCTTCGAGACAGAGAACTTCATCATCCTGCCTTGGGACCGGGAGATCATCCAGAACGGAGAGATCGTGGTCCGCCCGGACTACGCAGCGCGTCTCTGACGCCTTGCAACCAACCGGCCGCTCCGGCTATCCAACCCTGGGTCCTCACCCAGGAGCAGCGATGCGGGTCCCGACCATCGTCACCCTCGTTTCCATGACTCCGGCAGCCGTCGCCGCCGCACAACAGGCCGAGCGGTTCACCATCCCCGGCGAAGAGATCGCGATCTACAATCTGGCCGGGACCGTCACGATCGAGCCCGGGACCGGCGCCGCCACCGTCCTGGTGACTCGGGCAGGCTCCGGAGCCGCGAAGCTCTCCATCGCCCAGGGCGAGGTGGAGGGCTGGAACACTCTGCGGGTGGTCTACCCCGCCGACCGCATCGTGTACCCAGCGCTGGGGGAAGGCTCCTCCACCGACCTGAAGGTCCGTCCTGACGGCACGTTCGGCGATGGTGACATCCATCATTGGCACGATGACGACGACGACGACGACCATCAGCACCGCCACGACTCGGGGCGCCGGGTCCGGATCGTCGGTGCGGGCGACGGGCTCGAGGCATCGGCCGACCTGCGCATCCAGCTTCCCGCCGGACAGCGGGCGTCCGTCTACCTCGCCGTGGGGAAGGTCGCCGTCGCCAATGTCGACGGCCGGCTGGCCGTGGATGCTCATAGCGCTCCCGTGAGCGCGACAGGCACCCGGGGAATGCTCAGCGTCGATGTCGGATCGGGGTCGGTGACTGTGACTGGGGCTCGCGGGGACCTGTCGGTGGACACGGGCTCCGGACCCGTGGAGGTCTCGAAGTTCGAGGGGACCGAGCTCTCCGTGGACACCGGATCCGGGGATGTCACCGCAAGCGAGATCAAGGCCGATGCGATCTCGATCGACACCGGCTCCGGAGACATCCGGCTGAGTGCCGGCAGCGCGCCCCGCGTCGCGCTCGACACCGGGAGCGGCGGGGTCACCGCCGACCTGCGGGTGGACCCCACGGCGCTAAGTGTCGAGACCGGCTCCGGCAATATTGCGATTACGGCGCCTGCCACGCTGGGAGCCGAGGTGGACATCGAGACCAGCAGCGGCGAAGTGGAGAGCGATTTTCCCCTGCAGGTGACGCGGCACAGCCGGGAGCACCTGGTCGGCAGGATCGGCAACGGTCAGGGAAAGATCGAGATCGAGACGGGCTCGGGAGACGTGCGCCTGCTCAGGAAGACGAGCTGATTCCCAGCGCCTCGCTGTAGCTGCTGCCCTGGGCCATTCGGTCGTACAGCGCGCTCAGCGTGTCGGGGGAGCCCGCCAGGAAGCGGCAACGAGCGTCCCCTCTGGAGCGACACTCGACCTCCATGACGGCCACGAGGCCGTCGGAGAGTCGTCCGAAGAAGTCGGCGAGGAGGCCGCAGGTGAGATGGCACGAGGGGAACTCGCCCCGGCCCTCATCGGCGGCCTCGGCCCATTCCGACGAGTCGAGCGCGAGGATGGCGGGTCCGAGCGGCGTCGCCTCCAGCTTGCCCCAGCCCTGGTCCGCGAAAAACTCCGACAGCACCTCGCTGAGGAACTGCACGTCGAGGTCGGCCGGCCGCTCCACCCCGCGGGTCGACAGCAGCCATTCGGCGTACTCCGCGTAGAGCTCCTCGCCGCCGGCGAAGCCCGCCTCCTGCAAATACGTCGAGGCCTGCAGCCCGGTATCCCGCTCGAGCGCGGTGCGCAGCTGATGGAGGACGCGGCGCCCGATTCGGAGGCCGGCGTGGTGGGGCCGTGGGGCTGGCGAAGTCATGGTCGCTTTGGGTGAATGACGGTGCATCTTAGGCCGAGCGCCCGACGCGACGCAAGAGCTCGGCTTCGTCTATGACCTCGACGCCGAGGCTGCGCGCCTTCTCGAGCTTGCTTCCGGCCTCCTCGCCGGCGACGACGGCGTCGGTCTTCTTGCTGACGCTCCCGGCGACCCGGCCCCCCGCCGCTTCGATGAGCTCGGTCGCCTGGGTTCGCGACAGGGTCGGCAGGGTACCGGTGAGCACCAGCGTCTTGCCGGCGAGCGCGCCGTCGGCGCTCACCGCGCGCGGTTCCTCGAAATTCAACCCCAACCGCTCCAGGCGCCCGATCAACTGCCGGTTCCTCGGTTCCCGAAAGAAGGCGGCGGCCGCCTCGGCGATGGTCGGGCCGATCCCGGACACGGCGTTGATGGCCTCCTCGTCCGCATCCATCAGTCGGTGCATCGTACCGAACCTGCGGGCGAGCAGGACGGCCACCGTCTTCCCGACGTGGCGGATGCCGAGACCGAAGAGCAGGCTCGAGAGCGGCCGTTCCCGGCTCGCGTCGATGGCGCTCACCAGCTGCTCGGCCGACTGCTTGGCGAAGCGATCCAGCTCGATCAGGCGGTCGGCCGCGAGCTCGTACAGGTCGGCGACGTCCTTGATGAGTCCGGCGTCGAGGAGCTGACGCACGCGCTCGTAGCCCAGGCCGCGGATGTCCATCGCATCGCGCGACGCGAAGTGCACGATCCCCTCGAACACCCGCCCCGGGCAGGACACATTGGGGCAGAACCGCATCGCCTCGTCTGCGGGTCGCTCGACCGGAGTCCCGCACCGGGGACACTTGTCGGGCATCCGCCAGGGCTTCGAGCGGGTCTTGGGATCGACGCCCTCCAGGACTGGGCGGACCACCTGTGGGATGACCTCGCCGGCGCGGATGATCTCGACCTGGTCGCCCTCGCGGATGTCCTTCTGCGCGATCAACTCTTCGTTGTGCAGCGTCGCGCTGCTGACCGTCACGCCGGAAATCTGGACCGGCTCGAGGGCGGCCCACGGATTGAGCGCGCCGGTGCGACCCACGTTGATCTCGATTTTCCTCAGCCGGGTCACCGCCACTTCCGGGGCGAACTTGCGGGCGATGGCCCAGCGTGGCTCGCGCCCGCCGACGACGCCGAGCTCACTCTGAAGCGACAGGTGATCCACCTTGACGACGACTCCGTCGGCCTGAAACGGGAGCCGAGGGATCAATTCTTCCAGGCCTGCCACCCCCTCCTGGACCTGCACCAGTGTATCGAGGCGCTCCCGATGGGACTCGACCTGGAAGCCCCAGCGCTGAAGCTGGTCCAGCACCTCCCAGTGGGTGCGCGCCTTGAGGGAACCCTCGATGGGCTCGACGGCGAAGGCGAACATCCGGAGGCGCCGCTTGCGGGTGATGGAAGGGTCGAGCTGCCGGAGGCCGCCCGCCGCGGCGTTGCGCGGGTTGGCGAACAGCGGCTCGCCCGCCTTCGCGCGGCCCTCGTTGACCCGGGTGAAGCCGGCATAGGGCATGTAGACTTCGCCCCGCACTTCCATGACCTTGGGCCACCCGCCGTCCTTGAGCACCAGCGGCACGTCCGCGATCGTGCGCAGATTCGCGGTGATCTCCTCGCCGATCAGGCCGTTCCCGCGGGTAGCGCCGACGGTAAATGCCCCGTTCTCGTACGTGAGGCTCACCGCGGCGCCGTCGATCTTGATCTCGGCGGTATAACCGGCGGTGCGAACCTCCTGGACCATGCGCGCGTTCCGCTCCTCCCACGCCGCGAGCTCCTCGGGCGTGAAGGCGTTGGCGAGCGATAGCATCGGGCGGCGGTGGGTGTACTTGACGAGGGAGCTGGCGACCGCAGCTCCCACCCGCTGGGTGGGGCTGTCGGGGGTGCGGAGATCGGGGTTGGCCTCCTCCAGCGCCTGGAGCTCGCGGAAGAGCCGATCGTACTCCGCGTCGGAGATCTCCGGCGCGTCGAGCACGTAGTAGGCGTGGTTGGCCCTCTCGAGCTGCTGCCGTAGCGAATCTGCCCGCTCGGCGGCAGCGCGGCTCACCGCGAGAGCGCCTCCTGGCCAAGGACGGCCTGCGCCACGCCCACGAGACGTCCTAGCTCGGGTGAGCCTGCCGCCGCCAGGTCTCCGTCCACATCCGAGGCGGCGGGAGGCGGATAGACCGCGAGCAGCTGCCGCATGAAGCCGATCAGGGCGGCCTGTTCTCGCTCCCGGTGCCGCAGTTCTCCACCCTCACCGCGCCGTTCCTGGAGCCGCTCGAACCGGTGCGCGTTGCGAAGCGCCTTGGCCGTGAGATTCGCGACCACCTGGCAGAACTGGAGGTCGGCTGCGGAAAAGCTGGGCCCGTCGCGGAAGGTGCGCAGCAGGATCGCCCCGATCGCCGCCCCCCGCCATGAGATCGGGATCGCGGTGATGGTCTTCACCCGCCGCGCCGCGAGTACGCCCTGTGCAGAGCCCAGCGAGGGGTCGGTCGCCGCGTCGGCGATGTACACGGTCTCGCCGGTCTCCAGGGCGCGACGAAGCTCGGGGTAGCGATCCACGTCCACCACGTAGTTCCGGATCGCCGGATCCTCGTAGCTCGCCACCAGCCGCACGCGGCGGCCACCGCGCTCCGCCAGGAAGATCGAGCAGCGGTCCAGGCCGAACGTCTCGCCCAGTCGCAGGGCAACCGACTGCACGACGTCCGCGAAGTGCAGCGTCCCGCCGATCTCCTGCAGGATCTCGATGACCGCCAGCAGGTGCTTCCGCTCCTGCTCCAGCGCCTGCACGCGGGACTGCAGTCGTTCGACTTCGTCGGGGGCCAGGGCGGACATCATGGACGATTCCCGGGTTGGTGGAGGGGCTCGATCAGCGCAAGAGGCACGCCGTCAGCCTAGCTGATTATAAGGGTGAGACGCCGTGAGGAAAGCGGTGAATGCAACTGCAGTCACCCTGTCTAAAGTCTATGCTGTCAGGATGGTTGACGGTGCCTCCGCCCGGGCTAGGTTGCAGGCATCGGCTCTGGTCCTAGTGCTTGTCCGCGATTCGCTTGGCCAGAACGGCGCCTTCGGCCTTGTAGGCCGAGTCGCGAAGCTCCCGATCCGGCAACGACTCGACCTGGGCCAGCTGGGCTCTGGCGTCGTCGTAGCGCTTGCGGTCGGTGTAGACCCGGGCGAGCTCGAGCCGATGATAGATGCGGTTCGGGTCCAGTTCCACAGCCTTCTCCAGGTCCGCCGTGGCGGAGTCCCACGACGCCTCCTTGAAAATCCCCGCGCCGAGGAAGCTTTTGGCGAAGAACCGGCTGAACCCTGACAACCGCATGATTTCAGCGTTCCAGCGGCCCAGAATGTGGTAGGCCCCATCGTGCCTGGGGTCCAGTGCGATCGCCTTCCGGGCCTCGTCGCGAATTATCGGGGCGCGGCGGATCTGGTCCTTCTTGCCCATCGTCAGCGACTCACGGCCGACCGCCGCCGCGAGCGCGAAGTGACCCTCCGCGCGGTTCGAGTCCGAGGCTACCGCCCGGCGCGCGAGGACTTCGGCCCGGGCGTACAGGGAGTCGCGCTCGGGGCTCTTCACACTGTCGGGGATCTGCTCGCCGAGGTCGAGCAGGACCATCGCGGCGCGCCAGTTGGCCTCATAGCTGGTCGAGTCCAGCTCGAGGCCGGCCTCGTAGTGGGCGAGTGCGGTCCGGAGGTCGTGGACGTGGAGTGCCTCGGTGCCCATGGCGACGTGATCCGCGCTGCCCTGAGCCGAGGCTTCGGGAATGGCGAGAACAGCGAGCAGGCCGAGCGTCAGTGCCGTCTTCAGCAAGAAGTTATCCGTCGCGAGAGGTGACTCCGAATGGTGATTCCCTCTCTCATTCAGCACAAGCGGGACGGCGGCGCATTGCGGGCCGAAGATTGGACTCGCCTGGTGGCGGAGTACACGGCGGGCCGGGTGCCGGACTACCAGATGTCCGCGCTCCTCATGGCGGTGCTGTTCCGCGGGATGACGACGGAGGAGCTGGCGGCACTCACCGATGCCATGCTCGACTCGGGCGACCGCCTGCGTTTCGATGGGTATCCGGTGCCCCGGGTGGACAAGCACTCGACCGGGGGTGTGGGCGACAAGGTCTCCCTGCTGCTCGCGCCGATGGTCGCATGCTGTGGCGTGGCGGTCCCCATGATGTCGGGACGCGGACTCGGCCATACCGGCGGTACACTCGACAAGCTGGAGGCGATTCCGGGTTTTCGGACCGGCCTCTCGCTCAGGGAAGCGCGGACGCAGGTCGAACGGATCGGCTGCGCCATGCTGGGCCAGACCCCCGAGATCGCCCCGGCGGACCGGCGTCTCTACGCCTTGCGCGATGTCACGGCCACGGTGGAATCCATTCCTCTCATCGCCGCGAGCATCATGTCCAAGAAGCTCGCCGAGGGACTGAACGGCCTGGTTCTAGACGTGAAGACCGGGAGCGGTGCCTTTCTGCCCGAGCCCGAACGGGCCCTGGAGCTGGCGCGCACCATGATTGCGCTCGGCGAGGCGCGCGGCTGTCCGACCGTCGCGCTGCTGACGGCGATGGACCGGCCGCTCGGGCGGGCCTGCGGGCATACCCTCGAGGTGGAAGAGGCCATCGAGGGCCTGTCTGGACGCGGACCGGCCGATCTCATGGAAGTGACCTACGCGCTGGGTGCGGAGATGCTCGTGCTGGTCGGCGTCTACCCCGACCAGCGTCAGGCGAGGCAAGCTCTCGAGACCGCCGTGGCCGACGGCAGGGCCCTCGAGAAGTTTGCGCGGATCATCGAGGCGCAGGGAGGAAATCCGGCTGTCGTGGATGACCCGTCGGTGCTGGCCCAGGCGGGCGCGGTCGAGGTCTTCCGCGCGCCGCGAGGCGGCGTGGTCGCCGCGGTGGAGCCGAGGCGGCTGGGTCAGGCGATCCTCGAGTTGGGCGGCGGCCGCCGCACGATGGAGGACGCCGTGGATCACTCGGTCGGGTTCGTGATCACGGCCAAGCCGGGAGACCAGGTCAGGGAAGGGGAGCCGGTCGCGTCGATCTTCGCTCGGGACGCAGAGGGGATCGCGGTCGGACAGGCCGCGCTCCGGGAAGCAATTCGGATCGCCGAGACCGGCCGGCTCACGCCCCTGATCACGCATCGGGTCACCACGCGTGGAGTGGAGCTCCTCGGAGGGGCCTCCTGATGCAGCTGATCGGGGGTGGCATCGGTATCCTGATCGTCGCCGGGGTCCTCGTGCTCGCCGTGGTCGTGTGGCTCCTTCGCGATCGGCGATACCCCGGGCCTCGACTGCAAGGGCATGACGGTATCGATCGCGAGGAGCTGGAGGCCGCCGAACGGGAGGTTCAGGAGCTGGCAGATCGGGGGTCGCCCGACGACGAGCGACCCGGGGACGATTGGGGCCCGGGAGTGGCCCGGCCCCGGCCACGGGCCCGGATGTAGGGCCTATTGCGTCACTCAGGGGCGCCACCCATACTGGCCGGAGGAGGAAACCTGTTGATGATCATTCGATGTCGAGCCTGGGGGCGCCCGCTCCCGGCCGCGGTGTAGCCCCTCGAGATCTCCCGCCGATCGTCAACGGTCCGGCTGCCCCTTTTCGCCGACAAGTTTTTCACCCTGGAGGACCGCCATGGCACAGTGGCGCCCCGATCCGACGTTTTATCCGTCTCCCAAACACGCGATGGAAGCTCCCAGGGAGGAGCTCGCCTATGTCGCGCTTCTCGATCCCACGTACTCCAGACCCGATGCGATGGGCGTGGTGGACCTGAATCCGAAATCGCCGGAGTACGGCACCCTGGTGGGGCAGACCGACATGCCGAACGCCGGGGATGAGCTCCATCACTTCGGCTGGAACGCCTGCAGCTCCTGCCTCTGCCCCTTCGCGCCTCACGCCCACGTCGAGCGGCGCTATCTCGTCGTCCCCGGGATCGAGAGCTCGCGGATCCACATCCTCGACACGAAGGCGAACCCGCGCCGTCCCGAAATCGTCAAGGTCATCGAGCCCGACGAGGTCTTCCGCAAGACCGGCTACCGGTCCCCGCACACGACTCACTGTGGACCCGACGGCATCTACATGAATGCCTTGGGCGCGCCCGACGGCGGCGGACCGGGGGGAATTTTCGTCCTCGACCCGGTGAACTTCGACATTCGGGGGCCCTGGGAGCGGGAGCGAGGACCCCAATATCTCGCCTATGACTTCTGGTGGCACCTGGGTCACGACACCATGATCACCAGCGAGTGGGGTACGCCCGACATGGTCCGTGGTGGCGTGAACCCAGAGCTGCTCCTCGGGGCCAAATACGGCCACCAGCTCCATGTCTGGAATCTCAAGAGCCGAAGTCACCGGCAGACGATCGATCTGGGTGCGCAGCATCAGATCGTGCTCGAGCTTCGGCCGGCGCACGACCCCACCAAGACATACGGTTTCGCGGGGGTGGTGATCTCGCTCGAGGATCTCTCGTCGTCCATCTGGCTCTGGTATCTCGAGGGAAAGAACGGGGCCGGGCAATGGAAGGCGAAGAAGATCCTCACGATCCCCGCGGAGCCGGCCGATCCTGAGCTGCTGCCGCCGCTCCTGCAGGGATTCAAGGCGGTGGCGCCGCTCGTGAGCGACATCAACCTCTCGCTCGACGATCGGTTTCTGTACGTCTCGTGCTGGGGCACCGGTGAGCTGCAGCAGTACGACGTATCCGACCCCTTCAATCCCAGGCTCACCGGCTCGGTGCGTATCGGAGGGATCGTTGGAAAATCGCCCCATCCCGCCCGCCCGGGTCGGCCGCTGAGCGGCGGACCGCAGATGGTGGAGGTCAGCCGGGACGGCCGCCGGGTCTACTTCACCAACTCGCTCTACTCGCCCTGGGACGTCCAGTTCTATCCCGCCGGCATCGACAGCTGGATGGTGAAGCTCGATGTGAAGCCGGACGGCGGCATCGTGTTTGATCCGAAGTTCTTCGTGGAGATCGAGCCGGGGATGCGGGCACATCAGGTTCGGCTGCAGGGTGGAGACTCCTCGTCGGACTCGTTCTGCTTCCCATGAGTGACGGCTGGGCCTGGACCGCGGTCGCCTTGCTGGGCGTATGGCACGGGATCAATCCCGCGATGGGCTGGCTCTTCGCGGTCGCATCGGGAATGCAGGAGCGGAGCCAGGCCGCTGTCTGGCGGTCCCTCGGTCCCCTGGCGGTGGGACACGCGCTGGCTGTGGGCGCGGCCATCCTTGCCACGATCGCAGCGGAGGCGGTGATGCCCGCCCGCGCCGTTCAGTGGCTGGTGGCGGGATGTCTGATCGGCATGGGGCTCTACCGCCTCGGCCGGGCCAGGCACCCGCGCTTCGGAGGCATGCGCATGGGATCGATCGAGCTGGCCACGTGGTCGTTCCTGATGGCTACCGCGCACGGCGCCGGCCTGATGGTGATGCCGCTCGTCTTGCGACGAGCTGAGGTGACGACAGTCGCCTCCCACCATATGTCGGCCGCCGCGCCCGCGTCGGCGCTGGGCGTGACTCTGCTTCACAGTGGCACCTACCTTCTCGTGACCGCGATCGTCGCGTTGCTGGTCTACAGCTGGCTTGGCTTGCGCCAGCTCCGGACGATATGGGTGAATCTGGATGTGGTATGGGGGATGGCGCTGATCCTGACGGGTATCGCGACACCATGGGTGTGACCTTGTTCCCCTGAGTTCCGCCGCGTAGCTTTTCGGCGCCTCTTACAGGACAAGTTGCATGAGCGGGCAGGGCGAGGTGACCCGGCTTCTCGAAGCGGCGGTTGGCGGCGACCAGGATGCTTTGGACCGCCTGGTTCCACTGGTCTACGATGATCTGCGGCGCCTCGCGCACCGGCAGCTGGGCCGGGAAGGCGGAGGCCATACCCTCCAGACTACGGGCCTCGTCCACGAGGCATATCTCAAGCTCGCGGGCGGTGCCGGTATCGGCGCTGCCAATCGGGCACACTTCCTCGCTATCGCGGCCCGGGCCATGCGCCAGGTGCTGGTGGACTATGCCCGCCGCCGGAAGGCGGAGAAGCGGGGCGGGGGGGTCGTAAACGTCACCCTGAATGACGGCGACCAGGGCCTGGACGTCTCGTCCGACGACCTGCTCGCGCTCGACGACATCCTCGGCCAGCTCGAAGCGCGCCAGCGACAGGTGGTCGAGCTCCGTTTCTTCGGCGGGCTCGAGGAGAAGGACATCGCGGAGGCCCTGGGCGTTTCCGAGCGCACGGTGAGAAGGGACTGGGTGAAGGCTCGAGCCTGGCTGTACCGCGCGCTCTACCCGCAGCAGACCACCTGACCGCTCCCTCCGCGCCAACCGGACCCCGCCAGGCCGCGTCGCTGCCGGACGGGGTGACCCCTCACACTTCGCCTACCCATCCGCGCGGTCATCTTGCCGGAATGTCGATTCCCCATCGCCCCGAACGACTAGGTGAGTAGGTGCGGAGGTTTCACCCTGGCGGGGAGGCCCTCATGAGGTATCTGTGTCTGGTCTATCATGACGAGCGAAAACTCGAGGCCATGTCCAAACGCGAATGGGACGCCCTCGTGGATGCCCATCTGGAGTACGACGATGTGCTTCGGGAGAGCGGTCACTTCGTCATCGGACAGGCGCTGCTTCCAGTCGAGACAGCCACGACGGTGCGGGTGAGGAACGGGAAGCTGTCCGTCACCGACGGGCCGTTCGCCGAGACGAAGGAACAGCTGAGCGGGATCATTCTCATCGAGGCGCGTGACCTGAACGAGGCCATCCAGGTGGCCACGAAGATTCCCTCGGCGCAACTGGGGAGCATCGAGGTGCGGCCGGCCAGGGAACTGACGCATTCATGACCGGTGACTCGGAGCATCGGAAGGCGGGGCGGCGGGAGTGGATCGGCCTCGCGGTAATAGCCCTTCCATGCATGCTCTACTCCATGGACCTCACCGTGTTGAACCTCGCGGTGCCGGCCCTGAGCTCGGCGCTGTCGCCAAGCGCTTCCGAGCTGCTCTGGATCATCGACATCTACGGCTTCATGGTGGCGGGCGCGCTGATCACGATGGGCACGCTCGGCGACCGCATCGGCCGGCGCCGACTCCTTCTCATCGGCGCCGGCGCGTTCGGCGCGGCCTCGGTCATCGCCGCGTTCTCCCGCAGCCCCGAGATGCTGATCGCGACCCGGGCCCTGCTCGGCCTCGCCGGCGCGACGCTGGCTCCCTCCACACTCTCGCTCATCCGCAACATGTTCCACGATCCGCAACAGCGCACCGTGGCCATCGGGGTGTGGATCACCAGCTACTCGGCGGGCGCGGCCATCGGGCCGTTTCTGGGTGGCTTGATGTTGCAGTACTTCTGGTGGGGCTCGGTGTTCCTGCTGGGCGTGCCGGTGATGACTTTGCTGCTCATCCTGGGTCCGGTCCTATTGCCCGAGTTCCGGGATCCCGAAGCGGGCAGGTTGGACCTCTCGAGCGCAGCGATGTCGCTGGCCGCTGTCCTCCTCGTGATCTTCGGCCTCAAGCGCATCGCGGAGGGAGGCCTCAGCCTCCCGGCGGGACTGTCGATCGCCGCCGGGACCGGGCTCGCGCTCGCGTTCATCCGCCGGCAGCGCACCCTGGAGAGCCCCCTCGTCGACCTGCAGCTCTTCCGGGTGCCGGCCTTCAGCACCGCGCTGGTGACGTATCTCCTCGCGACCTTCGCGACCTTCGGGGTCTACGTCTTCCTGGCTCAGTATCTCCAACTGGTGTTGGACATGTCGCCACTCGAGGCCGGTCTCTGGACGCTACCCTGGACCGCGGCATTCATCGTCGGGTCCAATCTGACGCCGCGGCTGCTGCGACGGTTCTCGGCGGTGACACTCATGGCGGCCGGCCTGGTCGTGACCGCGATCGGCTTCGCGCTGCTGACGCAAGTCAGCGGGCCCTCGGGTTTCGTGGTGCTGATCGCCGGCTCGGCGATCTACTCGCTCGGGCTTTCGCCGGTGTTCACCCTGACGAACGACATCATTCTCGGCAACGCGCCACCCGAGCGGGCGGGCTCGGCTTCGGCGATCTCCGAGACCAGCTCCGAGCTTGGCGGGGCGCTCGGCATCGCGATCCTGGGAAGCATCGGGATGGCGGTCTACCGCAGCCGCGTCGCCGACAGCATTCCGGCCTCTCTCCCAGCCGCGGACGCGGCAGGCGCCCGAGCGACGCTCGGAGGAGCGCTCGCGGCCGCGCGACGGCTGCCCGACCAGGCGGCCGAGGGGCTCCTGGGGCAGGCACGCGCGGGGTTCACCCAGGCCTTCGAGCTCATCTCCGCGATCTGCTGCGTGATCGCGATTCTGATGGCGGTCGGCGTCTTCCTGGTCCTGCGGCGAGACGGTGGAAGCGCGGCCGTGGTGGCGGGGCCTGCAACTCCGGTACCCGGGCAGCCGTAGGGAGAATCGTGCATCGGCCGCTGCATCAGTTCCCATGACCCAAGCCTCAGCGCGGGTCGACTCCACCGGCACGAGGACCTCGGACAGGGGACGCTACGACAGGTCCATCGTCGAGGGCCCCCTGCGTCCGGCGCTCTGGAAAATCGCCTGGCCCACGATGCTCACCAACATCATCGGCGGCCTGCAGGGCATCGTAGATCACGCCCTCGTGGGTCACCTGGTCGGCTTCAAGGGCAACGCCGCTATCGGGGTCAGCTGGCAGATCATCCTGGTCGTGATCGTCTTCATCTCTTCGCTCTTCACCGGGATGAGCGTGCTGGTGGCACGCTTCGCCGGAGCGGGCGACGAGGACAAGGTGGACCGGACGGTTTACCAGGCCTTCCTGACCGCCATCTTTCTCTCCCTCGGCATCATGGCGCCACTCGGCTACTTCGCGTCGCCGTGGCTGCTGGACCTGGTCAACGCCGCGCCCGAAGTGAAGGCCGAGGCTCTGCCGTTCCTTCGGATCATGTTCGTGTTCAGCAGCGGCATGCTCGTCTTCTACATGCTGTCCGGGGCACTCCGCTCCGCGGGCGACGCCCGCACCCCGATGATCCTCGGCATCGCCCTGACCGTGCTGAACCTCGTGCTGAACGTCATCCTGATCCGTGGTCTCGGCCCGATTCCGGCGTTTGGGACCGTCGGGTCGGCCATGGGCACGGTGATCGCCTCGGGCCTGCTCGGGGTCTACTCGTTCTGGAAACTGTGGAGTGGCGGATGGGTGGTGTCGTTCCCCCGCGGACGCGCCCTGGGTCCCGACTGGAGCATCATCAAGGCGCTGTTCCGGTTCGGCCTGCCGACCGGTATCCAGGGCATCGCCATGAACATCGGTGGCGTACTGCTGCTCGGGTTCATCGGTTCGCTGGCGCAGAGCGCCGCGGCGCAGGCCGCGTTCGCTATCTCCTACACGCAGCTCTTCTCACTGGTCACGTGGACCTCCATCGGGCTCATGGGAGCAGCGGCGGCAGTCGCAGGGCAGAATCTCGGGGCGGGCCAGCCCCAGCGCTCGGAGGCGGCGGTCCATCTGGCGGCGCGCTTCGGATTCGCCGGCGCGGCCGTCATCGGCGTCTTCTTTTTCTTCTTCCCGCGGCAGCTCCTGGCGGTGTTCGGCATGGAGGACCCCGCGGTGGTCGAGATCGGCGTGGAGCTGCTGCACGTGCTGAGCGTCTCGGGACTGCTGATCGCCGTCGCGCTCACCTACACGGGCGGGCTCCAGGGCACGGGGGACACGAGGAGCCCGCTCTACATCTCGATCGTCTCGCAGATCATCGTCCCGCTCGGCATCTGCTTCATCATTCAGCAGACCGGCACGCTGGAGCCGATGCACATCTGGATCGCGATTCTCGTAGGGCACGCGACGCGGTGCGTGTTGAGTGTGCTGCGATTCAATCAGGGGAAATGGCGGACGATCGCGGTGGAGATCGAGGGAGCACACTAGGTCACAGGTCCGGTTTCGCCTCCGGAGCCATTGCCAGCACCTCCTGCACCTTCCGAACGAACGCATCCGGCGTGAACGCCTTCGTCAAGAACGCCGCAGACTCGGCGAGCGATCCATTCGCGATCACCGCGCTCCCCGGGAAGCCGGACATGAAGAGGACTCGAAGCCCTGGGCGCCGCTGGCGAAGCTGCTCGGCAAGCTCGGGCCCGGTCAGGACCGGCAGCACTACGTCCGTTACCAGGAGGTCGAGCGCGCCGACATACTGATCGGCCAGGCTGAGCGCCTCCGCCCCGTCCCGAGCCGCGAGCACGATATATCCGCGCGCCTGCAGCGTGCGCCTGGCGAGCTCGCGCACCGCGTCGTCGTCCTCCACCAGCAGAATGGTCTCGGTGCCCTGAGTGGCCTGCCCCCGAGGGGATGCGGCATCCTCGGGCTCCGCCTCATCGGCACGGGGCAGATAGACCTTGAAGGTGCTGCCGCGGTCCGGTTCGCTGTAGACCGAGATGTTTCCCCCGCTTTGCTTGACGATCCCGTAGACCGTGGACAGGCCGAGCCCGGTGCCCTGGCCCACTCCCTTGGTCGTGAAGAACGGATTGAAAATTTGCGCCTGGATATCGGGTCTCATCCCCGAACCGGTATCCGTGATGGCCAGCATGACGTACGCCCCCGCGGTCATCCCCAGATGCTGGCCGGCCAGACGTGCCTCGAGGTCCACATTGGCGGTCTCGATCGTCAAGGTGCCGCCCTGAGGCATCGCATCGCGGGCATTCACCACCAGGTTCACGATCACCTGCTCGACCTGCGAGAGGTCCGCCCGGGTGATACCCAGCTCCGGCTCGAGCCCGAGACGAACATGGATCCGCGGATCCAGCACCCGTTGCAACATTCGCATCGTGCCGGTCACCACCTCGTTCAGATTCAGCGGTACGGGCCGGAGCATCTGCCGTCGGCTGAAGGCCAGCAGTTGCTGGGTGAGCTCGGCAGCGCGCTCCGCGGCGTGCTGGATCTGCAGGGCATCCTCATGGATCGGGGACCCTGCGGGGAGCGCGGCGAGCACGAATTCCACGTGGCCCATGATCGCCGTGAGCAGGTTGTTGAAGTCGTGTGCGACGCCACCGGCGAGTTGTCCGATGGCCTCGAGCTTCTGTGACTCGCGGCGGCGCTCGGCCTCCGCGGCGCGGGCCCTGAGCCAGCGGTCGAGCATCGCGCCGAGCAGGCCCAGGGTGAGGATGGTGAGCGTGCCGAGCACCACGGCGATGGTGAGCTCGCGCGTGGCGAGCAGGCCGCCGTGCGCTTGCCCGGAGTGGCCGTTCGCGGTGAAGGTGGCCGCCGCCATTCCGGTGTAGTGCATGCCCGCGATGGCACCGCCGATGATCGCGCCGCTGGCCAGCCGGCGGAGGCGGGTGCGGCCGCTCTCGTCCGAGCCGGTAGCGATAGGCCAGCCAAAGGCCCACGAAGGAGGCCGCCACCGCGATCACCACCGAGGCAGTTACGAGGCCGGGGTCGAACCGCATCCGCGCCTCGACCTGCAGCGCAGCCATGCCGATGTAGTGCATCCCCGCGATGGCCGGCCCCATCCAGAGCGCACTGACGGCCAAGCCCGCGAGGCTGACCGAGCGGCGGCTCACGACGGTCAAGGCGAACGCCGAGGCCACGATGGCCACGAGAACGGAGAGCAGCACCAGCCACACCCCATACGCCATCGGACGCGCGAGGTGGAACGCAAGCATGCCGACGAAGTGCATGCTCCAGATGCCGACGCCCATGGCTACCGAGCCCCCCGCCAGCCACGCGAGGCGCTCCCGGCCCTGGGCCACGGTCAACCGCGCCGCGAGGTCGAGCGCGGTATAGGAAGCGAGGCTGGCGATGAGGATCGACAGGAAGACCAGCTGAGGGCTGTACCAGCCGTCGAGGAGCATTGCTCGCCTCAGACCGGCGTGAGCCGGGTTCGCCGTTGCCACATCGGTGTCGGTCGAGCCCGGGGTTCCAGGGGGGTGGGGAGGTGACGGGACAGTCCAAGATACTCAGCAAGAGACCCCGGCGGGTACGCCGGGGTCTCGTGACTGGTCGAGCCAGCCTCCGCCTCACACGTCGAGATTGGTGACGTACTTGGCGTTCCGCTCGATGAACTGTCTCCTGGGCTCGACCTCATCGCCCATCAGCTCGTCGAACAGCTTGGATGCCTCGACCGCGTCCTCCATCGTGACGCGCAGCACGGTTCGCTTCTCCGGGTCCATGGTGGTGTCCCAGAGCTGATCCGGATTCATCTCACCGAGACCCTTGTACCGCTGGATGTTGACGCTTCCCTTGCCGTCGCCGTTCAGCCGCTTCGTGTACTCGTCCCGCTCCTCGTCGCTGTAGGCGTAGAACACGTCCTTCCCCTTGGCGACCCGGAACAGGGGCGGCTGGGCGATGTACACGTAGCCCGCCTCGATCAGCTCCTGCATCTGCCGGAAGAAGAAGGTCAGCAACAGCGTCCGGATGTGGGCGCCGTCCACGTCCGCGTCGGTCATGAGCACGATCTTGTGGTAGCGGGCGTCCTCCAGCTTGAAATCGTCCTTCACGCCCGTGCCGATCGCCGTGATCATGGCCCGGATCTCCTCGTTGCTGAGGATCTTGTCGATCCGCGCCTTCTCCACATTGAGGATCTTGCCGCGCAGCGGGAGGATGGCCTGGAACTCCCGCTTGCGTGCCTGCTTGGCGCTGCCGCCGGCCGAGTCGCCCTCGACCAGGTACAGCTCGCACAGCGCCGGGTCGTCATAGGAGCAGTCGGCCAGCTTGCCCGGTAGCACTGCATTCTCCAGACCGGACTTCTTGCGGACGAGGTCTCGCGCCTTACGCGCCGCCTCACGGGCCCGGGCCGCGCTCACCGCCTTCTCGATGATGTTCCGCGCGACCGGCGGGTGCTCCTCGAGGTAGCTGCCGAGGTGCTCGTTCACCACCGTCTTGACGATCCCCTCGACCTCGGAGTTGCCCAGCTTGGTCTTGGTCTGCCCCTCGAACTGGGGCTCGCGGACCTTCACGTGCAGCACGCAGGTCAGCCCTTCGCGGATATCCTCGCCGGAGAGCGTGAATCCCTCCTTCTTGAGGAAGTCGCGCCGCTTGGCGACGTCGTTGATCGTCCGCGTGAGCGCCGACTTGAACCCGGTCAGGTGGGTTCCGCCCTCGTGCGTGTTGATGTTGTTCACGAAGGTGAACGTGTTTTCGTTGTAGCCGTCCTCGTACTGCAGCGCCAGATCCACCTCGACGTCGTCCTTGGTCGCGCTGAACGAAATCGGCTTGGGGTGAAGCGTCCGCTTGTTCCGGTTGAGCCACTCCACGAACTGGATCAGCCCGCCCTTGGCGAAAAACGTCTCCGCCTTGGCCGGCTGCTCCCGCTCGTCCTTGATGGTGATCGTCACACCCTGGTTGAGAAACGCCAGCTGACGGAGCCGGTCCGCCAGCGTCGTGTAGTGAAACTCGAGGACGGTGAAGATCTCCGGGTCGGGCTTGAAGCGGATCTGGGTGCCGGTGCTCTTGGCCTTCCCGAGCACCGTGAGCTTCTTCGTCGTCTTGCCACGCACGAACTGCATGTGATGCCGCTGCCCGTCCCGGTCCACCAGGACTTCCAGCCGTTCCGACAACGCGTTCACCACCGAGACGCCCACCCCGTGCAGGCCGCCCGACACCTTGTAGGAGCTCTTGTCGAACTTGCCCCCCGCGTGCAGCATCGTGAGCGCCACCTCGACGGCCGGCATCTTCTCGGTCGGGTGCTGATCCACCGGGATCCCGCGCCCGTTGTCCTGGACCGTGATCGAGTTGTCGGCGTGGATGGTGACGTTGATGGAGTCGCAGTGGCCTGCCAGCGCCTCGTCGATCGCGTTGTCCACCACCTCGTAGACGAGGTGATGCAAACCGTTCTCGCTGGTTGACCCGATGTACATGCCCGGGCGCTTGCGCACCGCCTCCAGGCCTTTGAGGACCTGAATCGAATCGGCTTTGTACTCCGGCTTGCCCTCGTCGGGGCCCGTGTCGTTCTTCGCCATAGTCTCCATCGTCTAGGGGTGGGCTGTCGCGGCGCGGGCGGGCGCCCGGAGAGGGGCCTGCCGCGCCTGGCCGCAGGGGCATTGGAACCAGCCAAACCGCCCTTTGAGTATCCTGGAAAAATAGCCGGGTGGGGGGCGAAAGTGCAGTGGCGACAAGCGCCTAGGCGCTCGGAGGGGGGCCCATCATCTCGAAGGAAGTCGTTCCAGAGGCGCCGGCACCCAACGTATCTGCTTCACTCGTCCGGTCCGTCCCGCGTTGATGCGGGCAAGAATCCGGGGAGTCATCAGGCTCAGTTCGTTCGCCCACGCCGCCGTCGCGACGCGGACCCGGAGCACGCCATCGGGAGTGACGGATTCCGGCGCGGTGACCGCCGCGATCTGCGGTCCGACCAGCTCCGGCCAGGCCTCCAGCACCTCCGCCTGCTGCAGCCGCTTCGAGAAGCCTGACTGCTTGAGATAGGAGGCGAGGGCGTCGGCCAGGGGAGTGGGCTTGTTCGGTTTCACGCTGGCGACCCTTTCCGCACCCGACCTGCCTGGACGTCCCAGATCTCGAGGTCGAGCTCAGACGGAAGCTCGTCGCGTCGCGGGGCCGTGAGGAACACCTGCCGCTCGTCGGAGCGCAGCAGCCGCCGGGCCAGGCGGCCCTGCCGCTCCCGGTCGAGCTCGGCGAACACATCGTCCAGCAGTAGCGCCGGTTCCGTCCCGTGAGCGGCGCGCAGGGTCGCGATCTCGATCAGCTTGAGCGCCACCGCGGCACTGCGGAGCTGACCGGTCGAACCATACTCCCGAATGGGACGCCCGTCGACCTCGAGTGTGAGGTCGGCTCGGTGCGGCCCCACCGTGGTCATCGCCCGGGACCGGTCGGCGCCGCGGGCCGCCTCGAGGACCGGCCGCCACGCTGCGGGATCGGCCAGGGCCGAATCCCCGCAGTACCGCAGCGCGACCGAGCCGCACTCGCCGAGCTGGTCGAGCTCGGCGCTGAATTGCTCGGCGGCCCCGGCCACCCAACGCTCTCGTGCCGCCACGAGCTCCGCCCCGGCGACGGCCAGCGGAGCGTCGAAGGCCTCGGCCATTTCCGGGCGACCCTGGCGCAGCGCACTGTTCCGCTGCGAGAGCGCCGCTCGATAGCGGCCGAGGCTCCGGAGGTAGCGGGGGTCGGCGAGAGAGAGGAGGCGATCCAGATACTGCCGGCGCTCCGCCGCGGGACCTGAGGCGAGCCTTACGTCCGCAGGGACAAAGGCCACGGCGAGCCACCGTCCCACGGCGTCGGCCAGCCGCGAAGGCTCCGCTCCGTCAAGCGAAATCCGTTTGTGCCGCCCCGCCGCGTGATAGGTCACCATCAGCGTGCCGACGGGTGCACCCTCCACCGAAGCGGCCACGCGGAATCCAGTATCCTCGAAACGAAGGACTTCCTGATCGGTGGCGCCCCGGAGGGAGCGGAACAGCACGGGGTAGTACACCGCCTCGAGAAGGTTCGTCTTGCCCTGCGCGTTGGCGCCAAGGAGGGCGATACCCTGGGCGGGCGGTTCGCACTCCAGATCGGCCAGGTTGCGGAACCCCCGGAGCGCCAGGTGTCGAAGGCGCACCTACTCGATGGTGAGCCGGCGGATGGCGACGCCGCCTTGGTTGTCGTGCAGGTCTACCGCGTGCGCCGTCACGGTGATGGTTTGCCCGCGATTGCCGAGCGTCGAAATCAGCAGTCCGAAGCGCACCGTATCCTGGCCTTCCCCCGACAGCGGCGAGAAGTTCACGCCGCCGCCCGCCACGTCGAAATAGACCGTGTCGATGCCAGTCGCATCGAGCGACCGCCCGCTGAGCACGAAGGGGCCACCCTCGGTCAGTGTGGTGTCCTCCGACGGACTATCGATGACTGTGACCGGACCCAGATCGTCCCCCCCTGGTTCGTTACTCGGGAAGGTCAGCCGGTCCCGCTCCTCGCACCCCGTGAGGACCAGGAGAGACGCCAGCCAAGGCAGATGTTTCCGCATCGTGGAATGATAGACGCCCGGAGTCTCCCGGTGTAGACAAGCTCGATGATCTATGCCGCCGGGAACCGAGGCTTCCGCTTCTCCAGAAATGCGCGGGTCCCTTCCCGCATCTCGTCGGTGCCGGAGAGCAGGCCGAAATATCCGGCCTCGAGCTGAAGCGCGACGTCCAGGCTGCTGTCGAGGCCCGCGTCTACGGCTTCCAGACAGGCTCGTACCGCGGATGGACCGTTCTCGAGAATGGTCCGGAGGAGCTCTTCCGATTCGGGCAGCAGTCGCTCGGCCGGAACCACCCGGTTGACGAGCCCGATGCGATAGGCTTCGGCGGCGTCGATCATGGACCCCGTCAGGAGCAGCTCGAGGGCTCTGCCCCGGCCGACCAGGCGGGGGAGACGCACCGTTCCGCCGTAACCGGGCGAGAGACCCAGCTTGACTTCGGGCTGCCCGAACTTCGCGGTCTCGCTCGCGATCCGGAGATGACAGGCCATCGCCAGCTCGCAGCCACCGCCAAGCGCGAAACCGTTGACGGCGGCGATGACCGGCTTGCCGCAGCGCTCCAACCGCCGGAAGACCGCCTGCCCGTGCGCCGCCCGCGCCTGCCCGTCGAGCGGTCCCTGCTCGGCCAGCTCGGAGATATCGGCTCCGGCGACGAACGCTTTGGTCCCCGAGCCGGTGAGGATGACGCCCGCGATGCCCGGCTCGGCCTCGATCCGGCTCACGGCCTCGCCCAGCTCACGGATCACCGTCGCGTTCAGTGCGTTGAGCTTGTCCGGCCGGTTGACCGTGATGCGGGCGATCCGGTCGGCGACGTCGAAGAGCAGCGTGGAGAAGGTCATGAGGTGCCCGGGTCGATGGTCATTGTCCGCCGTTCCGCGCAGGAAAAGGTATGCGAGACCGGCGCACGGCGTCATCCCGAGCGGAGCGAGGGATCTCCGCCGGGCTCGAGCCATTTCCCGGCAAGATCCCTCCCTTCGCTCGGGATGACAAAGGGCTAGTATCTTGCAGCGTGCCGATTCCCCAACCTATCGCCTGGTCTCCGACCGGGACCGTCCGCGTTCTCGATCAGACGCTGCTCCCCGGCGAGGAGCGCTATCTCGAACTCGACAGCCTGGTAGCCGTCGGCGAAGCGATCCGCGCGCTCCGGGTGCGCGGCGCCCCCTTGATCGGCATTGCAGCCGCGATGGGGATAGCGATGGACGCGGCCCACGGGGACCTGGAGCGGGTGCGGCAGGCGTGCGCGTTTCTCGGCGGCACACGGCCCACGGCAGTGAACCTGCACTGGGCGTTGCGCCGGATGGAGCGGCGGGCGGAGACGGTCTCGGCCTCTGGTGGCGACGTCGCGAAGGCCCTGCGTGAGGAGGCCCAGGCGATCTGGGACGAGGATCGCGCGATGTGCGACCGGATCGGCGAGCTCGGGGCTCCGCTGATTCCGAGTGGGACCACGGTGTGCACCATCTGCAATGCCGGGGCGCTCGCCACCGGTGGGATCGGTACGGCACTCGCCCCGATCTACAATCTCCAGCGGCGTGGCGAGGGTCCGAGCGTGATCGTGCCGGAGACCCGACCGCTGTTGCAGGGAAGCCGCCTCACAGCTTGGGAATTGACCCGCGCCGGCGTGCGCTGCACCGTCATCGCCGACGGCATGATCGCGAGCCGGCTCCGCCGGGGTGACGTAGGCTGCGCGATGGTCGGGGCCGACCGCATCGCGGCCAACGGCGACTTCGCCAACAAGGTCGGCACTTATGCGCTTGCCCTCGCCGCGCGGGCGCACGGAGTGCCACTGTACGTCCTGGCGCCTTCCTCGACCGTGGATCCCGCCGCGGCGTCCGGCGCATCCATCCCCATCGAGGAGCGGGCGGCCGAGGAGATCACCGTCTGGCGCGGACAGCGTGTTGCGGCCGATCGAGTGGAGGTCTGGAACCCGGCGTTCGACGTGACCCCCGCGGAGCTGGTGACGGCCTTCGTCACCGACCGGGGCGTGCTGGCGCCGGGTGAGCTGGCCCGCACCTTCGACTGATGCCATCCATCCTCGCCCTCGACCAGGGCACGACGGGATCGACCGCGCTCGTCGTCCACCAGGACGGCACGGTGCTGGGGCGCGGCTACCGCGAGTTCACCCAGCACTACCCAGAGCCAGGCTGGGTCGAGCACGATGCCGACGAGATCTTCCGCGTCTCGGTCGAAGCCATGCGGGAGGCGGTTCAGCAGGCCGGCGAGCGGCCGATCGGCCTCGGCATCACGAACCAGCGGGAGACGGTGGTCATGTGGGACCGGCGCACGCTCGCTCCGGTGGCGCCGGCCATCGTCTGGCAGGACCGGCGGACCACGGCCCGCTGCCGGGAGCTTCGGCAGGCCGGCCTGGAGCCGCTCCTCAGGGAACGGACCGGGCTGGTGGCCGATCCGTACTTCTCCGCGACGAAGCTCGAGTGGCTGCTGCGCGACTCGGGCCTGCGTCGGCGCGCCGATCGCGGTGAGCTGGCGGCCGGAACGGTGGAAAGCTGGCTCGTGGCGCGATTCACCGGCGGCAAGGTCCACGCGAGCGACCACACCAACGCTTCACGCACGTTGTTGTACGACCTGCGCACCCGCGACTGGGATCCCGAGCTGCTCACGATCTTCGGCGTCCCACGGGATCTGCTGCCTTCCATCGTCAACTCGGCCGGAACCGTCGGAGAGGTCGAGGCCTCGCATCTCGGGTTCCCGCTCGCCATCGCCGGACTTGCCGGCGATCAGCAGTCCGCGCTGTTCGGACAGGGCTGCTGCGAGCCCGGCTTCGCCAAGAATACCTACGGTACCGGCGCCTTCCTCCTGGTGCACCAAGGCGACCGGATCCCTCGTCCCGAGGGAGGGGTGCTGGCAACCGCAGCCTGCGGACCTCGCGGCGAGCCAGCCTACGCCCTGGAAGGGAGTGTGTTCGTGGCCGGCGCGGCGGTTCAGTGGCTCCGGGACGGCCTGGGACTCATCGGCCATGCCCAGGAAACCGATGCGCTGGCCCGGAGTGTGCCGGACACCGGTGGGGTCCACTTCATCCCGGCGTTCGTCGGTCTCGGCACGCCCCACTGGGAGCCTGAGGCGCGAGGCACCATCACCGGTCTCACCCGCGGTACGTCCCGCGCCCACCTGGTGCGAGCCGCCCTGGAGGCAATCGCCTTCAGTAGCGGGGACCTGCTCGAGGCGATGGTGGCGGAGGGTGGGGTCGAAGTGCCGACGCTCCGGGTGGACGGAGGCGCGGCCGCCAACGACTGGATGATGCAATTCCAGGCCGATGTGCTCGCGATTCCGGTGGAACGGCCCGACATGGTGGAGACGACCGCCCTCGGCGCAGCCGGGCTCGCCGGAATCGCCCTGGGCGTATGGAACAGTCCGGGGGAGTTCCTGGCCGGAAGACGATTCACCCGGTTTGAGCCGGGCATGAGCGCGGCGGAGCGGCACGAAAGGCTCGCCGGGTGGCGGCGGGCCGTCGGCGCGGCACTGGCCTGGGCCCGGCGGGACCTTGAATCCCACCGGGCGGGGGTAAAACATTCAGCACCACGGGTCTGACGCCCGATTCCGGAGCGATTCCATGAAAGCTGGTCACAAGTTCCTCCTGGGCGCCGCCCTGATCGTGGGAAGCGTGGGCTTCCTGATCGCCCAGGGCGTGAAGGAGACCGGCGTGTATTTCCTCACGCCGAGCGAGCTCGCGGCGAAGACCATGGCGGACTCGTCGTTCTACGACGTCGGGCTCAAGATGGGAGCCAAGGTGGTTCCGGGCTCGATCCGGCGGGACGACGGTCACCGGCAGGTGGACTTCCAAGTGAGCGACGGGGTGAAGACCTATCCCGTGACGTACCGTGGCCTGGTTCCCGACACGTTCACCGACGCGAACGACATCGAGGTGATCGTGGAAGGCCGCCTGGGCCGGGATGGAGTCTTCCGGGCCACCGAGGTGCTGGCCAAGTGCGGCTCACGCTACGAGGCCGCCTACAAAGAGGCCAAGGCCTAGCCGATGACCCTGCTGGGTGAGTTTTCGTTGTGGATGGCGTTCCTGCTGGGCATCTGGGCAACGATCATCGCCTTCTCCGGTCGCTGGCAGGACCGCCCGGAGCTCGCCGCCAGTGTCACCAACGCGTCCTACGGCATCTGCTGCGCGCTGCTGGTCGCCTCGATCTCGCTGTGGAAGGGGCTGGCCAGCCACGACTTCAACATCGAGTACGTGGCCGCGTACACCTCGAGAAACCTGCCCGACGGCTACATCTTCTCGGCGTTCTGGGCGGGCCAGAAGGGCTCCCTGCTCTTCTGGGCGGTGGTGCTGTCCCTGTTCGCCGCGGTGGCCCAGCTCATCACGCCGCGGCGCTACGCGCCCGCTCATGCCCTACGTGGCCGGGGTCACCTCGGCGGTGACCGCCTTCTTCGTCTGTACCATGCTCTTCGCCGCCAACCCGTTCGAGCGGCTGCCGTTCACGCCGGCGGACGGACGCGGCCTCAACCCCCAGCTCCAGAATCCGGGGATGATGATCCATCCCCCGATGCTCTACCTCGGCTACATCAGCATCACCATTCCGTTCGCCTTCGCCATCGCCGCGCTGCTCACCCGCGGGCTCGACACGGGGTGGATCCACGCGATCCGGAAGTGGACGCTGGTGAGCTGGCTGTTCCTCTCGATCGGCATCACGCTGGGGATGTGGTGGGCGTATGTCGAGCTGGGCTGGGGTGGATATTGGGCGTGGGATCCGGTCGAGAACGCGAGCCTGCTCCCCTGGCTCACGATGACGGCGTTCCTCCACTCCGTGATGATCCAGGAAAAGCGGGGGATGCTCAAGCGGTGGAACGTGGGCCTGATCATCGGCACGTTCCTGCTGAGCATCTTCGGGACGTTCATCACCCGTTCCGGCGTGATCGCCAGCGTCCACAGCTTCACCCAGAGCAACGTGGGCTACTTCTTCCTCGGCTTCCTGGTGGTGGCGGGGATCCTGTCGTTACACCCTGCTGCATACCCGCTGGCCGCTGCTCAAGGCCGACGTGCAGCTGGAGTCGGTGCTGAGCCGCGAGGCCGCGTTCCTCTTCAACAACCTCCTGCTGGTGGGGATCGCGTTCTCGGTGCTGTGGGGCACGCTCTTCCCGATCCTCTCGGAGCTGGTGCGGGGCAGCAAGATCACCGTCGGCCCGCCGTTCTTCAATCGGGTGAATGTGCCGCTGGGTCTGCTGCTGCTGGGGCTCACCGGGATCGGGCCGCTGATCGCGTGGCGCAAGGCCTCGGCCGCGAACCTGAAGCGCCAGTTCATCGCGCCCGTGGCCACCGGCGCGATCACCCTCGCCGCGCTCCTCGCGGCCGGCGTCCGCGAGTTCCACGCGCTGGTGGCGCTCGCGCTCGCGGGCTTCGTGGCCGGAACGATCGTGCAGGAGTTCTATCGCGGCGTGCGGGCGCGGGTGCGGATGCACGGCGAGTCGGTGCCGCTGGCCTTCGCGCGGCTGGTCGGACGCAATCGGCGCCGGTACGGCGGGTACCTCGTCCACGTCGGGGTGTTGATCTACTTCGTCGCCTTCGCCGGGATGGCGTTCAAGCGGCAGACGGAGGCCACCCTCAAGCCCGGCGAGTCGATCGAGCTGGCGAGCCCCTTCGGGCACACCTACAAGCTGACCCACATCGGCATCTCCCAGTTCGAGGCCTTGAACCGCGTCGTGTCGGCGGCCACGGTCTCGGTCGAGCAGGACGGGAAGTCGCTCGGCCTGATGACCTCGGAGAAGCGGCAGCACGTGGACAGCTTCAAGCGGCCGACCTTCGAGCCGTCCACCGAGGTGGGGATCCGGAGCACCCTGCAGGAGGATCTCTACATCACCTTCGCGGGCGCGGTGGGCGGCACGGAGGAGGCGGTGTACCGCTTCACCATCAATCCGCTGGTCTGGTGGGTGTGGTTCGGCGGGTTCGTGCTGGCGTTCGGGGGGATCATCACCATGTGGCCCGGCGGCGGGCCCACGCTGGCGCCGGCCACACGGCGCGGCCAGGCAGGTTACGAGGTGACGCTGGTCGGGGCGGGGAAGGAGTGAGCGGCGGTGGGTGACACTGTCGGGATCGGTCGGCGACGATTTCTCCTGCGGCTCGGAGCAGCGGCGCGTCATTCCTCAGGCCGCGGTGCAGGATTCCCTGGCCGGCCGCGGCGCCCTCGGAACGCTGCGTGATCCCTGGGCGGCTGGCCGGTCCCGCGATCGTACCGCTGCGGGCGACTCCGACGCCGACATCCAGGCGATCGAGCAGCGTCTCGCGTGCTCCTGCGGCTGCACGCTCGACGTCTTCACCTGCAGGACCACCGACTTCACCTGTACCTATTCGCCCAAGCTGCACCGCGAGGTTGTGGCACTGTACCAGGAAGGGAAGTCGGCGCAGGAGATTCTGGACGCGTTCGTCGCGAAGTACGGGGAGAAGGCGCTGATGGCGCCCAAGCCCGAGGGGTTCAACCTCGCGGGCTATTGGCTCCCCGGTGCCCTGATCGCGGCCGCGGGCGTGGGACTCTTCGCGCTGATCTCGCGGCGGCGGATGGCCGTCGCGGCCGCAACGCCCACCGGCGCGCCGTCCGGGTCGGATCCTGCCGCAACGCCCGAAGAGCTGGAGCGACTCCGGCGCGCACTGTCCGAGGTCGAGGACTGATGGCGGTCGAGGCCGTGGTCGCGGCGTTGGTCGGCGCGGCCGCCCTCTGGCTGGTACTCCGGCCGATCTTCGTCCCTGCCAGGCCCAAAGCCGTCGTCTACGAGCCGCTGGATCCGGAGGAGACGGCCAAGGGCGTAGCCCTTACTGCCCTTAAGGAAATCGAGTTCGACCGCGAGACCGGCAAACTCTCCGATGCCGACTACGAGCTGCTCAAACGGAAGTACACCGCTGCGGCGCTCGAGGCCCTGCGCGTGGAGGAGGCCGCCAACCCTCCCGCCGACGTCGAAGCCATGATTGCCGCCAGGCTTTCGGTGCTGCGCGGCGAGATGCCCGCCTGTCCGACCTGTGGTCCCCGGCCCGAGGCCGACGCGTTGTTCTGTTCGGCCTGTGGCAAGCGCCTCTCTCAACACCCCCGCTGTGATCGCTGTGGCGCCCCACTCGGTCCGGACAGCCGGTTCTGCGAAGGCTGTGGCAGCCGAGTGGCGGCCTAGAGCGGCAGCCAGACTCCCACCCCGAACGCCAGCCAGCGCAGTCGCCTCGTATCGAAGCCGTCGCCCAGATCTTCCGGATCGAGGGGAGACTGGGAAAGGCCGACGGTCAGCCGATTCTCCAGGGCGAGCTCTCCCAAGGCGACTCGCAGCGTGCATCGCCCCTCAACGCCCAGCCGCAGGCGGCTGTTGCCGCTGGCCCGCCACAGGTCCAGCGTCGGCGCCACCGCTACTGCCAGCTCACCGCTGCCAATGCCAGCGACTCGTGTCTCGACCCCGGGTGCCAACCGATAGCGCGAGAGGTCCAGCGTCTTGTCACGCACCACGACCGTCTCGTCGCCGGCCTCGGCCTCTCCCTGGGCCCACCCAGCCTCGAGCTGCACCCGCCACGCGCCAAGCCCGCGGGTAACTCCGATACGGAGGCCCGTTCGCGGGCTGGGACGCAGGTCGGTGGCCGACTGTTCCGGTGCCGTGGCGTCGCGGGCGATGGCCCCGAACCGCGTACCATCGCCACCAACCGCGAGACCCCAGCCCCTGGCCCAGGACATCTGCTGGCAGGTGCCGGGGAGGGGATGAAGCGCGAGAAGCAGAAGCGCCAGCGAGAGTCGCACCGATTTCTCCGGGGAGTGAGGGAACAGGGCGCCGCCAGGACCGAACCTTTCGACTGATCGTCAACCGACCATCAAACGCCAGGCCTGGCGCGCCCGAGCGCTACCGCATGATCAGGTTGATCCACCCGGTGGTCTTGTTGTTCTCTCCCTTCACGATCCAGTTGGCTCCCGGGTACGAGACGCCGACCACGGCGCTTTCCACCGCGTTCCCCACCAGCTCGTCATTGGTGACGATGACCGAGGCGACGGCCTTGATGATTTTCTGAAGGGCGTTGGCCCGCTTCCACCAGCGTTGCAGGGTACTGGAGGTGCTGTCGCGACCGCCGGTGAGCCGGGGGTAGGCCGCCTCGACCGCCTTCACCAAGTTCCCGAAGCGATTCACGTCGGTCTTGATCTGACAGGACGTGTCATCGTCCTCGACGATGAAGATCCGCATGTTCTGACTCGGGTGCGTGGCCTTGTAGTTGTTGATCTGGACCTGCGACATGAGCAGCACGTTGCCGGACCAATCGAGCCCGTTCTGGTCGAACACCTGATAGCCGCCGGCGTGCTCGCCGGCGCAGGCGTAACTCGTCAGGGAGTCGGAGCCGCCGGCCTGTCCCAGCATGTGCACCTCGAACTCCGGACTTCCCTTGAGCCATCCTTCGTAGGTCTCCGTGAAGTGCGAGAGCGTCATATAGAGCCCGGCGGGCGGAGTGGTCGACCCGCCCCCCGTGTTCCCGCCCTGCAGGTACTCACCTGCCGGCCCGTCCCCGAAGTCCGTCTCCACCGGCACGACGGCCAGGACCGGAACGCTCGGCGGCCTCGCCGGATCGAGGATGAGCCTCTGTCCCGCCGTTGTGAACGCGACCGGCGCCTCTCGGTCCTCATGGGCCGTGGCGACGAGGACGTTCGCGTCTCCCTTCCACGCCCGGCGGTGTTCCGGGACCGGGAGGTAGAACTCCAGTGCCGCCGTCCCGCGGATGTCCGCTTCCAGGGCCGCTTCCGGCTCCCGGCTGAAACGGGCCACGTCCCGCATGGCCTGGCGGTTCGATCCGGTGAGGAACCGCTGCAGGTGCAGCTTGTGCTCGCGAATGGGAGAGCGATCCAGCTGGCGCTTCACCTGCGCACGAAAGGCGGGGTCGGCCAGGGCGATGGCGAGGCGCTGCGCGAGACGCTCTCGGGCGGCGTGGAGCGCCGCCGGTGATCCGGAAGCGACGAGCCGGCTTTCCACCGGTGTACCTATCTGCTGCTCGGGGGTTGGGCCGGTGCGTTCGTTGCACGCGGCGAGCACCGACGCCGCGCCGAGCGCGATGAGACGTGTCTTGCGGGGCATGGCTCCTCCTTGGATGAGTCACGCACGTCAGCAGCCCGCGGGCTGTTGACGGCGCGCCCAACCTAGGAGCGCCTATCGATCACTTTGGTATCGTGATTTTGCGAACGAGGGCGGGAAATCCGTGCCTAGCTGGGGTGAGGAATCAGGGCCACGATCCGAAGCGGCCCGCCGCTGCCGTTCTTGATCTTCATCGGGAGCGCCACGATGGTGCTGCCGGTCGCGGGGAGTCTGTCCAGGCTGGCTACGTTCTCGAACGCCGGAATGTTTTCCGCAAACAGGATTCGATGGGTCATGAAGTCCTGCGACTGGCCGTAGTCGATGCTGGGTGTATCGATGCCGACGGCCTTCACGTTCCGCTTGGCGAGCCAGGCCGCGGCGGTCGAGTCGATGCCGGGAAAGTGGAGGTTGGCCACCGCCTCGTTCCCGGTCTTCGTGGTGCCCAGGTACCGCTCCTTGTCGGGCCAGAATTTGGACCAGTCCGTGCGCACCAGCACGATCGTGCCCTCGCCGATCCGCCCGTGCGCCGCTTCCCAGGCCTCGAGCGCCCGGACGTCGAGCCGGTAGTCCCGATCTCGCGCCGCGTCCTCGCTGACGTCGACGACCGCGGCCTCTCCAATCAGCCGTTCGAGCGGCACCCGATCCGTCGTCGCCCGGCCTTCGGCGAAATGCACCGGGGCGTCCAGGTGCGTTCCGCCGTGCTCGGCCGCGCAGATGTTGTTCGCGGCGTAGTAGTAGCCGCCTGGCGTCTGTTGCGCCGAAACGACCTCGAGCGTAAAGGGACGCGCGGTCGGCCAGTAGATGGTCTCGGACGAGAAATCGTGGCTGAGATCGATCCAGGTGCCGGCCGGGAGCCCGCCAGGCGGAGAGGCATTGCGGCAGGCGAGGATCGCAAGGGGAAGGATGAGCGTGAGGTGGCGCATGACGCCAAGATGCGGCGCCACGGGCGATGGGCGCAAGCGGAGGGCTCAGTGCTTCGCTGCCGCCCTCGCCGCGGCCAGGGCCCGCTCCACCCCGTCCTCGGGAACGTCCAAGTGGAGCACCGCCCGCATCGTCTTCGGGTCGATGACGGTGAAGCGCACCTCGTGCGACACCAGCGCCCGTCGCGCGAACTCGTCTCCGTCGATGCCGGTTCCGCTGATGTCGAAGATCACGATGTTGGTGTCCACCCGCTCGGCATCCAGGTCGATGCCGCGGATCCCGGCGAGTCCCCGCGCGAGCCGACGCGCACGATCGTGGTCTTCGGCCAGCCGGTCGACGTGGTGCTCCAGCGCGTAGAGGCCCGCCGCGGCGAGAATCCCGGCCTGCCGCATAGCACCGCCGTACCGTTGCTTGTACACCCAGGCCTCTTCGATGAAGGCGCTGGACCCGGCCAGGATGGCGCCCACCGGGGCACCGAGGCCTTTGGTGAGGTCGATCCAAATTGAGTCGAACGGGGCCGCGAAGGTGCTGGCCGGCGTTCCACTCGCCACGACCGCGTTGAGGAACCGGGCACCGTCCATGTGACAGGCGAGCCCCGCGTCCCGGGCGGCGGCGCAGACCGCTTCGATCTGGCCCAGCGGCCAGCACACTCCACCCGCGATGTTGGCGGTCTGCTCGATCGAGACGACCCGGCTGCGCGGCATGTAGTGCACCCGGGGGCGGAGCGCCGCGCGCACCTGGTCGGCCGTGAACATGCCCCGGGGCCCCGGCAACGGCCGGAAGATCGCGCCCACGGTCGCGGCGGCGCCTCCAGCCTCGTACAGCATCGGGTGCGCCGTCTCGTGCAGCAGGATCTCGTCTCCCGGCCGGCAGTGCACCGCGAAGGCGATCTGATTGCACATCGTGCCCGAGGGAAGGAAGAGCGCCGCCTCCTTGCCGACGAGGGCCGCGACGGCGTCCTGCAGCCGGTTGACCGTCGGATCCTCGCGGAGCTGCTCGTCGCCTACTTCCGCTTCGGCGATGGCGCGGCGCATGCCCGGGGTGGGTCTGGTGACGGTGTCCGAATAGAGATCGACCAGCAGGGTCAGAACTCCATCTTCTCGATGCGCCGAGCGCTGAGCCTCAGCGGAATGAGCGTGGCGGCGATCAGGATGGCTGCGACCGCGCCGCAGGCCAGCAGGAGCTCGCCGGTGAGCCCGAACGGCTCCCCCCGGTGATAGGCCCGGAGATGGGCCGTCACCGGAATGGCCTCGATCATGATGACGAGGGCGAGGAGGCAGAGGCTCGCCATCATGTAGACCACACCGCCGAAGCTGGTCGGGATCTGCGCCGCGTTCTCCGTCCCGAACTGGGGATAGAACACGCCGAAGCTCAGGGCCAGCGCGCTCACCGCGAGCGTGTAGAGGAGGATGGTCCCGAGGCTCACCGCCATCATGAACGGACTCACCTTGAGCAAGGCGTTGGTGAGCACCGTGATGCCGAACGCCAGGACGATCAGGGGCACGGTCCCGAACCAGTACTTGCTCCAGAGCATCGCGGTCGGATCGAGCGGGCTCGAGCGCAGCAGCCACATCTGCCGACCCTCGAGCGACACGCCCGGGAAGATGAACCGCGCCGCCACTGCCGCCAGCACGAATCCGGCAAGGCCGAGATTGAGGAACGAGATGATGGTCACGAGACTGAAGGGAATCCGCTCGCCCGAGTGAATCGGCAGCGCGCTGATGTTGAAGAGATAGATCATCAGCAGCACGGCCAGCAGGATGAGCTGGCTCCACTGGGAGTTGTCCCGGAAGAAGAGCCGCATGTCCTTGAGCAGGAACTCGCGTTTGGCGACCGGGAGCGACATGATCACGCCTCCGACCGCGCCGCGCAGCGGCCTCCGCACCTTGCGCTCCGCCCCTTCCTGCGCCTTCGAATAGCCCAACCGGAACAGGCGTTTGTGAACCACGATGCCGATCACCAGGGCGACGATCGCCGCGCCCCAGAGCCGGGCGATGGGGGCTGGATCCGATACCCGCAACAGCCAGTTCATGATCATCCCCGACGCCCATTCGCTCGGCAGCAGATTGCTGGTCGGGGTCTTCAGGGCCACGAGGTAGTCCACGAAGGTCTTGAACCCCTCGGGACGCGCCAGTTGTTCCGGCCGCATGAAGCGGAGGACGACTACCAGCACGCCGAGCGCGCCCAGCCCCAGCAGACCCAGCAGCTCACGCGTGCGCCGGGCCGGAAAGACGTTCACCAGCAGCACGGTGATGATCGTGCCGAGGACGGCAGGGAGAATGAGGTAGGGGACAAACGCCGCCAGGGCGACGAAGGGAAACAGGGGACCGCCCGAATACACGATGCCGTATGCCGTGACGATCGGGAGCGCGAGCAGCGCCACCATCCACGACGAGTGGACGACCGTCTCGCCCAACTTGGCGAGATACAGCCGGGTTCCGCCGACCGGCGCCGCGACCAGGAGGTCGAGGTCCTTGGCCAGGAAGAAGGTCGACAGGGCCGTGATGATGTTGGAGAGCAGCAGAATGGAAAGGAAGGCGAGCAGGATCGTCGCGAGCATCTTGCCGGCTAGTAGGTCACCGATGTCGGCGACCTTCTGGATGTAGCTCAGCACCCGGTAGGCGGCACCGAACACCGCGGCCCAGAAGCCGCTGCCCACGATGATCGCCATCAACGGCTTGGCGAGGGATCCCTGCCGCTCCTGGCGGAGTCGCGCGAGCGCCCCGCGCCACTTGGGAGTGAGAATGGTCCACAGGGCCGGTTGTGGCCGATCGCCGGGCAGCACGTCAGGCTTCGAGGACAGCGTCGAGCTGATGCTCGCGCAGGCCGCCCGTGAGCTTGAGGAAGAGCCCCTCCAGGCTCATGTCGGCCGACTCGGTCTGCTCCCGCAGCTCGGCCATGGTGCCCTGAGCCGCCACTTTCCCCTTGTAGACGATGGCGATCCGGTCGCACATCTGCTCGGCGACCTCCAGCGTGTGCGTGCTCATGAGCACGGTGCCGCCGCGGTCGACGAACTGGCGGAATAGATCCTTGAGCAGCCGCGCGCTCTTCGGATCGAGTCCGACCATCGGCTCGTCCACGATGATGACCCCGGGGCGATGCACGAGCGCGCCCGAGATGATCAGCTTCTGCCGCATCCCGTGGCTGTAGGACTCGGTCAGCTCGTCTTTCCATGAGGTCAGCTCGAACAGCTCCAGCAGATCGTCGATCCGCCGCTCGACGGCCGGACCGTCCTGGCCATAGAGCGCGGCGGCGAAGCGGAGGAACTCACCGCCCGTGAGCTTGTCGTAGACGAAGGGCCGGTCGGGGATATACCCCATGCGGTGCTTCGCCTCGAGCGGATGCGTGTGGATGTTGTAGCCGGCCACTTCGACCGTGCCGGCCGTAGGACGGAGAATCCCGGCGATCATACGGATGGTCGTGGTCTTGCCCGCGCCGTTCGGACCCAGCAGGCCGAACAGCTCGCCCTGGGGCACGCTCAGGTTGATCCCGTCCACCGCTGTGAACTTCCCGTATCGCTTCACCAGGCCCGTCAACCGAATCACTCGAACCTCCGTACGATGGCCTCGACGGTCTCGCGCTCGTCGTCCCGCTCTACCACGATCCGCAGTTCCGTCGGGTGGTCGGCCGCCCCGGGACGGGGGAAGGTCTCGGCCAGGAGGGCCGCCGCCTCCTCGACGCTGAGCTGGCCGGCTCCGGCACCGACCAGCGGCGCCGCCACCACCCCTAATGCCCAGTCGGCGGCCCGCTGCCAGGCGGACACCAGCGCCCGCCGCACGACGTCCCGTCCCACCTGGGAACGCTCGTCGCGCAGCACGACGTGAAGCACGTAGGGTGCCGCGAGATCGCCCCCTCCGGTCACAACGGCTGCCCCAGCCTCAAGTTGCGTCGTGGTCCGGCGCTGCGCCGCGAACCGTTCGCCGGCGAGCCGATCGAGTCGTGACATCGAGGGTGTGAGCGGGGCCAGCGCGCTGTCGGCGGGCCGCAATACGGCATCCACTTGGATAAATGCGAGATCGTCTACGACCACCTGAATCACCGCTCGCCCAGCTCCCGCACGCGCTGGTAGATCTCCCGGGCTTCTTCGGGACGGCCCAGGCGGTCGAGCACGCGGCCTAGGAGATTCAAGACCTTGGTGTTCTTCGGGTCGAAGGTGAGCGCCTGCTCCAGCGCGCGGTGGGCCCCAAGGAAGTCGCCGCTCTGATTGAGCGCGTCGGCCAGGAAGCCATAGACTCTGGCGTCCTGCGGGCGGCGCTCCAGGGCGCGCTGGAAGTGCGCCACCGCATCCGAAGTGAGTCCCCGGTGCCATGCGAGCAAGCCGAGCTCCACCTCGGCAGTGGCGTTGGATGGGTCGAGCCGAAGTACCCGCCGCAGATCGGCCTCGGCCTCGGGATACCGCCTCAGCCCGGTAAGCGCGATGCCGCGTTGCAGGGTCAGCTCCGGACGGTCCGGATCCCTCCCAATGCCCTGTGAGAGCACCGCGACGGCCTCCTCGCCCTCCCCGAGTCGCTCTAGGAGGCGGGCAAGCCGCAGGCGTCCCTCGACGTGCGCCGGGTCCGCGGCCAGCAGCTCCCGGTACTTCGCAACGGCGGCGATCGAGGATCCGGCCCGCGCCAAGCTGTCCGCCTGCTCGAGCAGACCGGCGGCAAGCGGCGCTACGCCTGCGGGAGCCGAGTCGCCGGCAGGCTCGTCGGAAATGAGGGTCATGGAGGTCTACATATGGTAGACACCGGCTCCGGAATCCGGAACCCGTTGACCCTCGACGCGGGCTTCGGGTAGCTTTCGGGGCTATGGCTCAAGAATATCTGGTGGTGCGGGGCGCCCGCGAGCACAACCTCAAGAACATCTCCGTCGCCATCCCGCGTAACCGGCTGACCGTCATCACCGGCCTCTCCGGGTCCGGAAAGTCCTCGCTCGCGTTCGATACCATCTACGCCGAAGGGCAGCGCCGGTACGTCGAGTCGCTGTCGGCCTACGCGCGTCAGTTCCTCGGGCTGATGGAAAAGCCCGACGTGGACGCCATCGAGGGATTGTCGCCCGCCATCTCGATCGAGCAGAAATCCACCGGGCAGAACCCGCGCTCCACCGTCGGGACGGTCACCGAGATCTACGACTATCTCCGGCTTCTGTGGGCGCGCGTCGGCGTCCCGCATTGCCCCAACGACGGCACCCCGGTCACGCGGCAGAGCGCCGCGCAGATCACCGAATCGGTCCTCGGGTGGCCGGAGGAGACTCGGATCGAAGTGCTCGCGCCGATCGTGCGAGGGCGCAAGGGCGAATTTCGCGATCTGCTGGACGACGTGAGGAAGCGCGGGTTCGTGCGCGTGCGGGTGGACGGCGAAACCCACGAGCTAGGCTCGGTGCCGGCGCTCAATCGGCGGCAGAATCACGACATCTCGGTGGTGGTGGACCGGCTCGTCGTTCGCGCACGCGGATCGCTCGCGGCTGAACGATTCGATCGAGACGGCCCTCAAGACAGCGGACGGCGTGGTCGAGGTGGCGCCCCAGGGGGCTCCGTCAGTCGTGTTCTCGGAGCGATTCGCCTGTCCCGTCTGCGGACTGTCGTTGCCCGAGTTGGAGCCGCGCCAGTTCTCCTTCAACTCACCGTTCGGGGCCTGTCCCGACTGCCATGGCGTCGGCACCCGCCGCGAGGTGAACGGTGACCTGGTGCTGGGCGATCCCAGCATCTCGATCCTCGAGGGCGTCATCCTGCCCTGGGGTGAGCCGACCGGATATCTCCGCAAGGTGGTGCTTCCCACGCTCGCCAAGGCGTTCAAGTTCGACCTGAACGCTCCGTGGGGCGAGCACAGCGAGAGTGCCAGGCACGCGCTCCTCCACGGGGCTCCAGGCAAATTCCGCTTCCAGACTGAAGGCGCCCGCGGGCGCGGCGAGTTCGAGAGCGAATGGGAGGGCGTGCTCCGCAACGTGGAGCGGCGCTACCGCGAGTCCAGCAGCGACGCGGTGCGGGTAACGCTCGAGGAGTTCATGATCGAGCAGCCCTGCCACACGTGCGGTGGCAAGCGGCTCAAGCCCGAGTCGCTCTCGGTCCTGGTGCACGGCCGGAGCATCGGCGACGTGGTGGACCTGCCGGTGGAGCGCGCGGTCGAGTTCTTCGAGAGCGTCCCGCTCCGCTCCGACGGCACCGCCGGTCTCGATCCCGACATCGCGGGACCGATCCTCAAGGAGGTGGGTGACCGACTCCGCTTCCTGCGGGATGTCGGGCTCGACTACCTGACCCTCGGCCGGGGGGCCACTTCGCTCTCGGGCGGCGAGACCCAGCGGATCCGGCTGGCCACCCAGATCGGGTCGCGGCTCGTCGGCGTCCTCTACATCCTGGACGAGCCCAGCATCGGTCTCCACCAGCGGGACAACGAGCGACTCCTCGGCACCCTCCGTGGGCTGCGAGACCTCGGGAACACGGTCATCGTCGTCGAGCACGACGCGGACACGATCGCTGCGGCCGACCACGTGATCGACCTGGGGCCCCGCGCGGGGCGCTTCGGCGGCGAGGTGGTGGCGGAGGGCACGGTCGAGGAGATTCGCCTCCACCCCGACTCCCTCACCGGTCGCTATCTCAGGGGCGACCTTCGGGTGCCCGTGCCGCCCGGCCGGCGCGAGGCCCCCGCCAAGCACCGGCTCAGGGTCGTCGGCGCCAAGGCGAACAACCTGCGAAACCTCACGGTGGACATCCCGCTGGGACTCTTCGTAGCGGTCACCGGCGTGTCGGGTTCGGGGAAATCCACGCTGGTCACCGACATTCTCTACCAGGCGCTGGCGCGTCACTTCTATCGGGCGAAGGTCGTGCCCGGCGTGCATGGGCGGATCGAGGGGCTGGACAAGATCGACAAGGTCATCGACATCGATCAGAGCCCGATCGGCCGCACGCCGCGCTCCAATCCGGCCACCTACACCGGGCTCTTCACGCCGATCCGCGAGCTGTTCACCCAGTTGCCGGACGCGAAGCTTCGCGGATATGGTCCAGGCCGATTCTCCTTCAATGTGAAGGGCGGTCGCTGCGAGGCCTGTCAGGGCGACGGCCTGGTCAAGATCGAGATGCACTTCCTGCCCGATGTCTACGTCCCGTGCGAGGTATGCAAGGGCCGGCGGTACAACCGGGAGACGCTGGAGGTGCGCTACAAGGGCCGCAGCATCGCCGACGTGCTGGATCTCACCGTGGCCGATGCGCTGGACTTCTTCGCCAACCAGCGGCGGATCGCCGAGAAGCTCGAGCTGTTGAACGACGTCGGGCTGGGGTACATCCATCTGGGGCAGGCGGCCACCACGCTGTCGGGTGGCGAGGCGCAACGGGTGAAGCTCGCGACCGAGCTCGCCAAACGCGACACCGGGCGCACGCTCTACATTCTCGACGAGCCGACGACCGGCCTGCACTTCGAGGATGTCCGGCTCCTGCTGGACGTGCTGCACCGGCTGGTGGACAAGGGCAACAGCGTAGTCGTGATCGAGCACAACCTCGACGTCATCAAGACGGCGGACTGGATCCTGGATCTGGGGCCGGAAGGCGGGGAGCGAGGGGGACAGGTGGTGGCGCAGGGAACCCCGGAGGAGGTGGCCGCCGTCCAGGCGAGCTACACCGGCCACTTCCTTCGGAAGGTGCTTACTCCGGACTGACGAGCCTAGCCCTGCTTGGGCTTGATCTCGAACTTCGGCTCCTTCGCCGAGGGATCCACGGTAAACCGGATCCACATGCCCGAGAGCCCGTGGCCCGGGACCCCACAGAAGATGCGGTAACTGCCGCTGTCGGGAGCCGTGAAGCGGATCTCGTCGCGGGACTCCTGGGGCAGCCCCTCCGTGACCTTGTTGGTGTAGGCCCGCGGAATCGCCGGGTCGCCGCCGATGTTGGGCATCGGGTCCTTGTCGGCGATGATCTCCGCGCTGTGAGGCGTGCCGTCCGCTTGATAGAAGTTCATCACGACGTTGCTGCCCGGCGGCACGATCAGGTTCGCCTCACCATCCGTATAGCCATCGAAGTTGAACGGGCTCTTCCCCCCGTGGGCCCCGGCGACCAGCTCGAACGTCACCGTCTTCGTAGCCGGGTCCCACTTGAGGTACTTGGCGGCGGCGTCCTGAGACTGGGCCGCCGCGGGGCTGAGCGCCGCGGCCAGCAGCAGGGCGGTGAGTGCACTGATTGGCGTGATCCGTCGAGCCATCGGTCGTCCTCGCTGTGGCTGAAACATCTGGTGCCGGTTTTCCGAAATAGTTGCGCCGGTCCCTGCGCAATCCCCGTGCCTTCCGTGCCGCGGGCAAGCTACAGGGGTACCGGCAAAACAGGTATCCTTCTGCCCAATATCGGCATCCACCCACGTTCAGGAAGTGACCGCTCCATGCGCCGCCTTGTCGTCCAGATCACATTGGCTGTCCTCGCCTTCACCTCGCGGGCCGCGGCCCAGGACACCGACCCCTCGCTGCTGACCGTCCGCCGGATCTACGGCACTGGCGAGTTCGCCGCGAAGCCGTTCGGACCCGCTCGCTGGCTGGGCGATGGCTCGGCGTACACCACGCTGGAGCCGGCGGCCGGTGGTGAAGGGCTCGACATCGTCCGCTACGACGTCGAAAGCGGCAACCGGGAGGTGCTGGTCTCGGCCAGCCAGCTCGTGCCGAAGGGCGACACCCTGCCGCTCTCGGTGGAGGACTACACCTGGTCGGCCGACCTCAGGCAACTGCTCATCTTCACCAACTCGAAGCCGGTCTGGCGGCTCAACACCCGGGGGGACTACTGGGTGCTCGATCGCACCGGGGGCACCCTGCGGAAGCTAGGCGGGGACAAGGCCAAGCCGTCCACCCTGATGTTCGCCAAGTTCTCGCCCGACGGCAAACGGGTCGGCTACATACGCGAGAACAACCTCTACGTCGAGGAGCTGGCCGGCGGCGGGATCACCGCCCTCACGACGGACGGCAGCCGCACCCTCATCAACGGCACGTTCGACTGGGTGTACGAAGAGGAGTTGATGAAGTACAACGCCGATGGCTGGCGCTGGAGCCCGAACGGGCAGCGGGTGGCCTACTGGCAACTCAACGCGGATTCGGTGAAGGACTTCAACCTGATCGACAACACCGATTCCCTCTACTCGAAGGTCATCCCCATCCAATATCCGAAGGTCGGCGAGACGAACTCGGCCGCGCGGGTCGGCACCGTGAGTGCAACGGGCGGGCCGACGCGGTGGCTCGAGATCGAGGGCGATCCCCGCAATCACTACATCCCTAGGATGGATTGGGCCGACAACTCGAGCGAAGTGCTGCTCCAGCGCCTCAACCGGAAGCAGAACACCAACGAGGTGATGCTGGGCGACGCCGCAACGGGCAAGGTCCGCACCGTCCACACCGAGCGGGATAGCACCTGGACCGACGTGGTTGACGACGTCGTCTGGCTGGACAAGGGGAAGAGCTTCACCTGGGTCAGCGACCGCGATGGATGGAAGCACGTCTACGCCGTGTCCCGCGACGGCAAGACGACGCGACCGGTCACCAAGGGCGCGTTCGACGTCATCAAGATCATGGGTATCGATAACGAGGGAGGGTGGCTGTATTACGTCGCCTCACCGGAAAATCCGCGCCAGCGCTACCTCTTCCGCAGCCGGCTCAACGGCAAGGGTCAGCCGGAGCGGATCACGCCAGCGCGCCAGGGCGGCACCCATGTGTACGACATCGCGCCAAACTACCGTCACGCCATCGAAACCTATTCCAGCGTAGGGAATCCACCCATCGTCCGAATGGTCCGGCTGCCGGGCAACCAGTCGATCCGGACCCTGGTGGACAACCACGCGCTGCGCGCACGGGTCAACGAGCTCCGACGCGGCGAGATCGAGTGGCTCACGATCAAGGCCGAGGACGGCGCGCCGATGCCGGGGCTGCTGATGAAGCCCGCCGGCTTCGATTCGACCCGGAAGTATCCCTTGCTCTTTTTCGTCTATGGTGGACCGGGTGACACCGAAACGGACGACATGTGGGGCAACTACTGGCTCTGGCACACGATGCTGAATCAGAAGGGCTACCTGGTGGCGATCGTGGACAACCGGGGTACCCCCGCGGCGCTGGGCCGCAAGTTCCGCAAGGCGATCTACGGCCAGATGGGCGTCCTCGAGACCAGGGATCAGGCCACGGCGGCTCAGACGCTTTTGCAGCGTGCCTACGTGGACTCGAGCCGGGTGGGTATCTGGGGCTGGAGCTACGGAGCCTTCATGGGCCTGAACGTCCTGTTCCAGCACCCGGAGATCTATCGGACCGCCATCGCAGTCTCCCCGGTGACGCATTGGGTGCTGTACGACAACGTGTATACCGAGCGCTTCAACGGACTGATCACCGAGAACCGCGAGGGCTACGATCGCGGCTCCCCGATCAGCTACGTGAGCGGCAAGCGTGGGGATCTGCTTCTGGTGCACGGCGGCGGAGACGACAACGTGCACTACCAGAACAGCGAGGTGCTGATCAACGCGCTCGTGGCAGCCGGCCAGCCCTTCGAGTTCATGGAGTATCCCAACCGCACGCACTGCATCTGCCAGGGGCAGGGAACGATGGTCCATCTGTTCGAGATGATGACCCGATTCCTCGACCGCACGCTCATGGGCGCGTCGAAGGACACACGGTTGCGGGAGCGTGCCGCCGCTGGCCAATAGCGCATGGCGAGGGGTGGGCGGCGGGCATACATTTGGGTTTCCACCCCTCATGGGAGGTCAACGTGACCTACGAAGACATCGTCTCCCTGTTGGGCTACGCCGGCGGTCACGAGCAGACGGTCCGGATCACGACCACCCAGCGCACCGAGGTGGTCGGCATCCCGACAAGCGTGGATACCCATGTTACGGCTCATGAGGTCTATCTCCGACCCGCCGGCAGCGATGATACCGAAATCGCGGTGTCACTGGCGGCCATCGAGGCGGTGGAGCTGGTGTGACTTCCAGAGGGCGCGCCGCGGGCCGGGAGCCGGGCTCGGCGGGGCGCCCGTTCACTTCGGCCGTTCCCGCCCCCATTCAGCGCCCCACGGTTCACCCCCGGCCCTCCCATGTGTTTCGAGTTGAAACACACGCCAGGTGTCGTCCGTAGAGCGTGACTGGGAGCCAACAAGCCATGGATATGGAAGGCATACTCGCGATCACGTTCATTTTCGGCGGTGGAACCCTCTTCCTCCTCTCGATCAGCCCGGTCGGTAAGGCTATCGCCGAGCGGATCAGGAGTCAGGGAGCCGTCCCCATGCAGGACCCGGAGCTGCTCGCGGAGGTGGACGCCCTCCGCCGCGAGGTGAGCGAGTTGGGGGAGCGGGTGGATTTCACCGAGCGACTCCTCATGCAGCAGCAGGAGAAGGCCCAGGTGGCCCGGGGAGGCAGTCAGACATGATCCAGTCCGCTCCGCAGGCCCCTCTGCCTCCCCCGTTCGACCCGAACCTGATCTGGATGAGCGACGGTGGCCCGCCGGCCATCGTCATGATCGTGGCCCTGAGCCTGCTCGCCGCCACCGTTATCCTTTGGCCGGTCATGCGGGCGCTCGCGCGGCGTTTGGATGGAAAGAGCGCGGCGGACCCGGCGCTGCGCGCCGAGGTCGAGAATCTCCGGCACCGACTGACCGAAATGGATACCCTGCAGCTTCGGGTGAACGAGCTGGAGGAGCGCCTCGACTTCGCCGAGCGGCTGCTGACTCGCGGGCAGGAGACGCGATCATGACGATCTTTTCCTTGCAGCAGCCTGTGCCCCCAGTCCCGCCGGTGCCTCCTCACGAGGTCACCGTCGGCGGGAGCCTGGAAGGCTGGGACGCTGTCATCCTGATCGCGGCCGTGATGATTACGGTCGGGGTGCTGCTCTGGCCTCTGATCCGGGCGATCGCCCGGCGCATCGAGGCGGGCGCCGCGGTGGCGGAGGCGCGCGGCGAGCTCGACGAGCTGCGCGATCGCATCCGCCACCTCGAGGAGGCCAGTCCGCGACTGGTGGAGATGGAGGAGCGGCTGGACTTCGCCGAGCGCCTCCTCGCCCAGCAGGAGCCCGACCGGGTCAAGCGGTAGACGAGGTTCGCATGCACGAGCTGACCAACGCGGACGTCGTGGTCCTCGTCGCCTTTGCGATCGGGGCCATGAAGGTCTTCACCGGCCCGATCGGCGCGGCAATCGGGGACCGGCTCCGCGGCCGTCGGGACAGCGACGTGGACCGGCTGCAGGCACGACTGACCGAGGTCGAGGAGCGTTTAGATTTCGCCGAGCGACTCCTCACGAGCAGGGAACAGGCGGACCAACTGCCCGGGGGAGCGCATCGATGATCACCCGTGAGGACATCCAGTCATTTCTCGACCGGCTCGACGGCGGTAGCCTCACCGTCATGGAGATCGAGCCTAACCTCTGGCTCGCCCGAACGACCGACGACGCCGAGGTGGTGGTGCACTACGCGCCGCCGGTCGCGATCCTGCGGGTGCGGGTCATGGAGCTCCCGGCCAGCGAGCCGCGCCGGAGTGAGCTCTACCGTCAATTGCTGGAGTACAACGCTCGGGAGCTGGTCCACGGCTCCTACGGCGTGGAGGGCGATCACGTGGTGCTGACCGACACGCTCGAGCTCGCCGACCTCGACTACAGCGAGTTCGAGGCGAGCTTCGACTCGATCACGCTGGCGCTGGCCTCGCACCTCGGAACCCTCGCCCCTTACCGGGAAAGGTGAGTCTGCATGGGACTCTTTGACCGTCTGTCGACCTTGCTGCGGTCGAACATCAACGACCTCATCTCCCGGGCGGAAAACCCGGAGAAGATGCTCAATCAGCTGATCGTGGACATGAAAGGTCAGCTGGCCAAGGCCAAGCAGCAGGTCGCCTCCGCGATCGCCGACGAGAAGAAGCTCCAGTCGGACGCGGACGCGATGAAGAAGCAGGCCGAGGACTGGGAGCGGCGGGCCATGCTGGCGGTGCAGGAAGGCCGGGACGACATGGCCAAGCAGGCGCTCGGCCGCTACAACGAGCATCTCCAGGGTGCGCAGCAGCTGCACGAGACCTGGCTGCGCCACAAGGCCGAGACGGACCAGCTCAAGGTCTCGCTGCGGCAGCTCAACGACAAGATCGAAGAAGCCAAGCGGAAGAAGAACATCCTGGTGGCGCGCGCCAAACGGGCGGAGGCGCAGCAGCGCATCCAGGAAACGATGTCGGGGATGTCGGACAAGAGCGCCTTCGAGTCGTTCGAGCGGATGACGGAGAAGATCGAGGCCAGCGAGCGGAAAGCGATCGCCGCGGCCGAGCTCAATGAGGAGGTCTCGGGCGACCGGCTGGCCCGCCAGTTCGAGTCGCTGGAGTACAAGGGCAGCTCCGACCAGCAACTGATCGAGTTGAAGCAGCGTATGGGCCTGCTGCCGCCGAGTGGACCGACCGGCACCAGGCAGCTCAACAAAGGCGCCGAAGACGTGCACGACGCCGAGTTGATCGAAGAAGGGGAGAACGAGCAGAGCCGCGGATGACGCAACCGAAATTCCTGATCGTCGCCGACGGCGACTTCGGGCCGATGACGTCGAAGACCGCCAACTCGGTCATTCGTTACCTCCCCGACCGGACGGTCGGCGTGCTCGACCGCAACCAGGCAGGGAAGACGGTACAGGAAGTGCTCGGATTCGGCGGGGCGACGCCCGTGGTCGGCTCGATGCGGGAAGGTCTGGCGCTCAAGCCCACGGCGGCCCTCATCGGTATCGCCCCGCTGGGCGGCCGGCTGCCGTCGGACTGGCGGGAGTGGCTGGCCGAAGCCCTCGACGGCGGCTGCGACCTGTGGAGCGGCTTGCACACCTTCCTCGGCGACGATCCGCTGTTGGCCGAGCGCGCGCGCGCGCGCGGGCGCAAGATCTTCGACCTGCGGAAGCCCCCAGCGGACCTGACGGTCGCGGGCGGGCTGGCCAAGAGCGTCGAGCCGCTGGTCGTACTCACCGTCGGCACGGACTGCAACGTCGGCAAGATGACCGCGCAGCTCCAGCTCATCCGCCGGCTCAACGAGCGCGGGATCCGCACCCGCTTCGTGCCTACCGGCCAGACCGGCATCATGATCGAGGGATGGGGCATCGCGGTGGACGCCGTGATCGCCGATTTCATCGCCGGCGCGGCGGAACGGCTGGTGCTGGAGGGCAGCAGGAACGCCGACGTCGTGCTGGTGGAAGGGCAGGGGAGCATCAACCATCCCGGCTACTCCGGCGTCACGCTCGGACTGCTGCACGGCTCCTGCCCGGACGCCATGATCCTCTGCCACCAGAGCTCGCGCAAGTACATCGGCGACTATCGCGAGGCCGCCTGGCTCCGGATTCCACCGCTCAGCGAATACATCCAGATGTACGAGACCATCGGCGCCGCGGTGCATCCTACGCGGGTCATCGGCATCTCGCTCAACACTTACGACATGAACGACATCGAAGCGCGCCGCGCGTGCGACCAGGCCGAGAACGAGACCGGTCTGCCGGCGACCGATCCGGTGCGCTTCGATCCCGCGCCACTCGTCAACGCCATCGCCGAAGAGCGCACCCGGTATCTCAAGGAGCGCCGCGCCCTCTGATCTTCTGCACCCGTCTCGACACAGTGCCGCTGTCCGCCGGCGCGAAGCTGGACCTGGCCGAGTACGCCGATGGCTACCGCATGGCGGCCGCCCTGGCGAGGCTCGACGGGTAGCCAAGGAGCGAGGATGGATTCCCGACGGCAGACCGACAAGGCCGCCGAACCCTCGTATGTCTCGACCGGTCACCTGCCGACCCCCGAGCAGGTGTCGGCCTTGGTCGCCGAGGCGCACGAGCGCTTCAAGTGGGTAGATGAGGGGCAGAACTCCGACGTATACCCGGCGCTGGCCAGGGTGCCCCGAGGGCTGTTCGGCGTTTGCGTGGTCGGAGTCAACGGCAAGGTCCAGGCGGTGGGGGACGCGGATCACGAGTTCTCGATCATGAGCGTGTCCAAGCCGTTCGTGTTTGCCCTCGTCTGTCAGGCCCTGGGCCACGAGGAGGTCCGTCGGAAGCTGGGAGTGAACGCCACCGGGCTGCCGTTCAACTCGCTAGCGGCAGTCGAGCGAAGTGAGGACGGCCGCACCAACCCGATGGTCAATTCGGGGGCCATCGCGACTACGAGCCTCGTACCCGGCACCACCGCGGACGCCAAGTGGCGGTTCATCCACGACGGGCTGTCCCGGTTCGCCGGTCGGACGCTTGCGCTTAACGAGGAGGTGTACGCCTCCGCGATGGACACCAACTATCGGAACCAGGGCATCGCCTGTCTGCTCCGGAGCCGTGCCCGGATTTACCTCGACCCGGCCGAGGCCACGGGCCTCTATACCAGGCAATGCTCGCTGAACGTGACTGCTCGGGATCTGGCGGTGATGGGTGCGACCCTGGCGGACGGCGGGGTAAATCCGCTGAGCCGAGCGCAGGTGGTCGACGCGGGCAGCTGCCGCTACGCGCTCGCCGTGATGGCCACCGCCGGACTATACGAAACCTCCGGCGACTGGCTGTACGACATCGGGCTCCCGGGGAAGAGCGGGATCGGAGGGGGCATCATCACGGTCGCGCCGGGAAAAGGCGGTCTGGGCACGTTCGCCCCGCCGCTCGATCAGGCTGGCAACAGCGTCAAAGGACAACTCGTCGCAAGGTTCCTGTCTCGGGCGCTGGGATTGGACCTGTTCGCATCCCAGCCCGAGGTGTGAAGGGTTAGGCGCATGCCCCCGTCCTGGGACTCATCCCTCACCCGTTGGACCGAAGCAGGGTTGCTGGACAGCGCCACCGCGAATCGCATCCGCGAGTGGGAAGGGGACCGCGGCGGCGGGTCTCGCTGGCCGGTCTGGCTCGCCCTTGGGCTGGGCGGCCTCATGCTGGCCGCGGGCGTACTCCTCTTCGTGGCGGCGCACTGGGATTCGCTGCCGCCCGGCCAGCGATTCGCCGTTCTCCTCATCACGGTAGCCGGTTTCCACCTCGCGGGGGCGTTCGCCGCGGAGCGATTCGAGGGACTGGGATCTACCCTTCACGCCTGCGGGACCGTCGCCTTGGGCGGCGCGATCTTCCTCGCCGGCCAGATCTTCCATCTAGAGGAGCACTGGCCCGGCGGCTTCATGCTCTGGGCGCTGGGTGCCTGGGCGGGATTCCTGCTCCGGCGCGACTGGGCCCAGCTCCTGCTCGCGGCGATACTCACCCCGGCCTGGCTCTCCTCCGAGTGGCTCGTCGCGAGCGGTGATCGCCGCGGGGCCGCTCCGCTGGCCGTGGGATTGCTCGGCCTCGCCCTCGCGTATCTGGGCGCGGAGCCCGCACCGCCCGGCGGGGACACCCGTGCGCGGCGAGGGCTCGTGTGGATCGGGGGCCTCGCCATCATTCCGATCACGTTCTTCCTCATCATCACGGCCCCGGGGCGCCCGTTCGTCCAGTCCCTCTCGTGGCCGCAGCTGACCCTCGGCTGGGGAATCGCGTTGGGACTGCCCCTGGTGGTGGCGGTTCTCCTGCGAAGGAGCAGTCTCGTGCCCGTCGCCGCCGGGCTGGCCTGGGGCGCGGTCGGTGTCACCGTGGCTGCCGGCGCGCACGGGGTGGTCCCCTATCTCTGGGCGGCGGGGCTGTCCATCGGGCTCATCGCGTGGGGCGTCAAGGACCGGCGGGAGCTGCTCGTCAACCTCGGCATTGCCGGCTTCGCCTTGACCCTCACGATCTACTACTTCTCCGACGTCATGGACCGCCTGGGACGCTCCGCCAGCCTCATCGGCCTGGGACTCCTCTTTCTCGGCGGCGGCTATCTGTTGGAGCGCACACGGCGCGGGCTCCTCGCCCAGCTGCAGGAGGCACCGTGAGCCGGCGGGGAGCGGGTATCGCACTCGCCATCGTGCACGTGGCGCTCGTCGGCATGCTGGGACTCAAGCTGCTCGCCGACCGGGCGCAGCTCCCCCGCGCCTGGGCCAGAACCTTGCCCTACGATCCGAGCCTCCCGATCCGGGGACGGTACGTTCGACTTCGCCTGGAGGTGCCGCTGGATTCGGCGAGTGCGCCGACGACCTCGCGGGGTTGGCCGGGCGCCCGGCTGGAGGCACGGGACGGACGACTTCGGGGGGTGCCGGATTCGAGTATGGACAGGTCAGTCACGATCGACAGCGTCCAAGGCACGGCGCGCGCTGCGCTGATTCAGCCGATCGCGTTCTTCATTCCTGAGCATGTTCCCGACCCCTCCGTGCGTGAAGCCGGTGAGGAGCTCTGGGTGGAGGTGACTATTCCACGCCGAGGTCCGCCGCGACCCATCCGGCTCGGGGTTCGAAAGGACGGCGTGATAACGCCTCTCGACCTCCGCTGACTGCCGAACCACTCGGCGCTCGAATGATGCCGCCCTGGGCCGACGGGCATTGCATCGTGCGCTATGTTTCCAGGCTCACCTGCACCACTTCCTTCCGGCACACCGCTGGCCTCCGTCGTGCGTTTGGCGACCCCCGGTTCGATGCTGGGCGTCTGGACGCGCGACTGTGTCCGGATCCGTCTCTGGCGGACGGCCCGTTGCCGGTTGCTCGTGGGCCGCGATCTCGGGGTGCTGCTTCGCCGGTGTGAGCGCGTCGTCGTTCGAGACGGGGCAGGGCCGGTCGCCCACGACACGTCGCTCCTCATCCAGTGGCGAGTGCTGGAGATCGTGCTGGGCACCCCCTTCCTGCCGCCGCCTCACCAGCTGCGCGCCCTGTTCCCGGGCCTCCGGAGCACGCCGGGCATCTTCTCGATTCCCATCGGCCTCGGCTCGGCCGAGGAGGCGCTCGCGGTCTGCGCCCGGGAGCGACTGCCCGTCGTTTCGACGCGCATCGCCTACCTGGGCGCATCCGGTTGACGCTGCCGCCGCCGGGCCTCTAGGTTGGACCCATGCAAGCGCTACAACTGGCCGTCCTTTCCACGCTCGGCGATATCCTGGCGAAGCTTTCCCAGATCTTCCGGATCGATGGGGAAGCGGCCATCCGGGCTGCCGTCCGCATCATCATTGTCTGGTTGCTCGCCTGGCTGGCGTACCGCCTGGTCCGGCTCGCTGCGGGCCGCATCGAGGTCGCGGTAGATGACGGCGACGACTCGGTGACGACGCTTCGGGAGCGGCGCGGCAAGACGATCTCCCAGTTGCTGCGGAGCGTCGGGCGGGTCGTCATCCTCATGATCGCCCTCCTGATCACCGTCAACATGTTCATCGACGTCGGCCCGGTACTGGCCGGCGCCGGCATCCTCGGGCTCGCGGTCTCCTTCGGGTCCCAGAGCCTGGTCAAAGATGTGCTTTCGGGATTCTTCATCCTGTCCGAGAACCAGTTCGCGGTCGGCGACGTGATCGAGGCAGCGGGGAAGAGCGGCGTGGTCGAGAAGATGACGCTTCGCGTCGTGGTCCTCCGAGACCTCGAGGGCCGGATGCACATCATCCCGAACGGCGAGATCAAGGTCGTGAGCAACGCGACCCGCGTCTGGTCCCGGGCCGTGGTGGATATCGGGGTGTCCTACCAGGAGGATGTGGACCGGGCGCTTGCCGTGGTCCGGGACGAGGCGGCCCAGTTTTCCACCGACAAGGCGTGGAGCTCCCAGCTCGACGGGGCCGTCGAGGTGCCGGGTATCGAGGCCCTGGGTGACAGCGCCGTGCAGATCCGTACCCTCATTCGGACTCAGCCGGGGTCGCAGTGGAACGCGGCCAGGGAATTCCGTCTGCGGCTCAAGAAGCGGTTCGATCGCGAGGGAATCGAGATTCCGTTCCCGCAGCGAGAGGTCCGGGTCAAGGTCGAGGGAATCGTGCCCTCCCAGGACGTGATCTCGGTGGCCGGCGCGAGCGGCGGATGACGCTCAGGCTCTACAACACCCTTACCCGCAAGGTCGAGCCGTTCCAGCCGCTCCAGCCGGGCCGGGTGTCGCTCTACACCTGCGGCCCCACGATCTACAACTACGCCCACATCGGAAATTTCCGCACGTTCCTGTTCGAGGATCTCCTGCGCCGCTGGCTCGAGGCCAGCGGCTATGAGGTCTTCCATATCATGAACCTTACCGACGTGGACGACCGGACCATCGCCGCGGCGCGCCAGAAGGGGGTGTCCCTGCGGGCACACGTGGACCCGTTCGCCCGCGCGTTCGAGGAGGACCGGGACTGGCTCCGGATTCGCCCGGCCCACGCGCAACCGCGGGCGACCGAGTACATCGGGCCGATGATCCGGTTGATCGAAGGCCTGCTGAAGCGCGGTGTCGCCTATGTCGGAGAAGACGGGTCGGTCTATTTCGCGATCGCGAAGTTCCCCGCGTACGGACGGCTCTCCCAGCTCGACCGCCGCGAGCTCAAGGCCGGGGCCAGCGAGCGGGTCAGCGCCGACGAGTACGCCAAGGAGGACGCCCGCGATTTCGTGCTGTGGAAGGCGGCCAAACCGGAGGACGAGGCGGTGGGGGCCGCCTGGGATGCGCCCTTCGGTCGGGGCCGGCCCGGGTGGCACATCGAGTGCTCCGCCATGGCGCTGGAGCTGATCCAGGCAAAGTGGGGCACTGACGTCCTCGACATGCACGCCGGCGGCGTGGATCTCATCTTCCCCCATCACGAGGACGAGATCGCCCAGAGCTGCGCGTATACCGGGCGGGATGCCTTCGCCCGAGTACTGGCTGCACGGCGAGTTCCTCCACCTCCGCGGCGAGAAGATGTCCAAGCGGTTCGGCAACATCACCACGGCCCGGGATCTCCGCGAGGACGGCGTGGATCCGGCGGCGGTGCGCCTGCTGATGTTCCAGGTCCACTACCGGCAGAAGCTGGACCTGACGGACGAGGGGCTGGCCAGCGCCCAGGAAGGGTCCCGGCGGCTGGGTGAGTTCCAGCGGCGCCTGCGCGAAGCGCGCGCGGAGGTGGACGGGAAAGCCTTCGAGGAGGCGGCCGGACCGTCTCGAGCGGGAGCTGGCCGAGGCGCTGGACGACGATCTCAACGGCCCGCGGGCCGTGGCGGCACTCTTCGCCTTCGTGACGGCGGGAAACGCCGCGCTGGACGCCGGAGAGACGCCCGGGCCCGCGCGCCTTGGCCGCGTGGAACCGGGCGGACGGCGTGCTCGGCGTGGCCAGCGAGGTCCGGGCGGTCCGGGTCACTTCGGGCTCGGAGGCGGGGCGCGCCTCGGGAGCTGTCCGAATCCCCGCCCGCGGACCCGGAGGAGGCCGAGGCGTGGGCCCGCGCCTGGGCGGTCCGGCGCAAGGAGGCGAAATCCGCCGGAACTTCGCGGAGGCGGACCGGATCCGGGAGCTGCTGCGGGGGGCGGGATGGGAGGTCCGGGACAACAAAGACGGGTCGATCGAGGTCGTCCGAATCCGCCGGGCCAGCTGACGACCTTCCGGGCACTGCCAGGAGGGCTGCCCCACCTGCAGTTCACTGCACCTACCCCATTGACTCACCCCAACTTGCTGTCTATGATAGGAGTCTGTCTATTTCGGCCTGTTTAGGCTGACGTAGCTCAATTGGCAGAGCACCTGTTTTGTAAACAGGCGGTTAGGGGTTCGATTCCCCTCGTCAGCTCGGTGGTGCCGACACCCTTGATGGATGGACCCCGCTTCTGCCCGGCGGGGTTCTGTCTCAGATACGGGTGACAGCAGGGCTGGGTGGGGTGACCGAGTGGCTAATGGTAGCAGACTGTAAATCTGCCGGGCTAACGCCCTACGTAGGTTCGAATCCTACCCCCACCATGGGATGCGGGGCGGCGCGCGGGTGTAGCTCAGTTGGTAGAGCATCAGCCTTCCAAGCTGAGGGTCGCGGGTTCGAGTCCCGTCGCCCGCTTGAAATGCCGGACCGGACGGTAGGGCGCAACGGCGGGCGAAGCATGCCGCCGCATGTGATGTCGCTCGCGTAGCTCAGTCGGTAGAGCGCATCCTTGGTAAGGATGAGGTCACCGGTTCAATCCCGGTCGCGAGCTTGAACGAACAGTCATCAGTCAGCAGAGCGAGCCATGCCCCGAGATAAGATCATCCTTGAATGTACCGAGTGTAAGAACCGCAACTTCTTCACCGACAAGAACAAGCGGAAGCACCCGGAGCGGGTGGAGCGGCGGAAGTACTGCCCCCACTGCGATCAGCACCGCGCGCACAAAGAGTCGAAGTAATGGACCGGGTGCAGATCGCGCAGCCGGCGAATCGCGTGGTCGGCTGGTTCGAGCGGACCCGCGGGTTCCTGGTCGCCGTGCGCGAGGAGATGCGGAAGGTCACCTGGCCGACCCGCGACGAGCTGATCAAAGCCACGCGGATGATCATCGTGCTGTCCATCGTCCTGGGGATCACGATCGGCCTCATGGACTGGCTGCTCCAGCTGATCCTCGTGGATGGAGTCGCGCGCCTCGCGCGGTAGAGCCATGGAATACCGCTGGTACGCGATTCAGACGACGGCCGGGCACGAGAACAAGGTTCGCAACCTCCTGCAGAGGCGGATCGAGGACGATCCGCGGCCGGCGGACGGGAAGCTGATCCGTCAGGCGCTGGTCCCGGTGCAGGAAGTGATCGAGATCAAGAACGGGAAGAAGGTCAACGTCGAGCGGAAGCTGTACCCGGGCTACGTGCTCGTGGAGATGGGGATGAGCCAGGAGGCTCTCCACGTCGTCAACAGCATCCAGGGCGTGATCAAGTTCGTCGGAACCGGGAAGCTGCCGCAGCCGCTCCGCCAGGACGAGGTCAACCGCCTGCTCGGCATCGCCGAGGCGGTGAGCGAGGCGGAGCCGAAGGAGGAGATCCCCTTCATGATCGGCCAGGTGGTCGAGATCACGGAGGGACCGTTCTCCGACTTCAGCGGCACGGTCGAGGAAGTGATCGCCGACAAGGGGAAGGTGCGGGTGACCGTGAGCCTGTTCGGGCGCCCGACGGCGGTGGAGCTGGATTACCTGCAGCTGCGCGGGCATTAGGCGGGTACCTCATCCCGAGCGAAGCGAGGGACCTTCTTTGCTGGTCCCCGAGCATCGCCGGGCCAGGTCCCTCGCTCCGCTCGGGATGAAGTAGGAGCAGTACCCGCGACCGCGCGGGTCATCGCGGCAGGACTGGGCGCGCCACAGCGCCCGCCGATACTGAGGAGTACGATGGCGAAAAAGATCCAGGCCGTAGTCAAGCTGCAGTGCCCTGCCGGGGCGGCGACACCCGCGCCTCCGGTCGGCACCGCCCTGGGTCCGCACGGCGTGAACATCATGGAGTTCGTGAAACAGTTCAACGCCCGGACCCAGAGTCAGAGCGGGATGGTGATCCCGTGTGTGGTCACGATCTACGCGGATCGGACCTTCACGTTCATCACCAAGACCCCCCCCGCGCCCAACCTCCTGCTGAAGGAGGCCGGCATCGACAAGGGGAGCGGCCAGCCCAATCGGACCAAGGTCGGGACGGTCACGCGCGCACAGGTGAAGAAGATCGCCGAGATCAAGATGGCCGATCTCAACGCCTCCGACCTCGACAGCGCGATGAAGATGATCGCCGGCACGGCCCGCTCGATGGGGCTGGAGGTGGTGGACTGATGCCGGCGCAAGGGAAGAAGTTCCGAGCCGCGGTCGGCAAGATCGACCGGTCGCGCGAGTACCCCATCCCCGAGGCCGTCGCGCTGGTGAAGGGTGCCGCCTTCGCCAAGTTCGACGAAACCGTGGACGTCGCGGTCAATCTGGGCGTCGACCCGCGTCACGCCGATCAGGTGGTGCGCGGGACGGTCGCGCTGCCGCATGGAACCGGCAAGTCGGTTCGCGTGTTGGTAATAACCCAGGGCGACCGCGTGCGTGAGGCCGAGGCCGCGGGCGCGGACTTCGTGGGCATCGAGTACATCCAGAAGATCAAGGACGGCTGGCTGGACACCGACGTCATCGTCGCGACGCCGGACGTCATGGGGCAGCTCGGCGCACTGGGCCGAGTGCTGGGCCCGCGTGGCCTGATGCCGAACCCGAAGGCGGGCACGGTCACCATGGACGTCGCGAAGGCGGTCCGGGAGATCAAGGCCGGCAAGATCGAGTTCCGGGTGGACAAGACCGGGAACGTGCACGCCCCGATCGGGAAGGTGTCGTTCCAGCCCGAGCAGCTCGCGGCCAACGTGCACGCCTTCATGGACACGATCGTCCGGGCCAAGCCCTCCGCGGCCAAGGGCATCTACATCCGCTCGGCAACGCTGTCGAGCACCATGGGGCCGGGGGTCCGGCTGGAGACGGCGGTGTACCGATGAGCAAGACTGAGCGGCAGGCCACGGTCGAGGCCCTGATCGAGCAGATCAAGGGGTCGCCCAACGTCTTCGTGACCGATTTCACCGGTCTGAACGTTCTGCGGATGACCGAGCTCCGCCGCCGCCTCCGGAAGGCAGGCGTGGAGTACCTCGTGGTAAAGAACACGCTGGCCCAGCGCGCCTTCGCGGCCAACGGCGTGAGCGCGCTGGACGAGCACCTGGCCGGCCCGACGGGTCTGGTCCTCTCGGGGCAGGATGCCCTGACAGGCGCCAAGATCCTCACCGACTTCGCCAGGGAGTTCGAGAAGCCGGCGATCAAGGTCGGGCTGGTGGATGGCAAGCCCGTGACGGCGGCCCAGGTCAAGCGGTTGGCCGAGCTACCGCCGAGGGAAGTGTTGCTGTCCCAGCTGGCCGGCTACATCCAGGCCCCGATGGCTCAGTTCGCGGGCGCCATGAACGGACTGCTGTATCAAATGGTCGGCGCCCTCGAGGCGCTTCGCTCGCAGCGTAGTGCTGCTTCTTAACCGGACGGAGAGAGACACCATCATGGCCACCACCACGCTGACCAACGAAGAGATCCTCGAGGCGATCGGCAACAAGACGGTCGTCGAGCTGGCCGAGCTGATCGAGGGCTTCAAGTCCAAGTTCAACGTCACCATCGCGGCGGCCGCTCCGGCCGCGGCGGCCGGTGGCGCGGGCGGCGGTGCCGCCGCGGCGCCCGCCGCTGAAGAGAAGACCGAGTTCGCCGTCGTCCTCAAAGAGGGTGGCGCCAAGAAGATCCAGGTCATCAAGGTGGTCCGCGAGATCACCAGCCTGGGTCTCAAGGAAGCGAAGGATGCTGTGGACAACGCCCCGACGGTGGTCCGGGAGGGCGTGACCAAGGCGGAGGCCGAAGAGATCAAGAAGAAGCTGGAAGAGCAGGGCGCGGTCGTCGAAGTGAAGTAGGGTCTTGGCTCGGTCCCGGCCGGCTGCAGGCCCGCGCGGTCTGCAGCCAGTCGGGAATCCCGTAGCTGAACCCTATTTCAGTGAGACGAATGACACGCTCGAAGCTCTCGGAAGTTCCCGAATCTGCCGAGCCCCGTAGGTCACCCCGCTCGCCGGCGGGGGATCCGCGTTGGGGCCATTTGTGTTGCGTGGGAGTGAGCCACTGATGCCTCAGACCAAATCCGTAATCACGTTCAGCAAGCGCGAGGGCGGCATGCCGATGCCGCACCTCCTCGACATTCAGACGGCCGCGTTCGACACGCTCCTCGTCCCCGACGACATCCACGGGGCACGGCAGGACGTCTCGCTGGAGCGCGTCTTCCGGGACCTGTTCCCGATCACCGACGTGAACGAGAAGTACAAGCTGGAGTTCCTGGGCTACGCGCTGGGCGAGGCCAAGTACGCGGTCGAGGAGTGCATCGAGCGCGACATGACCTATGCCGCGCCGCTCAAGGCCAAGCTCCGTCTCGACGTCTACGAGGAAGTCGAGGGGCAGAAGCGGCTGAAGAACGCCATCGAGAAGGAGGTCTATCTGGGCGAGCTGCCCATCATGACCCCGCTCGGGACGTTCGTCATCAACGGCGCCGAGCGCGTCGTGGTCAGCCAGCTCCACCGCTCGCCGGGCGTGGTGTTCGAGGAGGACACCCACCCCAACGGCCAGCGGCTCTTCTCGGCGCGGATCATTCCGTTCCGGGGCTCGTGGGTCGAGTTCACGATCGACATTCACGACGTGATCTACGTCCACATCGACAAGAAGAAGAAGTTCCCGGCCACGGCGCTGCTCCGCGCCTTCGGCCACGGGACCAACGCGGACATCCTGAAGCTCTTCTTCGCGACGAAGGAGCTGAACATCACCGGCAAGCTCGAGGGCCGGCAGGAGAAGCGCGAGGTGATCGGCGCGCTGGTGGCCGAGGACGTGCCGAATCCCGAGGATCCGCGGGGCGAGCCGCTCGCGCGGGTGGGCGACGAGCTCACGCCCGAGCGCCTCAACGAGATGCGGCACAAGGGCGTCAAGTCGGTGAAGGTGTTCGCCGGCTACACCACGATCGACCTGCGCGACGAGGAGCAGCCGACCAGCACCCGGGACCGGCACAACCACGTGCTGGCGTTCGACGTGGCCGATCCGGAGACGGGCGAGGTGCTGGCCGAGGCCGGCACCGAGCTGACCGACTCGCTCCGCAAGAAGCTGATCAAGGCCGGCGTCCACAAGGTCGAGGTCCTGCTGCCCGCGGGGCGCTCGGAATCGCCGCTGATCAAGAACACGCTGGCCAAGGACCCGACCCACAGCGAGGCCGAGGCCCTGGAGCAGATCTACGCCCTGCTCCGGCCGGGCGACGCGCCCAACCTGGAGACCGCGCGGCAGCAGCTCCAGAAGCTGTTCTTCAACCCGAAGCGGTACGACCTGGGGCGGGTGGGCCGGTACAAGATCAACCAGCGGCTCAAGCTCAAGACCGACCCGAACCACACCGTCCTCACCGAGGACGACTTCGTCGCGATCATCCGCTACCTGATCGACCTGCACGACGGGCGCGGCTTCACCGACGACATCGACCACCTGGGCAACCGCCGGATCCGGTCGGTGGGCGAGCTGATCGCCAACCAGTTCTCGGTCGGCCTGTCCCGCATGGCGCGGCTGGTCAAGGAGCGGATGAGCATCAACTCGGACCCCGAGAAGATCTCGCTCGACGACCTGGTCAACGCCCGGACGGTGAGCGCCGTCATCCAGGCGTTCTTCGGGAGCTCGCAGCTCTCGCAGTTCATGGACCAGACCAACCCGCTGGCGGAGCTGACCAACAAGCGCCGGCTGTCGGCCCTGGGTCCGGGCGGTCTGACGCGGGAGCGCGCGGGCTTCGAGGTCCGCGACGTGCACTACTCGCAGTACGGCCGGATGTGCCCGATCGAGACGCCGGAAGGTCCGAACATCGGCCTGATCACCAGCCTCTCGACCTACGCCCGGATCAACGAGCTGGGCTTCATCGAGACGCCGTACCGCGTGGTCAAGAACGGCAAGGTCGGCGACGAGATCCGCTGGCTCTCGGCCAGCGACGAGGAGGATTACACCGTCGCTCAGGCCAACGCGATCATCAACCCGGACGGCACCTTCGCGGAGCAGCTCGTGCTGTGCCGCAAGGGCGACGATTACCCGCTGCTGCCGCCCGACCGGATCGACTTCATGGACGTGGCGCCGGAGCAGCTCGTGTCGATCGCGGCGGCGCTGATCCCGTTCCTGGAGCACGACGACGCGAACCGCGCGCTCATGGGCTCGAACATGCAGCGGCAGAGCGTGCCGCTCCTCTTCCCCCAGGCGCCGCTGGTGGGCACCGGGCTGGAGGAGAAGGTGGCGCGCGACTCGGGCGCGGTCATCATCGCCCGGCGGGCGGGCACCGTCACCCGGGTGACCGCGGACGAGATCATCGTGGACGCGGGCACCAACGGCGCCACCCCCAGCGACCAGCCGCTGGCGCGGCTGCACCAGCACGACCGCTACCGGGTCAAGAAGTTCTGGCGCACCAACCAGGACACCGCCATCAACCAGCGGCCGCTGGTGCAGCTGGGCCAGACGGTCGGCTCCGGCGAGATCATCGCCGACGGCGCGGCCACCGAGGGCGGCGAGCTCGCGCTCGGCAGCAACGTGCTGGTGGCGTTCATGCCCTGGTACGGGCACAACTTCGAGGACGCCATCGTCCTCAGCGAGCGGCTGGTGAAGGACGACGTGTACTCGTCGATCCACATCCAGGAGCTCGAGCTGCACGTCCGCGACACCAAGCGGGGCCAGGAGGAGATCACCCGGGAAATCCCCAACGTCTCCGACGAGAGCGTGGTGGATCTCGACGAGCGCGGCATCGTGCGCATCGGCGCCCATGTGAAGCCGGGCGACATCCTGGTCGGCAAGATCACGCCGAAGGGCGAGACCGAGCTCTCCCCCGAGGAGAAGCTGCTCACCGCCATCTTCGGTGAGAAGGCCAAGGACGTGAAGGACAGCTCGCTCAAGGTCCCGCCCGGCATGGCCGGCGTGGTGATCGACGTCAAGATCTTCAGCCGGATCGAGGATCAGGTGGTCGAGAAGGACCGGGGCGAGCGGATCGGCGAGGTGCGCCGGATCGAGAACGACGAGAAGGCGCGCATCAACACGGTCATGCTGGAGGAGCTGAACCACCTGCTGGAAGGGCAGGAGGTGGCGCTCATGCTCAAGGCCGGCACGGTCGAGGAATACCTCGCCTCGGGCACCAAGCTCAGCGCCGCGGCGCTCCAGGACGTCGATCTGGGCGACGTGGATCTCAAGACGCTCCGGGTAGCCAACAAGGCCGGCCAACGAGCGGATCCGGTCCAGCATCGACATGGCGGCGCGCGAGCGGGCCAAGGTCGAGGAGAAGGCGGAGGACCAGATCGACAAGATCCTCCAGCCGGACGAGCTGCCGCCGGGCGTGATCCAGCTGGTCAAGGTCTACATCGCCGAGAAGCGGAAGATCTCGGTGGGCGACAAGATGGCGGGCCGCCACGGCAACAAGGGCATCGTCGCCCGGATCGTGCCGGAGGAGGACATGCCGTTCCTCCCCGACGGCACGGCCGGTGGACATCGTCCTCAACCCGCTCGGCGTGCCGAGCCGGATGAACGTGGGTCAGATCCTCGAGACCCACCTCGGCTGGGCGGCGCGGATCCTGGGCTTCGAGGCCAAGACCCCGGTCTTCCGGGGCGCGGACGAGGCCGAGATCGGCGTGCTGCTCCGGCTGGCGGGGTTCCGCTGGGCGGCGGAAAGTCTCCGGCTCCGCCACGCGGCGCCGGCCCCGGAGCCGGCGGCGATCACCCGGATGGTGGCGGACCTCAAGAAGGTGGCGGGGCGAGCACACGACGCTGCTCGAGGCCGGCACGGGGCTGCTGGGCAACCGCGGGGTCTCCCACGAGACCAAGGAGCTGTTCCAGGCCGTCCGCGGGTTCCTTACCGACGCGGCGAAGGAGCTGGCCGAGCGCGAGCTCGCCCAGCGGCGCCAGGAGCTCGAGTTCCACCGGGCTCAGGATGGCAAGGGCTCGAAGGCGGTGAAGGACCTGGAGAAGTCGGCGGGCGCGAGTCCGGCCGAGGCGCTCGAGGAGTCCGGGAAGCCGGCGCTCGCCGGCCTGCTGGGCAACAAGAGCGAGGCCGACGTGGACGCGGCGGCGGACGAGCTGCTCCGGGCCGCGGGGCTCACGCCGGCGGGCAAGGCGCGGCTGCGGGACGGCCGCACCGGTCAGCCGTTCGAGGGCGAGGTCACGGTCGGCTCGATCTACATGCTCAAGCTGAGCCACCTGGTGGACGACAAGATCCACGCGCGGTCGATCGGACCGTACTCGCTGGTCACGCAGCAGCCGCTCGCCGGCAAGGCGCAGTTCGGCGGCCAGCGGTTCGGCGAGATGGAAGTCTGGGCGCTGGAAGCCTACGGCGCCGCACACGTGCTGCAGGAGATGCTGACGGTCAAGTCCGACGACGTCAACGGCCGCAGCAAGGTCTACGAGGCGATCGTGAAGGGACAGAACCTGCCCGAGCCGGGCATCCCGGAATCGTTCAACGTCCTCGTGAAGGAATTGCAGGCGCTGGGCCTGAAGGTCACGCTCGGCACCACCGAAGCCGGCGACGAGTAAGAGGGGATCATGATTGATTTTCGCAGCGGACGCGAGCCCAAGAGCTCGAGCTTCGACTATATCAGCATCCGTATCGCGAGCCCGGAGGAAATCCGGGGCCCGCGCGACCAGAAGGAGCGCGAGCGCCTGGAGCTCCAGGGGCAGCGCACCTGGTGGTCGTGGGGCGAGGTCACCAAGCCGGAGACGATCAACTATCGATCGTTCAAGCCGGAGAAGGACGGCCTCTTCTGCGAGCGCATCTTCGGTCCGGTGAAGGACTGGGAATGCCACTGCGGGAAGTACAAGCGGATCCGGTACCGCGGCGTCATCTGCGACCGGTGCGGCGTCGAGGTGACGCTGAGCAAGGTCCGGCGCGAGCGCATGGGCCACATCGAGCTCAGCGTGCCGGTGGCGCACATCTGGTTCTTCAAGACGCTGCCGTCGCCGATGGGGAACCTGATCAACATCACGCTCCGTGATCTGGAGCGGGTGATCTACTACTCCAGCTACATCGTCATCGAGCCTGGCCAGCAGGAAGTCGAGTCCAGCCAGCTCCTCGACGAGGAGGAGTACCTCACGCTCCGCGCCAAGGCGCGGGAAGAGGGCGACACCGCCTTCCAGGCGGACATCGGCGCGCCGGCGGTGCGGAAGCTGCTCGACAAGATCGACGTGCGGCAGCTCGCCGAAGAGCTCCGCGCGGGGGTCGCCACCGAGACCAGCCAGCATCGCAAGAAGCAGATGCTCAAGCGGCTCAAGGTGGTGGACGCCTTCCTGAGCTCGGGTGACTCGGGCGACCTGCCCAACAACCCGGCCTGGATGATCCTGGACGTGATTCCGGTCATCCCGCCCGACCTGCGGCCGCTGGTGCCGCTCGACGGCGGGCGCTTCGCCACGTCCGACCTGAACGACCTGTATCGGCGGGTGATCAACCGGAACAACCGGCTCACCAAGCTGATCCAGCACAAGGCGCCGGAGGTCATCCTCCGGAACGAGAAGCGCATGCTCCAGGAGGCGGTGGACGCGCTGTTCGACAACGGGCGGCGCAGCAAGGCCATCCGGGGTCGCGGCAAGCGGCCGCTCAAGAGCCTCTCGGACATGCTCAAGGGCAAGCAGGGCCGGTTCCGTCAGAACCTGCTCGGCAAGCGGGTGGACTACTCCGGCCGGTCGGTCATCGTGGTCGGCCCGGAGCTCCGGCTGCACCAGTGCGGTCTGCCCAAGGCGATGGCGGTCGAGCTCTTCAAGCCCTTCATCATCCACAAGCTGGTGGAGAAGGGCATCGCCGAGACGGTCAAGCGGGCCAAGAAGATCGTGGAGCGCGAGAGCCCCGAGGTGTACGAGATCCTGGAAGAGATCATCCAGGACCATCCGGTGCTCTTGAACCGCGCGCCGACGCTGCACCGCCTGGGCATCCAGGCGTTCGAGCCGGTGCTGGTCGAGGGCAAGGCCATCCGGATCCATCCGCTGGTCTGCGCGGCGTTCAACGCCGACTTCGACGGCGACCAGATGGCGGTGCACGTGCCGCTGTCGTTCGAGGCCCAGCTGGAGGCACGCCTCCTGATGATCTCCTCGAACAACGTGCTCAAGCCCTCGGACGGCCGTCCGGTGGCGGAGCCGTCGCAGGACATGGTGCTGGGGTCGTACTTCCTCACCAAGCTGCCGCCGGGCTTCGAGGAGGAGCTCCGGAAGGCCGGCAGCGGCAAGGCCGAGGACACCAAGGCCAAGCTGTGGAAGACGGCCAAGCACTTCGGCAGCCTGGCCGAGCTGGAGATGGCGCTCCTCAACGGGAGCGTGGGCTACCACAGCGCGATCCAGTTCTGGTACGTGCCGCCGCCGGAGACGGTGGACGCTGAAGACCGGCGCCCCCGCTGGCTCCGGACGACCGTGGGCCGGGTGCTGTTCAACAGCATCCTCCCGCGGAAAGTGATCGCCGATCTCGGCTTCCGCGACGATCTGATGAAGAAGAAGCAGCTGAGCGAGCTGGTGCTGCAGAGCTACCGGCGGGCGGGGCTGGCCGACACGGTCACGTTCCTCGACCGGCTCAAGGACTTCGGCTTCCGCTTCGCGACCATGGGCGGCGTGTCCATCGGCGTCGAGGATCTGGAGATCCCGGCCGAGAAGACCGAGCTCCTGTCCGAGGCCGACGCCCGGGTCAAGCGGTTCCAGAAGGCGTACAACACCGGTCAGATCACCTTCGGCGAGCGGTACAACAAGGTGATCGACGCCTGGACCCACGCCAACAACGACGTGGCCGAGGCGATGATCAACTCGATGCGGGTCTCCCGCGGCGGGTTCAACCCGGTGTTCATGATGTTCGACTCCGGCAGCCGCGGCTCGCGCGACCAGATCCGGCAGCTCGCGGGCATGCGCGGTCTGATGGCCAAGCCGCAGAAGAAGCTCACGGGCGGCATCGGCGAGATCATCGAGAGCCCGATCAAGTCGAACTTCCGCGAGGGGCTCACCGTGCTCGAGTACTTCATCTCGACCCACGGCGCGCGGAAGGGTCTGGCCGACACGGCGCTCAAGACGGCGGACGCGGGCTACCTCACCCGCCGCCTGGTGGACGTGGCGCAGGACGTCACGGTCACCGAGGAGGATTGCGGCACGATCCTCGGGCTGGACGTGGCCTCGCTCAAGGAGGGCGAGGACATCATCGAGCCGCTGCGGGAGCGCATCCTCGGCAGCGTCGCGAGCGAGGACGTCTTCGATCCGCATGAGCTGGACGAGGACGGCGATCCCAGGCTCCTGGTGATGGCGGGCGAGCTGATCGACGAGGACATCGCCAACCAGATCGAGGACTCGGGGATCGAGAAGGTGAAGATCCGCTCGGTCCTGACCTGCGAGGCCCGTCGCGGCATCTGCCGCATGTGCTACGGCCGCAACCTGGCCACCATGGACATGGTGGACATGGGCGAGGCGGTGGGCATCCTGGCCGCGCAGTCCATCGGCGAGCCGGGCACGCAGCTCACCCTGCGGACCTTCCACATCGGCGGTACGTCCTCCCGCATCGCCGAAGAGGCGGAGCGGCGGGCGCGGTCCGACGGCAAGGTGAAGTACACCGAGGGCCTGGAGTGGGCCGACGTGCCGGTGGAGTACGAGGACGGCACCCGCGGCGTCACCCGGGTCGTGCTGACCCGCGAGGACGAGTCGGCCTCGGACGAGAGCAAGGAAGGCATCCTGGTGGTGGACCCGAAGGATGCCAAGCGGGTCCTCAACCGCTACCCGGTGCCCGAGGGCGCCCTCCTGCAGGTGAAGGAAGGCGATCTCGTCACCAAGGGCGACAACGAGCGCCGGGCGACGATCCTGTACACCTGGGATCCGTACAACGACCCGAGCATCATCAAGGCCGACGGCGAGCTGCGCTGGAAGGACCTGGTGCCGGGCGTCACGCTCCGCGAGGAGCTGGACGAGGGCACCGGCCTCCGGTCGCTCGTCGTGATGGCGGACCCGGACCGCGAGCTCCATCCGAGCGTGCTCGTCTACATGAGCAACCGGAAGGACCCGCAGGAGTACACCCTGGCCGAGGGGAGCCGTGTCATCCTGGGCTCGCCCACCGACCAGGTCACCCGGTCCATGGACATCCCGGACGCGGCCAACCCGTGGAGCACCAAGTTCCACGTGGACGAGCGCCCGATCAACGAGGCCTGGCCGAGCAAGACCAAGAAGGAGTCGAAGGACAAGACGGTCTTCCTCAGCACGCCGGTCAAGGTGACCAAGGGCATCACGGTCACCAAGATCCCGCGGCAGGCGTACAAGACCCGCGACATCACGGGCGGTCTGCCGCGGATCGCGGAGCTGTTCGAGGCCCGGCGGCCGAAGGATCCCGCCACCATCTCCGAGGTGGACGGCGTGGTGAAGTTCGGCGAGATCAAGCGCGGCAAGCGCGAGATCTACGTCTATCCGGAGACCGACGGCCAGGCGGAGGAGGGCGTCGAGCCGCAGCTGTACGAGGTGCCGGCCGGCAAGCACCTCCGGGTGCACGAGGGCGACCGGGTGCGGGCGGGCGACCGCCTCACCGAGGGCCCGGTGAACCCGCACGACATCCTGCTCATCAAGGGTCCGCGGGCGGTACAGGAGTACCTGCTCAACGAAGTGCAGGAGGTCTACCGGCTGCAGGGCGTGCGCATCAGCGACAAGCACATCGGCGTCATCGTGCGCCAGATGCTGCAGAAGGTGCGCGTGACCGATCCGGGCGACACCGACTTCCTCGAGGGGGAGACGGTAGACAAGCTCACCTTCCGCGACGAGAACGAACGGGTAATCAAGCGGAAGAGCAAGCCGGCGCAGGCCGAGCCGGTGCTGCTCGGCATCACCAAGGCGAGTCTCACGACGCAGTCGTTCATCTCGGCGGCGTCGTTCCAGGAGACCACGCGGGTGCTGACCGACGCGGCGATCCGCGGGGCCAAGGACGATCTCCTCGGCCTCAAGGAGAACATCATCATCGGTCACCTGATCCCGGCGGGCTCCGGCATCTACCGGTACGCCGAGATCGACATCCAGCCGCCGGCGGGCTACGAGGCGCCGCCGCCGCGGGTGGAGGAGCCGGTACCGCAGCCGCTTGCGGCGGCCGGCGTTCCGGACGATGAGCTGTAGGATTCTGTCCGCATGAAGAAGAGAGGCGCCCGGGAGCGATCCCGGGCGCTTTTCGTTGTGCGAATTATTGTACCTTCGTCAGCTTGCTCTCCATCGCTGGCGCCCACTTCCCGTCCGGTCCCTGAAATTCCATCATGAAGGTATACGCCGTAGGAGAGACTTCCTTGATCGTGACCCGCGACTTGACCTTCTGACCTCCCATCATGCTCTCATCCGTGTAGGTCCAGGTATCGCCCTTCACCGTGCCGCGCGGCACGCTCGCCATCGTCATGTTGGTGTTGTCCACGCCGTAGTAGGTGTAAACCTTCTCCTCGGGGCTGTACCCGAGGATGCCGATACTCTTGGTCGACCCCATCGGCGTCGTTCCTTCCGAGCGGCAGATCACACTGAAACGTCCCTCGAACCACTCGCAGGTGTCGGACGACGTCATCTTTCCGCCGGGGCCCATCGGGCCGGGCAACATCTTACCCTCGCCGGTCCACTTGCCGACGAAGTACCCGAGCCGCGCGTGCTCGGCGGTGGGCTTGGGTGATACCGGCGCCTGGGCACTCAGGAACTGCGGGCCGGCGACGGTTACCACGACAATTGCGGCAAGCGCCTTCAACGATCTATTCATGGGTCCTCCTCCAGTGGACGCGTAGGAGACAGCAACGCCCGGAGAACATGGAGAAGGGAATCGGGCTCCGCAATCCACCGGCGGCGGCCTCCACGTCTCCGTGGAGGCACGCGCGTGGATCCGGGCTCAGTTGCCCGGGGCCAGGTAGGGAAAACCGGTGAGAAAAGCCGCGTCGTTCGCGTCCACATTGTCCGTGGTGAGACCGGGAGTGACGTTCACGGTGTTGCCGAGCAGACCGCCGAAGATGGCGCCGAGCCCGATGTCCACGACATCGTCACTCAAGGAGCGGCCGCCGAATCCGCCAAACAGCCAGCTCAGCCAGAACACCGGCGTTCCGTCCCGCTTCGGATAGGTGATCAACATGTCGGGCAGCAGCGCCCCCGCGATCGTCGAGGCATAGGCGGCATCTCGCCCGGCGGTCCCGGTGATGAAGGTGACCAGATCGTCGGTGAAGTCGGCCTGGTCGCTGGAAGGCTGGCCGAGGTTGTGGTCGTGGTGATGCGCCTTCACGATCATCACCTCGCTCACCAGCGGGTTGCCCAGCCGTTCGCGCTGGGTGAAGACCCGCGCTGTGACCGACGAAAGCAGCGGGCCGGTCGGGACATCGCGGTCCGGGCTGTCGTCGCACGCGGCGACCGCGACCAGAGCCAGCGAGACCAGCAGGCGCCGGAGCGCGTTGGAGGGTGTCATGGTTCGGTTCTCCTCTTGCCTCAGCGGCTGGTGGTGGCCCAGACACCGATCCGCGTGTTCGCGTCGGCGCCTGTGGGAAGGATCATGGACTCGGGAAGCTCGACGACGATCGCCAGCGCATTGATGCCCGCCAGGAAGTCGATGCCGGGATCGCGGAAGCTGGTGGCCTCGGGCTTGGGACCGATCTTGGACAGGGGACCTCGGACCGGTCCCCGGTCGGGAATGATCCGGAAGAACTGCTCGAGATCGATGTAGAAAGGATCTTCCCGCAAACCGGCGAAGAGCTGGATGCCTGAGGGGGTGCCCAGGACCGTGTTCACTCCCCCGGAGAGGGCGGGGGAACCCGAAAGACGCGTGCTCTTGCGGCCGGTACGCTCGGGAGCCGTGGGGCCGAACAGCGTGACCTGCTGGCCCGGGCCGGGAGTGTCGAAGGCGAACTGAAGCACGAGGTCCTCCACGGCGTCGCCCGTGTTGTCAATCTTGATCTGGTACAGCAAACCCGGATCGAAGCCCGCCCCGACCGATCCCGCCGGAGTCAGCGGCGAGGAGGTGGTGACGGCGAGGACCAGCCGGTCGGGATTGGACCCAGGGAAGACGTAGACATCGTTGATGTCCAACCGGGGGTGCAGCTCTACTTCGGGAGTGTCCTGGTGGTCCGAGGCGAGCACGACTCCCGCAGTCGTGGCTACCACGGCCAGGGCGGCGAGGGCGACGACACGCCCCGTCTCGCTCGGCATCGGCATGCGCATGGCGTGAAACTCCTAGAAAGGGACACCCGGGAGTACGCCACCGGAACCGGATCGGATTTGCGAGTCTCGCCAATGGAGGGCAGTGCGGCCGCATTGCGCGGTCCCGAGCGCCCGGCCACCAGCCGGGACCCAGCCTGACTCGGCGCGACTCGGCGCGACTCGGCAGAGGCGGTCGGTTCCGGCCACCATTAAGTTTCAAGCGTGACCCGAGCCACCGATTCCACCCCACCCGACGTGACCACCGGTCCCGCCGGCCGCAAGGACTTCCTCCGCGAGAAGGTCGCCGAGGACGCCGCGAGCGGCCGCTTCGGCCGTCCGATCCACACCCGCTTCCCGCCCGAGCCGAACGGCTTCCTCCACATCGGCCACGCGAAGTCCATCTGCCTCAACTTCGGGATCGCCCGGGAGTTCGCCGGCAAGTGCAACCTGCGCTTCGACGACACCAATCCCACGACCGAAGACATCCGGTACGTGGAGGCGATCCGGAACGATGTGCGCTGGCTGGGCTTCGAATGGAACGAGGAGCGGTTCGCCAGCGACTACTTCGAGCGGCTCTACGAGATCGCCGAAGCGCTGGTCCAGGCGGGGAAGGCGTATGTGGACTCGCAGAGCGAGGAGGCGATTCGGGAAGGGCGGGGAACCGTCATGGTGCCCGGCACGCCGAGCCCGTTCCGGCAGCGGACGGTGGCCGAGAACCTTGATCTGCTACGCCGGATGCGCGCTGGCGAGTTCCCCGACGGCGCCCACGTGCTCCGCGCCCGGATCGACATGGCGCATCCCAACATGCTCATGCGCGACCCGCTGCTGCTTCGGATCCGCCACGCCTCACACTATCGGCGCGGCACGGCGTGGTGTGTGTACCCGCTGTACGACTTCGCCCACGGGCTGTCGGACGCCTTCGAGGGGATCACCCACTCGCTCTGCACCCTCGAGTTCAAGGACAACCGCGAGCTGTATGACTGGCTGGTGCGAGAGGCCGGGTTCGAACGGCCCCCGGAGCAGACCGAGTTCGCCCGGCTGGAGCTGGACTACACGGTGCTGAGCAAGCGCAAGCTGCTTCGGCTGGTGAACGAGGGGCACGTGCACGGGTGGGACGATCCCCGGATGCCGACGATCGCCGGGCTCCGGCGGCGGGGCGTCACGCCGGAGGCGATCCGGGATTTCGCCGACACCATCGGGGTCGCCCGCTCGGACGCGCGGATCGAGCTCGCCACGTTCGAGCACGCGGTGCGCAACGACCTCAACATGCGGGTACCGAGGGTGATGGCCGTGGCCCGGCCGCTCAAGCTGGTGCTCGTGAACTATCCCGCGGACCAGGTCGAGATCCTCGATGCGCCGCTCTACCCGCATGACGTCCCGAAGACGGGCAGCCGCCCGGTGCCGTTCTCCCGCGAGCTCTGGATCGAGCGCGACGATTTCATGGAGGACCCGCCGAAGAAGTTTTTCCGTCTGGCGCCGGGGCGGGAGGTGCGGCTGCGGTACGGCTACCTGGTCACCTGCACCGAGGTGATCAAGGACGGGGCGGGGGAGGTCGTGGAGGTTCGCGCCACCTACGACCCCGCCACTCGGGGCGGCGACGCGCCGGACGGTCGGCGAGTTCAAGGCACGATCCACTGGGTCTCCGCCGCGCATGCCCTCGACTGCGAGCTTCGGTTGTACGACCGACTCTTCGCGGTGCCGAACCCGGACGCGGTGCCGGAGGGCCAGGACTTCATCGCCGCGCTGAACCCGGCGTCGCTCGTAACAGTCCGCGGCGCGAAGATCGAGCCGAGCGTCGCCTCGGACCCGCCGGGGTCGCGGTACCAGTTCGAGCGGACGGGCTACTTCATGAGCGACCCGGTGGACTCCCGTCCGGGATCACTCGTGTTCAACCGGACCGTCGGCCTGAGGGATTCCTGGGCCAAGGTGAAGGACAAGTAGGGCCGGCACGACTCGGAAAACGAAAGCGCCCGGGAGCGACCCGGGCGCTTTCGTTTCTTGTAGTGGTGCTCTCAGGCCTGCTCGGTCGAACGGAAGCGTTTTACCGCCCGGCTCAGTTTGCGGCGCCAACCCGGCACCTTTGGGGGAGCCGGGTCGGGGTTGGCCGCGGCAGCGGGTTCGTCGAGCGGCTCGGGCTGGAACGGTGGGATTGCCGAGAAGAAGGTCCAGTGCATCCGCTCCAGAGGCGGCAGCGGTGTTTCCTCTTCCCGCATCGCGTACTTCCGAAACTCCGGATGGGCGTCGATCGGCAGCCACTGCCCGCTGGTCCGGTGATAGATCAGCGAGCTCGGGCCCACCTCACGCCGGCGGATGGCGGCTGAGAACTCGGCCAGCGATCCGAACAGCAGTTCGCTTCCGGTATCGAGTTGGACCAGAATCATGAAGCTCTCGTGTGCCGAAATTGATGGGATTGCAGGGGTGGCGTGCCGATTCTTGCATCGGGTGATGACGCGCCCACGGTTGCAGCGCAGGAATTACGCCACCTCGAACCAGGCTAGCGGCGTCCGACGTCGGCATGGCGCAAGTGCCGATCGAACATCGTTCTGGTCAGGTCGGGCTCGGCCCTTCGCCCGGAGCACGGCGTGAGGATTCGCTGCGACGGCGCCGCGTCGACCCCGCAATAGCCCCACCGCAAACAGGAGTGCTGCCCTGGAATGGAAAGGCGGGCGTCGACGTTCACTCAAGAAGCTCTTCACCCCCGAGGACTTCGCGGCACGGTGCGGGCCATGTTCGATGGTCGCGCGCCGGGCTCATAGCCCCCACGCCAGCATGGCGCGGATCTGTCGTGGCTCGACCGGATGAAAGTGCACGTCGTTGACGCCTTCGACAGGCTCCCCCTGAAGACGAGACGCGTAGTAGTACTGAATGTCCGAGGCCCGGGCGCCGAACAGGTTGAGGATGCTGACCTGGAGGCGGAGCCCGGACGCCAACTGGTATCCGAGATCGGCGTTGAACAGGGTCGTGGCGGTGGCCCGCACGCTGTTGTCCTCGATGAGCGGATACGACCCGAAGTGCCTCAGTCGAACGGCTCCAAACACCCCCTGTCCCGGCGTGCTCCAAGTCGCTCCGGCCGCGACCACGTTCTCCAGCGCGCCCGGAATGTGAGCCGCACCGTCCGGCACGTCCTCGAATCTCGCCCGGGCGAACGACACGTCCACATCGAGGGAGAGTTGAGGGATCGGGCGGTAGAAGTTGGCCCAGGTCACGCCGCGCCGGCGGCTGGCGGCCGACGGCTCGGTGATCCCGGCGTCGCCGACGAATAGCAGCTCGCTGTCGAGGCCCAGAGCCCAGAGCGCCAATGTCGACCGCCACCCCTTGATGCGGAGTCGCCCTGATTCCTACCTCGGCGCCCCGCGAACGAACCAGCGGGTCCACCTGCTCGGCCGGCTCGCCGGTTTCGGGATCCACGGTGATGGTGGTGCCGCGTGCGTCGTTGCTGTGGAAGCTGAGGCCACCGCTCACGTAGATCTCCGTGCCGGGTGCCGGCGTGAAGACGAGTGACGCCTTCGGGCTCGCGATGCCGGCCGTCCGGTGACCCGAGTTCTCCGGGATGTTCGCCGTCCACATCGAACGTGTAGAAATCTCCGCGCAGCCCGACGACGCTCCTGAACCACGGCCGCCACCGCGACTCCGCTTCGACGTAGACCCCGCTCCCCCACTCGGTGACATCATCCTGGCGGACGGTGCTCAGCCGGGTCCGGCCCTGCGTGCGGTAGAGGCCGACGGGATTCAGGAAATCGGCCCGAGTCTGCAGCCCCACCTTGATCAGATGCGACACCCCCAGGACATCGGCAGCCTGGGTATGGCGGGCGCTGGCGCCAACCACCACCCGTCGCTCCTGCTGGTTGAACTGGTCGCCGCGTACCGGGTCGCCGAGGAAGTATTCGAAGTTCGAGAAGAGACTCAGATCGGAGTAGACACCGAACACCTGCACGTCCTGAGCGGAGCTGTTCCCCGCGTGACGCCACGTCCCCGACAAGCTGTAGCGCCGCGTCTGTCCTCCGTCGCTGTCGTCGATGAACCCGAATCGGTCGATCAGCCCCGACTGCACGGCGCGCTGTGGGACCTGGTCGGTGGCGTTCCACTGGTTGTGGTAGCCCATGGCGAGAAGCGAAAACTGGGACGAGCCGTGGTCCCAGCTGTAGCGGGCCAGGCCACTGAGCTTACGAAGGTCCTGAGCCACGTCCCAGGGACCGTCGTACGTCTTCGCCTCGCCGCCCAGAAGAAGGGTTCCTCCGCCTAGGCGGGTCGACGCGCCCGCGGCCAGGCGGGCAAGCCCGTCCTCGCCGGCGCCCACCGTGGCAAACGGCCGGTCGAGCGCACGCACAAGGTGAAATTCGGCACCGCCGGCGCTGCCGAAATCGCCGAGCTCGGTGTGGTACACGCCCAGCCGGTAGTCGATGTAGTCCACCAGCTCCGGCACGAGAAAATTGAGGTCGGTGTAGCCCTGCCCATGGGCGTGGGAGGGCATGTTCACCGGCATCCCTTCGATCCGGGTATTGAAGTCGGTCCCGTGGTCGAGGTTGAACCCGCGGATGAAATACTGGTTGGCCTTGCCGTCGCCGGAGTGCTGAGTGACGATCATGCCTGGGACGGTCTCGAGCAGTTCCCCCTCGCGCGTGATCGGCCGCAAGCGGAGGTCCACGGATCCCACCCGGCCCTCGGAGGCGGTGGCCGCGATGCCGATCAGATCGTCGTTCCTCCCCGTGACCGTCAGCGTATCGATGACCTGAGCCTGCCCGGTGTCGGCGGGTGTACCCTGGGCCTCGAGGGCGCACGGAATGGCCGCCCCGCAGGCAATGAAAAGGCAGGCTGTGTACGAACGATCGAGGATGGACATGGTGCCGGCTCCCACGGGCTTGCTGCGTCCGTGCGGTTTCAGTCGGAAGCGTGACTGCTGGAGTACGCCGCCGTCCGGGGAACTGGATCTCACATCCGATCTGGGGGTGGGCGCGTAGTCTGGGCGCCACACAACTCACCTCAGATAGGAGATCGACCATGCGGTACCAAGCCCGGCAGCTGTTGGTTGCGCTGAGCCTGACCCTGATGGCGGCCACCGGCGCCGCCGCGCAGGAGACGATGGTGGGCGGCCAGTCCATGCTCCGCAGCAAAGACATCGTGGACAACGCGGTGAACTCCGCGGACCACACCACGCTGGTGTCGGCCGTGAAGGCCGCCGGCCTGGTGGAAACCCTCAAGGGTTCGGGTCCGTTCACCGTGTTCGCCCCGACCAACGCCGCCTTCAGCCAGCTCCCCGACGGCACCGTTGCAATGCTGCTCGAGCCGCAGAACAAGGAACAACTCGGGAAGGTCCTGACCTACCACGTCGTGGCCGGCCGCTACGACGCGGAGGCCCTGATGAAGGCGATCAAGAAGGGGAACGGCCAGGCGATGCTGAAGACCGTCAACGGCGAGACGCTGACCGTCATGATGAACGGCAATCGCAACATCGTCGTGCGGGATCGCAAGGGCGACGTCGCGGACATCTCCACCTACGACGTGTTCCAGTCCAACGGCGTCATTCACGTCGTGGACAAGGTGCTGTTGCCGAGCTGAAGCATCCTGTTCCCGACCAGTGGCGCGGCCCGGTGTTGGCGAACCGGGCTTGCGCCCTGCAGTTTTCAGGCATGCTCTCCCAGTCAGATAGCGGTCGCGCTCCCTACCCGAGCACGCGGCTGTCGGTCATCCTCGCCGCCAGGCAGGAGGATCCGGACATTCGGCGGGACGCCTTCCAAACGCTGATCACCGTCTACTGGCTACCGGTCTATACGCGTCTGCGGGTGAAGTGGCGCGCCGAGCCCGCCGATGCGGAGGACCTGGCCCAGGAATTCTTCGCCCGGGCGATGGAGCGTGGCTTCTTCGACGCGTACGAGCCGGCGCGCGCCCGCTTCCGCACTTTCCTGCGGGTGTGTCTCGACCGATTCGCCGCGAACGCCCGCCGGGACGAGCAACGTCTCAAGCGCGGCGGCGGCATCAGCGTCGTGCCCCTCGACTTTGCCCTTGCCGAGCGGGAGCTGGCGGACGCTGCCGGTTGGAGCGCCGACCCGGATGCCTGCTTTGACCGGGAATGGGTCCGTGCGCTGTTCGCTGATGCGGTCCGGGAGCTGCGCACTGCGACCCTCGGCACCCCCCGTGAAATTCGATTCGCGGTCTTCGAGCGCCACGATCTCCATCCGGGTGGAGACCACGACCGTCCCAGCTACCGGGCGCTGGCCGAGGCGCTCGGTCTCCCCGTGACCCAGGTGACCAACCACCTGGCCTGGGCGCGCCGCGAGCTGCGCCGGCTCGTCCTGGAGCGCCTTCGCGTCGTCTCCGGCAGCGACGCCGAATTCCGGGACGAGGCCCGGGAGCTGTTCGAGGGGAGCGATTCGTGACGCTGCCTCGCGAAACCTCCGAGCATCTGCGGCGGGTGCTGAGCCGGCCAGAGCCGGCCGGCGGACGATACGAGATCCGGGAGCCGGTGGGGCAGGGCGGTATGGGGACCGTCTACCGTGCGTACGACCGCGAGCTCGAGCGGGAGGTGGCGCTCAAGGTGCTCCGACCCGATCTCGTGGATGCCGAGGCAGCCCCGCGACTCGAGCGGGAAGCGAGGATCCTCGCGCGCCTCGAGCACCCGGGCATCGTTCCCGTGCACGACGCTGGAACGTTGTCGGATGGCCGGGTCTTCTACGTTATGAAGCTGGTGCGGGGCGAGGGCCTCGAGGAGTTCGCCTCTCGCGCGACTCTCACCGAGATACTGAGGCTGTTCCTCAGGGTCTGCGAAACCATCGGCTTCGCCCACGCGCGCGGCGTGGTGCACCGCGATCTCAAGCCGTCGAACATCATGGTCGGTGCCTTCGGCGAGGTGCTGGTGCTGGACTGGGGCATCGCGCGGATACTGAAGGAACCGGAGTTTCTGCAAGGCGGGCCCACCGGAACAGGTCCCATTGAAAGCACACAGGCGGACACGGCGCCCGGTACCATCCTCGGCACCCCCGGTTTCATGGCGCCGGAACAGGCGGAAGGACTGCCTCACCTGGTCGACGCACGCACCGACGTGTTCGCCCTCGGCGCTATCCTCCGATCGCTCCTCGGACAGGAAGCGAGGAAGAAAGACACTCCTCGACCAGTGACGTCCATCTGGCGTCGCGCCCTCGCCCCCGATCGGGCCGGCCGTTATCCCTCGGCCGATTCCCTGGCCGAGGAAGTCGCCCGATTCCTGGATGGTGAGCCCGTGCTGGCCCACCGGGAATCCTTCGGCGAGCGCGCCGGGCGGATCTTCAGGAAGTATCAAACCGCGATCATCCTCGTGCTCACGTACCTCGTCATTCGCTTCCTCTTCCTCGCGACGCGAGGCCTGTAGCCCTGCGGTCGGCCCACGCTAAAGGATCGCGCGGCGACGGGTAACAGTATCGCAGGGCCCCATCCCAACCCTCTCGGGAGGTCGTCCGTGAACAAGCCCTTGCTCGGTCTGGTCCTCGGTGGCGCGCTCGGCGCGCTCGACGGTCTGACGGCGCTGGTTTCTGCGCCGGAAACGAAGCCGCAGATCATGGGGATCATCGCTGGTTCCACCGGAAAGGGGCTCATCGCCGGCGTGCTGATCGGGCTGATCGCCCGCAAAGTGAACAACCTCACGGCCAGCATCGTGCTCGGTTTCGTGGTCGCAGCGGTGATCGCCTTGCCATTCGCACTCGGTGTGGACCCTGCCACCGGCAAGCGGTACTTCTGGGAGATCATGATCCCGGGGTCCGTCGTGGGTCTGATCGTCGGCTACGCCACCCAGAAGTTCGGGCAGCCGGCGGTCCAACGAACCTGATTCCAGGAGAGTGACACGTGCCTCGTCCCGCCCTGAGAGCGACGCGGGAGTGCATGGACAACCTCGTGGAGGGGTGAGCGGAAATCAGGCTAGAGCGGCACGAGCCCACCCACGTTACAGCACGCGACGCCGTTGCACCAGAGCCCTATCGCCAGCGGAACAGCCGCAAGGCCAGGAAGAAGCTGACCACCAGCCATGCACCGATCACCGCGAGCTCGGGCCCGAGCCGGCCGGGGCCGGCCCCTTCGAGCATCGTGGCGCGCAGCGCATCGTTCACCGCGGTCAACGGCAGGAGTTGAATGAACGGCTGCAGAGCGTCGGGGAACCGTGACGCCGAGAAGAAGACGCCGGAGAAAATCCACATCGGGAGCATCACGAGGTTCATCAGCCCCGACACCCCCTCGACCGTCTGCGCCCGCGAGGCGATGAGCAGCCCCAGCGCGCTGAAGGCGAGCGCCGACAGGAGGCAGACCCCAACCAGCACCAGGAGCGATCCCCGGATCGGGACGCGGAAGGCAAGGGCCGCGAAGCCGAGGAGCACCCCCACCTCGATGATGAGCATGGTCAGGCGCGACAGCACGAACGAGCCGAGATACTGGGTCCGGGACATCGGGGTCGCGATCAGGCGCTTGAGCAGTTTCTTGCGGCGCGAATCCACGATCGCGAAACCCAGACCCCAGATCCCGCTTCCCATGAGGTTCATCCCCAGCAGCCCGGGCACCACGAAGTCCACGTAGCGCGAGCCCGGCTCGCTCACCAGACGCTCGGAACACCGACCGGATTGGTCCGCCCGGCCGCGGCCTGAACGGCCGCATCGACCTGGAGGCGGGCGGTCTGCGCCTCGGGCCGTTCGCGATCGTAGCGATACTCGACGGCACCGTCCGCGGCCCGGTGCCACCACCAGGGCTACCTGGCCGGTGCGAAGCGCCTCGTTCGCGGCGGAGTCGGAGAGCGCGCGCACCGTGATGCCTCTCGGCCGTCTCCAGCGCCGTTCGCGCGCTGTCGGTCGCCGGTGTTCCAGACGACCACGGCGACCGGCGTCGCTGCCGGTGCCTGATTGCGGAACGCGATGCCGAGCCCGGCGGTCAGCAGCACCGGGAAGACGAAGACCCAGAAGACGGCTTCGGGCTCGCGGAAGAACTCCCGGTACCGAACGAGGACCAGCTGGACCAGGGGGTGACCGATCCACCGCGACGCTCTATTCGTCACGGAGCTGCCTTCCGGTGAGGGTGACGAAGACGTCCTCGAGTGTCGCCGAGTGGGTGCGGAGCTCGGAGAGCTGAGCGCCCTGGCGCCGCAGCTCGCCCAGCAGCAGCGGAACCGCCGTGTGGAGCTCGGCGACCTGGAGCCGGTAGCTGCCATCATGCCGACTGGCGGTGTAGACGCCCTCGAGCCCCGCCAGCGCGGCCTGATCGGCGACCTTCCCATCGGTCAGCGCGAACTCCAGCACGTGCTCGGCGCGCAGCGACGCGATCAGCTCGCGCGGCGTCCCTTCGGCGATCACGCGGCCGTGGTCCACGATCGCGACGCGGTCGCAGAGCCGCTCCGCCTCGTCCATGTAGTGGGTCGTGAGCAGGATGGAGCGGCCCTCCGCCTTGAATCGCTCGATCAGCTCCCAGAGCTGCCGCCGCGACTGCGGATCGAGGCCGGTGGTGGGCTCGTCGAGGAAGAGCAGCTGCGGATCGCCGACTAGGGCGCAGGCCAGGGCCAGCCGCTGCCGTTGACCGCCGGAGAGCTGGCCCACCCGTCCCTCGGTCTTCTCCTGAAGCTGGACCATCGCGATCACCGCTTCAGGGTCGGGCCCACGACGGTAGAAGCTTCGAAACAGACGCACGGTCTCTTCCACCGTGAGCTTCTCCGAGAACTGGGTCTCCTGGAGCGAGATCCCGAGGAGCTCGCGGAGCTCTCGGTCGTCACGTCCCCAGCGGCGCCCGAGGACGACTACGTCGCCGGCGTCGGGAGCGGTGAGTCCCTCGCAGATCTCGACCGTCGTCGTCTTGCCGGCGCCGTTCGGCCCGAGCAGGCCGAAGCATTCGCCGGCTCGAACCTCCAGATCGAGACCGTCGACCGCGACGACGTCACCGTAGGACTTGCGGAGCGAGTGAACCCGGAGCGGAATGGTGGCGGGAGCTGCAGCGGCGGTCATCCGGGGAAGTTAATCGGGGATGACCGGGGAATATCGAACCCTGCTAGTCGCGCCGGCGACGCGTCAGCGCGATCCTCACGCTCTCCCAGGCACGCGCCCACTCTTCCCGACGGGTAAGCAGTGCATAGCCCGTGAGCATGCCGGCCATATAGACGGCAGTCTGTACCAGGGGCGAGGGGTCAGGCACGATGGTCATAGGTCACCTCGTCGGTGGAGCGATCGAAAGGGTGCGTCCGTCGAGCGCCTGGGCGATGCGCTCGCGCGAGTCGGTCAGGTGGGCCTGGGTGTAAGCGTCGAGGGCAGCCCGCTGGTTCTGCGGAATCCGATCGACCCGCGCACCGAGATCCGCCAAGGTCACGCGGGCCAGCGTGCGGGCGTCCTCAGGAGTTCCGGGAGCGGGACTCACCACCATGCGGATGAGCGCATTGAGATAGAGCCGCTGAAGATCGCGGCGGACCGAGTTGATATTGCGCGCGGACTTCGGCGTTACCTCGGCCCAGATCGCGTCGGTCAGCGTCGTGAAGAGCTCGGGAATGCCGACCGTTGGTTGGCCCGCCGTGGCGCGAAGCTCGGCGTCGCGCATGCGGGCGAGCACGATCGGATCGAGCAGTTGATTGACAAGAGAGCCCTGATGGGTCAGCGCCCAATCATGGACGGGAAAATCCACCCGGCCGGCCGCCGCTGGTGAGGCACCCCAGTGCATCCAGCGGTCCGGACCCAGCAAGGCGAGGAGCCCGGGCCGGAACCGATAGGCGTTCTCCCCGAAACCCGATTCGGCGATGAAGGCCAACGCCGCTCGTTGCTGTTCCGCGGGGACCGTCGTGACCGGCGGGCGGGCGTTGGGATCTCCGAGGTGATCGCGAGCGGTCACCGCTCCGCCCAGGTACTTGGTGGTCACCAGGAGGGCGTACCACCGGTCGTTCAGCAGCTCGGTGAATGCGGCCCTCAGCCTCCCGTATCCCTGTCCCGGAGCGACGACCCGAGTCTCCAGCGAGTCGAACAGCTCGTCGATCAGGCCAACGCGTCCCTGAGCCCAACCGAGGGGGTCGTCGGTCTGATCGTATCGGGAGACGGTCGGATCAACTCCGTACGCGCCGAAGCCGGCGTCCTCGTCGCTGGCGTACCGGTGGGCGGGATCGGACGCCTCCGCGGCGATCGCCCGGAGACCGTTGAGCTCCACCTCCGGCGTCCAGACACCGTCCGAATGCCAGGAACCCTTGGATCGGGTCACCATGGACGCCCGCAAATCGGAGGCGCTCACGTCGGCGTACCCGTAGGTGATCGCCCAACGGTCGTAGCTGCCGATCGTCGGGGCGTAGTAGTACCCCTGGAGTCGTCGATCGAGCGCGATCGCGGGCGGGTTGTAGTCCATCACCGAGACGCCGAAGCCGTGCTCGGCGGTATGATCCCGGTCGGAGAGCTGATCGGCGGTGATCCCCGCCGAGCCCCGGAAATTGTGGCGCAGGCCGAGCGTGTGACCGACCTCGTGCATCACGAGCGCCTTCAGCGCCTGGCCGATGTATTCCCTTGGTACGGTTCTGCCGAGCACCGCCTGGACCAGTGCGCCCTGGCGACTCAGTCCGGTGCCGTATCCGCAGAGCAGGCTTAGTCCGGCGGCCGCGGTCGCGAGCGAGTCCTCCATGCGGACCGCATCGACCGCCGGCCGTCGGCGAGCCATAGTCCCGAGACTCCCCCCGCCAGGTCTGGATCCAGGCCGCCGAGATCAGGATGTCGGCGTTCAGAATCTCCCCTGTCCTGGGGTCCACGTTGGTCGGCCCGATGGCGTAGACCGAGCGATTCGTCGCGGTCCAGCGAACGGTCGAGTAGCGGGCATCGGAGGCGTTCCACGCGCTGTCCTCCGGCGCGTCGAGCACCTCGATGGCGTTACGGAAGCCGGCGTCGAGGAAGGCGCGATTCCACTCCAGAATCCCGGCCCTGACGTAGGGCCGCCACTCCACAGGAACCGTGCGGTCGATGTAATACGTGATCGGACGGACGGGCTCGCTGACCGGGGCGGTGGGATCACTTCTTCTCGAGCCGCCTGCGGTTCACGTAGCGGACGAAGAAGTTCTCCGCGGTGTCGCGGGAGAAGTCCTTGAAGGCCGAGATGAAGTAGCCGACCCGGTCGTCCGCGAAGCGCGGACGCATGGGCGTGGCCGGCAGCTGCAGCAGGGAATAGTGGACGCCGACCGGAATCCAGCGGTAGTCGGATACGGTCTCGAGTCCCAGGTTCCGGGGGCTCTGGTAGGTCAGCCGGACCTCGGCCTCGAGGTTCGTTGGAAAGAGCCGGACTTCCTGGAGGCTGGAGCGCTTGTCGTCCAGCGTAATGTTGCCGGTCAGCTTCCGGGTGCTCGCGGCCGCCTGGAACACGGAGCCCACGTCCGCCCAGTCGGAGAGGAGGAACGGGGACAGATCGATCAGGAGCTCCTCGGCGGCACCTTCGCGGACCGCGACGATGGGAAACGAGTACGCGACGGAGTGCGCGAAGGAGTAGGCGACCGTCCGTGCCATCGGCGATCCGGCGTCCGCAGTGAAGTGAGGATTCACCACCCACAGCTCGACTCGGTCGGTCTCGCGATGGAAACGCACCAGGTCGGAGCGGATGGTGCTCCCGCCGTCTAGCCCAAGCTCGCCGATGCCCTGGGACAGCTGCGTGACGAGAAGGAAGTCGCGATCGAGCTGTCTCGCTGGGAGCGAGAGGAGAGCCCGATCGTTCTTATAGTAGACCGTGAAGAGCCCGCTCCCGACAACGCTCCCCTTGGTCGCTTCCGAGAACGACTTTCTGCTCTCGTCCTGCGCCCCGAGCGGTGTGCTGGCGAGCGTGAGGAGCAACCCGATCTGGACTAGTTTGCGAGGGATGAGCACTACAAGCTCCGCGAACCGGGACACACATGGCGGACTTCAGCCGCGCCAATCGAAGGGCAAGGAAGGGGCCGCTTAGGGGTGCCGGGCGAAATGCCTGTAGCGCACATAGTTATGACAATGCGCGTGGACGGCCCGCGGGCCATTAAACGCAAAAAGCGACAGGGTGCGGACGGGTGCGGGAGAGGAGGCGGTTGCCTTGACCCAAGCCCTACAGCCGCATACATTTCGCGGTCTGTGCCCGAATAGGGCAGCTAGAACATTTCAGCTTGAAGGGTTATGCCGACCATCAATCAGCTCATCCGGCACGGCCGGAAAGACGTCGAGGCCAAGGACAAGGCGCCGGCCCTCCGTTCCAACCCGCAGAAGCGCGGGGTCTGCACCCGGGTCTATACCACCACTCCCAAGAAGCCGAATTCGGCGCTTCGGAAGGTCGCCCGCGTGCGGTTGGTGAACGGATTCGAGGTGACGGCCTATATCCCGGGCGAGGGGCATAACCTGCAGGAGCACTCGATCGTGCTGATCCGCGGGGGCCGGGTGAAGGACCTGCCGGGCGTGCGGTATCACATCGTTCGGGGCACCCTGGACTCGGCCGGCGTGAACGACCGGCGGCAGAGTCGCTCCAAGTACGGCGCCAAGCGGCCCAAGGCCGCTGGTGGCGCGCCTGCCAAGGGAGGCAAGTAGTGAGCCGGCGCAACAAGGCGGTCAAGCGGCCGGTCCCGCCCGATCCGCGCTACGACAGCCAGACGGTCTCCAAGTTCGTCAACAACCTGATGGTCGAAGGCAAGAAGAGCGTCGCCGAAGGCATCTTCTACTCGGCCATGGATCTGATCGAGGAGCGCACCGGGCAGCCGGGCGTGTCCGTGTTCAAGCAGGCGGTGAACAACGCCAAGCCGACCCTCGAGGTGAAGAGCCGCCGGGTGGGCGGCGCCTCGCTGCAGGTCCCGGTCGAGGTCCGGCCGGATCGCCGGACAGCGCTCGCGATGCGGTGGCTGATCTCCTTCGCCCGGGCCCGGACCGAGAAGACGATGGCCGAACGGCTGGCGGCGGAGCTGATCCTTGCCTCCAAGGGCGAGGGAAACACGATCAAGAAGAAGGAAGACACCCACCGGATGGCCGAGGCGAACCGCGCGTTCGCGCACTATCGCTGGTAAGACCGCGTCGCCGGGTGTGGATTCGCGGGCGCTCCTGACAGGGGCGCCCGCGCTGTTTTGAGCCTCTATGAGGATGCCGGTGCAGGGGTTGACACCAGCGCCTAACCCGCTACTTTCCCTGGGCTTGGCGATTTTGTGGCAGCCGAAAAACATCGGATCATGTGACGGGCACTCGCAGCCTGCCATCTCTGGTCCTCCAGCGACAACGCGTGGAGATCTTTTGGGTCTCCTCATCCTGGGCGAAAGCCCGGATGCGCGCGGAGCGATACCACCGGGGATGCCCGGGCTTGGTCGCCCCGCTTTTTCGCTACAGGAACTCGTAGCCCCGCCCCGGCGGTCGGAGCAAAGACAAGGACATGGCCCGTCAGACCCCGCTCGAGCTCTATCGCAACATCGGCATCATGGCCCACATCGATGCCGGGAAGACGACTACGACCGAGCGCATCCTTTATTACACGGGGAAGAACTACAAGATCGGTGAGGTCCATGAGGGCGCGGCCACCATGGACTGGATGGAGCAGGAGCAGGAGCGCGGCATCACCATCACGTCCGCGGCCACGACCTGTTTCTGGACCCGGAACGGCGTCCTGCATCGCATCAACATCATCGACACCCCGGGCCACGTGGACTTCACTGTCGAGGTCGAGCGTTCGCTTCGCGTGCTCGACGGTGCCGTGACGCTGCTCGACTCGGTCGCAGGCGTGGAGCCGCAGACCGAGACCGTCTGGCGTCAGGCCGACCGGTACGGCGTGCCGCGGCTGATCTTCGCCAACAAGATGGACCGCGTTGGCGCCGACTTCGACCGCTGCCTGGCGATGATCCGGGACCGGCTCACCAAGAAGGCCTATCCCATCCAGCTGCCGGTGGGCTCGGGCGAGATGTTCACCGGGCACATCGACGTGCTCCGGCGGGTCGAGGTGATCTTCGACGAGGAGACCCTCGGCAAGACGTTCACCGAGATGCCCGTGCCCGAGGCCTACCGGGAGAAGGTAGAGGCGGCGCGGCACGAGGTGATCGAGGCGGCCGTGGAGCACGACGAGGAGCTGCTGGAGAAGTACCTCGCCGGGACCGAGCTCTCCTACGAGGAGATTCAGCGCGCGATCCGGAAGGCGACCGTGAGCGGCAGCATCGTTCCGGTGCTCTGCGGCGCGTCCTTCAAGAACAAGGGCGTGCAGGCGCTGCTGGACGCGGTGATCGACTATTTGCCGAGTCCGACCGACATCCCCGCGATCAAGGGCCACCTGCCGCTGCACGACGACACGCACGTCGAGCGCTGCGCGGCCGACACCGAGCCGTTCTCGGCGCTGGCGTTCAAGGTGGCGACCGACCCGTACGTCGGCCGGCTGACCTTCTTCCGGGTGTACTCGGGCTCGCTCAAGTCCGGCAGCTACGTCTACAACAGCACCAAGGACAAGCGCGAGCGGATCGGCCGGCTGCTGCAGATGCACGCCAACAAGCGGGACGAGATCGAGGAAGTGCTCGCGGGCGACATCGCGGCGGCGATCGGGCTCAAGGAGACCCGGACGGGCGACACGCTGTCGGACGAGGACAAGGCGATCATCCTCGAGGCGATGAAGTTCCCCAATCCGGTGATCGACGTCGCCATCGAGCCCAAGACGAAGGCCGACCAGGACAAGCTGGGCACCGCGCTGCAGAAGCTCCAGGAGGAGGATCCGACCTTCCGGGTACGCTCCGACGCGGAGACCGGCCAGACGATCATCGCCGGCATGGGCGAGCTGCACCTCGAGATCCTGGTCGACCGGATGAAGCGGGAGTTCAAGGTCGAGGCCAACGTCGGCAAGCCGCAGGTGGCCTTCCGCGAGACCATCCGCAAGAAGGTCACGGACGTCGAGGGGAAGTTCATCCGGCAGAGCGGCGGCAAGGGCCAGTACGGCCACGTGGTCATCAACCTCGAGCCGGCCGAGGCGGGCGCGGGCTTCGTCTTCGAGGACAAGATCGTCGGCGGCGTCATCCCGCGGGAGTTCATCAAGCCGGTCGAGGCGGGGATCCGCGAGGCGCTGGAGAACGGCGTGCTGGCGGGCTACCCGATGGTGGACGTGAAGGCGACGCTGACCTTCGGCAGCTACCACGACGTGGACAGCTCCGAAATGGCGTTCAAGATCGCGGGCTCGATGGCGGTCAAGGAGGCGGCGCGCCAGGCGCACGCCGTCCTGCTCGAGCCGGTGATGGAGGTCGAAGTGGTGACGCCGTCCGACTTCCTCGGCGACGTCATCGGCGACCTCTCCAGCCGCCGGGGCAAGATCGGCGGCATGACCCAGCGCGGCGACGCCCAGGTCGTGGCGGCGGACGTGCCGCTGGCCGAAATGTTCGGGTACTCCACCACGCTCCGCAGCATGACGCAGGGCCGCGCGGTGTACACGATGCAGTTCGACCATTACGAGGAAGTGCCGAAGAACATCGCGGAGCAGATCATCACGAAGGCGAAGGCGTAGGCAACCAGCAACTAACAGGACACCGGAAGAGCGACTATGGCCAAGGCCAAATTCGAGCGGACGAAGCCGCATGTGAACGTGGGCACCATCGGGCACGTCGACCACGGGAAGACGACGCTGACGGCCGCCTTGACGAAGATCTCGGCCGACAAGGGCTGGGGCACGAAGTACGTCCCCTACGACGAGGTGGCGAAGGCTTCCGAGTCCCAGGGACGGCGCGACGCCACCAAGATCCTGACGATCGCCACCTCCCACGTGGAGTACGAGACGTCGAAGCGTCACTACGCCCACGTCGACTGCCCGGGCCACGCGGACTACGTGAAGAATATGATCACCGGCGCCGCGCAGATGGACGGAGCCATCCTGGTGGTGAGCGCGACCGACGGGCCGATGCCGCAGACCCGCGAGCACATCCTGCTCGCCCGGCAGGTGAACGTCCCTTCGGTCGTGGTCTTCCTCAACAAGTGCGACCTGGTGGACGATCCGGAGCTGCTCGACCTGGTCGAGCTCGAGGTTCGCGAGCTGCTGAGCCAGTACGAGTTCCCCGGTGACGACACGCCGGTGATCCGCGGCAGCGCCAGCGGCGCCATCGCGGGCAACGCGGAATGGATCGCCAAGATCGACGAGCTCTACAACGCGCTCGACACTTACATCCCCCAGCCGGTCCGCGAGACCGACAAGCCCTTCCTGATGCCGGTCGAGGACGTGTTCTCGATCACCGGGCGCGGCACCGTCGCCACCGGTCGTATCGAGCGGGGCAAGGTGAAGGTCGGCGAGGAGATCCAGCTGGTCGGCTTCAATGCCGAGAAGAAGGCGGTCGCCACCGGCGTCGAGATGTTCCGGAAGCTGCTCGACGAGGGGGTGGCGGGCGACAACGTCGGCCTGCTGCTGCGCGGTATAGACAAGAACGAGATCGAGCGCGGGATGGTGCTGGCCAAGCCGGGCAGCATCACACCGCACACCCACTTCGAGGCCGAGGTCTACGTTCTGACCAAGGAAGAGGGCGGACGGCACACCCCGTTCTTCAAGGGATACCGGCCCCAGTTCTACTTCCGCACCACGGACGTGACCGGCTCCGTCGAGCTGCCGGCCGGGGTCGAGATGGTGATGCCGGGCGACAACATCCAGATGACGATCGAGCTCATCATCCCGATCGCCATGGATGAGGGCCTGCGGTTCGCCATCCGTGAGGGTGGGCGGACGGTGGGCGCCGGTGTGGTGACGAAGATTCTGAAGTGACGGCGGAACGGCGCTACGGCGCAACGGGGGTAAACGCACCGCCGATGCGACCGTAGCGCCGTAGCGCCGTAGCGCCTTCTCAACTGAGAGAGCAAGAATGGCCCAGAAAATCCGCATCCGCCTCAAGGCGTTCGATCACGTGGTGCTCGACCAGGCCGCGGCGGACATCGTGCGCACCGCCGAGAAGACCGGCGCGCAGGTATCCGGCCCGATCCCGCTGCCGGTCAAGACCGAGCGCTGGACGGTGTTGCGCAGCCCGCACGTGGACAAGAAGAGCCGGGAGCAGTTCGAGCTGCGCACCCACAAGCGGCTCCTGGACATCAACGATTCGCGGCCGCAGACCATGGACGCGCTGACGAAGCTCGACCTCCCGGCCGGCGTGGACGTCGAGATCAAGGTCGAATAGCGATGACGACGGGATTGATTGGCCGCAAGCTCGGGATGACCCGGGTGTTCGCGGAGGACGGCACCGCGGTGCCGGTGACGGTGATCGAAGCGGGTCCCTGTCGCGTCGTGCAGGTGCGCGAAGGTGGCGTGCAGCTCGGCTGGGGCGCCCAGCGGAAGCAGCGGGCGACCCGGGCGGAGCTGGGCCACGCCAAGAAGGCGGGGCTGGAGGCGGCGCCCCGAGTGCTTCGGGTGTTCGCCCTGAACGGCGACGCTCCGGCGCCCGGTGCCGAGGTCAAGGTTGACATCTTCGCCCCGGGCGAGCTGGTGAAGGTCACCGGCACCACCAAGGGCCGGGGTTTTCAGGGCGTCGTGCACCGCCACGGGTTCGGCGGCGGTCCCGCCACCCACGGCAACACGCGCCACCGGAAGCCGGGCTCGATCAGCCCCGGCACCGACCCGTCGCGCGTGATCAAGGGCAAGCGCATGCCGGGCCACATGGGAGCCGCGCGCCATACCGAGCTCGGGCTGCGCGTCGTGAAGGTGGATGCGGAGCGGAATCTTCTGTTCGTCCGGGGCGCCATCCCGGGAGCGAAGAACGGGATCGTCACCGTGGCGAAGCAGGGAGGACCGAGCCGCCATGATTGAGGCGCCGCACTACTCGTCGGCCGGAGCCAAGCGCGACGCGAAGTTCGCGCTCCCGACCGACTACTTCGACGGCACCGTGAACGAACCGGTGCTGCACCAGGCCGTGAAGGTCTACCTGAACAACCAGCGTCAGGGGACCGCGGCCACCAAGACCCGGAGCTTCGTGTCCGGCGGGAACCAGAAGCCCTGGAAGCAGAAGGGCACCGGTCGCGCGCGTCAGGGCTCCACCCGCGCGCCGCATTGGCGCGGTGGTGGCACCGTGTTCGGACCGAGTCCGCGGGACTATCGCACGGAGATCCCGCGCAAGGTGAAGCAGCTCGCGCGGAAGTCGGCGCTCAACGCCCGCGCGCGCGAGGGTGCCCTGCACGTGGTCGAGAGGTTCGCCTTCCGGAAGCCCAAGACCGCCCAGCTCGCCGAACTGCTGGACACGCTGGGCCTCGACGGCCAGAAGGTGCTGGTGCTGACCGCCGGAGCGAACACCAACGTGTTCCTGAGCGGGCGGAACCTGCCCACGGTCGAGGTGCTGCCGTATGTCGAGGCTTCGGCGTACGACGTCATCTGGGCCGACGCCACGGTGGTCGAGGAGGGCGCACTGACCGGCGTCGAGCCGGAGCTCCTGCCGGACGAGCCGGAATCAGCGGAGGCCCCGGCTCCGCGCGCCAAGAAGGCGTCGAAGAAGTCGGCCGACAAGGCGGCGAAGAAATCCGCCGCGAAGACGGCCACCAAGAAGAAGGCCACGGCCAAGTCCGCGAAGAAGGCGGCCAAGTCCGCGAAGAAGGCGGCTAAGTCGGCCAAGAAGGCCGCGCCGAAGAAGAAGAAAGGGTCCAAGTAATGCCCGCGCTGCATCAGGTCGTCGTCCGGCCGGTGGTGACCGAGAAGAGCTCGGCTGCCTATCAGACGCGCAAGGAATACACCTTCGAGGTGCATCCCGAGGCGAACAAGTACCAGATCCGGGACGCGCTGCAGAAGCTGTTCGGGGTCACCGTGACGGATGTGCGCACGATGCAGATGCGCCGCCACGCGGTCACCCGGGGTCGCACCCGCGGGACTACGGCCCGCTGGAAGAAGGCGATCGTCACGCTCAAGGACGGCGATTCGATCGCCGTGTTCGAGGGCTGAGATGAGCATCAGGCAATTCCGTCCGATGACGGCCGCCACGCGCTTCCGATCGGTGTCCGGATTCGACGAGATCACCCGCGATACGCCGGAGAAGTCGCTGGTGGAGCCGCGGAAGCGGACCGGCGGCCGCAACAACCAGGGGCATCTCACCTCGCGGCACCGGGGTGGCGGGCACAAGCGGCAGTACCGGAAGATCGACTTCAAGCGCGACAAGTTCGGGATCCCCGGGCGGGTCGCCGAGATCGAGTACGATCCCAACCGGAGCGCTCGCATCGCGCTGATCGTGTACGCCGACGGCGAGAAGCGCTACATCCTGCATCCCAAGGGGTTGGTGCAGGGCGACACGATCGTGTCCGGGCCGGGGTCCGATACCCGGAACGGAAACGCGTTGCCGCTGTTGGAGATTCCGCTCGGCACGACCGTGCACAACATCGAGCTCAAGATCGGCAAGGGTGGCCAGCTCGCCCGGACCGCCGGCTCCAGCGCGCAGGTGGTCGCGAAGGAGGGGAACTACGTCACCCTTCGCCTCCGGTCCACCGAGATGCGCCTCATCCACGGCCGGTGTCTCGCCACGGTCGGCGAGGTGGGCAACGCCGAGCACGAGCTGCTCTCGGTCGGGAAGGCGGGCAAGTCGCGCTGGCTCGGCAAGCGGCCGAAGGTCCGCGGCGTCGCCATGAACCCGGTGGACCACCCGCTGGGTGGCGGCGAAGGCAAGAGTTCGGGCGGCCGCCCGCCGGTCTCGCCCTGGGGCAAGGCCGAAGGCAAGAAGACCCGGCATCGGAAGAAGGCTTCGACGAAGCTCATCGTGCGCGGACGCAAGCGAGGCAAGGCCACGCAGTAGGTGGTTGGCAACTCAACAGAGATACCGACACATGGCACGTAGCGTAAAAAAGGGCCCCTTCGTTCAGGAAGCCTTGATGTTCAAGGTCCAGATCCTGAACAGCAAGAACGAGAAGCGGGTGGTCAAGACCTGGAGCCGGGCGAGCACGATTCTCCCCGAGTTCGTGGGCCACACGTTCGCGGTGCACAACGGGAACAAGTTCATCCCGGTGTACGTCACCGAGAACATGGTGGGCCACAAGCTGGGCGAGTTCGCGCCGACGCGGCTCTTCCGCGGCCACAGCGGCAAGATGGTCGCCGACAAGAAGGCGAAGCCGGAGTAACGATGAGCGGCCATGCGATTCAGCGGCTGGTGCGCCAGTCGCCCCGGAAGATGCGGCTCGTGATCGACCTCATTCGCGGCAAGGACGTGAACGAGGCCTACGCGATCCTCAAGTTCAACAAGAAGCTCGCGGCCCGGCAGATCGCCAAGACGCTCAAGTCGGCGGTCGCCAACGCGGAGCAGAAGGCGCTGCGGGACAACGAGCGGTTCGATCCGGACACGCTGGTCGTGACCAAGGCGATCGTGAACGGCGGCCAGCCGCTCAAGCGGTTCACCGCCGCGGCCCAGGGCCGGGCGACGCCGATCCGCAAGCGCACGAGCCATGTCGAGATCTACGTGGCCAGCAAGGAGAGCGAGTAAATGGGTCAGAAGACGCATCCGATCGGGCTCCGGCTCGGCATCGTCAAGCAGTCGTCGTCCCGGTGGTTCGCCACCAAGGACATGCCGGCGCTGCTCAAGGAAGACGAGCTGGTCCGGAAGTACCTGAAGACCCGGCTGGGGCACGCGGCGATTGCCCAGATCGACATCGAACGCCGCCCGGGGAAGGTCACCATCACGGTGCACACCGGTCGGCCGGGCGTGGTCATCGGGAAGCGCGGCGCCGAGGTGGACAAGCTCCGCGACGAGCTGGCCCAGCTCACCGGCAAGGAAGCCGCGATCAACGTCGAGGAGATCAAGCGGCCGGAGCTGTCGGCCCAGCTGGTCGGCGACAACATCGCGCATCAGCTCACCCAGCGCATCTCGTTCCGCCGCGCCATGAAGCGCGCGGTGCAGAGCGCCATGCGGATGGGCGCGCAGGGGATCAAGGTGCGGGCGGCGGGCCGCCTGGGCGGCGCCGAGATCGCGCGGACCGAAGGGTATCACGAGGGGCGGGTGCCCCTGCACACGCTGCGGGCGGACATCGACTACGCCACCAGCACCGCGAAGACCACCTACGGGACCATCGGCATCAAGGTCTGGATCTTCAAGGGCGAGGTGATCGAGGACGTCTCCGGCCGCACTTACAGCACGGGGGCCTGAGGCAATGCTGGCGCCGAAGCGAATCAAGTTCCGCAAGACGTTCAAGGGCCGGACGAAGGGGATCGCCACCCGGGGTAATACGGTGGCGTTCGGTGAGTTCGGGCTCATGAGCCTGGATCCGGGCTGGATCACCAACCGCCAGATCGAGGCGTCCCGCGTGGCGATGACCCGCGAGATGAAGCGCGGCGGCAAGGTGTGGATCCGGATCTTCCCGGACAAGCCGATCACCAAGAAGCCGGCCGAGACCCGAATGGGGAAGGGCAAGGGCAACCCGGAGGGCTGGGTCGCCGTGGTGAAGCCGGGCCGGGTGCTCTTCGAGATCGAGGGCATCCCCGAGGACCTGGCCAAGAAGGCGCTCGGCCTCGCGGCCGCCAAGCTGCCGGTCAAGACGCGCTTCGTGAAGCGCGAGGAGGCCTGAGCCGTGAAGCCGAACGAGATCCGGGAACTGTCGGTCGACGAACTGAAGACGAAGATCGAGGAGCTCACCACCGAGCGCTTCAACCTCCGCTTCCGCTCGGCCACCGAGTCGATCGAGAACCCGATGCGCTTCCGGTTCATCCGGCGCGACATCGCGCGGCTGCAGACGATCCTGCGGGAGAAAGAGACCAATGGCTGAGCAGGAGACCCCGAGCCGCGCGCGGCGGAAGCTGCGGACCGGCGTGGTGACGAGCGACAAGATGGACAAGACGGTCACCGTGTCGCTGGTCCGGCGCTATGCCCACCCGGTGTACGGCAAGCAGGTGACGCGGACCAAGAAGGTGAAGGCCCGGAACCTCGAGGGTGACGCCGGCGCAAAGGCCGGGGATACCGTCCGCCTCATGGAGACTCGCCCGCTGGCCAAGACGGTCCGCTGGCGGGTAACGGAAATCGTGGAGAGGGCGAAGTAGCCATGGTCCAACAGGAATCCATTCTCCGCATCGCGGACAACTCCGGCGCCCGTCGGGCGCTCGTGATCCGGGTGCTCGGCGGCAGCAAGCGCCGGTACGCCGGCCTGGGGGACACCGTGGTGGTCGCGATCAAGGACGCGATCCCCACCGGTCAGGTGAAGAAGGGCGACGTCGCCAAGGCGGTGATCGTCCGGACCGCGAAGGAGACCCGCCGCAAGGACGGCTCCTACATCCGGTTCGACGAGAACGCGGCGGTCCTGATCACCGACGCGGGCGAGCCGCGGGCCACCCGTATCTTCGGGCCGGTCGCACGGGAGCTCCGCGAGAAGCGCTACATGAAGATCGTCTCGCTGGCGCCGGAGGTGCTGTAGCATGAAGCCGCTCGTGTACAAGAAGGCCAAGCGGGTGCGCCACCAGGCGCCCGATCCGGATGCGGCTGCACATCACCAAGGGCGACACGGTGCAGGTGATCTCGGGCGAGGAGAAGGGGAAGCGGGGGAAGGTCCTCCAGGTGTTCCCCAAGACCGGGCGCATCAAGGTGCAGGGCATCAACGTGGTCAAGCGGCACCTGCGCGCGACCCAGACCGCCGAGGGCGGGATCGTGGAGCGCGAGGCGCCGATTCACCATTCGAAGGCGATGCTGGTGGACCCCAAGAGCGGGGAGCCGACCAGAGTCCGGCGGCGGATCGACGCTGACGGGACGGTCGAGCGGATCGCCGTGAAGTCGGACCAGCCGATTCCGAGGAGCCGGTAATGGCGGACACGAAGGAGAAGGCGGCGCCCAAGGAGAAGGCCCCGAAGAAGGGCGGGGGCGGCGCGCCTCCGGCCGGTGGCAGAGAGAAGAAGGAGAAGGGTGGCGCGGGCGCCGTTGACCACACGCCCAAGGCGCGCGAAGGCACGCCTCGGCTGCAGGCGTTCTACCAGGGCACGGTCCGGGCGAAGATCGCCAAGGAATTCGGGCTCACCAATCCGCACCAGGTGCCCCGGCTCGAGAAGATCGTGCTGAACGTGGGCATGGGCGACGCGAGCAAGAACCCGAAGCAGCTCGACGCGGTGGTCGAGGAGCTCGGCACCATCACCGGCCAGAAGGCCACGGTGACCCGCGCCAAGAAGGCGATCGCGAACTTCGGCCTCCGCGCCGGAATGCCGGTGGGGGCCTTCGTGACGCTCCGCGGCGCGCGGATGTACGAGTTTCTCGACCGGTTCATCACGCTCGCGATCCCGCGCATCCGGGATTTCCGCGGGCTGCCGAACCGCAGCTTCGACGGCCGGGGGAACTACACCTTCGGGATCCGGGAGCAGATGATCTTCCCCGAGGTCGACTTCGACAAGGTCGAGAAGATCCACGGGATGGACATCACGCTGGTGACGTCTACGTCGCGCGACGATCTGGCCATGGCGCTGCTTCGCGAGCTGGGATGGCCGTTCAGGGGAGAGACGCCACAAAGAGTGGCGTGAAGAAAGTAAGAGCGTGAAAGGTGAACGGTAAACGGTGAACGGGTTGGCCCGTCACCTCCGTTCACTGTTCACCGTTCACCGTTTACGTGGTTGAGGAGCAAATGGCAAAGACCGCCTGGATCGAACGCGCAAAGCGCACCCCGAAATTCAAGGTCCGTACCGTCCGCCGCTGCCAGCGCTGCGGCCGGTCGCGCGCGGTGCTGCGCAAGTTCGGCCTCTGTCGTATCTGTTTCCGTGAGCTCGCCTTGAGGGGAGAAATCCCGGGCGTGCGCAAGGCCAGCTGGTAAGGGGAACGAAGGAATGAGCCTGACAGATCCCGTCGCGGATATGCTCACCCGCATCCGGAACGCCTGCTCGGCGGGCCATCGGCGTGTCGACATGCCGGTGAGCAAGCTGAAGTCCGAGGTGGCCCGGCTGCTGCGAGACAATCACTACATCGCGGACTTCAAGGTCCTCGACGACGGCGGCCACGGCGTGCTGCGGCTGTACCTGAAGTATCACAACGAGCTGCCGGTCATCCGGGAGCTGCGGCGAGTCTCCACCCCCGGCCTGCGGCGCTACGTGAAATGCCGTGAGCTGCCCCGGGTGAAGAACGGGCTCGGCATGGCGATCGTCTCCACCCCGAAGGGGCTGATGAGCGACCGCGAGGCCCGCAGCGCCAACCTGGGCGGCGAGCTCCTCGCCGTGGTCTGGTAGGAGGACGGATGTCACGTATCGGCAAGAAGCCGGTGGCGGTTCCGAAGGGCGTTACGGCCGAGGTCCAGGGCAACACGGTCGCGGTGAAGGGTCCCAAGGGCGAGCTGCGCCGGACCTTCCATCCCGACATGCAGCTTGCCATGGCCGACGGCCAAGTCACGGTGACTCGCCCCAGCGACGACAAGCGGCACAAGGCGCTGCATGGCCTCACCCGCACGCTGGTCCAGAACATGATGGACGGCGTCGCCAAGGGCTATCAGAAGACGCTCGAGATCCAGGGCGTCGGCTACAAGGCCGAGCCCAAGCCGTACGGCGTCAACTTGATCGTCGGGTACTCCCATCCGGTCAAGTACGAGGCGCCCAAGGGCATCAAGATCTCGGTGGAGAACAACACGCTGGTCAAGGTCGAGGGCGCGGACAAGGAGATCGTGGGTCAGGTGGCCGCCGAGCTCCGGCTGGTCCGTCCGCCGGAGCCGTACAAGGGCAAGGGTATCCGGTATCAGGGTGAGCAGATCCGCCGGAAGGCCGGCAAGACAGGAGCCAAGTAAGCAATGCGGACGATTCATGCGCCCAAGACGCGGACCCAGCTGCGGCGCCGCCGGCACGTGCGCGTGCGGCAGAAGCTCGCCGGCACCGCGGAGCGGCCCCGGCTGGTGGTCTTCCGGTCGCTGAAGCACATCTACGCCCAGCTGGTCAACGACGACCTAGGCGTCACCCTGCTCGGTGTCAGCGACGCCAGCGAGGGCGTGGCGACCGACGGCTCGGGCAAGACCGCCCGCGGCAAGGCGGTGGGCAAGCGGCTCGCGGAGAAGGCGAAGGCCGCCGGGGTCACCAGAGTGGTGTTCGATCGGGCGGGCTACCGTTACCATGGTCGCGTGAAGGCCGTCGCCGACGGCGCGCGCGAAGGCGGATTGGAGTTCTAAATGGCGGAAGAGACGACGGCAACCGATGAGCAGTCGCCGGCCCCGGCCGAGCGCCCGGCGGGCGAGCGCCCGGCAGGCGCGAGCGCCCGGCAGGGGAGCGCCCGGCAGGCGAGCGGCCTCAGGGTGGCCGTGGACGCGGGCGAGGTGACCGGGGCGGCCGTGGCCAGCGCCGCGATCGCGACCGGGAGCACGCCAGTGACCAGGTCGAGAACGTGATCGCGATCAATCGCGTGGCCAAGGTCGTGAAGGGCGGCCGCCGGTTCTCGTTCAACGCGCTCGTCGCGGTGGGCGACGGCAAGAGCAAGGTCGGCATCGCCACCGGCAAGGCCAACGAGGTCTCGGAGGCCGTGCGCAAGGCCGTGGAGGCGGCCAAGCGCTCGATGGTCGAGCTGCCCAAGACCGGCTCCACCATTCCGCACGAGGTCATCGGCCAGCACGGCGCGGGCCGGGTGCTGCTCAAGCCTGCGGCGACCGGTACCGGCGTGATCGCCGGCGGGCCGGTGCGCGCGGTGCTCGAGTGCGCCGGGATCACCGACATCCTGACCAAGAGCCTCGGCTCGACCAATCCGCACAACATGGTCCGGGCGACCATGGACGGGCTCACCCGCCTGGTCTCCGCCAAGCAGGTGGCGCGGGAGCGCGGAGTCGAGCTCGACCAGATCGCGTACAAGCCGCGCCAGGAGAGCTGACGATGGGACGCAATCCGGTAGTGGGCCGGCAGGGGCCGAGACATCACGCGGCCGAGCTTCCGCCCAAGGCCGACGGGAGCGCGCTCCAGGTGAAGCAGATCCGCTCGTCGATCGGGCACCCGGAAACGATGCGGCGCACGCTCGTCGCGCTGGGGTTGCGGCACCACCAGCAGACCGTCCGCGTCGCCAACACCGAGTCGGTCCGCGGGATGCTGTACAAGGTGCGGCATCTGGTAGAAGTGACAAAGGCGTGAACGTTGAACAGTGAACGGTGAACGGGTCTCCCCGTTGCCCCCGTTCACCGTTTACCGTTCACCGTTAACGTTTTCGGAGTTTCCATGGCTGATAAAATCACCCTCTCGACGCTGCGTCCTCCCCGCGGCTCGACTCAGGCCCGCAAGCGGGTCGGTCGCGGTCCCGGTTCCGGTCTTGGCAAGACCTCGGGCAAGGGTCACAAGGGTCACAAGGCCCGCACCGGAGGCTCGACCAATCCCGGCTTCGAGGGTGGACAGATGCCGATCTACCGGCGGCTGCCCAAGCGCGGATTCACCAATCCGTTCAAGGTGAGGACGCACCCGGTGAATCTGGCCGATCTCAAGAAGCTGAGCGGCACAGAGGTGAGTCCCGAGACGCTGTACTCCGCCGGGCTCATCGCAAAGGTGGACGCCCCGGTGAAGCTCCTGGGCACCGGTGACGCCGACCGTGCCTATACCGTTCGTGGCGTAGCCTTGTCCGCGTCGGCGCGTGCGAAGATCGAGGCGGCCGGCGGCAGCATCGAGGGATAGTGACCACACCCCGCGTTCCCAATCTGGCCATCGACGACGAGCTGAAGCGGAAGCTGCTCTTCACCTTCACGGCTCTGGTGATCTACCGGGTCGGCGCTCACATCGCGGCGCCGGGCGTCAACGTCACCGCGCTGGCCGACTTCATCCGGAACTCCGCCGCCGCCGGCTTCTTCGGTCTGTACGACGCGCTGGGCGGCGGGCTTTCCCGGGCCACGGTGTTCGCGCTCGGGATCATGCCCTACATCTCGGCCTCGATCATCTTCCAGCTGGCCGGTGGGATCGCGCCGTCCATCGGCAAGATGCAGAAGGACGAGGAGGGGAAGAAGAAGATCACGCAGTGGACGCGGTACCTCACCGTGTTCATCGCGCTCTCCCAGGCCTGGACGTTCGCACTGTTCACCGAATCCATTCCGGGCGCGATCTCGAATCCCGGGCTCGCATCCCGGCTGATCATGGTCGTGACGCTCACGACCGGGGCGATCTTCGTCATGTGGCTCGGCGAGCAGATCACCGAGCGCGGGATCGGCAATGGGATGAGCCTGCTCATCACCTTTTCGATCCTGGAACGCCTGTGGCCGGGCGCGCTCCAGCTGCTGCAGTTCGTCCAGTCCGGCGTCGTCAGCGCTTTCGGCGCCGTGGCGTTCCTGGCGATTCTGGTGGTGGTGGTCGCGGCGGTGGTGGCGATGACGATCGCGGCACGGCGGATCCCGATCCAGATCCCCAGGAAGGTGATGGGCCGGGGACGGATCCGCGAAGGTCAGAAGACCTTCATCCCGATCCGGCTGATCACCGCCGGCGTGATGCCGATCATCTTCGCCCAGACGATCATCATCGTGCCCGGGACCCTGGCCAGCTTCACCCAGAACCCCGCACTCCAGGACCTGGCGAGCTTCTTCACGCCGGGCGACTGGCCGTACGATCTGACCTTCGCCGCCATGATCCTGCTGTTCAGCTACTTCTACACGTCCATCATCTTCAACTCGGTGGATTTGGCGGAGAATCTGAAGAAGCAGGGCGGGTTCATTCCCGGCGTGAAGCCGGGTGCCAGTACGGCGGACTACATCGATGGAGTGCTGGGGCGCATCACGCTTCCCGGCGGCCTGTTCCTCGCCGGCATCGCCCTCCTTCCCATCCTCGTCTCCAAGGCCCTCGGCGTGCCGAATACGGGCTTCGGTGGGACCTCCGTCCTCATCGTCGTCGGCGTGCTCCTCGACACCATCGCCCAGGTGGAGCAGCACAGGACCCTGCGCAAGTACGACGGGTTCATGAAGACCGGGCGGGTGAAGTTCCGGGGCCGTCAGCAGCGGTTCATGTAACACCCATGAAGCGCGAAGGGTGAAGAGTGAAGGGGATCACCCCTTCACGTTTTCACCCTTCACTTTTCACGCTTCTATCAGGATCCAGATGAATATCCTTCTCATGGGCCCCCCGGGGGCAGGCAAGGGGACACAGGGCGCCCTGCTCGCCGAGCGCCTCGGACTCCCCAAGTTCGCCACCGGCGACCTCCTCCGTGACGCCGTCAAGCGGCGCACGCCGCTCGGCCTCAAGGCCAAGGCGGTCATGGAGGCCGGCCACCTGGTCGGGGACGACATCATCCTTGGCGTCGTCCGCGAGGAGCTGGCGAAGCCGGAGGCGGCCAAGGGCGTCATCCTGGACGGCGTCGTCCGGACCATTCCGCAGGCCGAAGGGATGGAGCGCATCCTCGCCGAGCTGAATCGGCGCATGGACCACGTGCTGTCCTTCGAGGTTACGGACGACGAGATCCTGAACCGGCTCGAGCGGCGGCGGGGGCTGGAGAACCGCGCCGATGACGATCCGGACGCCGTCGGCCGACGGCTGAAGGCTTACCGCGAGCAGACCGCGCCGGTGCTGTCCTGGTACGAGGCCCGGAAGATGGTCCGCCGGGTCCCTGCGATCGGCACCGTGGAGGAGATCGCGGGCCGGGTGCGCCAGGCGGTCGGAGCCTAGCATGGTCACGCTCAAGTCTCCTCGGGAGGTCGAAATCATGGCCCGGGCGGGACGGATCGTGGCCGGCACGCTGGCGCACGTCGGCGAGATCCTCAAGCCCGGGATGACGACCGAGGATCTCGACTCGGCGGCGGAACGCTTCATCCGCAGCCATGACGGGGCGACGCCGTCGTTCAAGGGCCTCTACGGGTTTCCCAAGACGCTCTGCACGTCGGTGGACGAGGAGATCGTGCACGGCATTCCGTCGACCCGGAAAGTGCTTTCCGACGGCAGCATCGTGAGCGTAGACGTGGGGGTCCACCTCGAGGGCCTGCATGCCGACGCGGCGACGACGCTGGCCGTCGGCCGGATCTCGCCGGAGGCCGCGCGCCTGCTTCGGGTGACGCAGGAGTGCCTGGCGGCGGGCATCGCGCAGGCGCGGCTGGGAAACCATGTCGGCGACATCGGGCACGCGGTGCAGAAAGTGGCCGAGGGCGCGGGCTTCGGGGTCGTGCGGGAGCTGGTGGGGCACGGCATCGGAACCCAGTTCCACGAGGAGCCCCAGGTCCCGAACTACGGCGTCCCACGGCGCGGGGCGCGTCTGCTGGAGGGCATGACGCTCGCGATCGAGCCGATGATCACAGTCGGCAGCCCGGTGACCCGCACCCTGGGCGACAAGTGGACCGTGGTCACAGCGGATGGCAGCCTCGCGGCCCACTTCGAGCACACCGTCGCCATCACCTCCAATGGTCCCCGCATCCTGACGGCGGCCTGAAGCTCAGCGGACCCGCTCGCTGAGCAGCTGCCGTACCCTCCACTCCGCCGCCTCCGTCCGCTCCAGCAGCGCCAGTCCCTCCTTCAGCCACCGACCCGTTTCAGCCGTCGCTTCGGCGCCGTCGAGATTGCTGCGCACGGCCCAGTACGCGCTCCGCGCCGCGCCACCTGTGAGGAACACCGCGGTGGCCGAATCGCCGACGGCTGTCGACAGGCCGGAGGCCGCTAGCTCGGCGGCGAGGTCCGCAACTTCCGCCGTGCGGCGCAGCACCGTGAGCTGCACCTCGGCGCCTTCGCGAAGCGCCCAGTCCTTGGCTCGCTCTCGCGCGATCCGCTCGGCATCGGTGCCTTTCGGGAGGGCGAGCGCACGCTCGAACTCGGCAAAGACTTCGGCGTCGCGTGACGCCAGGCCGAGCAAGTCCGTTCGCAGCTCGGCGGCTCGGCTCCGGGCAGCGTGGACTTCCTGGTGTACTGCGGCGTAGCGCTCGCGGGAGCCGGTCATCCCGGCCACCATCTCGACAAGGCTGGCCGCGAGCGCGGCGCTCACCGCCGCCGCGGCACCGCCTGCAGGCGAAGCGCCTGGTGACGCCAGGGCGCCCGTCCAACGGTCGAGCGAGTCGTGGCTGGCGAGGGGATTCGTCACTGGGTGGGGTTCACTGCCGCATTCATCTTCGTGCCCTTGGTGCCTTCGTGGTTAATGGCCGCTGGAGCGCAGCACTTCCAGGAGCCACTCGTGAATCACCGGGTTTCCCGCAACGAGCTCGGTGTGCTCGACTCCCAGGTCACGGCCAGCAAAGTCCGTAACGCGGCCACCGGCCTCGCGAACGAGGAGAATGCCCGCAGCGATGTCCCAGGCCGAGAGGTACTGCTCCCAGAAGCCGTCGAACCGGCCCGCGGCGACGTCCGCCAAGTCGAGCGCCGCCGAGCCGGGGCGGCGGATGCCGCTGGTGCGGGCCGCCACACGCGCAAACTGGTCCAGGTACTCCTGCAGTCGGCCGGTGTCCTTGAATGGGAATCCGGTTCCGATCAAGGAAAAGGAGGGATCCGAGATGGTCGAGACCGCGAGCCGGCGCTCACCCTGCCAGGCGCCGCTCCCTCGCGATGCGAAATAGACTTCGTTTCGCGGCACGTGGATCACGACCCCCGCCTCGAGCACGCCGTCCACGGTCGCCGCCACGGAGACCGCGTAGCTGGGGAAATCGTGCAGGAAATTGGTCGTCCCGTCGAGGGGGTCCACCACCCAGACGAGCCCATCGGAGGCCAGGTCCGGGCTGAGCTCTTCTCCGACGACGCGACTTCCCGGCTCGGCGGCCAGCAGCACCTGGGTGACGATCTCCTCCGCCGTCCGATCCACCTGGGTTACGAAATCCCGGCTACCTTTCACGGTCCAGGCGGCGGGATCCCGAGGCCGCTCTACCCCTCGCAGATAGGCCGCGGCCCGCTCCGCCGCGGTCCGGCACAGGTGGAGTAAGTCCAAGGCGGACACCATCTTGTGTGCCCCTGTGGAACCGGGTATGTTGCCCCCCATGCCGCGCATATTCTCCGGAATTCAGCCCTCGGGCGAGCTGCACATCGGCAACTGGCTCGGGGCGGTGCAGAACTGGGTGAAGCTCCAGTACAGCTATGAGTCCATCATTTGCGTGGTGGATCTGCACGCCATCACCGCGAAGTACGAGCACGCCTCGCTCTCGCAGCGCACCCGAGAGATGGCGATCGGCCTGCTCGCCTGCGGCATCGATCCCGACCGCGCCACGCTCTTCGTGCAGTCCCACGTGCCCGAGCACACCGAGCTCCAGTGGATGCTGAGCTCGGTCGCGCCGATCGGTGAGCTCGAGCGGATGACGCAGTTCAAAGATAAGTCGCAGCGCCTCGAAAGCGTCCCGGTGGGGCTGCTGACGTATCCCGTGCTGATGGCGGCCGACATCTTGCTCTATCACGCCGACCTCGTCCCGGTCGGGGAGGACCAGGTACAGCACCTGGAGCTGACCCGCGAGGTGGCGCGAAGATGGAACGCCGAATTCGGCCGGGGAGAGACCTACTTCGCCGAGCCGCAGGCACTGCTGACCGAGGCCAAGCGGATCATGGGCCTCGATGGGCAGGCCAAGATGTCGAAGAGCCTCGGGAACACGGTCGGGCTGCTGGACACACCCGAGGAGATCTGGCAGAAGCTTCGTCCCGCGCCGACCGATCCGGCTCGGGTGACGAAGAAGGATCCGGGCAATCCGGAGATCTGCAACATTTACCACCTGCATCGCTACTTCTCACCGCCGGAGACGGTCGCCCAGGTGGTGGAGAATTGCACCGGGGCGAAGTGGGGCTGCCTCGACTGCAAGCGGGTATTGGCCGACAATATGATCGCCGCGCTCGCCCCGATCCGGGCACGGGCCCTGGAGCTGCGGGAGCAGCCCGAGCTGGTCGACGAGATCCTCGCCGCGGGCGCCGCCAAAGCGCGGGCCATCGCGGGGCAAACCATACTCGAGGTGCGAGACCGCATGGGATTTCTGCAGTCGGCCGGCCGACTCATCCACTAGCGAGATCCAACCGTGGAAAAGATCATCAAGGCGGCCGTGGAGCGCGGGGCGTCGGACCTGCACATCAAGGCCGGTGACGTGTTCCGCGCCCGGATCAACGGCAAGCTGGTGGCGCTCACCAAGCAGCGGCTCACGCCGGATCAGACCAAGGCGATCGCCCTCAAGCTGATTGCCAGCGAGGAGGATCGCGGCCGGATCGACCGGCTGCGGGATTTCGACTGCTCCTGGGGGATGCCGGGCGTCGGGCGCTTTCGGGTGAACGTGCTGCGGCAGCGGTCCTCCTTCATGATCGTGATGCGCGTCATCCCGTTCACCGTCCCCACGATCGAGTCGCTGCGGCTTCCCGAGGTGCTCAAGCAGATCGCCGAGTCGGAACGCGGCCTGGTTCTTGTCACCGGCGTCAGCGGCAGCGGCAAGAGCTCCACCATCGCCGCCATGGTGCACCATATCAACCGCACCCAGCACAAGCACGTCGTCACGGTCGAGAACCCGATCGAGTTCCTGCACCGGGACTTGAGCTGCTCCATCACGCAGCGCGAGGTCGGGGTGGACACGGACAGCCTCGTCGTCGGACTCCGGGCCGCGCTCAGGCAGGACCCGGACGTAGTCGTCATCGGGGACATCGCCGATGCCGAGGCGATCGACACCGCGGTCAAGGGGGCCGAGACGGGGCATCTCGTCATCGCCTCGATGCCGACGCCGGATGCCGTGGCCACCGTCGAGCGGGTGATCGCCACACTACCGCGGGAGGAGCGGGAGATCGGCCGGATGCGCTTCGCCGAATCGCTGCGGGCGGTGGTCTCTCAGCAGCTTCTCCCGGAGAAAGACGAGAAGGGACGGGTCGCCGCCGTCGAAGTGCTGCTGGCGACTCCGCCGGTCCGCGAGGCCCTGCGGGACCAGTCGCGATTCGGCGAGCTCCGCAAGCAGATGACCGACGGACGGAAGCCTCACGGCAGCCAGACGTACCAGCAACACGTCACCGAGCTCATCGAGGCCGGTCTGATCACTGAGGAGACCGCCCAGGCGGCGCTCGCCCTCGTCTCGCCCGCGCCCACCGGCAAGCGCGGGAAGCAGGCCGCGGGCTCCTGAGCGCCGGCATGGCGGGGCCAACGCTCCAGGAGACGACGGCGCGCGTCCTGGCCCTGCCGCGCGAGGCCGGCACGGCCGAGGCAGCAGAGGCCCGTGAGCTCGTGGCGGCCTACCTGAAAGGCCTCGGCTATCGGGTCACGGAACAGCGGTTCCGGTTTCATCCCGCGAGTCTCCTCGCTTTTCCCGTGTTCGGCGCGGGTCTGGGCGGCCTCACCTTACTGACTCTGCCGCTTCTCCTTTTCGACGGCCCGCCCGACTGGGCGGCGTTCGCGCTCGCTTCGATCGGCCTGGGGGCGCTGGCCCTGCTCGCCATCGGCATCGGCGTGGGCTGGATGCCCATCGGCGGGGAAATGCGGGAGGACGCCAACCTGCTCGCGGTGCGTTCCGCCTCAACCGATCCGTCGCTGGCTCGTCGCCCATCTCGATACCAAGGCGCAAGCGCAGTCGATGGCGGGACGCCTGATATCCATCTGGGTCGTGATCGCGGCTATCGCCATGCTCCTCGGGCTCGGGTTGTTTCGGCTCGACGGAACGCTTCCTATCGCATGTGGTGGTACCGGCCACGCTCCTGGCGGTGACCGCCGGCGCGCTCGCGGGGCGCGGGCGAATCAACGGCCGCTCTCTGGGAGCGAGGGATAACGGGAGCGGGGTGGTGGCTGCCCTGGCCGCCGCTCAGCGGCTCGAGGATCCGTCCGTTGGTGTACTGATCACGGGGGCGGAGGAGTTCGGCATGGTGGGTGCGAGGGTGTTCGCCGCGCTCGAGAGCTCCCGCCTCGATGGCGTGGAGATCGTGAACTTCGACACCCTGGACCAGGAGGGCGACCTCTATCTCGTGAGCCACGACCGGCGTGGCGCGCGGCTGGCGGCCGAGCAAGCGCCGCGGCTCACCGGGCTCGGGCCCCCCGGTACGGCCCCGTCGCCTTCCGCTCGGGATTCTGGTGGACAGCCTGCCGCTGGCGCGAGGTGGCGCCGTCGCGATCACGATCGGACGCCTGACCTGGAACACGCTCCGGCGAATTCACACGGCGCAGGACGTTCCGGAGGGGCTCTCGCTCGAGCTCGCGGAGAAAGTGGGGCAGGCGATCGCGATGAATTGACCTTTGTGCGGTCCTTGGATACGTTTGCCCGAGGATGCTGGCCCCGCGAGGGGCTTTTTTCATTGAGTCCGGAGCCGACATGTTCGACGCGAGGACCGCCTGCGTGGTGGTCGTCGGAGCGCAGTGGGGCGACGAGGGCAAAGGCAAGCTGGTGGACGTGCTCGCCGAGCGGGCCGACTTCGTCGTGCGCTATCAGGGTGGCGCCAATGCCGGCCACACGGTGGTGATCGGCGACTCGCCAGTTCATCCTGCGCCAGATTCCTTCCGGCATTCTCCATCCGCGGGTCACCTGCGTCGTCGGCAACGGGGTGGTGCTCGACCCCGAGACGTTCTTCGGCGAGCTGGACCAGCTCGCGGAGCGAGGCATCGACACGTCCGGACGCATCTTCGTCTCGGACCGCGCTCACCTGGTGCTTCCCTACCACAAGCTGCTCGATGCGGCGAGCGAGAAGAGCCAGAAGATCGGCACGACGGGACGGGGGATCGGTCCCGCCTACGAGGACAAGTACGGTCGCCGCGGCGTGCGGGTCACCGATCTCCGGCGTCTCGACTGTGCCCGCTCGCTGCTGGTGGAGCGGGTGGATCGGGCCAATCGCCTGCTGGAGATGATGGGCACGGGCGAGCGTGCGTCCGGTCGAGGCGCACGTTGCCCTGCTCGAGCGTCTCGCTCCGAGACTGCTCCCCCTCACGGCCGACGCCGGGCTCATGGTCTATCGGGCCGTGCGCGAGGGACGCCGGGTGCTGCTGGAGGGCGCGCAGGGGTCGCTCCTCGACGTGGATCATGGGACCTATCCCTACGTCACCAGCTCGAACACCACCTCCGGCGGAGCCGCGGTCGGTGCCGGGATCGGTCCCACGCTCATCCACGGCGTGCTCGGCGTGGTGAAGGCCTACACTACCCGCGTAGGCAACGGGCCCCTCCCGACCGAGGCGGAGAGTCCGTATGGCGAGCGGCTCCGTGAGCTGGGCGGCGAATTCGGCGCCGTGACGGGCCGGCCCCGCCGCTGCGGATGGTTCGACGCGACGGTCGTCCGCTACGCCGCCCGGGTGAACGGCCTCACCGGACTCGCGGTGACGAAGCTCGATGTGCTCGACAGCTTCACCGAGATTCCGGTGTGCACCGGCTACCTGCTCGGTGGGGAGCGCTGTGACGAGATGCCTGCCGAGGTCGAGGCCTTGGGACGGGTGCAGCCGGTCTACGAGCGGCTGCCAGGGTGGGGCCGTCCCACCGGAGAGGCGCGCAGGCTGGCCGACCTCCCTGCGGAGGCCCGGGCCTACCTCGACCGGCTCCAGGAGCTCTCGGGGGTGCCGGCGCGCTACGTGAGCGTGGGTACAAGGCGCGACCAGATCATCGAGGTGGCATGAGATCATGACCGTGGAGCGGACGGATCTGCTGGTCATCGGTGCCGGGCCTTGCGGTCTGGCGGTGGGCGTCGCGGCAAGGCAAGCCGGCGTCAGCTGCGTGTTGCTGGACCGGCTCACCATCGTGTCCACGATCGAGCGCTATCCGCTCGGCATGACCTTCTTCTCCACCCCGGAGCGGATCGAGATCGGCGGCGTGCCGTTCATCTCGAGCCACGAGAAGCCGACCCGGAAGGACGGGCTGCTGTACTACCGCCGGGTGGCCGAGCACTTCGAGGTCGACATTCGGCCGGGTGAAGAGGTCGTGGATGTGCGGCGGGAGGAGGCCGGGTTCCGGGTGGAGGTCCGCCGACCCCACGATGCCAAGACGTATTGGGCCGGCTCGGTCGTCTTCGCCACGGGGTACTACGACAATCCCAACTACCTGAACATTCCGGGCGAGGAGCTGCCCCACGTTCATCACTACTTCACCGAAGGGCACCCATACTGGCGCCGCCGGGTCGTCGTGATCGGCGCGGGGAACAGCAGTGTGGATGCGGCGCTCGAGTGCTGGCGGGCGGGAGCGGCGGTAACCCTCGTGCATTTCGGCGAGGGGTTCGATCGAACGGTCAAGGCCTGGGTGCTGCCCGACATCACCAACCGGGTGAAGGAAGGCAGCATCGCGGCGCGCTGGCATTCCAGGGTACGGGCCATCACGCCGACCGAGGTCGAGATCGTGACACGAGGCGACGGGAAAGGTCGAGTGTCTCCCCACCGACGCCGTTCTCGCCATGACCGGCTACCACGCCGATACGACGATGCTCCAGCGCCTGGGTGTGCCGGTGGATCCGGCGAGCGGTATCCCGGAGCACGACGAGCGGACGATGGCTACGCCGCTACCCGGCATCTACCTCGCGGGGGTGATCGCGAGCGGGAACGACGCCAACCGGCTGTTCATTGAAAACGCTCGGGGACATGGCGAACTGATCGTGCGGGATGTGCAGGAGAAGGGAAGGACCCGAGCGCGCAGGCTAAGCCGCGCCGCTCAGGCCGACTGCAGCGTGATCCGGGATTCCCAGCGCTCCATCATGTTCGAGAAGGCCTCGACCGCCGCCGGGTCGAACTCGCTGCCCGCGCGTCCGCGGATGTACGACAGCGCGGCTGCCGATGTCCACGCGTCACGGTAGGGACGCTTGGTGCGGAGCGCGTCATAGACGTCGCACACGTGCACCAGCCGGCTGGCATGGTGGGCCTCCCGGGGATAGTGCAGCGTCGGATATCCGTGGCCGTCGACGTGCAGGTGGTGCTCGTAGGCGACCGTCGCCGCGAGATCCAGCGGCTCCTGTCCCTCGAGAATCATGCGGGCGCCATCGGCCGGATGGGCCTCCACGATCTTGCGCTCCTCGGGGGTGAGCTTCCCCGGCTTCGTCAGGATCTCGCGCGGGATCTTGATCTTCCCGAGATCGTGCAGCAGCCCCGCCAATCCGAATCCGCGCACCATCGTCGGGCCCATGCCCAGGAATTCCGCCAGCCCCATCGTGAGCACCGCCACGTTGAGGGCGTGGGTGGTGGTGTACTGATCGAATTCCTTGAGTTCCAGCAGCGGAAGCATCATCGCGTGTCCCCCGCGCATCGCCAGGGAGAGCGATTGGACCACGCCGTAGGCCTCGAGCGCGGGGATTCGACCTTCCTCGGAAGCCTCCTGATGAAGCCAGGCGACCGTCTCGCGCTCGTCACGAAGTGAGTACGCCAGCGTCGCCACTTTGAGCAGATCGGGGTTGGAGGCCGGATTCGACACCTCCGACCCGGAGGCGCCCGAAGCGGATGGTGGCCGGGCCGTCCTGCCAGACGTTGGCCGACGAGCTCGACTCCATGCCCAGGGCGGCGGCCACCTGTCCCGAGAAAGCGCTCAAAGTGATCCTGCGCCACCGGCCCCGTGAGCTCCAACCGCTCGATACCGGCTTGGGCCAGACGCGAGGTCCACTCCCAGGTCTCCAGCTCCGGCAGCAGGTCGCGGCCGAAGAGCACCTCGCCCGGCAGGAAGGTGAAGTCGATCGCCGCGTTCGAGGCCTGGAGCTCCGTCAGCTCGCGGTAAGCCGATTCCACCACCCGGGCCGTCACCGGATGCGACGGACCGTACAGCGCCAAGGTGGAAAGCGCCTGGGAGAACGACCGCAGGAAGCGAACCGGATCGCTCATGCGAACCGCGCCTCCGCCGCCAACCGGAAGTCGGGATCGGGGTGAGCGCGCGCCAAGTCGAGCAGACCCGCCGCTTCCGGATGGGCGCTCCAGTGTTTGGCGAGCACGCTGAGCGCCGCGAGCACCACGGGGGACTTGGGCGCCAGGCGCCAGCCCCGAAGGAAACGCCGCTCGCCCGCGAGCTGGACGATCCGCGGATGGACCTGCTCGCCGCCGGTCGCCCGGGCGAGGACCCTGACGGCCAACGCGCGGAGCTCCGGGGTGTGACGGGGGGTCACCAGAAAGCGCTCGAGTGCCTTCACCGACTCCGGTGGACAGGATTCGAGCGCGGCGTGGAGGACGATCTGCACGACACCGGCATCCGTGTCGGCCAGGCCGTGGTTCAGCGTCGAGGTGCGGTGTTGGGGATGATCCAGCAGGAGCCGGTAGGCCTCGCGTCGCACCCGGTAGTCGGCATGCCTGGCGTAGCTCACGGGGGAAAATCCTTCGGGCGAGGCGCGAAGGGTTCGCAGCAGAACCAGGACGTTCCGCTGCATGTACCACGGCGCGCGAGGCAGGCGCAGGACGGCCGCCTGGGCAGCCGGTGCGCCAAACTGGCCGAGCAGCCTTGAGGAGCTTGGCGCGCGTTCCCTGATCCTCCGCGGTCTCGAGCCGGTCGAGCAGAGGATCGACGGCAGTCTCGCCCAGCCGAAGCGCCAAACCTTCCACAGTGGCGAAGTCCATGGGACGAGATGCCAGCTCGTCGCGGAGCCGGGCCGGCGTGGCGACGTGCCCCCACAGCGCATTCGCCACCTCTGGAGACGGGGCGCCGGCCAGGAGCGCCGCCGCTCGACCGAACCGCTGTTCGCTGCCGAGCCGGTCGAGTGCCGCATAGACCCTGGGGCCGAGGCATCCGGTCTCCAAGCCGATCTGGAGCACGCTTTCGGCCTCGCAGCCGTTGGGTTCCGCCTCGACGACGCCCCCGGCCGCCGCGTGGCGGGCCATCCCATCGAGAACGGCGGTGTATTCGGAGGGATTCGGATCGTCGAGCTCCCAATCGGCGACGAGGCGAGCGACCTGGCGCCGAAGGACCGATTCCGCCTCGGTCCGTACCTGGCCGCCCGACTCGGCGTGTTGGGCGAACTTGTGCAGCAATCGGAGCAAGTGGTTCGAGATGGTCTGCCCGGTCGTGAGCGCCGCGGCCTCCACCAGCTCTACCACTGCATCCACCGCGAACACCTCGGATGCCATGAGGACGAAGCGCCGGCGTTCGGCGTGATTCGCGCCCGCGAGGAGCAGGCTACGCAGCGTCTCGGGGTGCAGGTTCGCCACGAGCCGTGAGACCCGTTCCCGCGCCTGCTGGTCCCACCCACCGGTGTCGCCCGAGATCTCCTCGGCCATGCTGGCGAGATAGTCGAGCACTACCCGGTCATAGGCCGCCTGGCCGACCTGATCGTCGATGGCGCGGGCGACGATCAAGGGATCTTCCCGGCCCGACGCTGCCACTTCGTCGGCCGAAAGGGCAAGATTCGCCAGACCGATCCACAACTCGTCGGCGGAGCCCACGGACGCTTCGGCGGCGTCGCCATCGAGGAGCAGCCGCCCGAACTCGGGGGCTTGAATCTGGATGTGCTGCCACGGTTCGGTGCGCTCGACGTCGAGGCCGAGCGGACGGGTGGTGTCGTCCGGATCCGTGGTGAGACCACCGAGGAGCTGATCCACTTCTTCCTGGGTCACACCGCGTTCGAACCTCAGGCTGGCGACCCGCTGGCGGTGCAGCCGCCGGGCGAGATCGCTGAGGAGCGCGTTGCGCGGCTCGGTGGCCACACCGCCGATGATCAACTGGTGGCGCGCGACGCCGATGATCAGCCACTCCCGCCGCTCCAGCAGCTGGTCGAGACGATGGACGAACCGCGAGGTACCTTCCTCGAGGTGAGGATGGCCGGCAGGGTACATCGTCCGCTTGTGCAGCACGATGGAGAACTCGACCAGGAAGTCCGACAGGTCGCGAGCGAGCGTGGCTACGCCGGCGGCCGGCCTGGCGGCGGCAGCGGGGGAGGACCCAGCGATTTCTTGAGGCTCCGGGGAGTGGTTCACGACCCAACCTGCGGACGCGGTGTCCCCTGTGGTGCAAGTTTACGGCCCCGCTCACCCTCCTATCTAAGTCTTTGTCAGACAATGCGTTGAGCAAATGGCAACCGCTCCACCCGACCAGGCGCGCGGGGGATTTTGCCGCAGGACGGCGCGGGAGAAGGCAAGGCGGGTGGGGTGCGTCTATCTTTCCGCACCTTCTGACCTCGACACCGAACGAGCGAACGATTCGATGGCCGATACCACCGTGATGGACAAGCTGGTCTCCCTCGCCAAGCGCCGCGGCTTCGTCTTTCAATCCTCCGAGATCTATGGCGGCCTTGGCTCCGTGTGGGACTACGGGCCGCTCGGCGTGGAGCTCAAGAAGAACGTGAAGGACCGCTGGTGGCAGGCCATGGTCCACGCGCGGGACGATATCGAGGGCCTCGATGCCGCCATTCTGATGCATCCGCGCGTCTGGGAAGCGTCCGGGCACGTCTCGGGATTCACCGATCCGCTGGTGGACTGCCGGCAGTGCAAGAATCGCTTCCGGGCGGACGACCCGCGCCTCAAGGGAACCCCCGGCCAGCCCGACGCCCAGTGCCCCGTATGTGGAAGCCGCGGGACGCTGACCGAGCCGAGGCTCTTCAACCTCATGTTCAAGACGTTCATGGGGCCGGTCGAGGAGCAGGCGGCCATCGTCTACCTGAGACCGGAGACGGCGCAGGGGATCTACGTCAATTACCTGAACGTGCTCCAGAGCAGCCGGCAAAAGATTCCGTTCGGCATCGCCCAGATCGGCAAGGCGTTCCGCAACGAGATCACGCCCGGGAACTTCATCTTCCGCACCCGCGAGTTCGAGCAGATGGAGATGCAGTTCTTCGTGAAGCCGGGCACCGATGCGGACTGGTTCGAGAAGTGGCGGGAATGGCGGATGGAATGGCACCGGTCGCTCGGTCTCAACCCCGCGCGGCTGCAATGGCACCAGCACGGTCCGGAGGAGCTCGCCCACTACGCCCGCGCCGCGTTCGACATCCAGTACGAGTTTCCGTTCGGCTGGCAGGAGATCGAGGGCATTCACAACCGCGGTGACTTCGACCTCGGCCGGCACCAGGAGTTCTCCGGCAAGAAGCTGGAGTATTTCGACCAGGCGGCGAACGAGCGCTACCTGCCGTTCATCGTGGAGACGTCCGCCGGGGCCGACCGGGTGGCGCTCACCCTGCTGGTCGATGCCTATCGGGAAGAGGAAGTGGAAGGCGAGACCCGCGTCGTGCTCGGGCTGCATCCGGCAGTCGCCCCCATCAAGGCCGGCGTGTTTCCACTGGTGCGGAAGGACGGCATGCCGGAGGTCGCGACCGAGCTGTATCACGACCTCAAGCGATGCTTCCCGGCCTTCTACGACGACAGCGGCGCCATCGGCCGACGCTACCGGCGCATGGATGAAGCGGGAACACCGTTCGGGATCACGGTGGACGGTGACACGCTGGCGAATCGGACGGTGACCGTCCGGCATCGGGACTCCATGCAGCAGGAGCGGGTGGGCATGGACCGGGTGGCCGCATACGTCGCGGAGAGGGTGAACGGGAAAGCCTGAGGCATGCGCCTCGCCGACTTCGAGGGCATGGTCCGCCGGATGGCCGACGAAGTCCCCCGAGAATTCCTTCAGGGGATCGCCGAGATCGTCGTCTCGCCCCGCACGGTTCCGCATCCGACGCGTTCCGACATCTACACCATGGGCGAGTGCATCCCGCTGCCCGAGGGCGCCGGGGGTGGTCCCGAGTCGGTGCAGAGTCGCGTGGTCCTGTACCACGGATCCTTCGCCGCGCTGGCCCGGGTGAATGGCGGACTCGACTGGCGGGAGGAAGCCTGGGAGACGTTGACCCACGAGCTGCGCCACCACCTGGAGTGGCGGGCGCGGACCCCCGATCTGGAGGAGCTGGACTGGGCGGTCGAGCAGAACTTCGCCCGGCACGACGGGGAACCGTTCGACCCGATGTTCTTCCAGCGGGGTGAGCCGGTCGGTGAGGGGATGTGGAGGGTGGAGGACGACCACTTCATCGATCGCATCGTCGCCGAGCTTGGCGGCACGGTCGAGGCGGTCTGGCGCGAGCGGCGCTACCGGGTGGCGGTTCCGGGGAATGCCACCTTCCCGGCCTTCCTGACAATCGAGGGTATCGCCGATCCACCCGAGGGAGACCTGATCCTGGTGCTTCGCAGGAAGCCGGGGCTGCTCGACCTGCTTCGGCCTTCGACGGTCTTCAGCGAAACTGTCCGGGCCGAACCCTTAGACTATCTTATTTCCTGATGCTCCGCGCTCTGATTCTCCTCACCCTGACGACGCCGCTCGCGGCGCAGCAGCCCGACCCCGGGTATCGCGTGGGCGTGGTGAGCGAAGCCGGCGACGTGGTCACCTGGCTGCGGCCCTCGGCCAATGGCCTCACCGTGGACCGCGTCGTCCAGGTCGGCACGATGCCGTCCGACAACGACGGGCCGCACAACCTCGCCGTGGCGCCGGACGGCAAGAGCTACTACGTCTCCATCGCCCACGGCACGCCGTTCGGCTCTCTCTGGAAGCTCGACGCGAGCGACGCCTACGTCGGCAGGGCGCAGACCGAGCTCTTCCCGACCACGATCGCGCTGACGCCGGATGGGCAGTACGCCTTCGTCGCCAACTCCGATTTCCACGGCGACCACCCGCGGGAAAACGTCGTCACCGTCGTCCACACGCCGACGATGAACAAGATCACCGACCTGCCCGCCTGCGACATGCCGCACGGGGTGAAATCGAACCGGGCCGGGACGCGGATCTACGTGTCGTGCATGCACAGCGACGAGCTGCTGGAGTTCGACGTGGGCACCCTCAAACTGCTCCGGCGGACCTCGACCGGCGCGGGACATTCCACCGCCGGCCACGGCGCCGCGTGCGCGCCGACCTACGTCAGCGTGGCGCCCGACGACCGACGACTCTACGTCGCCTGCAACACGGCCAATACGCTTCAGGTGTGGGATGCGACCTCCTTCAAGCGGGTCGGAGAGCTGCCGGCGGGCAAAGGCGCATACAACGTCGAGCCGACGCCCGATGGGAAGCTGGTCCTGGTGACCAACAAGAAGGATCGCAGCGTGAGCGTGGTGGACGCCGTGACCCTCAAGGAGATCGCCCGCGTCCCCACCAGCAAGCCGGTCGTGCACGGCATTGCCTTCTCGCCGGACAGCCGCGTCGCGTATATTTCGTGCGAATCGGTCGGCTCGGATCCGGGTGCGGTGGACATGATCGATCTTGCCGCACGTAAGGTCGTCGCCAGCATCTCGGTTCCCGGCCAGCCGACCGGCATCGCCATCGGGTCGCCGCGGCCCGCTCACTCAACCCACTGAGTCGCTCATGGTCTTCGAGGTCGTCACGACGCTGGACGGCGCCGAGGTTTTACGTCGCGCCAAGGAGTTCTTCGCCGAGCGCGTGCCCATGTACGCCGCCTTCCCAGAGAAGGAAGGGCCAGGCTACCTCGTCCTGCGGGGGCAGGGGGGCGAAGAGATCGCGCTCGCCGTGATCCCGGTTCCAGGCGGTACCCGGGTGCGCGCCTCGACGCTGCTCTTCGATCAGCCGGTAGACCGTTTCCTCTCGACCCTTCCGGCGGCCGGAGAAACCGCGGCATGAGCGGGACTCTTCCGCTCCGGGTAATGGTGCAGGACGCGTGGGACGAGGTTCACCTCGATCTGCCCGAGAGCACCCCGCTGGGGGAGGTCAAGCGGCAGGCGCTCAAAGCCACCCGGGTCACGCGCGACCCCGACGGCTACGTCCTCAAGTTCCGCGGCGCCGAGCTGTCCGACGAAACTCGGTCGCTGGCGGACGCCGGCCTGGTGCCGAACGGCGCGCTCATCGTGCTTCCGCGGCGGCGCCGGCCGGTTCGGTAGCGGCGAGACGTGCGGACGCTCACGCTCTTCGCTTCGGCCTTCCTGGCCTTCGACGGCGCGGCGCTGGTCGCCTTGGGATGGTGGATGGGGCGCACCTGGCTCGTCATCATCGGCATCGTCCTCCTCCTCTCATCGGGCCTGGCGCTCCACGCGTACCGCCGCTACCTGCGCCGCCTCGACGAGATCGCCGAAGCACGCCGAGACCTCCGGGAAGAGACCGAATCGCTGCGCAAGCTGCTCGGTGGCTGAGGTGGCCGTTCCGGTGTTCACCCATCCAGACTGTGTCCGGCATGATCCCGGACCGGATCATCCTGAGACGCCCGCTCGCCTGGCGACCCTGCTGGAGCGGGTCCGACAGGATCCGCGCGCCCGCGTCGTCGAGAGCGATGCGGGGGGCCGCGACCTCCTGCTCGCGGTTCATCCCGACGGCTATCTCCGCGGACTCGAGGCGATGAGCGCACGGGGCGGCGGGGCGCTCTTCCTCGATACCATCCTCAACGAGGCCAGCTGGCGGGCCGTGCTTGGGGCCACCGGTGCGGTGCGCTCGGCGGTGGACCACGCTCGCGCGAGCCGGGGACACGCCTTCGTCGCCGCCCGACCCCCGGGTCATCACGCGCTGGCGGCCCGAGGGATGGGCTTTTGTCTGGTCAACAACGTCGTGGTCGCGGCGCGCTACGCCCAGCGGAGCGGGCTTGCCCGGGTCCTCATCGTGGACTGGGACGTGCACCACGGGAACGGCACACAGGCACTGGTGGAGTCCGACGCCACCGTGCGATTCGTGTCCCTCCATCAACATCCGTGGTACCCGGGCACCGGCATGGCGGATGAGCGAGGCGTAGGCAACGTGTTCAACGTGCCGCGGGGCCCCGGCCTGCCGGCCACGCTCTACGTGGACGACCTGTGGGCCGCCGTGATCGCGGCGACGACCGGATGGACACCTGACCTCGTACTGATCTCGGCGGGCTTCGACGCGATGCGTGGCGATCCGCTCGGCGGATTCACCCTCGAGCCACAGCACTACGCCGACCTGACCCGACGACTGCGCGACCGACTGCCCAAGGCACCCATCGTCGGGCTGCTCGAGGGCGGTTACGTTCCGTCGCGGATCGCCGAAGGAGCCTTGGCCCACATCGCGGCCCTGGACGCGTAATGACCGTACTGCTACTCCCTACGAGGGTCATGTGACTCAGCCTCTCCGGATGGAAGCCGAGTATCTGGAGCTTCGTACCCGCCATCCCTTCATCATCGCGCGGGGTGGACAGAGCGACTACCGGACGCTGTGGGTACGGCTGCGCGACGGGGAAGGCAACGAGGGGTGGGGTGAGGCGGCGGCCACCAAGTTCTATGGCGAGACCCCGGAGTCCGTGCTGTCGGCTGTGAACTATTACGCCACCGCACTTCCGTCGGACCCCTTCGACATCGAGGAAGCGGAGCGGCGCTGGGGCCTGATGCTGCGTGAGAATCCCGCCGCCCGCGCGGCGCTGTCCGCCGCGCTGCACGATCTCGTCGGCAAGCGGCTCGGCATTCCGGTGTACCGGCTCTGGGGTCTGAACCCCTCCAAGGCCCCCCGGTCGACCTTCACGATCGGGCTCGACACACCGGAAAAGGTCCGGGCCAAGGTCCTCGAGGCCGAGCAATACCCGATCCTCAAGATCAAGCTGGGGACCGATCGGGATGAGGAAATTCTCCGCACCATCCGGGATGCGACCGACAAGGAGATCCGGGTGGACGCCAACTGCGGCTGGACGGTCAAGCAGGCCATTGCCATGCTTCCCGTCCTGAAGGAGTACGGGGTTACCGTGCTGGAACAGCCGCTTCCACCCAACGAGCTCGACGGTCTCGGCGAGATCACCCGCCGGGCCGACATTCCCGTCATTGCCGACGAGAGCTGCAAGACTGCAGTCGATATCCCGCCGCTGGTGGGCAAGGTGGACGGGATCAACATCAAGCTCGCCAAATGCGGCAGTCTGCGGGAAGCGCTTCGGATGATCGCGATCGCGCGGGCACACGGCCTCATGGTCATGGTGGGCTGCATGATCGAGAGCTCGATCGGGATCACCGCTGCCGCGCATTTCACGCCGCTGGTGGACATCGTGGACCTGGACGGCGCCGCGCTGCTGTCCAACGATCCCTTCGTGGGTGCCTCGATCGACGGCGGGCAGGTCACGCTTCCCACCGGGCCCGGCCTGGGCGTCCGGCGGAGATGACCGACCGGTTCGCTCTCGTCGCACTGCCGCTCCCGCTCGCCCAACCGTACACCTACCGCATTCCCGACACACTGGCCGACCGGATCGTCCCGGGCGCGCGAGTGGTCGTGCCCGTGCGCCGCCGCGAGCTGGTGGGCATCGCGACCGCCGTGGACGCGGCCGCGCCCGAGGCCACGGCGCGCGACATTCTCGCCGCTCCCGATCCCGTGCCGGCGATTCCTCCCGGGCTTCTGGCTACCGGCGAATGGGTCGCCGCCTATTACGGCGCCCCGATCGGCCTCACACTGCGGTGCATGCTCCCGACCGGCATGTGGGGCGAGTCGCGGGTGATCGCGACGCTCGCAGGGCCCGCGCCTGCGGGAGGGCTCGCGGGGGAGATCGTGGCGTGGCTGGAGCGAAAGGGTGGGGAAGCGCCGGTCTCCTCGCTCGCGCGTGCTCTCCGCCGGCCCGTGTGGGACGCGCTCGACCGTCTGGCACGAGTCGATGCCGTCGCGCTCCGGATCGAGCCGCCAGAAACGGACATGGGCACGGCGACGGAGCGCTTTCTCGCGCTGGCCGGCGATCCGCGCACCTTGATCGAGCGCGACGCGCTCTTCCGGCGATCTCCCCGGCAGCGGGCCCTGTACGAGGCGCTCGAGGCGTCGGGTGGCAAAGCGCAGGTGCGGCACATCGTGGACCAGCTTGGATTCGGCGATGCCGTGGTGCGCGCCCTGGTGAAGCGCGGCATCGCGACGATCGCGGAAAGTGAGCGGGTGCGCGACCCCTTTGCCTCGCTCCCCGCCTCGGCGCCACCCGAACGGCTTACCTCCGCGCAGTCCAGCGCGCTGGCGGCCATCGAGTCGCTCGATGCCGGTGCCGGAGCGCTGCTTTTCGGCGTGACCGGAAGCGGAAAGACGCTGGTGTACCTGGAGGCGGTTCGCCGTGAGCTCGCCCGCGGCCGCGGCGCGATCGTGCTGGTGCCCGAGATCGGCCTGACGCCCCAGACCGTGAGCCGGCTGCGCGGAGCCTTCGGCGACCAGGTCGCCGTGCTCCACAGCGGGCTATCCGACGGAGAGCGGGCGGATGCGTGGCGGCTGCTGCGGCGTGGCGAGCGCCGCGTCGCCGTCGGAGCCCGGTCCGCGGTGTTCGCCCCGGTGCCCGACCTCGGCATCGTTGTCGTGGACGAGGAGCACGAGGCCAGCTACAAGAACGGCGAAGTCCCTCGCTACCACGCGCGCGACGTTGCCGCCGTGCGAGCGCGCATCGAGGGCGCACGCCTGGTGCTCGGGAGCGCCACGCCTTCGCTCGAGTCGATGGTCAGGAGCGACGAGCCACTGCGCCTGCTCCGGCTCCCGGAGCGGGTGGGCTTGCGTCCGCTGCCGCCGGTCGAGTTGGTGGATCTCCGGGTGGCGTCCAAGGTAGACGGCACTGGGGCAGTGCCGTGGTCGGAGGCGCTCGACCGCGCGATCGTGGAGACTTTGGCCCGCCGCGAGCAGACCCTCTTGCTGCTGAATCGCCGGGGGTACGCCGCGTTCCTGCACTGTCCGGACTGCGGCGAAGTCTGGCAGTGCCCCCGCTGCAACATCTCTCTCACGGTGCACACCGCGCCTGCCGGGCTCAGGTGCCACTATTGCGGCCACGAGGAGGCGATTCCTTACTCCTGCCGGGTCTGCGCCAATCCGGTCCAGCAGATGCGAGGGGTCGGTACCCAGCAGGTCGAGCGAGTGCTGAGTGAGCGCTATCCCAAAGCGCGCATCGCCCGAATGGATCTGGACACGACGAGCACCAAGTGGTCCCACCAGCGCATCCTGGCCCAGGTGGAGTCCGGCGAGGTGGACCTGCTGCTCGGCACCCAGATGATCGCGAAGGGCCTCGACTTCCCCAACGTGACGCTGGTCGGGGTCGTGGATGCGGATATCGGCCTCTACCTCCCCGACTTCCGGTCGGCCGAGCGGACCTTTCAGCTGCTGGCGCAAGTGGCGGGCAGGGCGGGAAGGGGACCCAAGGGCGGAAGAGTGCTGGTACAGACGCGACATCCGGCGCACCACGCACTCGTCTGGGCCGCCCGGCACGACACCGAGGGATTTCTCGCCCAGGAGCTAGAGCTGCGGCGCTCGCCGCCATATCCGCCGGAGACGTCGCTCGTGAACGTGCTGATATCAGGGGCGGAGGAACAACGGGTGGGGCAGAGCGCGGCCCAGATCGCCGACTGGTACGCAGGTCTGGTCGACCGTCACACGCTTCCGATCACGGTTCTCGGGCCGGCGCCCTGCCCCCTTTCCCGGATCAAGGATCGCTGGCGCTGGCACGTGTTGCTCAAGGGCCCGTCCCCGTCACTCGGGCGCGTGGTGCGGTACGCCGCGAAGCGGCTTGGACGGCGTGGTGGGATTCGCATTGTCGTCGACCGCGATCCCGTGAGCCTGCTCTAGACGGAACCCGTTACTCCGTCCGATACCCGATCTCCGCGCCCACGTAGATCACCCGGCGTGGAGACGGCTCGATGACGCGTCCCCCGGCGCCGTTCAGGGTCACGGAACCGACATATCGTCGGTCCCACAGGTTGTTGACGCCGATGAACGGTCCGAGCAGCAGACTGCCGGTGCTGCCCTCCCAGCCGAGTCGCAGATTGGTCACGCCGGCGTTCCACGAGTCGATGATGATCGTGTTCGCATCGTCGGCAGGCACCGATGACGCAATCGTCTGGTCCGCATCGAGGAAAAACCCCTGCGCCAGGGATGTCCGAAGGCCGAAGCGCCAGAAATGATCGGGAACCCCGGGCAGACGGTTGCCGTCGAAGTCTCCGCCCACGAAGCGATACCGTGCCCGGGTGTACGCACCCTGCAGCGTGATCGCTTCGATCGGTGAGTAGGTGACTCCGATCTCCGCTCCGTCGTTGTGGGTCTTCCCCTCGTTGCGGAAGAACGCCCGGCCCCCTACTTCCTGCTGCTGGACGATCGCGTCGGTGATCCGCCCGAGAAACACCGCGATCGAAAACGTCAGGTTGGGCAGCGGGCGGCCGCGCGCGCCGACCTCGTAGTTCACCGCGCGCTGCGGCCCCAGGTCCTGGTTGAATCCGCCGGAGCCGTCGGGTTGGTTCACCAGCTCGGTTGTCGTCGGGGTCTCGAACGCGGTCGAGATATTGACGTACGGCACCAGATGGTCGCCGAACGCCCAGCTCCCGCCGATGTTGCCGCTCGCCGCCGACATCGTGCGTTCCCCGCTGTCGTCTCCGTCGGCCAGGAAGTTGTCGGCCAGGCTGAATCGTACCCAGTCGTACCTGGCGCCCGCGCTGAGCAGCAAGGGCTCCTGGGGGCTCCACTGGAGCTGGGCGAACGGGCCGAGCTCCATCACCTTCTCGCGCTGGTCGAGGAGCACCGCGCCGGTGGGGACACCGCCATCCTGCACCAGGTTCACGCGATCGTCCCGCATGAGCTGAAGATCCGCGCCGGCGGTGAGCCTGGGCGCCGTCGGGTCGGCGCCCAGCTTCCGCGACATCGTCCCCCGCGCCCCACCGACCACCCGGTCGATGTCCACGTAGGTTCCCTGGGTCGGGGTACCTCCAGGCACCGGCGCGGCGAGGGGGTTCTGCAGATCGCGTGTGAGGCCGAACACGTTGAACTCGTATTCGTTGCTGGCCGCGTCGTAATGCTTCATGCCGAGCGCGAGCTGGTACTGCTGCACGTCCTTGTCGGCTCCGCGAAGAATGTTGTTGCCCGCGGCCGAATCCGGATTGGCGAGATACTCGGCCAGCGTCAGGGCCCCCGGGTTCTGCGCCTCTGGGTTGTCGGCCAGACCAAGGCGCACCGTGCCCAGCGTGGACCCGCCGAAGGCATAGTCGAGTCCGGCGTTGAGCAGCCGGAACTCACCGGCGCTATGCTGACGGAACCCGTCCGCCTTGAACTGGGAGATGGACAGCGTGCCGCTGGCGTTCCCCGATCGGGCGGAAGTCCAGCTCTGCCACTTGTAGAAGTCGTCGTTCTCCCGCTCCCCGCTGCCCCCCTGCACTCGGATCCGCTGTCCGAACGGTCCCGGGTCGGCGCGCTGTGTCTGGAACGAGATGACTCCACCCGAGGCGTTCCCGTAGAGCGAGGAGCTGGCCCCGCGCAACACCTCGGCGCGGTCCAGGTCGGCAAACTCCACGTTGGTGAGCTGACTCTGCCCGTCGGGGAGTGTCTGTGGGATGCCGTCGAGCAGGATCTTGAGTCCGCGAACCCCGAAGTTCGAGCGGCTGCCGAAGCCCCGAATCGAGATCCGCTGATCGAGCGAGTAGTTGTACCGGTTCGCGACGAAGACGCCGGGCAGGTTGTTGAGCGCCTCGTCGATGCCCACGGTCTGCTGGCCCCGCCGCAACTCCCTCTGGTCCAGGACACCCACGGCGAAAGGCACCCGGCTCTGCGGCTCGGCTGTTCGGGTCACGGTAACCTCGAGCTCCGGCAGCCTGGTAACCCGCGTCGTGTCGCGCCCCGTGGTATCGGTGCGGACCGGCTCCTGGGCGACGAGTGGAGCGGCGATGGCAAGTGCCGCGAACCCAATGGCGAATCGGAGCATGAACTCTCCTCGAAGAAGCATCAATACTAACCGCCCCCGGACGGCTCGCGCGGTGCTTGTATCGCCCATGCCGCTCCCCTACTTTCCACCCGCGTATGCCCGATACCCCCAACACATTGCCGGATTTCACCCGACCGCCGTTCGCCGGCGCGCCGGAGGCCCGCTTCGAGCCCCTCCCGTCCGACGGAGTGCTTCCGGAAGGCTTCTTCTCGACCTCCAACCTGCCCACCTACGTAAAGGTTGGCTCCCGCTGGCTGGCGCCGACCCGGCCGCGCATGGACTGCGTCGTCGTCAAGCGGGACGGAGGGGTGGAGACCATCGAGCCGCGTCGTCTGCGGAAGGGCGAGCTGGTCGCCATGGGTGAGGCTGAGGACGGAACCGAGGGCATCGTGGTCCACTCCCAAGGATTCCTCGGCGGCGCTCATGGCGCGAACGAGTTCCGTTTCATGTCCACCGAAGTGAGTCGCGAGCGCCCGGTCAACTACGAGGAGCTGGCCGCGCGGATCGGCGAGGAGAAGCGCAAAGGTGGCTACCTCATCTGGGTGGCCGGACCGGCGCTGGTGCACTCGCGGGCCCGTGCCGACTTCGAGTGGTTCATCCGCAATGGATACGTGCAGGCCGTGCTGGCGGGAAACGCGGTCGCCGTGCATGACATCGAAGCCGCGATCTTCGGGACCACCCTGGGCATGACCAACACGGGACAGCCAACCGAGGGCGGTCACGGGCTGCACATGCGTGCGATCAACCGGGTGCGGGCCGCGGGCTCCATCGAGCGCGCGGTGGAAACCGGGGTGATCAAGAGCGGGATCATGCATGCGCTCGTCACCAACAAGGTGCCTTTCGTGTTGGCCGGCTCGATTCGCGACGATGGTCCGCTGCCGGGCGTGTACAGCGACTCGCTCGCCGCCCAGGACGCGATGCGCGAGCACACTGTGAAGGCGACGGGAGCGATCTTCGTCGCGACCGCGCTTCACGCCATCGCGGTCGGAAACATGCTGCCGGCCTTCCACCTCTGCGACGGGGCGCCGGCACCATTGATGACGATCTGTGTGGATCAGACGGAGTTCGTGGTCAACAAGCTCAAGGATCGCGGGACTCATCAGGCCTACGGGGTCGTCACCAACGCCCAGGATTTCATGCACGTGCTTCGATTCTATACCGAGCGATGGGAGCAGAGGCCGGCGTGACGGAGCCGGGCGTCGGGCCCGGATGGGTTCGGCTCGCCCAGGCCGTGGCCGAAGCGGTTCCGCCCGCCGAGGTGGATGGGGTGTGGGTCTTCAGCCCGCTGCGCCACGAGGGCCGTGAGTGGGGCACCGCAGTGCTGTCGCGGATAGATGGCGACCGGCGGAGGATCTACACCGCCCGCTACGTGCTCGCCATTCGGGGCAAAGAGCGCGGGAAGTTCGAGTCGTCGGTCCAGGAGGTCGGCAGCGGCCCCGCCGCGGCCCTCAGCCAGCTCCTGCAGGACGCGCAGCGGCGCATCGACGACGAGCACCCGCCGCTCCCGGTCTCCCCCGACGCCTGGTTCGCCCCCGTAGCCGATGACCCGACTCGCTAGGGGCGAGGGGGCGGCCCTCCTCGATCGTTTCCGCCGCTATCTCCGCGATCATCACCAACCGGTTACGCGCCAGCGCGACCAGGTTGCCCAGATCGTGCTCCTGTCCGAGGAGCATCTCTCGGTGGACGAGATCCTCCGGCTGCTGAGGCAGCAGGGAGAGGCAGTGGGAACCGCGACGGTCTACCGGACCCTCGAGGTTCTGGTCGAGAGCGGGCTGGTGCGCGCCCATGACTTCGGCGAAGGCTTCAAGCGCTACGAAGCGATGCCGGCGCAGGCGCACCACGAGCATCTCATCTGCGAGCGCTGCGGTCGGGTAGTGGAATTCCAGAACGAGCGACTGGAGCGTATGCTTCCCATCCTCGCGGACGAGCACGGCTACGAGCATCAGCGGCATCGGGTGGAGATCTATGGCGTCTGCGGGGATTGTCGACGCCGGGAGCTGGTCGTCTCCGCGGAGAAGCCGTGAACGAGCCGGTCGCGCTCGGTGTAGCCGTCGCATTCGCGGCCGGCCTGCTCAGCTTTCTCTCGCCCTGCGTACTGCCGCTGGTCCCTTCCTACATCGGTTTTCTTACCGGGATGACCCTGCCGGAGATGAGCTCGCGGCGTCGCACCGCTCTGCTCCACGGGATCTGCTTCGTCGCCGGGTTTTCCCTGGTCTTCATCCTGCTCGGCGCCAGTGCTACCGCGCTGGGCAGGGCACTCAACTATTACCAGATCTGGCTCCAACGCCTGGGCGGGTTGCTCATCATCCTCTTCGGGCTCGTCTGCCTCGGCGTCTTCAAGGTGGACTTCCTGACGCAGGAGCGGCGGCTGCACCTGGAGCATAAGCCGGTGGGCTACCTGGGTTCCGCGCTCGTGGGAATGGCCTTTGGTGCCGGCTGGACGCCGTGTATCGGCCCGGTGCTCGGCGCTATCCTGGGATTGGCGGCGACCTCCGGCGACGTCTCGCGCGGGATGCTGCTGCTGGCGTTCTACTCCGCCGGGCTGGCTGTGCCGTTCCTCGTCGCGGCCGTCGCGGTCGAGTCGTTTCTCGGTTGGTTCCAGCGATTCCGTCGCTACATGCCGTGGGTCATGCGGATCAGCGGCGCGCTGCTCGTGTTCGTGGGGATCCTGCTTTTGAGCGGCGAGTTCACCCGGCTCGCGGGGTGGCTGCAGGGATTCACGCCGGAGTTCCTGCGGGAGCAGTTGTAGCAGGGTCGAATCCGCTCCTACCTCATCCCGAGGAAGCGTAGCGACCGAGGGACCTGCTCAGCGGGTATCGAACCCCGGTGAGCAGGTCCCTCGCTTCGCTCGGGATGACGAAGCAGCGCGCTTCGCCTAGCCTCGGCGAGTGGCCCGTCGTCCCCGCTCGCTTTACTCCACCACCTCCTCCAGCTCCTCCTCCAGCTGCTGCCTGCGCAGCAGTTCCCAGTAGCGCCCGCCGCGGGTGATCAGATCGGCGTGGGTCCCTTGCTCGACGATGCGGCCCTCGTGCGAGGACCAGGATCCAATCGGCCTCCCGTACCGCCGCGAGGCGGTGAGAGACGATGATGCTAGTGCGGCCCTCGAGCGCGCCTCGCAGGGCGGCGAGGATGCGCGCCTCGGTGTGGGCATCCACCGCGCTCAGTGCGTCGTCCAGGACGAACACCGGCGGGTCCTGGGCCAGCGCGCGCGCGATCGCGGCGCGCTGCTTCTGTCCACCTGAGAGGTTGATGCCGCGCTCACCGAGCATCGTGTCGAACCCACTGGGGAGCGAGGGGATCGCCTCGCTCAGCTGGGACACCTCTGCCACTCGTTCCAGGCGTCCGTCATCCGGTGCCCCGAGCAGGACGTTCTCCCGCAGGGTTTCGCCGAACAGGAACGTCTCCTGGGCTACGAACCCCACCGCCCGCCGCAGCTCCTCGATTGTGATCTCCCTCACATCGATGCCGTCGATGCGGACCGATCCCCGATCGGGGTCATAGGCGCGGACAAGCATGTCCACCAGGGTGGACTTCCCTGACCCCGTGGCGCCCACGACGGCGAGCGAACGGCCGGCCGGGACCTCGAAGCTCACGTCCTGAAGGGCCCAGCCTCGGTCCGCGGTCCCCGGATAGCGGAACCAGACCCCGTCGAACTCGACCGCCCGCGCCCCTCGAGTCTGGGGCAAAGGTCGGGGCCTGGCCGAGCTCGTAATGGCCGGCTGCTCTCGAAAGAGCTCGTTGATCCGCGCCATGGAGGCCGCGCCGCGCTGCACCAGGTTAACCGCCCAGCCGAGTGCGATCATCGGCCACACCAGCATCCCCAGGTACACGCCGAAGGCGACGAACTCTCCCACGGTGACGCTCCCCTGCATCACGAGGCGTCCTCCGTAGTAGAGGACCACGAGGGCGCTGATACCGCCCAGCAGCGTGAGGAGGGGAAAGAAGAGGCCCTGCACCCGCACAAGGTCCAGGTTGCGCGCGAGGTAGTCCTGGCTCAAGGTCCTGAAGTGGGCCGTCTCGGCCGCCTCCTGCCGGTAGGCCCGGACCACCCGGACCCCGGACAGGTTCTCGTGGGCCTCACTGGTCAGCTCGCTGAACTGGGCCTGGATGGCCTGGGACCTGCTATGGACCACCCGGCCCAGGCTGACCATGACCAGTGGGAGGCCGAGGAGGGGCAACAGCGCCAGGAGGGTCAGCCGGGGACTCATGGCCAGCATGGCGGGTGCAATCATCAACGCTCGTGTACTAGTATCAACCAGATACATGAGCGCAGGTCCGGCCACCATCCGGACCGCCAGCAGGTCGTTGGTCGCCCGGGCCATCACGTCGCCGGTGGGGTAGCGGTCGTAGAATTCGGCCGACATCCTTGGAGGTGCCGGTACAAGGCGTCGCGCAGGTCCGTCTCGACGCGGCGGCTGCCGCTATTGAGCAATTGGCGCATGCCGTAGCGTGCGAGGCCGCCGAGCAGCGCGACGCCGACCAGCAACGCCACCGCGATCTGCACCTCGCGGAAAGGCCCCCCGGCCCGGAGCGCGTCGATGCCGTGCTCCAGGAAGCGCGGGCCCAGTGTGGTGAAGAAGTTCGAGATGACGACGAGGACGAGGCCGAACGAGTAGGTACGGCGGTAGGGCCTGAGGTAGGGCAGCAACGACCGCAATTCGTTCATAAGCGTCGCTGCAATGTCATCGTACCGTGAAGGCAGGGCAAGTCACTTAAGGAGGAATCCGATGTCCAGAACGCTCCTCGCTACGCTTACGCTGATCGCCGCTGCTGCCTGCGGTGGCGGGGATCGGCGGGACGTCGCCACCGCAGACAGCCTGAGCCGCGACTTGCAGCTCGCGCCGGTGGACACGACGGCCGAGTTGAACGATCAACCCGCCCCGGCGGCAGATACGGCGCCCACGCCGGCGCCGACACCCGCGCCTCCGCCACCGGCTCCCAAGCCGAAGCCGAAGCCCAAGCCGGCTCCGAAGCCCGCCACCGCCGCGCCCTCCACGCCGGCTGCTCCGGCAGCTCCCGCTGCGCCGGTGGACCGCTCCCTGGGTGTCCGGGATGGCCTTCGCCGTCGCGACCGATGCCGAGATCCGGTCGCACAAGAACAAGGTGGGCGATGAAGTGACGGCCACGGTGGCCAACGATGTGAAGAACCCCTCGGGCCGGGTCGTGATTCCCGCGGGGTCGAAGGTGACGCTGCAGGTCACTGCCATCAAGGAGTCGGAGAACAAGAGTGACTCCACCGGCACGCTGACGATCAAGCCGGTTTCCATCTCCATCAATGGGAGTAGCCGTCCGCTGGCCGCCTCGATCTCTCACGTCGACAGTAAGCTGGAGGGTCGGGGAACCAACGCGGGTGACATCGCGAAGCCGGCGGCCGGTGCCGCGGCCGGTGCGATCGTAGGCCGTGTGCTCGGCGGCGGAGGTACGGGCGCGATCATCGGTGGCGTGCTCGGTGGCGCCGTCGGTGCCCAGCGTGCGGTCGAGACCAAGGACCGGGATGTCGTCGTTCCCCAGGGAACTCAGGTGACGCTTGACGCTTGGATGAGAAGTTCGTGGCCCAAAACTGAGACGCGTCGGAATAGAGAGCGGGGCAGTGGGTCCGGGAGGACCCGCTGCCCCGCTTCTCTATTCCCGACCCTTCAGTATCCCGCTCCCCCTCCACCTCGCCGGGAATCGCTCACGCCTTGCCAGCCACGCGGCGTACGAATGATCGCTTCGACGTCTCCCCATGGCTCCCGGAACGAGACGCCATGGCCCAGCGCCCGCAGGGAGTCCACCGTCGCCCTGGTGAATCCGTCGGCCTCGAGCAGACAGCGAGTCGGGCAGCGCCTGGTGGTGCATCCGCGGCGCCGCCACCGCCTCGGGCAGCGGCATCCGGTGGTCGATCACGTTCGAGATGATGTGGTAGACCATCGTGATGATGCGCGGGCCGCCCGGCGTGCCCGTGATCATGCGCAGCGTGCCGGCCGAATCGAGCACGATGCTCGGGCGTCATCGCGGACAGCATGCGCTTGCCCGGCGCGATCGCGTTCGCCTCGCCCTGCACCAGCCCGTACATGTTCGGTTTGCCCGGCGCGGTCGCGAAGTCGTCCATCTCGTCGTTCAGGAGGAAGCCCGCGCCGGTCACCGTGACCGCACTGCCGTAGCTGTCGTTCAGGGTGGTGGTGCAGCTGACCGCGTTCCCTTCCGCGTCCACGACCGAGTAGTGCGTGGTGGAGGAGCCGCCCGCGGCGGCGGGATCGAACGCGGGCGTGGGCGAGGCGCGATCTCCGATCTCCGCGCGCAGCTCCGCGGCGTACTGCTTGGAGAGCAGCCGGTCGAGCGGGTTCTGCACGAACGCCGGGTCGCCCAGGTAGGTGTTCCGGTCGGTGAACGCCCGGCGCATCGCCTCGGCCTCCCGGTGCAGCAGGGCCGGTGTACCGAACGGCGGGAAGCGGGTCGTAGCCCTCCATGATGTTGAGGATCTCGCCCATCGTGACGCCGCCCGATGAGGCCGGCGGCATCGAGTAGATCGTGTGGCCGCGATAGTTGATCGTCGACCGGCTCGCGCCAGATGGCTCGATAGGCGGCCAGGTCCTCGTGGCGTGATCAGGCCGCCGCCGCGCTCCATCTCCGCGACGAGGAGGTCGGCCACCCGGCCCTGGTAGAATCCGGCGGCGCCCTGGTCCCGGATCGCCTCGAGCGTCGCCGCCGAGGTCGGGCTGGCGCAGAATCGTGCCCGGCACCGGCGCGACCGCCGTTGGGGAGAAAACTGGCCCGGGAGGCAGGAAAGCTGGACAGCCGCACGCTGTCGCCGGCGATGGACTGGCTGCGGTACTCGTCGACCACGAATCCTTCCCGCGCGAGTCGGATCGCGGGCGCGATCACGTCCGCGAACGGCAGCCGGCCGAGCGTCTTGTGCGCCTCCACCAATCCGGCCACGGCGCCCGGCACACCGGCGGCCAGGTGGCCGGTGACGCTCGCTCGGTCGGCTCGCCCTGCTCGTCGAGGTACATGTCGCGGCTGGCGCGCCCCGGTGCGGTCTCCCGGTAGTCGAGCGCGCGCACCTGGCCGTCGTCCATGCGGATCACCATGAACCCGCCGCCGCCGATGTTTCCCGCCTCGGGGTGGACCACCGCCAGCGCGAAGCCCACGGCCACGGCGGCGTCCACGGCGTTGCCCCCGCGGCGCAGGATGTCCCGGCCGACCTCGCTGGCGAGCGGATGTCCCGAGACGACCATCGCCGAGTCGGCCTCCGTGACTCGCGCCTTGCCGCGCTGCGGCCATTTCGCCGAGATCCCAGTCGCGGGCTCCGGAGCACGGGCGCAGCCGGTGGCGAGGGAAAGCGCAGTGAGGAGCAACAGCGGACGGCGGATCGGCACGCGGACCTCGAGCGAATGGAGAAGGGAGCCCGGAGTTGCCCCGGGAGATGCACGCCGTCTAATTTAGCCCGGGCTGAGGCTTGGATACTCCCTATCATACCCGTGCGTGGCTGACGACTACCTCGATACGCGCCTGACCGAACGGCGCAACCCCCGCAGCGCCACCATCGATACCGCCTCCGCGCTGGAGATCGTTGATCTCATCGGCGCCGAGGACGCGAGCGTTCCCGGCGCGGTCGCTCGCGCGCGCCAGGAGATCGCGCGCGCGGTGGATCTGGTGGAAGCGGCGTTCCGCGCCGGCGGTCGCCTGCTGTACGTGGGGGCGGGCACGAGCGGCCGGCTCGGGGTGCTCGATGCGGCGGAGTGCCCGCCGACGTTCGGCACCCCGCCCGAGATGGTGGTGGGCATCATTGCCGGCGGACTCCCGGCGCTGGTGAAATCGATCGAAGGAGCGGAGGACGACGTCAACGCCGGCATCGGCGAAATGGACGCGCGCCGGGTCGGCAGCAAGGACGTCGTCATCGGCATCGCCGCGAGCGGAACGACCCCCTTCGTGCGCGCCGCCCTCGGTCGGGCGCAGGCACTCGGTGCGCCGCACGGCCCTGGTGTCCTGCTCCGAGCCGCCCGCGCTGCTCCGGGACACGTGTGACGTCTGCATCACCGTCCTCGTGGGCCCCGAGATCGTCACCGGCTCCACCCGCATGAAGGCCGGCACGGCGACCAAGCTGGTGCTCAACACCATCACGACCGGCGCGATGATTCGTCTGGGCAAGACCTACGGCAATCTCATGGTGGATCTCCGCGCCTGGAACGACAAGCTGGTGGACCGCAGCCAGCGCATCGTGATGGAGACCACCGGGCTCGACCGGGAGGCCGCGCGGGAAGTGCATCGAGGCCGCCGATGGCCGCGTGAAGACCGCGATCGTGATGGCACGCCGCGGCGTGTCCCGGCCGGAGGCGGAGAAGCTGCTGGCGGATCATGCCGGGCATCTCCGGACCATCGTGGGAGACCCGCCGCCGGTGCGGAGCACATGAGCGAGCGGCCCACTCTGGCGATCGGCCTCATGTCCGGAACGTCTCTCGACGGCGTGGACGCAGCGCTGGTCCGGCTCGAGGGCCCGACCCACGCGTCGCTGCTCTCGTTCGTGACCCGTCCCTATTCCGCGAAGGAGCGAGCCGAGATCCGGGGCGCGCTGGATCCGGCCGGCACGGTCGGCGCGCCCGCGCTCGCCCGGCTGCACGTACGGATCGCGGAATGGGCCGCCGAAGCGGTGCAGGTCCTGTTGGATCAGGCGCGGGTCCCCGCCTCGGACATCGCCTTCATCGCGTTTCCCGGGCAGACTATCTGGCATGAGCCGCCGCTCGTCACCTGGCAGCTCGGTGAGCCGGCGATTCTGGCCGAGCAGTTCGGTGTGCGAGTCGTCAGCGGCTTCCGGCCGCGCGACGTCGCCGCGGGAGGGCAGGGCGCCCCCCTCGTCCCGATGGCGGACGTGCTCCTCTTCGCCGCGCCGGAGGCGCCGCGCGTGCTTCTCAACCTCGGCGGGATGGCTAACCTCACCTACGTGCCGCGTCGCGCCCAGGAGGAGGGTGTCCTGGCCTTCGATACCGGTCCCGGCGTCGCGGTCATCGACGCCGTCGCCCGGCTGGTGGATCGGCGCCGCTCGTACGACCGGGACGGCAAGCTGGCCGCGCAGGGCACGGCCGACGAGGCGCTGGTGGAAGAGCTGCTGGCCGATCCTTTCTTCGAGGCCGCGCCGCCCAAGAGCACGGGCCGGGAGCGGTTCGGCGACAGCTACGCTCGCGCCTTGCACGAGCGGGCCCCGGGCTTCGATGGCGTGGCGACTGCCGTGGAGCTCACGGCTCGCAGCGTCGCGCGCGCGGTCGGGCGCTGGGTCCCGGGCGGCGCCGAGGTAGTGGCCTCCGGCGGTGGCTGTCACCATCCGGGGCTGATGGCCGCGCTCGAGCGCCATCTCGCCGCCCAACCCGGAGCGCCGCCGCTCCGCCGCTTCGACCAGCTCTTCTTTCCCGGCGATGCCAAGGAGGCCGTGGCGTTCGCTCTTCTGGGCTATCTCACGCTGCATGGGCAGCCCGGCAACGTGCCCGCTGCGACCGGCGCGGGCGGTTCGCGCGTGCTCGGCAGCATCACGCCCGCCTGAGTCGCATGTCTCCGCCAGTCCGGCCGGCTCATCCTCCCCGCATTGCGCTGGCGTCCCGAGACGGGCTTCGGTCACGAGGCCGCGGCGATCGCCGATGCGCTCGACGTCGGCGTCGGCGGGTTCATTCTGTTCGGCGGCACCGTGGAGTCGGTGCGCCGTCTCACGGCAGACTTGATCCGCCGGGCGGCGCGACCGCTGCTGATCGCTTCGGACCTGGAGCGGGGGGCAGGCCAGCAGGTCAACGGCCTCACCGAATTCCCTCCTCCCGCGGCACTCGCGGCGTTGGAGGACGCAGCGGTGGTCCGCTGGGCCGGTGCGGTAACCGCCCAGGAGGCTCGCGCCGTGGGAATCAACTGGGTGTTCGCCCCGGTGGCCGATCTCGACCTGCTCCCGGAGAACCCGATCGTCCAGACGCGGGCTTTTGGCTCGGACCCCGCACGCGTGGCCACTTACGTCCGCTCGTGGGTCGAAGGGTGCCAGAGCGCCGGCGCTCTGGCCTGCGCCAAGCATTTTCCCGGGTCACGGCCGGACGACGGTGGACTCCCACATCGCCCTGCCGGTGGTGGACGCCAGCGCGTCGTCGCTGCGGGACAGCGATCTGGTGCCATTCGCCGTCGCGATCGAGAGCGGCGTCGCCACCCTGATGACCGCGCACGTGGCCTACCCGCGCCTCGATCCCTCCGGCGCTCCGGCCACGGTCTCGCGCCCGATCCTGAACCAGCTGCGGAGCGAGCTGGGATTCGACGGCCTGGTGGTCACCGACGCACTCATCATGGACGGCGCGCTGGTCGGGCGCAGAGAATCCGATGCCGCGGTCGAGGCGATCGCTGCGGGCGTGGACCTGCTGCTGTATCCCAATGACCCGAGGCGCGTGCGTGAGGCGCTGGAGCAGGCGCTCGCCAGCGGCACCTTGCCCGAGCCGCGGTTACAGGAGGCGCTGCGCCGCTACGAGCACGCACTCGCCGCAGCGACGGCTCCGACGCCGCCGGTGACGAAGGGCCCGTTCGAATCGGCGGCCGCGCTGGCGGACGAGCTGCTGGCGCATGGGATGCTTCGAGGGTCACCACCCGAGCTCACCGGGCCCACCGATCTGGTGGTGGTGGACGACGACCTCGGCGGGCCGTATCCGCCGGGGCCAAGCGACTGGACCGAGCGCACGCTCGGCCCCGAGCTCGTGAGCCGTTACGATGGCGGGTCTCGCGTGGTGCTGGTCTTCTCCGAGCCGCGGGCCTGGAAGGGCCGATCGGGCCTCGGCCCGTCCGCTCGCGACGCGCTGGCCAGCTCAGCCGCGCGCGCCGATCTCATCGTGCTCTTCGGTCATCCAAGACTGCTCGGCGAAATTCCCAGCGACGCTCCCGTGCTCCTGGCCTGGCACCGGCAGCGGTTGATGCAGGAGGCCGTCGGGCGATGGATCCGGCGGCGCCTGGGGTAGACCGCGACCTCACCCGACTGGTCTCCGGTCAGTCGCGTGCTGCGGAGCTGCGGATCCAGGGGATCAAGGCGAAGGCGGGCAGCGCCAGGCAAAAGGTCAAGAGGAAATAGTCCGCGTAGCCGAGTCGCTCGGCGAGCACGCCGGATACCGCGCCGGCGGCGATCCCGCCGAGGCGGTATAGCGCCGTCAGAAGCGCAAACTGAGTGGCGGCGAAACGCCGAGCCGACAGCGTCATGAGGAAAGTGAGGAAGGCCGCCGTCCCCATCCCGCCGGTGAACTGCTCGATCACCGCCGCACCGTACATGAGCGGCAGCGGCGTGCCCGCGAGCGCGGCCGCCCAATACGCGAGGTTCGAGAGCGCCTGAACCAGGCCCAGCACCCACAGCGCGTGGAATGCGCCCAGCTCGCTGGGTCACCACGCCGCCGACGATGGCGCCGAGGATGGACGCGCCGACCCCCAGCGTCGTCTGGACCCACCCGATCTGCTGCACGCTGTATCCGCTGTCGAGCCAGAACGGCTTCACCATCGTGGTGAGCGCCAGATCACCCAGCTTGAACGTCAGCACGAAGAGCACGGCCGCCACTATCCCGGGGCGGGCCAGCAGCTCGCGGAGCGGCTCCAGCAGGGGCGGGTGCTCGGCGAGGGCCGGTCGGGCTTCCCGCAGCAGGCTACTGAGCGCGGCGGCGATCAGGAACAGCGCCGCGGCGAGCAGGAGCACCTTCGTCCAGCCGAGTGACGCGGACGCGGCCACCAGTACGCCCCCGGCCACGATCCATCCGAGCCGATAGGCCGTGACTCTGGCGCCGTTGGCCGGCCCCAGCTCGCTCCGATCCATGAGCTCGATCGTGTAGGCGTCGATGGCGATGTCCTGCGTGGCTGAGAGAGCCACCAGGGCAAGGAGGAGCCCGAAGTACGCCGGCCCGATCGCGGCGCCTGACCAAGCCATCAGCAGAAGCACGAGCGCGAGCCCGAGCTGCGAGCCCGCGATCCAGTGCCTGCGGCTGCCGAAGCGATCCACCGCAGGCGCCCACAGAAATTTGAGCGCCCACGGGAGGGAGAGGGTGCTCAGCAATCCGATCTGCGTGAGCGAGGCCCCGGAGGCGCGGAGGAGCACCGGCACCAGGTCGTTGAAGATTCCGAAAGGGAAGCCGGAGGCGAACGACAGAGCGGCGACCCACGCGAGCCTGAAGCGCAGCGGGGCCGCGGTCGGGCTTGCGGACGCGCTCAGAGCAGAACCGTCAGGAGGAGAGCGATGACGGCGAGCAGGGCGGCCATGACGAGGAGGCCGCGCGGCCGCCCGACTTCGGCGGGTGACTCGGAGGGCAGCGCCGTGACCGGCTCGGTCGCCGACTCAGCCGGGGCCGGTTCCTCCGCAGCCTCGCCCTCGGGGATGTTGTACACCTGGTAGCCGACGTCTTCGGCCGCGTTGGGCTCGGCCAGTGCCTCACCCTCGAACTTGGCGGCCACGACCGTGATGTTGTCCGGCCCACCGCGTTCGTTGGCCAGGTCGATCAGCGCGCCGCAGAGCGAGGGCAGCTCAGGATTCTCCATCGACCATCCGGCCGAACTCCTCCCGACGCACCAGACCCGACAGGCCGTCCGAGCAGATGATGAGGGTGTCACCGCGGCGCAGGGTCTGATGGGTGAGATCCACCTTGACTCGGGGATCCGGGCCGAGCGCCTGGAGAATGATGTTGCGGCGCTCGCTCTGCTCCGCCTCCTCCTCCGTCAACTCGCCCGCGTCCACCAGTCGTTGCATGAGCGACTGGTCCTTGGTGAGCTGAATCGCCTCGCCGTTCCGCACCAGATAGGCTCGGCTGTCCCCGATCTGGGTGAGGTAGAGGTCGTCGCCGTAGACCCCGGCCGCCGTCACCGTCGTCCCCATGCCGCGGACCTCGGGGTGCTCTCGGGCGTAGGCGTAGATCTGCTCGTTGGCCAGCTCTACCGCTTCCTTCATACGGTACGCGAAGCGGCTGGCGGAGCTGTCCGAATCGCCGGCCCAGGCGGAGCCGAGATGCCGGAAGATCAGGTCCACCGCCATCGCGCTGGCGATCTCGCCGGCGGCCGCACCGCCCATGCCGTCGGCCACCATGAACAGCGAGCCGCGAGGACCGATTTCGTGGTTGCGAACGTCGGGATGGAGGCTGGCATTGCCGGTGCTGAGATCGGCAACGAGGAAGGTGTCCTCGTTGTGCTCACGGCTCCGGCCCAGGTCGGTTTTCCCAAACACGGACACGCGGACACCGGCGCTCGTCATCCGACCCTCAGGGGAGCGCGGCCCCTCGCAAGCCCGTCTGCACTACGGCGATCGCCGGGGACGGCGAGAGTCACACGGGAATATCCTTCCTGTGATCCGGTCGGAAAGTCACGAGTTTGACGAAGATACGGATGGCTCTCGGGAGCGTCAACGTCCGCTTGGCGTAAGTTGTAGCGCTCGTGTACCTTGCAGCCATGCTCCCGGTTCGAGCCCCCGTTTGGGCGACCCTCGTCCTCTGGGTGGCCGGCTGTGCCCGTGGTCCCGCCACCCGCACCACTCCGCTTCCGGTCGCCAACGCCGACACCGCTGTCCGCGATTCGATGCTGCGAGCAGGCAGCCTTCCGCCGGTGCCGGAGGTCCGGGGGCCACTGGCGCTTGCGTGTGGTCTATCCGCCAGCCGGGGCCGTGGTTTCGGCGCGTGACTCCACCTTTCTTTTCGGCTCCGCCGGCACCGGCGATGCGCGAGTGACGATCAACGGTCAGCCGGTGCGGGTCTGGCCCAACGGTGCCTGGCTCGGGTGGGTTTCACTTCCGCCCGATAGTCTGATGCAGTTCAGGATCGAAGCGGGTACCGACTCCGCGGATCAAACACTGGACCACGTCGTCCGTCGAGGCGACTATCGGCCGCCGCCACCATTGACGCCGGTGTGGATCGACAGTGCCTCGCTCACGCCGCGGGGCGCGCTCTGGTGGCCGCGCGATGAGTATCTGGCCATCTCCGTGCGAGCCAGCGAGGGCGCGCTGGTACGCATGCGGCTGCCGGATGGTACCCTGGTCCCGCTGACCCCTGCGCCGGCCCGTGAGCCCGTGGCCGGCGCGGTTCGAGCCTTCGACCGCGACATCGCGAAGCTCTCGACACCGCTCGTGCGAGAGCGGTATGCCGGCCTGCTGCGGGGCAGGGCAGTCGGTCCCGATCCCGGACCCCTGTTCCCGCCGCGAATGGCGCCGCTGGCGGCTATCGCGCCTGTGGCGACACCGGTGACCTGCGGATCAGGTCCGTGCAGCGGGCCCGAGTCCGACCCCTTCTTTGCGGACTCCCTCTGGGCTGTCGTCGAGGCCATCCGAGGCATCGACACCGCACGCGTCCGGTGGCCACTGCAGATCGCCCTGCTCGATTCCCTCCCCCTGATCGCGGAGCTGAGTGATACCGATCAGCGTCGTGGTCGGCCGCGCCCTGCCGGAGGGGACATATCACTGGTTCTTCCCCACGGGAACTCGCGCGCCGGTCGGAGGGCGCGCCAACGACGACCTCCGACTGCAACTCTCGCCATCCGTCCAGGCCTGGGTGGCGGTCGAGAATGCCCATCGCGCCTACGAGGCGCCCGCCACGCCGGCGGTGGTGGGCTCTCTCACCCTGACTCCCCGCGGCGATCACGTCACCGTTCGCATCCCCGTCTCGCGCCGGGTCCCCTTCCAGGTCGTCGAAGACGACCGATCGCTGGTGCTGCGATTGTACGGGACCGTGGGCGACGTCAACTGGATTCGGTACGGGGTCACCGATTCACTGGTCGAGGGCGTGGCCTGGGACCAGGCCTCCGGGGCCGAAGTCACCCTGACGTTTCACCTGGCGCATCCGGTGTGGGGATACCGAGCCGGGTGGGATCGAGGCGATCTGCTGCTCGACATCCGCCGGCCGCCGCGAATCGACTCCGGGCATCCGCTCCGCGGACGGCTGATCGCGGTCGACGCCGGACATCCTCCGGCCGGTGCACGGGCCCGACCGGCCTGCGCGAAGCCGAGGCGAACCTCGGTGTGGCGCTCGAGCTGCGCGGGCTGCTGGAGGCTGAAGGGGCGAAGGTCCTGATGACGCGGACCGAGGATACTCCCCTCGATCTGCAGGCCCGCGTCAGACTCGCCGAGGCGGGCGGTGCCGATCTGCTGATCTCGGTGCACAACAACGCCCTCCCCGACGGAGTCAACCCGTTTACCAACAACGGAACCAGTACGTACTACAACCACCCGCGCAGCGTCCCGCTGGCCCGAGCGATCCAGCGCGAGCTGGTGCGCCGACTCGGGCTGCGGGATCTCGGCGTGGGGCGGGGGGATCTGGCCCTGGTCCGTGGGACCTGGCTTCCCTCGGTGCTCACCGAAGGGCTGTTCATGATCGTGCCGGAGCAGGAGGCCGCGCTTCGCAGTGAAGAGGGTCGCCGGCTCTACGCGTTGGCCATTCTGGATGGGATCCGCGAGTTCCTTCGGGAGCGCTCGCGAGAGGACTGAAAGCCGTGTGGGCTGGAGCTATGCCCGGGCGTCTCCTAGGGCGGATCCCAACCTGCTTCCCCGTGGTAGCGCTCTTGCGTGGCCTCTTTGCTCGGGGATGCTCGAGGATGTTCGCAATGAGGATCGTACCGATGTCAGCCCCGCCAAACCGGCGTCGTCGGCGAGTGCCGGCGCTCCTCTTCGCACTGATCGCCGCCGTCTCTCTGCCGCTGCGGGCGCAATCGCCGGGCGAGCGTACCGAGATCGAGCGCTTTCGCGATTCCCTGGCTTCGACCGCCGATTCGATCGGGCTGCTGGCGCTGGAGAAGCGTCTCATCGAGGAGGCCAAGGCCGACCGCAACAACGCCATGACCCACCTCAAGCTCGGCTTCCTCTCGGTGCGTCTGGGCGATCTGGGCGGGCAGAGCCACTATGAGGATGCCGCTTCCGAGTTCCAGTGGGCGATCGACCTGCAGCCCCACTGGCCCTACAGCCACTACGGGATGGGCTTCGCCGAATACGGCATCGGCGACTCCCAGATCTCCTTCGTCACCGGCATCAAGACCATGCTCGGCAAGGACGCGCTCACCCGTTCGGCCATGGCGTTCGCCCGGTCGGCCGAAGTGGACCCTGCCTTCGACCAGGGGCTGGTGGACCTCGCCAACACCGCCCTCCGACAGCGGGTGAACATCAAGCTGGACGTGGCACTGCAAGCGCTCCGCAGAGCCGCCTCGACGGAGGCGGCCACACATGCCCCGGTCATGCTGGCCCGCGGGCGAGTGGAGCGGGAGGTGGGCGATGGAGATTCCGCGCTCGCTGCCTTCAAGGGCTACCTCGAGCGCGGGCCCGACCGGGCCCTCGGACTCCTGGAGACCGCGCGCACGCTCTTCCTGCTCGGCCGATTCGACGGCGTTCAGCCCTACTTCGAGGGCGCCGCGCTCGACGACTCGGTCGCCGTCGCGGGCTATCGGGCGGACCTCGCGACGATCGTCACCGACAGCATCCTCGGAGAGTTCGATCGCCAGCGCGGCGAGGATCGCGCGACCTATCTGCGTCGGTTCTGGGGCGAGCGGGATCGGATGGAGCTGCGGGGGGATGGGGAGCGGCTTCGGGAGCACTATCGGCGTCTCTTCTACGCGCGGAAGAACTTCTATCTCACCTCGCTCAACCGACACTACGACATCGTCGAGCGCTACCGCTCCGGCAGCCGGGACTTCGACGACCGCGGCGTGATCTACGTCCGGCACGGCGAGCCGACGAGCCGCGCGACGTACGCCGCGCCAAACCTCGAGCCGAACGAATCATGGCGCTACGCGCGGCCCGAGGGCGATCTCATCTTCCACTTCATGGCACGGGAGGACGTGCAGGATTTCAAGCTGGTGGAGAGCCTGTTCGACGTCCTGGGATTCAGCAACGCACTCGCGCTTAAGGGCGGGCTGGCCGGCGGAGCGATCCGATGGCGCAGCAACTTCTTCTTTCCAGGGAGCGCCTCGCCCCGATATACGGGCGGCTGCAGACGGCCGGCCGGGTCTCCTCGGGACGCTTCCAGGACGAGGAGCGCCAGGTAGGGCAGGCCAGCATCGCGCTCGGCACCAAGACCGACAGCTATGAGCTCGAGTTCCCCGAGGAGCTCAAGGTCCAAACCCAGGTCCTCGCCGTCGGCCGGGACTCCAGCGGGAGTCAGGTCCAGATCGCCTATGCTATCGCCGGCACCGGGCTCGAGCCGGTGACCGTCACCCAGGGCTATCTCTACTCGGTGCGCGTGCGCTTCGTGGCCATGGATCGCCTGGGACGGGTGGCCGGCGCGCTCGACACGACGCGCCATTTCGTGGCGCCCGCGCCGGTGCCGCCCGGCGAGTACCTCGTCGGGCGGGTCGCGCTCAGGGTGCCGCCGGGTCTTATGACCTACCGGTTGGCTCTGCAGCAGGGTGAAGAGTCCGGAGTCGTACTCCCGCGCGACACGGTGCGGGTCGGCCAGCCCACCTCGACCGCGCTGGCGCTCAGCGACCTCGTGCTCGGCTCGCGTTCCACCAATCTGTACTGGCGCCGTACCGACAAGGACACGGTCATGTTCAACCCGCTCCGGACCTTCAAACGGAACGAGGAGATGGAGCTCTACTACGAGCTTGAAGGACTCAGTTCAGGGACGCCCTATTCGGTGCGCATCGCAGTGCGGAAGCAGGGCGGGAGTGGTGGGATCTTCCGGAAGATCTTTGGTGGTGGCGGAGCCGCCATCAGCCTCAAGTTCGACGATCAGGCGACCTTCCCGGTCGCGAACAGCGTCCGCAGCCTCAAGCTCGACCGCCTCAAGCCGGGCCAGTACACCCTCGAGGTGATCGTGGACGACGGACAGGGCCGCACCGACCGGCGCACGGCCGACTTCGAGGTCGTGAACGAAGAGCAGGCGAAGGAAGCGGAGGGATAGCCCTACATCGGCCAGGCAGCCGGCCGTTCGTGGGTCAGCACCAGCAGCGGCTGCACCAGCGTCTCGGCTTTCACCAGCGCCTCGACCTGTACCATGTGCTGGGTGATGCCGGCGCTGGTGTCGAACGTGGCGATCTGCATTACCAGCGACGAGAGTGGCCGGTCCCTGGGGTCGGTCTTCCCCCCCTCGGCCGACTCGATCGTGTTTCCCGCTCCGAACGTGACGCGCGCGTGGCCGAATAGCCAGAGCGGAATGCCGTCCACCGACTTGAGCAGACGCTCACTCAACGGAAGACTCTCCCCACTCAGCGTGATGAGACCCAACGTCGGCTCTTCACTGTGCCGGCGGGAATGCACCACGAACCCGTAGTTGAACGCGGGCTCCTGGCCGGAGGCACGGCGCAAGGCGGCACGAAGCTTCTGCTGGCTGAAGGCGATCGTGTGGTAGGGAACCACGGTGTGTCTCCCGGGGTTTTGGCAGGGGAATCGCGTAGGGACCCGTGCACAGGATGTGCCAAGCGGCGCGACCTGGTCGCCGCCAGGTCATGGGAGGCGGAATCTCCCTCGGGAAGGGCCGATCTCGCTCCCGATTCGGGGCGCCCGCGGCCCGTTGGCTCCAGCCGACTCCTGTCCGTCTTTCTGCAAGTCATCTCGCGATCCGCCAGTGCCTTATCCCGCTTGACTGACCCCGACACGAGGGTACCTTCCGCGCATGTTCTGCTCCCGCTGCGGCAGTGAGATCACAGGGAAATCGAAGTTCTGTCCCTCCTGCGGCCTCGACCTGATGGCCACCACCCCGGTCCACGCGATCGCGACCGGTGCGCTCCAGGAAATGGACCTCGTCCGCGAGGCCATCGCGGCCGAGTACGAGATCGTCGAGGAGCTCGGCCGGGGCGGGATGGCCATGGTCTACCGCGCGCGGGACCGCCAGCTCGAGCGCGAGGTGGCCATCAAGGTGCTCCCGTTTTCCCTGGCGTTCGATGGCGAGTTCGTCGAACGGTTCCAGCGGGAGGCCCGGACCGCCGCGCAGCTGGAGCACCCGAACATCATTCCGATCTATCGCGTCGGCCGCTCCGGCCGGGTGATCTACTTCGTGATGAAGTTCCTGCGCGGGGGCTCGCTCTCGACCGTGCTCGGCGAGAGGAAGCGGCTCACCCCGCCCGAGATCCGGCGGCTCCTCGTCGAGGGCGGCAGCGCCCTGGGCTACGCGGCACAGCGCGGCATCGTCCACCGCGACATCAAGCCCGACAACATCATGTTCGACGAGTTCGGGCAGTGCCTCCTGACCGACTTCGGCATCGCCAAGGCGGCGTCGGGGCAGAAGCTCACTGGAACGGGCATGTCGATCGGGACGCCGCACTACATGAGTCCGGAGCAGGCCCGGGCGCAGGCGATCGACGGCCGGAGCGACATCTACAGTCTTGGTGTGGTCGCCTACCAGTCCCTGACCGGCACGGTCCCGTACGACGGCGAGGACAGCTTCTCCATCGGCTACAAACACATCACGGAGCCCGTGCCGACGCCGCAACTGATCACTGCCGACGAGCGCCGCCTGTTCGAGGTGATCAAGCGGATGTTGATGAAGGACCCCGCCGACCGGTTCCAGAGCTGCGAGGAGCTGGTGGCGTCCATCCAGGGGCAGCCGATCGCGGCGGCCGGAAGCGTGAGAGCCTCGCTGGCCGCCGCCGGGGTGGCGATCGGTGTGGGGCCGACGTCGCCAAGTCCGGTGCTCGGCGCGCCGCCTCTAATCGTGAGCCAGCCCACGACTCCGCTCGAGTCCCCGCTGGTCAACCGGCGCGCCACTCCGCGCGAGCGCCGGGATCTCCCTCGCCGGGTGGCCGACCGGTCGGTCGCCATGCGAGGGCGGAGCTCATCGTCTTCGTGGGCCTGGCTGTGGGTCGTCCTGGCGGTCCTCGGGGGCACCGGGGCGGCCTACTACTACTACGAGGCCCGTGGGTTCGCGCCCGGCCCGACGGCCACCCCCACGGACTCGGCGGCCCCGGCTCCCGGCCACGACGGCGGTCGATCCCATCCCTCCGCCGGCTGATCCCGCGCCCGATACGACTGCGACCCCGGCGTCCGTGCCCCAGCCTCCTCCGGCGACTCCGCCGCCGGTCAAGAGCGCACCGACGCGGGTGCCGAAGGACAGCGGGAGTGTGCGGGTCACCGGGCTCCCGCGTGGGTCCACTGTGATGATCGACGAGCAGCCGGTGACGGAGCCGGTCACGCGGCTGCCCGTGGGCCAGCACGTGCTCGCTGTCTCGGCCCCGCGCTTCAACTTCTACTCCGAGACGATCGTCATCCGGGCGGGGGATACCCTTTCGCTCGCCCCCGAGCTGACGCCGATCGGTGCGGCGGCACCGGCATCGGCGCCCGTGCCCGAGACTCAGACTCCACCGCCTCAGCCGAGGGCCTCATCGAACGTCCGCTGCACGCCCGGCCCTGGCTACAACCCCGAGGGCTCGTGCTTCGACGAGCGCCCCAAACCGGTGAATCCGCCGTATGTCCCGGTTCCGGAGACGGTGCAGGGGTCTCCGCGGCCCTCCATCATGTGGGTGAAGGTTTCTACCGAGGGGCGGACGGTGGACCTCCAGCGGCTGCGCCCGTCGAACGACGAGGAGTTCGAGCGTGCGGTCCGCGACTTCGTCTGGGGCTTGACCTGGCATCCCGCCGTCAAGGACGGCGCGCCGGTCGAGGCCTGGACCCAGATGATCTTCCCACCTCAGCCGGTTTCCCAGACCCAGTGATTCATCCCACCGCCTTCGTCGCCCCTACCGCATCGGTCATGGGCGACGTCACGCTGGGCGAGGATTCCAGTGTGTGGTACGGCGCGGTGCTTCGCGGGGACATGGACGCGATCGTCGTGGGCGCCCAGACCAATCTGCAGGACGGGGCCATCGTGCACGTTGACGACGGGTTTCCGTGCATCGTGGGCGCCCGGGTGGGCGTCGGGCACCGGGTGATCCTGCACGGCTGCACTGTCGAGGACGAGTGCCTGATCGGCATGGGGAGTGTGCTGCTCAACGGCGTACGGATCGGGACAGGCAGCGTGATCGCCGCCGGAGCCGTCGTGCCAGAGGGGATGACCGTGCCGCCGGGCTCGCTGGTGATGGGGGTGCCCGGCCGGATCGTTCGCCCGGTCGGCGAGGCACTGGCTCGGCGCATCACCGAGACGTGGGCCCACTACGTGGAGCAGGCGCGGGCCCACCGCGCCGGTCGGTTTCCGCTGCTGAATCGCTAGTACGGCCCGCCCGTGGGTCGGATGTGTATCGCGGCATCACGCTGTCTTACCAGTGCTGCGAGTGATGTCAGTATTCCCAGTCGCTACAGGGATTATCCACCTTATCCACAATCGGCGAACCGGTTAAATTTTGTGATGTGGGAACCGGGATCGCACGATGTTACGCGCTTTTTACGTGCTATTGTGCCACCTTCCGGCTTGGCCTACCTTGCCCTTCCGTTTTTGGGGGTCAGAGCACGAGATGGTGGTTCACGCTAGTGCAGTCGCAGGTGCTGGGCGCGCGCAGTCGGCGGGGCTGACGTTCGACGGTTCCGGCAGGGCGGCGGTCACTGCACTCCTTTCCAATCCCAACAGCTTGCGGGGAGCTCCATGAATTCGTCCACCCCACGGGACGCGGTTCGCTTGTCGCCCAACGCCATCACCGTGCTCGAGAAGCGCTATCTGGTCAAGGACGAAGCCGGCAAGCCGGTGGAGACACCGAGGATCTGTTCTGGCGGGTGGCGAGCACCGTCGCCGACGCCGACCGCCGCTACGGCGCCTCGGAGGGCGCGGTGGACGAAGTGGCGCGCGCGTTCTACGGGCTCATGACCGAGCGGCTGTTCGTGCCGAACTCGCCGACGCTGATGAACGCCGGCCGGCCGCTGGGGCAGCTCTCCGCCTGCTTCGTGCTGCCGGTGGATGACGCGCTGTCCAACGGGAAGAGCGGCATCTACGACACGCTGCGCGCGATGGCGCTGGTCCATCAGTCCGGCGGCGGCACCGGCTTCAGCTTCTCGCGGCTCCGGCCCAAGAACGACATCGTCCGCTCCACGATGGGCGTGGCGTCGGGACCCGTCTCCTTCATGAAGCTGTACGACGCGTCCACCGACGTCGTGAAGCAGGGCGGCACGCGGCGCGGCGCCAACATGGGCATCCTGCGCGTCGACCATCCCGACATCCTGGAGTTCATCACCTGCAAGGACGACACGACCAAGATCACCAACTTCAACATCTCGGTCGCGGTGACCGATGCCTTCATGGAGGCGGTCGAGGCGGACGCTCGACTACGACCTGATCCATCCCAAGACCGGGGCGGTGACGGGGCAGCTCGACGCGCGCGAGGTCTGGGACAAGATCATCCACGGCGCGTGGAGGACCGGCGAGCCGGGCGTCTTCTTCATCGACCAGGCGAACCACTACAACCCGGTGCCGCACCTCGGCGCCTACGAGGCGACCAACCCGTGCGGCGAGCAGCCGCTGCTGCCGTACGACGTCTGCAACCTCGGCTCGATCAACGTCGGGCGCTTTCGTCAAGAACGGGCGAGATCGACTGGGACGCACCTCCGCCGCGTCATCCACCTCTCGACGCACTTCCTCGACAACGTCATCGACGTCAACAAGTATCCGCTGCCGGAGATCACCGCTCTGGCGCAGCGCATCCGCCGCATCGGCCTCGGCGTGATGGGCTTCGCCGACCTGCTCGTGCGGCTCGGCATCGCCTACGACTCGGAGGAAGGCGTCGAGCTCGGCCGGCAGGTCATGGAGTTCGTGGACGAGGAGGCGAAGAGGGAGTCCGAGCGGCTCGCCGAGGAGCGCGGCGTGTTCCCCGAGTGGGAGCGCAGCATCTGGGGCCCCGACGAGACCTGCGCGCGCGACGCCGAGCGGCAAGCGCATCCGCCCGATGCGGCGGCTGCGCAACTGCAACGTCACGACCGTCGCGCCGACCGGCACGATCTCGATCATCGCCGGCTGCTCTCCGGCATCGAGCCGCTGTTCGCCGTCGCGTTCATGCGCAACCAGGCCGGCGTGCTGATGCCCGACGTGAACGAGGACTTCGTCGCGATCGCGAAGGCAGGAGGGCTGGTACTCGGAGGAGCTGATGCAGCGCATCGCCGAGGCGGGGCACATCGACTTCCCCGAGGTGCCGGCCAAGTGGCAGCGCGTGTTCGTCACGGCGAACGACATCACGCCGGAGTGGCACATCCGATGCAGGCGGCGTTCCAGGAGTACAGCGACTCGGCGATCTCCAAGACCTCCAACTTCGCGCAACGACGCGACCGAGGAAGACGTCGAGGAGATCTACGAGCTCGCGTATCGGCTCAAGTGCAAGGGCGTGACGGTCTACCGCGACGGCTGCCGCGACAAGCAGGTGCTCTCGACCGGCGCGACCGCCAAGAAGGTACAGGAGCAGGCGACCGCCACCGGGCAGGCGGAAGCGCGCGCGGATCTTCCGCCGACGACTACCGCCGTGGTCGCCGAGCTCCGCGGTCAGCTCGCCGAGCTCGAGGCCGAGAACGACCGCCTGCGCCGCATGGTGCACGATCTCGAGGCCGAGAACCTGCAGCGCCGGCAGAAGCGGTCGCGCCCCGACCTGCTGCGCGGGCCACGCGGCGGATGGAGACTCCGCTCGGCACGATGTTCGTCACCATCACCGAGGACGACCGCGGCCAGCCGTTCGAGGTGTTCATGAACCTCGGCAAGGCGGGCGGCGCCCTCATGGCCGACGCCGAGGCCATGGGCCGGCTGATCAGCCTCGCGCTGCGCTCCGGCATCCCGATCAACGAGATCTACCGTCAGCTGCGCGGCATCAGCTCCGATCGGGTCATCGGGCTCGGACCCAACAAGGTGCTCTCGGTGCCGGACGCGATCGGCATCGCGATCGAGCGCTACATGCAGGAGAAGCAGGGGATCCAGCAGGAGCTCTTGCCGGGCTCATCTTCGAGCCAGGCGCCCGCCCCGGTCGCGGCTCAGCCGGTGGCGTACCGGACACCGGGCGGCGAGCAGATGGTGTTCGGCGGCATGCAGGAGACCTTGTCCGGCGCCTGTCCCGACTGCGGATCGCAGCTCGAGTTCGCTGAGGGCTGCATGAAGTGCCACGTCTGCGGCTTCAGTGAGTGCGGGTGATCGTGGTCATCCGCAGGTAGCGGAGGGCTCGCAGGTGGCATGCAACGGGCTGCCGGCTCACGCCGGCAGCCCGTTGTTCTTCAGGCGAGTCACGCGACCGCCGAGGCGGCCTGTCGCCTCAGCATCGCCACCACCTCGGCCTCGGCTCACGAGGAAGCGGACCTGGTGCTGCTCGCTCGGGACCCGCTGCGGGACCCCTACTGGCCTCTACACGCGGCGCGCGCTCTCGGTGCTACGGCGCACTGGCCGGTGCAGGACCTGCGAGCGGTCGACCAGAGCGTGCGATTGCGGTCCCCCGTACCGCTGTGCAGATTTGGAAGGTCACGACACCCCTCCACCAACCGGCACCTGTGAACCCACACCCATCCAGCCAGCCGCTGCCGCCGGCAACCATCCTCGTCGTGGATGATGAGGAAGCCGTCAACCGCCTGGTGACCCGCTACCTGACGCACATCGGCTACACCGTGCTGGCGGCGACCTCCGGTGAGGACGCTCTCGGCATTGTTCGCCGTCGCCTGCCGCCCATCGATCTCGTACTGAGCGACGTCGTCATGCCAGGAATGGATGGGACCGAGCTGGCGTCGCATGTGCTCGCCGAGTGTCCCGGCCCCGCCATCGTGCTCATGACGGGACAGATGCCGGAGGAAATCGAGCGAGTGAACGTGAATGGGCACATCGTACGTGTGCTGCACAAGCCGGTGAACCTGGATCACCTTCAGGAACTGCTACGTGCGATGCTCGACACCTTCCTTCCCGCCGAGAAGCTGGAGCCTCCTCAAGTGGCGTCCTGATCGGCCAGTTCACCGTAGTGCCTTCGCCCGCATTCGTCACAGAAGGTGTGGGTGAACCGCGCCTCCGATCGCTCGGCGATGTATGCCTCCAGTATGCGCCATTCTCCAGCCTCATCTCGAACCCGCTTGCAGAAACCGCAGATGGGCAGCATCCCCTCGAGCAGTCGGATCTGCCGCTGCTGGCGGACGATGCGGGTCACGAGCAGGACGAACCCGATCAGGATGGCGGTATCCACCACGGCATCGATCAGGCGCATGGTCCAGGTCGGCGGCGCCTCCCATCCGAGAAAGAGAGGGAGACGGATAAAGGGAAGGAGCGCGGCCAGGCTCACGCCGGCCGCCGGGCCGTGCGACACGGTCGCCAGGACCACGGGGACCACGTATAGAATCGAGAGATGGATGAAGGGCCCGGTCACGTAGTCCACTGCCAGGATGGCGAGGGTGACGCCGATCCAGTGGGCTGCCCGGGTCCGAGCGATGAGCTCGCGTGGCGGCATGGGATCACGGTAACCTCGCCCTCCCCGTCCCGGCTATGGTACCAAGGCGGTATATCTTTGATCCTATGGCTGCGAGCCCTCCCGGCGTCCTCCCCGACGCCACGACGCTCGGCCCCGTACGGCTCCAAGTGGCCGATCTCGAACGTTCGCTGGGTTATTACCGGGACGTCCTGGGGTTTCGCGTGCGGGAGGCCACCGGGCCCACCGCGATCCTCACGGCAAGCGAAGACGAAACGCCGCTGGTAATTCTCCAGGCGCGTCGGGGCGCCGCGCCGATGCCTCGTCGGGGACGTCTCGGGCTCTACCACTACGCCATCCTGCTGCCGGATCGTGCTTCGCTCGGCAGGTTCGTGTCCCACCTGAGCCGCACCGGAATTCGGGCGGGCGCCTCCGACCACCTGGTGAGCGAGGCGATCTATCTGAGCGACCCCGACGGCCTCGGCATCGAGGTCTACGCCGATCGGCCCCGGTCTCAATGGGAGTGGCGGCAGGGCGAGCTGGTCATGGCGACCAACCCGCTCGATCTCGACTCGCTCGTTTCCGCCGGTGGCGGCGAGGCTTGGCACGGGATGCCGCCAGGGACCCGGGTCGGCCACGTGCATCTCCACGTCGGCGCGCTGCCTGAGGCGGGAGCGTTCTACCAGGATGCGCTCGGGCTCGCTCCGACCGCGCGAAGCTATCCGGGCGCGCTCTTCCTCTCCGCCGGAGGTTACCACCACCACCTGGGCATCAATATCTGGGCAGGGCCCACCGCTATGCCTGCCGGCCCCGAAGACGCCAGGCTCTTGGAGTGGACCGTCATCGTGCCGAGCGCTGCCGATGCCGAGGCCGCGGCCACCCGCGCCAAGTCGGCGGGCTTTCCAGCGACGTCAACCGAGGGAGGTTGGAGGCTCACTGATCCCTGGGGAACGGCGGTTCGGCTCACCAGCCGGTCCACCGGAAGCTAGGGGCTGGGCATGGGACAGTTGCGCCCGCCGATCAGCGACCGCGAAGTGCCGCGGGCAGCCAAGCCGGTCTTTCAGCATCTGCTGGATACCTATGCGTCCGAGACGAACAAGACCGCGGCCGTCTGGTCGGAGCTCACCGATCAACATTTGGAGTTCCGGCCGCACCCGCGGAGCAGCTCGGTCAGGCAGATCCTGGTTCACCAGATCCTGTCTGAGCGCCGCTTCTTCGCGGAGTTCATCGGCCTTAGCGAGCCGGAGGTCGACGGGCTTCTGCCCGGCGGCGAAACCCCGCCCGTCGAGGAGTATGTGAAGCGGCTGGTGGACCTGGCGCGCCCTCGGCTCGCGGCGATGGCGGGCCGGGACGAGGCGTACTGGCTCACCGAGGTCCCGTTTTTCGAGGTGCGCCGGCAACGACTGTGGGTCTTCTGGCGCCGAGTGCTTCACACGGCACACCATCGCGCCCAGGTAGGGATGTGCCTCCGGCTGGTCGAGGCCAGGGTGCCTTCCACCTACGGTCCCAGCGCGGACGAGACCTGGGAAGGGGCCGACCCGACGATCACTCTGGACGCGGCCCGCCGCGGACGGACATAATTCTGGACCGCGGCTCTCGATCACCCGTTCCCTACGAGGTAAGACATGTCGGCCGACCAGCAGGGTGGAACTCTCAAGCCCGTCACGCCCGCGCGAGTCGCGGATGAGCTCCGCAAGCTGAGCGCGATGCGGAATGATGGCCAGCTCGATGCGGATGAGTACGAGCACCGCTTCAGCCGGATGATCAGCGAGCTCCGAGACCGCCGGATCGACGGCAGTCGCGCCGAGATCCTGGCCACGCTGACTCCGCTCCTGGAGCAGGGCGTCGTCACACCCGAGGACTGGCGCCGCCTCACCCGGCAGCTGGGTCTCGCGTGAGCCTTGCCCCGCATCCTTCGTGAGATCCTCGCCCCGTGATTCAGCGCTCGCTGGGACCCGACGCGCCAAACGTCTCGGCGATCGGCTACGGGGGGATGCACCTTTCGCTGCGAGACCGGCCATCGGGAGCCCAGGCCGAAGCGGTTCTGCATGCGGTGCTCGACGCCGGCGTGACCCTCCTGGACACGGCCGACGTCTATTCGATGGACCAGCACGACATCGGGCACAACGAGCGGCTGATCGCCGGCGCGCTTCGAAGCTGGCGCGGGAATCAGGACGGGGTCATCGTCGCCACCAAGGGTGGGCTGGTGCGTCCCGGGGGCAGATGGGAGACGGACGGCCGCCCCGAACAGCTGCGTGCGGCGTGCGATCGGTCGCTGCGGGCCCTCGGAGTTGATCGAATCGATCTCTATCAGCTGCACGCTCCCGATCCCCAGGTAGCGCTGGAGGAGAGCGTCGGCGCGATGGCGGATCTGGAGCGGGAGGGCAAGGTTCGGTGGATCGGGCTGTCCAACGTGTCGGTCGACGAGATCGAGCGGGCACGAAGCGTCGCGCCGATCCTCACCGTGCAGAACCGGCTCAACCCGTTCTTCAGGGAGGCCATCAACTCGGGGGTCGTCGCCCACTGCACCCGCCACGGGCTCGGCTTCCTGGCCTACAGCCCGACGGGCGGAGGCAGACTCAACCTCAAGCTCCCTGACCACCCCCTCCTGGCACCGATGGCTCGCCGCCTGGGGGCGTCGCCCCACGCCATCGTGCTGGCGTGGGTGATGAGCAAGTCGGCGACGATTATCCCGATTCCGAGCGCACGGCAAGTCGAACACGCGCTGGACAGCGTGACCGCGGCGGGATTGAAGCTGTCCGAGGAGGATCTGGCGGCGATCGATGAGGCGGAATTTTCCAGGGCCTAGCCTACTGCCACCGCATCAGCGTCGCTCCGACCGTGAACCCGGCGCCAACCGCCACCAACACCACCAGATCGCCTCGTTGGATCCTCCCGCGCGCGAGCGCGTCATGCAGTGCGAGCGGTATCGTCGCTGCGGTAGTGTTTCCGTAGCGCGCGATGACCGACGCCATCGTTCTCGTGCGGAAGACCCAGGCGCTCCGCGGTGGCGTCGAGGATGCGCTGATTGGCCTGGTGGGGAATGACCATCGCGAGATCCGCCGCGGTGAGGCCGTTCCGCTGGAGCAGGACCTCGATGCAGCCTGCCATCTGTGACACTGCAAACTTGAAGACGACACGGCCGTTCTGGCGCAGGTAGTGTTCCCGCGCCGCCACGGTCTCCTGGCTCGCGGGGCGGAGGCTGCCCCCCGCCGGCATGCACAGGTCGTTCCGGCCACTGCCGTCCACCCGATGATGGAAGTCGAGCAGCCCATAGTCGGCCTCTGCCGGCTCCAGCAGAATGGCCCCCGCGCCGTCACCGAAGAGCACGGCGGTGGTTCGGTCCCGCGGATCGATGATGGCGCTCATCAGGTCCGAGCCGACCACCACCACCCGCCGGTGGGCCCCGGAAGCGATGAACTGTGCCCCGCTCGTGAGCGCGTAGAGAAAGCCGGAGCAGGCCGCGGAGAGGTCGAAGCCCCATGTCTGCCGCAGCCCCAACCGGTCCTGGATCAGGCAGGCGGTAGCGGGGAAGACCATGTCCGGAGTGGTCGTCGCGACGATGAGCGCGTCCACGTCGTCGGGCCCCAGGCCGCGTCGTTCCATGAGGTCGCGCACCGCCTCGGCCCCCATCATCGACGTCGTCTCACCCGGCGCGCCCTTGCGGCGCTCCCGGATACCGGTGCGCGTGACGATCCACTCGTCGCTGGTGTCGAGGGTACCCGCGAGGTCTGTATTGGTGACGATCTGTTCCGGGACATACATCGCGGTGGCCGTGATGGCGGCACGCTGCGGTCGCTGCGGGGCGGGGTTTGGCATCCCGGAATTATATTCCCGACCATGCCCTCCCTCACACGTCGACATACCGTCACCACGCTGGTCGGTGGTGTGCCGGTCGGCTCAGGCCACCCCATCGTGGTGCAGTCGATGACCAATACGGACACCGCCGACGTCCCCGGCACCGTCCGCCAGGTCACGGCCCTGGCGCGGGCCGGCAGCCAGCTCGTCCGGGTGACCGTGAACAACGAGGACGCCGCCGCTGCGGTGCCGCGGATCCTGGAGGGGCTGGAGGCGGCCGGGGTCCATGTCCCAATCATCGGCGACTTCCATTACAACGGGCATCTCCTGCTCACCCGCTTTCCCGAATGCGCCCGGGCCCTGGCCAAGTATCGGATCAACCCCGGCAACGTCGGAGGCAAGCGCGCGGACGAGAACTTCCGCGCGATCCTCGAGGTGGCGCTCGCGAACGAGAAGCCGGTCCGCATCGGCGTCAACTGGGGCTCGCTCGATCAGAACCTGCTCACCGAGATGATGGACGCCAACGCACGCCTGTCCGCGCCGCGGGATGCGCGGGACGTCACCATGGAGGCGATGGTCGAGAGCGCGCTGCGCTCCGCGGCACTCGCCGAGGCGGCGGGGATGCCACGCGATCGCATCATTTTGAGCGCCAAGGTGTCGGGCGTGCAGGATCTCGTGGACGTGTATCGCATGCTTGCGGATCGCTGCGAGTATCCGCTGCATCTCGGTCTGACCGAAGCCGGCCTGGGCGCCAAGGGGATCATCGCCAGCACCGCCGGGCTGAGCATCCTGCTGCAGCTGGGCATCGGCGACACCATCCGGGTGTCATTGACCCCCGCCCCCGGGGGCGACCGCACGGAGGAGGTACAGGTTGCCCAGCAGGTGCTCCAATCACTGGGCCTGCGGAGCTTCACGCCCCAGGTGACCAGCTGCCCCGGCTGCGGGCGCACCACGAGCACGTTCTTTCAGGAGATGGCACAGCAGATCCAGGACTACCTGCGGGAGAAGATGCCGGTCTGGCGGCAGGAGCGCCCGGGCGTCGAGGAAATGAAGGTCGCGGTCATGGGGTGCGTCGTGAACGGACCGGGCGAATCCAAGCATGCCAACATAGGGATCTCGCTCCCCGGGACGTTCGAAGAACCCAAGGCGCCCGTGTACGTGGACGGGCGACTTCTGGTGACCCTCAAAGGCGATAGAATCGTGGCCGAGTTTCTGGAGATCCTCGAGGAATACGTGGCGTCCCGCTATGGTGCGGCGCCGGTCACCGCACAACCCTGAACCCTGCTATTTTCCCCTGGTGCCGTTGGTCCTTCAGGCCACCCTCGATTCGACGCTCCAGCACCAACCGCTCGTTGCCTTGCCGCTCCTGTTCGGAGCGGGCCTGGCGACGAGCCTGACTCCCTGCGTGTACCCGATGATCCCGATAACGGCCGGGATCCTGAGCGGTGCGGGTGCGGCCGGCGGGTCACGAAAGCGCACCGCCTGGCTCACGGGGACGTATGTGGCCGGGCTCGCGCTGGTCTACGCGCTCCTCGGACTGGTCGCCGGGATGACGGGCTCGCTGTTTGGCGCGATCAGCTCCAGTCCCTGGGCTTACCTCCTCATGGGGAACCTGCTCCTGGTGTTCGGGCTGGCGCTGCTCGGCGTCTTTACGATGGACGTCCCCGATCCGGTTCGGAGCTGGGCGGGAGGGCTCGGCACGTCCTCGCCAGGCGGCGTCTTCGCCATGGGCGCGGCCTCGGGCCTGGTCGCGGCGCCATGCGGGGCGCCGGCATTCGCGGCAGTCCTGACCTACGTGGCGGCCACGGGCAGCGCATGGCTCGGTTTCATCTACCTGCTCGTGTTCTCGCTCGGGCTGACCGCCTTGCTGGTGGTGGTCGGCCTTTTCAGCGGAGCGCTCTCGGCCCTGCCGCGTGCCGGGGCGTGGACCGTGTGGGTGCGTCGCGCCGGAGGCGTCCTCCTCCTGGGGATGGCCGAGTACTACTTCGTCCGCATGGGGAGTGTCCTGTGAGAATCGCCTGGTCCCTGGCCCTCGTCCTCCTGGCCGCGCTGCTTCCTCGCCCCGCTGTCGCCCAGGAGGATGGGGTCGCGGTCGGATCTCGAGCCCCTCGCGTCACCGTGCACGACCTCGACGGCAAGCCGGTGGATCTCGGCCGCTACATCGGCACGAAGCCAGTGCTGCTCGAGTGGTGGGCCACCTGGTGCGAGCAGTGCGAGCAGCTCTTGCCGAGACTGCAGGCTGCCCGCGAGGAGGTGGGCGACGCAGTCGAGTTCATCGGTGTGAACGTTGCAGTGAACCAGTCCCCCGAGCGCGTCCGGCGATATCTCAAGGAGCGCGCGCCCCCCTTCCAGGCGCTGTACGACGATCAGGGGGCGAGCACCCGGGCATACCGGGCCCCGTCCACCTCCTACATCGTGATCGTCGATCGTGCCGGCAAGATCGCCTACACCGGCGTCGGGGGCGACCAGCAGTTCAGCGAGGCGCTCCGCCGGGTCGCCGCCCAGTGATCACCCCTTTGCCACGGAGCTCGTTGGCCATGTATGTGCGACTGATCTGCTCGTTCGCCGTCCTCCTACTCGCGGGGTCCCCTGTGCTGAATGCGCAGGACGCCAAGAAGGGCCCTCCCACCGCGGTGCTGAGCGGCGGGCCCCAGGTGGGGAAGCAGGCACCGGATTTCACCCTTCCCTGGGCCAACAAGGACGGCATCGGCCCTGCGGATTCCCCCTATCAGCTCTGGCGCGACCGGGGGAAAACCGTGGTCATCGCGTTCTACCCCCGCGACTTCACGCGCGGATGCACCGCGCAGATGCAGACCTTCGCCGACCAGTACGACACCATGTTCGGCCCCGACGTCGTGGTCGTGGGCATCAACACGGACTCGCTGACGACGCACAATCGGTTCGCCGGGCGGCTGAATCTGCCTTTCCGGCTGCTCACCGATCGCCGATCAGAAGATCGCTCGGAAGTACGGCAGCAACGACGACAGCGGGTTTCCCAAGCGGACCGTGTTCGTGGTGGGTCCGGACGGCAAAGTGGCGTACCGGAACATGAAGTTCGATGCGCTGGATCCCAATCACTATGCGGAGCTCAGCTCCGCGGTCCGCACGGCTCGCGGCGGTTGACCAGGGAGGGGAACCATTCCTTATCGACCTGATGGCGGTGCTCGCGGCGATCGCAGTGCTCGTCGCCGGAGCGGGGCCGGCTCGCGGCCAGGATACCAACGGGAAAGAGAAGGGAGTGAAGGCGTGGCGTCTGGACGAGCTGCGGAACGCCTTCTGCATCCAGTTCCTGGTGGAGCCAGGCGCGGCTTCCAAGACGCTCCCCAAAGGCACGCGACCAATGGCGGCCAGCCAGATGCAGGAGCTCCACCCGGCTCTCCGCAGCGTCGTCGAAAGCCAGCCCGAGTTTGCATCGTGGGTTCCCTCGAACCTCTGCCTGTTCTACTTCGGGTTGGTCGAGGTGGACGGCGATCGCGTCCGCGACAAGAACCCCAGCAAGTCCCCGATGCTCGGATTCTGGACCGTCGCGGCTGCGGATTCGCTGTCGGGTGCTCGACAGGATCTCGCGCTGGAGGTGATCACCAACAGTGGACGGCTGGAGAGCTCGGCCAATACGGCGGGCCTCGATATCCGGATGGTGCGGAGCAGCTTCGGTCCGGTGCCCCCGAACGAGGAGGGCCAGCCGAGCAGCGCCGACCGCTACCAGATCCGAGTTCGCAAGACGCAGATCATTTGGGATGGGCGCACGGGGTCGGACAGCACGCCACCGAAGGAGCCGCTCGCTCGCACATGGAGAGCCGAGGGACGGCGAGGCGGTTGGGTGAATGGGCAGCTCGCCATCACCGCCGGTTGGACTCGCGCCATGATCGGTTCCCTCAAGGTGGAGGGAAAGGACGACCTCGCGAAGTTTCTGAAGGCGTCACCCATTCGATTCGTCGGGCCCGCATACCAAGGTGGCACAGGTTCACTGCGGTTTGGTCGCTAGTCCGCGTTCATTGAAGTAGTTTCTCAGGTGCCCGGCGTGCCGGCTGGGCACCTTTTTTGGCCGTGCGGGTTTTGGCACCTGCTTGCGTAAAGCTCGATGTCGAAGATGTTCATAATCCAATCATCTGAATAATTAGGAGAGGGGTAGCGACACTGTCGGCATCTTGAGACCGCCATTTGGAACGACAGCGCAAGCGCTTGTCCGAGAATGTGGTATGGTAGCCAAGCTAAACCTGCCTTGTGAAGTAAATTGGCCGAAATCGTCCTCTGATTTCCCCGAATCCAGATATTCACTTCCCGAGGTTTTCAACATGTGGAAACCGCCTCTGACGCCTTTCTGGCGGCCGTGAACGCCCTCGGAGCAAGGGGTGGCGGATTGCTTCGCGCCAGGCGCGTTGTCTCCCTGACGGATGGTGTCGAGGGCGACGCGCTCTGGTGGGATGACGGCACAATTCTGAGCGTCGGTCGCGCCGCCGACCTCGACCATGAGGCGCCGCGAGCGTTACCGCGCTACGAACTCCCCGACGCATTGGTCACTCCCGGCTTCGTGGACGGCCACACGCACTTCGCCATGTGGGCGTTGGGTCGTCGGAGGACGCAACTCGCGGGCAGCGCGACGCGGGCGGAGGCAGTCGCTCGCGTGGCGGCGGCGCAACCGGTGCAGGGCTGGGTAGTGGGACAGGGATGGGACGCCAACGGCTGGCGGGATGCGCCCGACCGGCACGCGCTCGATGCCGTGCACCCCGGTCCGGTCTACCTGGACTCGCTCGACGTGCACGCCGCCTGGGTCAATACCGCAGCGCTCACGCTCGCGGGCGTGAATAGAGAGACCCCCGATCCCTTCGGCGGGCGGATCGTGCGCGACGCCAGCGGCGAGCCCACCGGGTTGCTGCTCGAGCGTGCGGTGGAGCTGGCAGCACGGGTTCTCCCCGCGCCTCCGCCCGACCTGCTCGACGCGGCCCTCCGGGAGGCGCAGACCGAGGCCCACCGCCTCGGCGTGACGGGCATTCACAACGTGGAAGCGATCAACGTGCTCGCCGCATTCAGCCGCCTGGAGGCGGCCGGCGATCTCGCCCTCCGGGTGTTGTTCCATCCCCCGGTCGCGTCGCTTCCCGATCTGCTGCGGCGGGGAATACGGAGTGGCGACGGCAATGAGTGGCTCACGATCGGCGGCGTGAAGATGTTCCTCGATGGAAGCCTCGGGAGCCGCACCGCGTGGATGCTCGAGCCGTACGAGGGCAGCAGCGATCGTGGCATGCCCATCACCGGCGAGAGCGAGGCGCGCGAGGCGATGCGCCTCGCGGCCACGAACGGGATCGCGGCGACAGTCCATGCCATCGGCGACGCGGCCGTTCGGCGGGCGCTGGACCTCATGAGCGGGCTCCCACCAGTGGCGATTCCGCACCGCATCGAGCACTTCCAGTGCGTCCACCCGCTCGATGTCGATCGCGCCGCCCAGGCGGGCGTCGTCGCGTCCATGCAGCCCGCACACCTGCTCACCGACATCCCGCTGGTCGATCGGCACTGGGGAGCCCGTGGCCGCGGGGCGTACGCGTTCCGGTCCCTGCTTCGTCGGGGTACCCGGCTCGTGTTCGGCAGCGACGTTCCTGTGGCCTCGATCGACCCGCGCGAGGGCGTGTTTGCCGCGCTGGAGCGCCGCGGGCCGGACGACGCGCCTGCGGGCGGCTGGCGGCCCGAGGAACGGCTCGGTCTCGACGATGTCATCCGCGGCTACACCGTCGCGGCGGCGCACGCGGCTGGCGTAGCGGGGCGCCGGGGAACATTGGCACCGGGTAGCGACGCTGACTTCGTCGCGTGGGACGTCGATCCCGATGCGGAGCGGGGCGACGGGGATGCCTTCCGCGAGGGCCGCGCGATTTTCACCGTGGTCGGTGGGCGGGTCGTCATGCGGCAGTGACGGTGGGAAGTTAGACTCCACGCATGTCGGAAACCTCGATTCGCCGAACCAAGATCGTCGCGACACTCGGCCCCGCGTGGGAGCGCCCGCAGCAGATGGCGGCACTGCTCGACGCCGGCGTCAACGTCGTCCGCATCAACGCCTCCCACGGCACCCCCGAGATCCGCACCCGCTGGGTCCGCGACCTCCGGGCAGTGATGGAGGGCCGCCGCGATGCGGCGGCGGTCCTGATCGACCTGCAGGGCCCCCGCATCCGGGTCGGTGACCTCAAAGCCCCGCTCCACCTCGAGCCGGGGCAGCAGGTGGTCTTCGCGCCCGAGGCCGAGGCGTCGGCCGGCGAGATCCCGACCACCTACGACGCGCTCGCCCGGGACGTGCAGGCCGGCGCCCGCATCCTGCTCGACGACGGACTCATGTCCGCGGAGGTGACCGGGACCGACGGGGACCGGGTGCGGGCGGTCATGCACTACGGCGGCGACCTGAAGCCGCACAAGGGGATGAACCTTCCCGGTATCGATGTCAGCGCCCCGGCGCTCACCGAGAAGGATCTGGAGGACGTGGAGCAGGCGGTCGCGCTCGGGGTCGACTACATCGCCCTGTCGTTCGTCCGCCGCCCGGAGGACATCGAGCAGCTCCGGACGCTGGTGCCGCGCAGCGTCAAACTCATCGCCAAGATCGAGAAGGACACCGCTCTCAAGAACCTCTGCGGCATCCTCGACGCCTCGGACGCGATCATGGTCGCTCGGGGCGATCTCGGCGTCGAGCTGCCGTTCGAGGAAGTGCCGCTGATGCAGAAGCAGATCATCCGCGAGGCGAGCCTGCACGGGAAGCCGGTCATCACCGCGACGCAGATGCTCGAGTCCATGATCCAGGCGCCGCGGCCCACGCGGGCCGAGGCGTCCGACGTCGCCAACGCGATCCTCGACGGCACCGACGCCGTCATGCTCTCGGCGGAGACCGCGGTGGGGAAGTACCCGGTGGAGGCGGTGCGGGCGATGGATCGGATCGCCCGTGAGATGGAGGCGCAGCGTCCCGTGCGCGGCGTGACCCTCGACGCCGCCCTCGGCCGGCGCTCGGTGGACGCGGGCGCGCTTCCCATGCATCGGGCCGCCGCAGACCGGTCCGGTGCGCACCGAGGACGCCATCGCCGTCGCGGTCTGCGCCGCGGCCGAGATGCTCGGCTCGCCGGCGATTCTCTGCTTCACCAGCAGCGGCTTCACGGCTCGTAAGGTCGTCTACCTGCCGCCCGTCGGTTCCGGTCTTCGCCTGCACGCCCGAGCCCGAGACCTTGCGGCAGCTCTCGCTGGTCTGGGGCGTGACCGCGGCGCTCGTCCCGCATTCGACCGACTACGACGCCATGCTCGGCGTGGCCCGCAAGGAGATCCTCGATCGCGGCATCGCCCGGCCAGGCGAGCGGCTCGTCGTCACCGCGGGCGTGCCCTTCGACATGCCGGGGACTACCAACCTCCTCAAGATCGAAGCAGTATAGGGCATGCGGCTGACCTTCCTCGGGACGGGCACCTCGTTCGGCGTGCCCCAGATCGGCTGCGATTGCGCCGTCTGTCACTCCGCCGATCCGAGGGACCGGCGCACCCGCGCCGGTGCGCTGCTCCAGACGGATGGCGCCACCATCCTCCTCGATACCCCTCCGGAGCTCCGGCTTCAGCTCATCGCCGGAGGCTTCACCTCGATCGACGCGGTCCTCTACACCCACGAGCACGCCGACCACGTCAACGGGATCGACGACCTGCGGATCTTCTCGGTGAGGCAACGGCGCGCGCTGCCGATCTACGGCCCGCCCGAGACGCTCGACCACATCCGCGAGTCCTTCAACTACATCTTCGACGACGCCGTGAGTGCCTACGAGGGGACGTCGAAGCCGAATCTCGAGCTGCATCCGATCGAGCCGGGGCGGTCGCTGCGAGTCGCCGGGGTCGAGATGCTGCCGCTGGCCTTTCGGCATGGGCATCTGCGTGTCTTCGGGTACCGTTTCGGCCCGCTGGCGTATCTCACCGACGTGAAGGCGATCCCCCTGGCCGAGCGCGCCCAGCTGCACGGGCTCGAGGTGCTGGTGATCAACGCGCTCTGGTGGCGTCCCCATCCGACCCATCTCAGCATCGGCGAGGCGATTGACGCCGCGCGCGCGCTCGGCGCACGACGCACCTACCTGACGCACCTGACCCACGAGACGGGGCACGCCGCGCTCGCCGCGCAGCTCCCCTCCGGCATCATGCCCGCGTACGACGGGCTCACCGTGGAGATTCCGTGATCCGACTCGCCTATGGCCGCATGCTGAAGGAACGTCTCGACGGCGAACGGGGACTGCCGAAGTCGCGGATCTCGGAGCTCTCCAGCCGGTTCGCCGAGATCCAGTCGGAAGTCCGCCGCCGCCGCGAGGCGGGCGAGTACGGCTTCTACGAGCTGATCCACCAGGACGACACCGTCCGGGAGATCAAGAAGTTCGCCGAGGGGCTGGGCCAGGCCCACGACCACGTGCTCGTGCTCGGCATCGGCGGTTCCGCGCTGGGGACCAAGGCGCTGCTCAACGCGCTCCGGCGCCCTGCCTGGAACGAGTGGGACGACGAGGGACGGGATTTCTTCCCCCGGCTCACCGTCCTCGAGAACGTGGATCCGAGCAGCGTCAACGCGGCGCTCGCGCGGATCGACCCGCGCCGGGTGCTGGTCAACGTCGTCAGCAAGTCGGGCGGCACCGCCGAGACGATGGCGCAGTACCTCGTCGTCCGGGCGTGGCTGGAGGACGCGCTCGGCGCGGCGGCGTATCGCCACCTCGTGTTCACCACCGATCCCGAGCGCGGGGCGCTGCGCGAGCTGGCCGGTCGGGAAGGCATCGCGACGCTCAGCGTGCCGCCCGATGTCGGCGGCCGGTTCAGCGTGCTCTCGCCGGTGGGACTGCTGCCGGCGGCGCTGGTCGGGATCGACATCGATGGGCTGCTCGCCGGGGCGCGGCAGGCCCTGCAGCGCGCCGAGAACGAGGACCTGCTGCGGAACCCGGCCGCGCTCTACGCGGCGCTGCACTGGGCTGCCGACACCGATCTCGGCGCGCGCATTCACGTGCTGATGCCCTACACCGACCGGCTGCGCGAGTTCGCCGAGTGGTACCGCCAGCTCTGGGCCGAGAGTCTCGGGAAGCGGGTGGACCGGGGGGAAAGCTCGTGAACGTCGGGCCCACCCCGGTCGCCGCTGTCGGCGCGACCGACCAGCACAGCCAGGTGCAGCTCTTCATGGAAGGGCCGTACGACAAGGTGATCACCTTCGTGGCGCTCGATCGATACGAGGACGACCTGAAGATTGCCCCCCGGCCCGATCTCCCCCCCGACCTCGCCTACCTCCCGGGGCACGGCATGGGCGAGCTCCTGACGGCGGAGTACGAGGCGACCTCCGCCGCGCTGGCGCAGATGGGTCGGATGAGCTGCACCCTGAGGTTTCCGGACCTCTCCGCCGCCACCCTGGGTGAAGCCATCATGTTCTTCCAGCTGGCGACGGGATACGCGGGCGTCTGGTATGGCATCGACCCGTTCGACCAGCCCGGCGTAGAGCTCGGCAAGCGCCTGACTTACGCGGCGATGGGGCGGCCCGGCTACGCAGCGCCGCCCCCGGCGGACGACGACGGAGAGGTGGTCTAGCGCGTTTGACGCTCCTCCCTCCGGGACCTACCTTTCCGGTCGGCTTCAACCAGGGCGAATGCGAATGGCGGACGTGACCCAGCGGGCGGTCGATCTCTACGGTGGGGCCGTGAGCCTGGTACCGGGCGGCGTGGGCGTTCGCGACCCCGCCAAGCTGCGCTCCGCGGCCACCGACCGGCTGGTCTGGCAGGCGGTGTTCGCCGACGGGGACGAACGGGAAGCCGCTCGCTGGCTGCTGTGGGAGCTGGGGCAGGTCACCGGCGCGCGTCCGGCCTCCATCAACGGCCTCTACCAGGCCCGCGGCCGCGGGGACGTCGGCGGGTTCACCGTCCCGGCGATCAACGTGCGGACGCTCGCCTACGATACCGCTCGCGCCATCTTCCGCACGGCCAAGGCCGGCAAGGCCGGGGCGATCATCCTCGAGATCGCCCGCTCCGAGATCGCGTACACCGAGCAGCGCCCCGCCGAGTACGTCTCGGTGCTGATCGGCGCCGCGCTCCGCGAGGGCTACACGCTTCCGCTCTTCATCCAGGGCGACCACTGCCAGGTCAACCACAAGAAGTACCAGGCCGACGCCGAGGGCGAAGTGGGCGAGGTGAAGAAGCTCATCGCCGAGGAGATCGGCGCGGGCTTCTACAACATCGACGTGGACACGTCCACCCTGGTGGATCTCTCGCACGCGACGCTGGAGGAGCAGCAGCGCGCCAACTACGAGCGCGCGGCGGAGATCACGGCGTTCATCCGCGGGCCTGGAGCCGGAGGGCGTGACCGTGTCGGTCGGCGCGGAGATCGGCGAAGTCGGCATGAAGAACAGCACCGTCGAGGAGCTGCACGCCTTCATGCAGGGCTACAACCGGAGCCTGGCCGCCCTGGGCCGGCACGAAGGCATCAGCAAGATCTCGGTCCAGACCGGGACGTCGCACGGGGGCGTAGTGCTTCCCGACGGCTCGATCGCCGACGTGAAGCTCGATCTCCAGGCGCTCGCGGCGCTCTCCCGGGTCGCGCGGGAAGAATACGGGCTCGCCGGAGCGGTGCAGCACGGCGCCAGCACGCTCCCGTCCAACGCCTTCGGCAACTTTCCGCGGATCGAGACCGCCGAGATCCACCTCGCCACCAACTTCCAGAACATCGTCTTCGACCATGCCCGCCTGCCCGCCGACCTGCGGGACCGGCTCCGGAGCTGGGTGGACGAGAACGCGGCCGGCGAGCGGAAGAGCGGAGACACGAACGAGCAGTTCTACTACAAGGCACGCAAGAAGGCGATCGGGCCGTTCAAGCGGGAGTTCTGGTCGCTCCCGGAGGAGATCCGCACGGCAATCGCCGGCGATCTCGAGCGGACCTTCGCCTTTCTGTTCGAGCAGCTGAACGTCAACGGCACCGAAGATCACGTCAATCGGTTCGTCCAGGCTCCGATGCAGCATCACGCCGCCCTTCGGCCGGCGCTGGTCACGGCCGAGGACGACGCCGAAGCCGGGGAATAAGGAGGTCGCATGGTGCGTCGCAAGCAGGGCAGTCAGGTGGTGTACCTCGAGCGCTCGGGCGACTCGTCCGCCAAGTGGCTCTTCTGGGGCGCGGTGCTCGGCGCCGGCCTCGCGCTGTTGTATGCGCCGCGGAGCGGGGAGGAGACGCGGCGGCTGCTGCAGCGCCGGATGTGGAAGCTCCGGGCCATGACCGAAGAGAAATTCGACGAGCTCGCCCAGCAGCTTGGCGGCGTGCGTGACGGGCTCCACGACTTCGAGGACGACGAGGAGTTCCTGGACGAGGGCCCCGAGCTGCAGCCGCGGGCGCGAGCGGGCGCGGCGTCGGCGCGTGAGGAGCTGGAGCGGCGTCTGGCGGAGGCGAGGGCCCGGCGTCGCACCACCGGAGAGATCGAGGAGCCTCTCGCCTGAGCGCTCGGCGTTCCGGCGGGTGGCACCGTTCGCCCCTCGGCTTCATCCGCCGTACGCTCCAGGCCGCTGACGAAGACAACCTGCCGTTCCTCGCGAGCGCGCTGACCTTCGACGCGGTGCTCGCGGCGGCGCCACTGGTCCTGCTGCTGCTCATCGGGCTCACCTACCTGGCGCAGACGCTGGCCAGCGGCACCGAGGTGGATCCGACCACGCTGTTCCACCGGTTTTTCCCTCCGCACACCTCCGCGCCCGGCCGCGATCCCTTCGCCCTTGTCGAAAGGATGCTGGCCGGCATCGCGGAGAACCGAGGGCAGATCTCGATTTACGCCATCCCGGCGTTCGTCTGGTTCAGCACCCGCCTGTTCGGCGGCGTCCGCACGGCTCTCAACGACATCTACGACGTCTCCGCGCGTCCCGCGCCGCGCCGACACTTCCTGCTGAACATGCTGTTCGACAAGCTGCGCGACATCACCATGGTGATCGCGACAGTGATCCTCTTCCTCGCCAATACCGCACTGAGCGGCGGGCTGGCGGTCATTCAGGCCCGCGGCGAGGAGCGGGTCATCGAGCCGCTCCGGTTCTTCGTCTCGACCCTCGGGCGGCTCTCCGGCGAGTTGCTGGCATTTGTCTTCTCGATCTCGCTTTTCTACGTCACCTACCGGTACGCCTCCCTCCGTAAGCTGCCTTGGAAGACAGCGCTGCTCGCCTCGACGTTCACGGCGGTGCTCTTCGAGGTGGCCAAGCGGCTCTACGGGCTGTACCTGGCCAATCTCGCGTCGCTGGAGGGCGCAGTAGGGGACGCCAACATCGGGGCCGCGGTGCTCTTCGTGCTCTGGGTGTACTACACGGCGCTCGTCTTCCTCCTGGGCGGCGTCGTCGCCGAGACCTGGGAGCTGCGCAAGATGTTGCGTCGCCAGCGGGCCATTCTTGGCTGACCTCCCTTCGCCCGCGGCCGGTTCCAATCCGGTTCCTCTCCCGCTATATTCATCCTTGCCTCAGGTCCGAAGGGCGCCGGCGCGTGAACCGCGTCAGGACCTCGCCGGTAGCAGCGCTAAGCGATGCCCGGTGTCGCTTCGGGGAGCCTGAGGCACTTTTCTTTTCACCTTGATTGCCCTCCTATGATCGCCCTCGCCCGTCGGTACCGTCCCAAGCGTTTCGCCGACCTCCTTGTCCAGGACCACGTAGCTGCCGTCCTCCGAGGCGCGGTGGCCCGGGGCCGGGTGGGCCACGGATACCTGTTGACCGGTCCTCGCGGGGTGGGGAAGACCACCGCCGCCCGGATCCTCGCCATGGCGCTCAACTGTCCCAACCGGGACGCCTCCGGCGACCCCTGCGGCGAATGCGAAAACTGCCGCCGGGTCTGGGGCGGGTCCGCGAACCTGGATGTCGTCGAAATCGACGCCGCCAGCAACCGTGGCGTGGATGACGCTCGCGACCTTCGCGAGCGCGCGATGTATGCCGCCTCCCAGGAGGGGCACTACAAGGTGTACATCGTGGACGAGGCGCACATGCTCACCCGCGAGGCGTGGAACGCGCTGCTCAAGATCCTGGAGGAGCCGCCGCCGCGCGTGGTGTTCGTCTTCGCCACGACCGAGCCGCAGAAGATCGCGGCCACCGCGGCGCCCGTGCTGTCGCGGCTGCAGCGCTTCGACTTCCGGCGGATCGGTCCCGCCGCGATCCGCGACCGCCTGCGCCAGGTGCTCGCGGCCGAGGGGATCGCCGCCGACGAGGACGCGCTGCTCCTCATCGCGCGGCACGCCGACGGAGGCATGCGGGATGCGCTGTCGGTGCTCGATCAGTGCCTGAGTTTCGGAGAAGGCGAGGTCACCGCCGTCCGCGTCCGTCAGATCCTCGGCCTGGTGGACGACGAGGTCTTCGCGGAGCTTCTCGAGCTCGTGGCCGAGCGGCGGCCGGCGGGCGTCTTTCCGCTGGTCGAGCGGCTCACCGATGCCGGGGCGGACATCGTCGAGTTCATGGGAGGGGCGGGGGAGGCGCTCCGCGCGCTCCTCGTCCTCCAGCTGGGCGGCGAGCCCGACGGACTCACGGAGGCGGTGCGGGGGGCGATCGAGGCCTATCGGGACAGGCTGCAGCCGGGTGACGTTCTCCGGATGCTGAAGCTGCTGGCCGACAGCGAGGCGGTCATTCGCCGAAGCACCAATCCCCGGCTCGTCGTGGAGACGTTGCTCCTCCGCTGGACCATGCTCGACCGGATGGTGGACCTGCAGGAGGTGCTGGCGGGCGGGGGACGAGCCTCGGGCCCGGCCGCGCCGCAGGCGCCCTCGACCGGGTCTCCGGCCCCGCGGCGGTCCCCTCCTGTCGTTCGTGACAGCGCCCCGGACCCACACCGGTGCCCGCGCCGGCGCCCCGGGCGCTGGCCGCCTCCGGCATCGCGGTCGAGGTGAGCGCGCTCCGCGAGGCCTGGACCGAGATCGTGGCGGAGGTACGGGAGAAGAGCCGCTTCCTGGGCGAGGCGCTGGGGGGACGGTGCCCGCTGCCGTCGAGCTTCCCTGGTTGACGGTCGAGCTCTCGGAGCCGAACCCGCTCTTCGCCGAGCGGCTCCAGGGTCAGGCCGGGGCCGTGGAGGAGGTGCTGCGCCGCGCCACCGGCGCGGACCTTCGCCTCCGCGTCACCGATGGCGGCAAGGGGGGCGGTGGCAGCGCCCCGCCTCCCAGGCGGATGACCGAGGAGAGCATCAAGGCCGACCGGCTCCGCACCTTCCGGGCAAAGGATCCCGCCCTCGACACGGCGGCGGATGCGTTAGATTTGGAGATCGTCGACTAACCCCTTTACTTTGCCGGACATGGCAGGACTACCCGATAGCATGGCAGATCTCCAGCAACTGTTCCAGCTGGGCCAGCAGATGCAGGGGCGCTTGCAGCAACTGCAGTCCGAGCTGGCCAACCGGACCATCGAGACCTCCTCCGGGGGAGGAATGGTGAAGGTCGCCGCCGACGGGCGCGGCATGGTCCGCTCGGTCGTGATCGATCCGGTCGTCTTCCAGGAGCACGACGCGGAATTCCTCGGCGACCTGGTGCTCACGGCGGTTGCGGAGGCGCAACGGCGTGCGGCCGAGCTCCTTCAGGCTGAAATGCGCAAGGTCCCGTCCTTTCCTTTCGCGCCCCAATTCTGACCGGTGAGTGCCATCGAGGAGCTGATCACCGAGCTCGCAAGGCTGCCGGGGATCGGCCGGAAGACGGCTCAGCGGCTCACCTTTCATCTGCTTCAGCAGCAGCCCGAACAGACCGGCAGGCTCGCGTCCGCGCTGGTGGCAGTGAGCGAGCGGGTGCGGCCGTGCGAGGATTGCGGCAACCTCACGGAGGAGCAGCCCTGCGGGATCTGCCGGGATCCGCGGCGGGATCCTGGGGTGCTGTGCGTGGTCGAGGAGGCGTCCACCGTCGGGATCCTGGATCGGTCCACCGATTTTCGGGGGCGATACCACGTGCTGGGCGGACGACTCTCGCCGCTGGACGGGATCGGACCGGAGTCGCTCAGGATCGATGCGCTGGTACGGCGGGTGAACGAGGGAGCGGTGCGCGAGGTGATCCTCGCGACCAATCCATCGATGGAAGGCGAGGTCACCGCGACATACATCCAGCAGATCCTGGCCGGCCACGGCGTGCGGGTGACCCGGCTCGCCCGCGGCCTGCCCATGGGTGGCGACCTGGAGTACGTGGATGGCGTGACGCTGGCGCACGCGCTGGTGGCCCGGCAGGAGCTAGGCTGATGCGGTTTCGGAGCACGGCGTTTGCCGGTGGCCTGGCGTTCGGTGCCGTGGCCGGGTGGGTGCTCGCCCAGCGCCGGCTGGAGTTTCACCGGCAGGATCTCTTCAGCGCACGACCCCTCCGCCGTAGGGCCGCGCTGGGGTTTCTCGCGGGTCAGGGCGGCGTCGAGACCATCCGCCTCCTCCGCGACTACCTCGCCTGGGAGCGCCAGCCGATGTTGCGTCGCCGGGCGGAAGCGATCCTCCGCCACCTGGAAGCCACTCTCTAATGGGGCTGGACCGATGAGCGGTGCCTCCAGCTGGTCATTCCGGGAGGACGACGCCAAGCGCATCCAGGCCATCCTGAGCGGCTTCCTGGGCGAGTCCAATGCCCGCACCGCGCTCATCGTGGACCGCACCGGGCAGATGGTCGCCACCGTCGGGGAGGCGCCCGCCTTCGATCCGACGGCCTTCGCGTCGCTCACCGCCGCCGACTTCAGCGCCAACGACCAGCTCGCCCGGATGCTGGGCGAGCCCGAGTTCGGCGCGCTCTTCCATCAGGGTGAGCGCGAGTCGATGTATCTGGCGGATGTGGCGCGGCGCGTCATCCTGGTCGTCCTGTTCGACAACCGCACGACGCTGGGGCTGGTGAAGCTCCGGGTGAAAAGTGCGGTGGGACAGCTCAACCAGGTCTTCACCGAGATGTTCACCCGGGACGGTTCCGCTGCACCCGGGGTGGCGTCGGACTTCCTCGGTGAGGCGGAAGACGAGATCGACAAACTCTTCGGGGCCTGAGGAGACTCCCATCGTATGTCGATGATCAACTACGCCTCGCGCGAGATCAACTGCAAGCTCGTGTACTACGGGCCGGGGCTGGGCGGCAAGACGACCAACCTCGAGTTCGTCTACAACAAGGTGGCCCCGGGCGCTCGCGGGAAGATGATTTCCCTGGCCACCGAGACCGAGCGTACGCTCTTCTTCGACTTCCTCCCGGTCGATCTCGGCACGATCCGCGGCTTCAAGGTCAAGTTCCATCTGTACACGGTGCCGGGGCAGGTCTACTACAACGCCTCGCGCAAGCTCATCCTCAAGGGCGTGGATGGGGTCGTCTTCGTCGCCGACAGCCAGATCGAGCGGATGGACGCCAACATCGAGGCGATGCAGAACCTCTACGAGAACATGTCGCAGCACGGCTATGACCTGACCAGGATCCCGTTCGCCATCCAGTACAACAAGCGAGACCTGCCCAACGCCGCCCCCGTGACCGAGCTCCAGACCGCGCTGAATCCGGGGTGGCCCGTGGAAGAGCCGGCCAAGCAGCGGCAGACGCCGGACCCCTACCACGAGTCCGAGTTCCTGGTCAGCCAGCTGGACGGTCAATGGATCGAGCGGGCTCCCTACTTCGAGGCAGTCGCGCTCACGGGTGAAGGCGTCTTCGACACCTTGAAGGCCATCAGCAAGAGTGTGGTGAAGACCCTGGGGTGAACGCCATGTGGACCCTCCCCAACGTCATCACGCTGGTCCGGATCTGCTTCACCCCGGTCATCGCGCTGTTGCCGTTCATCGAGGGGTACTGGCCCAAGCTCATCGCCTTCCTCATTTTTCTTGTCGCCGCAATCAGCGACATCTGGGACGGCTACCTGGCCCGGAGCCGCAACGAAGTCACCGATCTGGGCAAGATGCTCGACCCCGTCGCCGACAAGCTGCTGCTCTTCGCCTCGCTCATCCCGATCTACTTCATCTCCAGCTGGCGCCACGCCGAGTACGACATCCCGATCTGGGGGAGCATCCCGCTCTGGGTCTGCGTGTTGCTCATCGGTCGTGAGCTGGCCATGACGGGGTTTCGCTGGTGGGCGAGCCGCCGCGGCGTGGTCATTCCCGCCGGCGGCGCGGGGAAGCTCAAGACCACCATCCAGAACGTCTTCATCGGCGCCGTCATCCTCTGGTTCGCGTTCCGCGACGCGCGGAAGCCGATGGGCTGGGAGCACAGCCGCTACGCCGAGTACTGGAACGAGTTCCACGGCGGTTTCGTGGCAGTGACACTCGCGGTCGCTACTCTCCTCACCGTCTACTCCTTCGTCGTCTACCTCTACCGCAACCGACGGCTCTTCACCCGCGCGGGGTGAGCCGGCCGGCCCCATGGACATCGAGCTCGTCACCATCGGCACGGAGCTGCTGCTCGGCCACACCGTAGATACCAACGGCGCCGAGATCGCCCGGGCCCTCGCCGCACAGGGCGTCCGGATCGTGCGTCGCACCGCCGTCGGGGATCGGGCCGAGGACATCCGCCAGGCCGTGGCGGAGGCCCTGGCCCGGACTCACGCGGTGCTCACCACCGGCGGTCTTGGTCCCACCCGGGACGACATCACCAAGACCACCGTGGCGGAGCTGTACGACGCCCCGCTCGAGTTCAACGACGAGGTCTGGCAGGCGCTCGTCGCCCGGTTTGCCCGGCTCCTCCGGACGCCGGTCGAGAGCAACCGCACGCAGGCCCAGGTGCCCCGCGGCGCGACCGTGTTGCCTAATCGCTGGGGCACCGCCCCAGGTCTCTGGCTGGAGGGGCCGCCGGGTCTCACGATCATGCTGCCGGGCGTGCCCAGGGAAATGCGCAAGCTCCTCGAGCATGAGGTGGTGCCCCGACTCGGCGCTCGCGCGGCAGGTACCGTCATCCGGTCCCGCGTGGTTCGTACGACCGGAGTTCCCGAGTCTACGCTCGCGGAACGCATGGGCGAGATCGAGCGCGACATTGCCCCGCTCACCCTGGCGTACCTTCCCGGCATCGAGGGCGTGGACCTTCGGGCCAGCGCCTGGAACCTCGAGCCGGCCGACGCGGACCGCCGACTGCTCGAGGCGGTGGCGCTGTTGAAAGAGCGGGCGGGTGACCACGTGTACGGCGAGGACGCGACCGATCTGGCGGCGGTCGTGCTGGAGCTCGCGCGGGCCGCGGGACAGCGCCTGGTGACGGCGGAATCGTGCACCGGAGGGCTGGCGGGTGCCCGGCTCACCGAGATCGCCGGGAGCTCGGATGTCTATGACGGTGGGGTAGTGTGCTACTCCAATCGGCTCAAGACCGAGCAGCTCGGAGTGCCGGCCCCGCTGATTGCGGAGCACGGCGCGGTCAGTGAGGCCGTCGCGCGATCCATGGCCACCGGGGCACGGGAGCGGCTGGGCGCCGGCGTGGCCGTCTCGGTGACTGGGGTCGCCGGACCGGGCGGCGGCACCCCCGAGAAACCGGTCGGCACCGTGTGGCTCGCCGTGGCCGACGCTTCAGGGGTGATGGCACGTCACGTGATGTTCGCCGGCTCCCGGCAGGAGATCAGGGGCCGTGCCGCCCAGATGGCACTGTTTCTCCTGTACCGCCGGCTCAGCGCGATGCTGCGGCAAGGTGCGCCCCGGACTTGACCTCGGCCAGCTCGGGGAGCGAGGCGTCGGCGGCCCGCCAGTTCCGGAGCAACAGGGAGTACCACCGTCCTGCTCCTTCCGTGTCACCCGATTTCACCGCCGCGCGCGCACGTCCGAGCAGCGTCGCCGAGCGAAGCGGGGTGCGCTGCAGCGCCGAATCGTAGGCCGCGGCAGCTTCGGGTGCCCGTTCCAGCGCCAGCCGCAGATCGCCCAACAGCTCGCGCGCCGGGGGGTCCACAGGCGGACCCACGAGAGACACCTCCTCTTCCAGAGTGGCTGCCTCGGTGAGCGCGGCCAGCGCCTCCTCGTCTCGGCCATTCGCCCTGGCGTCCATCGCGGTGAGCTTCCGCTCGAAGGCGCGAACTCCTGGTGGCATCACGCCGTCGTGGTGTTGCTTGATGGTGTCGGCCCGCAGGCGGTAGCGGGCCAACGTGGCGGCCACGGTCTCACGGTCGCCGCGCGGCATGGCGCCCGACGCCGCCTGGAGAATTCCCTCCCAGGGCTTGAGCTCTACGCCCGGCGGCGTGGAATCCCAACGCCGCGTCTCCACGATGTTCTGGATCGCCACCATCGTCAGATAGGCGCGGACGTGATGCGGCGCGTCGGCGATAGTCGCGGCCGGGAACAGCATGCCGAGCGAGTCGCTCAGCGCCTTGGCGCGGACGTAGCGGCCTTGCTGCAGATAGCCGTAATGCAGCCAGCCGGCCGCGTGCAGATCGAGATCTTCAGGGCCTGCACCCTTGCGCTTCACCCAAGCCTTGGACGCGGTCCACGCGGCTTCGTTCGAGGCCACCATCTCGTCCCACAGCCCCAACTGCACGAAGATGTGTGACGGCATGTGGAGCGCGTGCTCGGCGCGCGGAGCGAGCTTCGCGTACTTCCGCGCGACCGACAGTCCGAGTGGCGCCAAGAGCGGATCGTCGTAGGCGTGGATCAGGTAGTGGGTCGCTCCCGGATGGTTCGGATTGCGCCGGGCGACCTCCTCCGCGATGGCCGCCGCCCGGACTGACGTGCGCATGTCGGCGGTGCTTCCGGTGCGAAGAGCGAGGAGGGACAGGGCATGAAGGCTCGCCGCCTCGAGGTCGGTGGGATAGCTCTCGTGCAGCTTCCCCATCGCCTGCTCATACGCTCGATAGCGCGCCTTGAGCTCGCCCTCGCCGTAGAGCGCTTGCGCCGCCGCGATATACGCCCGCTCGCGCTCGGTCGGGGCACGGGTCGGAGGAGTCGCCAAGCGTTCGCCCAGGCGAGCCAGCACCGCCCTCGCCGCCACGGAGTCATGGTCGCCCCAGATGGGGTGGTCATAGGTCAGTGCCTCTCCCCAATAGGCCATCGCAAAGCTGGAATCGATGCGCTGCGCCTCCCGGAACGCGTCGGCGGCGTCGTCGTACTCGAAGCTGTGCAGCAGGGCCAGGCCTTTGAGGAACGACGGCTGGGCCCGGCGCGCCCCCGAATTGGGAAATTCAACCGATCCCAGCCCGGCGGTCTGCCCCAGGCCGACCGACGAGGAGGCGAGAGCAAGGAACACAATGAGGAGAAAGGGAAGCGAGAGTCGGCGCATTGGTGACCCCCGAACGTGTCGGCCGAATGTACATTGGGACGCCGGAGCGAGCGAGGACGGCTGCCGTTCTGGCCGGGCCCAGCAACCACGCCGGGAACGGTTATCTTTGGCGTTAGACCACAGCTGTGAGTGTGCAAGTGACTGACAACCGAAGATTTGGGACGGGCGAGCGAGCCCGTAAGGATCCCATTCACACGCCTGCCGGGATGAGCGAGCCTGCCGCGCAGACCGGGAGGAGTGCGGACGGGGCCGATATCGCTTCCACCGACATGTCGCAGGAGCCTTCCTCGCGTGTCGAGGACACCCAGGTCCCTCCCGGCGAGCGCCATGGAAGCATGCTGGTGGAGCCGAATGAAGAGGCGGTGCGCCGCCTCCAGGGGCAACTTGACGAAACCCGCGACCAGCATCTCCGGCTGGCCGCCGAGTTCGACAACTTCCGCAAGCGGGTAGCGCGCGAGCGGGCGGAGTTGAGCGACCGGGCGCAGGCCTCCCTCGTGACCCGCCTGCTCGACGTGCTGGACGACATGGATCGCCTCACCGCCGGGGGCGGAAGCGCCTCGCCCGAGACTCTGCGAGAGGGAACGGTCCTTGTGGACCGCAAGCTTCGGAAGGAGCTCGAGGCAGCCGGGCTCGAGCGGATCGATCCCGTGGGGCAGCCCTTTGATCCGGGTCTGCACGAGGCGGTGGCGACGATACCGGCGCCGACGCCGGACCAGGACCACGTAGTAAGCGCCACCTTCCAGACCGGCTATCGCTACAAAGGCAACCTGCTGCGCCCGGCGCGGGTACAGGTGTACTCCGACCAGGGCCAGGGCTGACGTGGCAGCTAAGGACTTCTATCAGGTCCTCGGCGTTCCCGACGCCGCGAGTCAGGACGACATCAAGAAGGCTTACCGCAAGCTGGCCAAGCAGTACCACCCCGATGCCAATCCAGACAAGCCTGCGGCCGCGGAGCGCTTCAAGGAGATCTCCGAAGCGCACGCGGTGCTGTCCGATCCGGACAAACGGAAGCAATACGACCAGATGCGTCGTCTCGGGGCATTCGACGGCATGCCGCGCCAACGGCCGGGTGCGTCGCGTGCGGGAGCGGGGCGCACTGCCGGCGCGGGCCCGGCCGACGCCGAACAGTCGTTCGAATTCGGCGACTTCGGCGGGCTCGGGGACATCTTCTCATCGATTTTCGGGCGAGGGCGCCGCGAGGAGCCCGCGAGCGAGACGCTCGAGGCCGTCGTGGAAGTGCCGTTTCGGATCGCTGCCCTGGGCGGGAAGATCACGGTGACCATTCCTGTCACCGAGGCGTGCCCTACCTGCGCCGGCTCAGGTGGCGCGCCGGGGGCGACCTGGTCCACCTGCCCCGAATGCAACGGGCGAGGGACGATCTCCTTCGGTCAAGGAGGGTTCTCCGTCAACCGGCCATGCCCGCAGTGTCGCGGCCGAGGCCGGATCCCGTCACAGCCCTGTCCGACGTGCCGTGGCGCCGGCGATGTGCGCACCGAGCGCCGCGTGGTGATCACGGTGCCCCCGGCCACGGAGACCGGCTCGCGCATCCGGCTTCGCGGCCAGGGCGCGGCGGGGGAGGGTGGCGCGCCCTCCGGCGACATCGTGATCACCTTCCAAGTGCAGCCCGACCGCTTCTTCCGCCGGGACGGACTCGACGTCATCTGCGAGGTGCCGATCAACATGGTGCAGGCCGCGGTGGGGACCCGGCTTCGGGTGCGCACCATCGACGGCAAGAAGGTGATGCTGCGCATTCCTCCCGGGACGCAGCCGGGTCGGAAGTTCCGCATCAAGGGACAGGGAATCGAGAGGAACGCCCACCGGGGTGACCAGCTCGTCCAGATTCAGGTCACGATCCCCGAACGTCTGACCGAAGAGCAGCAGGAACAGCTCAGGAAGTTCGCGGAAACCGCAGGGCTGCAGGTCTAGGCCGGAACGCCTCGTACCGCTTCCACCAACATCCGGTGCGTCGCCCGCTCCAGCTCGGGGCTGGGTGGCTGACGCTGCTCGTATCTGCCGTCCGGCTGGAGGTCCCACGCCTGGCGGTTGTCCTGCCACATGAGCTGCAGGATGTCGCGGATCGTCTGCCGGTGCGCAGGATCGTCGACCGGGGCCACGGCCTCGATCCGCCGGTCGAGATTGCGCGGCATCCAGTCCGCGGAGCCGATGTAAACCTCCTCGGCCCCGTCGTTGAAAAAGTAGAACGCCCGGGAGTGCTCGAGAAACCTGCCGACGATGCTGATCACGCGGATCGTTTCGCTGATTCCGGGCAGTCCCGGACGGAGACAGCAGATGCCGCGGACGATCAGGTCGATTGGTACCCCCGCCTGGGACGCCTCGTACAACGCCGAGATGATATCGGGGTCGACCAGAGCGTTCATCTTGGCCAGGATGCGCGAGGGCCGTCCCGCCCGCGCATGTGCCATCTCCCGGCGGATCATCTCGAGGAACCGGGCGCGCATGCCCCTCGGAGCGATGATCAGCTTGCGATAGCCCGTGGGTGAGGCGAAACCGGTCAGCACGTTGAAGAGATCGGTGAGATCGGCCCCCAGACTGGGGTCAGCGCTCAGAATGCCGAAGTCGGTGTAGATCCGTGCCGTCTTCGGATTGTAGTTGCCCGTTCCGATGTGCATGTACCGGCGCATCGTGTCCCCTTCGCGCCGTACCACCAGCATCACTTTGGCGTGGGTCTTGAGGCCCGCTACACCGTAGCTCACGTGGACGCCCACGTCCTCCAGTCGCTGCGCCCAGATGATGTTGTTCTCCTCGTCGAACCGGGCCTGCAGCTCGATCAGCACCGCCACCTGCTTCCCGCGTTCCGCTGCCTGTGCCAGCAAGCGGGCAATGCTGCTGTCCCCCCCGGTGCGATACAGGCTCAGCTTGATCGCGAGCACGTCGGGGTCCTCGGCGGCGGTCTGAATGAACCGCTCCACGGAGGTCGCGAAGCTGTCGTACGGGTGGTGGAGCAGGATGTCGCCTTCGCGGATCACGTCGAAGATGTTCCGCGCGGAGGCCAGCCGGGGGCTGGTTCCCGGATGGAAGGCGGGGTCGCGCAGACCGGGCACGTCGAGGCCGCTGAGCGACAGGAGATCGGCCGTATCCATGAGTCCCGGCACTTCATAGAGGTCCTCCGCCGCGAGGAGCAGGGCTGGCGGTTCCTGCTGCTCGGTGAACTCGGCGAGCAGAAGCTGGCGGAGCGAGGTGGGCATCGTCGAGTGCACCTCGATGCGTACCACCTCCGCGAACCGCCGGTTGCGGACCTCTTCCTGAATCAGGCTCAGCAGGTCTTCCGCTTCATCGCCGATCTCGATCTGCAGATCGGTATTGCGGGTGATACGGAACAGATACCAGCCGAGAATTTCCACCCCCGGGAACAGCGACTCGAGATTGGAGCCGATCACCTGCTCGAGCGGTACGAAGGTGTTCGGCGCCGTCAGCGGCACCCAGCGCGGAATGATCTTCGGCACCTTCACCCGGGCAAAGCGCTCCTCGCCATCCGGCCCTCGGAGCACCACCGCGATCGAGAGGCTCAGATTCGAGATGTAGGGGAAGGGATGACCGGGGTCGACCGCGAGTGGTGTGAGCACCGGGAAGACGTTGGCCTGGAAGTAGGTGTCCAGGTGCTCCCGGTCCTCCGGGCTCAGCGTGTCGAGGTTCTGGTGCAGGGTCACGCCGCGCTCGGCCAGGGCCGGAAGCACGTCGTTCATGAGGCAGCGGCAATGTTCGCCGATCAGCTCCCGCACCACGTTGGAGATGGCACGCAGCTGCGCCTCGGGCGTCATCCCATCCGCGGTCCGTTCCACGATCCCCGCGGCCACCTGCTGCTTGAGCCCGGCGACCCTGACTTGAAAGAACTCGTCCAGATTGCTGGAGAAGATGCTGAGAAACTTCACCCGCTCCATCAGCGGTGTCCGAACATCCACCGCCTCGTGAAGGACGCGGCGGTTGAACTCGAGCCACGACAACTCGCGATTCAGGTATAGGGAGGGATCCCGCAGATCCGGCTCGGGGCGGGCAGGAGCGGGGGCAGGTCGGATCTGGATATCGGTCACGGGCCAAAGTTAGCGGTCAGCGTCGGGCCGCGATACGCTAATGTAACGGCGGCGTAACGTGAGCTACTCCTCGCGCTTTCCCTCCGGCAGCGCCATCGAGAGGACGAGACTCACCAGGCCGACCACCAGACCGCCCCAGAACGCCGCCCAGAAGCCGCTGACCGTGAATCCCAGGTCCCAGCGGGCCGACAGCCATCCCGTGACCAACAGCATGATCGCATTGATCACGAGGGTGAACAGGCCGAGCGTCACCACGATCAACGGACAGGTGAGCACGGTGAGGATCGGCTTCAGCAGACTATTGACGATTCCGAACACGGCGGCGACCAGCAGGAGGTCCACCAGGGTGCCGGAGAAGTCGAGCCCGGGCAGCAGCCAGGCGGCAGCCCAGAGAGCCGCGGCGTTGAGCAACCAGTGCAGGACCAACGAACGCATCGTCCCCCCTGTTCAGGCGATAACGCCGCCACCCAGCAGTCGGCCGTCCTGGGCATAGAGCACACCCGACTGCCCGGGTGTGATCGCCCGCACGGGTGAGACCAGCGCCAGGTCTACCGAGCCGGGCTCCGCCTCGATGATCGTAGCCTCGACTGCCCGCGCCCGATAGCGCAGCTGCACCTCGCAGACATCGCCCTGGCTCAGAGGCTCCGCGAGCCAGTTGAGCTCGTCCAGCCGCACCCGGTGGCCGGCCAGCTCGTCCGCGGTGCCGATGACCACCTCGCGGCGGTCGGGTCGGATCGCCACGACGTAGCGCGGTCCCGCGTAACCGCCCGGCAGACCGCGTCGCTGCCCGATGGTGTACCTGGCATATCCCTGGTGCTCCCCGACCACTTCGCCCGCCGTCGTGACCAGCGGACCCGGCGCCAAGGCGGGTGCATCCGCCGGCAGGTGCCGCTGCAGCACACCCACGTAGTCATCGTCCGGCACGAAACAGATCTCCACGGACTCGGGCTTGTCCGCGGTGGTGAGCCCGAGCTCCCGGGCGAGCGCCCGCGTCTCGGCCTTGGAGAGCTCACCGACCGGCGTGAGCATCCGGGCCACCACGGCGCGGTCGATGCCCCAGAGGAAATAGCTCTGGTCCTTCGTTCGGTCGAGACCCCGGTACAGCGCGCCGCCGCGGGCGATCGCATAATGCCCGGTGGCGATATGGTCGCACTCCAGGGCATCGGCATGAGCCAAAAGGTCGCGGAACTTGGTGAACGAGTTGCATCGCACGCAGGGGATCGGGGTGCGTCCGCGGCTGTACTCGGTCACGAAATTCTGGATGACGTGCAGCGCGAACCGATCCTCGAGATTGAGCACGTAGTGCGGAATCCCGAGCTTGTGGGCCACGTCGCGGGCGTCGGTGATCGAGTCCAGCGAGCAGCAGGGCCGGTCCGGCACATCGTCACCGTAGCAGAACAGCTTCATCGTGGCGCCGACCACGTCATACCCCTGGTCCACCAGGCGCGCCGCCGCCACGGAGCTGTCCACTCCGCCCGACATGGCCACCAGCACGCGCTCAGCCACGGCCCAGCACCCCCGCGAGCTTGCGGACCTTGGCCACGACGTCGGGCATGACCTGCGCGACGTGGTCGACGTCGGCGGTCGTGCTTTCCCGTCCGAAGCTGAACCGGATGGCCCCGAGCGCCAGCTCCCGCGGGACCCCCATTGCGACCAGCACGTGGGACGGCTCGACCGAGCCGGTCGAGCAGGCGGAGCCGCTCGACGCCGCGACGCCGGCGAGGTCCAGGTGCATCAGCAGCGCCTCGCTGTCCGCGCTCGCGATCGAGACGTTGAGCACGTGCGGAGCGCGTTCCCCGCGCTCGCCGTTGACGGTGAGATCGTTGATCGTGGCCTTGAGCCGCTCGGCCAGGGCGTCCCGCAGCCGCCGCAACCGGTCCGCCTCCTCCTGCTGTTCGCTCGCCGCCAGCGCGGCGGCGCGGCCGAGCGCGACGGCGCCGGCGACGTTCTCCGTGCCGGGCCGGATCCCGTACTGCTGTCCGCCGCCATGGATGATGGCCTCGACCGCCTTGCGGTCTCGCACGATCAGCGCACCGATTCCCTTGGGCGCGCCGATCTTGTGGCCGGACAGGGTGAGCAGGGTGCAGGGGAGATCGCTCATGCAGACGGGCAGCTTGCCGAACGCCTGCACCGCGTCGGTATGGAACGGCACACCCGCGGCCCGACAGCGCTCGGCGATCTCCCGCACCGGCTGAATGACGCCGACCTCGTTGTTCACCCACATGATCGAGACCACGGCGGGCCGGTCCGCGAGGGCGCTGTCCAGGGCGCCCAGGTCCACTCGGCCGGTCGAGTCCACCGGCAGCACCACCTCGCGGCCGCCGAGGGCGCAGACGGCGTGCGCCGCCGCGAGGATCGCCTTGTGCTCGATCGCGCTGACCACGGCGCACATCGCGGCCCCGTGGGCCCGCGCCGCGAGGCTCGCCCCCACGATCCCGAGGTTGTCCGCTTCGGTGCCGCCCGAGGTGAAGATCACCTGGTTCGGCTCGGCACCGACCGCGTGCGCGATCTCCCGACGGGCCTGCTCGATCCCGGCTCGGGCCGCCCGGCCGAACCGGTGGGCGCTCGAAGGGTTGCCGAAGCCCTGCTCGGTCAGAAAGGGGAGCATCGCCTCCAGGACCTCCGGGCGCACCGGGGTCGTGGCGGCGTAGTCGAGGTAGACGGATTTACGCATGCCAGAATTTACTGCCGACTTACATGCTCTGCACCCCGAGGGAGACGACGTCCTCCACGGCCAGCGTCTCGTGGGTAAAGAAGGGCTCGCCGTACCGGCACCGGATCAGGGAGCCGTAGTGGGCGTTCTGGATCTCGACCAGGGAGTACAGGTCCTGGCCGGTGGGGAAGATCTCCCCCGCGGCCTTGGCCCCGTCGAACTGGCTGGCATAGCAGCGGATGGCGCCGAGCTTGCGCTCGAACTGGGCGGAGATGTCCACCACGAAGGTGGGCTTCACCGGATCCTCGCGATAGGACAAGGCGTAGAGGATCTTGTGCGGGCGGTGCGCCGCCCCGGGCGCGTCATACTTGGCCAGACCCGCGAGAAAACAGGCGTCCCGGCCCAGCTCCGATGCGACCCGATGATCCGGATGACGACCGACGGCGAACGGCAGGATGACGACGCGCGGGGCGAAGTGCCGGAGCTCGGCGACCACGATACGCCGGGAGTCCTCGTCGTTCTGCAGGTGGGCGTCCCGAAGGCCCGCGTTCCGCCGCTCGGCGACGCCGAGAATCTCCGCCGCGCGCGCGGCCTCGGCGGCCCTCAGATCTGCGCTTCCGCGGGTGCCCGCTTCGCCTGCGGTCAGATCCAGGATGCCGGTTCGATACCCCGCGTCCTTCGCCTTGAGCAGCGTCCCGGCGCAGGTGAGCTCGACGTCGTCCCGGTGGGCGGCGATGGCCAGCAGATCGACGGGCATGAGGACCGATCGCGAGAAGGAGAAGGGAGAGAAGCGTGAAGCGTGAAAAGTGAAGCGTGAAGGGGGAAGAGTGAAGGGGTCGCATGGCGGACCTAGCCGGGCGATCCCTTCACTCTTCACCCCTCACTTCTCACGCCGTCTGCCGGCGCAGGCGCTTCCCCCAGAAGATCAGGGTCCAAAGCAGTCCGCCCAGCGGGACCACGTACCCCAGCGACGCGATCACACCCACCAGCATCTCCATGAAGTTGCGCCAGGCCCGGAGGAATGCCTCGCCTACGACGCTGTGACCTGGAGCATCTCCCACGATCGGCGGCGGCTCGTGCAGACTGACCGAGAGCGAGCTGAGTGCTGAGCGGCTCTTGAGGTACCGCATCCGTCCTTCGATTCGCTCGATCTCCTCCCGGACCCGCGCGAGCTCGCGCTCCACGGTCAGCACGTCCTGGAGCTTGCCGGTCCGGGTGGCCAGCAGGTCGATGAGGCGCTCCTCGAGCCGGCGGCCGTTCGCCACTCGGGCGGACAGGTCCACGAACTCCTCGCCGACGTCCTGGGCCGAGACGTTGACGAACTCGATCCTGCCCAGCGGCTCCAGGCCGGTAGTCAGGTCCTCGAATCGCTCCGCGGGCACCTTGATTTCGACGGTGGCGGTACGAAGCTGCTCTTTGCCGCCCTGGATAGCACTGTTTGCCACATACCCGCCGACGCGGCGGGCCAGCTGCCGCAGCGCGCCGAGGCCGGAGTCGAGCGAATCGACCTCGATCGAGGCGTTCCCGGTCCGGATGATCATGCCGGTGGCCGGATCCGGGCTGTTGAAGTAGGCCGGGAGCTCTTCCGGCGAAGCCGGGGCGGCGTCGGGCCGAACCGCCGCGACCAACCCCAGGGTCGACCCCGTCTTCGCGGCGTCGGTCGCGACCTGTCGGGCCTCGTTCGCGACCGCTTCGTCCTTCTCGGATTGAACCGGCGCCGCGGCCTGGCCGCAGGCGAGCAACCCGGCCTGAAGCAGGCCGGCTACCACCACTCGGACTCGCATCATGCCTCCTTGGAGAGGCCGGGAGATGCGAGGCGGGGAGAGAGTTGCACAGGCGGCGGGACGGCGCTCGGGATGACGTAATTCGGGATGACGTAATGGTGAAGTCTCGCCTACCTAGTCGCCGAAGCGCCGTTACTCGTGCCGCAGCGCCTCCACCGGGTCCATGCGCGCCGCCCGGTTCGCGGGAATCAGGCCGAAAATGAGCCCGATCCCGATGCTCACGCCGCATGCGACCCCGATGCTCCAAAGCGGCACGGAGGATTCGAGCCCCATCGCCGCCTTGAGCAGCTGACCGGCGCCCAGGCCGAACACGACGCCGACGGCCCCGCCCAGCATGGTGAGGGTGGCCGCTTCGACGAGGAACTGCCACAGGACCTCGCGCCGGGTCGCGCCCAGCGCCTTCCGAAGCCCGATCTCCTTCGTCCGATCGCTGACGGACACCATCATGATCGCCATGACTCCGATCCCGCCCACGAGCAGCGCCACGCTGGACAGCGAGATCATGGCGAGAAAGAAGTAGGACGTCAGATTGCCGATCACGTCGAGGATCTGATCCTGAGTGATCAGGTCGAACGTGTTGGGCATGCCGGGTCGGAGGCCGCGGACGCGCCGGAGCGCCACGGTCACGGCGTCCATCGCCCGGTCCACCGTCACCCCGGACCAGGGCTTCACCGCGATGAAGAGCGCATTGGTCTCGTCGTACTGCAGGCGCTCGCGCGCGGCGGCGAACGGGACGATGCCTCCGGTCTCCTGCCCGGGCGGCTCGAAGATGTTCGCCGGCCGTTCGTAGATCCCGATCACCCGGAACGACACGCCACCCGACCCGGACCTGCTGCCCCATCGGATCGAGGCGTCCGAAGAGACGGTCGGCGACGGTGGTTTCCAGGACGATCACCTGCTCGCCGGTCAGCTCGGCCCGGCTGAACATGCGCCCGGCCAGCAGGGTGCCCCCCTGGATGTCCATGTAGTGCTCGTCGGCGCCGAACACCACGACCTGCTGGGTCCGCTCTCCCTGATACTCGATCTTCTGAAACGCCTGCACCCATATTCCCGCGTACCGCACCTCGGGCAGTCCTGAGACGGCATTCGCATCGCTTCGCTGCAGGACCGGCCGAATGCGAACCTCGTAAGGGAGGCGGTCGGGATTGACGGGCGTCTGCGAGAAGTAGCGGATCACGTAGAACGTCGTGGGCCCGGCGACCTCGATCGCGTTGAAGATCTGCCGCCGGATGCCCGTCACCAACGACGCGACCGCCATCACCGTCGTGACGCCGATCACGACGCCGAGGATCGTCAACAGCGAGCGGAGCTTGTTGGCCCGGATCGCGTCCAGGGCGATGCCCACGCCCTCCGTGAGGTTGCGGACGATCACGTGCCTACTCCACCCTGAGCGCGGAGATGGGATCGAGCCTCGAGGCGCGGGACGCGGGATAGACGCCGAATACCAGCCCGGATCCCATGCCGACGGCGAGTGCGGTGACGACGGACCAGACGGTGATTCGGGCGGGCAGGGGGGTGAACGTGGTGACCACGAAGGAGAGAACCCATCCGCCGAGCACGCCCAGGGCGCCCCCGGTACCGGTGAGCACGAGGGCCTCCACCAGGAACTGCAACCGGATGTCTCCCCGAGTCGCGCCGAGCGATTTCCTGATGCCGATTTCGCGGGTCCGCTCGTTCACCGTCATCAGCATGATGTTCATGATGACGATGCCCGCCCACCACGATCCCGATGGCAACGACGGCCGGAATGGCGGCGAACAGGAGTCGGGTGAGATTTTTCCAGAACTGGATGAAGGCGTCGGCCTTGTCCACCGTGAAGTCGTTCGCTTCGCCCGGCCGGAGCCGATGGGCGACTCTCATGGCCTCTTCGGCCCGGGCCATGGCGCCCTCGATGGCGTCCGCGGAGGCCATCTTCACGGAGACGACGGTCGTCTTGCGGCGGCCGTAGATCGCCTCGAAGCTGCTGAACGGCAGCAGGACGAAGGTGTCGAACGACTGACCCAGCAACCGCCCTTTCGGCGCGACCACCCCTTTCACCAGCACCTCGTGTCCGTCGAGGCGAATGCGCTTGCCCACGGCGTCCGCCGGCTCGTCGAACAGCTTGTCCGCGATCTCGTGGCCGAGGACGGCGACCGGTCGTCGCTCGCTGACGTCGGGCTCGGTAAGCGGCCCTCCCGCGAAGAAAGTGTAGTCCTGCACGACCTGAAACGGCGGTGTGATGCCGAAGACCAGCACGTTGATGACGTTCCGGTCGCGATAGGCGACCTCGCCGACCGGGGTGGGCCAGCCGGACTGGAGCGAGACGGCCACCGCCTCCGGAACGGCTCGGCGTACGGTCTTGGCGTCCTCCACGGTCACCAGTGGCCGCTTGGCGATGGCCCGCACCTGTTCGTCGTCCATCAGTCCGATGGAGATCGGCCCTCGCCTCACCTGGAAGGTGTTCTTGCCGATCATGGAGGATGTCAGCGTATCACTGACGTACGAGTTCATTCCCTGGATGATCGCCACGACCACCACCAGAAACCCGACCGACACCACGATCCCGAGGGTGGTGAAGAAGGATCGGAGCTTGTTGCTGACGAGGGATTGAAAGGCTAGTCGAATGGCTTCGCCGAAGGGCATGCCAGAATCTAGGGGAGCCTACTCGTACCTCAATGCCTCCACCGGATCGAGTCTGGACGCCTTGCTGGCCGGGTAGAGCCCGAAGAGCACCCCGGTGAGGATCGAGGCCGCCACCGCGGCTACGACAGAAAGCAACGGGACGGTCGCCGGGATCGGGCTGAATGACCGGATGCCCAGGGCCACCAGACTGCCAAGGGCTAGCCCAATGATGCAGCCGATGAGCGTCAGCGTCGCCGCCTCGACCAGGAACTGGAACATGATCTCGCCCCGGGTCGCGCCCAGCGCTTTCCGGACGCCGATCTCGCGGGTCCGCTCCGTCACCGAGATCATCATGATCGCGACCACGCCGACGCCGCCGACCATGAGGCCCACGCTCGAGAGCGTGATCATGGCGATGAAGAACCCGTAGGTGATCTGGTTGAAGGCGTCCAGTACCCGGTCCTGAGTGACCAGGGCGAAGTTGTTGTCCTCACCCGGGTGGAGGCCGCGGCGGCTTCGGAGCGCCGCCGTCACTTCGTCCTGCGCCTGCGCCACCGTCGCCATCTCGGTGGGGACCACCGCGATCTCCATCCAGCCGGGCTCGTAGTCCGCCACCTTTCGGAAGGTGGTGTGCGGGACGGCCAACCGCGGCTCGTCCGCATTGCTGAAGAGAGACGCCGCTTCGGCGTGGAGACCGACCACCTCGAAGGGCACGCCGAAGATCTTGATCCGTTTCCCGACCGGGTCCAATCCCGGGAAGAGGGTCTCCGCCAGCTTGTCGTTGATGATCGCCACGTGCGAGGCGGCCGCGTACTCGATCTGGGTGAAATTCCTGCCCGACAGGATGTCGCCGCCGTTCACCTGTGCCCAAGTCGGGCTGAAGCCGGCGATGTTCACCTCGCCGAGATTCACGCCCTCGTAGGTCACCGGTCCCGAGGTATACTCGCCGATGTTCACGTCCCGCACCGCGGGCAGCTGCCGGATCATCCCGGCTTCCTCGACCGTGACCTCCGGCATGTGCCGCCAAGGCGACATCTCCTCCGAGCCGTCCGAGACTTCAAGCCCGCCCGAGAAGTAGCGCACCACGAAGAACGTCTTCGGACCGGCCGATTCGAGGATGCCGGTGATGCTCCGGTTGATGCCGCTGATCGCCGATCCCATGGCGATGACCACCGTGACACCGATGGCGACGCCGAGGATGGTGAGCGCCGCCCGCACCTTGTTGGCGCGCAGCGAATCCAGCGCGATCGCCGAGCCTTCCAGCATCCGGGTGAGGATCATTCGGCTCTCAACGCGACGATGGGATCGAGACGGGACGCGCGGGTGGCCGGGTACACTCCGGCGGCGATCCCCACGACGACACCCAGCAGCACGCCGACAGCCACCGACCAGGGTGCGACCGCGGCGGGGAGGGGCGTCAGCGATTTGACCGCGAAGGCGAGCGCGAGCCCGAACCCGATGCCGAGCGCGGCGCCGACCGACGACAGGGTCGCCGACTCGACGACAAACTGCGCGAGGATGTCCCGCCGGCGGGCGCCCAGCGCCTTGCGGATGCCGATCTCCCGGGTGCGCTCGCTCACCGCCATCAGCATGATGTTCATGATCACGATCCCGCCGACCACCAGCGAGATCGCCACCAGGCCGGGAAGGGCGAGGAACAGGATCCGACTGATCTTCTGCCACGTACCCAGCGCGCCCTCGGCGGTCTGGAACGCGAAGTTGTTCTCCTGCGACGGCTTGAGCTGCCGCCGGGCACGCATCGCCGCCTCCGCCTCGGCCTGGGCGCGCAGCATCTGCGTGGGATCGTCCGTGCGCACGATGAGCGCGTCGAGGATGTTGATCGGACAGATCAGGCGGCGGGCGGGCGCATTGAACGGCATGATCGCGAACTTGTCCAGCGAGATCCCGAACAGCGTGCCCTGCTTCTCGACCACGCCGACGATCCGGTAGGGGAGGCCGGCGATCTGCACCTGTTTCCCAAGTGGGTCCACGCCACCCAGGAGTTTCTCGGCCAGCTCCTGACCAATCACGAGCACCGGCGCGGCGGCTCGAACCTCCTGGGCGGTGAACGAGCGGCCGGCGGTCAGCTGATAGTTGCGGATCCGGAAATACGTCTCTTCCGTGCCGACCAGATCGATGTCCTTGGCGACCTTGCCGTCGTAGGTCACATTGACCCGGTCCTCGCAGAACTTGGCGAAGGTCGCCGGGGTGTGAATGCGGTCGCGCACGTAATCGGCATCGGTGTAGCTGATCCGTGGCCGACGGCGCCACTCCAGCCACACGGAATCCGTGATACCACCGGTGATGATGTTGGGCCGCTGGCGCAGCTCGAAGGTATTGGCGCCGATGAGGGTGTTGGCGAAACGGTCGACCATGTACCGGTTCATACCCTGCACGATGGACACCACCGCGATCAGGAACGTCACCCCGATCAGCACGCCGATCAGGGAGAAGAAGCTCTTGAGCTTCTGGGCTCGGATGGTCCGCAGCGCCATGCGGACCGCCTCCAAGAGGGGCATCCGGCCCTACTTCATCCCGAGCGGAGCGAGGGACCTTGCCCGGGAAGGGCTCAGGCTAAACGGAGCAGGTCCCTCGCTCCGCTCGGGATGAGGTGCCGAGCTATGCCGCCGCATTCTGCTTCACCATGTCGCTCTCCACCCGCCCATCCCGCAGCACCACGACGCGCCGGGCATGCGCGGCGATGTCCGCCTCGTGGGTCACCATGATGACCGTCTGGCCTGCAGCGTGAAGGTCGGCAAAGACCCGCATGATCTCTTCGCTGGTCACGCTGTCGAGATTACCGGTGGGTTCGTCCGCGAGCAGGATGCTGGGGCGGTTGACCAGCGCCCGGGCGATCGCCACCCGCTGCCGCTGCCCACCCGAGAGCTCGTTGGGCCGGTGATGCATCCGATCGCCCAGGCCCACGCGCTCGAGGGCTTCCTCCGCCCGGGCCCGCCGGTCCCGCGCGCTCGTCCCGGCATACACCAGCGGCAGCTCGACGTTGTGCAGCGCCGTGGCACGAGGCAGCAGGTTGAACGTCTGGAACACGAACCCGATCTCCCGATTTCGTACCCGGGCGAGCTCGTTGTCCGAGAGGCGCGAGACCTCGATGCCGTTGAGCCAGTACTCCCCGCCCGTCGGGGTGTCGAGACAGCCGAGCAGGTTCATCATGGTGGACTTGCCCGAGCCCGATGGCCCCATGATCGCCACATACTCGTTCCGCCGGATATCCAGGGTCACGCCCCGGAGGGCGTGTACCCGCTCGGTGCCCATCTCGTAGGAGCGTGTAAGATCCACGATGCGGATGATGGAGGTCACGATTCCGCCGTGTCGGTACTCGTCGTGTCCGCCAGGCGCACCCGGTCGCCGTCCTTGAGGTCGCGAATGGCCTGATAGGTGCCCGCGACGATGGTCTCGTCTTCGCGGAGCCCTTCCACCACCTCGAAATACTCGTCGCCCGCGATCCCTACCTTCACCGGCCGGAACGCGGCGACGTTGTCACGCACCACGAAGACGCCCTCCTCCTCCTTCTGCCGCGGGCGGCGCCGGGTCGTATCGGCGGGGGGGACGTTCTCGTTGGGCACCGGCTCGTGGTCCCGCACGGTGAGCGCGATGATCGGAATGCTGAGCACGTGCTCCCGGGTGTCGGTGACGATCCGCGCGGTGCAGCTCAAGTCCGGCCGAATGTCCCGTGGAGGGTCGGCCAGCTGCACCTCCACGTCGAAGTCCACGGCGCGGTCGTTCGATCCCGAGGCCGTCTGAGTCTGGGTCAGCTTGGCGCTGTGACTGACCTTCGTCACGCGGCCGAGGAAGGTGGTATCGGGATAGGCGTCGATCGTGATCTGCACCGAGTCGTTGCCCGCGATCCGCACGACGTCGGTTTCGTCCACCTGAACCTTGGCGAGGATGACGGAGAGATCGGCCACGGTCATCAGAAGTCCGGTCTCGCGAGAGAAGGTGCCGGGCACGGCCACCTCGCCTTCCTCCACCGCCAGCCGAACGACTCGCCCCGAGATCGGGGAGACCAGGCGGGTCTTGGCCAGGTTGTCCTTCGCCGCCTGCAGATTGGCCCGGGACTCCTGGAGCTGCGCCCGGGTGGACTGATAGGTGGCCTCCGCCACGTCGAAGGTCGTCCGGGCCTGCTCCGCGGTGGCGGGGGCGATGAGGTTGGGGCCCAGTTGGGTGAGCTGATTGGTCCGCAGCCATTCCCGTTCGGCCTGATCGCGGCTGGCCCGGGTCTGAAGCAGGGTCGCTTGGGTCGAGGCGACGACCGCCTCGGCTCGGTTCACGGCAGCCTGATACTCGGCCGGGTCGATCTGGATCAGGAACTGCCCCTTCCTGACCTGATCGCCCTCGCGCACCGCGATGCGGATGATGCGGCCGGTGATGTCGGCGGAGATGTCCACCGACGTCTTCGGCTCGATCTTCCCGCTCGCCGTCACCGCGCTGACCAGGTCCCGGTGCGAGACCTGCTGCATCCGGACCTCGGTGCCCGCCTTCTTCTTCTGGTTGATGCGGAAGGCCACGACGCCCCCGCCGACCAGCAGCACGGCAACGAGGCCCAGACCGATCTTCATCCCGCGCGACATGTGCGTTCCTTGTTAGCGAAGTGATCGGCCGACCGCAGCTTCGAGGTCGGCCACGGACCGGTGATAGGCGTACACGGCGTTCACGTAGTCGCCCTCGGCCTGCTGGACCGCGTTCTGAGCGTCCGAGACCTCGAGCGACGTACCAGCGCCCAGCCGATAGCGGTCCTGCGCCAATCGCAACTGGTCCCGCGCCGATTCTCGATTGGCCGCCTGAACCGGAATGGCCTGGTAGGCGGTCTCAAGGGCCAGGAAGCGAGCGTGGACGCTGCTGCGCACCTCGAGCCGGCGCGCCCGAACGGTCTCATCCGCGTCCTGCTCCTGCTCCCGGGCCTGTGACACCCGAAGTGACCGCCCGAAGCCGGTGAAGATCGGCAGGGAAAGCGTCAGGTTGGCTTGGAACGGCTGTTCGGTGTAGTTGAACGGGAAAACGTTGTTGGCCTCCGTGATGTCGCCCCGCTTGGGGTCGGTCAGCGCGGAGCCGTCAGCGGTGAGTCCGAAGGCCGAGTTGCAGTCGGGAACCTGGCCACCGAGATTGAGCGCCGTCCTCACCTCATTGTTGTACGAGCAGTCCGCCGCCAGCGCCTGCGACCGGCCCAGTTCCTCGTCCAGCAGGACGTCGCCGTTCGTGAACTCCTGAGTGAAGCCGCTCCATCCGGCGCGGAACTGCAGCGTCGGGAGAAACTCGGACTTGGCGGCACGCACACCCCAGGTCGCCGCGCTTTGCCGTGCCCGCAGGCTGCGCAGCGATGGATTCTGCGAGTCCGCCAGGGCGAGAAGCTCGTCCAGCTTGAACTCCGGCACCTGCACCGGGAACGAGTCGGTGAGCGCGATCTGTTCCACCGGAGCAGGCGGCTCCACCCCCATGCGCCGCAGAAGATCCAGCTTAGCCTCATTGTTCAGGTAGGTCGCCCGGAGGAGGGCGACATCCGACTGCCCCTTGATCACCTCTGCTTGTCTGACGTCAAGCAGAGTGGCCTGTCCGACCTCGTATCGCGCTTTGGCCAGCCTCAGAAAGTCGCTGTTTCGGAGAACCTGCTGCCGTGTCACATCCACCTGTGCCGCTGTTTGAAGGGCGTTCAGATACTGAATCGTGATCTCTGCCTGGAGGGCGATGCCGGCGCCACTGATGTCCTCGTCGGTCGCGTGCTTCAAGGCCTTCTGCTGTCCAGGCCCCGAGATGGTCCTGCCATCGAGCTGCCAGAAGAGGCCAAGGCTGTAGCCCGAGGTGAGAAAGGCGGAGGTGGGCCGGACGAACCCGCCCCCGAAGTTCGATTCTCCCTCGCCGGTGTACCCCATGTCCCCCGAGACCGAGACCGATGGCAGCAGGTTGCCGTACGCGTTGCGGACGCCCCACTTGGCGGGGCTTTCGTTGTTCAGGACCTGACGGTAGGCTGGACTGTTCTGACGCGCCTGCGCGAGCGCATCCGCGAGGGAAAGCGCGACGCTACTGGCCGGCCGCAGGGCGGCCGTGGTGTCGGGTCGACGAACCTGGGTGGTGTCCTGCGCCGCGCCGGGGACCGGGAGGATCCAAACCAGCGCCAACACGCCAAGCCAACGTTTCATCGAAATGCCCTTTAGGTGTGGACGTGACCGCGGCCAATACGGAGCCCCCGTCGCTTAGGTTTCAGGTTGCGACAAAGGGCCCGCTTCGAACTGTCTGAAAACGAGTTATCGGGGGAGGGCCCTACTCCATCCTGGTGACCGTGATGCTGCGGCCAGGCAGCTCCAGGCGCTGGAGAAGGCCTTCCGCGTCGGTCACCAAAGTACCTGTGACGTCTCCCGACAGAACGGTCCTCGACGTTCCACCTTCCCCTCCCGATTCACGGCGAGCGGTGAACGAGGCCCGCTTGCCGGTTCGAGGGAAGATTGCCGTGAGCTGTCGGCCCGACGGCGTCGCGAGATCGGCGACCTGGGTATAGAGCGAATACACGCCGTCGTCGAGCAGCACGACGTCGGGGCCGCCGGGAAGCTCACGGCCCGACTCGGAACCCTTGGCAACCGTTCGAACGATCAGCCGCGCGCCGGACCCGGCGGCGAGAATCACGGTCGTCCCGTCGGGCCCATCCACCTCGAGCTGAAACTTGGCGAGCGCGAAATCGGGCGTCCGCTCGAGGACGGCGCTCAGCCGGGTGGTCGGCGCGCCCGCCGGGTAGCGCGCGTTGGCCGTGAGCGTCGTTCCCGCGGCCCCTCGGGCTCGAGTTTTTCGCCAGCGTGAACTCCTCCCGTCCGATTTCGCGACCGCCCTCCTGCACCGAGAGCCGTACCGGCGGGCTCTGCTGCGCCGCGGGGGCACCGGTGGGAATCAGGAACAGGAGGGGGAGCAGGACGCGCGGAGATGCCATGTCGTTGACCTCAGGTCTCGGCTAGGCAAGTGCTGACGCGATCGAAGATGAATCTATACAGCAGCTCACCTTTTTGGGCCGAGGCAAGGCTGGGATATCCCACCGATCCCGGCGATCCCGGCGGAAGGTGCCGGCTGTGCCCCGGTCGGTATCGCGCGAGCATGCTCGGGGTGAGCGCGAAGTCCTGGGCGAACTCCATCCGGACCCGCTCGGGCGCGATGTAGAGCAGGAGTGAGGTATCGAGCTCGCCTCCCTGGATCGGGGCGCCCGGCCGTTCGAGCAGCGACCCGAAATCGAGGGAGAAGATGTCGATGACCTGCACCTTGGCCTCGTCCGTGCGGATGGTGCTCAGCGCCTCCAGGTGCGCTTCGCTCGCCTGCGCCGTGAGCACGACGAACTCGCGCACGCCTGCCCCCTCTTCCCAGGACTCGATAAGTTCGTTCATGACACGGTGCAACGTCCGACGTCGCAGCGCCGCGCCGCCAGGGAAGGGGCGGGCGTCGGCGTGCACCCCGAACTCGACGGTGGGAGCCCGAAGGATGTGGAATTCGGCAGACAGATCGTCCGCCAGACGCTCGACGATGATGGTGTCGCAGCCGATCGGTAGATGGGGCCCGTGCTGCTCCGTCGTTCCGGACGGAATGATCAGGGTGGCCCGTTCGAGCAATCGCTCACGAACCGCACCCGGAGTCAGCTCCTTGATGCGCCAGGGATGTCCGGATTGAGTCATCGTCCGCGGTGGTGGGTCATCGTCGTTGTGCTGGCGGTAGTGGCGGCCGCGGAGTGGCTCCGCGCTCCGGCGGTGCTGCCCGTCGGGGTCGCCGGGCTGGCGTTCCTGGGCGGTCTGGTGCTGCTCTACCCGTTCGAGGGGTGGCGGCGCCGCGGGCTCGTCGTCTCGCTCCTCGGGCTGGCGTTCGCACTCGCGTTCACCCAGCGAAGGCTCACGGCGATCGAGACCAGGTGGCCGGAGCAGCGGGAGCAACGGGTGGAAGCCGCGTACGAGCGGCTCGACGACGACCTCCGTGCAGCCTTGCACCGCGCCGACCGGCTCGCGCAGGCGGCGCTCTCGACCTCGGCGGACGACCGTGCCGCCGCCCTCGAGACGCTCGAGCGCCTGGTGCCCTCCACGGGAACCGAGATGAGCGTCGCGGTCCTCGACTCGTCGGGCGCGGCCTGGGCCTGGGCCGGGAGGCATCGCCTCGCCCCCCGAGCGGACGGCGACTCGATCGACACGCGGGCGACTGGATATTACGTCGTGCTCGAGGCGCGCCGCCACTCGACCGACGGGCGGACCGCGGTGGCCGGGTTGCTGGTATGGGCCCACCCGGCAGTTCCCGACCGCTCACGCAGTCTCGCCGAGCTGTTCCGCGAGCGCACCGAGGTCGGCCTCACGGTGTACCCGCCGCGGCACCTCTCCGGACAGCGGTGACGTCTTCGACTACGAAGTGCCCACGACGGCCGGGAAGCGGGTGCTGTTCAGCGCGCAGCCGATCCCCCCGGAGCAGGGCACCGCGAAGCAGATCGCGACCGAGCGCGGCAGTCGCGCGGTCGACCTGGCTGGTCCTGCTCACGGTCGCGGCCGCGCTCAGTCTCGCCTCCCGGCCCGTGGAGCGATTCGCGCTGCTCACCGCGCTGCTCTGGCTCGCCGTGCGTGCCCCGATCGGGCCCGCGCTCGCGCTACAGCCGCTCTTCTCTCCGGCAACGTTTTTCCGGCCGCTCCTCGGTCCGCTTTTCGAGCTCGGCCGGTGCGCTGGCGCTGGCGGGAACTCTGCTCACGATCGCCGGCATCTGGCTGTGGCGCCGGAGGCTTCCCCGTCGATGGCCGGGCGATCCTGGTCGGCATCGCCCTGCTGGTCGCGTCTCCCTATCTCATCAGCAGCCTGGGGCGGGGGATCACCCCGCCTGCCGACGGGGTCTCGGTCGGGCTCTGGCTGACCTGGCAGCTCGCCATCCTGGTGTCCGCCTCCGCGTTGCTGGTACCGAGCGCCGCCCTGTTCCGCGGCGACGGGCCCGAGCCGCGATCCTCTTCACGGGCGATCGGCGGGGGTCGGAATCGCGTTCGCCGCCGCCATCGTCGGCGTGCTGGTGTGGAGCCCGCGAGGCGGCTGGCCGGACTGGTACACCTGGCTGTGGACGCCGGCGCTGCTCCTGGTCACGCTGCCCGCGCCCCGATGGGCCGCCATCAGCGGCATCGCGCTGGTGGCGGGCAGCTCGTCGGCGCTGGTCACCTGGGGCGCGGAGCTCTCCGGCAAGATCCAGGTCGCGGCGCGGGACGTCGCTCGGCTCGGCGGCGAGCCCGATCCTCTCGCCGTGCCGCTGCTCGAGCGCTTCGGCGGAGCAGGTGCGCCGCGCGCCGGCGGCGACGACCGCCTCCGAGATGTACGCGCTCTGGCACGGCTCCGCCCTGGGCACGCAGGGCTATCCGGCCCACCTCGCGCTCGTGGGACAATCGAGGGCGCGCTCGCTCGACGAGCTGGCCGCTCGATTCGCTCGATCTGCCGCCGTCGCTGCTCTCGACCGTCGTGCGGAACATGGAGCAGACCGACACCCAGCGGATCGTGCAGCTGTCCCGGATTCCGGGCGTGCACTACGTCATGACGGTCCGGGTGAGCCCCGGAGAGGTGATGACCGCGTCGGTCGGGCCCCGCTCCGATCTGGTGCTGCCGGGACGAGTCGGACGCCTGCTCGACCCGACGCGGCCTGCAGTCACCGCTCTATCGGCTGTCGCTCTCGCCCCTCCGCGCGATCCGTCGGAGCGGCTTCCCGCGGCCGCGCTGGCGGCGCGAGGGCTGGACCGCCCGAAACGAGTATCCCGTGACCCTCCCGGGCGGCACCCGGGTGGTGCACGCGACCGTGGACCTGCGCGGACCGGTACCGCTGTTCGTCCGCGGAGTCCTGGTCGTGCTGCTCGACGCCGCGCGTGCTCGCGGCGCTCTGGTTCCTGGCGGAGCTGGTTTCCGGCGCGCGCTTACCTCAGCCCGCGCTGGCGGAGCCTGGCGCGCTCCTTCCGCATCCGGCTCGCCGTCGACCCTCGCCGCCTTCTTCCTCCTTCCCGCCGTCGGCTTTGCGGCATGGAGCTTCGCCCGTCTGGCCGAGGAGGTCGCAGCGGAGCCGCGACCTCCTCATCACCCAGACCCTTCGCGACGCGGTGCTCACGGCGGCGGATCGCTGCGGGGCGGCGGGCCCGCGATGGAGGAGCGGCTGCGCGAGCTGAGCCGGCGGATCGACGCCGACCTGGCGCTCTATCGTGGCGGGCGGCTGGCCGGCGACCAGCACCCAGGTGCTCGAGGATCTCGGCGTGCTGGGCCAGCTGATGGACCCCAGGGCATTCGCGTCCCTCGCGCTCGCGGGCGAGCTCGAGGTCACCCGGGACGGCCACATCCCGCGGCTGGCCGAGCGCGTGGGCTACCGGGTGATCCAGCCGGGGAGCCCCGCCAACCTCGGCGTCCTGGCGACGCCCGCAGCTCGCCGACGACGGGTCCCTGGCCGTCCGGCAGCTCGATCTGGCGCTGGTGCTCCTGCTCGCCACCCTGGCCGGCGTGGCCGCCGCACTGGCCGGGGCAGGGCGAGCCTCCCGCACGCTCTCCCGCCCGGTCGCGGAGCTCCGCCGCTCGGCGCTCGCGCTCGGCAAGGGCGAGCCGATGCCGGCCCACTCGCAGAACCCTCCGCTGGAATTCGAGCCGGTCTTCGGCGCCTTCGAGCGCATGGCGGCCGACATCCGCTCGAGCCAGAGCGCGCTGGAGGAGGCCCGGCGGCGCACCTCCGCAGTGCTGACGACCGTCGGCACCGGCGTCGTGGCACTCGACCCCGCCGGACGGGTCATCATCGCCAACCGGCAGGCGCTGGACCTGCTCGGGACGCGGTTCGAGGAAGGTGATCCCGTTTCTCTCAGGCTGGCCTCGCGAGTGGGCGCCGCTGGCGATGGTCGTCGAGGCTTCCTCGAGGACCGAAGCGCCGAGCCGCCGCGGAGCTCGAGGTGGGCGGCCGGCGCCTTTCGCTACAGCTCGCGGCGCTGGGGCCGGATGTGCGGGGCGTGGTCATCGCGCTCAACGACGTAACCGACGTCTCCCGGGCGGAGCGGGTGCTGGCCTGGGGCGAGATGGCGCGGCAGATCGCGCACGAGATCAAGAACCCGCTCACGCCCGATGCGTCTCGGGCATGCAGCACCTGCGCCGGGTCTATCGGGACCGGCGCGGAGACTTCGACTCCACCCTGGAAGAGACCTCGGAGCGGATCCTGAGCGAGATCGATCGGCTGGACACCATCGCGCGCGCCTTCAGCCGATTCGCCGCGCCTGCGGACGACTCGCAGCCGGTGGATCGAATCGATCTCGCCACAGTAGTGGGAGAGGTGGTTCAGCTGTACCGGTTGGCGGAGGGAGGATGCGAGGTGCGGCTGGAGGCCGAGCCCGGGGCGTGCGGCGCCGCGCGGGCGGACGAGGTGAAGGAGGTCATGGTCAACCTGCTGGAGAACGCGCGCAACGCCGGCGCCAGCGCTGGTGCTGGTCTCGGTCGGCGCCGGGATGGATTCGGGTGAAGGACGACGGGACCGGAATACCGGCCGACCTGCTGCCGCGGATCTTCGAGCCGCGCTTCTCGACGACGACCAGCGGCTCGGGGCTGGGTCTCGCGATCGTGCGCCGGCTGGTCGAGGGGTGGGGAGGTCGAATCGAGGTGGAGAGCGAGGCGGGGCAGGGGACGGTGGTGACCGTCCACCTGCCCGCCTGACGCGCTAGCGCGCCCGGCCGGAAGCCTGGGCGGCGATGGCCGAGGTCAGCGCTTCCTGCTGGTTTCCGGCTGCCGCGGAGGAGTCGGAGCGCGGCCTGGAGCTGCCGGTCCGCCTTCGCCTGCCGCCGCACGACGGACTCGGTGCCGAAGAGCTCCCGCGCGATCTCGTTGCCCAGTGCTCGTTCACGTAGCTCGAGGCTGGTCGTAGGTCTCGCGCGAAAGGTCGAGCCCTTCCTCGTCCAGCCGCTGATAGAGGCTGTCCCGCATCGCGGCCGTCACCTGGAACGACTCGTCGCGTGACGCCGCCGCGGGACCGCAGGTCGGCGGCGAAGGCCGCCACGCTGCCCTTGAACCGATCGAAGTCGTCGCCCAGGGCCGCATTGAGGAGCGCGCTCGGCGTCGGAGCGGAGCGATGCCCGCACGGTGAGGTCCGGCAGGATGCCGCTCGCGTCGGGAATCGGCCGGCCGGCCTCGGTCCGGAGCACGGTGGGCGGCACGCCGGGCAGACGGTTCCCCATCGCGCCGGCGGCGTTCGGCTGGAGGCCGCTGGACGCTCCGCCCGCTCGGCGTGTACCACTTGGCGGTCGTGAGCTTGATGGCCACCTCGTCACCCAGCGGGTAGGTCGTCTGGAGCACGCCCTTCCCGTACGTCGCGGTCCCGACGATCACGGCGCGGTCGTGGTCCTGCAGCGCCCCGGCGATCGAGCTCGGCTGAGCTGGCGGTTCCACGGTTCACCAGCAGCACCAGGCGAAGATCGCCCCAATTGCCGGAGTCCTCGGCCAGGTAGGTCTTGGAGTGGCGCGCCGACCGTCCTCTCGAGATGGCAACCGTGTCACCCGTCTGGAGGAACAGGCCGGCGACCTCCACCCCCTCGCGAATCAGCCCGCCCGGATTGGAACGCAGATCGAGCACCAGCGAGTGCATCCCCTCGGCCACCAGGTGATCCACCGCCAATGCGGAGCTCCGCCGCGGCGCCCTCGCTCATCCGCCGGAGCACCACGTAGCCGACGTCCCCGTCGAGCAGCACGCCGGACGAAGCCGCCGGGACGTGGACGTCGGTCCGGATCAGCCGACGCACGACCGGACGGTCCGAGCCCGCGAGGCCGCACGATGACGGTGACCGTCGGTCCCCGGCCTTCGCGGAGCGCCTCTTCGATGCGCTTGGCAGACCAGCCCGTAGTGTTCCGGCCGTTGATGCTCAGCACCTGGTCGCCGGGCTTGAAGAAATCCCCGCCCTTGCGATCGAAGCCTGACTCGGTGGGGCCGTTGTTGAGGTCGAAGTCGACCTCGGTGCCCGGTCATCTGTCGCCGATATTCGCGGTAATCCTCTTTGATCAGCAGCTCGGCGTAGGGGTCCTGGAGCGAGCCGACCAGGGCGGTCGCGGCGCGTTGATAGAGGTCACCTTCACCCAGCGAGTCGATGTAGTGGCGGTTGATGGCCGCGACGACGTGCTCGAAGAGCCGCGCCTGCTGGTAGATCCCACCATCGGGCGACGGGGCGGGCCGGAGCAACCATCCGCCGCTGACGAACGAAATCGCCACGATGGTGGAGAGCGCGATCCAACGCGCACGGGGTAGGGACCTGGTCATGCCTGCTTCTCCCGCAGGTTGCGAGAAGACCCGCCTGATGCAAGCTCACTGGAAGAGAACTGGCGGCTGTTACAGTGTCGCGAAATCTTGCAGCAAATCAGGGGCCGCTATGGCCCCGGGCGACGCCCCGCGACGGCGCGCTGCCAAGGTACCTGAGGTGAGCAGAGCTAACCCCAAGTGAAATCGTTTGATCCGGGAGGCGGGCTATCGTGCGACTTTCGGGGGAGAAAGCCAGGGATGCGACTGCGCCGTCAGCGTCCTTCGGGGTTTCCCGGATCGTGTACGAGCGTGGAATCGCGCCAGACTCGCACGGAGGCGAGGTGGCAGGCGGCCACGAACATCTCGCTCGGATGGGTGCCCCGCTTCATCAGGGCGTGCAGCATCTCATGGCGGACCAGCCACTCCTCGCCCAGTGCGTTGGCCGGGAGGTAGACCCGGTTGCCCCGACGGATCCACCACCCGTGGGCCACCTCGTGGCCCAGCGAGATGGACCCCGACGGCGAGTCCACGGCGTAGAACGTCACCTGGGACATGTCGCCCTTGAGACCCGAGCACTTCTCGGTCTTGGTCCACCACTCCTGGTAGAGCTCCAGCGTCGGCACCGACCACGCCCGCTCCACGGGCGCAACGGGGGCGGCGCCTGCCTTGGGCATGGCACAGGCGACCACAAGCATGCCGATGAGGGCACAACCGAGGACACTACGCATCACTGAACTCCGGGGCTCAGTGCCGAACGCCGGGGCCGGGGGGCCGCCACGCGGGTCAGGTCACCGTCTACCACTTTGTACTGCATTAATCGTGCAGGATTCCTCACCCTCGGGCGTGGCCGGGGTTCGGCTCCCGGGCAGGCCGCCTTCACCTTCAACGCGTGCTCTCCTGCATTCGTTCCGCCGCCCTGCTCGGCATCGACGCCTATGCCGTGGACGTCGAGGTGGACATCAGCAGCGGTCTCCCCGCGTTCAGCACCGTCGGCCTGCCGCACGGGGCGGTCAAGGAGGGCCGAGAGCGGGTCAGTGCCGCCCTGGCCAATGCCGGCTTCGAGTTTCCGCTCCGCCGCATCACGGTCAACCTCGCGCCCGCCGACATTCGCAAGGACGGCTCGGCGTTCGATCTGCCCATCGCCCTGGGGATCCTTATCGCCAGCGGCCAGGTCCCTGGCGATCCGCTCGTCCGCACGCTGGTGGTCGGCGAGGTGGGACTCGAGGGCGACCTGCGGCCCGTCCGCGGCGCGCTCTCCATGGCGCTGGCGGCCCGGTCGGCCGGCTGCGCCGGCCTGCTGGTCCCCGAGGACAACCTGCCCGAAGCGGCGGTGGTCACCGGCCTCGAGGTCCGTGGTGCGCGCACGCTGCAGCAGGTGTGCGACCATCTCACGGGCACCGCCATGCTCCCAGCCGCCCCGATCGGACCTCGCCAGGCTGATGGCCGAACGAGCGGAAGACTCGGTGGACTTCGCCGAAGTCCGGGGCCAGGCGGCGGCCAAGCGCGCACTCGAAGTCGCCGCGGCGGGCGGGCACAATATCCTGCTCATCGGCCCACCCGGTAGCGGCAAGACCATGCTCGCCCGCCGCCTCCCCACGATCCTGCCCTCGATGACGCTCGACGAGGCGCTCGAGACCACCAAGATCCACAGCGTCGCCGGCGTCCTTCAGCCAGGGCAATCGCTCTGCACGGTGCGTCCGTTTCGCGCGCCCCATCACACCATCAGCGATGCCGGGCTGATCGGCGGCGGCTCCAACCCCCGCCCGGGCGAAGTGAGCCTGGCTCACGGCGGGGTGCTGTTCCTCGACGAGCTGCCGGAATTCCGCCGCAACGTGCTCGAGGTGCTGCGCCAGCCGCTCGAGGACGGCCTCGTCACTCTGAGCCGCGCGGCCGTCAGCCTCACCTATCCTGCCCGCTTCATGCTGGCGGCGGCGATGAATCCCTGCCCCTGCGGCTACCGCGGCGACCCCCTTCGCCAATGCCGCTGCTCGCCGCTCGACGTCGAGCGCTACCGCTCCCGGGTCTCGGGTCCTCTGCTGGACCGGATCGACATCCACCTTGAGGTCCCCGCCGTGGCCTACCGCGAACTGGCGGCGACTGCGGCTGAGGAGCCGAGTGCGGCCGTGCGAGCGCGGGTGGAAGCGGCGCGCTCGGCACAGCGGCACCGATTCCGCGAGCAGCCTGGGGTCTACGCCAACGCCCATATGAGCGCGCGTGACCTCCGGCGCTACTGTCGCCTGAGCGAGTCGGTGGAGACGTTGCTCCGAGATGCGGTGAACCGGCTGGGCCTCTCGGCCCGCGCGTATCACCGGATACTCAAGATCGCGCGCACGATCGCAGACCTTGACGCCTGCGTGGATCTGAGGACCACCCACGTCAGCGAAGCCATCCAGTATCGCAGTCTGGATCGGAGGCGAGCCGCGGCCTGAGAAGAAGGCCAGTGCGGGTGTGCGGTTGGAGAATAATTTGGGCAGGTGGACTGGCCACCACAAGTTCTAGTCTTCGGCGCCCGGCCGGCGCCGCTCCCGCTTGGTCGCCGAGCGCCGCCGCTTGGCCTCGAGCCGGGCCGCCTTGGCGGCGCGGCTCGGCTTCGTGCGCTTCCGCCGCTTGGGTACCACGAGTGCGCGGGCGACCAGGTCGCGCAGCCGCTCGGTGGCGTCTTCCCGGTTGCGAAGCTGACTGCGCGAAGCGCTCGACACGAGCCGGAGCCGGCCGTCACCGTCCAGTCGTGAGGCCAGCGCCGCGAGCAGGCGGGCGCGCTGCGGCTCGGTGAGCGTCGGCGAGGAGGCCACGTTCCACCACAGCTCGACGCGGGTGGATGAAGTGTTCACGTGCTGACCGCCCGGCCCGCCCGAGCGCGATGCGCGGAACTCCAGCTCCGCGCGCGGAAGCCGAAGGTCGGGGCCGATTTCGAGCGGCTCGTCGTCGGACATTGATTGAAGGTAGCACTTCTTACCTCGGTCTCCGCACCTCATTACGTTTCTCCCGCATGACCGATCTCCAGCTGTTGCAGCGCCATCTGCTCGGCATGGGGCGGGTGATGCTGGGCTATTCCGGAGGCGTGGACTCGGCACTTCTCGCCGTCGCCGGACGCCGCGCGCTCGGCTCCGAGCGGTTCCTCGCCGTGATCGGCCGGAGCGCTTCCTATCCGGAGGCCCAGTGGCGAACGGCGCTCGAGGTGGCGCGGCGATTCGACGTGCCGCTGCTCGAGCTCGAGACCCGCGAGCTGGACGACCCCCGCTATCTCCGCAACGCCCCGGATCGCTGCTACTTCTGTAAGTCCGAGCTGTGGTCGAGGCTCGGCGAGCTGGCCGCGGCGCGCGGCTTCGAGACGGTCATCGACGGCACCAATGCCGACGATCTCGGCGAGCATCGCCCGGGACTCGCCGCAGGGTCCGAGCGGGGCGTTCGGTCGCCACTCCTGGAGCTCGGGTGGAGCAAGGCACGGGTCCGCGCCGTCTCCCAGGAGCTCGGGCTTCCGACGTGGGACGCGCCCGCCGCGCCCTGTCTCTCGAGCCGGGTGCGCTACGGGCTCGAGATCACGCCGGAGCGTCTGAGGCAGGTCGAGCAGGGCGAGGCATTCCTCCGCTCCCTGGGCGTGACCGGCGATCTCAGGGTCCGCCATCTCGGCGGCGAGGCCAAGCTGGAGGTGCAACCGGATCAACTGGAGCGAGTGCGCGTTCGTTGGCCTCGGGTCCAGGAGTATTTCGATCGCCTGGGATTTTCGTCGGTACGGTTGGACCCGGAAGGGTACCGCCGGGGCAGGATGCTCTCGCTGCTGTCGGCACAGACAGTGTAATGCGGCTCTTCGCCGCTGTGCCGCTCCCCGAGCCGGCGCGGTCCGAGGTGGCGGGATTGTTGGATCGGCTGCGGCGACACGAGCTGCCCGTGCGCTGGGTCCGGGACGAAGGGCTCCATCTCACCCTCAAGTTTTTCGGCGAGGTTCCGTCCGAACGGCTCGAGGTCATCGAGGAGGCGATTCGGCAGGCCAATGAGGGCTCGACTCCGCTCCCCATGCGGCTGGACGACCTGGGTGCGTTTCCGAATCCCCGGCGGCCCCGTGTGCTCTGGGTCGGCCTCGAAGCGCCGCCAGCGCTGGAGCTGCTCCAGGATCGGCTGGAGCGGCAGTGCGAAGCGATCGGCTTCGCCCCCGAGGGCACGCCGTTCCGCCCCCACATCACGCTCGGCCGAGTCCGCGAAGGGGAGCGGTGCACGCTGCGGTCGGTGCAGGAGGCAGGCTCGCCCGTCGAGCAGGTTCCTTTCCTGGCCACCGACCTCGTGCTGTACGCAAGCGTACCCGGAGGCGGCCGGCAGCGATACGAGCCGCGTCTCACCGTGGAGCTCGGGGCATGATCGGATGTCTGACCGCGCCCTTCAGACTCCTCGGCTGTCTCGGCCTCATCGTCGCGCTCGCGGTGGGTTGGCTCTATCGAGACCGGCTGGTCCGGGAGGGTAGGCGCATGTTTTCGGGGAGCGATGCCGTGAGTGAGGCGGCCAGTCTCGGCCGGCCCGGCCGCCAGGCGCTCGTGTCGGCTCGCGCCAAGGTGGACTCCCTGAATGGTTGGCGGGCGGATTCGGTAGTCCTCACGCCGCCCGAAGTGGCGTCGCTGATAGGACAGGGAATGGACCAGACGCTGCGCCGCCAGCTCGATTCGATGCAGGTGCGGCTGCTGGACGGCGAGATCGAGGTACGTGCCCGGCTTCGGACCGCCCGGCTGCCGCGCGAGCTCGTCGGGCCGCTGGCGGTCGCGATGCGCGAGTCCGAGCCGATCGCGGCCGCCGGCCCTCTCGAGGTCGCGGGCCCCGGGGAGGGCCGCTGGGCGGTGCGGTCGTTCCGGATCCGCGATTTCCCGCTTCCCGCGGACGCCGTCCCTCGTCTCCTGGCGCGGGCATTCGGCGATTCCACCCGCCGCGACGTCCGCGTCCGAATTCCCCAAGGGATTCGCGCCATCCGGGTTCGGCCGACCGGGGCGACACTCTACGGAGCACCGCGATCATGAGTCACCGGGTTCTCATCGTCGACGACGAGGCGGGCATTCGGCAGGCGCTCAAGCAGGTCCTCGAGTACGAGGACCTCGAGGTTCGCGTCGCCGCGTCCGGCGGAGAGGCGATCACTGTCTACTCGGAGTTCCGCCCGCACCTCGTCTTCCTCGACGTGAAGATGGCCGGGCTCGACGGCCTCGAGACCCTGACCCGGCTGCGCGATCTCGACGCCCGGGCCCAGATCGTCATGATCTCGGGGCACGGCACCATCGCCACCGCGGTCGAGGCCACCCAGCGCGGCGCGTTCGACTTCCTGGAGAAGCCGCTCGACACCGACCGCCTCCTGCTCACGGTGCGGAACGCGCTCGCGCACGCCGAGCTGGTCGGCGAGAACGCCCGGCTCCGCGAGGCGGCCCAAAGCCGGTACGCGATGGTGGGCACGAGCCCGGCGCTCGAAGGCGTGCGCGAGCTGATCGCGAAGGTCGGCCCCACCGCGGCACGGGTGCTCATCACGGGCGAGAACGGCACCGGCAAGGAGCTGGTCGCTCGCGCGCTGCACGAATCTTCGCCCCGGCGCGACCAGGCGTTCGTCGAAGTGAACTGCGCCGCGATCCCCTCGGAGCTGATCGAGAGCGAGCTGTTCGGCCACATGAAGGGGTCGTTCACCGGCGCCTTCGCCGACCGCGCCGGCAAGTTCGAGCAGGCCGACGGCGGCACGCTCTTCCTCGACGAAGTCGGCGACATGTCGCTTTCGGCGCAGGCGAAGCTGCTGCGGGTGCTCCAGGAAGGCGTGGTCACCCGGATCGGCGGCGCGAAGTCGATCCAGGTGGACGTGCGGGTGCTCGCCGCCACCAACAAGGACCTCGAATCCGAGATCGCCGAGGGACGTTTCCGGGAGGATCTGCTCTACCGGCTGAACGTGGTGCCGATCGAGGTGCCCCCGCTGCGCGACCGGTTGGAGGACGTCCCGGCCCTGGTGGAGCACTTCGCCGAGCAGCTCGCGGCCGGCGCCGGCGTGCCGGGAAAGAGATTCGCCGATGACGCGATCGGGCGCCTGCAGGGACGGCCCTGGCCGGGAAACATCCGGGAGCTTCGCAACGCGGTGGAGCGCGCGCTGATCCTCTCGCCCGGCAAGATCGTCACGGCGGCCGACATCGACCGCCTGCTGCCCGGCGGCGACGGCGCCGCGCTTTCGGCCGTGGCGGAAGCCGGCCAGAGCCAGACCTTCGAGACGTTCAAGCAGGAGGCGGAGAAGAACTTCCTCGCCCAGAAGCTGCGGGAGCACGACTGGAACGTCTCGGAGACGGCGCGCGCGCTCAAGATGCCCCGCTCGAACCTGTACAAGAAGATCGAGCGCTACGGCCTGACCCGGGAGTCGGCATGAATCAGCCGCCGCGGGACTGGGACAAGGAGCTCGCCGACATCGATCGCGTGATCGACAAGCAGGGAACCGCGGCGCCCGTGGGCCGTCCGCTCCCGGCCGGCACGGCTCCGGCGCCGGCCGTGGCGGTCGGCAAGCGCTCGGTCGCCCTCACCTGGTTCTGGACGTCGCTCGCCGTGGCGCTCGCCATCGCCCTGCCGCTGTGGCCCTACGAGCGGGCCTGCGGGCTCCGGCTCGGCTTTTTCCTCGGCGCCACTGCGATTACTCTCCTCGCCGGATTTCTCGGTGCGGTGGCGAGCTGGGCCAACCGCCGCGGCTTTGCCCATGTGCTTTCGCTCGTGGTGCTGGTCTGGGCGCTGGCGGTGGCAGCGAGCGAGGTGCTGCCCCGGATCGGCTACGCCAGGGAGACCAGCACCTGGCTTTGCACCGATGGCGCTCCGGCCCCGGCGGCTTCACCCGCGCCGGCGCCGACGACACCCTGACCTCTCTCACTTTTGTCTCCATGGCCAAGACTTTCAAGAACTACATCGGTGGTGAGTGGATCGCACCCGTCGGGGGCGAGTACTTCGAGAATCGGAACCCCGCGAATGCGTCCGACCTGATCGGACGCTTTCCCGACTCCGACCGTCGCGACCTGGAGGCGGCCGTGCGTTCGGCAAAGAAAGGGTTCGCGCTGTGGTCACGCACGCCCGCGCCGGCGAGGGGCGACGTGCTCCGCCGGGTGGGCGACCTGCTGGTCGAGCGCAAGGAAGCCTTCGCCGACGCCATGACTCGCGAGATGGGGAAGGTGCTGGCCGAGACCCGCGGCGATGTCCAGGAAGGGATCGACACGGCGTACTACGCCGCGACCGAGGGACGCCGGCTCTTCGGACACACCGTGCCGTCGGAGCTCCGGTCCAAGTGGGCGATGAGCTTCCGTCGGCCCATCGGCATCGTCGGTCTCATCACCCCGTTCAACTTCCCGCTGGCGATTCCCACGTGGAAGATGTTTCCCGCTCTTCTCTGCGGGAACGCCGTGATCATCAAGCCGTCGGAGGACGTGCCTCACACGGTGCACCTGCTGGTGGAGATCCTGCTGGAGGCGGGGCTGCCGCCCGAAGTCGTGCAGCTGGTCCATGGCCGGGGCGAAACGGTGGGCAAGGCGCTGGTCGAGCATCCCGACGTGCCGGTGATCTCCTTCACCGGGTCGACCGAGACCGGCGCCATCATCGGCGAGACCTGCGGCCGGATGCACAAGCGGCTCTCGCTCGAGATGGGCGGCAAGAACGCCATGATCGTGATGGATGACGCCGACCTCGACCTGGCGCTCGAGGGCGTGCTCTGGGGTGCGTTCGGCACCACCGGCCAACGGTGCACGGCGACGAGCCGTCTCATCCTTCATCGCAAGGTGCACGACCGCTTCCTCCGGCGACTGGTCGACGCCGCCGAAGGGCTTCGCCTGGGCGACGGCCGCGAAGCGAAGACCGATGTGGGCCCGCTCATCCATGAGGCGTCCAGGGAGAAAGTGGAGCGGTACGTGGACATCGGGCAGGAGGAGGGCGCGGAGCTCGTCACCGGCGGGCGCGCACCGCGGGGCAAGCTCGCCGACGGATGGTTCTACCGGCCGACGGTGTTCGCCGGCGTCCGGCCGCGGACGCGGCTGGAGCAGGAGGAGATCTTCGGCCCGGTACTGAGCGTGATCCGCGTGAACTCGTTCGACGAGGCGGTGCGGGTGAACAACGGGGTGCGCTACGGGCTCTCGAGCTCGATCTATACCGGCGACGTGGACCTGGCGTTCCGCGCGCTGCAGGAGCTCGACAACGGGATCACCTACGTCAACGCCCCGACGATCGGCGCGGAGGCGCATCTGCCCTTCGGCGGCGTCAAGGCCACGGGGAACGGCCACCGCGAGGGCGGGTGGGAGGTCTACGAGTTCTACTCCGAGACGAAGGTGGGCTACGTGGACTATTCCGGACGGCTTCAGCGCGCGCAGATCGACAACTACGACGCGTGATTCCCGTCACATTGTCGGAGACATCACGCGCGTCCATTGCGCCTCGCGAAATCGCAGGGTAAGGTTCCGTCAGGTCCACTCCCCTTTCGCAGTCCCGTAAGAGGTCGATCGCATGCGTCCAATGCAGGTCGGTGCCGGCAAGCGAGGGCCCTCGTTCGACGAGGGTTCGCTGGACCAGTACCTCAGGGAAATCAGCAAGTACCCGCTGATCCCGCAGGAGGAAGAGGTCACTCTCGCGCAGCGGATCCGCACGGGAGACGGCGAGGCACTCGACAAGCTGGTCCGCAGCAACCTCCGCTTCGTGGTCTCGGTCGCCAAGAAGTATCAGAACCAGGGCGTGTCGCTCGCGGACCTGATCAACGAGGGCAACCTCGGGCTCATCCGCGCGGCGCACAAGTTCGACGAGACCAAGGGCATCAAGTTCATCTCCTACGCCGTGTGGTGGATCCGCCAGGCGATTCTCCAGGCCCTGGCCGAGCAGAGCCGGATCGTTCGCGTGCCGCTCAACCGGGCGGGGACGCTCCATCGGATCGGCAAGCGCTCCTCCGCGCTGCTGCAGGAGCTCGGGCGCGAGCCGACCCCGTCGGAGATCGCGGAGGGCATGGACATCTCGATGGAGGAGGTGCAGAAGACCCTCTCCATCTCGCAGAACCACCTCTCGCTCGACGCGCCGCTCACTCCGGGCGAAGACAACAAGCTCCTCGACTACCTGCCCGACACCCAGAACCCCGGTCCCGACTCCGAGACCTTCGAGCACGCGCTGACCGAGTCGATCGAGGAAGTCCTCTCGACCCTCAAGGAGCGCGAGGCGAAGATCCTGCGGCTCTACTTCGGGCTCGATGGACCCGAGCCGATGACGCTGGAGGAGATCGGCAGCCTGCTCGGCATCACCCGGGAGCGGGTGCGGCAGATCAAGGAGAAGGCGCTTGAGCCGCCTCCGCCACGTGAGCCGCGCCCGCGCGCTCGAGAGCTTCCTCGCCTAGGCCGCCCCGCCGGCGCCTTCGGACCCCAGCGTCGCCTCGACAGACACTTCGCGCAGCCGTCCCGTCCGCACGTCGTAGACGAAGCCCCGGATCGCCGTATCCGGGTTGAGCAGCTGGGTGGCCTGGAGGAATTCGACGTCCTCGCGCACGCTCTCGTCGAGATCCCGGAAGGGGAGGAACTCGAACTCCCCGGTGTCGCTCCCCAAGTCCTCCTTCACCTTCTCCCGCAGATCCCGGTTGTTGAAGGTCAGCATGCCGCAATCGGTGTGGTGGATGACCACGATCTCCCGCGTCCCGAGCAGCCGTTGCGAGATGATCAGCGAGCGGAGGGCATCCCGCGCCCGGCCGCCCGCGTTGCGAATGACATGGGCGTCCCCCTCGTTGAGACCGAGAATGCGGGAGGGGAGAATCCGGGCGTCCATGCAGGTGAGGATCGCGATCTGACGCGCCGGCGGCAGCGGCAGATGGCCGCGATCGAAGGTGCGCGCGTAACTCTCGTTGGCCTCGACCAGCTCGTCGATGGTGGACATGAAACCTCCAGGGAGAGAGAGATGAAACCCGACGGAAGACAAGAGGCCCGGACCGCCGTGAGGTGGCCCGGGCCTCGGATCGATCGTCCTGGAACGACTAGACTGCCACGTGCTCCCGGACGCGCGCCGACTGCTCCGTCCACCCCCCGCGGGGGCGACAGGCCGGTGGCCGACAACAGGGACAGGCGACGAGCGTCATGAACGTACGCTAGGACGCGGCCAAGGCGCTGTCAAGCAACTTCGCGCTTGCTCCGCCCCCGCGACCGGGTAATCCTTCGACAACTTCCCTTCGTTTGCGCTCCCATAACCGTGCACCGTCCGCTATGGCCAGCACCGCCTCGTTCGATGTGTCCACCGGCGCCGATCTGCAGGAGGTCGACAACGGTGTCAACCAGGCCCTGAAGGAGATCGCCCAGCGGTACGACTTCAAGGGTACCCACTGCACGATCGACTTCGATCGCGAGAAGGCCGAGATCCGGCTGAGCGCCGACGACGAGTTCCGGATGGACGCGCTGCTCGACGTGCTGCGGGCCCGGCTGATCAAGCGGGGCGTACCGGTCAAGAACCTTCGCATCGGCGACGTCGTTCCTTCGACCGGCCAATCGGTGCGCCGCACCGTCGGCCTCACGCAAGGCATCGCAGGGGACATCGCGAAGAAGATCGTGAAGGCGATCAAGGAAGGCGGCTTCAAGAAGGCGCAGGCCTCCATCCAGGGTGACGAGGTCCGGGTCTCCAGTCCGTCCAAGGACGAATTGCAGGCGGTCATCACCTTTCTCCGCGGACAGGACTTCGGCATCGAGTTGAAGTTTGGCAACTACCGGGGCTAGCGCCCGCGCGGCCGCGACCGCGGCCCTGGCGTATCTGGTTCTCGGAAGCTGTGCGCCGGCGGGCAATACCCCGGGCCTGCCGACGCCCGCCCCCGAGGCCATCCCGGAGGCTCCGGCCGAGGCGATGACGCTCGGGCCCGAGATCCGCGTAGGTCTCGCGGTCGGGGCGACCGAGGCGCGAGCGGGCGGACTCGAAGACCTGGCTGGTGACCGATCCGGCGGGCGCCCGGCTCGCGGTGATTCCAGCCGGAGAAGTCTGGCGCATCGGTCTGTCGGCGACCGGACTGACCGCGACCTCGCCCACGGGCGCATCCTCGGCCCCGTCCGAGCGGCTGGTGGTCCTTCCGCTCGCGGCAGGAAACCCGGTCCGGGTGAACGGCCGTTCCTATCGCGGGCAACTCGAGGTGCTGCGGGACCCCAGCCGGCATCACGCTGGTCAACCGGCTGGGCCTCGAGGAGTATCTGCAGGGTGTCGTCTCCGCCGAGATGGGGAGGCGAAGCCTGGCGGAACGACCCGCGCTGCGTGCCCAGGCGATCGTCTCGCGGACCTACGCGATGCGCAACATGGGTCGGCGTCGGGCCCAGGGCTTCGATCTCTTCGCGACGGTCTCCGACCAGGTGTACGGTGGACTTTCGGCCGAGACTCCCGAGGGAAGCGAAGCGGTCTCGTCGACCCGCGGCCAGGTGCTCACCTACGGAGGGGCGCCGATCGACGCGTTCTTCTATTCGACCTGCGGCGGCCGGACGGCGACCGGGACCGAGGCGTTTCGCGCGGCCGACCGCCCGTACCTGCGGTCGGTATCCGACGTCGCCCCCGACGGCATCGCGTACTGCGCGATCTCCCCGCGCTATCGCTGGCGTGAGGTCTGGACCGGAGAAGCGCTCCGTGCCACGCTCAGAAGAACGTTGCCCGGCGCGACCGGCACGCCGGCGAGCCCGGGTGCGGCAGGTGAACGATGTGCGGGTCGTGTATCGCACCGCCTCCGGCCGGGTGGGGCAGCTGGGCATCGACCTTCGCGAGTCCGAGGTGATGGTGGACGGCCCCGCGATTCGGACCGTGCTCCGGTCCCCCTCGGGCGACATGCTCCGGAGCAACGCCTTCGACCTGACGGTGACTAGCGCGGATCACCAGGTGACCCGTCTCGTGGCCGACGGCGGTGGAGCAGGACACGGCGTCGGGTTCTGCCAGTGGGGAGCGGTCGGACGGTCCCGCGCGGGACAGGACGTCCGCCGCATCCTCGACGCGTATTATCCGGGCGCCACGCTGGAACGCCTCTACTAAGGAGGGAACGGCATGACCGCCAGCCGGGGCAACAGCGAGCGGCTCAGGGTCGGGATCATCGGAGGCGGGGCGATCACCCAGGTCGCCCACCTGCCGGTGCTCAAGAAGGTGAAGACGATCGAGGTGCGCGCCATCTGCGACACCGATCTGCCGAAGGCCCGCGCCCTGGCCGATCGGTTCGCGGTGAAGGACGCGTTCGACGACATCGAGGAGCTGCTGCGCTACGAGGACCTCGACGCCGTCGTCATCTGCTCGCCGAACCATCTGCACGAGGCCCACATCCTGGCGGCCTTGTCGGCCAACCTGCACGTCCTGGTGGAGAAACCGCTCTCCATGTCGGCCGCCAGCGCGGCGCGCATCGTCAAGGCCGCGGAGAAGCACGGCAAGGTCGTGATGGTCGGCATGAACCACCGGTACCGGCCCGACGTGCAGATCGTCCGCAGCTTCGTGCAGAGCGGCGAGCTCGGCACCGTGGAGAGCGTCCGCGGAAGCTGGCACGTCTTCCGGCCCAGCCGAAACCAGCTCGGCTGGCGCCAGCGGCGGGACCAGGCGGGCGGCGGCGCGATGCTGGACCTTGGCCTCTCGATCCTCGACCTGGGCCTGTGGCTCGGCGGGAATCCCAAGCCCAGCCGGGTGAGCGCCCATCTCGATGCGCCGGGCAAGGATCGCTCGGTCGAGCAGTCCGGCAGCGCCTTCGTCGTCTGCGAGAACGGCATGTCGCTCTTCGTGGATGTGACCTGGCACCACCTCGGCGAAGGCGAGCGGTTCGGGGTCGGCGTCCGCGGAAGCAAGGGCATCGGCGCGATCAACCCGCTGGTCGTCTGGAAGGAGCTGCACGGCGTCCCGGTGGATGTGTCGCCGACAGGGTCGGGAAGCCGGGAGAACCCGTTCACCGCCTCCTACCGTGCCGAATGGGCCCACTTCGAGGCGGCCGTCGCCGGCGAGGCCAGGGTACCCTCCCTCGAGGAGCATGTCGTCCTTCACAAGATCATCGACGCGATCTACAAGTCGGCGGCGGATGGCAGGGATGTGACGCTGTGAAGTGGGGTGGTGCGCTCCTGGCTCTGCTGTTGCGCCGGAGCCTCGCCACCGCCGGCGCCAGCTCAACAGGCGCACCCACAGCCGGCGGCGCCCCGCCGGGCTCGCACCTCACCGTCTACCTCATGACCATGGGGCCGGGGGAGCAGGTCTGGGAGCGGTTCGGTCATAACGCGATCTGGATTCACGACTCGATCGCGGGGACCGACATCGCCTACAACTACGGGCTGTTCGATTTCCGGCAGGAAGACTTTCTGCATCCGGTTTCATCCGCGGTCGGATGCGGTACTGGATGGCGGGATTTCCGGCGGAGCGGTACGTCCAGACCTACGTCCAGGCCAACCGGTCGGTCTGGCTGCAGGAGCTCGATCTTCCGCCCGGCGCACGACTCGAGCTGCAGCAGTTTCTCGAGTGGAACGCGCTGCCCGAGAATCGTTTCTATCACTACGACTACTACCGCGACAACTGCTCGACCCGCGTGAGGGACGCGATCGACCGCGTCATCGGCCAGCGGATTCACGCGGGCACTGCTGCCGTACCCACGGGAAAGACCTATCGGTTCCACACCCAACGGCTCACCGCGAACGATCCCCCGATCTTCACCGGCCTGCTGCTCGCCCTGGGGCCAGGCGTCGATCGTCCGATCTCGCAGTGGGAGGAGATGTTTCTGCCGCTCGCGTTGCGGGAGCACATTCGTTCGGTGAAGCTCCCGGGCACCGACGGCACGATGGCGCCTTTGGTCAAGTCGGAACGAACCCTGTTCCTCTCCACCGCGCCCTCGCCGCCGGAGGCGCCGCCCCAGTGGCTGCCGTGGTATCTCTTGATCGGGATTGGCGGTGCGGTGGGCTCGCGGCGTTCCTGGGATGGGCGCGAAGCTCTCGGCCAGCGGCTCGCGTCGCTCTGGCCTTGCTGGTGGTGGTCTGGGGGATTGTGGCGGGGTTCGCCGGCACGGTGCTGGCCGGGCTGTGGGGTTTCACCGACCATGTCATGGCCTACCGGAACGAGAACCTCTTCCAGGTGAATCCTCTCGCCTGGCTGATGGCATTTCCCGGGGTGCTCGCGTTGCTGAGGCGACCCCGCGCGACGCGACTGGCCCGCACGGTGGCATACCTGGTCGCCGGGCTGGCGTTTCTGGGATTTCTGCTGCAGATCTTGCCCGGATTCGATCAGGTCAATGGTCCGATCATCGCCCTGGCGCTTCCCGTCCACCTGGGAATCGCCGCGGCGATCGCCCGGCAGGCGCGTTGAAGTGGCACGCTAGGCCCCGCCGAGGCGCCGCACGGCGGCCTGGGCTTCTTCGTAGCTGGGATACGCGGTCACGGCCCGGCGATAGAAGTCCAGTGCCTTGGCCCGGTCTCCGCGGGTCTCGTAGAGCAGCCCGCGGCTGTAGTCGGAGATTGCATCGGTAGGAATGGCCGGGGGGTCGGCCGAGGGTGCGGGTGGCAGGCGTGCCGCCTTGATGATCGCCTCGCCGAGCCGGTAGACGATCACCGAGAGCTGGGCTCGGTCCTGCAGCTTGGGGTCGTCGTTGGACACCACATCCAGTATCTGGCCCGTTTCAGCGTCCACCACGCGAGCGTTGATGCGGAACTTCCCGTAAAAATCCGCAAAGCTGCCGGTGACGACGTAGCGTCCGCCCACCTGCTTGCCGACCTGTGCGGCAGTCGCGGCGTCCACGCGCTGGCCGGGTCCTGAGCCGGCCGCCTTCAACGCTTCATTCTGCCGCCCGTAGTCCGGGACGTCCACGCCGGGGTGACGATCAAGCGAGCTCGCCAACATCGTCGCCAGGCCGAGCTCCATGGCCTCGAAGACTTCCTTGTCCTGTCCGTAGGAACCGGTGTTCTCGAACGGCAGCACAGCGATGCGGACGCTGGGCTGTTGTGCCGTCAGCTCCGCGGAAAAGGAAGCGGCGACGAGCAGGGCGAGCCAAAGCGGTTTCACAGTGCCAGCTCCATGCCTTCGGCCGCCGCATCGACCTCCAACCCGCCGGCGACGCGGCGGGCATAGCCCCGAGTTTCGTCGAGGAGACGGTCGAGCGCATCGTCATCGTGCTCGGGCTCATGGTGAAACAGGACCAAACGCCGGCAGCCCGCCTCGGCCGCCAGATCCACGGCCTGGCGTGGGCTCGAATGGCCCCAGCCGCGGCGAGCCTGAATGATCGTCTCGGGATACATCGCGTCGTGGATCAGGGTATCCGTCCCCTCCAGGAATTGGAGCAGTCCCGAACGCCAATCCGGACTCACCGGGTACGTCGCGCCTCCATCGAGCTCGTTGTCGGTCACGTACGCGATCTCCCGGCCGCCCCTGGCCGGGGCGAGGCGATACCCGTAGGTCGTACCTGGATGACGGAGGCGGAAGGCGTGCGCGGTGAAATCCGCGAGGGCGATCGCGCCCTCGTCGATCTCGGTGACCCGCACGGTGGCGGCAACCGCGGTCAGCGGCACCGGGAACACCATCGGATCCATCTGCCGGCGCAGGATCTCCTCCAGCCTCACGCCCCCCTGTGCCGCGCCATAGATGCAGATGCTGTTTCCGGGGGCACTCAGCGGCTTGAAGAAGGGCAAGCCTTGAATGTGATCCCAGTGTGTGTGCGACAGCAGCAGGTCGGCGGCGAGAGAACCGGCGCGTCGGCTCATGAGCTCGTGCCCCAGCGGCCGGAGCCCGCTTCCCGCGTCGAGGATCAGGAGGCGCCCCTGCGGTCCGCTGATGCTGACGCACGCCGTGTTGCCGCCGTAGCGCGCCGTTCTGGGTCCCGGCGTCGGGATCGAGCCTCGGGTACCCCAGAACGTAAGAGTGTACGGCACTGTTAAGAGCCTGGAGCGGTGAGGGTCATTCCCGAACCTCTCTGGGCCTTCCTCTCGCGGCTACGGTCATGGTCACGGCACCCGCGTGACTATCCTCACGCGCGTCGGGCCGCCAGCATGAGCGACCGCCGATCCATCAGCGTTATGTCCTTGCGGGAGACCTGGATGACCCCACGCTCCACCAGGTTGCGCATGGTGCGCGAAACGGTCTCGCGGCTGGAGCCGATCATCTGCGCGATGGTGTGGTGGGTGAGCTTGCGGGTGATCCGGTCGCCGCCCTCGTCGTCGGCCATGCGGAGGAGCAAGTGAGCGACCCGGCCGTTCACGTCCAGCAGCACGAGGCTGCCGATCTTCTCGTCCGCGCGGCGCAGCCGGCGCGAGATTTCCTTGAGCAGGGAGATCGCCACCTCGGGCGAGGTCCGGAGCCGGGCGTGGAAATCCTCCCGGCGGAGCACGAGGAGGCTCGAATCCTCCATCGCGATGACGTGGGCCGAGCGAGGCTCTTCGTCGATCACCGCCATTTCGCCGAAGAAGCTGCCCTCGCCGAGCACCGAGAGGATGACCTCCCGGCCGTCCTCCGCGATCAGGACCACCTTCACCTGCCCGGCGGCCACGAGATAGAGCGCATCGCCGGGGTCATCCTCGAACACGATCACGCTACCCTTGGGATAGCTCCGCTCTCGGGTCAGCTCGGCGAACGCGGCCAGATCGGCGTCGCCGAGGCCGGAAAAGAGCGGAACCTTGCGCAGGACTTCCAGGGGGGACAGGGGCACGAGAGCCTCTCGGGTAGCGGAAGTGGTTGGGGGGAGATTACTTGCACTATTGAAGAGTGTCAATAAAGCGGCCGGACCCGGTGCGGCCGGCGCGTTCCAACGCTTGAACGGCGGGCGCAAACGGTTTAGGTTTACAGGCTTAGCCATCACCAGGAGCTTTGGCAATGAAGGCCGATCTACATCCGGTCTACCACAAGATCACCGCGGTCTGTGCCTGCGGAAACTCGTTCGAGACGCGCTCCACGGCCGCCTCGATCCACGTCGAGGTGTGCGCGCAGTGCCACCCGTACTTCACGGGCAAGCAGCGCCTCGTCGACACCGCCGGCCGCGTCGACCGGTTCCGTCGCAAGTACCAGAGCGAGACTGCGGCCGCCAAGGCGTAAGCCATGGATGCCCGACTCCGCCAGGCGCTGCAGCGGGCGGAGGAAGTCGGCCGGGCGCTGGCCGCGCCAGATGTCGCCCGAGACCCCGCCCAGCTGAAATCGCTCGGGCGCGAGCACACGCGGCTCGCGCCCGTCGTTCGTCTCGCCGAGAAACTCGCCCGGCTCCAGAACGAGCTGGCGCAGGCGCAGGAGCTCGCCAACGAGCCCGACGCCGAGCTGGCCGCGCTCGCCCGCGCCGACGTGGGCCGGCTGTCGCCCGAGATCGACGCCATCTCGGGTGAGCTGCGCGAGCTGCTGATCCCCAGGGACCCGCACGACGACCGCGACGCCATCGTCGAGATCCGCGCCGGCACCGGCGGCGACGAGGCCGCGCTGTTCGCCGCGGATCTCTACCGCATGTACCAGCGCTTCTCCGAGCGCCACGGCCTCACGCTGGGAGCCGATCTCGCTGAGCGACGGCACGCTGGGCGGGGTCAAGGAGGCGATCGTCGCGGTGCGGGGAGACGAGGCCTACGGCCTGCTGCGCCGGGAATCCGGCGTGCACCGCGTCCAGCGCGTCCCCGCGACCGAGACGCAGGGTCGGATCCACACCTCGGCGGCGACGGTGGCGGTGCTGCCCGAGGCGGAGGAAGTGGACGTGGAGATCGAGCCCAACGAGCTCAAGATCGACGTCTTCCGCTCCTCGGGCCCGGGCGGCCAGAGCGTGAACACCACCGACAGCGCCGTGCGCATCACCCACCTGCCCACCGGCCTCGTCGTCAGCCAGCAGGACCAGAAATCCCAGCTCCAGAACAAGATCAAGGCGATGGAGGTGCTGCGCGCGCGGCTGCTCGACCGGATGCTCGCCGAGCAGGAGGCGGCGCGCTCGCGCGATCGGCGCGCGATGGTGGGCACCGGCGACCGCTCCGCGAAGATCCGCACCTACAACTTTCCCCAGAGCCGCGTGACCGACCATCGGATCAACCTGTCGCTCTACAACCTGGGCGACATCGTCAACGGGCACATCGACGAGCTGGTGGATGCGCTGAGGCTGGCCAGCCGGCAGGAGCAGGATGGCGTCTGAGGCCGGCCTTTCGCGGCGCGCCCTGCTGAACGAGCTCACCGCGAGGCTCGGTGCGGCCGAGCTCCCCGAGCCTCGCCGCGAAGCGCTGCGGCTCTGGCGGGAGTTGTCGGGTGGCCCCTCGGCGGACGCGCTGGTCCATCCCGATGGGGCGGTGGACCCCGAGGTAGCGGATCAGCCTGCGCCGGGCGGCCGACCGGCGCGCCGCCGGTGAGCCGCTCGCGCATGTGGCCGGTCAGGCGGGGTTCCGCCGGCTGGTGTTGCGGAGCGACCGGCGGGCCCTGATTCCGCGTCCGGAGACCGAGGGACTGGTGGACTTGCTCCTTGCGCGGGTATCCAGCGGGTCGGTCGCCGACGTGGGCACCGGGACCGGCGCGCTCGCGCTGGCGCTTGCGAGTGAGGGCAAGTTCACGACCGTGCTGGCGACCGATGTCTCCGCCGCCGCCTTGGCGGTCGCGGCGGAGAACCGCGCCATGACCGGGATAGACATCGTGCTGACACGGGGCGATCTGTGTGCGCCCCTTCGGCCGGGCGGCTTCGACGCAATCGTGTCGAATCCCCCCTATCTTTCCGCTGCAGAGTACGCCGGGCTCGAGTCCGGCGTGCGTGACTGGGAGCCGGAGAGCGCGCTGGTGGGCGGGATCGGCGGGTGCGGAGATCACCTTCCGCCTGCTGGCTGAGAGCCGTGCGGCGCTCCGACCCGGCGGATGGCTCGCGGTGGAGGTGGATTGCAACCGAGCCGAGGAGTGTGCCCGGCGCGCCACCGCGCTCGGCTGGGACGAGGTGACGGTTCAGGCTGACCTATTCGGACGCGACAGATACCTGCTCGCGAGAAGGGGCGTCGCAACGTGATCTGGGACAAGGCACAGGAGCTGGGTCGCCTGATCGGCCAGTCGCCGGAGTATCAGGCGCTCCGGCGGGCGGAGACCTCACTGCGGGAAGACAAGGATACCGTCAGCAAGCTCGAGCAGATCCAGACGCTCGCGCGGCAGGTGGATCAGGTGGTCGCCCAGGGGCAGATGCCCGACCCGGCGACCGCCGAATCCTACGAGAACGCCGTCCGCGATCTGGAGACGAGCCCGGTCGGACAGGGCTACGTCGTTGCCCGCTCCAACTTCGAGAAGCTGATGAACAAGGTGAATCAGCAGATCAGCGAAGGGATGGAGAAAGGGGCGGCCAGCAGCATCATCACGCTGGGATGACGCGCCCGGGATTCTTCATCGTTCTGGAAGGCTCGGAGGGGTCCGGCAAGTCCACGCTGACCGGACCCCTGGCCGCCCGGATGCGCGAGGCCGGGGTGGACCCGGTCGTCGTCCGCGAGCCGGGGGCTACCCGGGCCGCGGAGCTGGCGCGACAGGCGTTGCTGGATCCGGAGCACACCCTCGGGCCCGGTCGCCGAGCTGTTCTTCCTATCTGGCCGCCCGGGCCGACCTGGTCCAGCAGGTCATCCGGCCGGCGCTGGAGGCCGGCAGGGTGGTGATCTCGGACCGGTTCTCGATGTCCACCGAGGCCTACCAGATGGCCGGTCGGGGCCTCCCGGCGGAGGTGGTCTACCCCGCCAACCGGGCCGCGACCGGCGGGCTGGTGCCGGACCTCACCCTGGTCCTGGACCTGCCTCCGGACGTAGGGCAGGCCCGGCAGGTGGCCAGCGGGAAGCGCCTCGACCGCCTGGACCGGGAGTCGGCCGAATTCCACCGCCGGGTCATCGACTTCTATCTGGCGGTCCGTGGCGACGGAGTGCGACATTTGGATGGATGCCTTCCACCGGACCGGCTCTTGCAGGCGGCGTGGGAGGAAGTGGTGGCGGCCGCCCCCGAAAGGTTCGCCGCCGTCAGGGGTTAAGTTGCGGGAATCAGGGGCCGGCCGACGCCGGTCCGCCGCCATTCTGCGGGAGCGGAGGAAGGTATGAAGCAGCGCTGGAGCATGATCGGGCTGGTATCGGTGATCTCGTTTCTGAGCGGCGGCTGGCTGCTGCAGCGCGGTGCCGGGACCGGCAACGTCTACCAGCAGGCCAGGCTCTTCGACGACGTGCTTGAGCCACGTGAGCGCGTATTACGTGGACTCGTTGGGGGAGACCGACCTCTATCAGAAGGCTACCCGCGGAATGCTGGAGCAGCTCAAGGACCCGTATTCCGTGCTGCTCACGGGTGACGACTACAAGGCGCTGACGGAACAGACCTCCGGCAACTACGCCGGCCTGGGCATCCAGATCGACGTCCGGGACGGCTGGATCACGGTGGTGGCACCGCTGCCCGAGACTCCTGCCGAGCGGGCGGGGGTCGAGACGGGCGACCAGATCATCGAGGTGGACGGGAAGTCCACCGAGGGCTGGAAGAACGACGAGGCGGTCAAAGCGCTGCGCGGGGCGGCAGGCAGCAAGATCACGATCACGGTGCGCCGCTCCGGCATCCCCGACCCGATCAAGTACACGCTGACCCGTGCGCAGATCCACATCAAGTCCGTGCCTCCCGGCACCATGTTCGACGGAGGCATCGGGTACATCTCCCTCAATCCGGTGAGTGAGACTTCCGCCGCGGAGCTTCGCCAGGAGATCTCGGCGATGAAGAAGAAGGGGATGAAATCGATGATCCTCGACCTCCGGCAGAATCCGGGCGGTCTGCTGGATCAAGGGCGTCGAGGTGTCCGATCTCTTCCTGGACACCAAGCAGGAGATCGTCTCCACCCGCGGCCGCGCGCGGGGCTCCACCAAGGAGTTCTTCGACGATGCGCGGCAGACGTGGCCGGGCCTGCCGGTGGTCGTCCTGGTGAATGACGGAACGGCGAGCGCGGCGGAAATCATCGCAGGCGCCCTGCAGGATCACGACCGCGCCGTGGTGGTCGGGTCGCCCACCTTTGGCAAGGGGCTGGTTCAGACGCTGTTCCCGCTGGGTGACGGGGTCGCCCTCAAGCTCACCACCGCGCGCTGGTACACGCCGAGCGGCCGCACCATTCAGCGAGAGGTCGGCAGCGAAGAAGAGCAGCTCGAGGTGGCTGCCAACGAGGCGACCGCGGACACGGTCGTGGGCTCGCCCGGGCTCGAGACCAGCGACTCGGCGATCAAGGCACGTCCGGTGTTCCACACGGATGCCGGCCGGGAGGTTCGGGGCGGCGGTGGCATCGTGCCGGACATCGTGATGACCTCCGATACGCTGACCGAAGGCGAGCGCGAGTTCGCCAAGGCGCTCGGAACCCATCTCCCCGAGTACCGCGACGTGCTGACCACGATGGCGCTCGAGACGAAGAAGAAGGGCACCCTTACCTCCGAGTCGTTCACGGTGACTCCCGAGATGCGGCGCTCGCTCTACGATCGCCTCCGGGCGAAGGGCGTCACGATCACGGCCGAGGAGTTCAACGGCGCCCAGCGTCTGGTGGATGACCAGTTGTCCTACGAGCTGGCTCGCTACGTGTTCGGGCGGCCCTCCGAGTTCCGTCGGCGCGCCCGCAACGATCGCCAGATGCAGACGGCACTCGATCTGCTGCGGCGCGCGCAGAGCCCGAAGGAGCTGTTGGGACTCGCCAGCGCGAGCAAGGCCGCCGCGCCGGCCCGCAACTAAGACCGAACACGACGTGCCGGGCGCGCTGTGAACTTGAGCGCAATGAAGGGGACATGACCTGACTCATGTCCCCTTCATTGCGTTCGGCTGACGTGCGCGTCGAAGGGAGCCGCGTGGCACAACCGGCGGTGGCGATCCTGGGTGCGGGCCGCATGGGGCAGGGGCTGGGGCTGGCGCTCCATCGCGCGAGCTGGCAGGTCAGACTTCTCGCCCGGACCCGTCACGAGGTGATCGCCCCCCTCATCCTGCATTCCGGCCAGCGTTCCGAGGCGACGCTGAGCTCCTCCGTGGTGCTGCTCGCCATTCCAGACGATGCGATCGCGGGCCTGGCCTCCGAGCTCGCCTCCGAGCGAGCCATCGGACCGAAGCAGGTCGTCCTCCATCTCTCAGGACTCCTGGACCGCCGGGCCCTGCATGCCCTCGCAGGCACCGGCGCGGGTCTCGGATCCTTTCATCCGCTGCAGACGGTGGCTGACCCAGGCGCAGCCCCGGAGCGCCTGGCGGGCGCCTATGCCGGCATCGAGGGCGATGAGCGCGCTCTGCAGGCGGGAGAAGGCCTTGCCGGTGCGATGGGGATGACGGCGATCCGACTCTCGAGCGCGGCGAAGGCGGTCTATCACGCCGGGGCGGTAATGGCGGCCAACTATACCGTTGCGTTGGCCGGAGTGGCGGAACGACTGGCGATCGAGGGTGGCGTGCCCCGAGACATTGCCGAGCAACTCTACCTTCCGTTGATCCGCGGGGCCGTCACCAATCTCGAGGCCGGGCCGGTCGCGGCGCTCACCGGCCCGGTCCGACGGGGCGACGTGCGGACCGTGGAAGCGCACCTTTCTGCACTCACATCGAACGACCGCGAGCTGTATCGCCTGCTTGGGCTCGCCGCCCTCAGGCTGGCCCGAGACGGCGGCCTGGATCCTGCCACAGCCGATCGGGTGGAGGCGGCCCTCACTCGCCGGGACTAGTCGAAACTTTTTCCTCGCAACATCCTTAGAGACAAGTAGATCTCCTCGAGGCACTCCCATGGATCGACGCTGGACCGTCCCCGCGGCTCTCGCTGTGGTCGTCTGCCTTACCGGTGGCTGGTTCCTTCAGGGCCGCCTTTCGCCAAGCGGCAACGTCTACGAACAGGCCAGGCTCTTCGAAAGCGTCATGGCGCACGTGCGCGACTACTACGTCGATTCGTTGCCGGAAGCGGAGCTGTATCTGCGCGCCTCCGACGGTCTCCTCGCGAGGCTGAATGACCCCTATGCGGCGCTGCTTCGCGGGAGAGATTGGGAGAAACACGTGGAGCGCACGACGGGGGACTACGCCGGGATCGGTCTGCTGGTGGATGCCCGCAACGGGTGGGTGACCGTGGTGTCGCCGATGCAGGATTCTCCGGCCGACCGGGCCGGCATTCGAACCGGCGACGTGTTGTTCGAGGTGGATGGAGAGTCGGCGGCCGACTGGACCTTGGAGCGGGCCGTGCAGGCGATGCGCGGCAAGCTCGGTACGACGATCGACCTCGCGATCCGTCGCGAGGGCACTCCGGAGCCGATGCGGTACCAGCTCGTCCGCGAGCGGATTCACCAGCGGGCCGTGCCGGCCGGCGTGCTGATGCCCGGCGGCATCGGCTATCTCAGCATGACGATGGTGCGGGAGAACGCGTCCAAGGAACTGGAGGCCGAAGTCGAGCGCCTGACGCGCGAAGGCATGCGGTCCCTGGTGCTGGATCTCCGCTCCAACCCCGGAGGGCTTCGCGACGAGGCCGTGGAGAGCGCCGACCTGTTCCTCGACCCGCGCCAGGAGATTCTGGTCAGCCGGGGCCGCGCGCCGGGAGACAACCATCACTGGGTGGATCGGCGGCCGCAGCGCTGGGCGAAACTGCCCATCGTCGTGTTGGTGAACGGCGGCTCAGCCAGCGCGGCGGAGATCATCGCCGGGGCGCTGCAGGACCACGACAGGGCGCTCCTGGTCGGCGATACGACCTATGGCAAGGGGATCGTGCAGACGGTGTTCCCGCTCGGACCCGAGCTCGCTCTCCGGATGACCACGGCACGCTGGTACACGCCCAGCGGGCGCTCGATTCAGGGCGCGGTGCTCGACTCGGCCATGGGCGTGATGCACGGGGCTCAGCAGATCTCCTACCACTCGACCGGTGGCCGTCCCCTCTCGGGGTGGGGCGGGATCGTGCCTGACGTCGTCCTCGGACCCGACACCTTGACCAGCGGTGAATCGCTCTTCGCCCAGGCGCTGGGAAGCCAGATCCCCGTGTTTCGGGATGTGCTGACGGCCTACGCGCTGGACCTGCGGCGAGGGGGGACGATCAAGAGCCGGGCATTCCAGGTGACTGCGGACATGCTGGCTGAGGTGCACCAGCGTCTGCGCCAGCGCGGAATCGCCATCCCGGACAGCGTGTTTTCAGGAGGCGAGCAGGTGGTCGGTTCGCAGTTGGGGTACGAAATTGCCCGCTATGTGTTCGGGCCTGTAGCGGAGCGCGAGCGGAGAGTGGAGGAGGATGTGCAGATCCGGGAGGCGGTCACCCTCCTCCGCGGAACTACGTCGCCCCAGGCGCTATTGGGTATGGCGGGGGCGGGCTCGCCGCAGGTTCACTGATCCACGACGCGTACGTCGGCCGGCACCTCGAACTTGAAGGTCTTGTCGGAGACCGGCTGATTGGCACGGAGCTTGGACAGCGTGAGAGTGCGCGTGGCACCGCTCCGCTCCAGGATCTCCAGCCGCCGCGGCAAGGCATCATCGCGGTCGAGCCACACCACGGCCCGCTCGAACGGCAGGTCGGGCATCGTCGGGATCAGCTCGACGACGTCCATCTCCCTGCCGCCGAGGTTCTCCTTCCGCAGGTACTTCACTTCGTAGCGCTCCGCCGGCCGATCCAGCAACCAGGACAGAATGTTGTAGCCGTAGACCGGGCCACCGCTCGGGACGGCGGTGCGGATCACCTGGCCAGGCACAGTGCTCGGCGTGTAGATCCAGACGTGCTCGCCATCGATGACGATGGCTTCGCCGGGCGGGTCGGAGAACCGCATCGCAAACTTGGCCGAGCCCGACTGAATCAGCTTCCCGCGGCTTTCCGCGCTGTCGATCATCGGGTTGTCGATCACCTGCACGAAGTCGGCGCTGAGGCTGGACAACGAGCGGTAGACCCTCGACGCCCGGCCCACCACAGCGTTCCCGTCCTGGGCCTGGAGCGGCGCGGCCAGCATTCCGAGCAGCAACAGGGATTTCCAGCTCACGCCCGTACCCCGACCGGCTCCGCCACCCGACGCCCGATCGCCTCGGCGATGAGGCGGGTCTCCCTCATCACCCGCTCGAACTGCTCGGGATAGAGGCTCTGGGCGCCGTCCGACAGGGCCCGATCGGGAGTGGGGTGGACCTCGACCAGTAGCCCGTCGGCCCCCGCGGCCACCGCCGCACGCGCCATTGGTGCCACCATGTCACGGTGACCCGTGCCGTGACTCGGATCGGCCACGATCGGCAGGTGGGAGAGCCCGTGCACCACGGGGATGGCGCTGAGGTCGAAGAGATTGCGCGTCACGGTGTCGAAGCCGCGGACGCCGCGTTCGCAGAGGATGACGTTGGGGATTCCCCTCGGCGAGGATGTATTCCGCCGAGAGGAGGAGCTCCTGGATGGTGGCGGACAGGCCCCGCTTGAGGAGCACGGGCTTGCCGGCACGTCCGGCATGCTTGAGGAGCGAGTAGTTCTGCATGTTGCGGGCGCCGATCTGCACGATGTCGGCGACCTCGACCACCTGATCGAGCCCTTCGGCATCCATCGCTTCCGTCACGATGAGAAGGCCCGTCTCTTCCCGCGCGCGGGCCAGGAGCCGAAGGCCGGCGCGGCCCAACCCCTGGAAGGAATAGGGCGAGCTGCGGGGCTTGAACGCTCCGGCCCGAAGCACGGCGGCGCCCGCCTCGCGGACCGCCCGGGCCGCGTCGAGGATCTGCCGCTCGCTCTCGACCGAGCACGGCCCCGCCATCACCAGGACCTCGTCGCCGCCGACGCTCAGCCCTCCCGGCAGCTGGATGACCGTGGACTCGGCCTTCCATTCCCGCGAGACCTGCTTGTAGGGCTTGGTGACGTGGATGATCTCCTGCACCCCGGGAAGCGCCTCGAGCCGGGACCCGTCCACCCGTCCGTCGTTGCCCACGAGGCCCACCGTCGTGCGCTGCCGGCCGGGCATCGGGCGGGCCTGATAGCCCATCTCCTCGATGACCTCGACGACGCGGTCGATGTCCTCTTGAGGTGTGCCGTGCCGCATGACGATCAGCATCGGGTCTCCAGTTCGTGTACCGCGAGCGTTACCGCCCTACCTCGTCCCGAGCGAAGCGAGGGATCTTCTCGGAGAAGATCCCTCGGTCGCTGCACTCCCTCGGGATGACAAAACTCTGTCGCCAAAACAAGGCTCTAGCAAGGTCCGCGCCAGCTAGGCGTGCTCCCGCTCCCCCAGGCGGACACCCACGATCGTGGAAACTCCGGGCTCCTGCATGGTCACACCGTACACCGCATCGGCGCTCTGCATCGTCCGGGGATTGTGAGTGATGACCAGGAACTGGGTCCCGCTCTTGAATTCGTCCAGCAGCCGGGTGAACCGGCCGACGTTGGCGTCGTCCAGCGGGGCGTCCACCTCGTCCATGAGGCAGAACGGGCTCGGCTTGGTGAGATAGATGCTGAAGAGCAGCGAGACAGCGACCAGCGTGCGCTCTCCCGAAGAGAGGAGGTGAATCCGCTGGGTCCGCTTGCCGCGCGGCGCGGCGTGGATGTCGATCTCGCTCTCGAGCGGATCGTCCGGGTTCGCCAGGCGCAGCTCGCACTCGCCGCCGCCGAAGAGGGTGGTGAAGACCTTGAGGAAGTTGGCCTGGACCGCGGTAAAGGTCTCCAGGAACATGGTGCGCGCCGTTCCGTCGATCTCACGGATCGCCTGGATCAGCGCCTGCCGCGCCCCGACGAGGTCGTCGCGCTGGCTGGTGAGGAACTCCAGCCGTTTCACTTCTTCGGCATGCTCCTCGACCGCCAGGGGATTCACCGGACCGATGGACTCGAGGGTGGCGGCGACACGTTCGGCTTCGGCCTGCAGGGTGTCCACGTCCAGGTCGAGCATGGGCGCGGTTTCCACGAGCTGCTCGAACGGCTTGCGCCACTCGAGCTCCACTCGCTCGACGATGCTCCGCCGAGTCCCTGCGCTCTCGGTGAGCCGCACCTGGAGCGAATGACTTTCCTCGTTCGCGGCCTCGAGCGCCGCGCGAGCTTCCGCCACGCGGCGCTCGGCCTCGAGGAGCGCGGTCTCGGCCGAGGCCAGCTGGGTCTCCGCTTCCGCGGTGGCGGCTTCCAGCTCCTGCACGGCTGATCGGTACTCGGCCTGGGCCTCGCGCCATTCCGACTGCTGGGTGGCGATCGCGGCCGTGTCGCATCTCGAGCTGCTCGAGCTCGCGGCGCAGGGTCTCGGCCGCGGTCTCGGCTTCTGCCCGGGTACGCGCGGCGCGCTCGAGACGCTCTTCGGCGGAGCGAAGGCCTCCCGCCACCTGGGCCTCACGCACCTGCCAATGCACCCGCTGCTCCCGAGCCGACTCCTGCTCGGCCTCGAGCTCGGCGAGCAGCCCGCGAGTGGTGCCGAGCTCCGCATCAATTCGGCCTCGGGCGATGTCGCCCTGGACCAGGCCGGCATCCACCTCCGCGAGGCGGCGCTCGGCGGCCGTCAGCCGTTCGGTGATCCTGCCGAGCTGTACCTCCGAGTCCTTCCATTCGCGCGCCAGATTGGCCGCCAGCCTCACGGCGTCGTCCCGGACGGCAGTCGCGTGACGCTCCTCCTCGCGGGCGCGCTCGGAGGCGGCCCCCGCTTCGGTCAGCAGCTTCTCCAGCTCGACCAGCCGCGCCGATGTCGCCTGTAAGGCGCTCTCCGCAGCGACGACAGCATGCTGGCCCCGGTCGGCTTCCTGCACCAGCTCGGCCAGCTCCGCGCGGCGCCGCAAGGGGCCGGAAGGAGCTCCGGCCCCCGACAAGAAGATCGCCCCGCTCGCCCGGCGCAGGACCAGCCCCGAGCCATCGAGCACCTCGGAGCCCGCGAGCGCGGCGCGTACCCACGCCGCGGCGGGCCCTTCGGCCCGAAGACGGTCGTCCAGCCGGGCGTCGTCCGTCGCGGTCAGGGGTCCGCTATCGAGCGGCAGGAGAACCAGTGCCCCGGGCTGGTGCTCTGCGTGCCAGGCCTGGATCGCGCTCACGGCGGCACCATCCCGCACCAGCACCGCGTGCATCCAGTCGCCGAGCAGCCGTTCCGCCAGCTCGGCATCCTTCCGGGCCGTGCTGATGAAATCGCTGAGCGGGCCGAGGACGCCGCCGTCGAACTGCTCCCGCGCGGCCAGCAGGGCAGCCGCTCCCGGTGCGAGCCCGACCCGATCCCGCTCCAGCTCCTCGAGTGCTTGGCGCCGAGCAGTCATCTGTGCCAGCAGCTCTTCGGCCCGGCGACGCTCGCCCCGGTTGAGCGCCTCGTGCTCGCGGGTCTCGGCGACCAGGATGCGTGCGCGCTCGGCGTCGCCGCTGGCGCGCTTCGCTTCGCGAGTCAGAAAACCTGCCCGTTCCACCGCCTGATCGCGGCGGCGCTCCGCACCGGCCAACTCCTGCTGCAAGGCGGACTGGTGCGCGGCGGCCTGGGTGGCCCGCTCGCGCAACGAGCCGAGCTCGCTCTCCAATGCCGCGCGCTCACCCTCGAGTGCGCGCAGGGTCTGGGTCTCCTGATGCAGCTCCTGCTCCCGCTGGCGGACGAGATCACGCTGCTCGCCGAGGCGGCGCCGCACGTCGTCCTCGGCCTCGGCACGCCCGGCCAGCTCGGCTCTGATTCGCTCGTGCTCCACTGCCGCGGCGTCGCGGTCGCCGGAGGCGGACTCCTGCTCGATCATCGCATGCTGGGCGCGAAGGCCCATCTGGCCGCGCTCTTCGGCCGCGCGCAGCCGGCGCGTGTTGGCGTTGGACAGGCGCTCGGCGGCGAGAGCGAGATCGCCCTCCACCTTGCCGAGGTCGACTCGCACCGAGGCCAACCGGCGGGCGATCTCCGTGCGATGCCCCTCGGCGGCGAACCTCGAATGGGAGGCTTCTTCCCGATGGCGCTCGCTGGCGGCGAGGTGCTGGCGGGCCGCGGGAATGTGCTCGGCCAACTCCGCGAAGCGCGCCTCCATCCCCGCGACTTCTTCCGACATCCGGTCGAGCAGGCGGCGGGCCAGGGTAAGTTGGACCGCGAACTTCTCCTCGGTGAGCTTGACGTGCCGCTCGGCTTTGCCGCGCTGGCGCGCGAGGCTTCGGATCTGGGACTGTACCTCGGCGATGAGGTCCTCGACGCGCTGAAGATCGACGGCGGTTTCCTCCAGCCGGCGCTCGGTGCTGTGCTTCCGATCGCGATACAGCCCGATGCCCGCCGCCTCCTCGAAGAGGGAGCGTCGCTCGTCCGCCCGGTCCGACAGCAGGAGGTCGATCATCTTGGCCTCGATGACCACTCCGGCATCGCTGCCCAGTCCCGTGCCACGGAGCAGATCCTGGATGTCCCGCAGCCGGACCGGTGCACCGTTGAGCAGATAGTCGCTTTGCCCGGACCGCGAGAGCCGGCGGGTGACGACCACTTCGCGGTAGGCGATGGGAAGGTCGCCGTCGGTGTTGTCGAGGTACAGCGAGACCTCGGTGACGTTCACCGGGCGCCGGGCGGTGGAGCCCTGGAAGATGACGTCCTCCATCTTCCCGCCGCGGAGCAGTCGCGCCGACTGTTCGCCGAGCACCCAGCGGACCGCGTCGGACACGTTGCTCTTCCCGCAGCCGTTCGGTCCCACGATGGCCGTCACCCCTTCCTCGAAGGTGAGGTTGACCGTGTCGGCGAACGACTTGAAGCCGGAGAGCTCCAGCCGCGTGAGCTTCATGCGCGAATTCCTGGAAGCGGGTGTGCTAGCGCGCCGGTGGATCCTGCGCGGTGACGATGAACGACGGCATGCCGATCCTGCGGCCGGTTTCCTCGGCCTGTTCGCGAGTCGCGTAGGGCCCGAGCACCACGCGGTAGGCCTCGTCGCTCCGCCTCGGCTCGAGTACCGACGCGGGCAGACCGGCGGCTTTCAGCCGTTGGGACAGCTCATTGGCCCAGGACGGGTTCTGGGAGCTGCTCACCTGCAGGAAGACCGAGGCGGCACCCTTCCCGCTGTCCGCATCCACGGCGAGCAGGGCCGAGTCGGCCTCCTCTTCGGGGCCGGCTTCCTGCGCCGGATGCCAGGCGAGCGCCAGCCAGGTGTCCGCCGCACCGTCGTCGAGACTCCCGCGCTCGGGGAAGTTCTTGGCACCGAGATCCAGCGCGACGACGTCGCGGCCCCTCCGCGTCAGCAGCGTCCCGGGCGGCACGACGGCGGGAAGATCGTCGTCCCACTCTACCTTCGCCGCCCCCATGAAGCGGCCCGACCCCACGTCCACGACCCAGGCCGAGTCGCCCGCAGCCGGGCGGACCAGGAGCCATTGACCGTAAGGGTCCGCACGCAGGGCGCGGGCGGGGCCCGGTAGGTCGGTCTCGAAGAGCTCGTCGCCGCTGAAGCGATCCAGGACGAGGAGGCCGGAGTCATCTCGAGCGACATAAATCCGGTGGCCCGACGGCGAGAACAGGACGGCCCGGGCATGTCCGGAAACCGGGATGGAACGCCGCTCGTGCTTCCCACCGGATTCGTAGATGACCACGGCCGAATCGGCCGCGACCGCCACGAGGTCGCCCCAGAAGCTTGTGGTCACCGGACCGGCGGGGGTCGGGACGATTTCCGGGGGCTGATCCGAGCCGAGCACCTCGATGGCCGGGCTCTGACCCTCGATCCGGCCGAGAAGGGTCCCTCCCATCGTGGCGTACAGGGCTTCCGGCTTGCCTTGCAGCTTGGACCGGAACCGGATCGGCGCGCGCCGCATCACTTGGGTGACCATGCTGCCCGTATCCACCGCATACAACGCCCCGTCGGGACCAACCGTGGCCTGGCGTACGTGCTCGAGCTGGGGACGCACGCGTCGGGTCTCCAGGTCGAGCACGACGGTGTTCCGCTTCCGGTCGAGGAAGAAGGCGAGACCCGCTTCCGCGTCGGCGCCGATGGTGCGCTGGAGCGGCGGCAGCTTGTCCTCCGTCTTCCAGGACGACGGATCCAGGCCGGGCATGCGGTAGAGCCGTGGCGTGCCTCCCTCGCGCGGGATCCGCAAGACTGTGCCGCCCCCGCCGCCTCGACCGGCCGCCGGCAGCTTGGCGAGCGCGACTTCGGGCTCGCGGCCGCACGCCGCACCCACCGCGAGCAGGCTCGCGGCCAGGAATGGCTGGAGAAGTTTCACGATGGAAAGATAGCGGGGCAGGGGGGCGACACGGCAGCGGGACGGAGCGCTCGCTCCGTCCCCGCTCCCCGACGTGCTAGTAGGCGGGCCCCAGACTGAAGGTCCAGAGGCCGCCGACACCGGACCGGTCCTGCGGAATCGCGTAGTCCAGACGCAGGATCGTGAACCCGAAGAGATTTGCTCTAACGCCGAACCCGAGTGCCTTGAAGGGCGCGCGGACGTTGACCGGGTCGTCTCCCGGCTCGCGGCGCCATACGATGGTGCTGTTCGCGTCCCAGGTCAGACCGATATCGTAGAACAGCACTCCCTCGATCGGCGGGATCCCCCCCGGCGTCCCGAAGGAGGGATTCAGTAACGGGAAGCGCAGCTCGATGTTGCCGACGGCCAACTGGGTGCCGTTGAGCCGATCGAGAGCGGCGCACCCGGTCTGGGTGCCCGGTTCGGCGGCGTTGAGGCACTCGTTCCCGCGGAACGACCCGGACGTGTGCCCGCGGACGAGCTCGGTGCTTCCGGCGTAGATCTTGAACTCCGAGGCATCCGGCCCGGCGCGACCGAATACGAGGCCTCGGAGGGCGAGCACCACCGGGCCGATGATGCGGTCGTAGCGACGGTAGTCGGCCGTGAACTGGGTGAAGGTCCATCCGCCCAGGTTCTGAGCTAGTTCGAACCGGTAGCGACTTCCGTAGAACGGACCCACGTAGCCGAACAGCGAGTTGTCGAAGACCAGCGCGGCCGTGGGCTGAACGTACGTGACGCCTTTGCGGTTGAAGGTCTCCGTGAACGAATCATCGGTCGGGAAGCCCGTGGCCGGGTTGTAGGGCTCGTTGATCCGAAGGATCGCATCGTCCACGTTGGCGAACCGCAGCCCGGTTTCCACCCGCTGGAACCGGCTGATCGGATAGTAGGCCGACGCGAAGATGGAGCGTACGATCAGGCGACGGATATTGGTGACGAAGATGTTCTCGTTCGGCCCGTTGCCCGGAAGAATCTGGCTCGGTTCCAGGAAGTAGTACGGATCCTGGGAGATGCCCACGGCCCAGTTGATGCGCTTGCTCAGGTTGGCGTAGGCGGCCAGGATCTGCGCCTCGTTGATGCGGCCGTTGACGTAGCCCGCGAAGACGAGCTGATGGTTCCCCAGGATGTCGCTCAGCGAGATGGCCGAGCCCCCGAAGAACCCGCGCCCGAAGTTGTCGCGGGCATAGCCGATCGACGGCCGGGCGACGTAATCGGGAGAGAAGTGGACCCGGTAGTCCTTCAGCGTGAACTCGCTGGTATCCGGCAGACTGAAATTCGCCGAATCCAGCAGGGCCGCGACCGACACCGGCTGCAGGGTCTGGGTGGTATCGCCCGAGCGGATCACTTCGCTGGACGAGCGGAATCCCTGCGGCGTCCGATAGATCGAGCCGCCTTCGCCGACCTGCGGCCGCACTTCCTCGCGCACCTGCAGCGTGCGCGTCGTGTCGAGCGGGGGGTTCACGACCCGGGCCAGCATGCCGACGCTGTCCACCGCCTGCGGCCGGTAGGGTTGGCGGCGCAGGGCTCGGGGATTGGTGATGCTGTAGACGTCGTACTTGCTCTGCTCGAAGTACACGAAGGCGAGCCGATCCGCCTCACGGGCCCACGAGAGGACCGGCGCAAGCGGGACGATACCCTGCGTGCCGGTGTAGAAATCGGTGAGCTGGTAGACCTCGTTCGCGCCCAGGTCGTACAGGAAGATGTTGCTCACTCCGGTGCGGTCCGACACGAAGGCCAGCGACTTGCCGTCCGGCGCCCACTGCGGGCTCGCGTTCTTCCCCTGATCCATCTTGTCCAGAATCCGGATCGACCCCATTTCGAGGTCGTAGATGGCGAGCCGGAAATTTCCGATGGCGAGCGTACGGAAATCGGTGCCCGGACCGCGGTCGGTCGCGAACGCGATGGACTTGCCGTCCGGCGACCACACCGGATGCAGGTCGGCGTATTTGTCTTCGGTCAGCCGACGCAGGTTCTTCCCGTCGCGATCCACCACGAACAGGTCGCTGAAGCCGCCCTCGTAGCCGGTGAAGACCAGCCGCTGACCGTCCGGGCTCCAGGACGGCGTCGTCACGCCGCTCAGTTTGGAGTCGATCTTGCCGACCTGCTTGTTCCGCTTGACGTCCACCACGACGATATCGTCGCGTGGCCCTCGCTTTGCCGCGAAGGCGAGGAACTTCCCATCGGGCGACCAGCTCGCCTGCGAGTTGATGAAGCGGTAGGTCTCGTAGTTGCTGCTGATCCCCGACTTGAGGATCCGGCGCTCCACTTTGCCGGTGACTCCGTCGGCCAGGAAGAGATCGACCGAGTAGAAGTCCTTCTCGCTGAAGTACGCGACCTTGGAGCCGTCGGGCGACAGGGCCGGCGCGAGGTGCAGGGTCCCGTCCGACCGCTTCTCGGTCAGCAGCTCGTCCGCCACAGCGCGTGCGCGGGCCCGGGCACCGATCTCAGGCAGGTAGCGCTTCTGCACCGCGTCACGCCACTGATCGGAGAGCTGCTGCAGCGTGAGGCCGATGGTGCGCCGGAAGGCCGGCTCGACGCCGCCCGCGAGCGTGGCCTTGAGGATCGCGCCGACCGCCTCGTCGCCCCAGCGCTCCGCCACGTAGGACCAGAGGGCGTGACCGAATCGGTACGGGAAGTATGTGTAGGGATCGACCGTCATCTGCTCGATGCTCGGCAGCTTCCCTTCGAGCGAGGCGTCGCGCAGCCACATCGCCGTCTCCGCGTCGATGGGCCCCTGGGACAGGTACTCGGCCATGCCCTCCGCGAACCAGAGTGGAGGCGCGATGGCCACGAGCGTCGCCAGCCCGGCCCCGGCCCTGCCGCGGGACCACACGTCGTACTGGAACTGGTGGGTCATCTCGTGCAGGAGGACATGCTCGAAATCGGCGTAGGAACCGGTGAAGGGAAGCACGGCCCGATTGCGGGCGAAGTCGGTGACACCGCCCGTGCCTTCGCCGCCGACCTCGGTCGCGTTGGTCTGCATGAAGTCCGAGTGCGATGCGTACAGGATGATGGGCTTCCGCTCGCGGAACTCGTGGTTCAGGACCTTCGACAGCTTGGCGTAGGAGCGCTCTGCCATTCGCGCCGCGTCCATCGCGGCGACTCGCTCACGGTCGTAGTAGTACACGTCGAAGTGTTCGGTCTGAATGACCTTGAAGTCGAACGTGGTGTAGGTGACCTTGTTCCGTCCGAAATACTGGGCGGAGAGCAGGGCCGGTGTGCCCAGGAGAAGCAGCAGCAGCGCCGGCGCGAAGCGTCGAACCATGGCAACCTCAGCTAGTGGAGCCGATCAGGAGCTCCGGTGCATCATCCCAGAGACGCTCGAGCTGATAGAACGTACGAGTCTCGGGGTGGAACAGATGGACCACGAAGTCCACGAAGTCGATCAATACCCACCGCCCGGTGGTCAGACCTTCGACGTGGTGGGTGGCGTGACCACGCCGGTCGAGCTTCTCGATGACCGACTCCGCGATGCCGCGGACGTGGGCGTCGGAGGTGCCGGAGGCGATCACGAAATAATCGGTGGCATCCGTCAGCCCCCGCAAATCGAGTACCACGAGCTCGTTGGCTTTCAGGTCCTGGATCGCGTCCAGCGCCAGACGAAGCGCCTCGGGAAACCGGAGCGTCATGCGGTCTTCCCTCCGGGGGTACCGTCCTCAACCTGGTAGAAGATCGCCCAGGCGCCGGGCCCCACGTGGGTACCGAGCACCCCCGTCGCGAGGGTGACGAAGCAGTCCCGGGGCCGGTAGGCCGCCACGAGCGCGGTACGGACGCGCTCGGCCATTTCGGGCGCCTCCGTGTGGGCTACCCCGAATCGTAGCATCCTGGGCCGCGGTGTGAGACGCTTCTCCAGAAGCGACAGCACCCGGGGGACGAGGTTGTCCCGGCCCCTCACCCGGTCCACCGGCACCACCCGCCCTGCGGGATCGAGGCTCAGGATCGGCTTCACGTCCAGCATCCCGGCGATCCAGGCCTTGCCGCGCGACACCCGGCCTGAACGGAGCAGGTTGTCGTACGTATCCACCGTGAGCAGCATTCCCGACTGACCACGGACCCGCTCGAGCTCCTGCGCGATCTCCCGTCCTCCCCAACCGGCTTCCGCCAACTCGGCTCCGCGAAGGGCCAGCATGCCCTCGCCGAGCGAGGCGGAGCGGCTATCCACGACGTGCACCCCGCTGATTCCTGCCGCCCGCACCGCGGCCTGAGCGCTGGCATAGGTTCCCGACAGCGCGCCTGCCAGCAGCACCGCCACGACCTCGTCCGCCTCGGCCCGGGCGTCGCGAAGCACCCTCACGAACTCGGCTGGAGCGGGCTGGGAAGTCGTCGGGAGGTCCCGCGCCGCGCGAAGCCGGCGGTAGAACTCTTCCGGCTTGAGCTCCAGCCGGTCCCGGAAGGTGGCATCGCCGAAGACCACCTGGAGCGGCACCAGCGCGATCTGGTGGCGGTCCAGCACCGCGTCGGAGAGGTCCGCGGACGTATCGGTGACGATCGCCACGGCGCGCCGCTCCGGGTGGGCCAGACGCCGGTGCTGCGCCCGCATATCGTCCGCCTTGGTGGTCTCCACCTGTCCCCACCGGGTGGCATAGCTAAAGACGGCCTCCGGGGTGTCGGTATGCACATGAATCTTCAGGATATCGGAAGCCACGGCCACGACGACGGACCCCCCGAACGTGTGCATCGCAGACCGGACCTCGTTGGCCGGAGGGAGGTGCTCCCCGCGCACCAGGACCTCGGTGCAGAACTGGAAGTCCCGCTCGGCCGCCACCTCGACCAGGGCCGCCGGGACCACCGCGAGCGCGGCCGCGTCCTCGGCGCTCATCGGCAGGATGGGATCTCCCTCGATGTAGCGCACCACCCCTTCTATCATGCGCACAAAACCCTTCCCACCGGCATCCACCACCCCGGCTTCCTTCAGAACCGCCATCAACTCTGGGGTTCGGGCGAGGGCGGCCTCACCCTCTTCGAGCAGGCGGCGCATGAAGTCGCCGACGTCGGACGACTCCCGCGCGCTCCGCTCCGCCGCGGCGGCGGCCTCGCGGGCCACCGTCAGGATAGTGCCCTCGCGCGGGTCATCCAGCGAGGCGTAGAGCCGGTCCGACCCGGTGCGGACCGCGGCGGCGATATCCAGCGTGGTCGCGTGCGCCCGATCGCCCAGGGAATCCGCGAAGCCGAGCAGGAAGTGCGCGAGCATCATCCCGGAATTGCCCCGGGCACCGAGGACGGCAGCGCGCGACATGGTGCGGGCGGTCTCTGGAAGCGGCGCGTCGCCGAGCGCCCGAAGGGCGTCGGCGACGGCACGGAGCGTCAGGCTGAAGTTGGTGCCCGTGTCCCCGTCGGGGACCGGGAAAATGTTGATCCGGTTGATCTCGTCGCGGCCGGCGGCGACCCAGTCGGCGGCGGCGAAGACTGAGCGCGCGAGCCGCGGGCCATCGACGTACGCGATCCCGACGCTCATCGCCGGGAAATCACTCCGCGACGACCGACACCTGCACGTTCGCGTGCACTTCGGGATGCACCCGGACCGCCACCGTGTGCTGCCCGAGGGTCTTGATCGGATGCTCGAGCTCGATGCGCCGCCGGTCCACCGTGTGACCCTTGGCCGCGAGCGCATCGGCGATGTCCTGGGCCGTGATGGAGCCGAAGAGCTTGCCTTCCTCACCCGCCTTGCCGGTGAGGGTGAGCGCCACGCCGCTCAGCGCCGTGGCCATCTGCTCCGCGCCCGCGCGCTCGGCCTGATTGCGGACCTGCTTGGCCTTGGTCTCCGCGGCGATGCGCTTCTTGTTGCCTTCGCTCGCCTCGTAGGCGAGGCCGTGCGGAAGCAGAAAGTTGCGGGCGTATCCCGGCCGCACCCGCACCAGCTCGCCGGCCCGTCCCAGCGACTTCACGTCCTCGCGCAGGATCACTTCGATCATTGGTCCTACCCTCCGGTGGCCGGCGTCGCGAGTCGACGCCGGAAATCTAGCCAGGTATCGGCGAGCCCGAGCAGCGTGAGCCCACCGAGCACGAACGGCAACAGGAACATCGAAGCCAGGGTGATCGCCGCTATGACGGGCGCGGGCACCCGGGTGGACCCGGCCGAAAAAATCGCGAGACCGCGCGTCGCGTACAGCACGGCGAGGACGAGGAGCAGGTTCGCACCGACGGCCCGCCATGCTTCCGATGGTGCCACGACACAGAGCGCGAGACCGGCCACTCCGCCCCAGATCAGCTGATCGCTGAACGCGAACATCTTGAAGGGCCCGGGCGGCGTCCCGACCGGATGCGCGGCGATCCGATGGTACCACACCCAGGCGAGGCGCAGGCCCCCGATCGCGGCCAGCACGATCAGCCCCGGATAGAGCAGGCTGACCGTGTCGATCATGGTCGACGCCTGTGCGAACACCTCGCGGGGGGCACTAGCGCCGGTCAGCTCCGCTTCCAGCGCACGACGGTACTGGCCGAGGTCCGTCTGGACTCCGCGCTGGATACTCGCCCATGCGATGCCGAGATTGCGCATCCAGGTCGCGAGCGCTACGCCGGCCAGTGCGGTCGCCGTCAGTGCGCGGGACATGCTGTGCGAGGGCCGCCAGAGCGTCAGGGCGACGTAGGCCCCGGTCACGAGCACGCCGGCCGCCCGGACCCACTGAGAGCTCATCCCTCCCGTCTGCTGCAGCCAGACGGCCGACCAGAGCAACAGCCCGATCACCCACACCCACTCACGAACGCTGGCCGGCCGCGAGATGAGCAGCAGCCCGGCCAGGGGACCGAGGACGAACACGGGCGGGGCGACGAGCAGGAAGCCGGCGAGAAGCAGCACGGCCCCCCACCCAGCCTGCGGCCGAGGCCCCGCACCGGCTCGACTCAGCCGACGAACCCCTTGATGTAGGGCAGCAGCGCGAGCTGTCGGGCCCGTTTGATCGCGGTGCTCAGCTGCCGCTGGTGCCGCGCGCAGGTGCCCGAAAGCCGGCTGGGCAGGATCTTGCCGCGCTCGGTGAGAAACCGGGAAAGGGTGCGCTCGTCCTTGTAGTCCACGACGCGCACGCCCGACTCGCAGATGGCGCAGGTCTTCTGGGGCCGCCTCATTCGTCGTCCTCCTCTTCAGTCTTCCCGGCGGTGACCGGCACCGGCTGGGCACCCTCGTTCACGACAACCAGGAAGCGGAGCACTCCCTCGTCGAGCTTGATGGCGCGCTCGAATTCGGGCAGGGCGGTGGCGTCGGCATCGAACTTGGCGACCACGTAGTATCCCGTCTCGTGCTTCTTGATGGGATAGGACAGGGTTCGCTTGCCCCACTGGCTGACCTGGGGGGCCTCGGTGTCCGGCTTCTGGATGAGGGCGTGGAAACGCGCGAGGCGCTCGTTGATGGCGGTCTCTTCGAGCGCACTGTCGAAGATATAGACCACCTCGTATTGACGGGTCATGACACCTTCCTTCGGTCTAGGTCGCCCCGGGCCGGTGCGGGCTCCGGGGAGGATGGTTTGGGAGCGGGAAGTATAGGCGGATGCGGGGGTTGGGGGAAGAGCGGGAGGTGAAAAGTGAGGTGTAAAGTGCAAAGTGAAGCGTGAAGGGGTGAAGCGTAAAGGCGAAGATCGAGGACCGCGCCCAGGTTACGATGAGGGGCAATGATGGATCCGATGAATTCCCCGCCTCTTCACTCTTCACCCCTCACTCTTCACATTTCAGCCTTCTCAACCCGTGCCTCGCGGCTCCCCATGCGCCTCGTCAGCATCCAGGTCGGCACTCCCCGAACGGTCGGCACGCCGGACGCGCCCGATCGCATGGAACGTGCGTTCACCAGCGCCATCTGGAAGCAGCCGGTGACGGGCCCCGTCTGGGCCGGTTCACTCGGCCTCCAGGGAGACGCGGTGGCCGACACTAAGACCCATGGGGGGCCGGATCAGGCGTTGTTGATGTACGCCGACTCGCACTACCCACTGTGGCGGGCGGAGTGGGGCAGGGAGGACGTAGGACCGGGCGCCTTCGGGGAGAACCTCACGGTCGAAGGGATGACCGAGGACGACGCCTGCATCGGCGACGTGCTCGAGATCGGCACGGTTCGGTTCCAGATCTCGCACCCGCGCCAGCCCTGCGCGACGCTCGCGCGGCGGCATCAGATCCGCAACATGATCGAGCTGGTACACGAGAACGGGCGCAGCGGATGGTATCTTCGCGTGCTCGCCGAAGGCTACGTCGAGGCGGGTCAGCCGGTGCGACGCACGGAACGGCCCCATCCGGACTGGTCGGTGCGCCGCGCGGCGCGGGGCATGCTGCATCGCCACAAGCAGCCCGGTGAGGCCCGGGCGCTCGCCGCATGCGCGGCGCTCTCCAAGGGGTGGCGGGACCGGCTGGCTACGAGCTGAAGCGGAACAGCATCACGTCGCCGTCCTGCACGACGTATTCCTTTCCTTCCGCCCGGGAGAGTCCCTGCTCCCGGGCGGCTTTCCATCCACCCACCCGCACGAAGTCGTCGTAGCCCACCGTCTCCGCCCGGATGAACCCCTTCTCGAAATCCGAGTGAATCACGCCCGCCGCCACCGGCGCGCGGTCTCCGCGGTGGATGGTCCAGGCCCTGACCTCCTTCTCACCGGCGGTGAAGTAGCTCTGGAGACCGAGCAGATGGTAAGCGGCGTGAGCGAGGCGATCGAGACCGGACTCGGCGAGGCCGAGGGATTCGAGAAACTCGGCGCGGTCCTCGGTCGGCAGCTCAGCCAGCTCGGCTTCCACCTTGGCCGAGAAGGTGACCACTTCGGCCGTTTCCCCGTCACGCTCGAGGGCCGACCGGAGCGCCTGTACGAACTTGTTCCCGGCCGCGATGTCGGTCTCGGCGACGTTCGCCGCGTACAGCACCGGCTTCGCGGTGAGCAGGTTGAACGATCTGAAGGCCGCCGCCTCCTCCTCGGTCGGAACGACGGCGCGAGCCTGCCGCCCGGCGGCCAGCGCCTCGCGCACCGACTCGAGCAGCCGGGCCTCCAGCTTGGCCTGAAGGTCCCCGGACCGCGCGGTACGGGCCGCCTTGTCGAGCCGCTTCTCGACGCTGGCGAGATCGGCCAGGCCGAGCTCGATGTTGATGATCTCCCGGTCGCGGACGGGGTCGATCTCGTTCATGACGTGCTGGATGTCGTCGTCCTCGAAGCAGCGGACCACATGCAGGATGGCGTCCACTTCCCGGATGTTGGCTAGGAACTGATTCCCGAGCCCCTCGCCCTGGCTCGCGCCCTTCACCAGGCCCGCGATGTCCACGAACTCCACTGCGGCAGCGACCGTCCGCTCCGGGGTGACGATGCGGGACAGGGCGTCGAGGCGCGGATCGGGCACCTGGACGATCCCCGTATTCGGCTCGATCGTGGCGAACGGGTAGTTCGCCACCAACGCCTTGGCCGAGGTCAGCGCATTGAAGAGGGTGGATTTCCCGACGTTGGGGAGACCGACAATACCGAGCCGAAGCATGGGGTCCTAGGTCCTGGTGTTGAAGCGACTCATCGCCTTCTCGATGCCCTCGTCCAGCCAGCATTCCACCGCTTCGGCCATGGGATCGAGCAACTCTTGCAGTGTGGTGCGCTCCTCGCTGGTGAACTCCGCGAGCACGAAGTCCGCGAGATCCTCGAGCCCCGGCGGCGGCGGCCCGACGCCGATGCGAAGGCGGGCGTAGTCCTGCCGCTGCAGGGTGCCCTCGACGCTCTTGAGGCCGTTGTGGCCGCCGGATGAGCCGGCCCCGCGCAACCGGAACCGGCCCATCGGCAGGGCGACGTCGTCCACCAGGATCAACAGGTCTCGGCTGGGATCGAACTCGGGCAGGTCTCGCAGTGGCGCCAGAGCGGCGCCGCTGCGATTCATGTAGGTCTGCGGCTCGACCAGCTGCACCGAGTGGCTGTTCCAGACGCCCGCCACCGTCCGCGCTCGCTCCTCGCGACGCAGCGGGCCGAATCGCCAGCGGGACGCGAGGTGGTCGGCCAGACGAAACCCGGCGTTGTGCCGGGTCTCGATGTACTCCGGGCCGGGGTTTCCCAGCCCCACGATAGCGCGCAGGGCTCAGCCCTTCTGCTTCGTCTCGCCCTTCGGCTTGGCCTCGCCCTCGGCGGCCTCCTCGTCCTCGGCCTTCGGCTTCCGGATGAGCTCCGGCTCTGCCGGGGCGACCTCTTCGGCGACGACGGCGGGCGCCTCCTCCGTCCGCGGAGCGACCACGGTACAGATCGGGGTGTCGGGATCGTTGAGGATCACGCCCTTCTCGAGCTTGATATCGCGGACGAACAGGGAGTGTCCGATCGCCAACGACGTCACGTCGAGGTCGATGCTCTCCGGGATGTCGGCCGGAAGCACCTCGACCTCGAGCTCGCGGAGCGAGTGATCGAGCACGCCGCCGAAGTTGCGGACACCGTCCGGGATGCCCACGAGGTGGACCGGCACGGGCACTGTCACGGCCTCGTCGGCCCGGATCTCGTAGAAGTCGAGGTGCAGGATCTGCGCGGGGCGAAGCGAATCGCGCTGGATCTCGCGGATGAGGGCCTTGACCGGCGCCCGGCCGTCGATCGCCACCTCCACGATCGTCGTCGCGGCGCTGATCCCGGTGAGCATCTTGGTCAGGGCCAGCGATTCGACCACCAGGGCCTCGGGTGCCCGGTCATGGCCGTAAATGACGCCGGGGATCTTGCCCTGTCGGCGGAGACTGCGGGCCGCGCCCTTGCCGGTATCCGAGCGGGAGGCGACTTGAAGATTCGCTTGCTGAGCCATCGTGACTTCCTTCGTGTCAGTTGTCTACTGCCTGCGATCAATCGAACAACGAGCTCACCGACTGGTCGCTGTGGGTGTACCCGATCGCCTTGGCGAGCAGCCCGGCGATGGACAGCACCTTCAGCCGGTCGAAGCGGCGCTCGGCCGGAATCGCGATGGTGTTGGTCACCGCGACCTCCTTGACCGGCGACGCCGTCAGCCGATCCACCGCGGGGCCGGAGAGCAGCGCGTGGGTGGCGCAACAATACACGTCCTCGGCCCCCAACCGCTTCAGGGCATTGACGGTCTCGGCCATCGTGCCCGCGGTGTCGATCATGTCGTCCGGGATGAGACAATCCTTCCCGGTCACATCGCCCACCACGTTCAGCACCTCGGCGACGTTGGCCGAGGGGCGCCGCTTATCCACGATCGCCAGCGAGGCATTGAGCCGCTTGGCGAACCCCCGGGCCATCTTGGCCGAGCCCACATCGGGCGCCACGACGACCAGGTTGCGCAGCGCCTTCTGGCGGTAGTGGCTCACCAGGACCGGCGCCGCGTAGAGGTGGTCGACCGGCAGGTCGAAGAACCCCTGGAGCTGGTGCTGGTGGAAATCGATGGCGAGTACCCGGTCCGCCCCGGCCATCGACACCATGTTGGCCATCAGCTTGGCGCTGATGGCGACCCGCGGCTGATCCTTCCGGTCCTGCCGGGCATACCCGAAGTACGGGATGACCGGGGTGACCCGGGCGGCGCTCGCCCGCCTGGCCGCGTCCATGAGGAGCAGCAGCTCGATCATGTTCTCGGCCGGCGGATTGGTGGGCTGGATGATGTAGACGTCCCGCCCGCGCACATTCTCGTCGATCTTGACGAAGAGCTCGCCGTCGGCGAAGCGACGGATCGTGACCTGGCAAAGCGGCTGCCCAAGGTGGGCGGCCACTTCTTCGGAGAGGGCGCGGTTGGCCGTCCCGCTCAGCAGCAGCATCTGGCTGCGCGACAGCGACAGGTCCGTCATGATCAGAGCCCGCAAAACTAGTCAGGACAGGAGGGTAGGTCAACCGGAAGGGGTGGCACGAGAGGGGCCGCCGCCTGTTGCTTGGAGTCCGAACATGTATGGGGACGCCGCCACACCGCGCAACGAATTGCCGCAGTGTCAGATACTAGGCGGCTCACCGCCTAGCCTCTTCATTGCCAACGTTTGCCACTGGACTAAATGACCTGAATCCATACACCTTTACCCTTGGCACACGTCTGGCAACTGCCCAGGGCTTGGCCGGCCGGAGTGCTGCCGACCTTCTCGTCTTCCACCGACAGTCACAGCTAACCTTTGGGGAACGGAACCCACACGATGCGTTCTCACCATCTTCTTGCGCTGGCTGCGGCCATCACCGTCGCCGGCACGGCGTGCGGCGGGGACGGCGGCAACGGCCCGTCCAACAACGCGCCGACCGCCAACTTCGAGCCCCCGACCTGCACGCTGTTGAGCTGTACCTTCACCGACGCCAGCACGGATTCGGATGGGAGCATCGCCTCGCGGGCATGGACGTTCGAGAACGGCACGCCGGCGACGTCGACGGAGGCCACTCAGGCCGTGACCTTCTCGGCCGCCGGGACCCATACCGTCACGCTGACGGTCACCGACGACGAAGGCGCCACGGACGACTTTTCGCGCGAGGTTACCGTTAGCACTACTCCGCCGGTGAACCAGCCTCCAGTGGCCGGGTTCACGCCGAGCTGCAGCTCGCTGGACTGCACCTTCACCAACACCAGCACCGATGCCGACGGCACCTTCACGTCGAGCTGGAACTTCGGAGACCCGGCCTCGGGCACGAACAACACGTCGAATGAGACGAACGGCAGTCATACCTATGCCGTTACCGTGGTCACCGACTTCACCGTGACGCTGACCGTGACCGACGATGACGGGGCCACGGCGACTGCGACCCAGGCAATCAGAGTCTCGCCCCCGGCAGGCCTGGAGTGCAACGGCGTGGACTGCACCCTGAACCTCACGTCGAAGTCGACGGTGACGATCACGGTGACCGCGGTGGGCTGTCAGTTCACCGGAAACGCGTTCACTATCCTAGCGCCGATTACCGAGACGGTCTTCAGCGATGGGTGTAGCCTGACGCCAGGGACGGTCTTCCAGATCAACGGCGGAGCGGCATTCGATGCCGGCACCCAGCTGCAGGCGCAGTTCACCCAGGGCTCCGGTGATGCCAGTGACCCGCCCAAGGGCCCGCCCGCTACCCAGGTCTCGGGAAGCTTCCCCGACTGGACCATCAAGTTCGATGATGGAGGACAGCCAACCGCTCCGGGAGAGCCCGACTTCAACGACATCGTGCTGGCGGTTCACGCGACCGTAGTTCCTTAAGACCAATCATCCGCTGAATGCATCACCCGCCGGGGAATCCCCCCGGCGGGAACGACGGAAGTCTGCGGCCGATACCGCTGGAAGGAGCGTATGAGATACACCCGCCGGTCTCGGCTCGTTCTAGTCCTCGCATCCCTCGCCGTCGCCTGCGGCAAGGATTCGCCGGGTGGCACCGGCCCCGATCCGGATCCGCAGGCGAACCTCGCGCCCAGCGCCAACTTCAGCCGGTCGTGCCTGTACATGCAGTGCGACTTCAGCGATGCCAGCGCTGACAGCGACGGCTCGATCGTCGCGTGGAGCTGGAATTTCGGCGACGGCGAGACCTCGTCCGATCCCGACCCGGTGCACCTGTACGCCCAGCCGGGCGCATATACCGTGACTCTGACGGTGACCGATGACAGCTCGGCCACCGGCTCCCGTTCCCACGACGCGACCGCGAGCGAGCAGGTGATCACCTCGCTCACCTGCGAGGACGCCACCTCGCCTGGCGGCTTCGTGGCCTGCAAGCTGCGGCTGGAGGAGCCCTCGGGGTTCAAGGTGGTGCTGAACAGCAATAGCTGCCAAGCCCATGGCAACGCCTTCCGGATCACCGAGCCGGTGTCCGACACGCTGACGGTCGACGGATGCTACGAGGATGTCGGGAAGGAGATCCACTTCGCGGGACCGTTCCCCGTAGGGACCGACATTAACGCCGAGGTCATCGCGCCCTTGCTGGCGAACCCGCCGGCGCTCCAGGTCACCGGAGCCTACCCCGAGTGGACCTTGCACTATGAGGATGGTGTCGATACCGACTTCGACGACCTCATCATGACGGTGACCGCATTGCCGGTGCCGTAAGGCCGGTCGAGTTTCACGCTAAGCTGCCGCCGGGCGGGTCACCGCCCGGCGGCAACTTCGTTCAGGCCGTCTTCATCCATGGAGGGTCGTGTCGAGCTGGCGACAAATCTCGGGGATGACCGGTCGTTCGGCGTGGCGAACGCGGGGTCGAGCCCATGATCGATGACCTCCGAGCCGCGAAGCCGGCACGCCCGCTCGCCGCATGAGATCGTCCGTCGGGACACCGCGATGAACGGTCGGCGCGTCGAACCACCCTAGGGAAAGCGGGCGCCGTACATCGGACGCAGCTTCCGGAGGTACCGGGATGGCTCAGGTGGCGGCGGGCTCGAGGGGCGGTTAGCCTTCCCGTCGCCCCGATGCAACGCCGGCGTGGGTTCTGTTCGCAAGTCCATCTAGGGCAATGTGTTACGATGGTTAGCTCCGGCCCCAATGCGGCCCGGAAGCTGCGTACAGTTGTGGATCCAGAGGGGACACTGATCTATTCCATGCGCAGCCCATTGTTGCACCTCTCGAGGGATATGACGCGACTCAAGCAGCTCCGCCTTCCCACTCTTGCGGTCCTCCTTGCGGCGGGCACCCTTCAGTGCGGCGAGAACCCCAACCAGCCACCCACCGCGTCCGCAATCGAGATGGCGGGCGGGAACGGGCAGACCGGGATCGTGGGCCAGCCTCTGGCGAGCCCCCTCGTCGTGCTGGTGACCGACCAGAATGGAGATCCCGCCGAGGGTGTCAGCGTGGCCTGGGACCCTCAGGGTGTCGGGAGCGTCTCCTCGGAAAACGTCGAGACGGGGTCTGACGGCCGAGCATTCGTCACTCGAGTGCTGGGTCCCGACCCGGGCGAACAGGCGACCACTGCTTCAGTGAGCGGTCTCGAAGGCTCGCCGGTCACTTTTCTCGCGACTGCGATCGACGGCGGTGGTGAGTCCGGCATCGTGATCACGACCAATCCACCGGTCTCGGCGCTCACCGAAGAGGTGTTCGATCCCGTGGTGCAGCCGGTCGTCCAGGTGACGGACCAGGACGGGAACCCGGCGGCAGGCCTCGAGGTCACGGCGAGCGTGGCATCGGGAAGTGGCACTCTGGAGGGTACCACCACCGCGACCACTGACGCCGCCGGCGTCGCGAGATTCGGCGACCTCGGGATCAGCGGCACCGGTTCCCACACGCTCGAGTTCACGACAGGTGGGGTCAGCGTGACCTCCTCACCGGTCGAGATCTCGGCACTGGCACCCGAGGCGAGCTCCGGAAAGTGGGGACCGGTGGTCTCGTGGGACATCGTACCGCTGCACATGAACCTGATGCCCAACGGGAAGATCCTCGCCTGGGGCAAGACGGACGCTCGCGGACACCATGGGCATGCCGCGCCTCTGGGATCCGGCCGCAGGCCCGCCCAGCGGGCTCCCGATGATTGCGGTCGATACCATGCTCTTCTGTGCCGGCCATGCCCTGATGCCGGACGGGCGCCTGCTGGTCTCCGGCGGTCACCTCAGGACGGCCGTGGGATCGCCACCACCTTCTTCCTCGACCAGAACGGCGCCGCGACGCGGGGACCGAATATGGCGCACGGCAGGTGGTATCCCACGGTGACCGCTATTGCCCGACGGCCGAATGCTCACCATGGGGGGCGACGATGGCGAGGGAAACATGGTCACGACACCGGAGCTACTGGAACGGCAGCCAGTGGGTCGAGCTCACCGGTGCAGGAACGTGGACATCCCTTACTATCCCCAGAAACTTCGTCGCCCCAAACGGCCTGATCTTTTATGCGGGCGAGCGGATTCAGTCCCGCTGGTTCGACGTCGCCGGTTCGGGGAGTTGGAGCGACGGACCGCTGCACGTCTGGCGGTTCAACAGGGAGTACGGAACAGCGGTTATGTACGAACCCGGGAAGATCCTCTACGCCGGTGGCGGCGGCGATTTGGGTTGGGGGCAGTCACCCGATGTGCAAGGCGTCCGCGCCGACGGCCACGGCGGAGATCATCGACCTCAATGATCCGTCGCCCGCGTGGGAGAATACCGACCCGATGTCAGCGCCAAGGCGTCACCTGAACTCCACCATCCTGCCGGATGGCCAGGTGCTTGTCACCGGTGGCACGAGCGGAGGCGGGTTCGTCAACCTCAACCCGGCTCTGGCGGTCCGCGCGGCGGAAGTCTGGAATCCCGCGACAGGACACTGGACCACCCTTGCGAGCAGCAGCACGATGCGGGTCTACCACTCGGTGTCGCTGCTCCTGCCCGACGGCACGGTGTTGCACGGCGCCAGCGGCGACGCGATGGCAGGTCAGCGCGGTGGTCCCGCCGGAGAGAAACCACGAGATCTTTTCACCGCCTTACCTGTTCAAGGGCGCGCGCCCCACGATCGCCTCGGCCCCGGCCAGCGTCGGCTTGGGAGAGACGTTCGCCGTCGCGACGCCGAACGCGGCCCAGGTGACCGATGTGCGCTGGATCCGACTCGGTTCGGTGACCCATGCTTTCGACGCAGGCCAGCGGGCGAATACGCTGACCTTCAGCGCAACGGCGACCGGGATCGACGTCACAGCTCCCACCTCTCACAATGACGCCCCCCCGGGGCACTACCTCCTCTTCATTCTCAATCGCAACGGCGTTCCCTCGGAGGGGAAGGTCGTCCGATTCCAGTAGAGGGATCTGCGCAGCCAGCGGAGTTCTTGCTCCGCGGGCTGCGGGTACCCAGGTGGGCGAGGGCAATGTTCCGGCATCGGCAGCCTAGCCATGGGGTCCGCCGGTACACCTCCACGTGTGTGCAATCTGACGATCACGACCACTGCCAGCACTCGGTAGCTGGCCTATGCGCACGCTGCCGCGCGAATGGTCTGCCGGCGTGACGGGCTTGGCTCAACGAATATGAGAGAAAGAACCATCCTCATACCGGCTTACGATTTCAAACCCCTGCGGGGAGGAGTGGCGAATTACGCCCATGAACTGGCCGTGCAGTTCAGCAAGCGACTCCGGGTGCACGTGGTCAGCCGTGAGCTCGAGGGTATGGACGATTTCGATCGAGGCCTCCCTTACACGATCACTCGCATCCGTACGCCACATAGCGCCCTGATCAGCATTCCCCTGTTCGCTCGTCCATTGCGACAATTGATTCGAGCTCAACCTCCCGAGGCGCTCTTCTGTCCCACGTGGCTTCCCGAAGGGGCGGCAGCTCGGCGGGCGTTGAGAGGCCAGCCAATTCCCTATTTCGTGGCGGCCCACGGCACAGAGGTCTTCGACAACTTCGCCAGCGTGAGGAACAGCGTGCGGACCGTGCTGATGCGGAGAGTCAAACGGAAGGTATTCAACGGGGCCGAAAAGGTCTTTCCGGTCAGCGACTACACGCGCAAGGCTGTGGTGGAGGAGACGCGGGGCGATGACCGGCGGATCATCACCGTCAACAACGGCGTAAACCCCGCGATCTTCAGGAAGACGGCCGTGCCGTCAAACGTCCAGGCACGATACCGGCCCTGCGGCGAGAGAATCCTGCTGACGGTGACGCGTCTCTATCCGTACAAGGGCGTGGACCGGATGCTGGAATCGCTGCCGGTCATCCTGCGCTCGATCCCCGAGGTCAAGTACCTGGTGGTGGGCGACGGTCCGGACCGGTCGCGCCTGCAGCAGCTGACCGCCCGTTTGGGCCTGCAGGCCCAGGTGAGCTTCCTCGGGCCATTGGCCTTGTCGGAGATCGTGGAGCTATATAATCTCGCCGATCTGTTCGTGATGCTGTCCCGTGATCAGCCGCCCGATGTCGAGGGCTTCGGGCTGGTGTTCCTGGAAGCGGCGGCGTGCGGCCTTCCCTCCGTCGGCGGCCGGAGCGGCGGCATTCCAGATGCCATCGAGGATGGGAAATCGGGGTGGTTGGTGGATCCCTGCAATACGCAGGAGATCTCGGCCACCATCATTGATCTGCTGCAATCCCGCGACAAGCTCGAGCGCGCCTCGGCATGCTGCCTGGCCACGGCCCCACAAAAGACCTGGGCGCGGGTTGCCGAGCAGATACTGGAGGAGATGTTCGACGGGAGGCTCTGAGGGAAGCCCGAGTGTCTGATCGGCCCGGGCACCGGCTGTGGGGGCCGGTGGCGAGGCCTATTGACCGTCGGTTTGGGCAAGGCCCCGGATCACCCCCGCGGCGACCCAGCACTGGCCGAGCGCGATCAGGGGGAGGTACCAGAGGAGCGGGCGGATCGCTCCGACGGCCACGTTCTTGACGACGATCCGACCGAGCGCCAGGGCGATGTACAGCGGCGCCAGTAAGGCGGCGCGTGCGGGCGTCGTCGGATACCAGCGGCCGAAGGGGACGGCGGCGCGGTGCTTCATCCGGAAGCGGCAGCCATAACGCCCGATCTTGTACTGGTACCGCAAGTAGCTGAGAATCGTGGAGCGCGGGTGGCGATGCTCCGACACCGCCCTCGGCTCGAACACGACGCGCCACCCGGCCTGGCGTGCCCTCACGCAGAGATCGAAGTCCTCGGCGATGCGCAGGTTCGGGATCGTAGGAGCCGATCTGCTCGATGACCGCACGACGGACCAGCATGTTGGCACCCACGACATAGGGCACGTCGGTCGGGGGCGCCGCCGGATCGACGAGATAGCGGTTCGAGAAGTCGAAGGCGGCAGCGGCATAGGTCGCTTTCCGAAGGTTCTGGGGATTGGGACCGCCGACGATCCCGATCGTGGGGTCGGCTGAAAGGGCGGCGCACAGGGTCGCCAGACACTGAGGCGTCGGGACACAGTCGGCGTCCACGATCCAGAAGTAATCGGTCGTCACACGCGGCAGGGCCTGGTTCCGCGCCTCGGCGGGGCCGACGTTGTCGGCAAGCTCGATGATCTCGATCGAGGGATCCCGGCGCTCCCGAACCAGCCTGACGGTGTCATCCGTGCTGGCGTCATCGACGACCATGATGGTCGTCACCGGATGGGATTGTGCAGCGATGGCGTCCAGACAGACGCCGATGGTCGGGGCACCGTTGCGAACGGCGATGATGGCGGTGACGGTCGGAAGAGTCATGGTCGCGACTTTTGTGAAAGCTATGAGGCTACGTCGGAGGACGTCAACGGAGCGCTCAAGAGCGAATGTGCGCGGGCGGTTCAGGCCGCGGTGCACCGGGGACCTGGGCCCTGCGCAGCTGCCTCGCTAGGAGCGCACCTGCGACCGCGCTATGGCAGACACGGTGCTCGGGGACACGACATCTGGGTGGCAACCTGGTGCAACAAACTGGGGCAGATAAAGATAAGGTCAATTGGCCCTGGTGGATTCAGATACCACTAGCGGATCGAAAGTCGCACTGCACCTCGGGGGCGGGTCAAGGATTTTCCAGGTTCCCGAGGGTAGCAAGCCCAAGGGCCCGATATGGAACGGCTACTGGGCTTACTGCAGATAACCGTTGGCCCTCATTTCATCGCCGCAAATGGTCTCGAAGGTACGGATGTGGTGGGCATCCCACTCCCGCCAGTGGGGAATCCTGTAGGTCCCCGTGGCATTGCGCTGAACACCCGACTGCTGCTTCCAGACCGATTGCGGCAAGACCAGGCCAAACGGACGCAGGATCCGTTGCTCGAAGCATTCGTAGTTGCCGGTGACCTCCTCGAACTTGACCGTGTCCCCGATACTGGTACGCAGATGCTGATTCTCCACGCGCCAGTACCAGCACAGCTTGGCGAAGCGATCCATCGTGGGCCACTGAGCGAAGAACGGGTCGGATTCATGTGGTCTCAGCCACCACGTCCACATGTCTCCGGGTGCCAAGGCGTCCGTCGACATCATCGTCCGGACGACGTCCCGCCCGTCCCTCACCATGTGCAGGAACCCAGCAGCAGGAAAATGGTGGCTCAAGGCGTGCAAGTGACGGCGCAGCAGCGAATTGACCTCGCCATAGATAGTGAAATCCGCCAGGCGCGTCCGGAGATACATTTCCTTCTTGCGAAACGAAGCTATGTAGCGCTCGGCATCTTCCGGCCTGAAGAAAGCGCGTCGGTAGGCGTCGATATCGCTGGGAGTCGGCTCGTGAAACACGACGGCATCGGCGGCCATGTTCAGCAAATGGGCCAGGAACGTCGTCCCGGAACGGCCGATTGCCAGAATGAAGAAGAACCTCTTGCTCGCAATCCACTGCTCGACCTGCCGCTTCGTAACCTCGACGTGACCCCTCACCCGCAATGTCTCGATCAGGCGCGATATCTCAGTACGCACCCTCTCCGATCGCAACTTCACCAAAGAGCGAGCACTCCGGGCCAAATCCCGATTCATCTTGCGATTCCTTTGGCGAAATGGCAGTGGTGAATTCCCCGCGGGGCGAAAGCCGGCGGGAAGGGCTCGGAAGCGGCTATGGGTGCCTGAACAACGGGTGCAAAGTCGCACTGCGCTGCCAAGCTGACAAGGGAGACTCCCGTTCATCGAGCGCCAGCGCACGGCCGGGGACGGTGGACGGACGGCCCGAATCACATCTGGCCATTCAACCGCGATTACGGGACCGCGGTGATGTACGAACCCGGGAAGATCCTCTACCCAGGAAGCGGCGGCAACCCAGGGCATGCCATCCGAGGCCAGGATCGCGAAGGTCGGCGAGGACGCCGGGCCCTACCGTGGACATCTATCGCAACGGGGCGCGAGTGGTCACCGGCACACTGAATGATGGGAAGCAAACCATCAACAGAAAGACCACCGCTCCGGCACCTACGTCCTCAAGATCTGCCAGACCGGAAGCACGATCTGCTCCAACGAGGTAAGGCTGGTCTTCAGCTGAACGTCGGATTGACAGCGCAGGTGCCCCGGCCAAATATTAGCGCCGCGAGCCTCAGATCATGAGATGGCGCCGTCGGGCGGTCCATTCCATCGCGGCCGTGGCCGAGAAGGTCACGGACTTCCAATCTGATTCGGGACCTCGAGCGACCTGAGGTCCGATCCCCCACAATCTTGAAACCCCACTCCTCGCACCGAGGGGAAGTCATGCATATGCACACGCATATCATTCCGCTTCGCGCGCTCTCCGGCTTGCTTCTGCTTCTGCCCCGTCGCCGCCTGTACCGAGGATCGCACGGGCCCTTCATCCGCCGCCGCGGAGCCGGTCGATCTCGGAGGCACCGCGAATGCCGTGTTGGACACGAGGTCCAAGCTTCCCGGCATCGTGTTCGGTTCGACCAACATGCCGAACTCTTACTTGAATAGCGTTCACACCGGATGGATGCAGGGTGGGCCGCTGAGCCCCGACAACATCATCTCTCAGCTGTCCGGCGCCCGTGCCAAGGGTGGTCGGGTGGTGGTGAAGCTCTGCAAGGGTCGGGACGAGTACGTGAAGAACCCCGATGGCACCTTCAGCCTGACCAAGTGGAAGGCCCTGGTGGATCGGTACAAGAAGGTGAATCTGGGTCCCTACATCGCAGACGGCACCATCATCGGGCACTATTTGATCGACGAGCCACACCGGGCTTCCCGATGGGGCGGCAAGGCCATCTCGCCGGCGACGCTCGAAGCCATGGCGAAGCACAGCAAGGCGAACTGGCCCACCATGACGACAATCGTCCGGGTGGTGCCGAGCTGGCTGGCGAGCTCCTCCGTCAACTATGTGTATCTGGACGCCGGCTGGACCCAGTACACCGCGGGGAAGGGGAATGCCGCGACGTGGGTGGCGTCCGAGGTCGCCGCCGCCAAGCGCAAGGGGCTCGGCCTGGTCGTAGGACTGAACGTGCTCGACGGCGGGAACGGGTCGAGCAAGATCGCCGGGTGGACCAAGGGCAAGTGGGCCATGAGCGGCAGCGAGCTGCGCAGCTACGGTGGGGCCATGCTCGCCCAGAGCCATGCCTGCGGCTTCTTCAACTGGACCCACGACGTTCAGTACTACGGCCGTGCGGACATCAAGAGCGCCATGGCTGATCTGTCTGCCAAGGCGCGTGCTCACACGAAGACGTCGTGCCGGCAGTAGCAGAGGCGATCACTCTCTGTTGAGAAGTGCACCAGGACCGTAGATTGCTGCCCGTCCCCCACAATGAAGACGGTGCATGGACACAGTCCTCGTGGTCGACGACGAGCCGATGGTGCTGCGGCTGATGGTCCGCACTCTGGGCGACGCCGGGTTTCAGGTCTACGAAGCCCCCGATGCCTTGCGGGCCATCGAGATCGCGAGCCGGCTTCCCGCGCCGCCCAGAATCCTGGTGACCGATCTCCGCATGGAGCCGGTCGACGGGGCGGATCTGGCGAAGCTGGTATCCACCCAGTGGCCCGGCATCAGGGTGCTGTTCGTCAGCGGGTTCGATGCCGACCACCTGGGCGTCGGGGGCGCGCTGCTCAAGAAGCCGTTCGCTCCCGACAAGCTGGTCGACGCCGTGCGCGAGTTGGTCGGTCCACAGACCGCTTCCTCCAGCTCGGCGTGATCGATGAGAGTTGGCCGGGCCGGACATGATCGTCCACCTGGTCGACGGTACCTACGAGCTGTTCCGCCACTTCTACGGCCAGCGCCGCTTCAACCAGGGCAAGGACAAGCCTCTCGCGGCCGTCGCTAGTCTGCTCGCCTCCACCCTGGGCATGATCGAGAAAGGCGCTACCCATCTCGGCGTGGCGACCGACCATGTCATCGAATCATTTCGCAACGATATGTGGCCCGGCTACAAGACGGGCGAGGGTATCGAGCCCGCGCTGCTGGCCCAGTTCCAACCTCTCGAGGACGCGCTGGCCGCCATGGGGGTCGTGGTCTGGCCGATGACCGAGCTGGAGGCCGATGACGCGCTGGCGTCGGCCGCGCGTCTCGCGGCGGAGGACGAACGAGTCGAGAAAGTCTGCATTTGGGCCAACGACAAGGATCTTGCGCAATGCGTGCGCGGCGAGCGGGTGGTCCAAATGGATCGGCGGGGAATGGAGATCCGAGACGCGGAGGGCGTGCGCAAGAAATTCGGCGTGGAGCCCGCATTGATCCCCGATTTGCTCGCGCTCGTCGGGGATCCGCAGGACGGGTATCCGGGCATCGCGGGCATCGGCAAGGTGACCGCGGCCCGGCTGCTCAATCAGCATGGGCCGATCGAGGGCGTTTCCACCCGCCGTACTCGGGGAGTCGCGCGAGCGGGCGCTGCTCTTCAAGGATCTGGCCACCCTCAGGACCGACGCTCCGCTCTTCGGAAATGTGGACGAGCTCGAGTGGCGCGGCCCGGGACCCGAGTTCGCGGGGTGGGCCGAGCGCCTGGGGAATCCTCGTTTGGTCGAGCGCGGTCTTCGGGCGTCGGTCAGCGACTGAGGATCGCCTGGGCCAGGACGGCCGGTGGCACCTGATCCTGTGACACGATCATGTAGACCTTCCCCAGGTGTTCAATGAACACCCGGCGATTCGGAGTCTTCGGATCGAAGACCATGTAGGCCTTCGATGCACCGGGCAGCGGCTCGACGCCCTTGGGCGACTCCCCTGCGTACTGGTCGGCCGCCTCCTTGGGGGAGCTGAATGTGCGTCCGAGCTCCGCCATCGGCGTCGGGCCGTAGATCATGAGCGTCGGGCTCGAGCCGCCCTCCCACCGCAGATAGCACACCGGACCGGTCTGGTCGGCGCCGCCGAAGCCCTTCAGCTTCATCTCCCGGGTCACGATCGCGGGATCAATCGGCAGCGGATCGTCACATTTGCCTTGCGCGGCCGCCGGAAAGCCCGACCCTGGGCCGGCGATGAGGAAGGCGAGCAAGGGGTAAGCGAGTGCGGCGAGCATGAGTGGCAACCTTTCTCCCGTCTTGTCCGATTACATGTATTCCTTGAGGGATGCGCGGCGCCGCGACTCGCGGGGACATGGCCAGCGATGACACTGTGACCTACTGACGTGATGATGTCACTTGATCTCGACGCTTGGTACTGCAGTGGCTTTCACCTCTTCCGCGCCGAACGTTGCCGCCTAGATTGTCCCGCTCCCCACCAGGAACGCGAGGCGGGCTATGCCCACGGGCGGTCCACCACAGGGCTACAGACGGCGCCTGATTCAGCGGCGGATCGACGCTGAGTCGTTACCCACCATTCGGACGGCCCTGAGGGAGGGGAGGCTGCGCTTTCATTCCGCACAGGTCCTCAAGGGACCGAATTCGCCGGCGGCCAGCTTCACGATCGAGGACGTCCTGCGGGGAGATCCGGAGGCGCTGAGGAAGACCGAGGACTACTACGCCATCGTGGGCAACTTCTGGGAGCGGGGGGTGGTGGACTAGGGGGCGTAGGCTTTCAGCTCGGGTGGGATCTCGAGCGGCGCTTCGGTGGTGTCCCGCGACTTCCACACCTGTCGCCGGCAGGGACCAGCGAAAGGGCATACCGCTGGGGGACGGCTTCCAGGGCCGAGCGCGGTATTGGCACGTCTGCGTGGCAGTCCGCTTCACCATCGACTGCGCCCACGGGCCGCGCCGGCCAGGCCGTCGTTGCTGCCCGTCGCTCGTGGATCTAGGCGCAGCCCAGCGGTCGCTTGGCCCACCTCGTAGTCGAACACTCGCACACCTGGCACCACCCACCAGCGGAGCCGGTCGAAGTCGCCGGCTCGCCCGCTGTACTCCTCAATGTCAGCCGCGAGCCGGCCAGCGCAGCTTGAATTGATAAAGTGGCGGATGCCGCGTCAACGGGCCGGGCGGCGGCTTCAACCGCTACCAAGCCCAGCGCTCGATGCGCGAGCGGCCCAAACGTCACAACGCTTGTCGGCGCAAAGCGCTAGTGATATGGGCTTCGCAGGACCTCGAATCCAGCGAGGTCTTGCACACTGCAGGGTATGGCCGCGAGCAGTCACAATCCGGTGGCGGGCCGAATCTTGCAATCTGGATACTGAAGGGAGTGCCGCATTATGAGAGCCGAGCTGATCGAGGTCGTCGAAACCGAGTTGAAGCGGTTTGCGACCGACCTGAACCTGTCGGATGCACAGAAGGGCCAGTTGAAGACGGCGCTGGAGAACGCGCACGAGAAGATCGATGAGATCCGCGCGAAGAACCCCAACATCTCGAGAGCCGACGCGGTCTCGAAGATCAAAGAGGTTCGCGGGTCCATCCGGGAGCGGGTGGAAAAGTTCCTGACCCCGGAGCAGCTAACCAAGTGGGACGCTGGAGTAACCAAGGCCAAGGAATTCCTGGGCGAGCGGATCGAGTCCTAGACGAGAATGGAGAGGCCGGGCGGCCACAGTCGGTGGCTTGCCCGGCCGACCCAGCAGACGGGGGCAGAAATCGCGAAGTAGAGTTGGCCCTGGTGGATTCGAACCACCATTAACGGATCCAAAGTCCGCTGTCCTGCCGTTGGACGAAGGGCCAGTGGGCTGAAGCCTAGCGAGGGCCTGAGCACTACGGAAGCTCAGGCCCTCGCCAGTGCGTGCTAGGTCGGCTCGGGCCCGGGCGAAGGCGTGGCGAGGGTAGAACACGGTGTGAGCCGCCCGTGCCGGCGGCCCAGCATCATCTGCGCGTCATCGCGGTCGCGGGACGAGCGATAGACGGCAAAGAGCGTGGACCCCGATCCGCTCATCCGGCAAACCAGGGGTCGCGTTCCCACCAGTGCCTCGAAGGCGGCCCGGATCTCCGGATGGCGACCGAACACCGGCGACTCGAAGTCGTTGCCGGCCATTCTCCCGATGTCTCCCCAGTGCGCCAGCGAGTCGAGGTCGAGGGCCACCGCGCCGCGGCGTCCGGCCGACTGTCGCGCGGCATCCACCCAACCGTACGCTTCGGCCGTCGCGATGGGAGTGGCGGGGGTAAGCAACAGCGCCGGCGCGGCCGGAAGCGGCGGGAGCTGGAGCAGACGCTCGCCCCGTCCCCAGCCGAGCGCGAGCGGCGCGCCACTCAGGAAGAACGGAACGTCACTGCCGAGTCGGGCGGCGAGCTGAAGCAGCTCGTGGCGGGGAATCGCACCGTTCGCCAGATGGTTGACCGCGATCAATGCCGCCGCGGCATCGCTCGAACCGCCACCCAGGCCAGCCTGGACCGGAATGCGCTTGGTGAGCGTGAGGTGTACGCCGAAGCGATCGCCGGTCGCGGCGAGCACCAGCCCGGCCGCCCGTACCGCCAAATTGCTCTCGGGTGGACCGACATCGGCACCTTCGACCTCGATCGTGATCGCCTTGCCGTCGCGGCGCTCGACTTGAAGGCGATCCGCAAGGTCCACCAGACAGAACAGCGTCTCCAACCCGTGAAACCCATCCGCCTCGCGCGAGAGCACGCGGAGGAAGAGGTTCAGCTTGGCGTGGGCCGCGATCCAGACCCGCGAGGTCATCGCTAGGGACCCCGGAGCTCCGTCAGCGCCACCGGGGTACGGGCCAACGACCAGGCGCCCAGCAGGACGATCGGCAGGAACGTGGCGCCGTGATAGGCGATGGCGTAGGAGGAGGCGAGATCGTTCGGAATGCCGTAGAGGGCCAGCGCCGCCACGATGGACGCCTCGAACTGGCCAAGGTATCCCGGCGTGAGCTGGACCGAGATCCCCAGAACCAGAATGCCCTGAAGCAGGAAGGCCCCAAGCAGGTCCACGGGGATGCCGAAAGCCTTGAACCCGAGGTAGAACGTGTACGCGTTGACGAACCATAGGATGATGGACCAGAACACGACGCCCGCCAGCAGGGCCGGGGAACGGAGCGCCGCCAAGCCCTGGCGGATCCCTTCGATCATCCGAATGATCCGGTCCGCGAACGATCCCGCGGGCAGCACCCGGCGAACCAACCGCTCGGCGGCAATGGGGAAAGCGACGACCAGAATCGCTCCCACGAGCGCGGCGACCACTATGATGCCCGCCACCTGTGCGGCGTGGGAGACCGGGACCCCTCCAACCGCGATGTCGGGCGGCAGGTCGGAGGCGAGCAACGCGAACCCCATCATGCCGAGGACGGTGAGCCCGTCGAAGATCCGCTCGACCGCCACGGAAGACAGGGTCGCGGTAAATCGGACACCGGTGAGGCGGGTCGCGACGATGAGCCGAACAATTTCACCGGCGCGGAAGGGAAGCACGTTGTTGGCCATGAACCCGATGGCCACCGCGTGCCAGAGGGGCATGGACGGGATCGCGCTGCCGTCTTCATGCCGCAGCAGGAGCCGCCACCGGACGAGCCGGAGCGGATAGGTGACGGTCGCCAGGACCACCGCGACGAGGAGCGGCAGGGGCCGGGCGGACCGGATGTGGTGGAGTACCTCGTCGAGATGGACGCCGCGAAGCGCCCACAGGAGCAGCCCCGCCGCCAGGACCAGTCCGGCAAGACTGGTCGCGACTCGGCGCGGCGTCAGCCTGGATCGGCCGGCGTCAGGCGGTGGCAAGCGCGAGCGGGACGAGGTCGAGCAGCTCCTGCAGCAGCGGTCGAATGGCGGCGAGGTCCGAGCCGCGCTCGAGGGCGGCGGCGATCTCCCCGCGCAACGCCGCGGCACGCTGGAGGGCCGCGGGACCGCGATAGCAGAGGGCTTCGATCGGAACCACCGCCTCGATCGGAGCGGCAATCAGCGCCTCGATGGACGGTTCCGCGGACCCGCGCTCCCGTAGCAGGCGGGCGTAGGTCGCGAAGCTGGCTTCCAGCCCTGGCTCGGGATCGGGGGCCAGGGACTCGATGGGCACCACGTCCGAGTCCTCTGTTGCCACGGTATCGGGCGCGAGCGACTCGATCGGAACGATGTCGCTTTCTACAGGCACGGCGCTGCTCACGGAAGCGGAGCTCTTCTCAGGGGCATGCAGCTCGTCCACCCGATGCGCGACGTCGAGAATTCGGCGGGAGACCTGCATCCGATCGTCCGCATCGACGATCGAGCGGAGCAGCTCCCCGGCGTCGCGCAGGCCGCTCACGAGTCGCGTCGTCTGCTCCGCAGCGACCCCGGCGGCCAACGCCTCCCGCACCGAACGCGCGAACACCGCGAGCGCGGAAGCGACCGGCTCCTGGCCGGGCGTGCCGGCGGTGCGAAGCGTGCCGACGAGCCGATACAGCCGCAGGTCCCGCTCCGTGGCCGACCGCGACGCCGCAATGAGATCGGCGCTCTGGCAGAGATGCTCGCCCTGGCTCACCAGCTCGAGCGGTCCAAGCGGTGCCGGGGTCTCGAACTGCGGCTGCTCGGTCGGCGGGGTGAGCGGCGAGGGGTCATCGGCGAAGTAGAGTGACTCGATCGCCACGACGTCCCGTTCGACGGCAAAGGCGCGCAGCAGAAGCTCGGTGAAGCGACGGCCCTCGTCCGCGTCGGGGTCCGGCCGCCCGCGCTCCGCGATGTCGCGGGAGATACGGGTGAGGGCGGTGGACGCCGCCGACATCACCTCGTCCACGCCGGGCGGCGGCGCGAAGAGCCGCGACAGGTCACCGATGGCGAGCTCGATGCCGTCGAGGATTTCCGGGAGCGGGGCCAGCTCGCTCAGCTCGGCGAGACCCCGGAGCGACTGCATCCGGCGGAGCACGGTGTAGAGCGGCTCCCGCTCGCCTGGGGTTGCATGCAGCGACCGCGCGGCGCGGTCCAGGGCGCTCGCGATCAGCGCACCCTCGCGGGCCACGAACGCCCGCACGCCGGTGTTGAGCTCCCCGGGTTCGGCGTGGCGCTCGGGCTCCCCTCCGGCCCGGCCGGCGAGTGATTCCAGTCCGATCCCAAGCCGGGTGGCGCGCCCTGTCTCCGACTCGCCCCAGTCTCGCACCCGGCGCACCAGGAGGCGGAACTCCTCTACCGCCTGGGCCACCTGCTCTCGTGTCGCGGGGTCCCACCCGCGGCGCCCTTCGCGCACCGCACGGGCGACCGACTCGAGCCCGGCGGCCGCGCGCGCGATCGGCTGCTGGCTGGCCATGAGCGCGGAGCCGCGGAGGACGCGCGCAGCGCGCACGAAGTCGTCCCCGGGCGGCGCTTCCTCCCGGTTCACCAGCGACTCCAGCCGGTCGAGACACTCCCCGGCTTCCAACGCGAAAAAGTCCGCTGTGGCAAGGGGATTCGTCATGGCAGATAACCTATCAGGACCTTGCGCCCTTGACCAAGTGGCGCATCTCCCCGACGGCCGCATGCATCCCCGTCATCACCGCCCGGCTCACGATGCTGTGCCCGATGTTGAGCTCCTCGATCTCGGGAATGCGGGCCACGGGAACGACGTTGAGATAGGTGAGCCCGTGGCCGGCGTGGACGAACAGCCCCATGTCGGCGGCGTGCCGGGCGGCCCGGCCGAGCTCGTCCAGCGCGGTGTCGCCGGCCCGCCAGGTGTGAGCGTAGCGCCCGGTGTGCAGCTCGACGGCGGGAACGCCGAGGTCCTTGGCCGCATCGAGGACGCCCGGCTCGGGATCGACGAAGAGACTCACGCGGGAACCGGCCGCCTCGAGCCGTCGGATCGTTTCCCGGAGGCGAGGGCTCGGACGGCTGAGATCGAGCCCGCCCTCGGTCGTGATCTCCTCACGCTTCTCCGGGACGATCGTCGCCTGGTAGGGGCGAAGCCGGCACGCGATGGCGACGATGTCGTCGCTGGTGGCGAGCTCGAGGTTGAGCACCTGAACCTGCTCAGCGAGACGCTCGACGTCGTAGTCCTGGATGTGTCGCCGGTCCTCTCGCAGGTGGACCGTGATGCCGTCGGCACCCGCGGCTTCGCACAACGCGGCGGCCTGCACCGGGTCCGGCTCGTCCGTGCGGCGCGCCTGCCGCACGGTGGCGACGTGATCGATGTTGATGTACAGCCGCGGCGGCGTCATTGCTCGGCACTCCCCGGGCGGTTAACTTCGCTGGCTAACATCTTCCATGTGAGATACTTGTGATTCAGCAGCGGTGGTTCGTCGCGCTCCTCGCGCTGGGTGCCTGCAGCGGCGGCGGCTCCTCGGGGTCGGTCGCGCCCGCGAAGACTCCGGCGGGCGTCGTCGAGAGCTTCATGCAGGCCGTCGCCGACAGCAATCTGTCGCGCATGGCCGAGCTCTGGGGAAGCGCGGGCGGCCCCGCCGCCAAGACCAAACAGCCTCCCGACTACGAGCGCCGCATCGTGGTCATGCAAGCCTATCTCCGCAACGAGACTCACAAGGTCCTTCCGCCCACGACACCGGAATCGGAAGGTCGCCAGGATCTGCAGGTGGAGATTCGTCGACAGCTCTGCACCTGACGGTCGTGCCGTTCACGGTGATCAAGTCCGGTGAGAGCTGGCTGGTCAACCAGGTGGATCTCACGAAGGCCGGGAACCCCGCCCGGCCCTGTGTGCCCGGAGGCGAGCAGGACACCACCGCCGCTCCCGAGTAAGTCCGGGAACCTCCCGCGGTCCGGGTTGTTATCTTAGTCGGTCAGCTCTAGCAGAATGCCGGCGGTCGCCTTCGGATGCACGAAGGCGATGCGCCGGCCGGCGGCGCCGGACCGTGGCACCTCGTCGATCAGACGGTAGCCGGCGGCGCGGCAAGCGCTGAGCGCCGCGTCGAGGTCGGGCACCCGGTAGCAGATGTGGTGGATGCCGGGACCGCGCTTGGCGAGGAACTTGCCGATCGGGGTGTCCGGAGCGAGGGGGGCGAGCAGCTCCACCTCGGACTCCCCGAACGGAAGCGCCACGATCGTGGCGCCGTCGGCGTGTTCCGGCGGGCCGGGCTCGAGGCCGAGGACGTCACGATAGAAGGCAACTGCCGCGTCGATATCCGGCACGGCGATTCCGACATGCGCGATACGGGGGCGATCAGGCACACGGCTCCCTGGGCGATGGTCGAGGCTGAAATAACCACAGGAGAATAACATCATGGCGGCAACGAACTCTCCCACCGTTCACGTGACCGACGCCTCGTTCGCGGCGGAGATCGAACAAGTGAACGGTCTCGTCCTGGTCGACTTCTGGGCCACCTGGTGCGGGCCCTGCCAGGTCGTCGCCCCGCTCCTCGATCAGCTCGCCGGAGAGTACGCCGGCAAGGCCAAGGTCGCCAAGGTGGACGTGGACGCGAACCAGCGGACCGCGATGCGGTTCAACGTCCGCACCATCCCGAGCATCCTCTTCTTCAAGAACGGCCGCCACGTGGACACGGTGATCGGAGCGGTGCCGAAGGCGACGCTGGAGGGGAAGATCAAGCAGCACCTCGACTGAGCGACGCAAGGGCGGGGCGATGGGGCAGGTCCGGGCAGCCGGTCCTGCCCCTTTTGCATTAGACTCCACGGACAATGGCAACCCTCTACGTCGTCGCCACTCCGCTCGGCAACCTCGGCGACCTCTCGCCCCGGGCCGCCGAGATCCTCCGGTCGGTCCCGGTGGTGGCCGCGGAGGACACCCGCCGCACCCGGGGCCTGCTCTGCCCACCTCGGGGCGACCCCCACCGTCCTGAGCTTCCACGCCCACTCCCAGGGACGCCGGCTGGAGACGATTCTCGAGATCCTGGGCGACGGACGGGACATCGCCCTCGTCTCGGATGCGGGAACGCCGGTGGTCAGCGACCCCGGGACCGACCTGGTCGCCGCCGCGCGCGAGGCAGGCCATCACGGTGGTCCCCATCCCGGGGCCTTCCGCTGTCGCCACCGCGCTCTCCGCGGCGGGGCTCCCCGGCGATCGGTATCTCTTTCTGGGATTTCTACCCAGGAAAGGCGGGGTCCGAGCCCGGCTGCTCGAGCGTGCGGCGGCGGAGGAGTGGAGCGTCGTCCTGTTCGAGGCCCCCACGCGGCTGGCGGCGCTCCTCACCGACCTGATGAAAGTGGCCGGGCCCGCGAGGCAGGCGGTGGTCGCCCGGGAGTTGACCAAGATGCATGAGGAGTTCCGCGCCGGGACCCTGGCGGAGCTGGCGGATTATTATTCGGAATTCCCTCCCCGTGGGGAGTTGACCATCGTGGTCGAAGGCACCGGGACGCCGGCCGCCTTCGCCCGACCGCACCGACGAGGCGATGGAGCGCGCCAGCGAGCTCCTCGCTGAAGGGATGAGCCGCCGCGAGGTCGCCCGGCTCCTGGCAGAGACCCATGGGCTCTCCCGCAACGATGCCTACCGTCTGGTGATGGAGTTGCCGTGACCCTTCGCGCCGCGACGCTGCTCGCGATCGCGCTGTCGAGCTCCGCCGCGGCCCTGGGGGCTCCCGGCGCCCGGATTGACGATCGGCCGCCTGCATTACGACGGCGGAGGCGATTGGTACGCCAATCCCTCCAGCTTGCCCAATCTGCTCGACGCCATCGGCGAGCGGACCGCCCTGCACACTGAGCAGGCCGAGAAAGTCGTGACGCTCAAGGACGACGATCTCTGGGGCATTCCCTACATCTATATGACCGGGCACGGCAACGTCGCGTGGAGCGAGTCCGACCTGACCACGTTGCGCCACTACCTGCGACAGGGCGGGTTTCTGCACATCGACGACAACTACGGCATGGATGCATCCATCCGCCGCGAGCTGGCCCGGCTCTTTCCGGACCAACCGATCGTCGAGGTGCCGCTCGATCACCCCGTCTATCACCTGATCTACGACTTTCCCAAGGGTATTCCCAAGATCCACCAGCACGACGGCAAGCCGGCTCAGGGCTTCGGCATCTTTCTCGATGGCCGGCTCGCCGTCTACTACTCGTACCAGTCCGATCTGGGCGACGGGTGGGAGGACCCTGAGGTTCACAAGGATCCGCCGGAGAAGCGCGAAGCCGCGCTGCGTATGGGCGTAAACCTCTTCGCCTATGCCGTGGGGTACGGCGGGTGACGGCGATCGCCACCCGTCAGGCCCTTGGGCGACTGTCCCGGCCGCTCCGCAGTCATGCGATCGCGGCGTGGGCCGCGCTCGGCCTGGGGGGCAGTGCGCTCCTTCTCGGCTTCGCGGCGTGGGCCGTTCGGCTCGAGTGGGTCGTGGCGCCGTCGTGGGTGCTGGTGGCGTGGGGCATCGCGCTGGTCGCACTCGCGGCGGCGGTCTGGTTGGGCTGGCGCGCGCACCGGGGCCTCTCGCCCGCGGGAGTGGCGGGCCGTCTCGAAGAGACCGGCGCGTGGCGGCGCGGCACACTGACGGCTTTGCTCGACACGTCGGCTCCCGGGACCAGCGAGGCGCTCTTCGGCGTGGCCGACCGGGCGCAGGCCGCGGAGCTGGAGCGACGCGGGACCGACGCCACCGCGACGATCGCCCGATCCCTGCGGCAGATCCTCCTGGCCGGCGCGGCGGTCCTCTTGCTGGGCGCGATGGCGTTCGGGACCGCGGGCCCGCTCCGGGGGACGGCGGCGGCGCTCTGGCATCCGATGCGAGCCTGGAGGGCGACGGTCGCGCCGGTGAGCATCGCGGTGGATGAGACCCTGGTGGATCGCGGCGACTCGGTCGCCTTTCGCGTGGAGGCGTTCGGGCGGCGCGCGGCGACGCTCTGGATGCGGGCGCCCGGGGAATCCTGGCGCCCGCGGGGTGTGCGCCTGGACTCTCTGGGGAGAGCTACGGTGCTGAGCGGCCCGCTGGAGAGCGATCTGTACGCCCGCGTGACCAGTGGCAGCCGCGCCTCCGACACGGTTTTCGTCAAGGTTCGACTTCCGGTCTTCCTGGGAGCGCTGTCCGTCACCGCCCACTATCCACGCTACCTCCGGCTCGAGTCCGAGCCGGTGCCGACGGGTGGCGACACGTTGCTGCTTCCGGCCGGAACCCGGTTGGAGACCCGCGGCGAGGCGACGGCGCCGTTGGCACGCGCGTCTGGAAATCGCAAACGCGGGACGAAGGTCTCGACATCCAGGCGAGCGCTTTCTCCGGCAGCTTCGTCCCGACGACTTCGGGGGGTATCGAGCTCGTCCTGGAGACCTCGAGCGGCGCACCGCTGGCGGGCGACACCGTGCGCCTGCCGATTCGGATCGTGCGCGACAGCGCCCCGCACGTCGAGGTGCCGCTGCCCGGCGCGGACACGGTGGCCCCGCTCAGCCTGCAGGTCCCCCTCGTGGTGGATGTGCGGGATGACTACGGCATCACGGCGGTCGCGGTCGAGAGCCGGCGCATCAGCCGCCTGGGCACGGCGGATTCCGCGCGGCGCGAGACCCTGCCGGTTCCCGACGAACGCCCCGACCGCGCGATTCTCACCCACACGCTCGACCTCAACCGGCGCGGGCTGCTGCCCGGCGACACGGTGCGCTACTTCGCGGTTGCGACCGACAACACACCGCGCCGCCAGGCCGGGCGGTCGCGCGAGTACGTGATCCGCCTGCCCACGATGAGCGAGGTCCGGGCGGCGCAGCGATCCGCCTCCGAAGACGTCGTGGGTCGTCTCGACAGCGCGGCGGCGCAGAGCCGGCGGCTGGAGCGCCAGACCGAGGATCTGGCGCGGGAGCGGCCGCGGAACGAAGGCACCGGGCAGGAGGACGGCGAAGCGCTCTCGTTCGAGCAGGCGAAGCGGGCGGAAGGCGTCGCCAAGTCGCAGGACCAGCTCCTCCGGCAGGCCGAGGAGCTCAAGCAGTCCCTCGACGAGCTGAGGCGTAGCGCCGAGGCCGCCGGGATGGCCGACAGCGCGTGGCAGCGCCAGCTCCAGGAGATTCGCGAGCAGATCGATCGCGCCCTCACGCCAGAGCTGCGCGAGCGGCTGGCCGAGCTGCAGCAGGCGCTCAAGGACCTCGACGCCGAGGCGGCCAAGGATGCGCTCGAGCGACTGGCCGAGGCGCAGCAGGAGCTGCGCGAGGCCCTGGAGCGGAGCCGCGAGCTGTTCCGCCGTGCCGCGCTGGAGGGCGATCTCGCCAACCTCACCCAGGAATCCCGGGATCTCGCCCGCGAGCAGCAGCAGTGGAACGAGCAAGTGTCGAGAGCCGACAGCGGCAGCGCCGCCACGGCGGAGCGACAGCTTTCCGAGCGCGCCGATTCGCTGGCTGCCGGGCTGCAGGAGGTGGCCAAGGAGATGGAAGCGCAGCAGGCCGAGCAACGACTCGAAGCGGCCTCGCGGCAGGCAGGACAAGCAGCCCAGAAGATGAAGCAGGCCGCCGGCTCGGCCCAGCAGGGCGAGCGCCAGCAGGCCCGCCGCCAGGGACAACAGGCCTCGGAGTCGCTGGAGCCGCTGGGCGACCAGCTGGCGGAGGAGCGGCGCCAAATGCAGCAGGAGTGGCGTGAGGAGGTGGTCCAGGCCATCGACAATGCGCTGGCGGAGACCGGCCGCCTCGCGGAGAAGCAGCTCGGCATCGAGGAGACGCTTCGCAACGGCACCCAGCCCAACTCCGCCGTTCGGGCGGAGCAGGGCGCGGTCGAGGAAGGCGTGCAGCGCCTGCTGGAGCAGGTGCGGAAGACGGCCGGAAAGAATGCGCTCGTGCCACCGGAGATCGGCACGGCGCTCGGAGGCGCGCAGGAGCAGATGCAGCGCACCCGCGAAGCGATCGGATCCGCGGCTCCCAATCTGCGCGAGGCGGCGGAGCAGGCCGGCGGTGCCGTGGACGCGCTCAACGCCGCCGCCCACCAGCTGCTCCGCGCCCGGGGTGAAGTCTCCGGGTCCGAGTCCGGATCGGGCCTGGCGGAGGCGATGGAGCGCATGGCGCAGCTCGCCCAGCAGCAGGGCGGGTTGGGGCAACAGGGCGCCGGGCTCCTACCGATGGCGGGATCGGGTGCGATACGCGAGCAGCTCCGGCAACTGGGCGCGAAGCAGCGCGGGCTGGCCCAGGAGCTGGAGCGCATGCGCGGTGAGGGCAACATGCCCGGCGCCGGTGAGCTGGCTGACGAGGCCAAGGAGCTCGCACGGCGACTCGAAGCCGGGCGGCTCGATCGCCAGCTCGTGGAGCGGCAGGAGCGGCTGTTCCGGCGCATGCTCGACGCGGGACGCACCCTCCAGGGACGCGAGGAGGACGAGCAAAAGGAGCGGCAGAGCACGACCGCCACCGAGGATAGCGTGCGCTTGCCGCCGGCGCTCCGTGCTCGTCTTGAACAGGACGGCGACCGGCTGCGGGTTCCGACCTGGGAAGAGCTGCAGCAGCTCTCGCCCGAGGAGCGGCGCCTGGTCGTGGACTACTTCCGCCGCCTCTCCGAGACCCGGCAGCAATGATTCGCCTTCCCCGGCTGGCCGGTGTCCTCGCGCTGCTCCTTCCGGCCGCCTTGACGGCGCAACAGGAGGGTCTCAGCAAGGCCTTCGACCTGGAGCGAAAGGGCAGCTATGCCGCAGCGGCGGACGCCTATCGCGCCATCCTCTCGACCAAGCCGGGGGACGTCGCCGCGCTGCTGGGCCTCGAGCGTGTGCTGGTACCGCTCAACCAGAGCGCCGCCATCCTTCCGCCGGCACGGGCGGCCCTCGCGTCGGCGCCGCGGAGCGGTGCCGTGTACGGGGTCGCGTTGCGCGCCTGGGCCGCGGCGTCTCAGCCGGACAGCATGCGGGCGGTGGCAGAGGCGTGGGCCCGGGCGGTTCCAGGTGATGAAGCGCCGTACCGGGAGTGGGGTTCGGCGGCGCTGTTGAACCGAGATCGGGCGACCGCGGCCGAGGCCTACAAGCTCGGCAGGGCCAGGCTTCGCCGTCCCGATGCGCTGGCGGCGGAGATGGCGCAGCTCGCGGTCACTGAAGGGAACTTTGACCTGGCCGCGCGCGAATGGGTGCCGGCGATTCGCCGGCTCTCGGGGTACCGCGTGACCGCCGTCGCGACGTTGGCGCTGGCGCCGGAGAGCGCCCGGCCCTCGCTGCTTCAGACGCTCGCGAAGGACGGCGACTTCACCGCCCGGCGACTGGAGGCGGAGCTGCGGGTCCGGTGGGGTGATCCGCTGGGCGGCTTGGCAGCGCTCGAGTCCGCGCTCCCGGACTCCCGCGTCGTCGCCGTTGACGCCCTCCGAGGATTGCTCGACCAGCTTCGGGGGAGCCGGACCCGGGAGGCGTTGCTGGCCCAGGGCCGCACGCTCGAGGCGATCGCCAAGCGCACTGTCGAGCCGCAGGCGTCCCGGATCCGCCTCGAGGCGGCGCAAGCGTACTCGGCTGCGGGAGAATTGCACTCGGCGCAGACGGATGCTGGCCGGCATGACGGAGCAACCGGGGGAATCGGACGCCTTCTCCTCCGGGGCAGCCTCGACGTTGGTCGCCGTCCTCATCGACGACGGCAAGCTGACCGAGGCAGGGCAGCGCCTGGAGGAATTGCGGCCGAACCTGGCGTCCGACGAGTATCTCGATCTCCGTCGCCGCATCGCCTACGGCTGGATCCGGTTGGGTGAGCTGGGCCGCGCGGACACCCTTCTCGGCGCCGACAGCTCCGTGGACGGGCTCGCGCTGTCCGGCCGACTCAGACTCTATCGCGGGGACCTGGCCGGTGCGGTCGAAAGCTTCAAGGCGGCCGGCCCCTACGCGGGCGACCGGAGCGAGGCCACCTGGCGCACCTCCATGCTCGCCCTGCTCCAACCGATCGAGGCGGACTCCTCGGTCGAACTGGGAAGCGCATTGCTGCTGCTGGAAAGAGGCGACAGCGCGGAGGCCGCCGGGGCCCTGGAGGCGGTGGCGGGCAAGCTGCCGGCGAGCAAGGGCGGCGCGGAGGTGCGATTGCTGGCGGGGAGGACGGCTGCTGCGACCGGACAAGCAGGCCGACGCCGAGCGCCTGCTCCGCGCCGCGGCGGTCGCAGAGGCGCCGGCTACCGCGCCGGCCGCCGAGCTCGCGCTGGCGGAGCTGCTCCTGCGAGAGGGGAAGAAGGACGATGCGATCGCCCAGCTCGAGCATCTCATTCTGACTTATCCCGCGAGCGCACTGGTTCCCCAGGCGCGACGGACGCTGGACCAGGCTCGAGGGGGAGTGCCACAGACGTGAGACGCCGTGAGTTCGTTCGAGGCGTACTGCGCGGGCGCCCTCTCGGTGTCGCCCGCCTGGAACCGCATCCGACTGCCACGGGCCGCGTCGCCCTGGCTCCTTGCCCCGATGGACGACGCGCAGTCCGATCACCTCAAGGCCTACGGCGTCGCATTCCGGGTGCTCGAGCGCGCGCGGACGGGCGGAGTGGTTCCTCAACTACCGCGGCGGCTCCTTCCTGCTTCCCGCCGACGCCGCGACCGCGCGGGACGCCGCCCTCGCGGGGGTTACGACCGAGCCGCTCGACGACGCGACGCTGGTGCAGATCCGCGGGGAGATCCAGGGCGGCAACATGGACGCGGTGCCGCTGGAGAAGGCGCCGAAGGTGGCGGTCTACGCGCCGCCCAACGCCGCGCCCTGGGACGACGCGGTGACCATGGCGCTCAACTACGCCGGCATCAAGTTCGAGAAGATCTGGGACCCCGAGGTGATGGGGCAGGGGCTCAAGACCTACGACTGGCTGCATCTGCACCACGAGGACTTCACCGGCCAGTACTCGAAGTTCTTCCTCAACTACGCGGGCGCCCCCTGGCTGGTCGGAGATGGTGGAGCGGAACCGGACGATGGCCCGCACGCTCGGCTTCCCGTCGGTGCCGGCGGAGAAGCGCGCCGTGGCGACGGCCATCGCCAGTACGTCGAGCGCGGCGGATTCCTGTTCGCGATGTGCACCGCCACCGAGACGCTCGACCTGGCGCTCGCCGCCGACGGCGTGGACATCGCGGCGGCCTACGCCGACGGCACGCCGATGGACCCGGACGCCACCTCGCGGATGCACTGGGACCGGGCCCTCGCGTTCCAGGACGCCCACCTCGAGCTGAGCCCGACCATGCCGGTCTACTCCGACATCGACGGCCACCAGGTAACTCGCCGGAGCGGCGGCAGCCGCTCGGCTCGTTCACGCTCTTCAACTTCAGCGCCAAGATCGATCCGGTCGCCACGATGCTGGTGCAGAACCACCGACAGGTGATCCCCGACTTCTACGGGCTCACGACGTCGTTCACCCGGCGCACCCTCAAGCCCAGCGTCACCGTTCTCGCCGAAGAGCCGGGCGCGCCGTGGGTCAAGTACATCCACGGCGAGCGGGGCCAGGGCACCTGGACCTTCTTCGGCGGGCACGACCCGGAGGATCCCGCAGCACCAGATCGGCGATGCGCCCGACCGACCTCTCCCTGCACCCGCACTCGCCGGGCTACCGGCTGATCCTCAACAACGTCCTCTTCCCGGCCGCGAAGAAGAAGGAACTCAAGACGTGACCCCGCCCGCTTCGGAGCGCATCGCGCCGGGGGTTCGGGCCTACCTCGCGGCGAGATCGCGGCCGCCGGGGGCCGGGAGGTGTCGTTCGTCGCGGACGTCGACCGGGACGGGGTCATCACCGCGGCGCGCGTGGTCGCCCGCGGCACGGTGGACATGGTGCTCGCCTGCCCGGGGGCGATGGAGCGCGGGGAGATGGTGCTGCACAACCATCCCAGCGGTCGGCTGGAGCCCTCCGGCGCCGACCTCAACGTCGCCGCGCGCCTGCACGACGCCGGCGTCGGCTTCGGCATCGTCGACAACGGCGCGACCGAGCTCTACGTGGTCGTCGAGGTGCCCCACGACCGGCCGGTGGTCCGGATCGATCCGTTCGACGTCATCGGCACGCTCGGCGAGGGCGGGCCGATCGCCGCGGAGCTGGGCCAGTACGAGGACCGGCAGAGCCAGCGCGACATGGCCGCGTACATCGCCGACGGGTACAACGACGGCGGCGTGCTGCTGCTCGAGGCGGGGACCGGGGTGGGGAAGTCGTTCGCGTACCTGGTGCCGGCGCTGGCCTGGGCGCGCGCCAACGGCGAGCGCACCGTCGTCAGCACCAACACGATCAACCTGCAGGAGCAGCTCGTCGGCAAGGACCTGCCGCTGCTGCGGCGCGCGCTGCGAGCAGGGCGACTACAAGCCGACCTTCGCGCTGCTCAAGGGATGGCGGAACTACCTCTGCCTGTCCCGGCTGCATCAGGCCGTGGCGGCCCAGCGCACGCTGCTCGAGCAGGACAAGCTCGACGAGCTGATCGGCATCGCCGAGTGGTCGGGCCACACGACCGACGGCACGCTGAGCGATCTGCCGGTCACGCCCGAGCCCGGAGGTGTGGGACGAGGTGAGCGCCGAGCCCGATCTCTGCTCCCGGCTCAAGTGCCCGCACTTCGACCGCTGCTTCCTGTTCCGAGCGCGCCGGCGCGCGGCGGAGGCCGACGTCGTCGTGGTCAACCATCACCTGCTCGCCGCCGACCTGTCGGTGCGTCAGGCCCAGGACAACTGGGAGGAGGCGGCCGTGCTGCCGCCGTACCGGCGGCTGGTGCTGGACGAGGCGCATCACCTGGAGGACGTCGCCGCGAGCCACCTCGGCGTCCAGGTGTCGAGCCGCGGGGTGCGCCGGCTGCTCGGCCGCTTCGAGCGCAACGGCCGCGGCCTCGCGCCGACGCTGGCCCAGGAGCTGATGGGACGCAGCGATCTGCTGAGCCGCGCGAGCCTCGACCTGCTGCACGAGCGGCTGCTGCCCGCGCTGGCGGACGCCCGCCGGGCGACCGATGCCCTGTTCCTGCGGCTCCACGAGCGACTGGGGGAGCAGCCCGGCGCCCAGCTTCGCCTGGCCGACGACTTCGTCACCGATCCGATCTGGAGCGAAGGCCTGGGCTTCGAGCTCGACGCGTCGCTCACGGCCTTCCGCGCCCTGCGTGAGACGGTGGAGACGATCGCCGATCGCCTGGATCAGGGCGAGGAGACCGAACGGAGCGGGCAGATCCTCCAGGAGCTCCGCGGCGTGATGCGCCGGCTGGAGTCGCTGTCCGACGGGCTCAACCGCACGCTCCGCCCGGCCGGAGGCGGGGCGCCCACCGTGCGCTGGATCGAGCGCTCGCAGCGCGGCCAGCACGTCTCCCTCTCCGCGGTGCCGCTCGATCTGGCGCCGGTCCTCCGCGAGCTCCTGTTCGATCGTCTCGACACTGTGGTGCTCACCAGCGCGACGCTGGCGGTCGGGGGCGAGTTCGGGTTTCTGGAGACCCGGCTGGGGCTCGGCGGGGACGATTCGCCGGTCACCGTGCGCGAGGCGTTGGCCTCGCCGTTCGACTACCCCTCGCAGTGCGTCTTCGGCATCCCCAATGATTTTCCCGAGCCTCGCGGTGAAGAGCACGCGCACGCGGCCGCGGTGGTCCAGGTGGTGTCCGACCTGGCCTATGCGTCGGACGGCGGGATGTTCGTGCTGTTCACCAGCCATGCCGCGCTGCGCCGCGCGGCGGGAGAGCTTCGAGCCGTGCTGGGCCACCGCTGGCCGATTCTGGTGCAGGGTGAGGCGCCCAGGGATGGACTGCTGCGCCGCTTCCGCGAGGCGGAGAACGCCATTCTCCTGGGAACCGATTCGTTCTGGGAGGGGGTGGACGTCCCGGGACGGGCGCTGCGCGCCCTGGTTCTCAACAAGCTACCTTTCAAGGTTCCTTCCGAGCCGGTGACCTCCGCCCGGCTCGAGCGGCTTGCCGAAGAGGGCCTCGACGGCTTCTGGCACTACCTGCTTCCGCACGCGGCGCTCAAGCTGAAGCAGGGCTTCGGGCGGCTGATCCGGAGCCGGCAGGACGTCGGCATCGTGGTTCTGCTTGACAGCCGGGTGGTCACCAAGCGATATGGACCACTGTTGCTCAATGGGCTGCCAAGGGCGGATCGGATCATCGGCAGCTGGAGTCAGGTGCGCACCAAATGTGAGGACTTCTTCGCTCGGCACGGTATCGGAGCCATCGTATGACCGACCTGCGTCCCTCGAAGATCATCGGCATAGGGCGAAACTATGTCGAGCATGCGAAGGAGCTGGGGAATCCGATGCCTCCGGTCCCGATCATCTTCTTCAAGCCGCCCACCGCGCTCATCGGCAACGGTGACACGATCCTGTTGCCGGGCGTCTCCCAGAGGGTGGAATTCGAGGCCGAGATCGGCGTGGTGATCGGGCGGCGGACCTGGAACGTGGCCCCGGCGAAGGCCGAAGAGGCGATCGGCGGATTCACCTGCGTGAACGACGTCACCTGCCGGGACCTGCAGAAGGTGGACGGCCAGTGGGGCAGAGCCAAGGGATTCGACACGTTCTGTCCGGTCGGTCCCCGGGTGGCACAAGGCCTCGACTGGCGGTCGCTCCAGCTGATCTGCCGGGTGAACGGCAGCGAACGCCAGCGCGCCAGCTCGACCGACATGCATTTTTCGATTCCGGAGCTGGTGTCGTTCGTCAGCGGCATCATGACTCTCGAGCCGGGCGACCTGATCGCCACCGGCACGCCCGCCGGCACGGCCGCCCTGGCCGACGGAGACGTCGTGGAAGTCGAGATTCCTGGTGTGGGCGTTCTCCGCAACCCCGTACGGAACGGCGAGACCCGATGATCGAGTTCAGCGCCCGTCTCAAGAGCCTCCCAGGATACCCGCTGGCCGAAATCCCGAGCATCAAGCGACGCTTGCTCGAATCGGGGATGGACGTGATCGATCTGGGAGCCGGTGACAACGACATGCCACCGCCCGCCCCCGCGGTGCAGGCGATGCAGGAGGCCCTCCGCGACCCGGCGTACAGCAAGTACGGGTTCCAGCAGGGGCTGCCGGCATTCCGCATCGCGGCCTCTCGATGGGTGCAGCGGCGGTTCGGCATCGGCTTCGATCCGGTGACCGAGACCTTGCCGCTCATCGGATCGAAGGAAGGGCTCTCGCACCTGCCGTGCGCCGTCATCAACCCGGGCGATGTGGCCATCGTGCCGGAGCCGGGCTACCAGGCCTATCTGGGCGGCTCGCTGCTGGCGGGGGCCGAGCCGTACATCGTTCCGCTTCGGCCGGAGAATGGCTTTCTGCTGGAGCTCGATCGGATCCCCGAGGCGGTGCTCAAGCGGGCGAAGATCGTCTTCGTCAACTATCCCAACAACCCGACCGCGGCGGTGGCGACGCCCGAGTATCTGGAACGCACGGTCGCCGCGTGCCGCCGGCACGGCATCCTCCTCGCCTACGACAACGCCTACTGTGACCTCACCTTCGACGGGTATCGCGCGCCGAGTATCTTCGAGATCGGGGGTGCCAGGGAGGTCGCGCTGGAGTTCTTCTCGCTCTCGAAGAGCTACTCGATGACCGGATGGCGGCTGGGCTTCGCGGTCGGGCGCGCCGAGCTCATCACGGCGCTCACCCGGGTGAAGTCGTACGTGGACACGGGGCCATTCCTGGCGGTGCAGAAGGCAGGCGCCGTGGCACTGGACCAGTCGGAGACGCTGGTCGAGCCGATTCGCAGGGAGCTCGAGCGGAGACGCGATGCGGCCGTGACCGCGCTGCGCGAGTCCGGATTCGCCCTGGAGGCCCCCAAGGCGGCGATGTACCTGTGGGTGGCGCTGCCGGAGGGGATTGCCTCGGCGCCCTTCGCGAAGCGGGCCCTGGAGGAGACGGGTGCCCTGGTCCTGCCGGGCAGCGCGTTCGGCCCCGCGGGCGAAGGCTTCTTCCGGATCGCGCTGACGGTCGGCGCCGAACGGCTCCGCGAGGCGGCCCAGCGGCTGGGCCGGACGCTCGCGGCAACGCATCGAGGGGTGCTTGCCCCGACCGCTTGATCTAGGCGGGATGCCGCGGCCGCCGCGCCGCCGACCGTGGACAGCCATCGCGGTCAGCGTCGCGCTACACGTGGTCCTGGTCGTGTTCGGGTGGATCGGCGTCCGGATGCCCGAGGTGCCGCGCCGGCCGCCGCAGTTCATCGTGCTGAGCCCGCCCGCCGAGAGCCCGCAGTCGGTCGAGATGCGGTACCAGACCGGCCGGCGGCCCGACGGCGAGACTGCCAGCGACCGGATGGGTGAGCGCCGGGCGCCGGAGGTGCAGCGCCGGCGGCCCGAGCGAACCGCTCTGACCCCGGAGCCACCGGCGCTTCCGCCGCCTCCGCCCGATACCGGTGTCGCCCCGACGCCGGACGCGGAGCAGCCGCTGTTCGGGCGCATCGGGCCAGGCTTGGCCGAGGGCAGGCTGTGGGTCAGGCCGCTGCCCCTCCCGCCGAAGGAGCTGGCCAAGCGGCTGAAGAAGAGCCACACCGATCTGGTGGACAGCGCGGTCACGGCCATCGTCCAGGGATATCTGGACTCGATCGCCAGCGACCCCATGGCGCGCAACGTGGGGATGCCGAGCTGGGTGACCGAGGTCGCGGGGAAGAAGTTCGGCCTCGATGCGAAGAACATCTACGTGGCCGGGCTCAAGATTCCGGCCGTGGTGCTCGCGCTGCTGCCGATTCCGCAGGGCAACATCGACCAGAACCAGGCGTACAACCACCTGATGGCGATGCGGTCGGACTTGCAGCAGGCCGCACAGCGGTCACAGAATCTGGAAGAGTTCAAGCTAATGATCCGCGACATGCGGATCCGCAAAGAGCGGGAGCGCGAGTTCGAGCGGAACCAACGGACCGCGCCGCCGCCCCAGGAGCCGGCCACACCGTAGGGCGGGAAACGTCGTCGGGAGGAAGTCGGATGAAGCTGGTGGATACGGACGAGACGGTCGTCCTGGTGACGGGCGCGTCGATCACCGCCGAAGAGCGGGATCTGCCGTTGGCCCAGGTGCTCAAGAGTGAGATCGACCGCCGCGGTGACGGACTGGCCTATCGTCGCGCCGTGGTGGTCAACGATGCGTGGTACCTCGAGAACCGGCTCTTCCACCTGAACCCGACGATCGCCATCGGAGGTCCCGGCGCGAACGGGGTGGCGCAGGAGTTCTCCAGCATGCTGCCGACGCTCTACAATCGGGAGGAGCAGGTCTTCGTCCAGGCGGATTTCGAAGGCGAGACGAAGCGGGCGGCGGTGTGGGGGATCAACTCGACGCAGACCGAGGCCGCGGTCCATGTGTTCATGACGCAGGGATTCCTGGACGATCTGCTGGCGAGGATCTGGCGGTTCCGGGCGGGGGTGTTTGTGTAGCGGGTCCTCTCTACAGCCCCAGCAGCTCGGCCAGCGCCCGGTCTACCATCTCCGTCGTATTCCCATCGATGATCTTCTTCAGTACGTCCACCGCCTCGAGGGGAAGGCTCTCGGGGTGCACCCGGTCGCGATCGTAGCGGACGATGTGACCCAGGGGGATCGGAGCGACGCGGGGCTCGTCGCCCTCGGAGTCCTCCTCGCCTTCCTCCTCCACCTCGGTCTCGTAGGACGATCCCGGCACACTGGATGCCCAAGGCTCTTCATCGTCCTCTTCGTCGTCGTCCTCGGGCAGGGGAACCATCGCGTAGAGCTGGCACTGCAGACCTGGAGGCCCTTCGCGGGCGACCAGCACCACCTGGATCGGCGCGTCGAAGATGCCGAACTCCTGAATCTGCGCCCACGCCTCCGGAGGCATCACCGACCTGGCGATCAGCCGGCCGTTGCGGTAGCTCCCCATGCACACCATGCCCTCGGGCACCCGCTCATCGTTCAGCAGCGACACGGTGAGCTGCACGGGCGTCTCGGTCGCCGCGATGGCGGTGGGGACGGGTTGTTCGGCGCTCATATGGGAATCAGTAGACTGTTGACGCACGTGGGGCAAGGCGAGCCCTATGGCGGACCGATGATGGCGCCGTCCTCGCCGATGCGGGCCGCCGTACCTCCGAAATCCTCCTCCGAGAGCCGGCGGATCAGGTGCAGTGCCTCCACCGCCGGATCGGGCTCCGGCCCCCTGCCGGGTCGTTGGACCATCGGGACGAGGCGAGCTCCAGCGAGCACGCGATTGGCGCCGAACTCGAGTTGCAGCACTCCGGTGACGCCCAGGGGTCCGCTGAGATTGAAGCCGCGATAGGTCAGGAAATTTCCCAGCGAATACGCGATGGGCCGTCTCCGGTAGTACTCGATTCCACGGAGGACGTGCGGGCCGTGGCCCACCACCGCATCGGCACCGGCGTCGATCACGGCTCGGGCCCAGCGGCGCAGGTCGCCGCGCGGCTCGTTGCTGAGCGACTCCGCCGCCTCCGCCACGTGAAGCGCGCCCGCACCTTCGGCGCCGCCGTGGAAGGTGACGATGAGGAGGTCGGTCAGCCGGCGGACCGAGTCCACCACCGCGGCGCTGCGAGCGATGTCGAGCAGGTCGTAGGCGTACGGGTAGGTCGTGAATCCGACCAGTGCCACGGCGGTCACGCTGTCGCCACGGCGGACACTGTCGATGGCGATGCTGCCGAGCGGGCCGTAGTGGCGAATGCCGAGGGTATCGAAGATGGCCTCGGTGGTGCGGCGAGCCTCCGGGCCGAAGTCGTTCGCGTGGTTGTTGGCGAGGTTCAGGTGGGTAAATCCGGCCTCGAGTAGACGTGGCGCCACGGAGGTCGGAGTGAGGAACGCATAGCACAAGCGGCGAGGGGCGGGCTTGGTCTTCTTCCGGCGCGGCTCGGGCTTCCTGGCTTCGACGGTATCGCGCCCGCTTCCGCCGACGCGTACACCCTCGGTCCCGCACTTATAGGTCGTCCCCGAGTCCCCCAGCACGCCTTCGAAGTTCCCTACGACGAGATCACCTGTCAGGGCATGCCGTGCTCCATCGAAGAGCCCGCGCCCGCTATCAGGTGGCACGCCGTCGGGAAGGGTGAGTGTGCCCAGGTTGATGTCGCCCGCGAACGCCAAGCGCACGGGAGCGAAGAGTCGCGGCTTCGCTGCGGGAGAGGGCTTGGGGGCGGGAGGCCCCGCGGGTCGAGGAGCGACGGTATCCGCCGGGACAGGAACCGGCCGAGGCGGCGGCTGCTTGGCGCAGCCGCTCAGCGCGAGGATCGCGAGCGCCAACCGGGCTCGGCGGGTCAGCGGCCGGCGGCCTCGCGGATCCGCCGGAGGCTTCGCTCGCGGCCCACGACGGTCAGCAGCTCGTTCACCGGCTCCGACACGGTGGAGCCGGTCAGCGCGACCCGGATCGGCTGCATAGTGTCACCCAGCTTGAGGCCGTGAGTCTCCGCGACGCGCTTCACCACCTCGAGGATCCTTTCCGAGGTCCAGTCCGCCGGCGGAAGTTGCTCGAGCGCCTCGGCGACGAGCTTGAGGTTCGAGGAAAATGCCGGTCCAAGCTTTCGCATCAACCCCTCGCCCAGAGAGTCCACCTGTGCCCGGGTTGGGTCGAGACGAACCGCCACTTGCTCCGCCAGGCGGAGGATGGTTCGGGAGCGTGGTTTCACCGCGTCGATGATCGGGGCCAAGTCGCGGTCCGCCGATACTCCCATCTGCATCAGCTGGCGCTCGAGGGGGCCGAGCAGCTCCGCCGCGGGAAGCGCGGACAGGTATTGTCCGTTCATCCACTCGAGCTTCGTGGTGTCGAAGACGGCGGCCTTCTTCTGGATGCCCTCCAGCGTGAACAGCTCGATCATCTCCGATTCGGGCAGGATCTCCCGGTCCTCGCCGGGTGACCAGCCGAGCAGCGCGAGAAAGTTCCGCATCGCGGCGGGGAGAATGCCCTGCTCCTGATAGTCGCCCACGGCGGTCGCGCCGTGGCGCTTGGTGAGCTTCTTCCCGTCCATGCCGAGAATCATCGGCACGTGCGCGAAGACCGGAGGCTCGTGCCCGAGCGCACGGTACAGCGCGATCTGCTTCGGCGTGTTCGAGATGTGGTCGTCGCCGCGGATCACGTGGCTGATCCGCATCGCGATGTCGTCGCTCACGACGGCGAGATTGTAGATCGGGGTGTCGTCACTGCGCAGGATGACGAAGTCGTCGAGATCGCGGCCCTGGAAGCTGATCCGGTCGTGCACCGCATCCTCCCAGGCCAGCTCGGTGTCCTGCACCAGGAACCGGATGGCGAAGGGAGCACCGGCCTCGACCCTCGCGGCCACCTCCTCGGCGGAAAGCCGGTAGCATCGCCGGTCGTACTTGAACGCCCCTCCGGCGGCTTCGGCCTTGGCGCGCTGGGCGTCCAGCTCCTCGCGGGTGCAGAAGCAGCGATAGGCCTTGCCTTCCGCGAGCAGCCGCTCCGCGTCGGCCTTGTGGCGGGGCCCGTACTCGCCCTGGAACAGCGGGCCCTCGTCCCAGGTGATGCCGAGCCAGGTGAGCCCGTCGAGGATGACGCGGGTGTGCTCCTCGGTGCTGCGCTCGCGGTCGGTGTCCTCGATCCGGAGCACGAGATGACCGCCCGTGTGTCTGGCGTAGAGCCAGTTGAAGAGCGCGGTGCGGGCGCCGCCGACGTGGAGGTATCCGGTCGGCGACGGAGCGAATCGGACGCGCGGAGCAGACATGTGAGCGGGGAAGCGAGTGACTGGAAGAGGGTGTCAAGGCGAAGGGTGAAAGGCGAACGCTTCACCTTTCACCCTGAGGCCCCACCGTGACGGAGCGGGAGGGATTCGAACCCTCGATAGGGGTTTACCCCCTATGCCGGTTTAGCAAACCGGTGCCTTCAGCCACTCGGCCACCACTCCAGCGAGGCGGGCAAATTCGCCAGTTAGCACGGGATAGGCAAGGGGCCAGTGTTGCCCTGCATCCACCACCTGGGAGGCGTTGGGAGCAAAATTGGGTGCAGTCGTGCCGGTCTCTCGGTCAAATCTGCCTAAGCAGGGCGAAACCCGGACTGCAGGAGCTCCGCCGCTGCTTGGAGCTCGGTGTCTCGCGCCCCACCCTAGCTTGGCGGGGCTTTGTACCTCCGCACCGTGCGATTATCGCGCTCCCGGATCAGCCAGTAGGTCGCTCCCAGCGCCAGTGTCAGGCCGGCGAGTCCCGCGATCTGCGCTGGCGTCACCTCGGACAGCTCGAGAATGATCACCTTCCTCGAAAGGGCGAGGATGGCGATCACGATGACGATTCTGGCCTGGATGATCCCGCGCGCGTCCGCGCTGATGTAACGGAGGGTATGGTTGAACTCCAGCGCGATCAGAAGGGTCATGATCTCGCCGAAGATGCGCTGGAAGACGCCATGCTCCAGCGGGTTGAGGCTCTCGAGCACGAGAGCCTCGACCACGCTGATCGTGAGGCGATAGAAGGCGACGAGAATGACGAGCCCGACGACGGCCTGGAGCGCCAGCGCAACGAGCGCCTCGAAGCGCTGGTAGACACTGAGAATCGCCCAGTCTTGCCTGATGCCGCTCCAATTCCGAGGTAGACGGCTCGCCATCGCCGTCGGCTAGGAGCGCGATCCCTGGGTTCGCCCCTGGCCCTGGCTCTGGCCCTCGGCTTTCTGCACCTCGACCCGGTGTCCCCGATCCCGTTTGGAGACAGGAACGACTACCTCGAGCGTACCGTTCCGCATGACGGCCGCGATCCCGGACTCATCGGCGCCCTGGGGCAGCGGAATGGCGCGGTAGAACCGGCCGTAGACCAGCTCGGTTCGGACCACGGCATCACTCTCCTCCTTTTTCTCCTGCGACCGCTCGCCCGAGATGATCAGCATCCCGTTTTCCACTGTGACGTCGATGTCCTTCACGTCCATCCCTGGCAAGTCGGCGCGAACGACCAGTTCCCCTGGCCGCTGCTCCAGTTCGACCCGGGGGGCCCAGGTCGCGAACATGCTCGCTCCGGTTTCGGCGCTCGGGACGCGAGCCCGGGCCGGTACCGTGGCCGTTCCTGTTCCGATGCCGAAGCTGTCGAACAGGTCGGTGAGATCCTCCGTCATGCGGCGCATCATCTCCCACGGACTCGTCGCAAACCCGGCAGGGAAAGCGCCGCCCCGGCTGACGAGCGCGGTCCCGGACCGCTCACCGCTCGGCGCCTCTTGGACGGCGGCCCCGCCGCCCGCTTCCGTGTGCTTGTCGCGTCGTGCCATGTGTCGCATCTCCTGACTGGATTGTCAAACGGTGGCGTACACGCTGAGGTCCACCGTGAGCCGATTCTCGACCTCGGTAATCCCCGGGGCTTTGAGAGCGGCGCGTTCCGCCTCCTTCATCTCGGCGTAGGACCGCACGGTGCCGCGGAGGATCGCCTTATTGCCCTGTACCTCGACCGTGATCCGCTCGGCATCGAACTGGGCGCTGCGCTGCAGTGCCTCCTTGATCCGCTCTTTCAGATCCGCAGGCGTAGCCCGCTGCTTCACCGTGATGAGGTTGGTGATGCCCTTGACCCCGGTGAGGTAGCGGATGGCGCGCTCGGCGGCATCCTTCTGGTAGTTGTAGTCCGCTTCTCCTTCGAGAGTGACCCAGCCCTTCTCGACCTTCGGCTTGATCCGGTCGGCCGGCACCGAAATGTTCCATTGGAGAGCGTTCACCACGGCTCGCGCGATGTCCGGGTCGGCCCGTTGGGAGGCCGAGGGGAGCTTGATCTCGATGTCGTTGGCGATCGCCTTCACTCCCCGGATCTTGCTGGCGATGCGCTCCGCCTTCCACTTGTCGGCATAGCTGTCCGCGAAGCCCGCGAGGGTCACCACACCGTCGCGGACCGCCACGGCGATGTCATCGTCACGCAGGCTCGGCTCCCAGTGGAACTCGGCGACGATGTCCTTGTGTATGTCGGTGTCGCTGCGCTGCATAGCTACCTCCTTCCATGGCCGATCGGCCTACGGGGCACCCGGTGCCCCGCCTTGGATCGGCCGCTGTCAGAAGGTGCGCAAGCCGCACCGCGGCGGTGCCGGGGAATCAGGAAGGCGCTGGTATGAGTTGCCCGACGGATTGGCGACCCCTCTGCACGTACTGTTGCCTGCGACGAAGCCAGCTACGCCAAGTCGCCGACGAGGCGAGGAGGGAGATCTGAGCGATGCCCATGACCACGAGAGTCCCTCGGGAACGCCTGATGGAGTACTTCGACAGGTTCACCCAACGGTTCCTCCAGGACGGATCCCCTGAGGCGGCGGATGTCGAGATCGTGGAGCCCGACTGGGGTGACCAGTTCGTCGCCCAGAGCGTCCGGCTGAGGGGCGTCACCTACGACCCCCACGTCAACGCACTGGAGTTCGCCCTCGACCTGGGCGAGAAGCGGTGGGGCGACCACCGGGTATACGACCCGAGCGAGGTCTGGACCCTCGAGGAGGAGGACGGCTTCCTGAGCGCCATCGAAGTGGTGCACGGGGACTCGTCGCGTGAAATCGTGTCGGTGAAGCGGGTCGGCCTACGCCGGCTCGCCTGAGCCCTTGAGAGGAGGACCATCCCATGCGCGTTCCGGTCATAGACCTCGACACGCTGGCCCGCAACTGGTGGCTGTTCCTGCTCCGCGGCATCGCGGGCATCGCGTTTGGCGTCATTACGTTCCTCGCGCCGGGCATCTCACTGGCCGCCCTGGTGCTGCTGTTCGGCGCCTACGCCTTCGCCGACGGAGTCCTCGCCATCTGGAGCGCGATCCGCCGGCACGGCGAGGATCGCTGGTGGGTGTTGCTGCTTCAAGGTCTGCTGGGCCTTGGGGCGGCGGTGGTGACCGTCCTCTGGCCGGGAATCACCGCGCTGGCGCTGCTCTACGTCATCGCCGCCTGGGCGCTGGTAACCGGGATCCTCGAGATCGCGGTGGCGATCCGACTTCGCAAGATTATCACTAATGAGTGGCTGCTCGTGCTCAGCGGGATCGCCTCGGTCGTGCTCGGCGTCCTGTTGATGCTCAATCCCGGGCCCGGGGCGCTCGTGGTGGTGATCTGGATCGGGGCGTATGCCCTGGTGACCGGAGCCCTGCTGGTAGGGCTCAGCCTCCGGCTCCGCCGCGAACTGAAGCGGACGACCCCGACTGGCACGCCCCACGCCGCACCACGCACGGCCTGAACCAGCCCGGGCCGCTCCGTGTCACACCCGCAACTGATCGAGGGCGAGATCCGCGTGCTGGGAGCGCGCTGGAACCCCAGGGTGCATGCCGTGAAGGCGTTCCTGGCCCGGAGCCGGGTCGTCTATCGCTGGTCGGAGGTTGATCAGCCGCTCACGGTGATCTTCCCGGATGGCACCAGGCTGGTCGATCCCGATGTGGGGGACGTTGCAACTCATCTCGGCCTCGAAACGGAGCCCGACAACCGCCACTACGACTTGGTCGTCGTCGGGGGAGGACCAGCCGGCCTCACCGCGGCGATCACCGCGGCGTCCGAAGGGCTCCGAACCATCGTCGTGGAGCAGGAAGTGCCCGGCGGACAGGCGAGCTACAGCGCCATCGTGGAGAACTATCCCGGCTTTCCGGAGGGACTCAGCGGTAGCGATCTGGCGCGGCGCACCGTCGAGCAGGCGGAGCGGTTCGGGGCCGAGATCCTGGTCACCCGTCGGGCCACGGCGCTTCGGTCGGATGGCACCCACCACGTCGTGGCGCTCGACAAGGGGGCCGATCTGACTGCGGAGACGGTGGTGCCTCAGCGTCGGCGTGACCTTCCGCTGGCTCGATGCACCCGGATGTTCCCAACTGATCGGCGCCGGGATCTACTACGGCGCGGCCATCGCGGAGGCGTCTGCCTGCCAGGATCAGGACGTTTACATCCTCGGGGGCGGGAACTCGGCCGGCCAGGCCGCTCTCCTGCTCTCCCGGTATGCCCGGCGGGTCTTCATCGTCGCCCTGGAGCGCTCGCTGGAGGAGACGATGTCGAAATACCTGGTGGACCGTATCAAGGGGCTGCCGAACGTCGTCGTCCTCACCCGCCATACAGTGATCGCGGCGGAAGGTGAAAAATTCCTCGAGCGGCTGACCTTGCGGAACCTGGATACCAGCGAGACCAGACAGGTGGAGACGAGGGACCTGTTCGTTTTCATCGGTGCCACGCCCTCCACCGAGTGGCTGGCTGGCACGGTCGCCCGGGACGACCAAGGCTTCATTCTCACCGGCTCCTCGCTGCCAAGTGAAGGAAATTCGGAGCTGGTCTGGTCCCTCGATCGGCGGCCGTATTTCCTGGAGACCACCCGCCCCGGTGTGTTTGCGGCCGGGGACGTGCGTTGCGGGTCGGTGAAGCGAATCGCGGCGGCCGTCGGGGAAGGTGCGATGGCGGTCCAGCTCATCCACCGGTATCGCGGGGAGCATGCCAAGTCGGCCGCTCTCGCGGAAGGAGTGACATCATGACGACCAATGTACTCGTTGTCTTCTACAGCACCTTCGGCCACGTGTTCCGGTTGGCGCAGGCGGTCGCCGAGGGAGCCGAGGGGGTACAAGCCACCGAGGTCCGGCTCCGGCGGATTCCCGAGCTCGCCGAGGCGCGCAGGGCGCTTTCGGCCATTTCCGCCTATCAAGAGGCCCAGGCGGCGCAGGCGAGCATCCCGGAGGCCACGCACGACGACCTCCGCTGGGCCGACGGGATCGCCTGGGGCACTCCGACCCGCTTCGGGAACATGAGCGCCCAGATGAAACAGTTCCTCGACACCACGGGCCCGCTCTGGCAGAAAGGAGAGCTGGAGGACAAGCCGTCCGGGGTCTTTACCAGCACGGCATCGGTGCAGGGTGGTCATGAGACCACCATTCTGAGCACGATGCTGCCCCTGCTCCATCTCGGCATGGTCGTGCTGGGCACGCCCTATGGGCAGAACCCGCAGATCCTCACGGCAACGGAGACCATTGGCAGCTCCCCGTACGGCCCAGGGACCATTGCCGGCATGGACGGATCGCTGGCGCCGAAGACACCCGATCTCCAAACTGCCCGCAACCTGGGCACCCGGATCACTCGCTTCGCGCTGGCCGTCAAGTGGCTCACCGCGCAAGGCCCGCACGGCCTGCAGGCGGAGGTCACTTCGTATCGGGCGGCCTAGGCTTCCAGGATCCCCGCGTCGATCGCGAACCGTACGTAGTCGGTACGGTGCCTGAGCCCGAGCTTTTCCTGCACCCGGTGCTTGTATGCGTCGATGGTCTTGGTGCTGATACCAAGCTGGCGCGCGATTTCCGCACCGCTGTAGCCTCGAGCGACCAGCCTCAGGACGGTCTGCTCGCGGTCGCTGAGCATCTCGAAACGGCCTCGAGCGGACTTGTGAGCCCGCTCCGGAACGATGGCCGCGGCCAGCAGCCGGGCGGCCGAGGGACGCACGTAGATCTCCCCTGCCGCCACCACACGAATCGCCTCCACCAGCTCGCTGGATGCCGCTTCCTTGGTGAGATAGCCACGGGCGCCGGCCTCGAGGAGTGGCAAGAGCCGCTCGTGCTCGGCGTGCACGGTCAGGATGAGGACGCGAATCTGCGGCAGCGTCGCTCTCAACTCCCGCAGCGCGGCCATACCATCCCCCTCTGGCATGTCGAGGTCGAGGACGACGATATCGGGAACCACCCGCTGCGCGAGTGCGACCGCACGGCGGCCGCCCTCGGCCTCCCCCACCACCGCGATGTCCGGCGCGCTGCGGAGAAGCAGCCGCAGGCCCTCGCGGACCATGGCGTGGTCGTCCACCAGGATGACGCGGATCGTCTCATTGCTCATCGAGATCCCGCGCCGGGCGTACGGACGTGAGGCAAGACTGGCGCCCACCAGGGTCAGGTCGGGAAGGTCGGCGCTCAAGTTTCGCTCACCATGGTCGCCCCGCCGGAACAGGGCACCGTGAACCAGAAGGTGCTGCCCCGGTGCCCGTCGCTCTCCACGTGCAGACGCCCGCCATGGGCCCTTACCAGGCCGGCGGCGATCGCGAGCCCCAGCCCCGAGCCGCTGCCCCCGCGCCCCGCATGCCAGAACCAGTCGAAGATGTGCTCCTGGTTCTCCGGCGCTATGCCCGGTCCGGTATCGCGAACCTGAAAGCGCACGCCCCCGACACCGCCCCAGTTGTCTCCGCTCGTCGTCGCGCGCGCGGAAAGCACCACCCGACCTCCCGCTGGAGTGAACTTCATAGCGTTGCCGAGCAGGTTCGAGAGCACCTGGAGCAGCCGCCGCTGATCGACGTACACCGGTGGAAGGGCCCGTCCGGTGTATACCTGAAACTTCAGTTCCTGATCACCGGCTACCGGAACAAACATGACCCGCGCAGCGTCGATCAGCTCGGATACGGCCGTGGGCTGGCGCTCCACCACGAGGTGGCCGGCATCCAGACTGGTGTGGTCGAGGAGGTCCTGGACGATTTGGCGCATCCAGGCCGCCGAGCGTTGGATGATGTCCGCCATGTGACGCATCCCAGCGACGGAGGGGGGATCCTGGTCCAGCAACGCGCTGGCGCAGATGTGCACGGTGCTGAGTGGATTGACCAGGTCGTGGGAGACGATGCTGACCGCCCGATCCCGGGCCGCCACCGCGCGCCGGGTCTGGGCCAGTGACTCCTCGCGCTCGGCCTCGGCCCGGTGGCGTTGCAAGGCCGAGGCGATCAGGTTGGCGATCGATTGGAGGAAATGGAGGTCGTCGGTGGTGAACTCGCGGGGGGCCAGAGAGTACGCGCTGAGGAGGCCGAAGGGGCGCTGATGATCGTGGATGATGACGCTGAGACCGCTCGAGGCCCCCCGGTCGCGGAGGAGTGGGGAAGGGGTAAGCCGGACCTCTCCCAGGTCCGGGCCGAGGACCCTCTCCTGGTGCTGCGCCGCGGTCCCCGGCGGCCAGCCGACGCCGGCCCCGACGAGCATCAACCTCCCATCCGGAGCCAGCTCCAGCACGTCCGCGAGCTTGGCGTGTAAGGTCGTCGCCACGACCTCAACGGCCTCGTCCAACACCCGCTCGACCGGCATCCCGGTCAGCATGCGCATGCCCAATTGCGCGACGGCTTCCTGTTGCGTCGCGCGAGTCCCGAGGATCCGTTCCGCCCGCTCGTGGCGCAGCAGCAGCGCCGAGTGTTGCAGCGCAATCGCGATGTCATTGGTTGCCGCCTGGACCAAAACGGACTCCAGGTAGTTGGGAAATTCGGGCCGATCGCACCAGATCGCCACCCGACCGAGTTCCGCCTCGAGCCCGATAGGAAAGGTGACTGATCGCCTCTCCTGAACCGAGCGCTCGCCGGCCGACGGCTCCGCTTCGGGAGGCCCGCATTCCACGGCTGCGACCACGGGTGGGCCGCCCTCGGGGTCGCGGAGCTCCACCTGCACCCCATCCGCGCGTACCATATGGACCAGGAGGTCCCGCAGGCTCTCCGCCATGGACACCAGTGGCGGGCCGATCCAGGACGCAGACATTCTCGAGAGAGCCACGAGGTCCCGGATACCCCTGCGGAGTCGCCGCAGGTTGGGGTTCCTACTGCTGGCCGTAGTCATGTAGGTCTTCCCAGTGTTGGCGGACGCCGCACAGCCCGGGCCGAACATCGCTTAATAACGAAACCTTCAGTGCCGCCCAACGGTGTGAGCAGGATCACTCTTGTCTGTACCGGGAACAGTCGTGCAACGAATCTGTCTCAGTAGCGCCGATTCCACGTCGACACCCGATCGCCTCGTCCAGCCACCGCACCGCCCAAGCTCGCCGGCGGCTGGGCTCCTGTGCGAGGTCACATGAGACTGTGGTTGATCGGTGGCGAGCTGCGGGGTATGGAATGCAGGGGAAGTCTGCGAAGACTCAGGCTCAATCGGCGCGGGTTGAGGTGCACAGAGGGCGCCAGGGCGGCCCACGAGCAGCCCGTGTCAAGCATATGGGGTGCTGAATATCGACGGCCGGGGCTCCCTCGCTGCCGGGAAACCCGGAAGCCATCGGAGGCCTGCTGCGACCGGACCGTGAGCCATGCCGGACCACCCGCACTGAGATGACCTGATCAGGTCCCCGGCGTTTCCGCCAACCGCACCCGGGCGGTGAATCGCTTCGACGCGCGCAGCACGGTCAGGGTCACCTCGGCGCCCGGCGACCGCGCCCGCAGCGCGCGGCGGAGATCGCCGCCGTGGGCGACCGGCACGTCGTCCACCCGGGTGATGATGTCGCCCCGCCGGAGCCCTGCTCGGTCCGCCGGGCTCCCCGCCGTCACCGCCGCCACGATCACTCCCTGCTGCACCGGGAGTCCGAACGTGCTCGCGATCTCGGGCTCGAGATCGCGATACTCGATGCCGAGGAACGCGCGGCGCACGCGCCCCGTGGTGAGTACCTGCTGCGCCACGTCGCTCGCCAGGTTGATCGGAATGGCGAACCCCAGACCTTCCGAGCCCGGCGCCCGGATGACGGCGGTATTGATCCCGATCACCCGTCCCCGCGAATCCAGCAGGGGACCACCGGAGTTCCCCGGGCTGATGGCCGCATCAGTCTGGATGAGCTGATCCAGGCCGAAGCCCGGCGGCGCGCGGTTCAGCGCGGAGACCACGCCGCTCGTGACCGTGCGGTTCGAGTCCGAGGGGATTTCCGATCGCCACGGCCCGCTGACCCACCTCCAGCGAGTCCGAGTCACCGAGCCTCGCCGCGGGCAGGTCGCGCTCCGGCAACCGCACTACGGCCACGTCGACGGTCGGGTCCTGGCCGAGCACTTCGCCCTCCAGTATGCGCCCGTCGGCCAGGCCGACGCGAACCCGCTCGAAGGAGCCTACCACGTGGGCGTTGGTGAGGAGGATGCCGTCGCTCCGGATCATCACGCCGGAACCCGAGCCATCCGGCCGAAGCACGCTCACCACCGCGGGCGAGACCTGACGGGCGACTCCGATGATGCTCCGCTCCTCGTCGGTGAGGCCGGCCGGCAACGCCCGAGCGGATGATCCCTGCGCCGGAACCGCACCCTGGCTGTCCCGCTCCATCGCAGGCGGGCCGAGCGGGGGCGCATCGCCGGCCTGGCCCAGGCGATAGCCGATCACCCCGGACAGCAACGCGGCCACCAGCCACACAGCGTTCACGGCTCTCATGGGGGCTCCTCCCGGCTGCGCCTCGGGACCGTCGAGATCCCGTGCACCCCTGTGAACACCGAGGATAGCCGGCCCGTTCCTGGTTCGCCGTCGGGAGATCCCCACCCCCCAGTTCCCATCCGTCCGGCACCCCGCGAATGGCCGGGAGCCACGTTACAGGTCGACGATCCGCCAACCCCAGGGGCAGGCGGATGCCTCAACCGAAGAACGAACAGCGAAAGGGGCTGCCATGGCCGAGGATTCGAACGCGAGCGGGAGGGCGGCGACGGTCGCCCGGGCGACGGCCAACGTCTACGAGACCCCCGGTGGCGAGGCGTACGTGATCGAGGTCCCGGTACCGGGGCTGACCAGGCAGGAGATCGTGGTGGAGGTCGACGTGGGCACCATCACGGTGCGCACCGAGCCGGCCCGGACCGAGGAGGAGGAAGGGCGCACCTACCTCGTGCGGGAGCACCTCGTCGAGCCGATGGCCCGGGTCTTCGAGTTTCCGGCCGACATCGACACCGACAACGTGCGGGTCATACTGGAGCAGGGCATGCTGCGGATCCGTGCTCCGAAGGCGGCCGCCGGTCGCCCGCGCGTGGTCAAGGTCGCGCCGGAGAAATAGGCCGGGATGGCAGCTCCACAGAACCCCGCAGGAGCTGGCTCGCCAGGCGTTTTCACCCTGACGGTCCCGAGGATGCGGTCGAGCGCCGCTCACCGGCTGGTCCGCATGACCCGTCTCGCGCTCTGTTTTTTACTGGCAGCCTGGCTCTGTCCGCTGTCGCGCTCGGAGGCGCAGTACTTCGGCCGCAACAAGGTTCAGTACCAGGATTTCGACTTCCAAGTACTCCGCACCGATCACTTCGACATCTACTTCTATCCTGCGGAACAGGCCGGCGGCGGAGGCCGCGGCCCGCATGGCCGAGCGATGGTACGCCCGGCTCAGCACGGTGCTCGACCACCAGCTCTCGCGGCCGCCAGCCGCTGATCCTCTACGCCACCGCGCCCGCACTTCCAGCAGACCAACGTCGTCGCGGCGGCATCGGCGAGGGCACGGGCGGCGTCACCGAGGCACTCCGCGCGGCGCATCGTGCTGCCGATCGGCGGGCTCGCTGGAGGACACCGACCACGTGCTCGGCCACGAGCTGGTGCACGCCTTCCAGTACGACATCACGGGTAGAGCGCGGACCGGTGCAGTCGGCGGCGTGCCGGGCGCTGCCGCGCTGCCGCTGTGGTTCATCGAGGGAATGGCCGAATACCTCTCGCTCGGCCCGGTGGACCCACACACCGCCATGTGGATGCGCGGCGCGATGCGAGGATACGCTTCCCTCCTTCTGCCGACCTCGACGACCCGCGATTCTTCCCCTACCGCTACGGCCACGCGCTCCTGGCCTACGTCGGCGGGCGCTGGGGGGATCAGGTCATGGGCGTGCTGTTGCGCGCCGCGGGCCGGGCGCGCGACATCAGGCGTGCCATTCAGGGCGTGCTGACGCTCACCCCGGAGCAGCTCGTCTCCCAGTGGCACGCCGCCACGTATGCTGCCTACCGTCCCTTCCTCGCGCGGACCCAGTCAGCCGAGAGCGCGGGGGCCCGCGTGATCGGATTGGGTGAACGGGATGAGGGCCGGTACAACATCGCGCCATCGGTGAGCCCGGATGGGGACCGGCTGATGTTCCTCTCCGACCGGGGCCTCTTCTCCATCGACCTCTTCCTGGCCGACGCCCGAACCGGCGAGGTCCAGCACCAGATCACCGAGACCGCGCTCGATCCCCACCTCCAGAGCCTGCTGTTCATCCAATCGGCGGGGAGCTGGCGAGCTGACGGGAAGCGGTTCGTGTTCCCCGGCATCGCCGCCGGGCGGCCGATCCTGGCGATCTACGATGTCGAGGCCAGGAAGATCGAACGGGAGATCCGGTTCCCGACTCTGGGGGAGATCTTCACTACCAGCTGGTCTCCGGACGGGGAGGCCATCGCGTTCTCCGCCGTCACCGGCGGGTTGACCGACCTGTACGTGTACCACCTCGAGTCCGGGCAGCTGCGCCGGCTCACCGACGACCAGTACGCCGACCTCCAGCCGGCCTGGTCGCCCGACGAGCGCCGCATCGCCTTCACTACCGACCGATTCACCACTGATCTCGCGACCATGCAAATCGGGGAGTACGGGCTGGCCGTGTTGGACGTGGCGGACGGTAGTGTCCGGGAGGTCCCCGGCTTTTCCGGCGTGAAACACTTGAACCCGCAATGGACGCGAGACGGCCGGAGTCTCTATTTCCTGTCGGATCCGGTCGGGTTCACCAACGTCTACCGAATCGGCCTGGATGGGGGCAACCTGGCCCAGCTTACCGACCTCTTTACCGGGGTCAGTGGCATCACCCAAACCAGTCCGGCCTTGTCGGTAGCACAGGCGACCGGCCGGGTGGTCTTCAGCGTCTTCCGGAACGACGGCTACGAGATCTACGGCGTAGACGACCCCGGCATCCTCGCTGCTATTTCCGCCGAGCCCTCTGAAGGAACGACCGCCGCGGTCCTCCCGCCGGCTGACCGGAACCAGAGCCTGCTTGCTCAGGTGCTGCACGATCCGATCACCGGCCTTCCACCATCAGGAGTCGAGGCTCCGGTCGAGCCGTACAAACCCGGGCTCTCCCTCACCTACGTTGGACAACCCTCGCTCATCGCGGGATCGAACGGATTCGGCACCTATCTGGGCGGCGGTGCAGGCCTGTACTTCAGTGACATGCTCGGCGATCACAACCTGGCCACCGAGCTTCAGGTGAACGGCGGGCTGAAGGACGTCACCGCGGTTGTCGCCTACCAGAATCTTGCCAGGCGGCTGGATTGGGGCCTCGCGGTGCAACAGGTTCCCTACCTCTCCGGCGCCTACGCCTCGGGAACCGCCACGGTGGACGGGGAGCCCCTCCTGGTGGAGCAGCAGCTGCTCGAGCGTCAGACCAACCGCGACCTCCAGGCGAGCGTCGGGTATCCCTTCAGCCAGGTGCAGCGGCTGGAGCTCTCCGGCACGTTCAGCCACATCTCCTTCGACCGTGAGCTCGAGACCCGGGCGTTCCACCTGATCACCGGCGAGCCAGTGATCGACGACTCGGAAGACCTCGACGCCCCGGAGTCCCTGACCCTGGGCCGTGCCGGGCTGGCCCTGGTCTACGACAACTCGTTCTTCGGGGCGACGGGACCCATCGTGGGCCAGCGCTACCGCCTGGAGGCGAGTCCGACATTCGGATCTCTCGACTTCGTGGGCCTCCTGGCTGACTACCGTCGCTACTTCCTGCCGGTGCGTCCTTTCACGATCGCCACTCGTCTTCTGCACTTCGGCCGTTACGGCAGCGACGCCGAGACCGACCGGCTCCAAGCACTCTTCCTGGGCTACCCGGGGCTTGTTCGCGGCTACACCTACGGCTCCTTCGACGCCTCGGAATGCAATGCACCGGTGGACGCGCCCGATTCCTGTCCGGTGTTCGACCAGCTCCTCGGCAGCCGCATGCTGGTCGGGAACCTGGAGCTCCGCTTCCCCTTCTTCGGCCTGCTCGGCGTCGGCTCGGGCTACTACGGAATCCTCCCACTCGACTTCACCATCTTCGGCGACGCGGGAGTGGCCTGGGAGAGCGACATCGATCCCAGCTTTGCCGGCGGCGATCGCGAGCCCGTCTTCAGTGCCGGAGCCGGCTTCCGCTTCAATCTCTTTGGCTTCGCTATCGCCGAGCTAAACCTGGTGCACCCGTTCGACCGGCCGGAAAAGGATTGGGTCTGGGAATTCAACCTGCAGCCGGGGTATTGATAGACGGGCACGCAGTCGGGCAGGCGGGCGGGCCGTCATCCCGAGCGGGGGCCTGGTCTTTGATGGCCCAGCTGGGGCTCGCGCCGCTGGCTCTCCTGATGCGCCTGAGATGAAGATCGACGCCGACGTACGTGCGCTGGTACCAGTAGCCGCCTACGAGATTCGAGTGGTCACGTTCGATGTGTGGCGGCGCCATACTGCCACCTTGGTTTACTCACGGCTTCAAGACATGAAGGCCGGTGACAAGAAATCGCTACGCCCCGATCTCTCTCGGATGCCTTCTCCCTCGACTCATCTGGCGCTCGGTCCGATCGAGCCCGAGCTCCTCCTCCGCCGCGCCGCGGAGCCGGGAGGTGATTGGGTGCAAGATTGGGTGCAGACAAGGCGGGGCAGGGGCGGCGGAGGCGGACTCAGCCGGACAGCACAGCGGGCCTCGGATGGATGTGTACCGGGTGCAGCGGGACTCAGAAGCACAGGCGAGGATAGAAACGGAAGTGGCTGAAGGCCCTTTGCAAACCGGTGCCTTCAGCCACTCGGCCACCACTCCAGCGCCCCTTTCGAGCAAACAACCTAACCCCTCACCCCCGCCACTCGGAACCCCCTCACTGACGACAATTTCTCGCAGACACCACGCATCTCATTCATCAAATTCACTCAAGTCAGGTAGCTCGGGCGGCGATCCGCCCAGCAGATCGAGTTGAGGGGCGGGTATGTACTCCAACACTCGAATAACCTCACGAAGAACTGTCATTCCTGTCGCTGATTGGGTAAACCGCTCCCGCATCAGCACTCGGAGTGCATACACCGGTTCCGAACACTCTCTCGTGTCGCGCCACTTGGACCAAGAAAGCGTCGTCAAGAACTAAAGCAAAAAACGTCGAGTCGCCCTGGTGCGAACCGCCATTTCTTACCTCGGCGGAAGGTCGGAGATACTACCTCCACCAACATCTCCCGGTCGCCATCCTGCAAGATACGCTGGCCGGGCTCAGGCGCGGTGAAATACTCCGCCTCCTCGCGCGATACCATCGTGCCAACTTCGCCCGGCCTTCCGGCCAGAAATGAATCCACACCGGGTCTCTTCGAGTGGTTCCACGACGCCCTGCACGTCTCTTCGGATCGTCAGATTCTGGGTCAAGTTGTAAACGATGGTGGGGGCGAAAACCGTAGACCCGTCGCCAGTCCGAATCATTACGTTGTTGCCCAGCGGCTCGGCGCCGGCAACTGATCGCCCACGCAACCACTTTATTAGGCCTAAGACACTGAGTCCGCCGGTACCGGTCAGACCAAGTATGCCGAGGAGATCGCTAATGCTGAGATTGTGAAGCAGGTTGTCGATAAGCGGCCGGGCACTGGCCACAACTTCGTAGGAAAACGATCCCTCGCGAAAGTTCGCTTGCACCTCGATTTTGACTGGCGCCGCGGAGCTCAAGACCATCATGCCGTGGTTCGCCCGCGCGCGAGCCGCTCATATGGCACCCCGTCGTAGGGGTCACACCCCCCACGACGTCGAGTGCCTGACCACTACTGCACGACCGCCACCGGCGTCGAGCGATTGGTATGCGTCCCATCGCCGAGCTGGCCGCTGCCGTTCCCGCCCCAGCAGTAGACCTGCTGCGCCGCGGTCACCCCGCAGGTGTGAAAGCCCGCCGCGCCACGCTGATCCCCTCGAACACGAGGTTGCCCGCCACCCGTACCGGTGTCTGGCTGAAGCTCCCCACCCGGCCCAGCTGGCCCACGTCGTTGCTCCCCCAACAGAAGGCCACGCCGGCGAGGGTCAGCCCGCAGGTGTGGAAGATTCCGGGCTGCACCGTGCTGTAGCGGCGCCCGCCGGCCACCAGCAGCGGCGTGCTGCTCCGCCCGGCCGTCGAGCCGATGGCGCCGAGCCCCCAGCAGTATGCCCGGTCGTCCTGTGGTCACCCCGCAGCCGATGCCGGTGTCGAACTCCACCGAGTTGATGCCGTTGTCGAGCCCCGAGCCCGGACGGACCTGCCGCAGCTGAGGCCGCCAGCGATCAGCGTCGGCTTCGGCTGCGTGAACACCAGTACCCCGCTGCCACCCTGGCCGAAGACGTTCGCCCCCCAGCAATACCCCTTGTTGTCCAGCGTCGCCCCGCAGGTCTGGCTGGCCCCAGCGAACACCCGCCGCCACTTGTGCCCGCCGACCACCCGGGTCGGCGTCGTGGTGGAGCCGCCTCCCGTGCCGAGCTGGCCGAATCGTTGCTGCCCCAGCAGAAGGCGACGTCGAACGGATTCACCGCGCAGATGTGCTCATGTCCGACGCTTACCTTCCGGAACCTGCGGCCCCCGGGCACCTCCGCCGGCACCAGGTCTTCTTCCCAACAGTAGAGCCGCTGGGCCGTGGTGACGCCGCAGCTCACCGTCCCGGGTCGTGGAGCTGCCTTGAATGCCTCCGCCGGCGCTCACCTCCAGGAACTTGAGCCCCCCGAGACGGGCGCGGGCGTGAGATGTCCTCCTCGACCCCAGCAGTAGGCGAGGTCCGTCGTGGTCACGGCGCAGGTATGGTCGCCGCCGGCGCTGACCATGCGCAATGCCAGGCGCGGCCGCCGCCGTGACGGTGGTCGAGAGGGTGGGCGTAGCTGGGCGTCGGCTCCTCGGCGCCCTCCCGACACCCTGGTCGTTGCCAAAAGCGCCGTGCCAAGCACTACGGTACGCGCGGTACAGGATCGCATGAGTTCCTCCTCATTTCTTGCCGGTTTCAAGGGTGAGGTGCTGCCGACAAGGCGACGGACAAGACCAGCATAGCGGAAGGGCGTCAAGCGAATCTCAAGGCGGGCGTCTGGCGCATGATCCGTGCCCTCGCTTGAGGGCAAGCGGACGACCAGGCATTAACGACCGACTCCGCCGCCTGCAGCGGTACAAGCGGAAGGGCCACCTTCTGTTGGGCAGACCATGGCATCCCACCGAACCGGGACCCACCGCTTCGGGTGGCGGCGGGCAGTTGGCGGCTAGGTGTCCGACGTATTGTCCGGACACTGTGACTATTCCGGCCCCAGGACTCCGAAAGGCTCGCTCTCCACGCTAGCCACGAACGGATCCTCCGCGGACCAGTTCGCCACGTCCGGCATGACGTGGACCCCCGACGGCAACGGCGGGCTGCTGGTGGACGTTCCCAACGCACGGATCGCTAAGCTTACGGGCGACGGGCGGGTGATCGCCCTTCGCGACCTGCCGCGACGGCTGCTGCCGCAGGCCGAGGGCCTCGCATTCGGACTGGACGGGACCCGCTGCCTGAGGAGCAAGGAGACCGGCTCGGGCCGGCCGTGCTCGCGGCCTATGCCCCAGCCCTTGATGGATCCGGCGAGGATTGATCGGCCCAGGGCCGTGGTTGCGGGTCGAGTACCTCTAGGGCCGCAGGGACCCGCGAAGTGGAGCGCACCGGTCCGCGAAGCGCATCCAGTTCGCGGTTCAGTTCGGTGCCTTCAGCCACTCGGCCACCACTCCAGCGAGGGTGGAAAATGGCCACTGGCCGTGAGATGGGCAAAAGCGCCGAGGGTATTGGTCCCTCTCCGGTACTGGCCCATTCTCAACCTTACAGAAGCCGCCCCGTCTCCTGGCGGGATCGCGCAGGCGAAAACCTGATCCCGGGACGATTAGAGTCAATCCTTGACGAGCAGCGGCCGAACCGCCTCCAGCAGTTGCTCTTTCGTGAAGGGCTCGCGCAGGATCGGCACGTCGGGCGGTAGACCCGGAGGGATTCCGCTGTGCTCGGCATCCATGTTCTTGACATAAAGGATCGGCAACGTGGGCAGTTGTTTCCGAACCGCCCTGATCAACTCCGGTCCGTTCAATCCAGGCATGCTCGTGTTGGAGATCAGGAGGTCAATCTGCTTGAGCGACAAGGCCAATTGCAGTGCCGACAGCCCGTCGTAAGCTCGAAAGACGCAGTAATCCTCGGAGCGGAGGGTCACGACCATCATATCCAACAGTTGGGGGTTCCGGTCGGCACAGACAATGTGTGCCCCCGACAGGAGGAGCGATAACGGCGACATTGTGGGCCTTTTGATACCGGCGAGGGACAGCCGGAAGTGGCAGAGCGAGAAAGGGACCGCTTCCGGAAGTTATCAGCTTGTACGTAGCCGTGATAGCCTATTCTCAACGTCACGCCCCAAACTGAGCCGTTACCATTGCTGTCTCCCGCCTGTTGGTGGTGGGGTCGAGCGAAGATAACAGACACCGAAAAGTCGTCTAGATCATCAAGCTGTCCCCGCCCGCTGCACAATGGCCTTCCGTACTGCTTCGGCTTCACGGTCAACCGTGCCGCTCAGGCTGGCCGCGATCTTGGCCGCATCGTCGGCGAAGAATGCCTCGGGGGCGTGGAAGGCGTACCGGAGCATTATCGCTGGTGTGGCGTGGCCGAGGATCTTCTGGAGCCGGGGCAGGGGAAGGGTGGGGGCGGACGGCCAGCCGGGCACGTCTTGTGCACAGTGGGAAGAGCTGCAGGGCGCTTGTGGTGGGGGCGGGTCTCCTGCACCTTGTAACCTCGCCGCACAAGCCTTGGACCGCTGAAACGAACCCTCTCGGGTCATAGGACTGTCCGCATGCGAGAGCAGGCCCCCGCACGAAATTCCGGATCCCAGGAGCGCCCCGCCGGCGGGTACACCGTGCTGGTCGTGGATGACGAAGAGGCGGTGCGTCGGCTGGCCTGCCGGATGCTGACCTGGACCGGTTACCAGGCACTGGAGGCGAGACACGGGCGGGAGGCACTCTCGACCATCGAGCAGCACGCCGGACCAATCCACCTCGTCCTCACCGACATCAAGATGCCCGGCATGAACGGCCGAGAGCTTGGCCAGCAGATCGAATTGCGCTGGCCGGGCAAGCCGATCCTCTACATGTCGGGCTTCGCGTCGGAGGTGTTCCAGGGGGGTCTGCTCGAGCCCGGGGCGCCTTTCATCGCCAAGCCCTTCACCCAGGACGACCTGGCGGCCAAGGTGAAGGCGATGTTGGAGGGAAGCGCGCGTACCTGAGTGGTCTCGCCTGAGTAGTGCCTGTCGGTCTCCCTGCAGGACCTCCCCGACTCTTGCCGACAGCGTATCCCAATCCATTTCAAGTGGTTGTAGCCGACGCGGCGGGCGACGGACCGAAAGATCCGCTGGCCGAACGGTGGGAAACCCGGCTCTAGGTCAAAGCAGCTGTTGCACTTGGGCTAATTTCCTCCACCGACTGTCGCAGGAACTCCACAAAGCCTTGGCAGGGGTCCGGCACGGTGGTGATATTTCGGACTTTGCGGAAGGCTGCATCTGGCATGGATGTTGAACTTACGCCTACGTTCGCCTACTCTTTGGCCACTGGTTCAGATAGTTCAATGACGACAGGGGCACTCCAGCTCAACTCACCGGCAGCCCCCGTCACATCAGCCCGGGGGCTGGGAGCGCCGTTGCAGATCGTCTGTCCCACCTACTGGTACCCGCAGCACGCGTCCGACACGCAGGCCACGTACGTTCACGATATCAACCGGCATCTCGTGCGGCGCGGACACCGGGTCACGGTCGTGACGCCGGGGCCTCGGTCGCTGCCTTCCGCCGAGACCTTCGATGGAGTGGACATCGTCAGGTTTCCGATGGATCTCCCGGCCGACCTCACCTACGGCCGGGTCGCCCAGAGCCGGGTGAGCCTACTCGGGAAATTCGCGCGCGTGGCCGTGATGAGCCATTATCTCGAGGCCCAGTATCGGGCCACGATGACGGTGACCAAGGAGCGCGGCGCCGACGTAATCCACGCGCACTGGGCAATTCCTACCGGCCCGGCGGCCGTACTGGCCGCACGGCGGCTCCAGTTGCCCAGCGTGATCACGATGCATGGCGGTGACGTCTACGTGAATCCGGAGCAGGGGTACGACTTCCCGACCCGGTGGTACGTCCGTCCCCCGCTGCACTGGACCCTCAAGCACGCCGGCGCCCTGACCGCCATCACCGAGGACTGCCGGCAGCATGCGCTCCGCGCGGGCGCCCCGCCCGGGGCCATCCGCCTCGTGTTCAACGGGACCGATCTGCGTCGGTTCAGTCCCGGCGAGACCGGGAACGGGACCGACCCTCGCTACGGTCCGCGGATGATCTTCGCCTGCAGGCAGCTGTTTCCTCGCAAGGGCATCCGGTTCCTCATCGAGGCGGTGGCGCAGCTCAAACCCAGATTCCCGGACATCAAACTGGTGCTCGCGGGCGACGGTTTCGAGCGGCCCGAGCTGGTGAAGCTCGCCGAGTACCTGGAGATCGGTGACGACGTGACTTTCCTCGGCTGGGTCCCCAACACTTCGCTCCCGCCCTACTACCGGGCGGCCGCGGTCTCCGTGATCCCCTCTCTGGAGGAGGGATTCGGCATTCCCGCGGCCGAGGCGATGGGCTGTGAGGTGCCGGTCGTGGCGACCGACGCCGGTGGACTCCCGGAAGTGGTGGAGGACGGCGTCACCGGTCTCGTGGTCCCGAGGGGTGACTCGTCGGCGCTGGCCACGGCGATCGGTCGCCTGCTGGACGATGCGGACCTCCGGCGGCGCATGGGACACGCGGGGCGCGAACGCGCGCTCAGACTATTCGATTGGGACCGAACAGCGGAGCAGTTCGAGCAACTCTACCGAGACATCGGCGCCCGAGTCGACCGGTGACCGACCGGCTGTTCGTCTTTCGTTGGGATGTAGACCACCGGGTCTGCATGACCGACGGCATGCCGAGGATTCGCGCGGTGTGCCGGGACTTCGGTATGCCCAACACCTTCTTCGTGAACTTGGGCCGCTCCACCAACCTCCGCGAGTGGCTGGGGAAGGGCGTCACCCGTTCCAAGGCCAAGCTGGCCGATCGTGAAGCCGTTCACCTCATCCAGAAGACCGGTTGGCCGCGGTTTCTCCTGGAGACCGCGCTTTCCCGTCCCGTCGGCCTCTCGTTCATCCCCGAGCTGAACGCGCTGCAGGCGGAGGGCCACGAGCTCGGCCTCCATGGCGGCATGGATCACGTGATCTGGAGCCGGCGGTTTCACGAGCTGCCCGACTCCACGCTCGAGGCGGATCTCGAGGAGTCCTACGGACATTTCGTCCGCCACTTCGGGAAGCCCGCCGGCTTTTCCTCTCCCGGCTTCTACTCCGACGAGCGGGTCATGCTGCTGCTCGACCGGCTGGGCTTCCGGTACAACGGTGACGGCATCGGCGGCGAGCCGCGACCCGCTACGGCCGGCGGTCGCGAGCTGCGCCACTGGACCATCCCCGTGACGCTCGCGGGCCCGCGTACGATCCCATTTCTCGAGTACCACGGCGCGCGTGGCACACCGGACGCCGAGGTCATGCGGCAGCTTCACGAGCACCTGGAGTCGCGGACCCACGTCATCCTGTACGGGCATCCGTGCTACGAGGGCGTACGCGAAGGGGTCCTGCGCCAGGTCTTCGCTGCAGTGCTCGAGCATGGATATCGCTTCGTCACGATGCAGAGCCTCGCGGAGCGGCTGCGGCCGCGCGCCGCCGTCCGATGATCCGGGTGCTCAGCGTCTTCGGCACGAGGCCGGAGGCGATCAAGATGGCGCCGGTCGTGCACGCCCTCCAGGCGGACCCGAGGTTCGAGAGTGTGGTCTGCGTGTCGGCCCAGCACCGTGCGCTGCTCGACCAGGTGCTCGGCGTCTTCGGAGTCCACGCGGACCACGATCTCGATCTCATGACCCCGGGCCAGTCGCCGGCCGAGATCACCTCGCGGGTGCTCGAGCGCCTGCCTCCGCTCATCCGTCGCATCCGACCCGACATTCTCCTGGTTCAGGGCGACACCATGACGAGCTTCGCCGCGGCGTTCGCGGCGTATCTCGACAAGGTGCCTTCGGGCCACGTCGAGGCCGGGCTTCGGACCGGCGACCGCTACCAGCCGTTCCCCGAGGAGATGAATCGGGTGCTCACCACCCGTCTCGCCTCGCTGCACTTCGCGCCCACCGCCCAGGCCCGCGACTGCCTGCTCGCCGAAGGCGTGCCGGCGGCCGACGTCCATCTCACCGGCAATACCGTCATCGATGCGCTGCTGCAGACCGTCCGACCCGAGTATCGGTTCCGGACACCCGCGCTGGCCGCGATCGATCCGGGGCGCCGCGTAGTGCTGGTGACGACCCACCGCCGCGAGAGCTTCGGTGCACCGCTCGAGTCCACCTGCGCGGCCCTTCGGCGATTGGTGGAACGCTTCCCCGACATCCAGGTCGTGCTCCCGGTGCACCCCAATCCGCAGGTGAAGCGAACCGTCGAGGCGACGCTCTGCGATCTCGAGCGAGTCACGCTGATCGAGCCGGTGGATTACGTCGAATTCGTCCACCTGATGTCCCGGGCATCCCTGATCCTGACGGACAGCGGAGGCGTGCAGGAGGAGGCCCCTTCGCTCGGTAAGCCCGTGCTCGTGCTCCGGGAAGTCACGGAACGCCCGGAGGGGGTGGCCGCGGGCACGGCTGTGGTAGTGGGGACCGATCAGGACCGAATCGTGTCCCTTGCGAGCGAGCTGCTGTCCTCCCCCGAGGCCTATCGCCGGATGGCGAACGCGGTGAATCCCTACGGCGATGGACACGCGAGCGAGCGGATCGTCGCCGCGATCGGGGAGCGGTTCGGGTGAGACTGCTGGTGACGGGGGGAACGGGCTTCATCGGGTCCCACCTGGCGGAGGAGGGCCGCAGGCGTGGCGCGGAGGTCGTGGTGCTGGGCCTCACCGATCGGCCCGAGGAGCAAGCCAACGTCGAGCTGATGCGCAGGCAAGGCGTCGAGATCCTTCCGGGCAGCATCACCGACGAGGAGCTGTGCCAACGCGCGATGCGAGGCGTCACCCACGTCTTCCACCTCGCGGTGGCGATGCGGGAAGGCGCCAAGCAGGACGAGTTCTTCGAGTCGATCAACCTGGACGGAACCAGGCATCTGCTCGAGGCCTCGAGGAAACGAGGGGTCGAGCGCTTCGTCTATTGCAGCACGATCGGTATCTATGGGCACCGAGCGCCGGGGATCACGAACGAGAGTTCTCCCCTCGCGCCGGGCAACGTGTACGAGCGGACGAAGGTGGCGGCCGAGCGGATGGTCCGGCAGTTCTACGCCGACGGGCGGCGGCCCTTCGTCATTCTTCGGCCGGCGGACGTGTACGGGCCCAGGGATCAGCGCCTCCTCAAGCTCTTCAAGGGGGTGGCCCGAGGTCGCTTTCCGTTGTTCGGCAGCGGGACGGGACGCCGGCACATGGTCTATGTAGATGACGTCGTCTCGGCTTTCTTCCGGGCATGCGAGCGGGACGAGGCCTTGGGCGAATCCGCGATCGTCGCCGGCCCGAGATCGCACACGCTGAAGGAGCTGATCGGGCTGGTCCAGGAGGCCACGGGCAGCCCCCGATACGGCATCCGTCTGCCGCTGGCGCCGATGCTCGCCACCGCGGCAGTGGTGGAGGACGTCGCCAAGGTCTTGCGAGTCGAGCCGCCCATCTATCGGCGACGAATGGACTTCTTCTGGAGCGACTCGGAGTTCGATACCTCACGCGCGCGCCGGCTGCTCGACTGGGCGCCGCAGGTGGATCTGCCCGAGGGCGTCAAGCGCACCGCCGAGGACTACCGGCGCGCCGGTCTCCTGAACTGAGGAGCACGATGCAGGACAACGGACAGCACGCACCGGCGGAGCACTGGCAGCTCCAGCTCTACCGCCGATCGTTGAAGAAGAAGACCACGGTCAAGGCGTTGCTCGACCATCTGCCCCCCGTTCAGGGCCGGCGGTGCCTGGAACTGGGCTGCGGCACGGGGCTGACCTCGCATTTCCTCCGGCAGCAGGGCGGCACCTGGACCAGCTGCGACTTCGAGCGCGACCATGTCCGCTCGGCACGCCAGCTGGTCGGTGAGCGCGTGGTCCAGATCGACGATCGCACCGTGCCGTTCCGCAGTGCCTCGTACGACGTGGTCGCGGCCATCAACTTCCTGGAGCACATCAAGGACGACGAGCGGTTCTTCGCCGAGATGGTGCGGGTCCTCAAGCCTGGCGGTGACTTTCTGTTCATGGCGCCGAAGGGAGAGACCGGCCGGCCTGGCTTCGCGCTCAAGCGCGTGCTCGGGTTCACCGCGGACCAGGAGGGGTTCGGCCACGCACGGGACGGTTATCCACCGGCAAAGACGAAGGCGCTGATGGAGCGGCATGGATTGGAGGTGCAGGGGATGGACGACTACTGCCGCCTGTTCACCGAGTCGCTGGAGGATCTGCTCAACTACGCGTACCACCGGAAATCCATGCAGGCCAAGGAAACGACCGAGCAGGATTTCCACGGCGACACGGCGCCGATGAGCGCCGAGGCCCTCAACAAGGTGGGGACGGCGTACAGAGTGTATTCGGCGGTGTACCCGGCGCTTCGCGCCTGGACCATGCTGGACAACCTGATCCCGTTCTCGCCGGGCTACATGATGGTGGCGTGGGGCCGGAAGAGGGCTGCCTGAGATGTGCGGTATCGTCGGGCGAGTAGGCAGTGGGACAGTCTCGGAGGCCGAGATCGTCCGCATGTGCGACGCGATCCGGCACCGGGGCCCCGACGACTGGGGCACATTCACCGACGGCGGCACCGGGCTCGGCATGCGTCGCCTCAGCATCATCGACCTGGCGGGTGGGCATCAGCCACTCACCAACGAGGACGGCAGCGTCGTCGTCATCCTGAACGGGGAGATCTATAACCACGAGAGCCTGCACCGCGAGCTGCAGGCGAAGGGGCACCAGTTCCGCACCCGGTCCGACACCGAGGTGCTGGTCCACCTGTACGAGGACCATGGCGAAGGAATGCTCCAGCGGCTCCGCGGGATGTTCGCCTTTGCGATCTGGGATCGCCGGCGCCGTCGCCTGCTGCTCGCCCGCGATCACTTCGGCCAGAAGCCGGTGTTCTATACCGAGGTGGCGGGCCGCGTCACCTTCGCCTCCGAGATCAAGGCTCTCCTCGCCGACGATCCGTCGCTGGCGGAGCTGTCGCCGGCCGCGCTGGACCAGTATCTCACCCTCAGGTTCGTGCAGCCTCCGGAGACCTTCTTCTCGAGGGTCCGGTCACTCCCTCCCGCCCACTTCATGGTGTGGGAGGACGGCCGGACTCGGATCGAGCGATACTGGGACCTGAGCTACGGCCCCAAGTGGACCTATGGCGAGGAGGAGCTGCTCGATCGCATCGACGCGCTGCTCGAAGAGACGGTCCGCCTTCACCTCACCAGCGACGTCCCGGTGGGCGCCTTCCTGAGCGGCGGGCTCGACTCCACCCTCATCGCTTCCTATGCCGCGAAGGCGCTTGGCTCGGAGCTTCGCACGTTCTCGATGGGCATTCCGTACCGGGACCTCAACGAGCTGCCCGCGGCGAACGCCGTGGCGGCGCGCTACGGCACCCGGCATTTCGGCGAGGAGGTCACGCCGCAGATCGTCACTGACCTTCCCCGGCTGGTTTCCGCTCTCGACGAGCCGGCGGATCCACTCTCGGTCTGCCTGCTGCATCTCGCCAGGATGACGGCGCGCGAGGTCAAGGTCGTGCTCGGCGGCGACGGGGGCGATGAGCTCTTCGGCGGGTACGACCGCTACTCGGCCGACCGCTGGCTCGACGCGTATCGGCAGGTTCCCGCGGTGCTCCGGGACCTGGTCGCGACTCAGGTCCTGGGCCGGATGCCGGATCAGTTCACCTTCAAGAGCTTGACCCACAAGCTCCGCTGGGTGGACCTCATGTCGCGCAAGACCGGCGGGGAGCGCTACGCGGAAAGCATGCAGTTCTTCTGGTTCAACGAGCAGCAGCGAGCCGAGCTGTACACGCCTGCCTTCCGGTCGGCGCTGGGAGCGAATCGGGCGGACGCGTGCGTGCTGCAGCTCTTCGAGGATGCGCCGGCGGAGGAGGCGATCGACCGGATGATGTACGTGGACACGATGTCCCGGCTGCCCGGTCAGTCGCTGATGATCCTCGACCGCGCGACCATGGCGTACAGCCTCGAGTCGCGCTCTCCATTCCTCGACCCACGTTTCGCCGAGTTCATGGCCCGTGTCCCGGCGTCGTTCAAGGTCCGAGGTCGGCAGCTACGCTACCTGGAGCGCCGGCTGGGGGAGCGCTACCTCCCACCCGAAGTCCTGCGTCGGAAGAAGCAGGGGTTCGCCTCGCCTCTGATGTACATCCTCGAGGGAGAGGTGCGGAGCCTCGCGCCGCGCCTGCTGCTCCAGAGCGAGCTGGTGCGCGACGGGTATCTCCGGGGCGAGCGGATCCGTGAGCTGGTCGAGGAGCATCTCGCCCGGCGTCGCGACCACGGCAACCGGATCTGGCTGCTGCTGACGGCGGAAGTCTGGTATCGCCGCTACATCTCCGGGCGATCCACCGCGGACCTCGAAGCCGAGCTGGCCGGGCGAAGCGACGATCGCCAGGCCGCACGGACCCGGACGGCCTCATGAGCGGCGCCACGGCAGCCGAGCCGGGGACCGTGGGCGTGGGAGAGGCGAGCGCCGAGCAACTGCTCCTCTCGGCCTACGACTGGGAGGGCGATCGTGAAACGATAACGCTCGGAGCCGCGATCCAGCGATTCCGGGACGTCAACGGCTACGTGGGGCTCCCGGTGCCGGCGAAGCCGGCGTTTCTAAAGGTGTTCCGCAAGCTGATCAACGGACCGCGCGCGCCCGAGCGCATCTACCTGGTGCACGACGCGTCACATGTGTTGACCGGCACTACCTTCACCCACGACGAGCCGCCGCTCGTGCTTCTCGCGGGCGAGGCGGCGGAGCAGGGGCTCTACTTCGCTTCGCGCGGAGTACCCAAGGCGGTCGGCTGGGTGCTGTTCTATGGCGGGGCGTTCGTGGAGTGCGCCCGGCGGATCGCATCGTTCCGCCAGGTCTTCCGTGGAATCCGTCTCGGCATTTTCCCGCGCGCCTACGATCACGCGAAGCGCACCCGGCTGACCGACCTCTTCAATCTGCCGATCGACGAGCTGTGGGACCTTCCGGTCGCGGAGGCGAGGCGCAGGGTGGGCATGCCGGCGGAGGGGCCGGCTCGAGCGCTGTACCGCGGGATCGCCGTGCCGAAGGGCCTCGCGGCCGATCTCAGGACGGAGTGGAAGAAGTTCGGTCGCTGAGGGCGTCTACTTCAGCCCCGACGGCAGCCGAGGAGAGGAGAGCAGCCCCGCGAACACGCTCCACCGCCGCGCCTGATCATCGCCCCCCAGCCGCTCCACGTATTCCCGCACCAGGTCCTCGCCCAGGTTGTAATTGATCACGTAGCTCCGGTACGTGTCGAAGAAGCGTATCCGCTGCCGGGCTCGCGCCGGCTCCATCAGGGCATACCGGGTCAGCCACCCTTCGGCGGCCGCGGAATCAGCTTCTCCGTTCAGATACCGGCGCGCCGCCTCGTTGCCCGCGTAGGCGAGCTCCTTCTGCAGCGCCATGACCCGGTAGTAGCGATCGGCCTGGGCAGGATCGAGCCCGGCCAGGGGGAACAGCCGCTCGCGCTCGAAGGTCACCCGCTCCGTCCCCGGGAACGCCATCGCGACACCGAAGTTGGCGCTGCCCTCCGCGATCAGGGATTGCGGGCTGAACAGCGGGTAGACCGTGAATTCGCTCCAGCCGCGCCTGCGTACCAGCTCACGCTCGAGCAGCAGGTTGTAGACGTGGTGGCCAGGGTACCCCTCGTGGCACGCGAGGTCGATGGCGCGATCGATGAAGATCGGCAGATCGGTGTTGACCTGGATGACGCTGCGATAGCCGCCCTGGTACCAGTTGTACCCGCTCCACGGCTTGTCCGTCACGTACTCCACCGTGAAGCTCTCGGTCGGCGGGAGATCGATGTGCTTGGCCGTTCGAGCTCGGCACTCCGCGATGGCGGTGCGGAAGACGGTGTCGAGGCGCTCGCGCGGAATGGTGAACCTGGCGCGGAATGCCTCGAACCGGGTAGGGACGGAGCCCGAGCCTGGAAGCTCGCGATCGAGGCGGGCTACGATCGCCTTGAAGTGCTCCTCGCTCAAGGTCGGCGCGACCGCGTCGTACAGCACCGCGGATTCCTCGTCGAAGGTGGCCTTCCGCCCGGCGAGGAAATCGAGCCGACCCTGCATCGCACGGAGCTGCTTGACGAGATACTCATGGCGCAGCGGGGCCAGCGAATCGCTCGAGTCGGGTCGACTCGCGGCCAATTCGGCTTGAAGGGCCTGTGCCTCGGCGCGGATGCTGTCCAGTGATTGCTTCCGGGCCTTGGCCTGGTTCCGCCACTCGGGCGGTCCGTAGTAGGCGTCCACGTAGTTGGGGTCGTGCTCGCCGAGGGCCAGCACGAGTCGAACATAGGATTCGGCGATCCGATTCATCGGGTCGGGGGCAGCGGCAGCAGGAGTCTTCTGCCCGCAGCCGGCAGAGAGCAACAGGGCGGCGAGCACAGCGGACGTGATGCTGCGGTTGGAGCAGAACGTGTTGGTCGGCACGAGTGTCGATGGATTGAGGCCCGGACCATCGGGCCGTTTGGGTCGCTATGCTGGGCGGGCGGCGACCGCGGCCCCGACGCGCTCGACGCCGGCGAATGCGCTCAGCGTGAGCCAGGTCGGGAAAGCGCGGACGAGCGACCGCGGCCCATCGAGCCGGATCAGGCCAGCACGGACGGTCTCGGCCAGCCGCACGTCACCCATCCAGACCCGTGTCAGAGTCCGGAGGTCGGCGCTGACCACGATGTCGACCAGAAAACCGGGGTCCTTGAGGCAGAGGTCGACCTCCCGCCGCTCGAGCACGAGCCACCAATATCTCGGGCAACGCATGGTCGCCGGCACCCCGCGGAAGTCGAAGCGCACGACGACCCGCTCCGGGGGCAGCGCTTCCAGGTTCACACGCCGGTGGATGTCCCACATGAGCAGGCCCGGGTCCAGGTCACCGCGGCCGACCTGTGCACGGGCCCACCGCTGGCCCCACTCGCCGAGGCACTCGATAAGCGGCCGCAGCTCCTCACCCGCCGCGGTGAGGTGGTATTCGCGCCCGCGGCCACGCGGCCTGGGCACGCTCCGCACGATCCCGGCGTCCTCGAGCTGCTCGAGACGTCCGGCGAGGAGCGTGCGCGACATCAGGGGCACACCCCGGTGGAGGTCGCTGAAGCGACGGCTCCCGCAGAGCAGCTCGCGCAGGACGAGCGGGGTCCATCGCTCGGCGACGATCTCGGCCGCCTTGGCGACCGGGCAGAACTGGCCGTACCCCTTCATCCTGGCCCGAGAATAGTGAACGGCGGAGGGCGTCGCAAGTCCATTTTTTGTGCTTTACCGCCCGGCCGGCCGGAGCCTATCCTGGCGGTCACCAGGAGGTGCTCTATGGTTGCTCAATCAGCTCTCGAGACTGAGCGTCGCGACGCCACCGCTCTCGACGATGCGGCCCTCGCCGACCTGGCGCGACACTTCCGTGGAGAGCTCATCCGTCCCGGCGACCCGCAGTACGACGCCGCCCGCGCGATCTGGAACGGTGCGATCGATCGTCATCCCGGGCTCGTCGCGCGCTGCACCGGCGCCGCCGACGTCCAGGCCGCGGTCCGTTTCGCGCGCGAGCGCGATCTTCTCGTCGCCGTGCGAGGCGGCGGCCACAACGTCGCCGGCACCGCGGTGTGTGACGGCGGGCTCGTGATCGATCTCTCACCGATGAAGGGCCTGTGGGTCGATCCGGCGGGGCGAACGGCACGAGCGCAGGCGGGACTCCTCTGGGGCGAGTTCGACCGCGAGACCCAGGCCTTCGGGCTCGCCGCGCCCGGCGGGATCATCACCCACACCGGCATCGCGGGTCTCACGCTCGGCGGGGGGCTCGGCTGGCTGATGCGCCGACACGGACTGGCCGCCGACAACGTCCTGTCGGCCGATGTGGTCACCGCCGACGGCGACTTCCTTCGCGCCAGCGCTGAGGAGCACGCCGACCTCTTCTGGGGGCTCCGCGGTGGCGGCGGCAACTTCGGGGTGGTCACCTCCTTCGAGTATCGTCTGCACCCCGTCGGACCGATCGTCCTCGCCGGCGTGATGCTCCACCCTGCCGCGAAGGCCCGCGAGGTCCTGGGCTTCTACCGCGACTTCATCGGGAGCGCGCCCGACGAGCTCACGACCATCGTGGTCCTCCGGATGGCGCCGCCCGCGCCCTTCCTTCCTCCGTGGGTGCACGGGCAACCGGTCGTGGTCATCGGCGCGTGCTACGCGGGCTCGGTGGAGGAGGGCGAGCGAGCGATTGCCCCGCTGCGGCGGTTCGGCGAGCCACTAGTGGACCTGATCCGGCCGACGCCGTACGTCTCACACCAGGCGCTCTTCGACCCCACCGCGCCCCACGGGCTCGGCTACTACTGGAAATCGGAGTACGTGCCATCGCTCAGCGACGCCCTCATCGACACGCTCGCCGAGCGGGCCTGGGGGGGCGCGACGCCGGAGTCCTACACGATCATCTTCCACCTGGGCGGCGCCGTCGGTCGACAGGATCCGGAGGGATCGGCCTTCGAAGACCGGCGGGCGGCCCATGCGGTGAACATCGACGCCGTCTGGTCCGAGCCCGCCCGTGCGTCCGCGTGCATGGCGTGGACCCGGGAGCTGTGGGAGGCGGTGCGTCCGTATTCCACGGGCCGTGTCTACGTGAACTTTCTCGGTGAGGAGGGGCAGGACCGAGTGCGGGCGGCCTATGGCGAGGCCAAGTACGAGCGGCTCCGCGCGCTCAAGCGCAAGCACGATCCGACGAACTTCTTCCGGCTGAACCAAAACATCCGACCGTAGATCGGGCTGCGCACGACTCGCGCTCCGTGATGTACAGAGCCACGATCTCCTCGTGGCTGGTGGGCAGCAGCTGATGATGGGTAGCTTCTTGCCCATGGTGGAATCGAGTTAGGTACTTCTTTTCGCCAGAAGGGCCACCTCCGATCGGTGGCCCTTCAACGTACTAAGTCGATTGGTTACAGCGGCGTGGGTGAGATTCGAACTCACGAAGGACTTTCGCCCTTGGCGGTTTTCAAGACCGCTGCCTTAAACCACTCGGCCACCACGCCTTGAGGATCAAACCTCATACCGCACTTCTGGTTACGCAAGCCCGCTCACGTCCTTTCTCAGTTCCAGCGCCCCTGGTGTGGGGAAGAATGTGGGGAAGAACCCCGACTACTTAGGCCGGCCGGATGCTCTCCCGGGCCAGCGCCGCCTGTGCCTCCGCCTCCCGGTTCCGCTCCCCGCTGATGCTCGCCGCCACCTTCGCCGCATCCTCCGCAAAGTAGCTCTCCGGCGCGTGCTTCATGTACCGCAACGTCATGTGCGGCGAGGCATGGTCGAGCAGCTTCTGGAGCCGCGCGATCGGCACGCCCGCTTGGGCGCAGTGGACGCCGAAGGTGTGGCGGAGATCGTGAATGGTGACGTTGGGCTTGGGGATCCCGGACGGATTCCGGTGCCTTCGGCCCACCCGTCTTGACAGCCCTCGAACCGAGCCCTAGGTAAGAGCGCACTCACCATCCCTCGACAAAGGCACACCCGGCGAAAGCCGTGGCCGCAACGCCACGGGTCCTCGCGCTCGGTCAGACGGACGGGAGGAGGGCATGCACAAGCCAGGGAAACGAGGCGAGCGCCAAGGGCGCCTCAAGCCACAATACGCACACCTGTACCGAGGCATCCCCCCGAACGAGTGGTGGCCGGCGTGGCTGCTGGCAGAGCAACTACTTGCCAGAGCGGAAGCCCAGGGAGTTCCCGAGCAGCAACGGATTTGCGATCCCAGCCATTTTGTGTTTCGGGGTGGGCAGAGCCGCGAGCCGCGTCTTGAGGATCTGCGAACCCGTCGTTCAGACGTCACACCGTGAAAGCGCATGAAAGGCCGGACGTAAAAGGACAGGGAAGGCCGCTGGGACCTGATCCAACAGAGGGCTCCACCATCTGATCGCCCCGTAGGGATCGCACGCTGGCAGGTTCCGGTACAGCTCACCTCGGGGTGTGCGAACTTCTGTGCCAACTTCGGCTGATCATCCTGCACATTCTTGACTCTCCGGACGTGCATCCTGCACACGTGACCCCTGAATTCAGGGGGAAACGGCAGAAATGTTCACCAGCCACAGCCATTCGGCTTAGGCATCGACAAGCCCAACGTGGCCTTGTGGGGAATTTTGTGGGGAGACATACCCGCCCAGAGGCTGCCCGGACGGACTCAGCCGGAAACGGACCGTGAGCACAATGAGAGGGAGCGGGAACGGGACGGACTGAGCCGGACAGCGTGCGAAAGTCGGGCTTCGCCTTTCAAGACCGTGCCTTATCGGCGGAAAGGGCCGCCTTCATGGCTGGGCTGGGTGACCGGGGGCGTCGTGGTGACCACCACCTGCTTGGTGACCGAGCCATCGCCGCCGTTCTGGTCGATCACAGTAAGAGTGACGTTGTAGGTACCCGCGGCCGGATAGGCGTGGTCCGGGTCTGACGCGGTGACCGGCCCCGAATTATCGCCGAAGTTCCAGTTCCAGCCCGCGACGGCATCCCCTGCGTCCGGATCCGAGCTGGCGTCGAGGAAGCTGCAGGCGAGCAGGATACACTGGACGGTGAAGTCGGCCACTGGGTCCGTATTGGACGGGCCGTTCGCGCCGTCGTCGCTGCCGCACGCAGCGCCGGAAGCGGCGATAGCCGTAGCCAGCGCGAGGAGATGAAGAGGACGCATCGTGTGGGTTGCGTTCACCGAAGGGGGTGTTTGGGGTCGGCGGCCGTGTGGTGTCGCCGCGCCGACCGCGATGCCGCCGCCATACACGCCGATCGAAGTGCCGGTCCCCGGACTGGAGCAGACCGAGATCGTGATTGAGGCGGACCCGGAGAGCCTCGTGGTGCGCACCCAACCCCGTGCCAGGCCCGAGAACGAGGGGAAGTACATCCAACGGGAGCACGCTCCGGAGCCCATGTCTCGAGTGTTCGAGTTCCCCCAGGAGATCCACACGGACAACATCCGAGCGACGTTGGACAAAGGGATTCTCAGGATCCGGGTCCCCAAGGCCGCGGTCGGAAGACGCAGGACGATCCATATCGCCCAAGGCGAGTGAGGCGCTGAACCGCAACAGGCGGTGTCACTTAGACACCGATTGAGAGAAGTTACATGAAGTCTATTTGACGGTGTAGCCGCGCCCCTCGAGGCAGGCGCTCATCGCCTTCTTGAAGGTCTCCGTCTGCTGCGCGGAAGCCGCCTCCGTCTGCTGCTTGGCCTGCTGGCCGGCCTGTTTCTCCGCGTTCTTTTTCGCTCGCCGTCCTCCCACCCCACCCGCAACCGCACCGATCGCCGCACCCGTGCCGGCGTCGCCCGCGATCGCACCGACCACCGCGCCACCCGCCGCACCGCGCGCTGCGCCACCGACCGCCGCTCCCTGGGTGGCATCGGCGGTCTTGGCCTCCGCCGCCTTCGCGGCCGAATCGGCGTTGGCCTTGGGCGCCGAGGGATCGATCTTGCTCTGCTCATTGGCCCACGCGTAGCACTCCTGCTCGTCCTTGGTCTGCTGGTCCTTCGTCTGCTCCTTCGCCGGGTAGATGAACAGGCCGAGCTGGGCTGCCGTCGGCGTTGGCGCCGCCGCGGCTGGCGCGGCCGGAGCCTGCGCCGGCTCCTGGGCCAGCAGGGAGGTGGAAATGAGGCTTGCGAAGGCCGTGGCGAGTACCGTTGGGATTCTCATATCGGATTCTCCTGAACCGGGATACCTAGGAAACAAATGCATCGGCGCAGCAGGAGGACACTGGACCTTGGTCTCTAGTCTCCTAGGACGGTCCAGCTCGCCGTCCCGCTGAAAATTCCTCCCCCTCGGTCAGCTCCTGCGCGACCCGCCGGCTCACTGCCTCCGCCTGCATCGCCCGGGTCGAGTCCCCCGCCGCCGCGAACGCTCGCGCCGCGCCGTTGTAGATCACCTGGTAGAGCGTGAGGATCGAGCCCGACGGCGGGTCCACCCAGCCCTTCGGTCGATCACGCGTCGCCGACTTCCAGTGGTACACGTTCTCCAGCAGCGCCCGCGTGCGCGGCAGATCCAGGTAGCCCACACTGGGGCTCAACACGATGGAGTCGTTCTCCACCGCGGGCTTCGGCAGCAGCTTCCGCACGAACCCCTGCGAGACCAGGTACGCGACTGAGACCGAGTGTCTGGTCCGGGTAGCCCCCGTCACTCCAGCTGAAGTAGATCGGCCGCTTGCCCATGTTGTCGCGGATGAGGAAGACGGTCGCGAGGTCCTGCCGGAGCAGCACGTCCGAGCCGAATTTCATCTGCAGACTGTCGAAGGCGATGCCGCCCTCGGCCGGCACCCGCATCGCTTCCGGCAGGCTGTCGATCTCGGCGATGTCCAGGTTCAGCGCCGGCGTCGTCGGCCGTGGCGGCACCGGGAAGTCCTTCCAGATGGAAGCGGCCTTGGCTCGATCGAACTCGGGCGTCTCCCGCCGGCGGAGCTGCCGCAGGTGCCACTCCGTGTTCATGAGCGACAGGTTCGCCAGCGTCACGTCCCGCCGAATACCTTCGACCTCCTGGGCGTACCAGAGGGGAAAGGTGTCGTTGTCTCCGGCGGTGATGAGGATCCCGTACGGCTCCACCGACTGCAGCATGTCGTGGGCGAAGTCACGCGCCACGGTCTCGTGCGCCCGGCTCGCGCTCAATCGGTTCCCCAGCAGGGGGATCAGCGCGAGCACGAGCACCGCGCTCGCGGCTCCCCACCGCTGCGTCGGCGTGCCCTTCCGGCTGAAGGCGTCCACGATCCACTGCATCAGCGCACCGAGACCGAGGGCGACGAACACCCCGAAGGCCGAGAACGAGACCATGAAGAAGTAGTCGCGCTCGCGGACTTCGCGCGGGAGGGACTCGGGGCGGTACTGGGAGAACCCGTACTTGAAGTTCATGTAGAAGACGAGTCCGACCGTGAGGACGCCGAGCAGGACGGCGGCGGCGAGACCGGCGCGGCGGTCGCGCTTCCAGAGCGTCCACACACCGGACACGCCGAGCACCGAGAAGAGCGCCGTCATGAGCGCGGCGGGCACCCGGCCCCAGTCGCGGGCGAACTGCCAGGTGAAGTATTGCCAGAAGTTGGCGATCTGGCCAAAGAAGCTGGCCTGCCGGTCGAGCAGCGTCGGCTTGCCGTACTGCACGCGGTTCAGCACGTCCGCCAGCGCCTGGCTGAAGAATCCGACCGGCTCGCCCTCGTTGATCGGCGGAAACTGAGCCGAGCGCAGCGGGAGCCAGAGATAGTTGAGCGAGATGCCGACGATCACCGCCACAATACCCAGGTATACGAGCGGGTCCCGCGGTGTCTTCCAGAAGGCATAGCCCAGGACGCCGGCGGTCGCGAGCAGGAGCACGATTCGCTTGACTCCGTCGCCCTGGAGCATCTCCAGCCACTGGCCGCTCACCGCCAGAAGCAGGAACCAGAACGTCACGATGGCCCACGGCCGCGCCATCACCCGCCAGTCGGTCCAGGCGACGTAGACCACGAGGGCGGGAAGCGCGAGGAAACCCATCAGGTGGTTCGTGGCGGTGAGGGCCAGGACGTAGGCGATCAACACCAGCCAGCGGTCCCGGTGGGGACCCGGCTCGTCGTCGCCCCAGCGCACCACCAGCCACATGACGATTGCGATCGACAGGAGCGAGACGGTGTACACCTTCTCGTTCACCGTGGACTGGTTCCAGACGGTCCACGAGGTGGCGCCGACCAGGACGCCGCCGATCGCCGCGCCGTACCGGGCCCACCGGTTGGACACCACCCCTCGGAGCCAGCGCTCGGCGACGAGGAACCAGAACGCCGCCGCCCCCGCGCTCGTGACTGCCGCGAAGAGATTGATCCGCGTGGCGTACCCTTCCGCGAGCGGCAACAGTCCGAACGCGTGCGCCAGGATGACGAACAGCGGGTTGCCGGGCGGGTGCGGGATGCCGAGGACCTTGGCCGCGGCGATGTATTCCGAGGTATCCCAGAAGGCCGTCGTCGGCGCGAGCGTCGCGACGTAGATCAGGAGAACCAGGAGAAAGGTCGCGAAGGCCCAGAGGTACGGAGGCGGTTCCTGCCGTGGATCGGTCATTGAGTGAGTTGGGCTAGTGGCGGAATTGGCGATGGCCGGTCATGACCATCGCAATCTGATGCCGGTTGGCGGCGTCGATGACTTCGGCGTCACGCACCGAGCCGCCCGGCTGAATGATCGCGGTCACGCCCGCGGCGGCGGCCTGCTCGACGCCGTCCGCGAAGGGGAAGAAGCCGTCGGAGGCGAGGGCCGATCCCGGGAGCTCGTGCTTCTGCTGTCGGGCCTTGTGGATGGCGAGAAAGACGCTGTCCACCCGGCTCATCTGGCCGGCGCCGATCCCGATGGCGCGCTCGTCGCGGGCGAGCAGGATGGCGTTGGATTTGACCGAGGCGACGGCGGCCCAGGCGAAGCGGAGATCGGTCCACTCCTGCTCCGAAGGCCTGCGCTCGGTGGCGACCTTCCACTCGGCGTCGGACTGGTCGAACTCGAACTGGTCCTGCACCAGGAAGCCTCCGCGGACCCGCTTGAAGTCGAGAGATCTCGCGCCCCGGCTCACCGGCAGCTCCACGACGCGAAGCGCCTTCTTCGCGGCAAAGACCTCCATGGCCTCGTCGTGGAACGAGGGCGCGACGACGACCTCCACGAAGAGGTCGGCCATGGCCTGCGCGGTGCTCCGGTCCACCACCGTGTTGAAGGCCACCACCGAGCCGTAGGCCGACACGGGGTCCGTGGCCCTCGCGCGCCGGAACGCCTCGGCGGCGGACGGCGCGATCGCGATGCCGCAGGGCGTCGTGTGCTTGATGACGCTGCATGCCGGCCGATTGGCCCAGCAGGCCACCGCCCACATCGCCGCGTCGATGTCGAGCAGGTTATTGAAGGAGAGCTCCTTCCCCTGGCGCTGGGTGAGGTCGCGCATGCCGCGCGGCTCCTCGGTGACGTACAGACCGGCGCGCTGGGCTGGATTTTCTCCATAGCGGAGCACCTGCACCCGCTCCATCGCCAGGCCGAGGCGGGGTGGGAGCCCATCCTCCTTCGGCGTGAGATACCGGGCGATCGCGGCGTCGTAGTCCGCGGTGTGGGCGAACACCTTGGCGGCGAACTCACGGCGCACTGCCGGCTCGATCGTCCCGCGGCGGAGCAGCTCCAGCACCTCGGGGTAGTCGGTTGGATCCACGATGGGCAGCACGAACTCGTGGTTCTTCGCCGCGGACCGCAGCATCGACGGTCCGCCGATGTCGATGTTCTCCACCGCGTCGTCGAACGAGACATCCACCTGCGAGATCGTCATCTGGAACGGATAGAGGTTCACCGCGACCAGATCGATCGGCACGATGCCCTGTTCCTTCACCGCGAGCAGATGCTCCGGGCGGTCTCGTCTCGCCAGCAGGGCGCCGTGAATCGCGGGGTGGAGTGTCTTCACCCGGCCGTCGAGCAGCTCGGGGAAATCGGTCACCTCGTCCACGGTGGTCACCGCTATGCCGGCACCGCGCAGCGTCGCGGCCGTGCCCCCGGTGGAGATGAGCTCCCAACCCAGCGACGCGAGGCCCTGGGCGAACGCGACGATGCCGCGCTTGTCACTGACGGAGATCAGCGCACGAGGCATGACGGACCAAGAATCACGAGTTCGACTCCACGGGTTGGGGAAGCGGGATCGGGTGACCGGCGGCCGCCGCGGCGAGCACCACGGCGGGAAGCAGCCGATGCTCGGCCTCGAGCACGCGGGCCGCGAGGCGCTCCGGGGTATCGCCCGGCAGCACCGGAACCCGCGCCTGAGCGAGCACGGCCCCTCGGTCGTACTCCTCATCCACGAGGTGCACCGTGGCACCGCTCTCCTGGGCCCCGCTCGCGAGCACAGCCTCGTGGACCCGCCGGCCGTACATCCCCGGACCGCCGAAGGCGGGCAGCAGCGCCGGATGGATGTTGACGATGCGCCCACGGTAGCGCGCGATCACGCCCGCCGGGACGAGCTTGAGGTAACCGGCGAGCACGATGAGGTCCACGCCATGACGCTCGAGGCGCTCCAGCCAGTCGGCCGTGTCGGCCGGGTCTCGCAGCACCTCTCCTGGCACACTACGCGAGGCGGCGCGCGCCAGTGCCCCTGCGTCGGCGCGATTGCTCAGCACGAGGACCACGCGCGCGGGAGCGTCCGCCTGGAGCGCCTGGAGCAGCGCCTCGAGGTTGCTGCCCCGTCCCGATACGGCTACGGCGATGCGCATGGTCATGAGCCGGGGAAAAGTAATGGGGCGTCGCTCACCCGGCGCGACTCACGACGGACTCCGCGGCCGCGTCCAGGTCAGCTGCGATGCGGAACCGCCGCGCCTCGGGCAGGCTGGCCTCCTTCATCCCGTCACCCGTCAGCACGAGAATGCCGTGCCCGCCCAAGGTCTCGGCCGGCAGGATGTCGCGTAGCCGGTCGCCGATCCACCAACTCGACGTGCAGGTCCAAGCCGAGCTCTTCGGCGGCCCGCTCGAAGAGCAGGGTACCGGGTTTGCGGCAAGGGCAGGGACCGCCCAGATCGGGATGGTGGGGGCAGTAGTAGTGGGCGTCCAGGCGCGCGCCTTCCGCCTGAAGCAGCGCGTCGAGGCGGTGCTCCGTCGAGAGATACTGGTCCTCGGTAAGAAGCGCCGCGCGCGATGCCCGACTGATTGGTGACGACGACGACGGCGCGTCCCGTGCGATTGAGGCGGGCGATGGCCCCCGCAGCTCCCGGCAGGAGCCGCACCTCGTCGGGATCGGCAAGGTAGCCGGCATCCTCGATGATCGTGCCGTCCCGGTCGAGAAAGACCGCCGCTCTGCCGCTCACTCGCGAAGCGCTTGCGCCAGCGCGGCGCCCACGGCCCCGAAGCTCTCCTCCGGCAGGGTTCGCGGATCCAGGAGCACCCGTCCATCCCCCACCCGCGCCACGATCGAAGGCTCGCCGACACGCAGTCGAAGCGCGAGGCCATCGGGGCCCATGGTACCGGCATCGAGGGAGACGCAGCGTCGTCGGAAGCACGGCACCGGGGAAGGATCCGCCGCCGACCGCCGACTCTCCAGGCACGATCTCGGGACGCAGGGATGGAGGACAGCTCTCGGCCAGCAGGCGGGCGCGGCGCTCCAGCTCGCCCGCTGAGAGGGTCAGCATCCGGAGGACCGGTACCGAGGACACCGCCGTCTCGACATCGCGATAGAGCGCGAGGGTGGCGCCCAGCGCGGCGAGCGTCATCTTGTCGGCCCGCACGGCTCGCGCAATGGGGTGCTCGCGGCAGCGCAGCACGAGGTCCGGCGCTCCGACGATGCAGCCGGCCTGCGGCCCGCCGAGCAACTTGTCGCCGCTGAAGAGCACGAGGCCGGCACCCGCGCTGAGCGCGTCGGCCACGCGAGGCTCACCGGAGAGGTTCCAGGGGGAAAGATCCGCGATGAGCCCGCTGCCGATGTCGTAGAGGTAAGGAACTCCGGCATCGGCGGCGAGAGCCGCCAGCGCGATCGGATCGGGACTCGCGACGAAGCCGCGTTGCTCGAAGTTGGAGCGGTGCACCGTCAGGATGGCCGCCACGCCGCCGTCCAGGGCCCGGCGGTAGTCCTCGAGGTGGGTGCGATTGGTGGTCCCGATCTCGCGAAGACGGGCGCCGCTGCGAGCGAGGATGTCGGGGATACGGAACGATCCGCCGATCTCGATCAGCTCGCCGCGTGAGATGAGCACGTCCCGCCCCGCGGCATGAGCGGCGAGCGCGAGGAGGAGTGCGCCGGCTGCGTTGTTCACCACGAGCGCGTCCCCCGCGCCGGTGACGTCGCGGAGCAGACCGCGGCAGTGGTCGCTTCGGCTTCCGCGGCTGCCCGTCGAGAGATCGAGCTCGAGGTTGGAGTAGCCGCCGGCGATGGCCGCGACCGCGGCGAGCGCGGCGGGTGCCAGGGGCGCGCGCCCGAGGTTGGTGTGAAGCACGACGCCGGTCGCGTTGAGGACCGGACGGAGGCTGGCGCGCTCGGCCTCGGCGAGGTGCTCACGGATCTCCGTCACCCAATCCGACGGCGCACCGGCGCGGCGCGTCCGGGCGGCGTCCAGCGTCTCCCGCACCGCGCGGACCACCGCCGACCGCGGCGCGTCGTCGAGCAGCCGTTGCACCTCCGGCTCGCGGAGGAGTCGGTCCACCGACGGGAGCTCGCGGCGCCGGTCGCTCATCCACCTACTCCGCTTCGTTCTTCAGCGTGTCGGGGGGAGTAGCGCCCTTGAGACTGTCTCGGGCCACACGCTCGGGGATGACGAGAGTGCCGCGCACGTCACCCCTAGTGCCGCTGACATTGCGCACTCCCCGCACTTCGATCGCGTAACGACCGCCCGGTTTCCACGGAGCGCCCACACGCACCACGAGACGGTTGGAGAGCGCCGGCCGCCCAGTGAGTTGGGACGTCGGCTCGGCACGCACCGGGCGTCGTGCCCCGGGTGGCACCGGCACCCGCGCCGGTTTGCGCGTAGTGTCCGCAACCGCGCTGTCCGGCTTGGCGGGCTGCCGGGCATGAAGGCTGTCGTCCACCGGCTTCGGCAGGATGGAGGTGACTTTGACCGGTGTGGAATCCGGGAGCACCGACACGGTGGCATTGCGCGGTTCGAGTTTGAGCCGCGGGTCGAGCGGCTGTCCCAGCTCGACGTTGGCCGAGAGACTGTCGTTCACCGTCACCGTGGTGATCCGTGGCGGAGTCGTGTCGTGCTCGAACGCCCACAGCTCCCCGACCTGAGTCTTCCCGCGGGCGAGTCGGACGCTGTCGAAGGCCTCGCGGCCGTCGGCCCGCTGATCCCGGTTCTGATCGATCACGCCCGACACGAGGTAGTCACCCGGGGGAAGGGGACCGAACTTGAAGTTGCCGGCGGAGTCGGCGAGCGCCCGGTACGGCAGGCTGTCCGGCAGCAACAAGGCCTCCACCAGCGCATTCGCCGCGGGGCGACTGGTGGACCAATCCACGACTCGGCCGGTCAGGACGGTCTTGGGAACGGGAGCCCCGGTCGTGAACGTGATCACCCGGCTCTCGTTGCTGCGGTTGTTGCGGAGGTCCACGACGCCGGGGAGCAGCTCCACGCGGTACACCCGATCGGGCTGCCACCCCTCCCGCGGCTTCACCGTGATTCGACTCCGCTTCCAATCGACCTTCGGTTCCTCGGTGGTGGGAGACAGCATGACGAGCTGGGAGAGCCCGCCTCTTGCGCCCGCTCCCGCGCCTGCTCCTTCCGAGATGACCTCATCGAAGACGAATTCGGCGTCCTTGTCGAACCCCGCGAGCGTCGCCATCGAGTCCGGCCTCGTGGCGATGAGCTGGGGCGGCTTCGAGTCCGGCGGGCCGCCGGGGGGAGGCTCCATGCGGGCACAGCCGAGGAGCAGGAGCGCCGCGAGCCACCGATTATTCGCCATTGCATCCCAGCAGCTCGCGCTTCCGAACGAGCACCTCACGCTGCTCGCGCCAGGTGGCCAGCTTCTGCCGCTCCCGCTCGACCACGTCGGCGGGGGCACGCGAGACGAACTGCTCGTTGCCGAGCTTCCGCTCCTGGGCGTCCACCATCTTGAGCAGTCGCTCCACCTCGCCGCCGAGCCGGTCGCATTCGCGCCCGACGTCGATCGCATCGCCGAGAGGCACGAAGACCGCCGTCCCGTCGGAGAGCACGGCGTGCCCGCCGACCCGTTCGGTGGGTTCGCCGATGCGGAGCTCGGACACCTTGGCCAACCGGCTGATCGTCGCGCGCTCGCGCTGGATCGCCGCCGGAATGCGGCCGCCGTCCTGGCTCACGACCGCTCTCACCGCCTGACCGGGTTGGACCCCGTACTCGGCGCGGATCGCCCGGATCGCGCCGATGACTTCCTGCACCAGCCCGAAGTCGCGCAGGGCGTCCGGATCCACTGCCCGGCTGTCCGGGCGGGGCCAGGGCGCGATCACGATCGAGGCCTGCTCGGCGCGCCCGGGGAACCGCTTCCAGAGGGTCTCGGTGACGAACGGCATCACCGGATGCAGGAGGCGTAGCGCGACATCGAACGTCTGCGCGGCCACCGCCCGGGCCACGTCGCCGCCAGGCACGTCTCCGTAGAGCCGGGGCTTGATCTGTTCGATGTACCAGTCGGCGAGGTCGCTCCAGATGAACCGGTACACGGCCGCGGCCGCCTCGTTCAGCCGGAAGCGCTCGTATGCCTCGGTCGCCTCGCGGACCGTCGCGTCGCAGCGGGCGATGATCCAGCGGTCGGCCAGCGTCAGGTCGTCGCGCCGCACGACGTTCTTCGCGCTGCCGGCGAGCGGCCGGGGCGGGCCGTCGAGATTGGAGAGGATGAACCGGCCGGCGTTCCACAGCTTGTTGGCGAAGTTGCGGCCCGGTCCGAAGGAGGTCTCCAGGTCGTTCGGGTCGAGGATGACGTCGGTGCCCACCGACATGCCCGAGACCAGTGAATAGCGCAGCGCGTCGGCGCCGTAGCGCTCGACCACCTCCAGTGGATCGATCCCGTTCCCCAGGGATTTCGACATCTTGCGGTGCTGGGCGTCGCGCACCGTGCCGTGCAGATACATCCGGGTGTAGGGCACGTCGCCCATGAACTGGAGCCCGGACATGATCATGCGCGAGACCCAGAAGAACAGAATCTCGGGGGCCGAGACCAGGGTGTGCCCCGGGTAGTATGTGGCGAGATCCGGAGTACGGTCGGGCCAGCCAAGGCTGGAGAACGGCACCAGCCAGGAGGAGAACCAGGTGTCGAGGACGTCGTCGTCCTGGCGTACCGCGCCGCCGCACGCGGGGCACGCCTTCACGTCGGTGCGGCTCACCGTGAGTCGCGCGCAGCGCTCGGCTTCGCAATACCACACCGGGATCCGGTGTCCCCACCAGAGCTGACGGGAGATGCACCAGTCGCGGATCCCGGTGAGCCAGCGCTCGTAGTCGTCCCCGCGGCGCTCGGGGATGAACTGCAGCGTCCCGTCGCGGTACTTGGCGAGGGCGGCGCGAGCGAGCGGCTCCATCTTCACGAACCACTGCTCCGAGAGCCGCGGCTCGATGACCGTGTCGCAGCGGTAGCAGTGGCCCACGGCGTGGCGATGGCGCTCGACCTTCTCCAGCAACCCCAGCTGCTCGAACTCCTCCACCACGCGCTTGCGCGCGTCGTAGCGGTCCAGTCCCTGATACCGGTCGGGAGCGGCCAGGCTCATCCGCGCCTCCGGAGTCATCACGTCGATGCTGGGCAGCCCGTGACGCCGGCCGATCTCGAAGTCGGTGGGGTCGTGAGCCGGCGTGACCTTCACCGCGCCTGAGCCGAACTGGGGATCCACCGCCTCGTCGCCGATGATCGGGATGAGGCGGTCCACCACCGGCAGGCGCAACTCGCGGCCGATCAGGCGGCGGTAGCGCTCGTCCTGGGGATGCACCGCGACCGCCACGTCGCCGAGCATCGTCTCCGGCCTCGTGGTCGCGATGGTGAGGTGTCCGCTTCCGTCGGCGAGGGGATAGCGGAGGTGCCACAGCGACCCGTCCGTCTCCTCCTTTTCCGCCTCTTCGTTGGAAAGGGCGGTGAGGCAGCGGGGGCACCAGTTGATGATGTAGTGGCCGCGGTAGACCAGGCCTTCCTCGTACAGCCGCACGAAGACCTCACGCACGGCGCGCGAGAGGTCCGGGTCGAGCGTGAAGTAGGTTCGCGTCCAGTCGGCGGAGCAGCCGATCGCCTTGAGCTGCTCGAGAATGCGCGCACCAGTTCTGTTGACGTACTCCCACACCCGCTCGACGAACGCCTCGCGTCCCAGGTCGAAGCGGGTCTGGCCTTCCTTGGCGAGCAGGCGCTCGACCACGTTCTGGGTCGCGATGCCCGCGTGGTCGGTCCCCGGGATCCAGAGCGCGGCGCGCCCGCGCGTCCGCTCGAATCGGATGAGCACGTCCTGCACGGTGTTGTTGAGGCCGTGACCGAGGTGTAACTCCGCGGTGACATTCGGCGGGGGCATGACGATGACGTACGGCTCCGCGTCCGGGCCCATGGCCTCGGGACGGAAGAACCCGCGCTCCTGCCACCAGGTGTAGAGAGGAGCTTCGATCTGAGAAGGGTCGTACTGCGGCGCCAGGGGCTCGGTCATGCGCTCTGGTCGGTCGCCCGGGTGCCCTCGCCCGGCGACTGGTCGTCCTCGCCGCGTACCAGGATGCTGTTGATGACGCTCTCGATGCCGGTGACGGCGAGCGCCGTGCGGCCGGCCGCGGTGCGCGCCAGGCGACTGGGCACCCAGCCGCGCAGCTCCACCACGCCGCGTCCGACGGGGAGGGCGTCGATCTTCATGCCCGCGAGCCGCGGCTCGGCCCGAAGGGCAACCTCGACGGCGTGCGCCGAAGCGGCGATGGTGAGGCGGGTCGGCTGGGTCACCCGCAGCCGGCGCGCCACCCGTCCCACCCGCACCCGATTCACGTTGCCGACCCACTCGCTCAGCGCGAAAGCGGCGAGCAGCCCGGCGCCCACCCCGAGGGTGGTCCAGAGCAGCGTATCGCCTCCGCTCAATCGCTCTTCGTGGCGCACGGAACGTCCTCTTACGAAAGATTTCTCGATGCGGTTAAGTTAATCGTTTCGTGGCCCTTGCGCAGGGAATCGTCCTCCACGAAGGTCCCCCGATGAACGACGCTCGCTCCGCCCCACGCGGCCCCGAAATGGGCCGCTGGCTCGCAGTCGTCGCGCTGATCCTTGCCGGGATCGCGCTCTACTTCTGGTTCGCTCCTTCGAGCCGCCCGGTCGCTCCGCCGGCCGGTGCGGAATCGGTGGCCCCGTGAGTGCTTCGATCCGGGTGACCCTGCCCGACGGAAGCGTTCGCGAAGTCGCTGCAGGAACCACGCCGCGCCAGATCGCCGAGAGCATCGGTCCCGGCCTCGCGCGGGCCGCCCTCGCCGCGCGGGTGGATGGGTCGGTCCGGGACCTGGATCGTCCGATCGAGTCGGACGTCAATCTGGCGCTGCTCACCGACCGCGATGCCGACGCCCTCGAGGTCCTGCGCCACTCCTCGGCCCACATCCTCGCCACCGCGGTTCGCGAGCTGTTTCCCGGTGCCGGGATCGGGTTCGGCCCGCCCATCGAGGACGGCTTCTACTACGACTTCCAGGTGGACCGGCCGTTCACGCCGGAAGACCTGGAACGGATCGAGCAGAAGATGGCCGAGGTGGCCAAGCGCGACTACCCGTTCCAGCGCGAGGTCGTGGACCGGGCGGAGGCCAACCGCCGCTTCGCCGACGACCCGCTCAAGCTCGAGCGGATCGCGGAGCTGGGCGACGACGAGACGATCACGGTCTACACCGACGGTCCTTTCCAGGATCTCTGTCGCGGCCCGCACGTGCCGAGCACCGGCCGGCTCAAGCACTTCAAGCTGCTCCACGCCGCGGGGGCCTATTGGCGGGGCGACGAGCGCCGCCAGATGCTCCAGCGGATCTACGGCACGGCGTGGTTCAAGAAGGAAGACCTCGAGGGGTATCTCCACCGGCTCGAGGAGGCGCGCAAGCGAGATCACCGTGTCATCGGGAAACAGCTCGACCTGTTCTCGATCTCGGACATCGTGGGGCCCGGGCTGGTCCTGTGGCACCCCAAGGGGGCCATGATCAAGTGGCTGTTGTCGCGCGCGGTCGAGGACGACAACGTCGCCCACGGTTATGACCTCGTGTACACGCCCAACGTGACCCGCGAGGAGCTGTTCCATATCTCGGGCCACCTGCCGCTGTATGCCTCGAACCAGTATCCACCGATGGCCGCGGGCGCCGGCGAGTCGGAGGACGTGCGCTACCGGGTGAAGCCGATGAACTGCCCGATGCACGCCCTCATCTTCCGGAGCCAGCAGCGGAGCTATCGAGACCTCCCCATCCGGCTGAGCGAGGTGGCGAACGTCTATCGCAACGAGAAGTCGGGCACGCTGCACGGATTGCTCCGCGTGCGCGGGCTCAGCATGGATGACGCGCACATCTTCTGCACCATGGACCAGGTGGAGGACGAGATCTTCCTCTGTCTCGATCAGGTGGACAGGCTCGTACGTCGGACGTTCGGCTTCGAGCTGGACTTCGAGATCTCGACCCGGCCGGAGGAGCGGTTGGGCGATGATGCCGTCTGGGACGAGTCGGAAGCGATTCTGGAGCGGGCCCTACGGCGGAAGGAGATCCCCTATCGGATCGACGCCGGCGGCGGGGCATTCTACGGGCCCAAGATCGATATCAAGTTCCGCGACGCCATCGGACGTACGTGGCAGGGACCGACGATCCAACTCGACTTCAACCTTCCCGAGCGGTTCGAGCTGGAGTACACGGGCCCGGACAACAAACCGCACCGGCCCGTGATGATCCATCGCGCGATCTACGGGACCCTCGAGCGGTTTACCGGCAACCTGATCGAGCACTTCGCGGGCGCATTCCCGGTCTGGCTGGCACCGGAGCAGGTGCGGGTGATCCCGATCTCGGATGCCCAGGCGGAAGCGGGGCGCGCCCTGGCCGCGCGGCTCAAGTCTGAAGGACTGCGAGTGCACGTGGACGACCGCAACGAGACGCTGAACTATCGGATCCGGGACGGCGAGATGCACAAGATTCCGTACATGGCGGTGATCGGCCAGCGGGAGGCCGATAGCGACAGTCTCGCACTCCGGGTACGAGGGGCAGGAAAGAAGCAGGAGGTGATGCCGGTGGCCGATTTCCTCTCCCGGGTCACCGCCGAGGTGCGGAGCCGCGCGCTCGCGCCTTAGAGCCCCAGCCGGAGCGCCCAGTTGAGGCGAAGGGACTCCAGCGCGAATCGATGTCCCTGCCGATTGTTGAGCATCGCGATCGCGCGGCGGGGGGGATTCTCGAAGTAACGGCAGGAGATGTCTTCCCAGGCGGAGATTCTCGCCCCGCTGGTTCCTCGGGCGTAGCCATACCGTTCCAGCTCCGCGCCGGCCACGGCTTCGAAGATGCGGAGCTCGCGCGGCGTGAGTCCGGTTCGCCACTTCTGAGTGTTGTCCGAGAGCACGGGCTGGCGCAGGCGGTCGAGGTTCCGGCGGTCGGTGGGATAGGCCGTGTCGTCGCGGTAGAAGGTCAGCATCCCCGGATCGAACGGCTCGCCCAGGAACTCGCAGATCCGCCTCAGCTCTCTCTCCGGCTCGGCCAACAGGTCCTCGTAGCGCACCTGCACGAACGCCGCTTCTCCCAGGACCTTCCGGGCCTCCTCTGCCGCGGCGAGATAGCGGACCCAGTGTCGCGCCACGTGGTACACGTGCTTGGGTCCGAAGGGCGCCGCTCGGAAGGAGAGGGCCACATCGCGCCCGTCGCGCACCAGGTGGATCGCCTGGAGGTCGGGAAAGCCTTCCAATACGGTGCGCCAGAGCAGGGTGTGATGGGGCGTCTTCTCACCCCAGCGTGCCTTGCCCTGGGCCACCGTCCAACTCCCCAGCAGCGCCTCCACGATGCCGTGAAAGTTCGGCCGTGACACGGCCGACAGGGTCGCCTCCCCGGACAGGGCGCGGTTTCCATTGCCTCATGTATTCGGTCCGGAGGATCTCGGCCACCAGGCGCTCGCGGGTGCGTGGCTTGGCGAGATCGGCTGACCGGGGAAGCCGGGTGTAGAACCGGTTGTACAGGTGTGACTCGAAGGGCACCGCGAGGCGGGGATGAGCGTGGAGCATCCTGCTGAGCAGGGATGTGCCCGACCTCCCGGAACCCAGAATGAAGAAGGGCCGGCGAGACGCGGTGGCCGCGGCTTGCTGCAGGTCGTTCACTTCTGGTCTCCGGAACGTTGGCTACATGAGACTAGCTCGGTACCCTGGTGCGCGTCCATTGCCCGCGCTCCGACCCTACCATACCCGCCTGATCCCGCCTAAGTTGCCCGCAGCCAATTCCCGGAGCTGGAGCTGTGAGCGACAGTACCACCCCCGTCATCCTGTCCGCCGTTCGCACCCCCATCGGCAAGTATCTCGGCGGTCTCTCCACTTTCAGTGCCCCCCAGCTTGGCGCCATGGTCATCCGTGAAGCCGTCGCGCGCGCCGGGGTCGACCCGGGGGCCATTGAAGACGTCATCATGGGGCAGGTCGTCCAGGGCGGGTCGGGCCAGGCGCCCGCCCGACAGGCACTGATTCAGGCAGGACTTCCGGCCACCCTCCCGGCGCTCACGATCAACATGGTCTGCGGCTCGGGTCTCAAGGCGGTCATGCTGGCCTCCCAGGCGATCAAGGCGGGGGACGCCGAGGTCGTCGTGGCTGGAGGACAGGAGTCCATGTCCACCGCGCCGCACTACGTCTACGGGATGCGGGGCGGGATCAAGGCCGGCAATCAGACGATGGTCGACGGCATGATCCACGACGGCCTCTGGGATTCCTTCGGCTGCTGTCACATGGGCGAGTACGCCGAGTACACGGCCGAGAAGGCCGGCGTGAGCCGGCAGGACCAGGACGCCTTCGCCTACGATAGCCACCGGAAGGCCGTGGCGGCCGCCGAGGCGGGCAAGTTCAAGGCGGAGATTCTCCCAGTGCAGGTGCCCGGGAAGGGCGGATCGGTGAGCATCGCTGCCGACGAGGCACCTCGAAAGGACACCAGCGCCGAGTCGCTCGCTCGGCTCAAGCCGGCATTCCGGAAAGACGGGGGCACCGTGACCGCCGGGAACGCGCCGGGGCTCAACGACGGCTCCAGTGCGTTGGTCGTGAGCTCGCTCGCGTTCGCGAAGGCCCACGGCCTCGCGCCGCTGGCCAAGGTCACCGCCTACGCGACGGGCGGCGGCGAGCCGAGGGAGATCTTCTTCGCGCCGGTCATGGCGGTGCGGAGCCTGATGGCCCGCGCGGGCAGCCGGATCAGCGACTACGATCTCATCGAAGCCAACGAGGCCTTCGCCGTCCAGGCCATCGCCGACGGGCGCGAGCTCGGCTGGGACTGGGACCGGGTCAACGTTCACGGCGGCGCGGTGGCCCTGGGCCATCCCATCGGCGCGAGCGGTGCGCGCGTTCTGACGACCTTGCTGTATGCCTTGCGGGATCGCGGCCTCAGCACCGGTCTCGCGACCCTCTGTCTCGGCGGCGGCAATGCCGTCGCCCTCAGCGTGGAGCGTATCTGATGGCGAAGGACTTCTCGGTCTCCGCCGCGCCGGCGGAAGGAGCCGGTGCGGCGCGGCGCGGGTTCGCTATCGCCGTCGGGGCGCTGGTGGTTGCCCTCGCGGCGCAGGTCGTGGTGCCCGTACCGATGAGTCCGGTGCCCATGACGCTCCAGCCGCTGGCCGTTCTCGCCGTGGGCGGGCTCCTCGGCGCGCGGGCGGGCGCCGGGGCGTTGATCCTCTACCTCGCGCTCGGCATGATGGGCCTGCCGGTGTTTGCCGGGGGAGCTTCGGGCGTGGCTCGGCTCATCGGCCCGACCGGGGGATACCTCCTGGCGTTTCCGCTCGCCGCCGCGGCGACCGGCGCGCTGGTGGGTCTCAAGCCCACCCTCGCCCGCACGCTGCTGGCCTGCGCGGTCGGCATGGTGCTGATCCATGTCGGGGGCGTCGCCCAGCTCGCCCTCCTCGGCGGCGATCCGGGCCTCGCGTTCCGGGTGGGCTTCATCCCCTTCCTCACCGGCGACCTGCTCAAGATCGGTCTCGCTGCCGCCGTCATCCTCGTCGTCGGCGGTCGGCTCCGCGGCCTCCGTTGAGCGACCCCTCGTCGGACAAACGCATCACCCTGCCGAAGGCGATCGGATGGTCGATCGCCTTCGTCATACTGGTGTTCCTCCTCGCCTCGCTGCTGGCCTTCGGCGTCGCGCTGCTGGTCAGCCGCTCGGGGAGCGGGGCGGTGGGCTTTCTCCAGTCGGTCGGACCGGGCGCCATGCTGGTCCAGGCCATCGTGATGCTGATCGAGCGCCGGGCTCTTCACCTGGCTCTTCGGCGTCCGCATCCTCGGCATGACCCGGGAAGATCTGCGGTATGCACCGGCGGGGCAGGGGGTGCGGGGCTTTGGACTCGGGCTCCTGTTCGGCGCACTCACGGCCGCGACGGCCCTGGGGATCAGCGTGGCCGCCGGCAACGCCTCGTGGGTACCCGACGACGGCGGCGGTCTCGATTATCTGCGCAGCGCGGCGCTCACCGTGGCGGTCCTCGCCCCGGCGGCGTTCAGCGAAGAAGTCGTATTCCGCGGGGTGCCCGCTGGTCGCGCTCGCGTGGGCCATCGGACGAGGAGGTGCGATCGTCGCGATCGCCATTCCGTTCGCGCTGGCTCACCTGCTGAATCCCAATCTCACCGCCCTCGGCGTCGGCAACATCGCCCTGGCAGGGATCTTCCTCGGCGTCGTGTTCTACGCTCCCGGAGGCATCTGGACCGCGACAGGCGCGCACCTGGGATGGAACGGGATGCTGGCATGCCTCGACACGCCGGTCAGCGGCCTCCCGTTCGACATTCCCCTGCTCGACTATCGGTCCGGGGGTCCCGCCTGGCTCACCGGCGGGGCCTTCGGCGTCGAGGGCGGTCTGGCGGCTACGATCGCCCTTACCATCGCGATACCCTTGGCCGCGCGCTGGGCGCGATCGGGAAGGGATGCCTTATGAGTCGTGCGGCGGTCATCGGTGCCGGCACGATGGGTAACGGAATCGCCCACGTGCTCGCCCAGTATGGCTGGGACGTGGCGCTGGTCGATAGCTCGGCGCCGGCGCTGGAGAAGGCGACCGCGACGATTCGCGGCAACCTCGACCGGCAAGTGAAGAAGGGCACGCTCGCCGCCGACGCCCCGGCGCAGATCCTGGGCCGGATCAGGAGCGGTCAGGCGCTCGATGCCGTGGCGGGCTCCAGCCTCGTCATCGAAGCCGCGAGCGAGAACCCGGCGGTCAAGTTTTCCATCTTCGAGCAGCTCGACCGCCTCGCCGACCCGGCCGCGATCCTCGCCACCAACACCAGCTCGATCTCGATCACCGAGATCGCCGCCCGGACGAAGCGGCCCGGGCAGGTGATCGGCATGCACTTCATGAATCCGGTGCCGGTGATGCAGCTGGTCGAGGTGATCCGCGGTCACGCCACCACCGACGAGACCACCCGCCAGGTCATGGAGATCTCCAAAGCCCTGGGGAAGACCCCGGTCGAGGTGAACGACTATCCGGGCTTCGTCTCCAACCGCGTCCTGATGCCGATGATCAACGAGGCGATCTTCTGCGTCATGGAAGGAGTCGCGACGCCCGAGGCCATCGACACGGTCATGAAGCTCGGGATGGCCCATCCGATGGGGCCGTTGGCGCTGGCCGATTTCATCGGCCTCGATGTCTGTCTCGCGATCCTCGAGGTCCTGCATCGCGGCCTGGGCGACGACAAGTACCGGGCCTGCCCCCTGCTGCGCAAGATGGTCGCGGCGGGAGACCTGGGGAGGAAGACGGGCAAGGGGTTCTATCACTACGGTGAAAAGTGAAGGAGTCCATGGACATCTTCGCCGCGATGCAGAAGTACGGCCACGAGCAGCTGCTCCTTTCGCACGACCCCTCGTGCGGCTACCTCGGCATTATCGCGATCCACGACACCACGCTTGGGCCGGCGCTCGGCGGCACGCGATTCTGGAAGTACGACAGCACCGAGGCGGCGATCACCGACGCCCTGCGGCTGGCGCGCGGCATGACGTACAAGTCCGCGGTGGCGGGGATCAACCTGGGCGGCGGGAAGTCGGTGATCGTGGGGGACAACAAGCGGACGGATCGGGAGGCGCTGTTCCGGGCCCATGGCCGATTCGTGGAGACGCTCAACGGCCGCTACATCACGGCCGAGGACATCGGCACCAGTCCGGCGGACATGGAGCACATCAAGCTCGAGACGGATCACGTGGCCGGACTCCTCGGTCTCTCGGGCGACCCGTCCCCGGTGACCGCGTACGGCGTCTACGTGGGGATCAAGGCGGCGGCCAAGGACCGGTGGGGCAACGATTCGCTCGCGGGCAGGACGGTGGCGGTGCAGGGGGCGGGGAAGGTAGCCTACTACCTCTGTCGCCACCTCCACGGCGAGGGGGTGAAGATCATCGTCACCGATATCGACCAGGAGAAGGTGAAGCGGGTGGTAGCGGAGACCGGGGCCAAGGCGGTGGCGCCCGACGTCATCTATGACCAGGCCGCCGACATCTACGCTCCCTGTGCCCTCGGCGCCACCATCAACGACGACACGCTGCGGCGGCTCAAGGTCGAGATCATCGCGGGCGGCGCCAACAACCAGTTGGCCGAGAACCGGCACGGCGACGAGCTCGAGAGCCGCGGCATTCTGTACGCCCCCGACTACGTGATCAACGGTGGCGGCGTGATCAACGTCTATGGCGAGATCCATCGCTGGCCGGCCGAGCGGGCCCAGAAGAAGGCGGGGGAGATCTACGACACGCTGCTCCGGATCTTCGAGATCGCCCGCCAGGAGAAGATCCCGACCTACCGAGCCGCCGACCGCCTGGCGGAACAGCGGATCGCCGCGGTGGCGGGGCTGGACAAGATGTGGATGAAGAAGTAGAGGGGAGGCTCCCCCTGCCCATCTGCCCCCCTTTCAGATTTCTTGTACATTAGAGACTGGATGCCCGAAGTCATTCCCATCGGCGCCGATCACGCCGGGTTTCGGCTGAAAGAGCGCCTGGTGAGCGAGTTGCGGGCGCTGGGCTACCAGCCGCTGGATCTCGGGACCCACGGCACCGAATCGACCGACTATCCCGACTACGCGCACCAGGTGGCATCGCAGGTCGAGCACCAGGACGCCAGGCGCGGGGTACTGCTCTGCGGCACCGGCCTGGGCATGTCCTACGCAGCCAACCGCCACACGGGTGTGCGGGCAGCGGTGGCCGGGACGCCTGAGGTGGCACGGCCGCGTCGCGAAAATCGAACAGGAGCAGGGATGAGCCTCGATCACAACGCCTCGTTACGCGACGGTGACCCTCTGGTCGCCCGTCTGATCGATAGGGAGCTGGGCCGCCAGCGCCACGGGCTCGAGCTGATCGCGAGTGAGAACTTCGCCAGCCGGGCGGTGATAGACGCCATGGGCACCCCGTTGACCAACAAGTACGCGGAGGGCTACCCCGGGCGCCGCTACTACGGTGGTTGCGAGGTCATCGACGAGATCGAGCAGCTCGCCATCGACCGGCTGAAGCAGCTCTTCGGCGCCGAGCACGCCAACGTGCAGCCGCACTCCGGGGCCCAGGCCAACATGGCGGCCTTCATGGCCGTGATTCCGATCGGCGAGAAGATCATGGGCATGGCCCTGCCTCACGGCGGGCACCTCTCGCATGGGGCGGCGGTCAATCACAGCGGGCAGATCTGGAAGGCGGTCCACTACGGGGTGGATCCGGCGACCGGCCGGATCGACTACAACGTGGTCCGGGAGCAGGCCCGCGCCGAGCGGCCCAGGCTCATCATCGCGGGGGGGAGCGCGTACGCGCGCATCATCGACTTCGCCGTCTTCCGGTCCATCGCCGACGAGGTCGGAGCCATCTTCCTGGTGGACATGGCGCACTTCGCGGGTCTCGTCGCTGGCGGCGTACATCCGTCTCCGGTGCCGCACGCGCAGATCGTCACCAGTACGACGCACAAGACACTGCGTGGCCCGCGAGCCGGCCTCATCCTCAGCATTGCCGAGCACGCCAAGGCGATCGACAAGTCGGTCTTTCCGGGGGCCCAGGGCGGGCCGCTCGAGCATGTGATCGCAGCCAAGGCGGTGGCGTTCGGCGAAGCGCTGACGGACGAGTTCAAGGTCTACGCCCGGCGCGTGGTCGAGAACGCCAAGGCGCTCGCCGCGGCGCTGGTCGAGCGCGGGTTCGCCATCGTCTCCGGCGGCACGGACACCCACCTGATGCTCGTGGATCTCCGCCCCAAGGGGCTGACCGGCAAGGTTGCCGAGAAGCTCCTCGATCAGGCCGGGATCACCGTCAACAAGAACACGATTCCGGACGACCCCCAGTCGCCCTTCGTCACCAGTGGGATCCGGCTGGGAACCCCGGCGCTCACCACCCGTGGCATGGGCACGGGGGAAATGCGGCGTGTGGCCGAACTGATCGACCGCGCGCTGACCAAGCAGGACGAGGCCACGCTTTCCCGGGTTCGTGCGGAGGTGGAAGAGCTCACCTCGGCTTTCCCGTTGTACCAACCCAAGGCCGCCAGCGGCCGGGTCCGGCGCTCCGCGTGAGCGGCCGGCCATTCGAGGGATCGTAGTGAACGAACTGCAGTTCGCCGATGATGTGATGGCCCGCATCCGCGCGCGGGGCGGGCAGTACCACGAGCGCAGCTACCTCTTCGTGCTCGCGACGATCGAATATCTCCAGACCAGGCTGGAAGCCCGGCGTCATGTCACCGGCGCCGAGCTCGCCTGGGCCTGCCGCGACTTCGGGCGGGAGCAATTCGGCCTCCTCGCCCCGCACGTACTGCGGCATTGGGGAATCACCCGTACCGAAGACTTCGGCCGCATCGTCTTCACTCTGGTCGAGGTGGGCCTGCTGGTGACCCAGCCCGGCGACCACGAGTCGGACTTCGAGGCAGTCTACGATTTCGCCGACGCGTTCGGCGACGTCTACCAGTGGCAAGGAGTGCACGGCGCGTAACGGGGATCGTCATCGGGAGGGAGCATGGAGAAAGCCGAATGGCCGGCGTGCCAGAAGTGCTCGCATGGAAGTCTCATCCCCCTCTCCGACTACGGTCGGGAAGGCGCGCCCATCATGTACAAGGCGTGGGTCTGCACCAACCCGGAGTGCGGCTTCAATCTCCGGATCGACAACGGCGAGATCTCCTTCGGACGAGCCATAGGGCAGAGCTACAAGTAGGCGGTGGGCAGTAGGCAGTCGCCGGTCACTGCCCGCCGCCCGGCGAGCCGCCGTATCCTATGCCTCTTCCCGTCCTCTCCCCCACCCAATCTGCCGCCTGGGACCAGAAAGCCGTCGCCGCGGGGATCGAGCTTGCCACCCTGATGGAATCGGCCGGCCGTTCGGTCGCCGCCGTCCTGGGCGACCGGTATCAGGCCTCGCTGCTCGATGGCGTGCTCGTCGCCGCCGGCCCGGGGCACAACGGGGGCGACGGCTGGGTGCTCGCCCGGGCGCTCCATCGGCTCGACGTCCCGGTCTGGGTGACTGCGCCGGCGGGAACCGGGGCCGAGCTCACCGAACGCATGGCGCGGCTCGCCCGCGCTGAGGGGGTGCGCGAGGTCGCGCCGGATGGTCCGTGGCCCGACGCTGGACTCGTGGTGGACGCCCTGCTTGGCACCGGCGCGAGCGGCCCGCCACGTGCTCCGCTCGCTCAGCTGCTCGATCGGTTGGCGGATCTGGAGGTTCCGATCGTCGCGGTGGATGGGCCGACGGGCATAGACCTGGCCTCAGGGATCGTCCACGGCGCGCGCGAGGGCCGATCTCACGGTGACCTTCGGCGGCTTGAGACGCGGACATCTGCTCGCGCGGGACGAGGTCGGCACCGTCATCGTGACGGACATCGGCCATCCGCCGGGCGATCCGGCCTGGCCATCCACCGTCACCGACGACGATGCCGCCGGCTGGCTTCGCCGTCTCACCGCACGCGATCACAAGGGCAGTCGTGGACGAGTCGTTGTAGTTGGAGGCGACACCGGGATGACCGGGGCCGTGCGCCTCGCCTCCCGAGCGGCGTTCGCGGCGGGAGCCGGCCTGGTGCACGCCGTCTCCACGCCGCAGACCGTCGAGGCGCTCGTGGTCGCGGAGCCCGATCTGCAGACTTTTCCGCATCCGTTCGATCGCGCGCCAAGCGAGGAGCTGCTCGCCCTCCTCTCCAAGGCCGACGCCGTCGTCATCGGACCCGGACTGGGCCGGGCGCCCGGCAGGCGTGAGCTGGTGGCGGCGCTGGTGGGCGCAACCCGCACCGCGGTGCTGGATGCCGACGCGCTGGTGGCGTTCCAGGGTGAGGCCGAGGAGCTGCGATCGCTCGCTGAGGGACGCGCCCTCGTCCTGACACCGCATCCCGGTGAGTTCCGTATGCTGTTCCCGGAGCTGGCGGCGGAGCGGGAGCTGGATCCGTGGCACGCGGCGGAGGCCGCCGCGGAAGCCTCGGGAGCGATCGTGCTGCTGAAGGGCGTGCCTACGGTCGTGGCGCGCCGAGGCAGCCCGACTTTTACGGTAGCTGCGGGCAACCCGGGTCTCGCGACGGGAGGAAGCGGCGACGTGCTCAGCGGGATCATCGGTGCCGTCCTGGCCGGCGGCACGGCTCCGGACATCGCTGCGGCACTCGGTGCCCAGATCCTCGGACGTGCCGCGGACATCGCCGCGCGCCGGACGACCGCGCGCGGACTGCGGCCGATGGACGTCGTCGAAGCATTTCCGGACCTCTGGCGCGAGTGGGACCAGCGCCAGAAACGGGGCCTGCCTCCACGCCCACCGATCCTCTTCGAGCTGCCCCGTCCTCAGACCGTCTAACATCGCGAGTCCGGGCCCACCCCCTTGAGTAGATTGCGCCGATGCGCCTCCCTCTGACGCTGGCCATCACGGCCTGGCTCTGGCTCCCGCAAGCTGCGGCCGGCCTCCAGAGCGCGAGCCGGGACTGGCCGCTCTCGGACCGAACCATCATCGGCGATTTCAGCCGGATCACGGCCATCGCCGCCTCGCTGGACCGGGTATACATCGCATCGCCCACGTCGTTGCTTGTGTGGCAGCCCCAGTTCCAACGCTGGGAGGGCCCATACAGTCCGCCGGACGCGGCCGCGCTCTCAAGGGTCTTCGCCGCTCTGGTGGATCCCCTCGACCAGTCGCTCTGGTTGGCGCGGCCGGATGGGTGGCTTCACTTCCAACCCGAGCTGCAGGTCTGGGATCAGGGGCGCGTTGGAGAGGGCGTGCTCTCGATCGCGTTCGACGAAGGCGATCCCATCAGCGGCCTCTTCATCCGAACGCGTGGCGGATGGCTGCTGCTGCCTCGCGGCGGCATGGTCCCGACCCCCTCACGGCCGCCCGCCCGTCCCAAGGGGCCGACATCGGTGGAGGAAGTGCTCCGCGCCAATCCCACACTGCAGGTCAACGCGGCGCAGATCCTCCTGGATGATCGGCTCCGCACGGTGCGGTTCACCGCGGCGGCGCGGGCCCCGGACAATTCGGGCTGGTATCTCGGCACGTCCGGCAACGGGCTGCTCTTTCTCCGCGACGGCGCGGCGATCCCCGAGCGCATCCCCTTCGGACTTCCGTCGCTCGTGGTGGGAGCGGTGATGAGCTGGCCCGGCGGCGTCTGGGTGGCGACCAATCGCACGCCGCAGACCGACGCCGCACTGACGTTCGTCGGCGAGGAGCTCACGGAGTTCCAGACGTTCCGCGGGCTGCCGGCCACCGGTGTGCCGTTCACCCGAGTCCTCGAGCTCGCGGGCCTGGGGAAAACGGTCTACGCCGCCACCGACAACGGACTCGCCTGGATCGAGCCCGGCGAGGGGCGCTACGAGCGGATCGACGATCGTCGAGGATTGCCGGACAGCCGGGTGTATGCGGTCGTCGCGCGGCAGGGCCGGATCATCGTCGGCACGACGCACGGGCTGGCGCGTATGTACGACTCGCTCCGAATCGAGCGAGTAGCGCCCTCCTTCACCGACGCCGCGTACGCCGTCTTTCCCACCGGGGACTCGATCTGGGTAGGGACGCCGCGAGGCGTCATGCTCGCGTTGCCGGGGCAGGAGAACCTGGTGCGCCCGGCCGCGCTGGCCTCCGCCAGCCTCCAGGCGCAGGTGATCGCAATCGCCTCGCTCGGGGACACGGTCGTGGCACTCACCCGGGACGCGTTTCTCTGGCGCAACCCCCGGGGCGGCGCGTGGACCCTGGGTGCCAATCTCTCCGGGCTGCTCGGTCGGCTTCGCGCCTTCGCTGCGGACGGCCCGGGCTTCTGGGTGGCTGGAGACCGCGGTGTCGGGTTTGCTCGGCTTACCGCGCCGCCGCTTCGCTCCCTTCGTGAAGGGGACTTCCCCGGGCAAGCGACTGACGTGACCGTCGGCCGCGAGCATCTCTGGGTCGGCACCACCGAAGGCCTCGTTCGCTTTCGTCTCGACGCCATCCGTCCGTGACCGAGTTTCAGCGCATTCGCGCGATCGAGCGTGCGCTGGGACATCGTGCGCGCGGGCTCGGGGACGACTGCGCGGTGCTCCCGCCGGTGGACGGTTCCATCGTGGTCAGCACCGACGCCAGCGTGGAGGACGTCCACTTTCGCCGCGACTGGATCACTCTGCGCGAAACCGGGTGGCGAGCGGCGGCCGCGGCGTTATCGGACCTCGCGGCGGCCGGGGCCGAGCCGATCGGACTGCTGGCGGCCGTGGTGATGCCCCGCGCGGCCGGAGAGAGTGATGTCGTCGAGCTGATGCTCGGCGTGGCGGATGCCGGGGAGACCGTCGGCGCGCCGGTGATCGGCGGCGATCTCTCGGCCGGGGACAAGTGGGTGGTCACGGTCACCGTGATCGGTAACTCCGAGCGGCCGATCGGAAGGGCGGGGGCGCTCGCGGGCGACGGCATCTGGGTCACCGGTGGGCTGGGCGGGTCCCGCGCGGCAGTCGAGGCCTGGCTCCGCCAGGCACAGCCGGAGGCCGCGGCTCGGCGCGCCTTCGCAGCGCCGGTCCCTCGAATTGCCGCGGGCCGATGGCTCGCGGCCCACGGTGCCCGGGCGATGCTGGACCTCAGTGACGGGCTCGCCGGCGATGCGGAGCATCTGGCTGCTGCGTCGGGCGTCCGCATCGAGCTCGAGCTCGAGCTGATTCCCGTCGCACCCGAGGTGGCCGAGGAGGCACGTCGGCTGGAGGTATCCGCTGAGCAGTTCGCCGCGGAGGGTGGCGAGGACTACGAGCTCCTCGTCGCCTTGCCTCCCGAATTCGAGGACGTCGATGTCGCCGCGTTCGAGGTCGCCACCCGGCTTCCGCTCACGCGGGTTGGTCGCGCCGTCGAGGGCGCGGGCGTGCACTGTACACTCGCCGGTCGCCCGGTTCCTCTGCGCGGTTACGACCACTTCCGTTGATCCAGAGCCGCCGCTAGGTTGCGGCGCCAACCCCATAAACGCTGAGCATCCATGAGCACGATCATCGAAGTGCACGCCCGCGAGATCCTCGACAGCAGAGGCAATCCTACCGTCGAGACCGACGTCGTGCTGTCGAGCGGGGCGCAGGGTCGCGCCGCGGTCCCGAGCGGCGCCTCCACCGGCGAGCACGAGGCGGTCGAGCTGCGCGACGGCGATCCCAAGCGTTACGTCGGAAAGGGCGTCGCCGAGGCGGTGCGCAACGTGAACGAGGTGCTGGGGCCACGGCTCGAGGGCATGGCGGCGGCGGATCAGATCGCCGTCGATGCCGAGATGATGGACGCGGACGGCACGCCCAACAAGAGCAAGCTCGGGGCGAACGCGATCCTGAGCGTCTCCCTCGCGGTGGCGCGGGCCGCGTCGCAGGACTGCGGCCTCCCCCTCTACCGCTATCTCGGCGGACCGATGGCGCGGGTGCTGCCGGTGCCGATGATGAACATCCTGAACGGTGGGGCACACGCGTCGAACAACGTGGACGCTCAGGAGTTCATGGTGGTGCCGATCGGTGCGGAGACCTTCGCCGAGGGACTGCGCATCGGCGTCGAGGTGTTTCACGCCCTGAAGAAGGTCCTGGGGAAGATGGGGCTCTCCACGGCCGTGGGTGACGAAGGCGGGTTCGCCCCGATGCTGCCCTCCAACGAGGCGGCACTCGACGTGGTCATGCAGGCGATCGAGAGCGCGGGGTACGAGCCGGGCCGGGACGTCGCGATCGCGCTCGACGTCGCCGCGTCGGAGCTCTTCCAGGACGGCGAATACGTCTTCAAGAAGGGCGACAACAGCCGCCGGCCGGCCGAGGGGATGGTGGATCTCTACGCCGGGTGGGTGGATCGCTACCCCATCGTCTCCATCGAGGACGGGCTCGCGGAGAACGACTGGGCGGGCTGGGCCCGGCTCACCGAGCGGCTGCACGACCGGGTGCAGCTCGTGGGCGACGACCTGTTCGTCACCAACGTGGACCGTCTGGGGAAGGGCATCGAGGAAGGGGTCGGGAACGCCGTGCTCATCAAGGTGAACCAGATCGGCACCCTGACCGAGACCCTGCAGTGCATCGAGCTGGCCAAGGGGAGCGCGTACGGCGTCATCATCTCGCACCGCTCCGGCGAGACCGAGGACACCTTCATCGCCGATCTCGCGGTGGCGACCGGCGCGGGCCAGATCAAGACCGGGAGCGCGAGCCGCACCGATCGAACCGCCAAGTACAACCAGCTCCTCCGCATCGCGGAGGAGCTGGGCGATCTGGCGCACTATCCCGGGCGCGACCTGTACCCGCTGTGACCCCGGCGCGATGGGCGGCGCTCGCGGCCCTCGCCTTCGCGCTCTACTTCGCCGTTCAGGGCGGGGAGTACGGGACTACGGACCTGCTGCAGTTGCAGGGCGAGGAGCAGCACGAGCGGGCCGAGGTGGCGCGGCTCGAGCAGGTGGTGGACTCGCTCGAACGTGCCGCCAAGGCGATCGAGAACGACCCGCGGACCCAGGAACGAGTGGCCCGCGAGTCGTTCGGGATGATCCGGAAGGGTGAGTTTCTCTTCCGCTTGGTGCCGGGCGACAGCGGCAGGCCGTTAGCGTCGGGCATCGTCGGCTCACCTGGCCGCGCGATCTCGCCACTCGCCTACTGTCACCGGGACCGCTGGCCTGCGGATCGCGCCACCCGTTCTGCACGGTATGCACGTTGACGTACGCCCCTGTCCGACCGCATCGCTGCGACCAGACTGGTCGAACGTGATTGGCGGAGTCGCCGACTGTGGTTCCATTGGTACCCGTGGCCAGGACCCCGGTGCCGCTGGTGCAGGGAGGCTGCGGGGTCACCAGTGCCGCAGAGATTCAGTCGTCACCGGCCCGTTTTCTCCCACCAGATCCGATGTGGATGTGCGCGACCACCGCGTTCTGGATGTCCGCGACATTGATGGTATAGGTGATCGGCGTCCGGTGATGGACAGGGCGTGCGGTACCAGTCGCGGTTGACGGTACCGGCGGCACCTCGCTCGGCGCCGGCCAACGTCGCGGAGAAATTCGTCGCCTCGGACGGTTCGTCGTTATCGTCGCTCGCAGGCCGCGATCACCGGGAGCAGGATCGCGAGCGCGGCCAGACTGCGGAACCAGTGCATGACATCCTCCTTTATGTATTCCGGGACCCGCTTCTGCTTCTGCGCAGGCTAGTGGGCCGCCGGCAGGCGGTCTTGCACCTGTAAAGCGTATTTGCAACGCGTAGCTCAAGATCCAAGGCCGGGCTCACCGGCGAACCCACTACACCTGTGCAAATGCACTTGGGACGTTCAAGACGCCGCCCGAGAGAGTCACTATCTAGAGCGGTGGTGATCTACGCTGTGCCGTTCGTCACGGCGCCTCTGCTTGGCTGCTCGCCGTGCACCTGGAGCTGGCGTCGCGCAGACCGGCTGGATCGTCACGCCAAATCTCGAGGGCCACGCTCAGAGCTCGTCCCGCGGACCGGTGAAACCGGCTACGGCTTCGAGTTCACGATACCGTTGACGCTCGAACGCTACTTCGGAGGCGGGCAGCCGGCCGCCCGACGCGGCGCCCCCTCAGCCCATTTCCGAAGAACGGCCGCCGCCGCCGCGATCCAGGACTTCCAGTCTTCCAGCCGGCACGCCTCGAGGTCGCCGCGGGGACGACCGTCGTGTGGACCAACGGCGGACAGGTCGCGCACACGGTTGTCCGCCGATGACGGTAGCTTCGAATCCGGGCCGATCGAGCCGGGCGCGCGTCGGGCCATCACGTTCGCCCGTCCGGGGACCTACCCATTCCACTGCACGCTCCCATCCCTTCATGAAGGGCGTGATCGTGGTCCGCTGAGTATGAAGACTCGTTCCCCGACCGTCGCCACGCTGGCGGCCGCGCTCGGCCTCGCCGGCGTGCTGACCGGATGCTTCTCCGAGCACGCGGAGCCCACGGCCACGTCGGAGGGGACCTGCAACGTCACGCTCGACGACGGCGTCCCGGGCTCCACCGTCATCGTCATCCACAGATTCGCCTTCGGTCCCGGCCGACCTGGCGGTTCGGGCCGGCGACCAGGTCACCTGGATCAACTGCGACGAGGACTCCCACACCAGCACCGCGGACGGGGGCCAATGGGCCTCGCCCCTGCTCGCGCCAGGCGACGCGTTCACCCAAACGTTTCCCACGCCGGGGGAATTCGCCTACCACTGTGAGCCGCATCCGTTCATGACCGGCCGGGTGGTAGTCGAGTGAGCGGGACCGCCACTGCTTGAGTTTCGGGTTCTGGAGCGGTAAACTCCCGGCCCTGCGGCAGGGTAGCTCAGGTGGTTAGAGCACGGCACTCATAATGCCGGGGTCGTGGGTTCGAGTCCCACCCCTG
>CAWILD010000014.1:395000-561436 GCA_963836815.1 uncultured Gemmatimonadales bacterium | reverse complement strand
GATTCCCGCCCCATGGAAGTCCAGATCTTCGGCGTCCGGAAGATCGCCGACACCCGCAAGGCGCTGCGCTTCTTCGCCGAGCGTCGCATCAAAACCCACTTCGTGGACCTGCAGGAGCGCGCCGCCTCGCCGGGTGAGCTCCGCCGCTTCGCCCAGAAGTTCGGGGTGGAAGCACTGGTAGACCGCGCCTCCCGCCGGTTCGCCGATCTGGGCCTCTCCGCCGCGCAGCTGAGCGAGGAACGCTGGCTCGACCGGCTGGCCGAGGAACCGCTGCTCCTCCGGATGCCCCTGGTGCGCTGGCAGCAGCGGCTGACCGTCGGTGATGCCGAAGCGACCTGGCGGGAGTGGACCGGCCGATGACGCAGATCGCGGTCTCCGGCGTGGCGGTCCAGTTCGGTGCGACCCGGCTCTTCTCCGACGTGACGTTCACCGTCGTCCGGGGAGAGCGGTGGGGCATCGTCGGCCGGAACGGCACCGGGAAGACGACGCTCTTCCGGCTGCTCACGGGTGAACAGGAGCCCTCGGCAGGAACTGTCGCCCGTGCGACCGGGGTCCGCTTCTCGGTCATGGAGCAGCACCGCGAGTTCCCTGGAGCCAGCACCGTTTGGGAGGCCGCGGCAGGAGGCTCGGCCGACCTCCTCGACCTGGAGCGCTCGCTCGGCGAGCAGGCGACGGCGCTGGCTGAGGCGGGCGATGCGCTGCACGCCCCGGATGCTCGCGCGCTACGATCGCGACCTCGAGCGCTTCGAGCGGGAAGGCGGCTACACGCTGACCGCCGCGCATCGACGCCGTGCTTCATGGCCTGGGCTTCGATCCTGACGAGGCGCGCACCCGAGCGATCGCGGGCCTGAGCGGCGGAGAACGCGGCCGCCTCGGCCTGGTCCAACAGCTCGTGGCTCCCGCCGACGTCCTCCTGCTGGACGAGCCGACCAATCACCTCGACCTGGAGACCACGCAGTGGCTCGAGGACTATCTCCGGAGCGTCGATGCGACCGTCCTGCTCGTCAGCCACGACCGCGCGTTCCTCCAGGGGGTCGTCGACCACGTGCTGCACCTCGAGGCCGGCACGGCCATCCCCTATGCGGGGGACTACGAGGCATTCGTTCGTCAGCGGGTCGAACGCCGGCTGAGCCAGCAGCGGGCCTTCACCAAGCAGTCGAGGGCGATCGCGGCGGAGGAGGACTACATCCGGCGCAACATCGCCGGCGGCAACAGTGCGCAGGCCAAAGGCCGGCGCCGCCGGCTCGAGCGGGTGAGCCGGCTGAGCCCGCCGCCGGGCGAGGAGGGCGCGATCGCGCTCCGGCTCACGGCCGACGAGCGGGGCGGCGATCAGGTGCTGGTCGCGGAGGACGTCGGGCTCGAGATCGACGGCCGGGTGCTGCTCGAGCGGTTCACCGCTCGCATCGAGCGCGGGGATGTCATCGGGCTGGTAGGCCCTAACGGGGCGGGGAAGTCCACCCTCCTGCGCGCGATCACCGGCGAGCGCGCGGTAGACGCCGGAAGCGTGCGGGTGCCGGATTCGGTGCGCATTGCCTACTACCGACAGGACCTGGCCCAGGTGCCGGAGGACCGCACCCTCTACGACATCATCGGCGACCTGCGCCCGTCCTGGGGACGCGGCCCGATCCAGGGGCACCTGGGCCGCTTCGGCTTCTCGGGCGACTCGGTGCAGCGCAAGGCGGCTACCTTGTCCGGCGGCGAGCGCGCGCGGGTCGCGCTGGCCATGATGATGCTCTGCGGGGCGAACTTCCTGATCTTCGACGAGCCGACCAACCACCTCGACGTCGAATCCATCGAGGCTCTCGAGGACGCGATCGAGGAATACGACGGGACCGTCCTCCTCGTGAGCCACGACCGCGCCCTGCTGCGCGCCCTTACGAGCCGCGTATGGGTGCTCCATCACGGCCGGATCACGGATTTCCCCGGCTCGTTCGGCGAGTGGGAGACGGCGAGCGCGGAGCGGGCCCACGCGGCCGCCGTCGCGGCCGCCGAAGAGGAGGCGCTGCGGCGAGTGCGGGAGCGGAAACAGACCCGCCGACCGGACGACGATCGCCGGCGTCAGCAAAACGGGCGGCGCACGGCGGAGCGGGCGCTGGCGGAGGCCGAGGCCCGCGTCGCGGAATGGGAGTCGAAGGTCGCGGGACTTCGCGCCGAGCTCGAGGATCCCGCGCTCTACGTCACGGCGGACGGCGCCGGCCCGCGCGGCGACGATCGGTGGCTTGCTCGAGTCGGCCAAGGCGGAGCTCGAGCGCGCCTTCGCGGCATGGGAGGCCGCGACGGAGGCGTTGGAGGCGACCGGCTGAGCGACGAACGCCGCTGGCGTATCCTTGGCGTCCTGGCACTGGCGGAGGTGCTGGGGATGTCGCTCTGGTTTTCCGCGAGTGCCGTCTCCGGCCAGTTCCGGGCGATGTGGAATCTGACGCCATCCGAGACCGGATGGCTCACCACGATGGTGCAGCTGGGCTTCGTCGCCGGCACCGCGGTCGCGGCGATCCTCAACCTCGCCGATCTCGTTCCCGCCCGGCCCTACTTTGCGGTGCTCCGCCCTGCTCGGCGCCGCGGCCAACGCGGCGCTGGTGTCGGCGCCGAGCTTCGGGTCGGCGCTGGCCTGTCGCTTTCTCACCGGGTTCTTCCTCGCCGGCGTCTACCCGCCCGCGATGAAGATGGCCGCGACCTGGTTCCGCACCGATCGGGGACTCGCGATCGGCGTGATCGTCGCCTCGCTCACGGTGGGCAAGGCGACTCCCTATCTCGTCCGATCGGCGGACGTCAGCGGCTTTCAAACCGTCGTGCTCGCGGCGTCCGCCGGCGCGGTGATCTCCGCGCTCCTCGTCGCGGTGGGCTATCGCGACGGGCCGCACGAGTTCCCGCGTCGGCCTTTCTCCTGGCGGCTGGTGGCGACCGTCGCCCGCCATCGCGAGACCCGTCTCGCGACCGCGGGTTATCTGGGCCACATGTGGGAGCTGTACGCGATGTGGACCTGGGTGCCGGCGTTCCTGGCCGCCAGCGCCGCGGCGCGGGCCGCGGCCGGCGAGGTCGCTCCGGTGAGCCTGGTCTATCTCATCGCCTTCGGGGCGATCGCGGCCGGCGGGGCAGGGGCGGTGTGGGGCGGCTGGGCCGTCGCGCCGCTGGGGCTACGCGCGAGTGGTCACCGTGGCGATGGCGGCCAGCGGCCTGTGCTCGCTCGCGATCGGGCTGTTCTTCGGGTCGAGCTGGTGGCTCGTCGCGCCGGTCGTCCTGCTGTGGGGCTTCTTCGTGGTCGCCGACTCCGCCCAGTTCAGCGCGATGGTCACGGAGCTGGCGCCCCCGCACGCCGTCGGCACGGCGCTCACCCTGCAGACCTCGCTCGGCTTCCTCCTCACCATGGCGACGATCCAGCTGGTGCCGGTGCTGGTCGAGCTGGCGGGCTGGCGCCTGGCCTTCCCGGTGCTCGCGCTCGGGCCGGCGGCGGGGATCGCCGCGATTCGCCGGTTGCGGACCGGGGTGCGGTTTCCCTGATACGCCCTCATGCAAGTACCTACTTGCGTCCGCTCGCTCGCCAGGTTCTATACTCGCCGCATGACCGTCCGCGATCAACTCCTCGACGCCGCCGCGCGCGTGTACGCCGAAGCCGGCTACCGCGGGGCCACCACCCGCCGCATCGCCTCGGAGGCGGGGGTCAACGAGATCACCCTGTTCCGACAATTCGGCTCCAAGGACGCGCTCATGCGCGAGGCCATCGCGCGCCACCCTCAGGGCGCCAGCGGTGCCGCTGCCCGAGCAACCGGAGAATCCTGTCGCGCGAGCTCACCGATTTCGCCCGCGCCCACCTCGAGCAGATGCGGGAGCGCCGCTCGCTCATCCGCACCTGCATGGGAGAGTTCGAGGAGCATCCGGACATCGTCGCGCCGGTGGACAGCCCGGTGGTCGCGGCCACCCAGGAGCTCCGCGGGTATCTCCGGCGGTTGCGGCAGCGGAAAATCGCGACCGCCAGATTCGACGATGGTGTGGCGGCGACCATGCTGATGGGCGTCCTCTTCGCCGACGCGATGGGGCGCGACATCATGCTCGACATGTTCCCCCGCGCTCCGGACGACACCCTCCGTGAGTACGTCCGCATCTTCCTGCGGGGGCTGGGAGTGAAGGTATGACCGTTTCGCGCGCGACGCCGCCTCGTGCGGCTGCTCATCGCCCTCGCCCTCGCGCTGCTCGCGCCCGCGGCGACACTCGAGGCTCAGGTCGCGGGCCCCGCCTCGAGCCCCCGCGCCGCTGTCGCTGCAAGAGGCGCTCGCCTTGGCCGAGGGGGAAAGCGAGACGGTCGGCATCGCCCGCGCGGACGTCGCCCGCGCGCAGGGCGAGCGCAAGCGAGCCAAGAGCGGCTACTTCCCCCAGCTCAACGGCCTGGCCTCCTACCAGCGGACCCTGCAGAGTCAGTTCTCGGCGTTGGAGGGCGATGACGGCCAGCCCGGCGGCCCCCCGCCGCCGGAATGCGCCGCATTCGTTCCCCAACCCGGGCTCTCGGTGGAGCAGCGGCTCGACTCGCTGGAGGCGGCGGTGGAGTGCGCGAGCAACGCCGATCCTTTCGCCCAGTTCAGCAACCTGCCGTTCGGGCGGGAGAACACCTTCCGCTTCGGCCTTTCCTTCAGCCAGACGCTCTTCACGGGCGGCAGGCTGAAGGGCCAGTCGCAGTCGGCGAACGCCGGTGTCAGGAGCGCGGAGTTCGGACTGACCTCGGCGCGCGCCCAGCTGCTGCTGGACGTGACTTCGGCCTACTACGACGCCTCCCTTGCCGATCGGCTGGTGACGATCGCCGAGGCGACCCTCCAGCAGGCCGATACCACGCTGAGTCAGACGCAGCTCGCGCGTCAGGTCGGCAACCAATCGGAATTCGACCTGCTCCGGGCGAGGGTCACGCGCGACAATCAGCGGCCGGTGGTCATCCAGCGGAGAGCGGACCGCGAGCTGGCCCACTACCGGCTCAAGCAACTGCTCAACCTCCCCCTGGAGCAAGCCGCTCGCCCTCACCACCGACCTCGGCGACACGACGCTGGTCAGTGTGCCCCAGGTCGCGGGGCTGGTCGAGGCACCGGGCGACACTTCGAGTACCGCACGGCTGCCCGTGCGGCAGGCCGAGGAGGGGGTTGCAGTCCCAGCAGGGACAGCTGCGAGTAGCCAGGGCCCAGCGCATGCCACAGGTCACGCTCTACTCCGATTACGCGCAGCTCGGCTACCCTGACGACCCCGACCCCTTCAGCCCGGACTACTTGTCGGACTGGACGGTGACGCTGGGGCTGCAGCTTCCGCTCTTCACCGGCGGCCGGATCAAGGGAGACGTCGCGGTGGCGAACGCCAACCTGCGAGCAGGCGCAGCTCGGCTGCAGCAGACCAGGGAGCGCGCCCAGGTAGATGCGCGGAACGCCGATCTCCAGCTCGCCGCGGCCGTAGCCGCATGGGAAGCGAGCGCCGGCACCGAGGAGCAGGCGGGCCGTGCCTACCAGATCGCCGAGGTCCGCTATCGCGAGGGGCTCTCGACCCAGACCGAGCTCAACGACCTTCGTATCCAGCTCGCGCAGGCTCAGGCCACGCGCGCCCGGGCCGCGCGTGATCTCCAGATCGCGCGGATCAGGCTGGCGCTCCTGCCCGCGCTGCCGCTGGACGGCGACCGCGGCGTGCCGCACCGCCGAGTCCAACCGGCGCCGCCGGCGCGACACAACCATCGCCGTACGAGCCGCCGCCCTCGCCCAGCCGGACCAGCACGGTGCTCAGCGGATCAGTGCTCGGGGGAACGGTGTCGCCATGACAAGGCTGCTACTGACCTTCGCGTCGGCCGTCCTGGTCCTCGCCGGCTGCAAAAGCGCGGCGGAGGAGACCGCCACGACCGGCTCCGGAGCCGATCGTGACGGTCGGGCCCGAGAACATCGTGGTCGCCGAGCTCACCGAGCTGCGCAGCGGACCGCCGGTGTCGGGCTCCCTGGAGCCGGAGCGCGCCGCCACGGTGCGGGCCGAGGTGTCCGGCTCGGTGCTCAAGACCGAGGCGGAGGAAGGCGCCCGGGTCCAGCGGGGCGCCCTGCTGGCATCGCTGGATGACACCGCCGTGCGGGATGCCTACCTGTCGGCCCGCTCGCAGGTCCGGAGCGCGGAGTCGGCCCTGGAGGTGGCCCGGCGGAACGCGGAGCGCGCCGAACGACTCTCCGCTGCCGGGCGCGATTCCCGACCGGGACCTGGAGAGCGCCCGCCTCGACCAGACCAACGCCGAAGGCGCCCTGGCCGACGCGAAGGCCCGGCTGGCGGCCGCCTCCGAGCAGCTGGAGGACACCCGGATCCGCGCGCCTTTCAGCGGAGTCGTGAGCGACCGCCAGGCGGACGCGGGAGACGTGGTACAGGTGGGTGCCGCGCTGTTCACGATCGTGGACCCGCGGGTTCTCCGGCTGGAGGCCAGCGTCCCGGCGAACCAGATCGGGCGGCTCCGTGTCGGCACGCCGGTCGAATTCGAGGTGAGCGGGCTCGACCGCCAGTTCACCGGGAAGATCGATCGGATCAATCCGGTGGTGGACCCGGCCACCCGGCAGGTCCGGATCTACGTGGACATCCCCAACGGCGACCAGCAGCTCGCCGCCGGCCTCTTCGCCGAGGGCCGGGTCGCGATGGATACCAAGCGCGCCGTCGCCGTGCCGGTCACCGCCGTGGACAGCCGGGGCACCACACCCGGTGCTGCACCTGCTCAAGGACGGCCGGGTCCAGGAGACGCCGGTGAAGCTGGGCGTGCGGGACGAGGTGGCCGAGATGGTCGAGGTGCTCACCGGCGTCGCCGCGGGAGACACGGTGCTGCTCGGCTCGGCCCAGGGCGTCACCGAGGGCAGCCGCGTGCGGGTATTGCAGGAGGAGGCCGGCCGGTAATGTTCATCTCCGATTTCGCCATCCAGCGGCCGATCGTCACCGTCACCGCGATGCTGGCGCTGGTGGCGTTCGGCATCGCCGCGCTGATCAACCTGCAGACCGACGAGTTTCCCGACATCCAGCAGCCGATCGTCGGGGTCACCATCCTCTATCCCGGCGCCTCCCCGGAGACGGTGGAACGGGAGATCGTGGATCCGATCGAGGAGTCGTTCTCCTCCATCAGCGGGGTCGACTGGGCCAAGACCCAGGCCAGCGCCACCGACGGCCTGGCGCAGTTCACCGTGTTCTTCGACTTCGAGAAGGACGTCCAGGAGGCGTCGCAGGACATCCGCGACGCCATCTCCACCAAGCGGGCCGACCTGCCGACCGAGATGGAGGAGCCGGTCCTCACCCGGTTCGATCCCTCCCAGCAGTCGGTGCTCTCGCTGGCGCTCACCTCCTCCAGCATTCCGACGGCCACGCTGACCCGGATCGCCGACCCGATGATCGTGCGCGATCTCCGGACCGTGCCGGGCGTGGCCCAGGTGATCGGTCGTCGGCGGGCTCGAGCGCGAGCTCACGGTGCAGATCCGGCCGGCCGACATGCAGGCCGCGGGCATCAGCGTCGCCCAGGTCGTGCAGGCGCTGGAGCAGCAGAACCTCGCGGCGCCGGTCGGGCCGGCTCAACGGGCCGATGGACGAGCGGGCCATCCGGCTCAAGGGCCGGCTCGACACGCCGCAGGATTTCGCGCAGCCTCGTCGTGGCGGAGCGCGACCGGGCAGATCATCCGGCTGGGACAGGTCGCGACCGTGCTCGACGGCACCGAGGAGCAGCGCGACCAGGCGCTGTTCAACGGCCGCGAGGCGGTCGGCATCGAGATTCTCAAGGCGAAGGGCTACAGCACCACCCAGGTCACCGACGTGATCCACCGCCACGTCGCGGAGCTGCAGAAGCGCATCCCGCCGGGCGCCAAGCTGGAGATCGTCCAGGACGCCGGGACTTCGGGTGCACCACGCCGTGCGCAACGTGCAGGAGGCGCTGATCGAGGGCGCCCTGCTCACCGTGCTGGTGGTGTTCCTCTTCCTCAACTCCTGGCGCTCGACGGTCATCACCGGCCTCGCGCTGCCGGTGAGCGTGCTGGCCTCGTTCATCGCGGTCTGGGCCTTCGGGTTCACCCTCAACACGATGTCGCTGATGGGCCTCTCGCTCGCGATCGGCATCCTGATCGACGACGCCATCGTGGTCCGGGAGAACATCGTCCGCCACATCGAGATGGGAAAGGACCACTACCAGGCGTCCCGGGAAGGCACCGACGAGATCGGCCTCGCCGTGGCGGCCACGACGTTCTCCATCGTGGCGGTGTTCCTGCCGGTGGCCTTCATGTACGGCGTCGCGGGGCAGTGGTTCAAGCCGTTCGCGCTCACCATCGCCTGCTCGGTGCTGGTGTCGCTCTTCGTGTCGTTCTCGCTCGACCCGATGCTCTCGGCGTACTGGCCCGACCCGCAGACCGAGGCGCACGAGCGGCGGAACCCGATCGCCCGGGCGCTGGACCGATTCAACCGCTGGTTCGACCGGATGGCGGACCGCTACAAGGACGTCATCGCCTGGGCGCTGGACCACCGGCTGATGATGATCGGCCTGGCCCTGGCCAGCTTCGCGGCCGCGCTGACGATCCCCGCGAAGGGCATCGTCGCCGCCCTGGTGATCCTGGCCGGGATGTGCGGCATCTTCTGGATCCTGCAGAAGCCGCTGCTCGCCCGGCTCGGCGTGGTGCGTGGAGTGGGAGCCAAGTTGCTCGGCGTGCTCTTGCTCGTCGCGGCGATGGGCCTGCTGCTGCCCCGCATTCCGGTCATCGGCCAGGTCGGCGCGGGCTTCGTGCCGGTGAGCGACCGCAGCGAGATCAGCATGATCGTGGAGGCGCCGCCGGGCTCCAACCTGGAGTACACCCGGATCAAGGCGGAGGAAGCGGCGCGGCGAGCGCGCGCGCATAAGGAGGTTGCGCTACACCTACACCACCGTCGGCACGCCGCGTGCCGCTGAAGACGCCCTCGGTGGATCAGGCGCTGGTCTACGTGCGGCTGGTGCCCAAGGCGGATCGCGAGCTGAGCCAGGAGGAGCTGGGCGCAGCGTTTCCGGGACGAGATGAAGCAGATCGGCGGGGCGCAGGTGTCGGTCTTCACCAGCGGCTTCGGCGGGGCGATGAAGTCGATCCAGATCCAGATGAAGGGCGAGGACGCGCGGGTGCTCACCACCCTGGCGCAGCGCGCCGCGGCGCGAGGTGGCCAAGGTCCCGGGCGCGGTGGATGTCGGCCTCTCCACCCGGGGACAGAAGCCCGAGCTCGAGGTCCAGCTCAATCGCGGACTCGCGGGCTCGCTCGGCATCACCGTCGGGCAGGTGGCGCAGTCGCTTCGGCCCGCCTTCGCCGGCATCGACGCCGGCGACTGGGTGGACCCCTCGGGCGAGACCCGCGACGTCACGGTGCGCCTGGCCCCGGCCGCCCGAGAGCGGGTGACCGACCTGGCCCAGCTGCCGCTGGTGGTGGGCACGAACACCAACGGCGTCCCGGCCACGCTTCCGCTGGGTCAGGTGGCGACGATCCGGCAGGGCGTGGGTCCCGCGCAGATCGACCACCTGGACCGCGACAAGGTCGTGATCATCCAGGCGAACGTCGCCGGCCGGCCGCTGACCCAGGTCACCCAGGACATCAAGGCCCGCTGGCCCGGCTCCATCTCCCGCCCGGATACGCGATCACCTACGGCGGCGAGTCGCAGGACCAGGCGGAGGTGTTCACCCGGATCTTCACCGCGCTGGGCGTGGCGGTGCTGCTGATGTACCTCATCCTCGTGGTACAGTTCGGGTCGTTCCTCGATCCGCTGGCGATCCTGGTGTCGCTCCCGCTCTCGCTGATCGGCGTGGTGCTGGCGCTCTGGATCACCCGCGACACGCTCAACATCATGAGCCTGATCGGGGTGATCCTGCTGATGGGCATCGTGGCGAAGAACGCCATCCTGCTGATCGACTTCGCCAAGTGGGCCCGGGAGCGGGGCCAGCCGCTGCGGGAGGCGCTGATCGAGGCCGGCCGCATCCGCCTCCGGCCGATCATCATGACCACGCTGGCGCTGATCGCGGGCATGATCCCGGTGGCGATCGGGCACGGCGAAGGCGCCGACTTCCGCGCCCCGCTGGGCCGGGCGGTCATCGGGGGCACGATCACCAGCACGGTGCTCACGCTGCTGGTCATCCCCACGGTGTACGAGATCCTCGACGATTCCGCTCGTGGATCGCCGGCCGGTTCGGGCGCCGCGCGCCGCACGCTCGACCGCAGCCAGCCCGCGGCCGACTGAGTAGTCGGCCGGTTGCCCGCCCCCCGCCGCACCGTATAGCTTCCCGACCCGCGTTACGTCTCGCGGTTCCAATTCCCTTACATAGACTGCCTGGGCCTATGCCGTTCGAGACCGCCGTCGTCCGCGCCGCCCCGGCCGGGTACGCCACGCCGCTGCTCGCCATCGCGGTGGCGCGCGGCGTCCTGCCGCCATCGCTGGCCGGGCTCGACAAGAGCACCGGCGGGGCGCTGGGACGTCTGTTCGACGCGGGCGACTTCAGCGGGAAGCGCGACGAGACGGCGGTGGTGTATCCCTCCGGTGCCGGCGGCACGGATCCTGCTGGTCGGCATGGGCAAGGCAGACGAGGTCAACGCCGCCGCCGTCCGGCGCGCCGCGTCGCTTGCCGCCAAGCGCGCGCGAACGATCGGCGTTCCGCGCGCGGCGTTTCACCTGCCGCCGGAATCGCGCGGCGGGCTCGACGCCGGCGGACGCGGCCCAGATGGCGGCCGAAGGGCTCGCGCAGGGCGTCTGGCAATACACCGATATGAAGCGGCCGCCAGGAAGACCGTCGCCCCAATCTCGAGCGGATCGACGCTCCTGGTCACCGACGAGCCGGAGGCGGCCAACGCCGGCCACCGGATCGGCGCGGCCATCGGCGCGGGGCAGATGCTGGCGCGCGGCATCCAGGTGCTCCCAGGCAACGTGTGCACGCCCACCTACGTCGGCCGGCGCGGCCGAGGAGCTGGCCAAGCGCCACGGCTTCGCGGTCACCGTGCTCGACAAGGCGGCCATCACGCGCGAAAAAATGGGCGGGCTGCTCGCGGTCGCGCAGGGCAGCGCCGAGGAGCCGCGCTTCATCGTGCTCGAGTACAAGGGCGCCGATCGGGCCGCCGGTCGTGCTGGTCGGGAAGGGCGTCACGTTCGACACCGGCGGCATCTCGATCAAGCCGGCGCAGAACATGGAGGACATGAAGTACGACATGTCCGGCGCCGCGGCGGTGCTCGGCACCTTCGAGATGCTCGGTCGGCTCAAGCCGGCGGTGCACGTCGTCGGGCTCATTCCGAGCACCGAGAACATGCCCTCCGGCACCGCCGTCAAGCCCGGCGACGTCATCACCAGCCACCTCGGCAAGACGATCGAGATCATCAACACCGACGCCGAAGGCCGGCTGATCCTCTGCGACGCGCTGTCGTGGGCGCGGCGCTACCAGCCCGCCTGCGTGCTGGACATCGCCACGCTGACGGGCGCCATCGTCGTCGCCCTGGGACACACGGCCGCCGGCGTGATGGGCACCGACGACCGCGCTCATCGAGGAGGTCCGCGCCGCGGGCGAGCGGGCCGGGGAACGGGTCTGGCCCCTCCCGCTCTGGGACGAATACCGCGACCTCATGAAGTCCGACATCGCCGACGTGAAGAACGCCGGCGGTCGTCCGGCGGGCAGCATCTCGGCGGGCTGGTTCCTGCGCGAGTTCGTCGACGGCTTTCCCTGGGCCCACCTCGACATCGCCGGCACCGCCTACACCGATCGGGAGGAACCCACCCGGGTGAAGGGCCCGACCGGCATCGGCGTGCGGTTGTTCAGCGAGTTCCTCCTCGCCCGCAGCGGCGACGAGAAGAGCCCGAAGGGCGAGAAGAGCGTGAAGGGTGAAAGGTGAAGAGTGAAGGGACGAGGCGGGCCGTCCGGCTCGTGCGTCGGATCGCCGGGGCGCTACTCCTCCTCACTCTTCACCTTTCACCCTTCACCCGCGTGGCGGCCGTCTCGGCCCAGATCCCCGACGACACGCTGACCGCCGATTCCCTCGCCCAAGACACGGTGGACAACACGGCGCGCTTCCTCGCGGCGCAGCAAGCAGGTGGCGATGCGCGTTCCGGTGATGCCGTGGCCCGGAGTAACGGGCCCCGCACCCGCGCTCACCCGCATCGTATTCAACCGTGACTCCATCGAGTGGGCGAATGCCGCCACGGTCGGCGACCTGCTGCTCGAGGTGCCAGGCGTGTATCATCTGGCGCGGTGGGTTCATCGGCCGGCCCGAGCCGGTCAACTACCAGGGCCGAGGCGCGACATCGGTCGAGTACTACCTCGATGGCTTGCCGTACGTCGCCGCCGGTGTGGACAGCATTGCGGTGGATCCCGCGCTCTTCTCGATCACCCTGCTCGACCGCGTCGAGGTCGAGCGCTGGCCGGGCCTCCTTCGGGTGCACCTGTTCACCCGCCGCCACGACCGCCTCGCGCCGCGATCGCGGGTCGGCGTCGCCACCGGCGACCGCGACTACTCGAGGTACGACGGAGCGTTCGAGCGGCGCACGAAGTCGGGCATCGGCTTCGGGCTCGCGGCCGACTACCTGAGCTCGCCGACCTCCAGCGGCGCGAACAGCGACTACTCCAATACCCAGGTCTGGGCGCAGGGCAACTACGTGCCCTCGGCCAAGGTCGGTCTGCAGTACCAGCTCGTCCGCTCGCAGCCCGGATCGTCAGGCGTTCGTCTCGGATGTCGTCGCCAACGACACGATCGGTCTGGGCTTCGATGCCACCCGTACCGACGCGCAGTTCCGCCTGGCCCTGCGTTCCCGGCCCGACGGGCTGGGCAGCTCACTCGACTTGACCTATGCGCGGACGGGTTGGGACGGTGGCGGGGTCGAGCAGCAGATCAACCAGGTCGGAGGGTGGCTCGGGTATCGGAGCACCTCGGCTTCTCTGGGCGCCTCGGCGCTGCACCGGACCCGGTGGACCTCGCTCGACGTCCGCGGGAACGCGGGGTGGACGCCGGCGCCGCAGATCACGGCGAGTGCCGAAGTGGTCTACCAGCACCACGACGGGGACCGGCAGAGCAAGTACGTCTCCCTGGCCGGCGGCCTGCAGCCCGTGCGGGGTTTGGCGCTCACGGCCACCGCGCGTCTCGGCGACCAGGTCGCGGCCCCGTCGATTCTCGCGGACACCGCGCAGAAGCTGCGCGATTTCGGCGCGACGCTCGGCTGGGAGCGCGACCGCCTCGCGTTTGAAGTCGGCTGGGCTCGGACCGCGGCGTTCAGTCCCTTCCCCTATGCCGAATTTCCCCGCGTGGTGTCCATCGCCGCGCTGCCCGAGACCGAGTGGCTCACGGTGAAGGCGAGGATCCGTCCCCTCCGCTGGATCGCCTTGGAGGGTTGGTACAGCGACCCCAGGACCGGCACGCCGGATGGTATCCCGCCAACTCACTCCTACGGGGCGATCACCATCCGCTCGAAGTTCCTGCGCCAGTTTCCCAGCGGGATCCTCGACCTCAAGGTCCGCGTCAGCGCGGAGACCTGGGGCGATGGCGTGATCGGGCGGGACGCGACCGGTGCGCCGATTCCGCTGCGCGGAGCGACCTTCGTCCGGAGTCTCGTGCAGCTGCAGCTGCAACGGTTCATGATCTATTGGGACCGCGGCAACCTGACGACGACGGATCTCACCTACGTTCCGGGGTTCACGATCCCGAACTACGGGACGACCTTCGGGGTGCGGTGGGAGTTCTTGAACTAGGTGAGGTCGTGGCGGTAAGTGGCTACTAAATAATAGCTTGCAAAGGATACCTCATCCCGAGCGAAGCGAGGGATCTACGCAGCAGGTTCCTCGGTCGCACCGCTCCCTCGGGATGAAGTACGTCGCGTTCTGCCATCGCCCAAACCCCTACCAATTCACCACTTCTGCGGCTAAGTTTCCCGGCTTTCCCGGCTACGCGGAGGTACTGTGCCGTACAGCATGACGGGGTTCGGCGCAGCGGAGGGGCCCGCCGGTGGCGGACGGCTGCGAATCGAGATACGCACCGTCAATCACCGGTATTTCAATCTGAGCGCCAAGCTGCCGGGAGAGCTGTCAGGGTTTGAAGGCGAGCTGCGCGAGCGACTGCGCCGCGATTTCGATCGGGGCCATCTCGCCGTGCAGGCCCGCTGGGCGGAGTATCCCGAGCGCCAGACGGCGCTGGCGATCGACCTGGAGCGCGCCCGCATGGTGGCCGGCCGCCTGCGGGAGCTGCAGTCGGCTCTGGGACTCGGCGGTGAGGTCACCGTCGAGCTGGTGGCCCGGCAGCCGGACGTGCTCTCCGCGGCGAGCGATGGCGCGCTCGAGGTGCCATGGAGCGAGATCGAGCCGATCGTCGGCCAGGCAGCCGCGGATTGTCGGACCATGCGGGCGCGCGAAGGCGAGACGCTCGCGGTCGAGCTGCGGCACCGCCTCGATCTCCTGGAGCGCTCGGTCGAGCTGGTCGCGTCGCGCGCACCCGAGCGACTGGTCCGTGAGCGGGATCGCCTGCGCGCGGCCGTCGCCGAGCTGCTCGACGGGCGGACAGTGGACGAGGGCCGGCTGGCCCAGGAGATCGCCTTTCAGGCGGACCGCCTCGACATCACCGAGGAACTGGTCCGCTTCCGCGCCCACGTCGCCGCCGCGCGGGAGGCGCTGGCCGCGGATCGGCCCGTCGGGAAGCAGCTCGGATTTCTGGCGCAGGAGCTCGGTCGAGAGGTGAACACGATGGGCTCCAAGGCGAACGATGCCGAGATCGCCCACCAGGTGATTGCGATGAAGGGCGAGCTCGAGAAATTCCGGGAACAGCTCGAGAATCTCGAGTGAAGCCCTTTCTGCTCGTGCTGTCGTCGCCGTCGGGCGGTGGCAAGACAAGTATCGCGAAGAATCTGCTGCAGGCGCGCGACGATCTGGGCTACTCGGTGTCGGCCACGACCCGGCCGATACGCGAAGGTGAACGGGAAGGGGTGGACTACCACTTCCTCTCGCGGAGCGAGTTCCTCCGGCGCCGGGAAGCGGGTGAGTTCATCGAGTCGGCCACCTACGGCGGAAATCTGTACGGGACGCTGCGGAGCGAGATCGACCGGCTCTTCGCGCGGGGAAGGCACGCGGTTCTGGACATCGAGATCGAGGGCGCCCGGCAGATTCGGGCGAGCTTCCCGAATTCGCTCCATGTCTTCGTGCTGCCGCCTTCGGCCGACGTCCTGGTGCAGCGGCTGACCGGCAGGAACACCGAGCCGCCGGAAGTAGTACGGGAGCGGATCACGCGCGCGGCGGACGAGCTCCGCGCCGTCGCCGAGTACGACTATGCCATCGTCAACGACGACCTGGTCCTGGCGGTGGCCCAGGTAGCGGCTATACTCGACGCCGAGGCGCGGCGCGTGTCCCGCCAGGACACCCTCGACGGATTCATCCAGCGGCTGAGACGGGACGTCATCGAGACCGCCGACCGGCTGTGAGCGTTCGACATTTCAAGGAGCACTGATGCGGATCACCACTCCCTCCGAAGTCGCCAAGCAGGCCGGGAACAAGTATCTCGGCGTGCTGGTCGCGGCCAAGTTCGCCCGATTCCTGAACGAGTTTCCCAAGGATCAGCTCGCGGCGCAGGGCGAAAAGCTCACGACCAAGGCGCTTCAGTCGCTGGTCGACGGTGAGCTCAACTACAAGCTCGTCCGCCGCCGCCGCAGCGAGGCGTGACCATGTGGGCCGGCCGGCACGTCGTCCTCGGCGTGTCGGGCGGGATCGCATGCTATAAGAGCTGCATCCTAGCCCGCCGCCTCGCCGAGGCGGGAGCGCGGGTGGATGTAGTCCTCACGCAGGGAGCCGCCGAGTTCGTGCGGCCGCTCACCTTCGAGGCGCTGACCGGGCGCCCCGTCCTCTCCTCTCTCTGGGAATCGGGCGGGGCGCTCTCGCATGTCCGGCTCGGTCAGGACGCCGAGCTGGTGCTGGTGGCCCCCGCGACGGCCCACCTCATCGCCCGAATGGCGCAGGGCCTGGCCGATGACTTTCTGACCACCCTGCTGCTGGCCGCGACCGCCCCGGTGCTCCTCGCTCCCGCGATGAACGACGAGATGTTCGCCGATCCGCAGACCCAGGACAATCTCGAGCGTCTGCGCCGGCGTGGCGTCGCGATCGTCGGTCCCGAGATCGGCGCCCTGGCGGAGGGGCCGTCCGAGCGACCGGGTCGAATGAGCGAGCCGGAGACGATCCTCGCTCACGCGGCTCGCCTGGTGCGCGGCCATGGACGGCTGGCCGGGCGTCGGGTCGTGGTCACCGCCGGTCCCACCCGCGAATCCATCGACCCGGTCCGGGTGGTGACCAATCGCTCCAGCGGCAAGATGGGCTACCGGATCGCGGAGGCCGCCTGGGAACGGGGCGCCGATGTCGTCCTGATCTCCGGACCGGTGGCGCTCCCTCCACCCATCGGCGTCACTCTCCGCCGGGTCGAGAGCACCAAGGACCTGGAGGAGGCCGTCCGCCTCGAGCTCCCCGGGGCCGACGTACTGGTGATGGCCGCCGCCCCAGCCGACTTCCGGCCGAGCAGTCCGAGCGATAGCAAGCGGTCGCGCACCGACGGCGCGCTTGCGATTCCGATGGAGCCGACCGACGATATCCTGAGTGCCACGCAGGGCGAGCGCCGGCGGGGCAGCATCACCGTGGGCTTCGCGCTCGAGACCGGAGATGCCCTGGCCAAGGGGCGCGCGAAGCTGGAGCGGAAGGACCTCGACCTCATCGTGGTGAACGACGCCCTCGAGCCGGGCGCAGGGTTCGAGCACGACACCAACCGGGTGGCGATCCTCGGCCGCGACGGCACGCCGATGATCCTGCCCCTGCAGTCGAAGCGCGAGGTGGCCGACGCCATTCTCGACGCCGTGGAGCAGGCCATTGGATGAGTTGAGACGGCGGTATCTGGCGCAGCAGATGGAGCTGGGCGGGGCGGAGGTGGTCTTGGAAACGACTGGACGGTCGGACGAGCAGAGGCAGGATTCCGGCGCCGAGCCGAGCGCGGCTCGTCCATGGATGAAGGGCGCGCCTCCGATCCCTGGCCCGGGGCTGGCCGTGATGTCAGCCGAGCCCGCGCTGCTGGGGAACAGTCTCGCCGATCTCGACTCGATCGATGCGGTCGCGGACTACATCCGCAGCCGGCACTGCTGCGGCCTCTGCGCCAGCCGGACCAACGCCGTGCCCGGCGAGGGGAATCCCAAAGCGCGGCTGATGCTGGTGGGTGAGGGTCCCGGCGCCACCGAGGACGCCACCGGGCGACCGTTCGTGGGTCAGGCCGGACAGCTGCTCGACAGTATTCTGCAGGCTATTGAAGTTCCGCGTGAGACGGTGTACATCACCAATATCGTGAAGTGCCGGCCCCCTCAGAACCGGAAGCCGCTGCCCGATGAGATCGCGGCCTGCATTCCCTATCTTCACCGCCAAATCGAGCTGATCCGCCCGAAGGTGATCGTCGCGCTCGGCGGCACCGCGGGGGAGGCCATGCTGGGCGTCAGGAAGAGTCTGGGTGAGCTGCGCAACAAGGTGCACACCTTCAACGGCATCCCGCTCGTGGTGACCTACCATCCCGCGGCGTTGCTCCGGAACCCCAACTGGAAGAAGCCGACCTGGGATGACGTCCGTATCGCACGACAGCTTCTCGACCGCTGAGACCTACGGCGGCCGCACCGCGCCCTGGAGCGCGGAAGCCGAGCAGGCGGTGCTCGGCGCCATGCTGCTCGATCAGGACGCCGCGTTGCGCGCGGCGGAGCTGGTGGACGACTCGATGTTCTACCGCGAGGCGCACCGGCGGCTGTTCCGGGCCATGCTCGGGCTCACCGAGCGCCGGGTGGTCATCGACCACGTCACCCTCCGCGACGAGCTGCTCCGTCGGGGCGACCTGGAGAGCGCCGGCGGGCTCGAGTACCTCGCGGAGCTGGTGGACGCGGTCCCCACGGCGGCCAACATCGAGTTCCACGCCCGGATCGTTCGCGACAAGGCGATTCTCCGGCGGCTGATCGAGACCTCCACTTCCATCATCACCGAAGCCTACGACGGGCACTCGACCGCCAACGAGCTGCTCGACGTCGCCGAGTCCAGGATCTTCAAGATCTCCCAGCAGCGGGGCGATGAAGGATTCACCCGCATCAAGGAGATGCTCTGGCCGACGATGGAGCGCATCGAAACGCTCCAGCGGAGCGGCAAGGCGATTACCGGGGTGCCGAGCGGATTCGTAGACTTGGACGCGATGACCTCGGGGTTCCAGACCTCCGAGCTCATCGTGGTGGCGGCGCGGCCGTCCATGGGCAAGACGGCCTTCTGCCTCAACATCGCGGCCAATGCGGCGGCGGAGGGGCAGGGCGTGGCCATCTTTTCCCTGGAAATGTCCAAGGAGGCGCTGGTCCAGCGCATGCTGACGGCCACGGCCAGGGTGGATAGCCATCGGGTTCGTCAGGGAACGCTGCGCGACTCGGATTTCACCCAGCTCGCGCGCGCGGCGGGGATTCTCCAGACCTATCAGCTCTGGATCGACGATACACCGTCCATCACGCTGCTGGAGATGCGCAGCAAGGCTCGCCGACTCAAGATCGACAACGACCTGCGGCTGGTGGTGGTGGACTACCTGCAGCTCATGCGGAGCCCCGAGTACTCCGACAACCGGGTCCAGGAAATCTCCGACATCTCCCGGTCCCTCAAGGCGCTGGCGCGGGAGCTGGACATCCCGGTCATCGCGCTCTCCCAGTTGAGCCGCGCCTCCGAGCAGCGCGGTGGCGAGCGCAAGCCGATCCTTTCCGACCTGCGCGATTCGGGAGCCATCGAGCAGGATGCCGACCTGGTCATCTTCATCCACCGGGCGGAATACTACGATCGGGAGGACGAGACCAAGCGCGGGATGGCCGAGGTCATGCTGGCGAAGAACCGGAACGGCCCGACGGGAGACGTGCAGCTCCGTTTCGTTCGTGAGTACACCCGGTTCGACAACCTGAGCAACCGCGAGGAGCCCGAGTAGGATGGCGCGAGCCCGGTCGGTCTATCGCTGTACCGAGTGCGGCCACGAGCACGCCAAGTGGGTGGGGCGCTGCGAGGGGTGTGGGGCCTGGAACGCGGTGGCGGAGGAGCCGGTGACGCTACACGGCGCAACGGCGCAACGGCGGAAGAGTGCAGCGTCCCGGGCAAGCGCCGTAGCGCCGTCCCGCCTGCGCGATGTCGCAACCAATCCGCTCGAGCGCTACCGCACCGGACTTCCCGAGTTCGACTTCGTGCTCGGTGGCGGCATCGTGCCGGGCTCGATGATCCTGATCGGCGGAGAGCCTGGGATCGGAAAGTCCACCTTGCTGCTGCAGGCGGCGGCGCGGCTCGAGACCGCCGGCCGCACCGTGCTCTACGCCAGCGGCGAGGAATCGCCCGACCAGATCCGGCTCAGGGCGGACCGACTGGTGGAGGATGCCGGGGCCGTGCACGTGCTCGGCGAAACCCGCCTCGACGCAATCGTCGGCGCCGCCAGCGCGATATCGGCCGACGTGGTCGTCATCGACTCCATCCAGACCGTGTACACCGACACGCTCGAGAGCGCGCCCGGCAACGTGGGGCAGGTCCGCGAGTGCTCCGGGCAGCTCATGCGCTTCGCGAAGGAGAGCGGCACGGCGGTCGTCGTGGTGGGTCATGTCACCAAGGGCGGCGGTCTTGCCGGCCCGAAGACCCTCGAGCACATCGTGGATACCGTGCTCTACTTCGAAGGGGAGGTCACCCTCGACTACCGCCTGCTTCGGACCACCAAGAACCGCTTCGGATCGGTGGATGAGCTCGGTGTCTTCTCGATGACCGAGGCCGGGCTCGTCGCCGTGCCCAATCCGTCGGCCGTGTTCCTGGCCGCGCGGGCCTCAGGGATCAGCGGCAGCGCCGTGACCGCTCTAATGGAAGGGACTCGGCCGGTGCTGGTGGAGGTCCAGGCGCTCGCCGCCAAATCGGGCTATGGCACGCCCCAGCGGGTGGCCACGGGCCTCGACCCCAAGCGGCTGGCCGTCCTGCTGGCGGTCCTGGAACGACGCGCGGAGACGTCGTTCGCGGATCTGGACGTCTTCGTGCAGGTCAGCGCCGGGGTGCGGCTCACCGAGCCGGGTGCCGACCTCGCGGTCGCGGCCGCGCTGGTGAGCAGTCTCTACAACCGCCCCGCGCCGGCCGACGTGATCTTCCTGGGCGAAATCGGGCTCGGTGGAGAGATTCGGCCGAGCGGGGCAGTGGAGCGGCGGATCGCGGAGGCGGCCCGCCTCGGATTCCGCCGGGTTTTCGGCTCCTCGCGCAGCCCGGCGCAGGTGCCCGGCGTCTCGCTCGTCCCCCTGGATCACATCGAGCAGCTGGTGCGGGCGCTTGCCGCGTGACGTAGGTGTCGTCGTCGTGGCCGCCGGGAAAGGAACCCGTCTCGGCGTTGGACCTCTCAAGCAGTACCGCCTTCTGGCCGGAGTCCCCGTCGTGCTTCGTGCGCTCCGACCCTTCACCTCCCATCCCGACGTCGCACAGGTCGTGCTCGTCCTGCCGGCCGCGGAGGCAGCGGCGCCGCCGGATTTTCTCGCCGAGCTCCGGGGCCAAGGCCTGGTCCTCGCCGCCGGTGGCGAGGAGCGGAGCGCCTCGGTTGCCGCCGGGCTGGCCGCTCTACGGCCGGAGTGCACCGTCGTGGTCGTGCACGATGGGGCCCGTCCGTTCGTGGACCGCGAGGTGATCGACGGCGTAATCCGCGGTGCGCGGGCCGGCCATGGCGCGATCGCCGCAGTGCCCGTCAGCGACACCTTGAAGGAAGCCGACGCCGCCGAGCCGACCCGGGTCGCGCGGACGGTTTCGCGCGACCGGCTGTGGCGGGCACAGACACCGCAAGGATTTCCGCGGGACCTGCTGGTGCGCGCCCACGCGCACGCAATGGAGCACGGCCTCACCGCTACCGATGATGCCGCTCTGGTCGAAGCCTGTGGCGGCAAAGTGCTGCTGGTCGCCGACAGCCAGCGCAATCTGAAGATCACGACGGTCGAAGACTTCGCGCTCGCGGAGCTCCTCGCGCGACCGTCCGCGTGATTCTCCCGTTTCGCACCCCGGACGAGATCGGGACGTCGATTCCCATCGTCGTCGAGCATCTCAATCGCGGCGGCCTGCTCGCCTATCCGACCGAGACCGTCTACGGCCTCGGCAGCGATGTCGGGGTCGAGTCGCTCACGGCGTTGGCCGGTCTCAAGGGCCGCTCGGCCAACAAGCCGTTCTTGCTACTGGTCGCGAGCCGGGCCATGGCGGAGCAGTGGGGCCTGGTGCTCTCGCCCTCGGCACGTGCCCTCTCGGACGCGTTCTGGCCCGGCCCGCTGACGTTGGTGCTCCCGGGTGGTGAGGGCCGGCTGCCGGACCAGCTCCGCGGTCGCGAAGGCGGCATCGCAGTGCGGCACACGTCGCATGCGGGCATCCGAAGCCTGGTGTCGGCTCTCGGCCGGCCGCTGACGTCCACTTCGGCCAACCGCCCGGGCCAGCCGCCGGCACCAGGCCCCGATCGGATCTCCGAAGCATTCCAGCCCGAAATCGAAAGCGGACTGCTACTGGTCCTCGACGGCGGAGTCCTCGGCAACGTGCCTCCCTCCACGCTCGTCGACTGCACCGGCGTCATGCCGAGGCTGGTGCGCGAAGGCTCGATCCCGAGGGCCGAGCTTCGCCGGGCGGCGGGAAGCCTCGCCCCATGAGACCCGCCGCGCGGCGCTGCACCATGGCTTCGCTTATGTTTTTGACATGAACATTCTTTTCGTCTGCACCGGCAACACCTGCCGCAGTCCGATGGCGGAAGCGCAGCTCCGCGCTGCGCTCGCCGCCAAGGGCAATACCCAAGTCAATGTCACTTCGGCCGGCACCGGCGCGTGGGATGGCGCGCCCGCCTCCGAGGGAGCGTATCTGGTCGGGCTGGAGCATGGACTCGACCTGAGCACCCACCGCGCCCGATTGCTCACGCGCGAGATGGTGAGGGACGCCGACCTGATCCTGGTGATGTCGGGCCATCACCTCGCGCGCGTCGCGGAACTGGGCGGCGAGCACAAGGTCCACCTCCTCGGCAGCTACAGCGGGCGCGAGCCCGGTCGCACCGAGGTCAGCGACCCCTATGGCTCCGAGATCGCCAGCTACCGCGCCACCTTCGCGGAGTTGCAGGAGCTCATCGGCGGGGTGGTCAGTCGGGTCGCCGGCACCGTGCGGTGATCGACGGCGCGACGCGCGTTTACGCGCTGCTCGGCGACCCGGTCGCGCACTCCCTGTCTCCCATCATGCAGAACGCGGCGTTTCGCGCCCTCGGGCTCCGGGCGGTCTACGTAGCCCTGCGCTGCCGCACCGAGGACCTCTCGGATCTGATGCATGCTCTTGCCCGAGCGGGCGGAGGTGGGAACATCACCGTTCCCCACAAGGAATCGGCAGCGCTCGCGCTCGGGCATCGGGACGGACTGGTGGACTCGGTCGGCGCGTGCAACACGTTCTGGTTGGAAGGCGACAGGCTGGTGGGCGACAATACGGATGTGGACGGCCTGCTCGCGGCGCTCGACACGCTCGAGCCGCCGGAGGGGCCTTGGCTCATCGCCGGGACCGGTGGGAGCGCGCGGGCGGCGGTGGCTGCCGCCGCGCGGCGCGGGGCGAAGGTCGCCGTGGTCTCGCGGTCGGACACGAAGCGCAAATCGTTCGAAACGTGGGCACGTCGTTCTGGAACGGAGATCGTGCCCGCAGGCGAGTGCCGGGTCATCCTCAACACTACGCCGCTCGGATTGTCGCCCGGCGACGCACAGCCGCCCGGCAAAGAGATCGCGCCGAACGCCTCCGTCGCCCTCGACCTGGTGTACTCGGCCGGCGAGACGGCGTGGGTTCGGTCGATGCGAGCGGCCGGCCTCCGGGCCGCCGACGGACGCGCCATGCTGGTGTCGCAGGGTGCCCTGGCCCTGGAGCGGTGGTTTCCGGGCGCGGATGCTCCGACCGAAATCATGCGCGCGGCGGTCGATGCTGCGCTCCGTTGAGGCTGCGCTCGTCGAGGTCGAGCGCTGGCTGTTGCCACCCGCGTGCCTCCTCTGCGAGGCGCCGATCCCGGATCGGGAAGCCGACGCACTGATCTGCGCGATCTGCCGGGTGCGATGGCGGCCGGTGCCTCATCCTCTCTGCGAGCGCTGCGGACAGCCGGCGTTCGGTGACCTCGAGTGCCGGATCTGCGCGGCCTGGGAGCCCGGCCTGTCACGGGTGCGGAGCGCGGTCTGGCTGAAGGAGGGAGCCCACGCAGCCGTTCACCAGCTCAAGTACGAGGGGTGGTGGCGGGCCGCGGAGGCGATGGCCGAGGCGATGCTCACGTTGGAGCCATTGACCGGGCAGGTATGCTTGATACCTGTCCCGCTGGGCGCTCGCCGCCTTCGAACCCGGGGCTACAACCAGAGTGAACGCCTGGCCGCCGCCCTCGCTGCCCGCACCGGCCTCGAGATGCGCACCGAAGTCCTGGCGCGGCGGCGGGAAACCGGCACGCAGACCGCGCTCACGCCGGACGCGCGGAGAGCGAACGTCGCCGGAGCGTTCGAGGCTCGTGGAGCCGCGGGATTGCGGGCGGTGCTGGTGGACGATGTCTTTACGACCGGCGCCACCTTGACCGCCGCCGCCGCGGCGCTGTACGGCGCGGGAGCCGATCGCGTCGAGGCCGTGACCTTCGGTCGGGCGGTGGAGCCAGTGGGATGATCGGGACTGACTCTAAGTGAGGATATCTGCATGGCGATTCGCGTCGGCATAAACGGATTCGGTCGCATCGGACGGAACGTCGTGCGCGCGGCCAAGGCGATGGGCGCATCCGAGCTCGACTTCGTGGCGGTGAACGACCTCACCGACACCAAGACCTTGGCGCACCTGCTCAAGTACGACTCGGTCCACGGCCGGTTCCCCGGTGACGTCAAGCCGGAGAAGGACGCGCTGATCGTGGATGGGGACTCCATGAAGGTCCTCTCCGAGAAGGACCCCTCCAAGCTGCCGTGGAAGGATCTGGGCGTGGAGTTGGTGCTGGAGTCCACCGGGCGCTTCACCGACCGGGAGCAGGCGGCGGCGCACCTGACAGCCGGCGCCAAGAAGGTCGTGATCTCGGCGCCCGCCAAGAAGGAGGACATCACGATCGTCTACGGGGTGAACCACGAGGCGTACGACTCTTCGAAGCATCACGTCATTTCGAACGCGAGCTGCACCACCAACTGCCTGGTTCCGGTGGTGAAGGTGATCCTCGACCGGTTCGGCTTCGTCAGCGGCTTCATGACGACCATTCACTCCTACACCAACGATCAGGTCATCCTCGACTTCCCCCATAAGGACCTGCGCCGGGCGCGGGCCGCGGCCCTTTCCATCATTCCCACGACCACCGGCGCCGCCAAGGCGACGTCCCTGGTCCTTCCCCAGGTGAAGGGCAAGATCGACGGCGTCTCCCTGCGCGTGCCGACCCCGGACGTCTCGGTCGTCGCGCTCTCCTGCGTCGTCGAGAAGACGACCACGGCCGACGAGGTCAACAACGCCTTCCGGGAGGCGGCCAAGGCGGGACCGTTGAAAGGCGTACTGACGGTGAGCGACGAACCGCTCGTGTCCAGCGACTACATCGGGTCCCAGGAGTCGAGCACCGTGGACGCGCTCTCGACCAACGTGGTGAACGGCACGCTGGTGAACGTGACCTCCTGGTACGACAACGAAATGGGCTACTCCGCGCGTTGCGTCGACCTGCTCCGGTACATGGGGGCCCGTAAGTGAAGCGGAGTCTGGATTCGCTCGACCCCGCCGCCATCGAGGGGAGACGTGCTCTCGTCCGCGTGGATTTCAACTGCCCCGTCAAGGACGGCGTGGTCACCGACAATACCCGGATCCGTGCCGCGATGCCGACGATCAAGTACCTCCGGGACAAGGGGGCGCGTCTCGTTCTGATGTCGCACCTCGGCCGTCCGAAGGGCGCCCGATCCCAAGTACTCGATGCAGCCGGTGGTGCGCGAGCTGGAACGCCTGCTCGGCGCTCCGGTCACCTTCCTGGCGGAACCGCTGTCGGAGCAGGCCGTCACGACCACCCGGCGCATGCCCCGGGGCGGCGTCGCGGTCGCCGAGAACACGCGGTTCTATCCGGGCGAAGAGAAGAACGACGCCGAGCTGGCCCGCCAGTTCGCGGCGCTGGGAGACTTCTATGTCAACGACGCCTTCGGCTCGGCCCACCGGGCGCACGCGAGCACCGAGGCGGTCGCGCGCCTGCTCAAGCCCGCCGTCTCCGGTTTCCTGATGCAGCAGGAGCTGCGGTACCTCGGCGAGGCGCTCCACCAGCCCAAGCGGCCGTTCGTGGCCGTGCTCGGCGGTGCGAAGATCAGCGGCAAGATCGACCTGATCGAGGCCCTGCTGCCCAAGGTGGACGAGATCCTGCTCGGCGGCGCGATGGCCTGCACGTTCTTCAAGGCGATGGGCCTGGAGACCGGCAATTCTCTCGTGGAGGCCGATCGAGTGGACCTCGCCCGACAATTGATGGAGAAGGCGGGCCGCAAGCTGGTCCTGCCAGCGGGAGGCGTGATCGGACGGGAGCTCAAGGGCGACACCGAGACGCGCACGGTCGCACGGGACGCCGTACCCGCGGGCTGGGCGGTCTACGATATCGACCCGGCCACGGAGCGGGACTTCGCTGCCCGGATCGAACGGGCGGGCACCGTCGTCTGGAACGGGCCAATGGGGGTCTTCGAGACGCCACCCTTCGACCACGGCACGCTGGCCGTCGCTCGCGCGATGGCGGCCGCGACCGGCAAGGGGGCCGTCACCGTAGTCGGTGGTGGCGACTCGGCCGCGGCCGTCGCCCAGGCCGGATTGAGCGACAAGATCACGCACGTCTCGACCGGTGGCGGAGCTTCGCTGGAGTTTCTCGAGGGCAAGGAACTGCCCGGCGTCGCGGCGCTGGACGAGGCCTGAGCATGGCGCGCAGCCTCCTCTACGCCGCCAACTGGAAGATGCACCACGGGCCAGCCGCGGCCCGTTCGTTCATCGAGCGGTTTCTCGAGCTCACGCGGCCCGCGGAAGGCCGGCGGCTCTGGTTCTTTCCACCCGCGGTCTCGATCGCGGCCACGTGCGAGGCTGCGGACGGACGCCCCGACATCACGGTCGGTGCTCAGAACGTGCACTGGGAGCCCAAGGGTGCGTTTACCGGCGAGCTCTCGGTCCCGCTGATCATGGAGTTCGGCGCGCGCGCGGCGCTCGTCGGACACTCCGAGCGGCGTCACCTCTTCGGTGAGACGGACGAGCAGGTGGGGCGCAAGGTCGCCGCCGTTCTCAAGGCCGGCATCACGCCACTCGTCTGCGTCGGCGAAACGCTCGGCGAACGCGAGGCCGGTCGCACCGAGCAGGTGGTCGTGCGGCAGGTGGACGCGGTACTCGAGCGGGTGCCCTCGGCCGAGTGGTCACGCGTGGTCGTGGCTTACGAGCCGGTCTGGGCGATCGGCACGGGTCGGAACGCCACGCCGGATGACGCGGCCCAAGTCCATGAGTTGATCCGGTTCGAGCTCGGCCGGCGGGGTGTGACAGTGCGGGTGCCCATCCTTTATGGCGGAAGCGTGAACAAGGGGAACGTGCTCGCGCTCCTGGCCCGTCCCGAGCTGGACGGCGTGCTCGTGGGCGGGGCAAGCCTGGAGCCCGAGGGATGGGCGGAGCTGGTCGGAATGGGAGCCTGACCGACCGCTGGCCGCACCAATGACCCGTACGTAGCTTGGAGACATCCCCCACAGGAGTCTGGCATCGAGCTCGAGGGGCGCCTACAGGCCGTCGTCGGTAACACCTACCACGTTCTGAGAGAGCTCGGGGGCTCGAAGCCTACCGTGAGGGTTACAGGTCCCACGGCCAGTGCGGAACATGCGGCCCGTACGAGATCGCCACCATCTTCGACCGGCGAGGTCAGGCCGATTCCGCGCTCGCCAACTACGAGCGGCTCCGGGCCCATCCCAGCTTGATCGCGACGCCGGGTCCGGAGCGCTATGCGCTCTCGGCGAAGTGCGGGCGCGGCTTGCTCAGCTGGCGCGAGAGCCGAACACATAGACCCACAGGATGACGCCATGAGTAGCACGACAGTGACGGTGCCGAATCCAAGCACGAGCCGTAAGCCGAAGGACGAGGAAGTGGATGTGTACGGGCTCACACATCCCGGGCGGGTCCGCAAGGAGAATCAGGATCATTTCGTCATCTGTTCGCTGCACAAGGAAGTCATCGTTCACAACACCAGTCTTCCCGACCCCGATGTGCTGACGGAGGGCCCCGAGCGCCTCGCCTTCCTGGCCATGGTGGCCGACGGGGTCGGTGGCGGGCTCAAGGGGGAAGAAGCCAGCCGGCTCGCCCTCGAAAATGTGACCCGGTACGTCACCGATTCGGTACGGTGCTACTACAGCTGCGACCCTTCGGATGACAGCGCCTTCCTGGAGAAGCTCCAGGATGCAGCCCTCCAGACTCACAACGACCTGCTGCGACACTCCGTGGAAGACCCGGATCGCATGGGCATGGCGACCACGCTCACCTTGTGGCTGGGCCTGTGGCCCCGCGCCTATCTGCTGCAGGTGGGAGACAGCCGCCACTATGTCCTCCGCCAGGGAGCTCTGACCCAGGTCTCGCGCGACCAGACGATGGCGCAGGAGCTGATCGACCTCGGCGTACTCACGAGGGCGGACGCGGCGAACACCCGGCTGGCCCATACCCTGTCCAGCTCGATCGGGGGCAGGCAGAGCGCCCCGATGGTGACCCGCATGCTGTCGGAGTGGGGCAACGTAGGCCTGCTGTGCAGCGACGGTCTGACCCGCCATGTGAGCGACGAGCGCATCCGCGACCGCCTCAACTCGATGACCTCCGCCAAGCAGGTCTGCGAGACCTTGCTGCAGGACGCCCTCGACGGCGGCGGCACCGACAACATCACCATCATCGTCGGCCGCCCGGTTCGGCGCGGAGCCGCCTAGCCCCTGTGCCGGAACTGCCCGACATCGTGGTGTACCTGGAGAGCCTTCGCCCCCGGGTGCAGGGCCAGCGGCTGGATTCCATCCGGATCATCAACCCCTTCACGCTGCGATCGTTCGAGCCTCCTATCGGTGCCGCCGAAGGGAAGGCAGTCGTCGGAATTCGGCGCATGGGCAAGCGCCTCGTGCTGGAACTGGATGGTCAACTGTTCCTGGTGATTCACCTCATGATCGCGGGCCGCCTGCGCTGGAGGCCACCGGGAGGCAAGCCGCCCGGCAAGCCTGCCCTGGCGGCGTTCACGTTTCCCACAGGGACCCTCGTGCTCACCGAAGCGGGGAGCAAGCGGCGCGCATCCATCCACCTGGTTGCAGGACCCGGAACGCTGGCCGAGTTCGAGCGCGGAGGGCTGGAGGTGCTCGAGAGCGACCTCTCCGCTTTTGCCGCCCGCCTGCGTCGGGAACGTCACACACTCAAGCGGTCTCTCACCGACCCACGCCTCTTCAGCGGCATCGGAAACGCGTATTCGGACGAGATCCTGCATCGGGCCAAGCTCTCCCCACTCGCCATGAGCGACCGGCTGGACGACGACGCTGTGGCCACGCTCTACCAGGCGACGCGTGACGTCCTGCACGAGTGGATCGACCGTCTGCGCGAGCAGGCCGGAGAGAAGTTCCCCGAGAAGGTGAGCGCGTTCAGGCCGGAGATGGCCGTTCACGGTCGCTTTCGCCAACCCTGCCCAGTATGCGGGGCGCCGGTTCAGCGGATCCGCTACGCCGACAACGAGACCAACTATTGCGCGCGATGCCAGACCGGCGGCCGGCTGCTGGCAGACCGGGCGATGAGTCGTCTGCTGCGGGAAGATTGGCCGAGAAGCCTGGATGAAGCCGGAGAGTGACTGGTTGACCCAACCTCCGACGACGACTAGACTTCCCGGCTGCCCAGGAGATCTAAATGTTCGCTTTTCTACTCTCGCTCCTCATTCTCGACGCGCTTGATCCTGTCGGCGGTCGTCCTGCTGCAGGCCGGGCAAGGTGGCGGTCTCGCCTCGCTTGGCGGGGCCACGACGGACTCCGTGCTCGGCGGTCGGCAGGCCGTCACGATCCTGACCAAGCTGAGCTGGTGGTGCGGAGGAATCTTCCTCGCTCTGGCGCTCCTGTTGTCGTTGGTGCCGCGCGGCCGGTCGGGCAGCGCGCTCCAGGAGCGCATCCGCGCAACGACGCCCGGCGGCTCCCGCGCCTACCGCGCCGCTACCACTTGGCTCGCCATCGCAGACGCCCGCGCAGGGTCAAGCACCGTCCGGCGCCGCACCAGCGACGGCCGCACCGGCGACGCCGGCACCGGCGCCCTCCGGTGACGCTCCCACCTCAAAGCAGCCAGGCAAATGACGCAAGGACAGCGCGGGGTGACCGGATGACCGATCGCCCCGCGTTCGTTTTGCTCGAGGACGGCGCCTGGTTTGCCGGCACAACAGTCCGGCCCCTCGACCCCGCCTTCGGCGAGGTCGTGTTCACGACCAATCTGACCGGCTATCAGGAAACGTTCACCGATCCGAGCTATCTGGGCCAGATCGTCGTCATGACCGCCCCGATGATCGGGAACTACGGAATCAATCCGGAAGACATGGAGTCGGAGCGCCCGCAGGTTTCCGGCGTCGTGGTGCGTGAACTCTCCCGCCACCCCTCGAACTGGCGTTCTACCCGCAGTCTGGACGAGTGGCTGGCGACGGCCGGCATCCCGGTCATCGAAGGGGTGGATACGCGGCGACTCACTCGCCACCTGCGCGAGCGCGGGGCCATGCGCGGCGTCGTGGCCGAGGGGCGGGAGCCGAACCGCGAGCTGACTGCTCGGCTCCTCGCCTCTCCGTCCATGGACGGCCTCGATCTGGCCTCGCGCGCCACGGTGAGCGAGTCGTGGGCCGAGGGTGAAGGCCCCAATGTCGTTGCCTTCGATTACGGCATGAAGCGCAACATCGTGCGGATGCTCGTGGCCACCGGGCTGCAGGGTGACCGTCGTTCCCGCGGAAACCTCTCCCGCGCAGATCCGTGATCTAAAGCCTGACGGGCTCTTCCTTTCCAACGGGCCAGGCGATCCCGCCGCCGTGGAGTACGCGATTCGAGGCGTACGCGAGCTCGCCGGCGCAGCGGCCTCCCGACGTTCGGAATCTGCCTCGGTCATCAGCTCGTGGGACTGGCCTTCGGGGGACAGACGGCGAAGATGGCGTACGGCCACCGCGGCGGAAATCACCCGGTGCGCGATCTCCGCACCGGCCAGGTGCTCATCACGACCCAAAACCATGGCTTCGCTGTGGTTGGGGATGCGGACGGCGTTCCCGGCGCTCCCGGACTCGAGGTGACGCACCTGAACTTGAACGACGGGACCATCGAGGGAGTGCGCCATCGTGAGCTCCCGCTCTTCGCGGTGCAGTACCATCCCGAGGCGGCACCGGGCCCTCACGATGCCTTTCCGCACTTCTCCGAGTTCCTCCGGTCCCTCGGTGTAGCCGGTTCTCGAAGCCCAAGCCCTTGACAGACAACACTTAAGCCTCTAGTATCGGCCTGAAGATGCCCTCCCGACTATCGCTGTCTGTAACCCTTCTGGGGGACGCATGACCAAGGCCGACCTCGTCGAACAGGTGACCGCTTCGATCGCCCGCACCGCCGGGCCCATGATCTCGAAGAAGGACTGTGCCCGCGTTGTGGATGCGTTCCTGGAGGCGGTCAAGGACGCGCTCAAGCAGCAGCACAACATCGAGGTCCGCGGCTTTGGGACCTTCAAGATCAGGCGGCGGAAGACTCGCATGGCGCGGAACCCGCGAACCGGCGATCCGGTGGAGGTCGCCGCCCGGCCCGTCCCGGTCTTCAAGCCCAGCAAGGAGTTGCGGGCGCTGGTCGCCGACGAGGGCGAGCCTGAGACGGAATCGGTGCAGGAAGGCTGATCGAAGCCGCCTATTCGTCGCCGCAGGGGCCACCCGGGAACAAAGCCTCCCGGGTGGCCCTTTCCGTTGTGTGGCTGTTTCCCCCTGTGGTCGTTGGAGATAGGTTCCGGTATGGCGACTGAGCTCAACACCCGCACCCCCGTTCGCGTCCTGCTGTTCGCGAGCTATGCCGAGAAGGTCGGCCGAGACGCGCTCGAACTCAGCGTCCCAGCCGGGAGCACCGTGGGCGCTATCCTCGCGCGGGTGCGCGCGATGCCGGGCGGCGACACCCTCCCTCCGCGCCCACTGTGTGCGCTCAATCTCACGCACGTGGGGCCGGACGCACTCGTGGCCGGGGGGGACGAGCTCGCGATCCTTCCTCCGCTCGCCGGAGGCTGATGGTGAGATTCCTCAGCGATCGGCCGATTGACCTCGCGCCACTCATTCGCGAGGTGCAGTCCGGGGAGCGGGGCGGCATCGCGTGCTTCCTCGGCACGGTGCGGAACCACCACGGCGGGCGCGCGGTGCTGCGCCTCGAGTATGCGGCGTACCAGCCGATGGTCGAGGCGGAGTGCGCGCGTATCGTGGCCGAGACGGAGGCCCGCTGGCCGGTGTCGATCGCGTTGCGACACCGCGTCGGCATGCTGGAAATCGGCGAGGCCGCCGTCGCGATCGCGGTCGCCGGCGCTCACCGGGACGAAGCCTTCGTCGCCTGCCGTCACGTGATCGAAGAGCTGAAGCGGCGGGTGCCCATCTGGAAGCGCGAGACGTACGAGGACGGCACGCAGGAGTGGGTAGACCCGACGCACGCCGTCCAGGTCGCGGCGGTGTCCCCGTGATCGATTTCCTGACCGAACGCCTCACCGACCGCTATCATCGGCCGCTCCGCAGTCTGCGGATCTCGGTCACCGATCGCTGCAACATGCGGTGCCGCTACTGCATGCCGGAAGCGGAATACGTGTGGCTGCCTCGCGCGTCGATTCTCTCGTTCGAGGAGCTCGATCGTCTCGCGGGGATCTTCGTCGATCTCGGCGTCACGAAGCTGCGGCTCACCGGCGGGGAGCCGCTGCTGCGGCACGATCTGCCGAACCTCGTCGCGCGTCTTGCCGCCCATGCGGAGGTCGAGGATCTCGCGCTCACGACGAACGGAGTGCTCCTGGCTCGCGAGGCGTCCGCGCTCCGCTCCGCCGGGCTTCAGCGGGTCACGGTGAGTCTCGACACGTTGCAGCCCCGAGCGCATGGAGGAGTTCGCCCGCAGCGCCCGACACGCGGATGTCATCGCCGGCATCGACGCGGCCCGGAGCTCGGGGTTTCAGGCGGTCAAGCTCAACACCGTCGTGATCCGCGGCTACAACGACGACGAGATCGCCGACATTCTCGAGTTCGCCCGGGCGCGCGGCGTGGAAGCGCGATTCATCGAGTACATGGACGTGGGCGGCGCGACGGGGTGGAGCATGGGGCAGGTGGTCTCGCAGGCCGAGATCCTGGCCCAGGTCGCCGAGCGGTACGGGGCGGTGAGCCCGGTGAGGGAATCCGCCTGGGCACCGGCCGAGCGTTTCGCGTTGCCCGACGGCACCCGCTTCGGCGTGATCGCCTCGACGACCGCGCCGTTCTGCCGCACCTGCGATCGTGGCCGGCTTACGGCGGACGGGACCTTTCTGCTCTGTCTCTATGGCGAGAGTGGTCTGAATCTGCGCGAGCTGCTCCGGTCCGGCGCGGACGATCAGGCGATCGCCCGCGAGATCGCCGCGGTGTGGTCCGCCCGGACCGAGCGGGGCGCCGAGCAGCGGACGGAACTCGCCGAGCGGGGCATTCTCCACCGGATCGAGAGCCTGCGCGCCGATCCTCGGCGCGAGATGCATACCCGCGGCGGCTGATGGCGCTCCACGTCGCGCTCATCCAACCACTGATCCCACCCAACACCGGCAACATCGCGCGGCTCTGCGCGGCGACCGAAACCTCGTTACACCTGATCGAGCCGCTCGGCTTCTCGCTCGAGGATGCGGAAGTCCGGCGAGCGGGGCTCGACTACTGGCACAGCGTGGACCTCTGGCTGCATCCCGACTGGTTCGCCTTTCGGGACGCCATGCGCCGGGATCGCTGTCTCTACTTCTCCGCGCGCGCGGAGCAGTGCCTGTGGGACGCCCAGTTCCAGAGCAACAGCTGTCTGGTGTTCGGCAACGAGACCGACGGGATGCCGGAGCGGATCCTGGACAAGCATCCCGAGCGTTGCTTCCGCATCCCGATGACCGGGCCGGTGCGGAGCCTGAACCTGGCGACCGCCGTCGGTGTCGTGCTCTACGAGGCGCTCCGCAGGCTGGGCTACCGGGGTTCGACAGGCACTTTACCCGACCGACCGTAAGTCGCTACCTTTCGGCGCTTTACGCGACACGTAGCGTACTCTTCACCTGCTCATCGGAAAGTGGCGGCGCATGCTCGGAAAAGTTGCCGTAGTCGGAGCCGGAAACGTTGGGGCCACTGCGGCCCAACGCTTGGCGGAAAAGAACCTCGCGCGGACCGTCGTCATGGTGGACGTCGTGGAGGGTGTGCCTCAGGGGAAGGCGCTCGATCAGTGGCAGTCGGGCCCGATCGAGGGCTTCGACACGCGGGTGCTGGGCAACCAGACCTACGAGGACGCCGCCGGCGCCGACGTGTTCGTGGTGACCGCCGGAATCGCCCGGAAACCGGGCATGAGTCGCGACGACCTGACCAAGACCAACGCCGGCATCGTGCGCTCGGTCGCCGAGCAGATCGCTCGCGTGGCGCCCAAGTCCATCATCGTTCTGGTGTCCAATCCGCTCGACGCGATGTGCTACGTCGCGATGAAGACCACCGGTTTCCCCAGGGAACGCGTGCTCGGCATGGCCGGCGTGCTCGACACGGCCCGGTACCGGATGTTTCTCGCGGAGGCGCTGGACGTGTCCGTCGAGGATATCCAGGCGATGGTCCTCGGTGGCCACGGCGACACCATGGTGCCGCTCATCTCCTACACGACGGTATCCGGGATCCCGGTCACCCAGCTCCTCGACAAGGCCAAGCTCGACCCCATCGTCGACCGGGCCCGGAACGGGGGAGCCGAGATCGTCGCCTTCCTCAAGACCGGATCCGCGTTTTATGCACCGAGCGCCGCCGCGGTGCAGATGGTGGAGGCGATCGCCCTCGACAAGAAGCGGATTCTGCCCTGCTCGGCGTGGCTGCAGGGTGAGTTCGGCCTCAAGGACGTGTTCTGCGGAGTGCCGTGCAAGCTGGGGCGCAATGGTCTCGAGCGGATCCTCGAGATCTCGTTGACCGGGGAGGAGCGCGCCGCGCTGCACCGCTCGGCGGAGTCGGTGCGGTCGCTGCAAGCCGTCGTGGACGCGTGAGGTAGTCTTCGGAATGGAACGCGTCCGCGCATTCTGGGAGTCGTCCGTCGGGAAGAAGGCGGTCATGGGGGTCACCGGGATCATTCTGGTGGCTTACTTGATCACGCATGTCGCGGCCAATCTGCTCGTCTTCGAGGGCCCGACCCGCATCAATGCCTACGCGGCCATGCTGCACGAGACCGGGGCGGCGCTCTGGGGCGCCAGGCTCGTGCTTCTGGTCGCGGTCGTCCTGCACATCCTAGCGGCGGTTCAACTGACCCGCAGGCGACAAGCCGCCCGGCCGGTCGGCTACGCGGCGGGACGCAGCCCCCAGGTCTCGACTTTGGCGTCTCGCACCATCCGCTGGGGCGGGGCACTGATTCTGGTCTTCCTGGTCTACCACATCCTCCACTTCACGACCGGGACGCTCCACCCCGACTTCGTGCCGCTGAACCCGCACCACAACGTCGCGACGGGCTTCCGCAACCCGTGGGTCGCACTGTTCTACCTCGTGGCCATGGCCGCCGTCGGGCTGCACTTGTATCACGGCATCTGGAGCAGCGGCCGCAGCCTGGGTTTCAGCCCGCCGTCCCCGCAGCCGCTCAAGCGCCGCCTCGCCGCGATCGTGGCGGCGTTCGTCTGGGTCGGGTTTACCGCCATCGTCGTGGCGGTCGTGATGGGGATGGTCCGCTGACAGAAGGTGAAGGAGACTGAGCATGCAGTTCGACAGCCGCGTTCCGAGCGGTCCCATCGAGCAGAAATGGGACAAGCACCGCTTCGAGATGAAGCTGGTCAATCCCGCCAACAAGCGGAAATACACCGTTCTTGTGGTGGGCAGCGGACTGGCGGGCGCCTCCGCGGCGGCCACGCTGAGCGAGCTCGGATACAACGTGCGGTGCTTCTGCTTCCAGGATTCCCCTCGGCGCGCGCACAGCATCGCGGCGCAAGGCGGAATCAATGCCGCCAAGAACTATCGGAACGACGGCGACAGCATCTACCGCCTGTTCTACGACACGGTGAAGGGCGGCGACTTCCGCGCCCGCGAGGCGAACGTCTATCGGCTGGCGCAGATCAGCGTCGAGATCATCGACCAGTGCGTCGCGCAGGGCGTGCCGTTCGCCCGTGAGTACGGCGGCCTGCTCGCCAACCGCTCCTTCGGCGGCGCCCAGGTGTCCCGCACCTTCTACGCCCGAGGGCAGACCGGACAGCAGCTCCTGCTCGGTGCGTACCAGGCGCTGGAGAAGGAAATCGCCCGCGGCGGGGTGCAGATGTTCCCCCGCACCGAGATGCTCGATCTGATCGTCATCGACGGGCGCGCGCGCGGGATCGTCGTGCGCGATCTGGTCACCGGCAAAGTCGAGTCCCATCTGGGCGACGCGGTGGTGCTCGGCACCGGCGGCTACGGCAACGTCTTCTATCTCTCCACCAACGCCAAGGGCTCCAACGTCACCGCCATCTGGCGGGCGCACAAGCGCGGCGCCGCCTTCGGCAACCCGTGCTACACCCAGATCCACCCCACCTGCATCCCGGTCAGCGGCGACTACCAGTCCAAGCTCACGCTGATGAGCGAGTCGCTCCGGAACGACGGTCGCGTCTGGGTCCCCCAGCGCAAGGGGGACTCCCGGCCGCCGGCGGAGATCCCGGAAGGCGAGCGCGACTACTACCTCGAGCGCCGCTACCCGAGCTTCGGCAACCTGGCGCCCCGCGACATCGCCTCGCGCGCGGCCAAGGCGGTCTGCGACGAGGGTCGCGGCGTCGGGCCCGGCGGGCTCGGCGTCTACCTCGACTTCTCCGACGCGATCAACCGGCTGGGCGCGCAGACGATCCGCGAGCGCTACGGCAACCTCTTCGAGATGTATCAGCGGATCACCGACGAGGATCCCTACGAGCTGCCGATGCGGATCTATCCCGGCCGTCCACTACACCATGGGCGGGCTCTGGGTGGACTACAACCTGATGAGCACCATCCCCGGCCTCCACGTGATCGGCGAGGCGAACTTCTCCGACCACGGCGCCAACCGGCTCGGCGCCAGCGCGCTCATGCAGGGGCTCGCGGACGGCTACTTCGTCCTCCCGAGCACGGTCGGCGACTACCTGGCGTCCTCCCGGCTCACCAAGGTGGACGCGACGCATCCGGAGGTACGCCTCGCGGAGGCGGAGACGGCCGCTCGGACCAAGCGCTTCCTCGACATCAAGGGCAAGCGCACGGTGGATTCGTTCCACCGCGAGCTGGGCAAGATCATGTGGGACAAGTGCGGCATGGCGCGGAATGCCGCCGGCCTGAAGGAGGCGCCTGGCCCGCATTCCCGAGCTGCGCGAGGAGTTCTGGCAGAACGTCAACGTCCCGGGCAGCGACGAGGAGCTCAACCAGGCGCTGGAGAAGGCCGGCCGGGTCGCCGACTTCCTCGAGCTCGGCGAGCTGATGTGCCGGGACGCGCTGCACCGCGAGGAGTCCTGCGGCGGCCACTTCCGCGAGGAGTACCAGACGGAGGACGGCGAGGCCCGCCGCGACGACGAGCAGTTCGCCTACGTCGCGGCCTGGGAATATCAGGGCGCCGACGCAGGCGCCGCGGCTGCACCGGGAGCCGCTCAATTTCGAGTACGTGCACCTGGCCCAGAGGAGCTACAAGTGAATCTCACGCTTCACGTCTGGCGGCAGGCCGGACCCGCCGCGCAAGGGCGGATGGTCGCGCTACGAGGCTCCCGACATCAGCCCCGACATGTCGTTCCTCGAGATGCTCGACGTCGTCAACGAGCGCCTCATGGAACGCGGCGAGGAGCCGATCGCGTTCGATCACGACTGCCGCGAGGGCATCTGCGGCTCCTGCAGCCTCATGATCAACGGCGTGGCCCACGGCCCGAACGCCGGCACCGCGACCTGCCAGCTCCACATGCGGAGCTTCAAGGACGGCGACTCGATCTACGTCGAGCCCTGGCGAGCCAAGGCCTTCCCGGTGATCCGGGACCTCGCCGTGGACCGCAGCGCCCTCGACCGGATCATCGCGGCCGGCGGGTACATCAGCGCGCCCACCGGCAGCGCGCCGGACGGCAACGCGATGCTGATCCCGAAGGACGCGGTGGACACCGCGATGGATGCCGCCCAGTGCATCGGCTGCGGCGCCTGCGTGGCCGCCTGCCCCAACGGGTCCGCCTCGCTCTTCACCGCGGCCAAGATCAGCCACCTGGGCCTCCTGCCGCAGGGGCAGCCGGAGCGCTTCGAGCGGGCGCGCAGCATGGTGCGGCAGATGGACATCGAGGGCTTCGGGCACTGCACGCTGTACGGCGAGTGCCAGGAAGCCTGCCCCAAGGCGATCAGTATCGACACCATCACCCGGATGAATCGCGACTACATCCGAAGCAGCCTGACGGCGGGACGCGCCGCGGTCGTCGAGTCGGACTGAAGCGCTCCCTCGTCATCTTCGGCCTGGCCAGCACGCTCGTCTCATCCGGCGAGGCGCAGGAACGTCCCTGGGCACGGGCAACGGCGCATGCGGTCGCCGTGTGGACGGCCGCCGACCCGGTTCCCGGAGGCAGCTCCCTGAGCGAGGCGCGCCTGGTGCAGCCCACCTTCGTCGCGGAAGCCGGGGTCTGGGAACACCTGCGATTCCTGGGCACTCTCAACCTCGAAGGGGCCACGATCGAGGGAGGGGAGCTCACGCCGGGCGCCTGGGGCGAGGGTTTCATGGACCGCCGGCACCCGCACACCTACGCCCACGAGCTGCTGCTGACGCTGCAGGATCGTCCCGGCAACCTTTCCCTGACAGCAGGCAAGGGCTTCGCGCCGTTCGGTACCGACGACCCGATGATGCGCCCGGCCCTTCGCTACCCGGTCAATCACCACTTCGCGCAGATCCTCGAAAGGGCGGTCGTGATCGCCGCGGCTCGCGTCGGACCGCTCATCGGCGAGTTGGGCCTGTTCGATGGGGATGAGCCCGAGCGGCCCGACCAGTGGCCACTCATCGCCGGTCGGTTCGGCGATTCATGGTCCGGACGACTTACCGGCATTCCGTTGTCAGGCGTAGAGCTGCAGGGGTCCTACGCGCACGTGCACTCGCCCGAGCACCGCCCCGGTCAAGGGACCGATCAATCCAAGTGGAGTTTTTCGGCCCTGTGGAACCGGCCCGTACGGTCCAGTCCGGTCTACGGGCTGGTCGAATGGGCCCGAACCTCCGAGGCGGATGGGTTCTTCGTCTTCCACAGCCTCCTGGCCGAGGGTGCATGGATGCCCGGGCGCCATCGTCTCTATTACCGGTTCGAGCGAACCGAGCGGCCGGAGGAGGAACGGATCAGTCAGTTCCGCTCGCGCCGTCCACACCTGGAGAATTCGATCCTCGGGACGACGCGCTGGACCATCCATACGCTGGGCTACGACGTCGGTCTCGGCCGCCTGGCCGGGCTGCGGCTTCGGCCCTTGGCCGAGCTGTCGCTCGGCTCGGTAGCGAAGGTCGGCGGCGGACTCTTCGATGTGGAAGCACTGTATGGCCGGAGCGACTTCTGGGCGCTCAGTCTCGGGCTTCGGCTGGACGCAGGAGCCCCGATGCCGCGGATGGGCCGCTACGGTGCGGCGCGCGGCGCCACGATGACACACACACACTAGGCGGACGGATGTTCCGACTTCTACCCCTCGGCGGGGCAACCGCCGCCATCCTGTTCGGCGCCACACTGGCGGCATGCGGCGGCGACAACGGACCGGCGGATCCGAACCCGCCTCCGCCACCCGCCGGCGACCTCGTGCTGAGCGTGGTCGGCGGCGGGCACAACGTGGAGGATCGCTTCACGTCGGATCTCTGGGTTCACGGAAGCCATGCCTACACCGGCACCTGGGGATTCCGGGGCGCCGGGAGCGGGAATGCCGTGAAGATCTGGAGCCTGGGTGCAGGCGGCGCGCCGGTGCTCGCCGACTCCATCGTGATCCAAACGATCTCCACAGTCAGCGACATCGAAGTGAGCGATGACGGCCAGGTGTTGCTGGCCAGCGCAGAGGGGGGGACCAGCAAGGACTATATCTCTACTCCCTCGTCGATCCCGAACGGCCCGTCCTGCTCGACCGCGAACTGGTCAGCACGGGTCTGCATACCGCGACGTTCGGTCTCATCGGAGATCGCCGCTATGTCTTCGCGGCCAAGAATCCCGGCGATCCCGCGCTGATGATCTACGACGTGACCGATCCGACCACGATCACGTTGGCCACCTCCGTCCCGGTGCCGGCCGACTACGGCATCCACGACACCTTCGTGCGCGACGGCCTCGCCTTCGTGTTCGCGTGGAACAGCGGCGTGATCATCTACGACGTGGGCAACGGCATCCGTGGCGGCTCGCCGAGCCAGCCGGTCGAGGTGAGCCGCCTGGTGACCTCGGACAACGGAATCGCCGGCGGACCGGCGGTGCACAACGGCTGGTGGTTCCACAATCCGGTGACCCAGGAGCGTCGCTACCTCTTCATCGGCCAGGAGGGTCCGGCGACGATCGGCAGCATGGCGAGCGGGGACATTCACGTAGTGGACGTCTCGAACCTCACCGCTCCCCGCGAAGTCGCCTTCTACCACATCGACGGTGCGGGGACTCACAACTTCTGGATGGACGAGGCGCGGCAGATCCTCTACGCCGCGTACTACAACGCGGGGGTGGTCGCGATCGACGTCTCCGGCACGCTCCAGGGAGATCTGGCGAGCCGCACCATCAGCGAGATCCGGCCGGGCGGGGCGCAGGAGACGTTTACCTGGGGGGTTCAGCTCTCGGGAGAGTCGATCTACGCGAGCGATATGATCAGCGGGCTCTGGCAATTGAAGCTGGAGGAGACTGCGGCAGCCGCGCGGTCACCCTGAGCGAGCCATGGAGTCGCTGCGCTCAGGGTGACGGCTCATCGCTAGGGTGTGTTTGCTCCCACGGGCCACCGGTTGTTCATCCGCTGCACGTCCGGATAGGTGCTGTCGGGATCTACCACGACACCGGTGACCTTGCGCGGCCCGGGCACGACCGCGGCGAAGCGATCGCCTCCGAACCAGATCTCCACCGGAAGCTTGAGCCGCTGGGTCGAGCCGTCGTCCATGAGTAGCGAGAGCTGCACGGGCATCGGCATCCCACCCGCGTTCCGCAGATGGATCCGCGATTCCACCTTGGCGGAATCCACCACCCCCACCGAATCCACCGCCTGATCGAGCTGTTGCGTCGTGTAGAACCACGACCGCCAGAACCAGCTCAGGTCCTCGCCCGCTCCGTCCTCGATCGTCCGGAAGAAATCGGCGGGCGTGGGATGCTTGTAGGCCCACCGCCGGAAGTACTCCTTGAATGCCGGATCGAAGCGCTCCGGGCCGAGCACCACCTCCCGGAGCAGGCGCAGAGCGAGCGACGGCTTGTCGTAGGCCGCCGGACTCACGAAGCGGGGAGAGAGGTGATCAGGCGAAGTCATGATCGGCTTCTCCAGCCCCGAGGTAGCCATCTCGAGGTAGTCGCGCTGGCTGGCCCGATGCGTCGGTGGCTTTCCGAATCGCTTGGTCCAGCTGTAGTAATTGATCAGCTCATTGAAACCCTCGTCCATCCATCCATAGCGCCGCTCGTTGGATCCCACGACCATGGGAAACCAGGTGTGGCCGAACTCGTGGTCGGTCACGCTGTAGAGCGTCTCCGGCGTCCCCCGGTTGCAGAACACGATCATCGGGTATTCCATCCCGCCCTCCGCACCGCGCACGTTGCTGGCGACGGGGTAGGGATAGGGCGCCCAATCCGTAGAGTTGGTCTCGAGCGCGAACTTGGCATACTCGGTGGCGTCCTTCCACAGCGGCTCCGCCGACGGCGGGTAGAAGCTCATCGCGAGCGTCTTGCCGCCGTTCACGCCGACCGCGTCCCAGACGAAGTGGGTCGCCGCGGCCCAAGCGAAATCGCGCACGCTGTCCGCCTTGAACCGCCAGGTGAGGCGGCTGGCGGCTGGGCGTGAAGCGGGATCACCGATCTCGTCGCGGCCGCGGATGACCACTGTGGTCGGGCTGGTGCGGGCCTTGGCCAGTCGCGAACGCTGAGTGGCCGTCAACACTTCCGCGGGGTTCTGCAGCACGCCGGTGGACGCGAGAATCATGTTGCCCGGGACGGTGAGGCTGACGTCGAAGCTCCCGTACTCCAGGTAGAACTCGCCTTGGCCGTAGTACTGCTCGGTGTTCCAGCCTCGGACGTCGTCGTACACGGCGAGTCGGGGATACCACTGGGCGACTTCGTAGACCACAGAGCCGTCGATCTCCTCGATACCCATCCGGTTGCGGTTGGGCCCGAATGGGAGCGACCAGGCGATATCCAGGAGCTGCCGCCCCTTGGGCAGCAGCGGCCTGACCAGATCTACCCTGACGACCGTCCCGTTCACTGCGTACGGCAGCGTCGCCGCCGCCGTGGCCGGCTTCCCCCGCGCGGCCGGCACGGAGGGCTGGCTCACCTTGAGCAGCTGCACACCGCCATCCGAGCCCTTGCCGTAGTCCTCGCCCTGACTGAAGACGCGGTTCCCGCGGCTCTCCGGCGTGAACAGGTTCTGATCGAGCTGCAGCCACAGATACCGGAGTGTGTCGGGTGAGTTGTTGGTGTAGGTGATGCGCTCGTCGCCCCGGAGCGTCCGCGTCACCGTATCCAGCGAGGCCCGGATCACGTAGTCCGCCCGCTGTTGCCAGTACGCGTGTCCGGGCGCCCCACTGGCCGATCTTGTGGCCGATGGGGCCGGGAACTCCATGCGTCGGAAGGCGGAGGTGTCGGGCGCTCCCGCGGGTGCCTGCGCGGCGAGGGGGAGGGCCGTCAGGACGAGGAGCAGGGTCGGCAAGGCGGTGGACAAAGGGGAACTCCTCGACTCGAGGCTGGCTGTGAGGGTCAAAGACGCGGGAGCGTGACCCCGGTCTGGCGCTGGTACTTCCCCTTCTTGTCGGCGTAGCTGGTCTCGCATATATCGTCCGCGTCGGCCTCGAAGAAAAGCACCTGACAGATGCCTTCGTTCGCGTAGATCCGGGCCGGCAGGGGCGTCGTGTTGCTGATCTCCAGCGTGACGTGTCCCTCCCATTCAGGCTCGAAGGGGGTCACGTTGGTGATGATTCCACAGCGCGCGTACGTGCTCTTCCCTACGCAGATCGTGAGGACGTTGCGGGGGATCCGGAAGTACTCCACGGACCGCGCCAGCGCGAAGCTGTTGGGCGGGACGATGCACACGTCGCCCTTGAACTCCACGAAGCTGCGGGAGTCGAACTCCTTGGGATCTACGACCGCGCTCAGGACGTTGGTGAAGATCTTGAACTCCGGGGCGACCCGCATGTCGTACCCGTAGCTCGAGACCCCATAGGAGATGACCCGCCGGCCCTGGGCGTCGCTCTCGCGCATCTGCCGTTCCACGAACGGCTCGATCATCCCGGTTTCGAGCGCCAGCCGGCGGATCCAGCGGTCGGACTTGATGGACATGGGACCTCGTTCGAACGGACAGGGGATGGGACGGCGCCACGGACGCCGCGGGGTTCGGCCGGCGTCGTAACGGGGCGGAATATAGTGGCACCGGCGCGAAAATCCGCCGCGGAAATCGCGACGATCGGGGTCGCCATTCCACCCTTCCGCCGATTTGCTAACCCCATTACCTTCCGGCGGATAAGTGAAAAAATTCACGAAAGCCGAGGCCCATGCTTCAGCCTTATGTCCCGCTCCTGCTCGTGATCGCGTTCGTCGTCGCCAACGCGATCCTGATGCTGGGCGTCTCGCACATCCTTTCCACCTACCGCCGGACCCCGACGAAGATCGCCCCGTATGAGTCCGGCATGCCGGTGCTGGGAGACGCCCGAGAGCGGTTCTCGGTCAAGTTTTACCTGGTCGCGATGCTCTTCATCATCTTCGACATCGAGACCGTCTTCATGATTCCCTGGGCCGTGGCCTTCCGGCAGCTGACCGAGATCTCAGGGCTCCTGATCATCGAGATGCTCGTCTTCATCGTGATTCTCGCGGTGGGGTACGTGTACATCTGGAAGCGCGGAGCATTGCAATGGGATTGACCAACCCCGAGCTCACCACCGTCTCCACCGTATCACCCAACTGGGTAACTACCCGGCTCGACTTCCTCACCAACTGGGCACGCGCCAATTCCCTGTGGCCGATGCCGTTCGGTACTGCTTGCTGCGCCATCGAATACATGGCCACGGCGGCAAGCCGGTTCGACTTGGCGCGGTTCGGGATGGAGCGGCAGAGCTTCTCACCCCGCCAGGCCGACGTGCTGATCTGCGCGGGACGGCTCCCGTTCAAGCTGGCCCCCGTCATCCGGCGGATCTGGGACCAGATGCCCCAGCCCAAGTGGTCCATCTCGATGGGTGCGTGCGCGTCGTCGGGCGGCATCTTCGACAACTACTCGATGGTGCAGGGAATCGACACGATCATTCCGGTGGATGTCTACGTTCCGGGTTGTCCGCCCCGGCCCGAGGGGCTGATGTACGGGATCATGCTGCTGCAGAAGAAGATCAAAGGTGAGAGCATCACCGACGACGGCCTCCGTGAGGAGAAGCTTGTCGGTCCTTCCGGCCTGTTCCTGCCCCCCGAGCGGGTGGACGAGCTGTCCGAGCCGTTCGGGAATTCGGTACAGCAGACCAGATCCGCCTGATATGCGTCCGATCTCTGCGGTAGTCACCCTGAGCGCAGCGAAGGGGCGGTCACTCGAATGACCGGCCTCTCCGCATCGATCGCCGCTCTACGCGCGGAATTCGGCGACGCGATCGGCCGGTCGCTCGCCTCCTGCGGCGGCTCCATCGTCTACGCGACCCGCGAGCGCAGCCATGACGTCCTGGCCTGGCTCAAGAACACGCCGGCCGAGGGCTACAACTACCTCGCGGACGTCACCGCGGTGGAATACCGCGACCCGGAGCGCCCGCTGGAGGTGGTCTACCAGCTGCGTTCGCTGCCTCGCCGGGCCGACTTGCGGGTCAAGGTCGCGCTGGACAAGCGCGAGCCGCTCGAGGTGCGCTCGGTGGTCGATCTCTGGCGCGGTGCCGATTGGCTGGAGCGGGAGGTGTTCGACATGTTCGGCGTCGTCTTCGCCGGACATCCCGATCTCCGCCGGATCCTGATGTGGGAGACCTACGCCGAGGGATACCCGCTGCGGAAAGACTTCCCCCTCCGCGGGCACTTCAGTCGGGCCGAACAGACTCGGCAGGCGCTCGCCGCCAATCCCGAGGCGCACTATTCCCTGGAAGAGCTGTCCATCGCCGACGCCTTCAATGAGCTGCCGACCGACATGCGGGAGCGGCTCGCGCGCGGCGAGCGAGGGTTCCTGAAATGACGTTGCGCACGGTCGAGATGTCGCTCGCCACTCCGGGGCTGGACCGCGATGGTCAGCCCACCCGGCACCCCCTCGGCACCTACGACGACGATTTCGGGGCCGAGCACATGCTGGTGAACATCGGGCCGCAGCACCCCGCGACGCACGGCGTGCTGCGTCTCGTGCTCGAGCTCGAGGGCGAGACGGTCCAGCGCTGTATTCCTCACCTCGGCTACCTGCACTCCGGCTTCGAGAAGCTGGGCGAGTACCGCCAGTACAACCAGATCATCCCCCTGACCGACCGCACCGACTATCTGTCGCCCATGGCGAACAACGTGGCGTTCGCCCTGGCGGTCGAAAAGCTCATGGAGCTCGAGCTCACGGAGCGGTGTCAGGTGCTGCGGGTGATCGCCTGCGAGATGAGCAGGATCATTTCCCATCTCGTCTGGCTGGGCACCACAGGGATCGATCTCGGGGCCTATACGCCGTTCCTCTGGTCGTTCCAGGAGCGCGAGCGGATCTACAATCTGCAGGAGATGTGGACCGGCGCGCGGCTCACGACGAGCCTCACGAGGGTGGGTGGCCTGATGGCCGACATCCCCGAGGGCTTCGAGGCGGGGCTCCGGGAGTTCACCCGGACCTTTCCGGATACGCTCAAGGAAGTGGACACGATGTTCACCCGGAACGCCATCTGGATCGGGCGGACCCAGGGTGTCGGCGTCCTTACGGCGGAGGAAGCGACGAACTATTCGCTCTCCGGACCGATGCTGCGCGCCAGCGGCGTGGACTACGACGTCCGCAAGGACAATCCCTACCTCGGCTACGAGACCTACGATTTCGACGTGCCCATCGGCGAGCACGGGGACATCTACGATCGGTACCGCGTCCGGCTCGAGGAGATGTGGCAGTCGAACCGGATCATGGAGCAGGCGCTCGACCGGCTGCAGGGCCTGAAGGGCGCGCCGATCAACGTGGACGACCCGCGCGTCATACTCCCCTCCAAATCGCGCGCCATGAGCGACATGGAGGCCATGATCTTCCACTTCAAGCAGGTGATGGAAGGGGTGAAGCCGCCGGTCGGGGAATGCTACATGGCGGTGGAGAATCCGAAGGGGGAGCTGGGCACCTACCTCGTGTCCGACGGGACCGCCAAGCCGGTGCGGTGGCGGATCCGCCCACCGTCCTTCATCAACCTGTCCAGCCTGCCCAAGATGTGCGAAGGCGCGCTGCTGTCGGACGTCATCGCGATCAACGCCAGCGTGGACATCGTGATGGGCGAGGTGGACCGGTGAGCGCGCACGGAGCAACGGGCACCCATGCAGCTCCGCACGAGCCGGTGTTCGTCGGCGCCACGCGGGCCCGGCTGGAGCAGGTCGTTCACCAAGTACCCGACCAAGCAGGCCTGTCTCCTGCCCGCGCTGTGGATGGTGCAGGAGGCGCGGGGCTGGATCTCCGAGCCCGCGATCGGTGAGGTGGCCCAGGTGCTCGGGCTGACGCCGGCGTACGTGAAGGGTGTGGTGACGTTCTACACCATGTACCATACCCATCCCGTCGGCCGGCATTTCATCCAGGTGTGCACGACTTCCCCATGCAACATCTGCGGCGCCGAGGACGTGGTGAAGGCTCTCCTCGAGCACACCGGCTGCGGGGAGCTGGGCGTCACGAGCCCGGACGGGCGCTTCACGGTCATCGAAGTCGAATGCCTCGGCGCCTGCGGCTTCGCGACGCCGGTCCTGGTGGACGACGACTTCATCGAGAGCGTCACTCCCGAGAAGGTGCCGGGAATTCTGCAGAGGTACGCGTAATGGGCTACCCGCATCCCAGCCATCCCAAAGAGACGGTGGTCCTCTCCAAGCACTTCGGGGATCCCGAGGCTCGAAGCTACGCCGGATGGGTGAAGCGCGGCGGCTACGAGGGCCTCCGCAAGGCGCTGGGGATGTCCCGGGAGCAGATCGTCGAGGAAGTGAAGGCCTCCGGTCTGCGCGGTCGCGGCGGGGCCGGATTTCCCACCGGCCTCAAGTGGTCCTTCATGCCCAAGGAGGTCGTGAAGCCGCACTATCTCGTCTGCAACGCGGACGAGTCGGAGCCGGGAACGTTCAAGGACCGCGAGATCATGCGGTGGACACCGCACGCGCTCATCGAAGGCTGCGCGATCGCATCCTACGCCATCGGGGCCGAGCGCTGCTACATCTACATCCGCGGCGAATTCACCGAGCCCTGGCGCATCATGTCCGCGGCGGTCGAGGAGGCCTTCGCCAACGGCGCATTGGGCGACAACGTCTTCGGGAGCGGGAAGCGGATCGACATGGTGCTCCACCGGGGGGCCGGCGCCTACATCTGCGGTGAAGAGACCGCGATGATGAATTCGCTCGAGGGGAAGCGGGGCAACCCCCGCATCAAGCCGCCGTTCCCCGCGGTCTCGGGCGTCTTCGGGATGCCGACCACGATCAACAACGTCGAGACCCTCGCCGCCGTGCCCCACATTCTCACCCGTGGCGCGGCGTGGTATAAGGGTCTCTGCCTGGGCAACCCCAAGAGCACCGGCACCAAGCTGGTCTCCGTCTGCGGTCACATCCAGCGGCCGGGCAACTACGAAGTGACCATGGGCACGCCGATGCGGGACATTCTGTACGACATGTGCGGCGGTCCTCCTCCGGGACGCACCTTCAAGGCGGTGATACCCGGCGGGTCGTCGGTGCCGATCATGAACATGGCCGAGGCCGAGGCGGCCCTGTTCGACTACGAGGGAATCGTGGAGCAGGGCTCGATGCTCGGGTCGGCCGGCATGATCGTGATGGACGACAGCACCGACATGGTCTATCAGATCTGGCGGCTCGCCAAGTTCTACGCCCACGAGTCCTGCGCCCAGTGCACCCAGTGCCGGGAGGGCACCGCCTGGACGACGAAGATCCTGGAGCGGATTCTGGCGGGGAAGGGCAAGCAGGAGGATTTCCAGCTCCTGCTCGACCTGTCCGACAACATGACCGGCAAGACGATCTGCGTCCTGAGCGACTCCTGCGCCGCCCCGGTCGTGAGCGGCATCCAGAAGTTCCGCTCCGAGTTCGAGGCCTACATCGCCGGCGAGCGCGAGCCGGCGCTGGCTGGAGTCTGAGATCTCCAATGTCTCACCACGAAGGCACGAAGGGCACGAACCTTCGTGGTGAACGGCCGTAGGAACCTACAAGGGAAGAAGATGGCCGAAGAACTGGTCAATGTGACGATCGACGGAGTCACCATCGCGGTGCCCAAGGGCATGGCGATCATCGAGGCCGCCAAGCAGGCCGGCGTCCTCGTCCCGCACTACTGCTATCACCCCTCGCTGCCCTCACCGGCGGTCTGCCGGATGTGCCTGGTCGAGGTGGAGAAGGCCCCCAAGCTGATGCCCGCGTGCGTCACCGCGGTGGCCGAGGGACAGGTGGTGCACGTCAACAGCGACAACGCCAAGAAGGCGCGCGAAGGTGTCCTGGAGCTCCTGCTCATCAACCACCCGCTCGACTGCCCCATCTGCGACCAGGCCGGCGAGTGCGAGCTCCAGGACTACGTGTTCCAGGAAGGCCGGGCCGGGACTCGCTATGCGGAGTACGCCAAGCGCTTCAACCCGGTCGAGGACTTCGGTCCGGACATTCTGTACGTCCCGAACCGCTGCATCCTCTGCACCCGGTGCGTCCGGTTCATGGAAGACGTCGCGGAGACGCCCGTGCTCAATGTCTCGGAGCGCGGAGACCGGGCCTTCATCGGCATCTCGCAGGATCAACGGCTCGACCATCCCTGGTCCGGCAACGTCGTGGATCTCTGCCCGGTCGGGTCGCTCCTGTCCAAGGACTTCCTGCACAAGGCGCGCGCCTGGGACCTCGACAAGAGCGCCAGCGTGTGTCCCGGCTGCACCCAGGGGTGCAACATCACCATCGATACCCGGGACGACGTCGTAGTACGCCTGCGCCCTCGGCCGAATCTCGAGGTGAACCGGCATTTCATCTGTGATTATGGCCGGATGAACTATCGCTGGATGAACCGCGGCGACCGGATCGAGGCACCGCTGGTCCGCGACGGCGGCCGGCACGTCGCCTCCGACTGGGACGTCGCGCTCGCCCGGCTCGACCAGCTGGTGCGCGGCGCCTCGGGCAAGGCCGTCATCCTGGCCTCTGGCCGGGCCTCGACCGAATCGCTGGGCCTCGTCCGTCACATGCTCGACCGTTTCGAGGTCACGGCCGCCCTACAGGTGCCGCTGGGCAATGAGGCCCCGCTGGCGCGGGTGCCGAATCTCGCCCTCCGGCGGGAGCGGGCCCCCAACCTCAAGGGTGCCGAGCTGCTCGGCTATACCACCAACTGGGCGGCCGCGACCCGCGAGGCGCTCGACGCCGCCCTCGTCGTCGTGCTGGATGCTGAGTTGTCCGAAGTGGACGAGGCGGCGCTCGCCGCCGCGCGAGGCGCGGTCGTGATTCTCGGGACCGTCTTCAACGAGGGGCTTCGGAACGCCGAGCTGGTGCTGCCGGTGACCAACATGGCGGAGGAGAACGGCACCTACGTGAACCGCGACCGCCGCGTCCAGCGATATCACCAGGCCAAGTCGCAGCCCGCGATGGCACGGCCGGCCTGGTGGGTGGCCGGTGAAGTGCTCGCCGGGGAGGGGCCCAGCCCATCGGCGCCGTCCACCGCCTCGGAGGCGTTCGCGCTCCTGGGTGAGCGGTGGCCGGTGTTCAGCGGCCTCACCTACGCCGATCTCGGCTATACCGGCCGCGTGCTGGCCGAAGGGTCCCCCGCCGGAGCGGCCCGATGACACCGGAGATGAAGGGGTTCCTCCTCCTCAGCGTCATCAAGATGCTGATCGTGTTCACCATCATCATGATCGGCGTGGCGCTGCTGACCCTCATGGAGCGGAAGGTCAGCGCGTGGATGCAGAACCGCCGCGGCCCCAACCGGGTCGGCTGGGCCGGGCTCCTGCAGCCCGCGGCCGACGGGGTGAAGAACATCCTCAAAGAAGAGACGTTTCCGGCGCTGGCGAACCGGAACCTGTTTCTCGTGGCTCCCGCATTGTCCTTCATTCCGGCCTTGTTGCTCTCGGCGGTGATCCCCTTCGCGGCGCCGCTGCCGGTGGACTTCGACTTCACGCTCGGCCCGCTCGGCCGGTTCGTTCACCACGGCCTCATGCCGATGGTCGTGGCCGACGTGCCGGTGGGCTTCCTCTTCGTGCTCGCGGTCAGCTCGATGGGCGTCTACGGCATCGCGCTCGCCGGATGGTCGTCCAACAGCAAGTACGCCCTGCTGGGCGGGCTCCGGGCCAGCGCCCAGATGATCTCCTACGAAGTGGCGATGGGATTGAGCCTCATCCCCGTGCTCCTCATGTCGGGGAGCGCGAGCTTCTCGACCATCATCGAGCAGCAGCAGGCCGGGCTCTGGTACGTCCTGCCGCTCTTCCTCAGCTTCTTCATCTTCCTCATCTCGGGGTTTGCCGAGACCAACCGGCTGCCCTTCGACCTGCCCGAGGCCGAGTCCGAGCTGATCGCGGGCTATCACACCGAGTACAGCGCGATGAAGTTTTCCTTCTTCTTCATCGCCGAGTACTCCAACGTCGTCACGGTGTGCGCCATGGTCACGACCCTGTTCTTCGGGGGCTGGGACATTCCGTTCACCGATTGGGACCGGTCGGGTACCGTGCTCGCGACGCTGGTGACCTGGGCATTCTTCTTCTTCAAGGTGCTCTTCTGGATCTTCTTCGTGATGTGGATCCGGTGGACGCTGCCGCGCTTCCGGTACGACCAGCTCATGGCGCTCGGTTGGAAGGTGCTGATGCCCCTCGCGCTGGCCTACATCATGGTGATCTGCGTCTCCGTGTACGTCATCGAGCGGGTCCTCGGGATCACCGAGCCCCGCCCGGCCTCGCTCGCCCTGTTCGGCGTGAACCTGGTCGTCTGCCTGCTCGTCTTCGGGCTGCTCGACAGCGGGGTCTTCATCAAGGGATCCGGCCGACGGGCCCGGGTCGCCCAAGGGCGCGTCGAGAGCGCGCGGGTGGTGGGCTGATGCCGATCGGTGTGAAGGTCATGAAGCGGCCCGAGCGACAGGTCAGCTACGTGCGGGCCACGCTCAAGGGGATGGTCCTCACCTTCAAGCACATGTTCGAGAAGAAGGTGACGATGCAGTACCCGGAGGAGAAGAGCACCGACCGCGATCACGGCATGGGCGAGTGGAGGATCTCGCCCCGCTGGCGCGGCACCCACCGGATGCTGACGGACGAGCAGGGGCGGTCCAAATGCGTGGCCTGCGGCCTGTGCCCCCAGATCTGTCCCGCCAACTGCATCAAGTTGGTCCCGGGCGAGGACGAGGAGGGGAACCGCTACCCGCTCATCTACGAGATCGACGAGTTCCGCTGCGTGTTCTGCGGGTATTGCCAGGAGGTCTGCCCCGAGGAAGCAATTCACGTCGGCGTCCATTTCGAGAACTCGGAATACAGCCGTGACCGCTTCGTCTACGACCTGGAGCGCCTCTCGAGCCAGACCCATGCGGTCTCGACGCTCTGGGACCCGACCGACCCGCGGGGCGAGTAGATGATCCAGGCGCTGTTCTACTTCCTGGCGGCGACCGCGGTCCTCACCGCGTCGCTCTGCATTCTCTCCCGCAATCCGATGGCGGCCGTGCTCTGGCTGGTCGGCACCATGGTCTCGCTGGCCGGGATCTACGTGGTATTGAACGCCCAGTTCGTGGCGGTGATCCAAGTACTGGTCTACGCCGGCGCCGTCATGGTGCTGTTCCTGTTCGTCATCATGCTGCTCAATGTCGGCACCGCCCGGCCCGATATGCGCGGTCCCCCGGCGATCGCGGCGGCGGTGGTGATCACCGGACTGCTCATCGTCGAGCTCGCGGTCCTGTCGACGTACTCGGCCAAGCGCCTCGCGTCGGAGGTCGCTCAGGCCCCGCAGTTCAGCGACCCCGCGTCTCTGTTCATGATGGGCGAGATCTCCCGCCAGGAGACGGTGGCCCGGGGAGTCGTCGGCGCCGTGGCCGCGCCGCTGTTCCAGACCTACCTGGTGCCCTTCGAGATCACCTCGATCCTGCTGCTCGCGGCGATCGTCGGGGCCGTCGTCCTCGCCAAACGGAGAATCTGATGCCGGAGAGCGTTGCCCTGCTCGGTCCGAGTCTCGGGCTGTCGGCCATCCTGTTCAGCCTCGGCGTCGCCGGCGTGCTTCTCCGGCGTAACGCGATCATCCTGTTCGTCTGCATCGAGCTCATGCTCAATGCCGTGAACCTCACCTTCGTGGCGCTGGCTCAGCTCCATGGGGCCAGCGGCCAGATCATGGTCTTCTTCGTCATGACGGTGGCGGCGGCGGAGGCCGCGGTCGGGCTCGCGATCATCCTTGCGATCTTCCGCCACAAGCAGACGGTCGATCTGCAGAACATCAACCTGTTGCAGGGCTGATGAGCATCCTCTCGCTGGCATGGCTCGCCGTCGCGTTTCCGCTGGCCGGCTTCCTGGTGAACGGCGCGCTGGCGCTGCGCCGGCCGGACGCCAAGAACCTCGTGTCGATCGTCGGCTCCGGATCGCTCCTCGCGTCCTTCGCCGTCTCGCTCGGCGTGTTCTTCGAACTCCTCGGCAGCCACGCGGAGCAGCCGACGATCGTGCGGCTGTGGTCCTGGCTGCCGGTCGGGCGCCTCCAGGTCGACATGGCCTTCCAGGTGGACCAGCTCTCCGCCGTCATGCTCCTCATCGTGACGGGCGTAGGCAGTCTCATCCATCTGTTCAGCGTCGGCTACATGAAGGAGGATCCGGGATACGCTCGCTACTTCTCGTACCTCAACCTGTTCATCGTCTTCATGCTGGTGCTGGTCCTGGGGTCGAGCTTCCCGGTGATGTTCATCGGCTGGGAAGGGGTAGGTCTCTGCTCCTACCTGCTGATCGGCTTCTGGTTCAGCGAGAAGGCCAACGCCGATGCCGGCAAGAAAGCCTTCATCATGAACCGCATCGGCGACTTCGGATTCCTGGTCGCCATGTTCATCATCTGGCGGGAGTTCGGCACGCTGAACGTCGTCGAAGTCACCGCCCAGGCGCCGAAGGTGCTCGAGGTCGGCGGCGGGATCGTTACCGCGATCACGCTCTTCCTGTTCCTCGGCTGCGCCGGCAAGTCCGCGCAGATTCCCCTCTACACCTGGCTGCCCGACGCGATGGCCGGCCCGACACCCGTCTCCGCCCTGATCCACGCGGCCACGATGGTCACGGCGGGCGTCTATCTCGTCGCGCGGACCAACGTGCTCTTCGCGATGGCCCCGACGTCCAGCGCCCTCGTGGCCGGGATCGGCGCCCTGACGGCGCTCTTCGCCGCGACGATCGGGCTCAAGCAGTACGACATCAAGAAGGTGCTGGCGTACTCCACGGTTTCGCAGCTCGGCTACATGTTCCTCGGCGTGGGGACGGGCGCCTACGTGTCGGGCATCTTCCACCTCGCCACCCACGCCTTCTTCAAGGCGCTGCTCTTCCTTGGCGCGGGCAGCGTGATCCACGCGATGCACCACGCGTATCACGCGACCCATTCGCACGACGACGCGCAGGACATGCGGAACATGGGCGGTCTGCGACAGTACATGCCGCTCACCTTCGCTCTCATGCTGGCCGCGACGTTGGCCATCAGCGGTGTCCCACCGTTCTCGGGCTTCTTCTCCAAGGACGAGATCCTGGCCGCCGCCTTCGCCCGGGGGGCGGACACGCCGGTGTTCTACCTGTTCTACGCGATGGGCCTCGTGGCGGCGCTGCTGACCGCGTTCTACATGGCGCGGCTCCTGGCGATGACCTTCCTCGGCAGCAACCGCACCGGGGAGAAGGAAAGGGCCCATCTGCACGAGGCCCCGTGGATCATGACCGGGCCGCTGGTCGTCCTTGGCGTCCTCAGCGTGATCGGCGGCGTGCTGAACCTTCCGGCGTTCATCGGTGGAAACCATTGGCTGGAGCACTGGCTGGAGCCGGTGATGGCTCCCGCCGCGGCCTTCGTCCACCTCGAGATGCCCCACGGATCCACGGAGTTCTTCCTGGTGGGCGCCGCGGTCGCCATCGGCCTCCTAGGGCTCTACGCCGGGTTCAAGGCCACGCTGGGCCGGCCAATCCTGCCCGCGGGCCAGGCGCCGGAGGACCGCGGCTTCGGTCTCGTGCTCAACCGCAAGTACTTCGTGGACGAGATCTATGACGCCCTCATCGTGCGTCCGACGGTCTGGCTGTCCCGGGTCGTCCTCTGGCGCGGCGTGGATCAGGGCGTGGTGGATGGCGCGGCGGTCAACGGCACGGCAAAGCTGTCGCAGGGACTTGGCTGGATCGGCAGCCGGCTGCAGACCGGGCAGATCGGTGTCTACGTGGTCCTCTTCCTCGTCGGCGCGCTGTGGATACTGCGTGCCGTGATCCGGTGATCCCGCGATGACGCAATTCCTCGACTCGATCGGATACGGCCACTGGATCCTTCATGCGCTGGTGCTGCTGCCGCTCGTCGCGGTCGTGCCCGTGCTCCTCGGTCCCGAGAGCGCCGCCAAGCGGACGGCCCTCGTCGTCACCCTGATCGAGTTCGTCCTGTCCGTGGGCCTCTGGTGGGAGCTGTCGCCGAAGCAGGGCACGTTCCAGCTCCTGTCCAACTTCGCGTGGATCCCGAGCTGGGGCATCGGCTATCGGGTCGGGATCGACGGGATCTCGCTCTTCATGGTGCTCCTCACCACCGCCTTGATGCCGCTCAGCGTCCTGGGGAGCTGGAACTACATCACCAAGCGCGAGCGAGGGTTCTACGCGCTCATGCTGACGCTGCTGACCGGCATGGTCGGGGTCTTCATCGCCCTGGACCTGTTCGTGTTCTACGTCTTCTTCGAGATCATGCTCATCCCGATGTATTTCATCATCGGGATCTGGGGCGGCGCCAACCGGCTGTACGCGGCGATCAAGTTCTTCGTCTATACCATGGCCGGCTCGCTCCTCATGCTGGTCGCCATCATCGTGCTGGTGTGGAAGGTGCAGGCGGCCACCGGCTACCTGTCGTTCTCCTACGACCACCTGCTCCAGAATGCCGGGACGGTCGGCGAGGCGGCGCCCTGGCTCTTCGCCGCGTTCGCCATCGCGTTCGCGATCAAGGTGCCGCTCTTCCCGTTCCACACCTGGCTGCCGGACGCGCACGTGGAGGCGCCGACGGCCGGCAGCGTGCTGCTGGCCGGGGTGATGCTGAAGATCGGTACCTACGGGTTCCTTCGGTTCGCGGTGCCGTTGTTCCCCCAGGTCGCGCTGAGCCCCGAGGTGAGCCGGATCATGGTCATCCTGGCCGTGATCGGCGTCGTCTACGGCGCCCTCGTGGCCATGGTGCAGCCCGACATCAAGAAGCTCGTGGCCTACTCCTCGGTGAGCCATCTCGGCTTCGTCATGCTCGGCATCTGGGGCAGTACGCTCCAGAGCGTGCAGGGCTCGCTGATGGTGATGATCAGCCACGGCATTTCGACCGGTGCGCTGTTCCTCCTCGTTGGCATGCTCTACGAGCGACGGCACACCCGCCTCATCGAGGACTACGGCGGGATCGCGCGAGTGGTGCCCGTGTTCAGTCTCGTGCTCACCATCGTCGCACTCTCCTCCATCGGACTGCCGGGACTCAACGGCTTCGTAGGTGAGTTCCTGGTCCTGCTGGGCAGCTTCGCGGCGTTCCCCTATGCGACCGTCGTGGCGACCACCGGCGTCATCTTCGCGGCTGCCTACCTTCTCTGGGCACTCCAGCGACTGATCTTCAACCGGCTCGACAACCCCGAGAACCAGCAGCTCCCCGACCTGACCCGGCGCGAGCTCGCCGTGATGCTCCCGCTGCTCATCGGCATCGTATGGCTCGGCCTGTATCCCGCGCCCGTGCTCCGGAGAATGGAGGCGGCGACGGGACGGTATCTCGAGGTCATCGGTCCGCACCGAACCAACACCGATCCACGGCGTCAAGCTCGGCGCTTCGGTGGAGGCCCGGCCGTGAGCTTCGACCTCTCGACGCCCTACGGCATCACACTCGCGCTCCTGCCGGAGATTCTGCTGTCGTTCTGGTCGCTGGTCGTACTGCTGGTGGTGAGCTGGCGGCATGAGACCGCGGAGGACAGCCGGCTGGCCGGCTGGCTGAGCCTTGCGGGCATCCTGGTCACCGGCGCGGCCGTTGCCGGCCTCTGGGTGAACGACGCATCGCCCGACGGGCTGGCGCAGATGATCGCCCTGGACCCGTACCGGTACGCGGCCTCCGCCATCGTGCTCCTGTTCGCCGCCGGAACCATCCTGCTCTCGCTGGGATATCTGGAGCGCGAACGCATGCTCGCGCCCGAATACTACGTCCTCATACTGCTGGCTACCGCCGGCATGCTGTTCCTCGCCGGTGCCGAGGACCTCATCGTCCTGTTCCTCGGGCTCGAGGTGATGTCCGTCGCCGTCTACGTCCTCGCGGGCTACAACCGGGCCAACGTCTTCTCCTCCGAAGCGGCACTCAAGTACTTCCTCATCGGTGCGTTCGCCTCGGGGTTCCTGCTCTACGGCATCGCCCTCGTGTACGGAGTGACAGGGACGACCAATCTGTCACTCATCGGGGCCCAGCTCGCCGGCAGGCCCACTTCGCTGATGGCGTCCCTCGGTCTTGGCTTGCTCCTCATCGGATTCGGCTTCAAGGTGGCGGCGGTGCCTTTCCACATGTGGGCGCCGGACGTGTACGACGGCGCGCCCACCCCGGTCACGGCATTCATGGCCACGGGCGTAAAGGCCGCCGCCTTCGCCGCGCTCGTCCGCGTGCTGATGGAGTCGTTCCCCGGCGCCATGAGCCTCTGGCAGCCGGTGGTGGCGGCCCTCGCGATCGCCTCGATGGTGGTGGGGAATCTGGTCGCGCTCGCGCAGCGGCCGCTCAAGCGGATGTTGGCCTATAGCTCCATCGGCCACGCGGGGTATCTGCTCGTGGCCGTCTGGCCGGGAAGCCGAGCCGGGGCGGGCGCGGTCCTGCTGTATCTGCTCGCGTATGGGCTGACGACCATTGCCAGCTTCGGCTTCCTCGCCGCGCTGGGACGGGGCGGGGAGCGGGACGTCACGCTCGACGACATCGCCGGTCTTTCGGCGACACGACCAGGTGTGTCCTTCGGGCTGGCGGTGTGCATGCTCTCGCTGCTCGGCTTCCCGGGTACCTTCGGCTTCATCGGGAAGTGGTATATCCTGACCGCGGTTGTGGCCGAAGGGCAGGTGATCCTGCCGGTGATCCTCGTGCTGACGAGCGTCGTATCGGCAGGCTACTACCTTCCCGTCATCATGGCGATGTACATGAAACCGGCACCGTCCGGCGCCACCTACGACGGAGTGCGGCTCACGCCCGCCGCCTCCGGTATCATCGCGCTTTCGATTGCGCTGGTGATCCTCTTCGGTTTCTGGCCCGAGCAGGTGCTCGATCTAGCCGGCCGAACCAGCGAGGCACTCACCCAGACGGCGATGCCTTCAGTCGGTACCCGGCAGTAGGTCGCAGCAGCAGGCCCCATGAACATCCCCAAGTCGATCTTCCGGCAGTACGACGTGCGCGGGCTGGTGGGCACTCAGCTCACCAGTGACCTGGCGCGCGGCGTGGGCCGAGCGTTCGCGACCGCGGCGTGGGATCGCGTCGATCGTGCGCCGGTGATCGTCGTGGGCCGAGACAACAGGCCGTCCGGCCTCGAGCTCGCCCGGGGAGTCCGGCGTGGAATCGTGGAAGCGGGGGGTACCGCCATCGATGTGGGGACGCTTCCCACGCCTGCCCTGTATTTCGCCATCTCGGCACTCGAGACCGACGGGGGTATTCAGGTCACCGGCTCGCACAATCCTCCCGAGTTCAACGGGTTCAAGATGGTGCTCGCGGGCGAGCCATTTCACGGCGACGAGATTCTTGAGCTCTGGGAGACCATCGTCAGCGAGCGTTGGCGGACGGGCGAGGGTCGCGAGCGGTCCGATGCCTCGGTGCTCGACCGCTACCGCGAAGCGATCCTGGCCCGGCATCGGCTGCACCGCCCGGTGCACGTGGTCGTGGACTGTGGCAACGGCGCCGCGAGCCTCGTGGCGGTCTCCACCTTGCGCGCTCTGGGCGCTGAAGTCATCCCGCTCTTCTGCGAGTCGGACGGCACGTTTCCCAACCATCATCCCGACCCGACGGTGCCGGAGAATCTCCGCGACCTCCAAGCCGAGGTGCGACGCCACGGCGCGGAGCTGGGGATCGCCTTCGACGGCGATGGCGACCGGATCGGAGCCGTCGACGAGACCGGCGAGATCATCTACGGCGACCAGCTGCTGGTCGTCCTCGGTCGAGACGCCGTGCGGCGCTTCGGCCAAGGCACCCCTGTGATCTTCGACGTCAAGTGCTCGGAGGTCCTGCCCGCCGCGTTGGCTGCCGCCGGGGCGCGGCCGGTCATGTGGAAGACCGGACATTCGCTCATCAAGGCGAAGATGAAGGAGCTCGCGGCACCACTCGCCGGTGAGATGAGCGGCCACATGTTCTTCGGCGGGGACTACCTCGGCTTCGACGACGCGCTCTTCGCCGCGGCGCGCCTGCTCGAGATCGTGAGCCGGGGTCCCGGGGGGCTCGCGCCGCTGCTCGCCGACCTCCCCCGCACCTACGCCACGCCCGAGATCAGGGTGGACGCGCCGGACGACGAAGAGAAATTCAGGATCGTCGAACGAGCCGCGGCCCATTTTCCGGCCCGCTATCCGGTGAACACCATCGACGGGGTTCGGATCACGTTTCCACACGGATGGGGGTTGCTGCGGGCCTCCAACACGCAGCCGATCCTGGTTCTGCGGTTCGAGGCCACCGATCCCGGCGCGCTGGATGCCTATCGCGGCGAGGTGGTGAGGTGGCTCGCCGGCCAGGGCGTGCGCGCCTGAACCCGTGACCCGCCACCGACGCCGGCTCCTGCTCGCCCTCGCGGGTGTCGTCGTCCTCCTCTTCGCAGGACGCTGGGTCGCCCTTCTCCTGGCCGATCGCTGGTGGGCGGCTCGGCTCACTCCCAGTGCCGCCGCATTCCTCACCGACTGGCGGGTGCTTCGTCTCACCCTCGATCTGACCGGCGTTCTCGTCGCGTCGGCCTGGTTCATCGGCCACCTCCTGCTGGTCTACCGCGCAGTCGGCTCGGTCCAGGTCCGGCGCAACGTGGCGAACCTTGAATTCAGGGAGGCGCTCACGCCGGGCGTGCTCCTAAGCATCGTGGTCGGGACCGGCGCCCTGCTGGGCCTGCTGGTCGGCACGGGGGCATCGGAGTGGTGGGAAGCTGTCGTGCTGGGGTGGCAGGGTGTGACCTACGGCGTGACCGACCCGCTGCTGCAGAACGACATCGGGCTCTACGTTGCGGGGCTGCCCCTTTGGCGCGCCACGCACGGCTTTTTCTTCTTCCTGGTCCTCCTCGCGCTCGGCATCGTGTTCGGCCTCTACCTGCTGGTCGGCGCCATCCGATGGCTCGATGGGCGTCCCGCCATCAACTCGCACGCGCGCACCCATCTCGGATGGCTCCTGACCGCCCTCGCACTGGCGTTGGGTTGGGGATACGTGCTCGAGCCGTTCGAATTGGTCGCGGGACTGTCGGGCCCGGTGGATTCTGCGTCATGGCGCACGACGCAACTGGTGGCTCCGCTGCTCACCGGCGTGGCGCTCGCGACCGCCGGGCTGTCCGCCGCGTGGGCCCTCCGGCCCCGCCATGCGCTGGTGGCCGGTGGCTGGATCGTGCTCGCGTCCGCCTCCATCGTGGGGCACTGGATGGTGCCTCCGGCCATGGGAGGAAGCGGGGAGCCGGCCGCGGAGACCCGGGTCGCGGAGCGGATCGGTCGCTCCGCCTACCGGCTCGAGACGCTGGAAGAGACCGAGCTCGGTGCCCCAGAACGTCCGGGCCCGCCCCGAGTGCCCTCGCTCTGGAACTCCGCGATGGTGGCGCAACTGGTCGCCGGCGACTCGATCGACGTGCTCTCCATCGAGCCTTCGATCCTCACGGTGCGGGACCGGCCCCGTCCCGTCTGGCTGGCGGTGAAACTGCTGCCGGGCGGGCACACTTCGGTATCGGCCGTCGCCGACGACCGCATTTCCCCTTCGGGGGAGGCCCTGTTCTACCATCCCCGTGATTCCACTCCGCGCACCGGTGCGGTCCCGCTGCTCGAGCTTTCGGAGAACGCATTTCATCCCCAGGCACCGGCCTACCGGATCAGCGCCGAGGGACCTGGGGTCCCGATCCAGGGCTGGCTGCGACGGATCGTGCTCGCCTGGGCACTTCAGGCCGGTGACCTGTTGGGCAGCCTGCCGCGAGGATCGCGGGTGGACTGGGCGTTGTCGCCCGAGCAGCGGCTTGGGACCCTTGCGCCGTTCGCCGAATGGGGCACGCCCGTGCCCCGGATCATTGAAGGAGACGTCGTCTGGCTCGCGGACGGATACCTCGCCGCCGCGGCCTTCCCGCTCGCTCCTCGGGTCAACTGGCGGGGACGGGAGATCGGCTCGCTACAGGCGGCGTTTCTCGGCGTGGTGGACGCCACTACCGGTGTTACCCGGATCTTCCTCCGCCCCGGCGCGGACGCGCTCGCCGAGGCCTGGGCCAGCGTGTCGCGGTGGTGTGGTCGAGCCCGTCAGTGCACTTCCCACGGCCGTGCTCGCCGCGACGCCTTATCCGGTCGAGCTGTTTCGGCTGCAGGCGCGCCAGGTCGAGCAGGGTGCGTGGAAGCCCGGAGCGCTCGCGGGACGGCCGGCCGTCGATGTCTCGGCGCCACCGCGAGAGAGCATCGGATGGTCCGCGGACACCTCGGGACCACTGTTTCTCGCGTCCTACGAGCGGGCGAGCGAACGACGAATCACCGCGATCCTCCTGGGGCGGCGCGAGGAAGGGCAGGACGCGCTCACGCTCCTTCGCATGGACTCGACCGAGGCATTGCCGAGCCGAAGCGCGCTGGAGAGCCGATGGAGCCGGTTTGCCTCCTTCGACGCGCTGAGCGATTCGATCCGGGAGGATGGGGGTTCGCTGGAGCAGGGCCCCGTCCGTCTTGCCCTGGGACCGTCCGGGGTCATCGGATACAAGGTGTACTACGCGCAGCGCGGGCCCGGGCGGCTCGCGGTCGCCTGGGTCAGCATCGCCACCGCCGCCGAGCGCATGGGTGCCGGTCGCAGCCTGGCCGAGGCCTGGAACAACCTGCTTGGCGCTTCTGTCCCGACGATGCCTAGCAGCGCGCAATCCACGCGATTGGAGGAGGCGCGTCGCTGGCTCGAGCGCGCCGATTCCGCACTTCGCAAGGCCGACTGGTCCGACTTCGCGCGCGCGTGGGAAGGGCTTCGTCGCTCGCTCGGACTGCCTTCGGACACCACGGGCTCGTGAGCTTGCTCGCCTCAGGGCCCGGGACTAGCTTGCAGCGCTCAAAAACGGCCGTGCTCGCGCTCGGAGGAAATGCGCTGGCGCGCTCGGGCGAGCCGCCCACGATCGCGAACCAGTTCCGTCGGGCGCGTGAGAGCATGGGGCCGATCGTCGAGCTCGCGCACGAAGGTTGGCGGATCGCGATCGTCCACGGGAACGGTCCCCAGGTAGGCGACGAGCTGGTGCGGAACGAATCGGCGCGCCGCACCGTCGAGCCGCTGCCGCTCGGCGTCCTGGTGGCCGGCACCGCGGGGTGGATCGGCTACATGCTGCAGCAGTCGCTGCAGAACGCGCTCGCGTCCGCGCACGTCGAGCGCGAGGTCGTGACCGTGATCACCCAGACGCTCGTGGACCGGTACGACCCCGCGCTGAATCGAGCCGACCAAGCCGGTCGGTCACGCGTTGAGCGCGCGGGAAGCGGAGCGGCTGCGCGAGGCGGGACGATCGGTCGGCCGGGACGGCGCCGGCGAGTGGCGGAGAATGGCGACGAGCCCGGCGCCGCTCGCGATCGTGGAGCTTCCTCTGCTGCGCCGCTGTTTGGACGCCGGGGCGATCGTCATTGCCGCGGGCGGCGGCGGTCCGCCGGTCTACGCCGATCCGCTGCTCGGCCTCGAGGGACTGGACGCGGTAGTGGACAAGGACCGGGTCGCCGCGATCCTGGCCGCGCAGCTGGAGGCCGAAGTGCTGATGATCCTCACCAACGTCGAAGCGGTGTTCGAGCGGTGGGGAACTCCGCAAGCGCGGCCCATCCGGCGGATGACGGTGACTCAGGCCGACACGCTCATCGAGAGTGGCTCGCTCGACGCGGGCGGGATGAAGCCGAAGCTGGAAGCCGCGGCGAGCTACGTGCGGCAGTCGGGCGGCCGGGCGATCATCGCGCGGCTCTCCGACGGGCCGGCCGCGTTGCGCGGGCAAACCGGGACGACGATCACGAGGGAACAGTGAACCTGCACGAGTACCAGGCCCGCGCGCTGCTGAAGGCGGCCGGGGTTCCCATGCTGGACGGGGACGTCGCCAGCACGCCGACCGAGGCCGAAGCCATCGCGCGGCGGGTGGGCGGCACGGTGGTGATCAAGGCGCAGGTGCACGCGGGGGGCCGTGGCAAGGCGGGCGGCGTGAAGCTGGCCCGCAACCCCGCGGAGGCCGCCGACGAGGCGGCCCAGATCCTGGGCATGACGATCAAGGGGCTGACGGTGCAGAAGGTCCTCGTGGTCCCGGCCGCGGAGATCGCCACCGAGAGCTACCTCGGTCTCATCATGGACCGCGAGACCCAGCGCCCGGTCTTCATGGTGAGCTCGGCGGGCGGCGTGGACATCGAGGAGGTGGCCGCCAAGACCCCGGAGAAGATCGTCCGGCTCGCGGTGGATCCCACCTACGGCCTCTTCCCGCATCAGGCACTGTCGCTCGCGTTCGTGCTGTTCCGCGATTTCGCCCAGGTCAAGGCCGCCGCCAAGATCATCGAGCAGCTCTACGTGGCGTTCGTCGCCAACGGAGCGTCGCTCGCCGAGATCAATCCGCTGGTCACGACGCCCGACGGCCGCGTGCTGGCCCTCGACGCCAAGATCGTGATCGACGACAACGAGCTCTTCTGGCGCCCCGACCTCGGCGTGCTGCGCGACGATTCCGCGGAGGAGCCGAGCGAGGCCGCGGCCCGCCGGGCGAACCTGTCGTTCATCAAGCTCGACGGGAACGTGGGCTGTGTGGTGAACGGCGCCGGCCTCGCGATGGCGACGATGGACCTGGTGAAGTACTACGGCGGCGAGCCGGCCAACTTCCTCGATATCGGCGGCAGCTCGAGTCCGGAGAAGGTGATCAACGCGCTCAAGATCATCACCGCCGATCCCCACGTGAAGGCGATCCTCTTCAACATCTTCGGCGGCATCACCCGGACCGACGACGTGGCCAACGGCATCGTCGAGGCCACCCGGCAGTTCAAGGTGAACGTGCCGATCGTCATCCGCCTCACCGGCACCAACGAGGCCGAGGCCATCCGGATCCTCAACGGGGTCGGGATGACGGCCCTCTCCGACATGGACGAGGCGGTGCAGCGCGTGGTCAAGCTCGCGCGGGAGGCCGCGTGAGCATCTTCGCCAACGGACTCACCCGGCTCGTCATCCAGGGCATCACCGGCCGGGAAGGCTCCTTCCACGCGCGGCAGATGATCGAGTACGGCACCAAGGTCGTGGCCGGCGTGACGCCGGGGAAGGGCGGCCAGACCTTCGAGGGAACGGTCCCGGTGTTCAACACCGTGGCCGACGCCGTCCGGGAAACCGGCGCCAACACCTCGGTGATCTACGTGCCGCCGATGGCGGCCGCGGCCGCCGTGATCGAGGCCGCCGACGCCGACCTCCCGCTGGTCGTGTGCATCACCGAGGGAATCCCGGTCATGCACATGAGCCGGGCGATGCCGTTCGTACGGAGCCGGGGCGTGCGCCTGGTCGGACCGAACTGCCCGGGGCTCATCACGCCGGGCACCCGGACCAAGGTCGGCATCATTCCCGGGCAACATCTGCAGCCCCGGCCGGGTCGGGCTCGTCTCGCGGAGCGGTACGCTGACCTATGAGGTCGTGAACCACCTCACCCGCGCGGGCATCGGACAGAGCACCTGCGTGGGCATCGGCGGCGACCCGATCATCGGCACCAACTTCATCGACTGCCTGAAGGCATTTCAGGAAGATCCCGGGACCGACGCGATCGTGATGATCGGAGAGATCGGCGGGACCGACGAGCAGAATGCCGCGGCCTACGTGAAGGATCGCGTCACCAAGCCCGTCGTGGGGTTCATCGCGGGCCAGACCGCGCCCAAGGGGCGCCGGATGGGACACGCCGGCGCCATCATCTCCGGCTCGTCCGGCACCGCGGAGGAAAAGCTGGCGGCCTTTGAGGCCGCCGGAATCTCGATCATGCGCCGCCCATTGGACGTGGTGGAACTGCTCCGGGCGCGCCTGTGACATCGTCCAAGCATTCGGAGGATTCGTGGCCGGCTCGCTGACACTCGGCATCGTGAAGCCCGACGCCGTGGCAGGAGGAAAGACCGGGAAGATCGTCGCCCATCTGGAACAGGCGGGGTTCACGGTTCGCGCCGCTCGTCTGGTCCGGCTCTCCCGGGCCGAGGCGGGAGCGTTCTACGCCGTTCACAAGGATCGGCCGTTCTACGAGGACCTGGTCGAGTTCATGACCAGCGGGCCCTGCCTGCCGATGGCCCTCGAGCGCGCGAACGCGGTGGCCGAGCTCCGCACGGTCATCGGCGCCACCGATCCGGCCGAGGCGGCGCCGGGAACCATTCGGAAGCTCTACGCGGAGTCGAAAGGCAAGAACGCGATCCACGCTTCCGACAGTGATGAGAATGCCGTTGCGGGAGGTCGGATTCTTCTTTTCGGAGGGCGAAAGGGCTCGACTCTGGGGATGACGGCGACTTGACCCAAGTCGTTGTCCCGACTACTTTAACGGGCTATGCTTCGAGTGGACATCCGGGACCTGCAGCGCGGCCCGGTCAAGACGGTCGGTGAGCTCGGGCCCGGCGATCCGGCGTTCCAGGGTCTCGACCTCGAGTTGGACGGGCCGGTGCAGGTGAAGGGCCAGCTGCAGGCTACCGGGCAAGGCGAATATCTGTGGCGTGGGCACATCCACGGCGAAGGTCCGGGGCGAGTGCCGTCGGTGTCTGACGGAGGTGCTGGACCCGGTGGACGTCGACGTGGACGCGGCGGTATTCTCGACCGATCCCGAGGCCGCCGACGATCCCGACTTCTATCCATTGCCCGAGCGCGCCGTCGCGGTGGACGTGTCCGAGGTCGTGCGAGAAGAACTGGCGCTCGCCGCCCACGCCGCAGTTGTTGCTTTGCAGGGAAGACTGTGCCGGACTCTGCCCCAGATGCGGGGCCGATTTGAACGCGGGGCCGTGCGAGTGTCAGCCCCCCGCCGAACCCGTTTGAGGATACCATGGCAGTCCCGAAGCGCAGGACCTCCAAGTCGAAGAAGCGTCTGCGGCGCGGCCACCACAGCGGGGCGGGGATGGCGACCCAGGCCTGTCCGCGTTGCGGCTCGCCCAAACTGCCGCACCGGGTCTGCGAATCCTGCGGGTATTATCGAGGCAAGAAGCAGGTCGAGGTCGAGGACGCCTGAGCGTGATCCGGGTCGCGGTGGACGCCATGGGGGGCGACCGCGCCCCACAGGCGGAGATCGCCGGCGTGCTCCAGGCGCTCGACTCGCTGCCCAACGAGTTCCTGATCCAGTTGGTCGGGCGGGGCGAGGCGATCGAAGCCGAGCTGAGTCGCCATCCGAACGTCGATCGGAATCGGCTGGAGATTCACGAGGCGGCTGACGTCATCGGCATGTCGGAAAAGCCGCTGGCCGCGGTCCGCAAGAAGCCGAAGTCCAGCCTCGTCGTCGGGCTGACCCTCCAGAAGGCGGGGAAGTCCGACGCTTTTGTTTCCGCCGGGAATACCGGTGCCACGCTGGCCGCGTCGACCATGATTCTCGGGCTGCATCCCGGGGTCGAGCGCGCGACCGTGGCGACGCTGTTTCCTACCGGACGCGATCCGGTCCTCGTCCTGGACGCGGGCGCCAACCTGGACTGCTCCGCTCGCGAGCTGGTCGGATTTGCCTACCTCGGCACGATCATGATGCGCGACCTGATGGGACGCACCAATCCGGTCGTTGGCCTGCTCAACGTCGGTGAGGAAGAGGAGAAGGGCACGGCGCTCGTCCGCGAGGCCCACCTCATGCTCAAGCAGGCGCCGCGCATCAACTACGCCGGCAACGTCGAGGGACGGGACATCCTGCCGGGCCCGCAGCAGCGAATCCCGGTGGACGTGGTCGTCTGCGACGGCTTCGTGGGGAACATCGTGCTCAAGTTCTACGAATCGTCCGGCCGGCTCTTCGTCGAGCTCCTCAAGGAGCGGATCCCGGACGCCTTCGACCGTCCCGCGATGCATGACCTCAATCGCATCCTCGACTACGCGACGTACGGTGGGGCGCCGCTGCTCGGTGTTCGTGGGGTGTCCATCATCTGCCACGGGTCCTCCAGCCCCAGCGCGATCCGCAACGGCATCCGGGTCGCGGTGCAGGCGGCCCGCGCGGGGCTGAGCCAGCACATCGGGGCGGAGTTCGCCCTGCGGGAAGCCGCGGCCGAGGCATGATTCCGCGCCCCTTCGCCGAGATGGCGAGCGTCGGCGTGGCCGTTCCGCCGCGCGTCCTCACCAACCACGACCTCACCAAGACGCTCGATACCTCGGACGAGTGGATCGTGGAGCGCACCGGGATCCGGGAGCGACGGATCGCCGGCCCGGAGCAGAGTGTCGCGATGCTGAGCCGTGAGGCGAGCGAGCTGGCGATGCAGCGCGCCGGCGTCACCGCCGCGGAGATCGACAGCATCGTCCTGGGCACCGCCAGTCCCGACCGGCTGCTGCCTTCCACCGCATGCGACCTCCAGGCCCTGCTCGGCGCCAACAACGCCGCGGCGTTCGACATCAGCGCCGCCTGTCCCGGCTTCGTGTACGCCCTGACGGTCGCCGAAGGGTTGATCGCCTCGGGCCAGAGCCGCACGGTGTTGATCGTAGGCGCGGAGAAGCTCTCCACGATCACCGACTTCCAGGACCGCTCGACCGCCATCCTGTTCGGTGACGGCGCGGGTGCGGCGATCATCCGTCGCAGCTCGGGCAATGGGCGGGGCCTGCTGTCCACCTTCCTCAAGTCCGATGGGCGCCTCGCACCGCTGCTGTACCGGCCCGGCGGTGGCGCCGCCGATCCGATCAGCGAGCGGGTCGTCTGCGAGCGCTCTCACTTCATGAAGATGGCGGGCCGCGAGGTCTTCAAGGCGGCCGTCCTCGCGATGGCCGAGGCCTGCGACGAGGCGCTCGGCCGCGCCGGCGTGTCGGCGGACGAGATCGATCTTCTGGTACCGCACCAGGCCAATCTCCGGATCATCGAGGCGACGGCGAAGCACGCCGGGATTCCCATGTCGAAGGTCATGGTCAATCTCGACCGGTTCGGCAACACTTCCTCCGCCTCCATCCCGCTGGCGCTCGACCAGGCGATCAGCGAAGGGCGGGTCAAGCCGGGATCGCTCGTGCTGCTGGTGGCCTTTGGCGCGGGCTTCACCTGGGGGAGCGCGGTGATCCGGTGGTGACCGTGCTGATCTGTCCCGGTCAAGGAGCGCAGAAGGTCGGGATGGGACGGGATCTGGCGGAGCGCTTCCCCGAAGCCCGCGACACCTTCGCCGCGGTGGACGAGGCCCTGGGGGTTCCGCTCTCCCGCATCATGTGGGAGGGCCCGGAGGACGAGCTCACCCTCACCCACAACGCCCAGCCCGCGATTCTCGCGCACAGCGCCGCGGTGCTCTCCGTCGTCGCAGCCAGGCTCGGTGGCATCGGGGCGGCCGCGGGCCACAGCCTGGGCGAATACAGCGCGCACGTCGCCGCCCGGACGCTCACGGTGACGGAGGCGGCCCGGTTGGTCCGGAGGCGAGGCGAGCTCATGCTCGAGGCTGGACGCCAGCGTCCCGGAGCCATGGCCGCGGTGCTCGGCCTGGCGACCGGCAGAAGTCGAGGCGGCATGCAACGAGGCGTCCGCCGCTGACGGCGTCGCCGTCGCCGCGAACCTCAACGCCCCCGACCAGACGGTCATCTCCGGTGATCCTCCGGCGGTCACCCGCGCCGGCGAAGCCTGCAAGACGAGGGGCGCCAAGCGGGTCGTCCCGCTCAAGGTGAGCGGCGCCTTTCACTCCCCGCTGATGGCCCCCGCCGTGGACGGGCTTCGAGAGGCGCTCGCCGGCGCCGCATTCGGTGAGCCGGATTTTCCCGGTCGTCGCCAACGCCAGCGCGGAGGAGGTCACCACCGGCGTCGACGCGAAGCGACTCCTCGCCGACCAGCTGACCGCCCCGGTTCGATGGGTGGCGTCGCATGCAGCGCGCCGCGGCAGCTCGTTCCGGGCGCGACATTCGTCGAGGTCGGCCCCGGCAACGTCCTCACGGGCCTGCTGAAGCGCATCGTCCCCGGGGCCCCGACGCTGACCCTCGGCACGGCGGCGGAGCTGGAGAAATTCCTCCAGTGACCACGATCGACCTCGACCGGCAAGTCCGCGTTCGTCACCGGCAGCACCCGCGGCATCGGACTGGCCATAGCCCGGGCGCTCCACGCAGCGGGTGCCAAGGTCGCGATCGTCGGCCGCGATGTCGAGCGCGCCCGCGCAGTGGCCGCCGAGCTGGGCGATCGGACCGTCGGGGTGGCGTGCGACGTCGCGCAGGCGGCGCAGGTCGAAGCCGCGCTCGCCGATGCGGAGCGGGCCCTCGGACCGATCGAGATCCTGGTGAACAATGCGGGCCTCACCCGCGACAACATCCTCCTCCGACTCACCGAGGCGGACTGGGATACGGTGCTCGACGCGAATCTCAAGGGAGCGTTCCACACCACGCGAGCCGTGATCAAGGGCATGATGAAGCGGCGGAGCGGACGAATCATCAACGTCTCCAGCATCGTCGGCCTCATCGGCAACAAGGGCCAGGCGAACTACGCGGCGAGCAAGGCGGGGCTGATCGGCTTCACCAAGTCGATCGCCAAGGAGTACGCCAGCCGCGGTGTGCTGGCCAATTGTATCGCGCCTGGATTCATCGAGACCGACATGACGGGCGCCTTGCCCGATGAGGCCAGGGCAACCTTATTAGAGGACATTGCGTTGGGCAGGCTGGGACGGCCCGAGGACGTGGCCGGGGCGGTGCTCTTTCTCGCTTCGGACCTCGCTGGCTACATCACGGGCCAGATACTGGTTGTCGATGGTGGCATGGTCATCTGACGTGACCCCGAATCTCCAATCGAGGACGACATGAGCAACGTCGAAGAGAAGGTCAAGGACATCATCGTCGAGGAACTGGGCGTCGAGCGCGAGAAGCTCACCAGCGACGCCAGTTTCATGGAAGATCTCGGCGCCGACAGCCTGGACACGGTCGAGCTGGTCATGGCCTTCGAGAAGGAGTTCGACATCGACATCCCGGACGAGGACGCCGAGAAGCTGCGCACGGTCGGCGATGCGATGAATTACCTGCACGAGAAGATCGGAAAGTAAGTTGACGCGTCGTGTCGTCGTCACCGGCCTCGGGCTGGTGACACCCGTCGGAACCGATGTCGAGTCGACCTGGAGCGCGCTGCTGGCCGGCACACCCGGGGCCGCGCCGATCACCAAGTTCGATCCCAAGGATCAGTCGGTCCGCTTCGCCTGCGAGGTCAAGGGCTTCGACGCGCTGAAGTACGTCGACCGCAAGGAGGCCCGGCGGTACGACCTGTTCGCGCAGTTCGCGCTCGCGACGGCGCAGCAGGCCGTGGCGCAGGCCGGGCATGGAAGGCGGATTCCCCGACCCCGAGCGCGTCGGCGTCGTGATCGGCAGCGGGATCGGCGGGATGCAGACCTACGAGGATAACTGCAGGCTCTTCGTCACGAAGGGGCCCGACCGGGTCTCGCCGTTCTTCGTGCCGATGTTCATCCCCGATATCGCGGCCGGCCTCGTCTCCATCCGCTATGGCCTCAAGGGCCCCAACTTCGCCACCGTCTCCGCCTGCGCCTCCTCGGCGCACGCGATCGGCGAGTCGTTCAATCTCATCCGCCACGGCGAGGCGGACGCCATGGTCACCGGCGGAGCCGAGGCCGCCATCACCGGCCTCACCGTCGCGGCCTTCGCGAACATGAAGGCCCTCTCCACCCGCAACGATTCGCCCGAGACCGCGAGCCGGCCGTTCGATCGCGACCGCGACGGCTTCGTGCTGGGCGACGGCGGCGCCATGGTGGTGCTCGAGAGCCTGGAGCACGCCGAGCGCCGTGGTGCACGGATCCTGGGCGAAGTGCTCGGCTATGGGCTGAGCGGCGACGCCTACCACATCACGTCGCCGGCGGAAAACGGCGAGGGCGCGCAGCGCGCCATGCGCGCGTGCCTCGCGGACGGCCGGATCGATCCGAAGGACGTGGGCTACATCAACGCCCACGGCACCTCGACCGAGCAGGGCGACATCGCGGAGACCGAGGCGGTGAAGGCGGTGTTCGGCGAGCAGGCGCGGCGCCTGGTGTTCGGGTCGACCAAGTCCATGACCGGGCATCTGCTCGGCGCCGCGGGTGCGCTCGAGTTCGCGGTCTCCCTCCTCAGCGCCACGTGCGGGGTCATTCCGCCTACCATCAACCAGTTCACATCCCGATCCGCGCTGCGACCTGGACTGCGCGCCGAACCGCAAGGTCGAACGCCGGGTGGATGTCGCGCTCTCGAACTCGTTCGGGTTCGGTGGGCACAACGTGACGCTGGCGGTCGAGGTGGGCAGCGTAGCGGCGATGGCCGACAACGGTGAGGGCGGGGCGGCCCCCAGGGGCCGCCCCGCTTTTGTTTGTCAGGCCGGGTCGGAACTCGGGCGCGAGCGTGAGAAGAAAGGCACCCATCCGCCGAGCCTCGTCTACCGTGAGGTCGGCCGGCACCAGAACCTGGGCCAGGAAGCCCGGCCGTACCGGAAAGCTCAGCGCCACTCCCGCCGCGCCTGACCTCTGGTCCGGGGACGGTCAGGGCAGGGGCCGGAGGCGCTGGACGGGGGCGCGGCCGGCTCTCGGTCCTGGCGGACCAGGCCATCGTCCGGCTCCCGTAGGCCGCGGGATTCTCCATCCAGCTCACGAACTCCTCGATTGCCCGGCCCACCCGCCTCCGATACTCGCCGGTGGAGGCGGGGGAGAGCCGGCCGGGATTCCGGTTGAGAAACTGCTTGAAGGTGGCGTCCACGTCGATCCGCCGGACATCCGCCTCTTCCTCCGAGGGCAGATCGGTCAGGACCTTGGTCGTCGCCACCCGCCAGCCCTGGGCGGTGGAGGGGTTCACCAGGCTCTTCTCCACCACGTAGTCGATGAACCGGGCTCAGCGCCGCGCGGGAGTAGTCTGGGCCATTGGCCATCTAAACCTCCGTTTGGACCACCCCCAAAGTACCGCGTTTGGCCCCCAGGACAATAGCAACATTCAAATGTTGGTGCGATCAAACGCCGACCCGAATCTGTGTGGACACCTGTGCATAAACCAAACGCATTGTGGGAACTTCCGGCGCCGACCACGCCCGGGCCGAAACGCGATCAACGCAACAAAACGTTGCGGCAGACGTTTGTGCCCGAAGGGCGGGAAAACCAACGCCGACCAACGTGGTTCCAACGGAGTGGGTGGGCCGGGGACGCGGCGTTGGACCGCTCGACCCGGTGGTCCGACGCGGGCTGCCGGCGACGCGGCGTCGGATCGGGTTGCATCCCTCCCAGGCCCCTTGACCGGCCAGCCCCTGTTACGCATATTTGCGTTACGCAATCTGCGTAAGGAGAGGCCATGCCCCGTCGCACCCTGCCGCCCAGCCCCCCCAACCCCTTCGAGTTCGGCCGCGAGCTGGGGGCCGGCGAGCTGGTGGACCGCGAGGCCGAGCTCGAGCTGGTCCGCCGCAGCATCCTCAATCGGGGACGGCTCTTCTTCATCGGCCCCCGGCGGTACGGCAAGACCTCGATCCTCCACGCCGCCGAAGAGCTGCTGAGCGGCGAAGGCGTGATCGTGCTCCGGTACAACGCGGAGGCGTACGAATCGGTCTCCCTCCTCGCCCAGGCCCTCCTGACCGGCGCGGCTCGGCGGCTCGGCGGCACGGTCGAGCAGGCGTCGGCGGCGTCTCCGCCGCTTCTTCGGCCGGCTCAGTCCGCAAGCTGAGCTACGACATCGACGACCAGCGCTGGCGTCTCGTTCGGCAAGCCGGCCCGGGAGACTCCCGAGCTTCCCCTGCTGGGCGAGGTCCTCGACGGGATCGATCGGATGGCCGCCGAGGAGAAGGCGGCCACGGCGGTGATCCTGGATGAATTCCAGCACGTGATCGAGGAGGGTGGCGAAGCGGCCGAGCGGCAGCTCCGGGCCGCGGTGCAGCGGCACCGGCACGTCGGCTATGTGTTCTCCGGGTCGCAGACCCGGCTGCTGGCGCACATGACCGGCGACCCGAGCGCGGGCGTTCTGGAAGCTCGGCGAGCGCTACTTCCTGGGGCCCATCCCGCGAGGACGCATTCCGTACCGCCTGCGAGCGTGGCTTCACCGAGGCCGGGTTCGTGGTGGAGCCCGGGCGCGCTCGACCACATTCTCGACCGCGCGGAGGACATTCCCTACAACGTGCAGCGGCTCGCGAGCGCCTGCTGGGAGGCGCTGCGGGTCTCGCCCGAGCCGAGCCTCACCGTCGAGCTGGTGGACCGAGACGCTGGTGCACATCGTCCAGCAGGAGAACCCGGCCTACATGCAGCTCTGGCAGAGTCTCACCAAGGCGCAGAAGAAGGCGGTGAAGGCGGTGATCGAGCGGGGCGGGCGCGAGCTGCTGGGCCGCGAGGCGCTCGAGGCGCACGGCCTCGCGGCGTCCAGCATGCAGCGGGCGCTCCAGGCGCTCGACGAGCGGGGGTGATGCGGGAAGAGGAGGAGCCGGAGCGGATGCGCTACCGGCTGGAGGACCCGTTCTTCGCCGCCTGGATCGTCAGTTGCGCAGAGCGGAGTTCGTCGCCATGACCGCTTCGCCAGGATGACAAGCCCCCCGGGGGCTATACATTAGTACGTTCGTTACTGCCTATCCCTCAAGGAGATACGATGGCCGGCGAGATCGACCTATCCCGCCTTCGCGACCCTGCCCTCCGCCCGATCGCCGACAAGGTGGACGGCCGGGCGAGCGCTTGCCGCCGGCGGACGGCCTCGCGCTCTACGGCACCACCGACCTCCTCGGTCTCGGCCTGCTCGCCGATTGCGGCCAATCGCCGCCGGAACGGCGACCGGGTCTTCTTCTCCGCCAACCAGCACATCAATCCCACCAACGTCTGCATTCTCCGCAACACCTGCGTGTTCTGCTCGTTCGCCCGGATGCCCAAGGAGGACGGGGCGTACACCCGCTCGCTGGAGGAGGTGTTCGAGGAAGCGGAGCAGGCTCGCGGCAATGCCGACCCGCGAGTTCCACATCGTGGGCGGGCTGCATCCCAAGCTGCGGCTTAGCTACTACACCGACATGATCCGCGGTCTCAAGGAGCGCCACCCCGAGGTTCACATCAAGGCGCTCACCGCGGTGGAGATCGCGCATCTGGCCCGGATCGAGAAGATCTGCGAGCGCGAGGTGCTGCTCGCGCATGAAGGAGGCCGGCCTCACCAGCCTGCCGGGCGGCGGCGCGGAGGTCTTCAGCACGGCGGTCCGCGCCACCATCGCCGAGCGGAAGCTCACCGGCGAAGAGTGGCTGCGGGTGCACCGGGTGGCGCACGAGCTCGGCATTCCGACCAACTGCACCATGCTGTACGGTCACGTCGAGACCGCGGAGGACCGCATCGCCCACCTCGGCATGCTGCGGGATCTCCAGGACGAGACCGGCGGATTCCTCACCTACATCCCGCTGGCGTACCATCCCGACCACAACGAGCTCGGCGAGGAAATGGGCCGGGTCGGCACCGCGACGACCGGCTACGAGGATCTCAAGAACATCGCCGTCGCCCGGCTGTTCCTCGACAATGTCGCCGCACGTGAAGACCCACTGGCCCATGGTGACGCCGTTCCTCTCCCAGATCGCGCTCAGCTTCGGCTGCGACGACGTCGAGGGCACGGTGGTGTACGAGCGGATCTACCACGAAGCCGGCGCGCAGACCGAGATGCACATGCCCTACCTCGAGCTCGTCCGCCTCATCCGCGGGGCGGGGAAGCGGCCGGTCGAGCGCGACAGTCTGTACCGCGCAGTCCGCGACCAGTTCGACGAGCCGCCGCCCGAGCCCTCGGTCCGCCGCGGTGCGTCGCTGCCGGTGGTGCACGCCGCATGAGGCTCGGCCGGATCCCCTGGATCAACTGCTACCCGGTCTACGGCGCGATCGACCGCGGCATCGTCGGCATGCCGGCGGAGCTCGTCACGGGCACGGCCTCGGAGCTGAACGATCTCCTCTCCGCGGGTGAGCTGCAGGTCAGCGTGGTATCGGCGGTGGAATACGCCCGCAACGCGGCCGCCTATCACCTCCTCCCTGACCTCGCGATCACCTGCGACGGGCCGGTGCACAGCGTCGCGCTCTTCTCCCGGCGTCCGGTGGCCGAGCTGGATGGGCGCACGGTCCTGCTCACCGCGTCGTCCCGCACTTCGATCCTGCTGCTCGAGCTGCTCTGCCGGCATCGCTGGCACGTCGCGCCGCGGTTCGCCGACCGCCCGCGCGGAGGCCGGCGACCTGGCGGGCCTCGCGGGGTTGCCGCACGATGCGGTGCTGGTGATCGGCGACGCCGCCCTGCATGCTCGCCGCGCAACAGGCATATCCGGTGCGGCTCGACCTTGGGCTCGAGTGGCAGCAGTGGACGGGTCTGCCGTTCGTCTTCGCGGTTTGGGCCGCGCGGCGGGACGCCGCTCCGGATCCGGTTCGCACGGTGCACGAACGGCTTCTCGAATCGAGGGCGTGGGGACTCGCCCACCTGGACGAGCTGGCCGCCGATGCGGCGCGCACCACGGGCGTGTCCGAGGAGGTCTGTCGCGAGTATCTCGGGGATCTGGACTACGCACTGTCGTACGGGCACCTGGCCGGCCTCACGGACTTCTTCCGACGGCTGGCCCAGGATGGGCTGGTGCCGGACGGGTCGCTGTCGTTCATCTCGGCGGCGTGAGGGGAGGGGGAGGGAGGCGGGCGAGCACTGTCATCCCGAGCGAGCGAGGGATCTTGCTTCGGCCGAACTCGAGCCATTGCGCGAGCGAGGTCCCTCGCTTCGCTCGGGATGAGGCATGACTAGAAGCAGTTAAAGGATTGCCAACATGAGCGTTATCGACCGCACCTCAAGTGAATTCAGAGCCTTTCTCGAGCTGTACGACCAGGCCCCCCTGCTCGAGCTGGGGCAGCTGGCCGACGCCGAGCGCTGGCGGCGCCATCCGGAGAATGTGGTCACCTACATCATCGACCGGAACATCAACTACACCAACGTCTGCGTGGCCGATTGCAAGTTCTGCGCGTTCTATCGCCGCCCGAAGGACAAGGACGGCTACGTGCTCAGCTTCGAGGAGATCGGCGCCAAGATCGACGAGTGCAAGTCCATCGGCGGAGTCCAGATCCTGCTCCAGGGCGGGCACAATCCCTACATCCCGTTCGAGTGGTACCTCGAGCTCATGCGCTATATCAAGCGCAACCATCCGATCCACATCCACGGCTTCAGCCCGAGCGAGGTCGTGTTCTTCAGCGAGCGGTTCAACATTCCGGTCCCCGAGGTTGTCAGGGAGTTGCAGGCCGCGGGCCTCGACAGCATCCCCGGCGGAGGCGGCGAGATCCTGGTGGACGAGATCCGGGAGCGCGTCGCCAGGAAGAAGGCCCAGACCGAGGAGTGGCTGGGCGTCCAGGAGGAGGCGCACCGCCAGGGGATGAAGACGTCGGTGACGATGATGTACGGGTTGGGTGAGAGCAACGCGGACCGGGTCGAGCACCTGCTGCGGGTGCGCGAGCTCCAGGCTCGGACCGGCGGCTTCACCGCCTTCATCTGCTGGCCGCTCCAGCCCGAGGGCACGCCCGAGATGTCGCACTACCGGAAGACCGACGCGGTGACCTACCTCCGTACCCTGGCGCTCGCGCCGGATCGTGCTCGACAACGTGCCCAACCTCCAGTCCTCCTGGGTGACGATGGGCCACAAGGTCGGGCAGATCGCCCTGCGGTTCGGCGCCAATGACTACGGCAGCCTGATGATGGAGGAGAACGTCGTGTCGGCGGCCGGCACCACCTACCGCACCACGCTGGCCGAGATCGACCGGCTCATCCGAGACGCGGGCTACGAACCTCGCCGTCGGCGGCAGGACTACTCGATCGATGCGCCCAGACCGCGGCCGCATGACGGTGCGCGTCGGCATCGGCTACGACTCGCATCGCTTCGTGGCCGGCCGCCCGCTGGTCCTCGGCGGGCTGAGGATCCCGCATGGCCGCGGCCTCGCCGGTCATTCCGATGCCGACGCGGTCGCCCACGCGCTGACCGACGCGATCCTCGGCGCGGCGGGCGCGGGGAACATCGGGCAGCTCTTTCCCGACACCGATCCCCAGTGGAAGGACGCCGACTCCATGGAGCTCCTCCGCACCGCGCACGAGCTGGTGCGCGGGCGCGGGCTACGCCGTCGTGCAGGCCGATCTCACCGTGATCACCGAGGCGCCCAAGCTCGGCCCCCACCTCGGCGGCATGGCGGCCGCACTCGCCGCGCGGCTCGGGCTCGCCGCCGGCGCGATCAACGTGAAGGCCAAGACGAACGAAGGGATGGGATTCATCGGCAGGGGGGAAGGGCTGGCCGTGATCGCCGTCGCCACGCTGGAGGCACGCTGATCGAAGCACTGCTGGACTGGCTCTCGGAACTGCCGCCCGCCAGCGGTCTACGCCGTTCTCGCCCTGCTCGCGGCGGTGGAGAACGTCGTGCCGCCGGTGCCCTCGGACGCGGCCGTGGCCCTGGGGGCCTTCCTCTCCCATCGCGGACTCACCACGCCGCTCGCTGGTCTTCCTGGTCACCTGGACCGCCAACCTGCTCGGCGCCGCGGCGGTCTACGTGGCGGCGCGGACGCTACGGTCGCCGACTCTTCGCCACCGGCACCGGCCGCCGCCTGCTCGCGCCCGCGGTCGCTCGCCGTGATCGAGCGCGAGTACCTGCGCTTCGGGGTCGCCGGCATCTTCATCAGCCGGTTCCTTCCCGGCGTCCGGGCCGTGGTGCCGCCCTTCGCGGGCCTGGTGGGCCTCGGCGCCTGGCGGACCCTCGTCCCGATGGGCCTCGCGTCGCGCCATCTGGTACGGCGGCATCACGCTGCTCGGGCGCGCTGATCGGCGCCGAACTGGGAGCGGATCGTGGCCATCATCGCGGGCGTGAACCGCACGCTCGGCATCGTCACCGGGGTCGTCGTCGTCGGCGTGGCGCGTCTGGGTCTGGAACGGCCGGCGCCGGCGGCGCGAAGGAGCGGGTCTGGCACGCGACCCGGGACGCGCTGGACCCCGCGGCGCCGTCGTTCCTCGCGGGCACCGAGATCGCCGAGGGCTCCGCCCGGGAGGCCGCGGCGCTGCTGGTGCTCGAGCTGGCCTACGCCGACCCGGCGCTCACGCCCGCGCGACCGCGAGCTCGTCGCCAGTCACCTGCGCGAGCGCTGGGGCCTTTCCGCCGGAGGCTCGCCCACCGGAGCCGCGCGCCCGAGGAGGAGCGGCGAACCCGTTTCGCCGACTACGCCGGCCGACTCCGACAGCGCTTCGGCCGGACCCAGCGCCTGGAGCTGGTGGAGCGGATGTGGGCCGTCGCGTTCAGCGACTGCGGCGCCCTCGGCCCCCACGAGGACCGGCTGATGTCCCTCGCCGCCGAGCTGCTCGGCGTGGGCCCGGCCGAGGTAGCCGAGCTCCGCCGGCGCCTCCGCGCGCAGCAGCAGGCGATGAGCGCCCCGGCGATTCGGGAACGGGTCGACCAGGCCTTCTGGCTCGAGGGGTTCCGCGACTTTCTCGCGCTCGAGGCCGGGCACAGCCCGAATACCGTGGACGCGTACCTGCGGGATCTTCGGCGGATGGGCGAGTTCTCGCTCGTCCGCGGGGTGCGACGATCCTGCCCGCGTCACCCGCTCCCATCTTCGGGACTTCGTGTACCTGCTCAAGGACCTCGGGCTCAGCGCGGCGACGATCCGGCGGGAAGTGTCCGCGATCCGGACCTACTACGGCTTCCTCGTAGGCGAGGGCCGGGTGAGCGACGATCCGAGCGACCGGCTGGAATCGCCGCGCCGCGGCCGCACGTCTGCCGGAGACCCTCAGCGTGCGGGAGGTGGAGTCCCTGCTCGCCGCGCCTTCGGATCGACGATCCGCTCGGCTGGCGCGACCGCGCCCTGCTCGAGCTGGGCTATGGCGCCGGGATGCGCGTGTCCGAGCTCTGCGGCCTCGGGCTCACCGACCTGCTGCTTCCGGAACAGCTCGTCCGCGTCTTCGGCAAAGGCGGGAAGGAGCGGCTCGTCCCGCTCGGCCGGGCCGTGATCGGCGCGGTCTCCGTCTACCTCCACACGCTGCGTCCCGAGCTCGATCGGGGACACGACCGGCGGCCGGGTCTTGCTCAATGCGCGGGGCGAGCCGCTCTCGCGGGTAGGGGCCTGGGGAATCGTCAAGCGTGCCGCGGAGCGCGCCGGCATCCGCAAGCGGGTCACCCCGCACACGCTGCGTCACAGCTTCGCCACCCACCTGCTCGAGGGCGGCGCCGACCTGCGCGCGGTGCAGGAGATGCTCGGCCACGCCGATCTCTCGACGACCCAGATCTACACCCACGTGGATCGCGAGTATCTCCGCTCGGTCCACAAGCAGTTTCACCCACGAGGTTGACCCTGAGCCTGTTGGTTCTTCTTACCCTGGCGCTCCGCTTCGGCCGGTTCGACGCCGAGGGAGCCGAGACGACGAGGAGATGCTTCGATGACCCGTGCGTGGATGCTCCTGGCGACGCTGGTTCCGCTCACCGCCTCGGCGCAGGACACCGTTCGCTTCACTCCCAAAGTCGCCCAACCCACCTACGCAGTGCGGGAGCCGGTGTTGCGGGTGCGCCCAGGCACCGTGCTGGTCAGTCGGACCAACTTCGGCCCCTACTATACCGAAGCCGGCGGCGCCTTTCCCGGTGAAGTGGGACCGATCTATGTCGAGGGTGCGACCACGAAGGACATGCTGAAGGTCGAGATCGTACGGGTGCGCCCGAACCACGCCCTGGCCGCGTCCCAGGTCTACTCGGATTTCGGCGGCCTGGCGAGCGATGCCCGGGTACGGATGCTCAATGACCCGATCGCCCCCCGTCGCTACGTGTGGCGGCTCGATACGACGCGGATGGTGGGCGTCACGGAGATGCCCAAGAGCCGGGTCGGTCGCATGGAGATCGATCTCAAGCCGATGCTCGGGCGTGTGGCCGTCGCGCCCCGCGGCGAGGAGGCCTTCGCCGGCCTCTGGCCGGGGGACTTCGGCGGCAACATGGACGCGCCCGAGCTGCGGGAGGGCACCACCGTGTTCCTCCCGATCTTCCACGATGGAGCGTACTTCTATTTCGGCGACGGCCACGCGCGCCAGGGGCAGGGCGAAGTGGCGGGGACCGGCCTCGAGACCAGCATGGACGTGGTGCTCAAGATCGACGTCGTGAAGGGCAAGCAGATCGACTGGCCCCGTCTGGTGGACGCCGAGCACATCATGGTCGCCGGGAGCGGTCGGCCGCTGATCGACGCCTTCCGCCTCGCGCACGTGGAGCTGATCGAATGGCTCGAGACCGAGTACGGCTTCGAGCGTTCGGACGCCTACACGCTGTTGGGACAGGTAGGGGAGAGCAGTGTGGCGAATATCGTGGATCCCGCCTACACCGTGGTCGCCAAGATCGCCAAGCGATATCTCCCGAAGCCGGGCGGCCAGTGAGCCGGCTCACCATCCGCTTGACGCGGCTGAGCGCACGCCGCGCCGGCTAGTTGGACAATCCGGCCGTCGCCGGGTCGGTGCGCTCGAAGGCGTGCCCGATCCAATCGACCATCAGTCGGGCCTCCACTCCCGCCGCGATCAGCGCGGGCACCCCGGCAACCGCCAATGCTCCCAATCCCATAACGGGCTCGAGCGCGAAGAACACCAGCCCGCCGATGCCGGCGGGCATGGCCAGGGCCAGCGCCAGCAGAATCAGGTAACCCATGATCGCGAGCATGTTCTGGCCGAGTGCCTCGACGCCGGCGGGCCGGCCGGAGGAGACGCCGAGCCAGGCGGGGTACAGGATGACGGCTCCGTTGTGAATCAGCACACCCAGCAGATTCACCACCGGCAGGACGAGAAAGGCTGCGGCCAACGCCGCCGTTCGAACGTCGAGCGCCGGCTCCATGACCCGATTGCCGAGAAACGCCAGATACGCCACCGTGAGTATGCCGAGCTGCAGCGCGCTGACGACCAAGGTCGAGGCCGCCACCTCTGCCGCGATCACCGAGCGGCCCGGCAGCGGATAGCTGCGAAGCAGGTCGAGCTTGGGCAAGTCGCCCCGCAGATCGCTTCGAACCCACTGCGGTCCGATGAGGATGAGAAATCCCGCCCACATCGCCGTGAACCACCCCACGATCTCGGCTAGAGTAGCGCTGCTCCGGAAGGACAGCGCCCCCAGGACGACACCCGCGATAGACAACCCGAGCGCGACCACACGCGGGCGACCCGTTCGCGCCACGCCGACGAGGTTCTTCCAGACGATGGCGCCGGCGGGATGTCCAAGGGGGGAAAGCCCGTAGGGAGGCGGCGCTCGCCGCACGACGCGCGGGGGGCGCGCATCCCTGGAGCGTTCCGACAGGGCCTGTGCCCGGCGGAGGGACGCCTCCGCGGCCACCTCTTCGAACGCGGCGTCGGAACGGAGGACCCATAAGTAGTGGAGTACGAGGACGACGACCGCCGGCCCCATGGAGGCGACCCAGGCGCTCGTGGTCGGGGCGATGAGCGGGCCGCTCATCGCGCGGAACGGCCAGAGCACCAGCCGTGCGGTTGGACGGTCGAGCGCGGCACCGAGCGAGGCGAGGAAAGGCCCGACGCCGGCATTCCAGCCTGCACCTACGAGCGCGTAGCCGTCATAGGCCACCTGCGCCGACGCAAGAATCACGAACGCCAGAACGGCGAGCGAAAGCATCGTTCGGCGCAGACCCTCCATGCCGTGGTCGGCGAGGGTCGAGCGCACGAACGAGGCGCCCAGTCGGTGGAGTGAGAGCGTCGTGATGAGCACCCAGACAGCCACCGCATGGCGCCAGGTCGAAGCTCCCAACCGCTCGCGCGAGAGCACGAAGGTCCAGATCGCCGTGTTGAGCAGGATGATGAGCTGATTGCGGAGCAACTTGAAATGCATCAGCTCGCGACGAGTCACGGGTGCGGGAAAGAGGAACGTCAGCTCGGCGGGGGTAAAGGCGAGCGCGCGGCGTTCCGACCCGAAGAGCCACGCCCAGACGACGGCTCCCGCCACACCGACCGCCGCGATCAGCTCGACCCACCGGGCTTGCAACGCGCCGGGCTCGGGCCCTCGGGGCCTCTGGTGCAGGATGAGAATCCACAGGTAGGAGAGGCCCAGCAGCAGCGCGAGCAGGTATCTCGGCTGTCGCAACCGCCGCACCTGCCGCACGAGCCGATTCCGCGCAGACCGCCCGAGCAGGTACCCGAAAGCGCCGATCACTCGCCGATCAGGGCCAGGAAGACTTCCTCCAACGAGCGCCCGGCGAGCTCCGGCCGCTCCTCTACGATGTCCGCCACGGTCCCGAACGCCACCGCCCGCCCGCGCTGCATTACAAGCACGCGGGTGCAGATCTCCTCGACGAGGTGGAGGAGATGGGAGCTGAGGATGACCGCGGCCCCTTTCGAGGCGCGCCCCGTGATGGTGGACTTCATCCGGCGGATGCCGACCGGGTCGAGCCCGGTGAGGGGCTCGTCCAGGAGGAGGACCCGCGGGCAGTGGATCAGACCGCAGGCGATGGCGAGCTTTTGCTGCATCCCTCGCGACAGCTCGCCGGGCAGGGCGTCCCGCTTCTCCGCGAGCTCCAGCTCGTCCAACAATACAGGAATGCGCCCATCCACCTCGGCGACCCTATACAATCGGGCGACGAACCGGAGATGTTCCTCGACGGTGAGGTACTCGAAGAAGTGGGGCTCATCCGGCACGAACGCGAGCTCGGACTTGGCCGCCACCGGGTCGGCCGCCAGATCGTGGCCCGCGATCCGAATCCGTCCGCGGGTGGGCACGGTGATGCCGGCTATGCTCCTGAGGGTCGTAGTCTTGCCCGCGCCATTGGGACCGACCAGACCCAGGACCTCGCCGGCCTCCACCTTGAACGACAAGCCGGACACCGCCTGGAGGTCCCCGTACAGCTTCACCAGCCCGTCGATCTCGATCACGGGGAGTCCTGCTCTAGCCCCGGGACGGTCCGGGGTGAAACTTTCGGGGTAGCCGGAGCGTCTCTCTTTGGAACATACTTGGGTCGGCCGACCCGGCTCTCTTGGAGCGAAGCTCTATGCGGAACTATTGGCTCAGAATCTTTCTCGGCGCGTTCGCCATCTTCGCGATCGGCATGGTCGGCGTCTCCATCGTGCGGAAGGGACTCGCGAAGGTGAACAAGGTGGTGGACAGCACGGATCCGCTGACCATCCCGCTGGCCTTCGTCCCGTTCGTCCTGTCGGGAGAGCGGCTCGGCAATCTCGAACATGTGGTGGTGAACCGGAGCAGTCCGCGGGAGGTGAATGGAGTCGAGCTGGAGATCGACCTCGCGGACTCGCTGCTCGCAGCAGGGCTTAGCGGCTGCAAGCTCGCAGCCAATTTCGAGAGCGACTCCACCGAGCCCGGGATCAACATCAAGGAGTCTCGTGGGAAGGATACGTTTTCCTGCTTCCCCTCCGACTCCACGCCCGCCAACATGGTCGCCTTCGGCGAGGCGGTCTTCCAACCCGGCGAGGTGCGCGTCCCGCTCTACGTGCCGCTGGAGCTCGTCACCGAGCTGAATCAGGCGCTCGCGCAGGACTCGATGCCGCACGAGCTCTCGTCTGAGGCGGAATCGCTGACCGACTTGGCGGAGCTCAAGTCCGATTCGGCGCTGGATAACGCGGTCCGCTCGGCGGACTCGGTCGGCCGGGCAGGCCGGCGGCTCGGCGACTCGCTGCGGGCCGCGGCCCTGCGCCACGCGGACTCGGCGCGCGCCGAGCTTCGTCGCATGGCGGACTCCTCGTAGCGGGGATAGCATTCGCGCCACATGCTCCTCGTCCTCGACAACTACGACAGCTTCACCTATAACTTGGTCCAATATGCCGGTGAGCTCGGTGCCGATCCGGTAGTCTACCGGAACGATGCCCTCACCGTCGAGGCCGCGCTTGCGCTCCAGCCTACGGCCATCGTGATCTCGCCGGGGCCCTGCACCCCCCGGGAGGCGGGCGTGTCCGTCCCGCTGGTCCGGGCGGCCGCCGGTCGAGTTCCCGTGCTCGGTGTCTGTCTGGGGCACCAGGCGATCGGCGAAGCGTTCGGAGGGCAGGTGGTGCGCGCGGACCGGCTCATGCACGGGAAGACCACGATGGTGCGGCACACCGGCCATCCGCTGTTCCGGGACGTCACGGTCCCGTTCGAGGCGATGCGGTACCACTCACTGGTGGTGTCCCCCAAGGGCCTTCCGGAGGAGCTCGAGGTCACGGCCTGGTCCGACGACCGTCCGGCGGGCAGCGAAATCATGGCGCTGTGCCATCGCTCGGTCCCGGTCTTCGGCGTCCAGTTTCACCCCGAATCCGTCGCCACGCAGCAGGGCAAACGCCTGCTCGCAAACTTCCTCGAGCTCGTCGCCTAACCCGCTGCCCCTCAACTCGATAGCCGAGTGACGATCGCCCGGCTTCGGGTGCGGCACGCCTTTTGACTCCACCCGCCGGCTCTGTTAGTTTCCGTGATGCGCGTCCTTGGTGTCATCCCGGCACGTCTTGGCTCGATCCGTCTCCCTAACAAACCGCTCCAGCTTCTGGCCGGCGAGCCTCTCATCACCCGGGTGATTCAGCGCGTCATGGAGCACGACCTGACCGATGCCGTGGTCGTGGCGACGGACTCGGAGCGGGTGGTCGAGGTCGCGGTGGCGGCGGGGGCGAGGGCAGTCCTGACCGATCCGTCGCATCTCTCCGGAACGGACCGGGTGGCCGAAGTGGCGGCGCGGGCCGAGTTCGCGGCCGCCGAGATCGTCGTGAACGTGCAGGGCGACGAGCCCTTTCTTCCTCGCGAGTGCCCTGGCCGGAGCGATCGATCGGGTCGAACAGGGAGATGACATCGGGACCGCCGCGGCACCGCTCGATCCGGCCCTCGTGACGGATCCCGCCCGGGTCAAAGTGGTGACGGACGCCCGGGGACGCGCGCTCTATTTTTCGCGCTCGGTGATTCCGCACCGTCGGGAGCCGACCGACGATGTCACGGGACTGTATTGGCAGCATCTCGGGATCTACGCCTACAGCCGCGCGGCGCTGGCCCGCTGGGTCTCCGCGCAGCCCAGCGAGGCCGAATTGGCCGAGCGATTGGAGCAGCTCAGGGCATTGCACTGCGGCATGTCCATCGGCGTCGCCCGGCTCGACGAGCCGGCGCTGCCGGGGGTAGACACCGCGGACGACCTTCGACGGGCAGAAGCCCATTGGCACGCACTTCAGGGGTAAGCCTATGACCACGGGTCCGAACGCGACCAAGTACATCTTCGTCACCGGCGGCGTCGTCTCTTCCCTCGGGAAAGGCATCGCCGCCGCTTCTCTAGGAAGACTGCTGGTCGAGCGCGGGCTCAGCGTGACGATGCAGAAGTTCGATCCGTACATCAACGTGGATCCCGGAACCATGTCGCCGTTCCAGCACGGCGAAGTCTTCGTCACGGACGACGGGGCCGAAACCGACCTCGACCTGGGGCATTACGAGCGATTCATCGATCGCTCCCTCTCGCAGCAGAACAACATCACCACCGGCCGCATCTACCAGACCGTGATCAACAAGGAGCGGCGCGGCGAGTACCTCGGCTCCACCGTGCAGGTCATCCCGCACATCACGGACGAGATCAAGAACGCCATCCGCCGCACCGCTCCCGGGCACGACATCGTGATCACCGAGATCGGCGGCACGGTGGGCGACATCGAGTCGCTCCCATTCCTCGAGGCGATCCGCCAGTTCCGCCAGGAAGTCGGCCGGGACAACGCTCTGTTCATCCACCTGACGCTGGTCCCCTACATCGCCGCCGCGGGCGAGCTCAAGACGAAGCCGACCCAGCACTCGGTCCGGGACCTCATGCAGATCGGAATCCAGCCTGACATCCTCATCTGCCGGTCCGAGCAGCCGATCGCGCCCGACATCAAGCGCAAGATCGCGCTCTTCTGCAACGTGGATTTCGGCTGCGTCATCGAGAGTCCGGACGTGAAGTCCATCTACGAGATCCCGCTCCGCTTCCTGGAGCAGGGCCTCGACCGCGAGGTATGCCAGCGGCTTCGGCTGGAGACCAAGGAGCCCGACCTCCGTCCCTGGAAGACCATGGCCGAGCGGATCCTGCACCCCTCCCACCAGGTGCGGATCGCCGTCGTGGGCAAGTACACGTCACTCCACGACGCCTACAAGTCGGTCCAGGAAGCCCTGATCCACGGCGGGATCCCGCACGACGCGAGGGTCGAGATCGAATGGATTCCCAGCGATCGGTTCGCCGATCAGGCGGCGGCGGGCAAGATTCTCTCCGGCTTCGACGGGCTGCTCATCCCCGGCGGCTTCGGCGAGCGCGGCGTCGAGGGTATGGTCCAATCCATCCAGTGGGCCAGGGAGAACGACCTCCCGTTCTTCGGCATCTGTCTCGGCCTGCAGGTCGCCATCATCGAGTTCGCCCGCCACGTCTGTCATCTGCCCGATACCAACAGCACCGAGTTTGCGCCGGACTGCGAGACCCCCGTCATCGCATTGATGCAATCCCAGCGCGACGTGACCGACATGGGCGGCACGATGCGTCTCGGAGCCTACACGGCCCGGCTCCGTCCGGGATCCCGCGCGGCTCAGGCGTACGGGGTCGGGGAGATCAGCGAGCGCCATCGGCATCGCTGGGAGGTCAGCAACGCCTACCGCGACGTTCTGGCGGAGTACGGATTGCGGCTCTCCGGTCAGTCGCCTGATGGCGGGCTCGTGGAGGTGATCGAGCTTCCCGAGCATGCCTGGTTCATCGGCTGCCAGTTTCACCCCGAGCTCAAGTCTCGTCCGACGCGCCCGCACCCGCTGTTCGCCGGCTTCGTCGGCGCCGCGCTGCGCCGCCGGCAGAGTCGCGGCGACAAGGCCCCCGTCCCCGGAGAGCTGGCCGAGATCGGGCGCTGATGGCCTGGACCTTCGCGCGCACGCCGTTCCTGATCGCGGGGCCCTGCGTCGTCGAACCGGGCGATGTCCTGCCGAGGGTGGCCGATGCACTGGCACGACTCGCGGCTGAGCGGGGAATTCCGATCTGCTTCAAGGCGAGCTTCGACAAGGCCAACCGCGCCCGTCTCACGGCTGCGCGAGGGCCGGGCCTCGAGGAGGGGCTCCGCGTGCTGGAGCGGGTGCGGTCCGCCAGCGGGCTGCCGATCCTCACCGACATCCACGAGCCCCGGGCATGCCGCGCCGGCGGCAGAGGTCGCCGACGCATTGCAGATCCCCGCATTTCTCTGCCGGCAGACGGATCTGCTGGTCGCGGCCGGTCGGACCGGCCGGCCGGTCAACGTGAAGAAGGGGCAGTGGATGCCCGCCGAGGCGATGGCAGGCGCCGTCGAGAAGGTGCGCGGCTGGCGGAAGCGACGAAGTCGCGGTCACCGAGCGCGGAACGTTTTTCGGCTACGGCGATCTCGTCGTCGACATGAGGAATTTCATCCGGCTGCGCGAGGCCACGGGCGCTCCCGTGATCTTCGACGCCACGCATTCGGTACAGCAGCCCGGTCAGGCGGAGGGTGGCGCGAGTGGTGGCCGCCGGGAGTTCATCCCCCACCTCCTCGCCGCCGCGGCGGTGGCCGGGGCCGACGGATTCTTCCTGGAGACCCACCCGGACCCCGCTCGTGCGTCCAGTGACTCCGCCACGCAGTGGCCGCTCGACCGGCTGGGTGATCTGATCGAGCGGACCCTCGATCTCTGGTCGCGCGCGCGCGACCAGGCACCGATCCGGTCGTCCTGATGCAGATCGATCCCGCGGTGGCCCAGCGAATCCGGCTGCTGGTGCTGGATGTCGACGGCGTGCTCACCGACAACGGCATCTGGCTCGGCCCGATCGCCGGGGAGCGAGTGGAGCTGAAGCGCTTCGACGTGCAGGACGGCCTGGGCCTCGTGCTGCTGCGGACCGCGGAGATCCCCGTGGTCTGGCTGACCGGTCGGCATTCCGAGTCTACCGCCCTTCGCGCGCGGGAGCTCAAGGTGGACGAGCTGCTCCAGGTCCCGGGCCCGCGCAAGCTCCAGGCGCTCGAGGAGCTCATCGACCGGCGTGGGTTGTCATGGGAGGAGGTCGCCTATGCGGGCGACGACCTCGCCGACCTCCAGGTGCTGCGGCGCGTCGGTCTTCCCCTCGCCGTCGCGAACGCCGTAAGCGAAGTGCGATCGGTGGCGAGCTATGTGACCCGCGCCCCGGGTGGCCACGGGGCCGTCCGCGAGATCGTCGAAGCATTGCTCAAGGCCCGCGGGGTCTGGGGCGGGATGCTCGAGCGCTACTTCACGGAGCCGGTGCATCGTGACGGCTAACGGCAAGGCGCTGGTGAATCTGGGCCGGCGGGTGCTGCGTCTCGAGGCGTCCTGCATCGAGAACGTCGCCGGCCGACTGAACGACGAATTCGCGAACGCGGTGGATCTCCTCTATCGGGCCAGCGGCCGTGTGATCGTCTCGGGGGTGGGTAAGTCGGGCCTCATCGCGCGGAAGATCGCCGCGACGCTGACGTCGACGGGCACGTCGGCGAGCTACCTCCACCCGATCGACTCCCTGCACGGCGATCTCGGCATCGTCGGCAGGAACGACGTCGCGATCGTCCTGAGCAAGAGCGGCGAGTCCCAGGACCTGTTCGGCCTGCTCGGGTCACTCCAGCGGATGGGCGTGCCCATCATCGCCATCACCGGCGGCCTCGATTCGACGCTCTCACGCGTGGCCTCCGTCACCCTCGATGGGTCCGTTCCTGAGGAAGCCTGTCCGCACGACCTGGCGCCTACTTCGAGCACGACGGTCGCCCTCGCGCTGGGCGACGCCTTGGCCGTGGCCCTGTTGGAGGTGAAGGGGTTTCAGCGTGAGGACTTCGCGGCGCTCCACCAGGGCGGAAGCCTGGGGCGGCGGCTCCTCCTGCGGGTGCGCGACGTGATGCTCACACCGGGTCGCATTCTTCGACCGGATGCCACGATGCGGGAAGCCGTGGTGAGCCTGGCGCACGACCGCGGGCTCGCGATGGTCGCCGCCGACGGCCGGCTCGAAGGGGTGCTCACCACCGGTGACCTCACCCGGCTCGCCGAGCGCGAGGGGGGTTTTCTGGAAGTGCCGGTGACCAGGGTGATGACCCGAACCCCGAAGACCGCCGCCCCGGACGATCTCGCCGCGGCGGCCGTCAATACCATGGAGCGCCACGGCGTGATCGTGCTGCCCGTGGTGAATGACGGCGGCATCATCGTCGGTGTCGTGCATCTGCACGATCTGATGCGGGCCGGAGCGGTATGATGCGCCGTTCCGCCCTCGCAGCCATCGTGATCGCGGTGGTCCTCGCGAGCACGGGCTGCGAGGACACCGGCGCGCGACCGACCACCACCGTCCAGGCGCCCGACAGCGCCGACCAGGTGCTCGAAGGTTTCTCCCATTTCGTGACCAATCAGGGGGTTCGCAGGACGCGGGTGGAGGCCGACACGGCGTATTTTTACGAGAGCACGCAGGTCACCCAGCTCCGGAACGTCAAGGTGACGTTCTACGACCTCAGAGGCGAGGAAGGGTCGACGCTGACCTCGAAGCGCGGCACGTACCGCTGGCAGGATGGCTCCATGGAAGCCAACGACAATGTCGTCGTCGTCTCGCCCGACGGCCGGCGTCTCGCAACCGCGACGCTCAAGTACGACAACGCCTCGAACACGATCTCCACCGACAAGCAGTTCACCTTCGACCGCGGGACCGAGCATCTGGTAGGGAACAGTTTCCGCTCCGACCCGGACTTCAAGAACGTCGTGACCGATCGGCCGCGCGGGGTGGCGGGAGACGGCATGCTGTTGCCGGGACAGGAGGAGAAGTGACAGCGGGGCGGCGCCTGCGCTGGGCGGCGATGCTCGCCGCCGCCGGTTTCGCGTCACCCGCGGTTGCCCAGAGCAACCGGTGCGTGTTCCAGATCGACAACGTCGACCGGCAGGGTGCCGTGGTCGAGACCGGCAAGGGCACCAACTACTTCGCCGGCGGCAACGTTCGGCTCAGCTGTCGGGGGACGCAGATCACCATGCGAAGCGACAGCGTCGCGTCCTATGGCGGCAGCGTCATCCAGTTCATCGGCCACGTGCAGTATCGCGACTCCACCATGACGATGGACGCGGACCGGGGCACGTATGTCCGGGATGGAGAGAAGTGGCAGGCCCGGGGCAACGTGAACACCGTCAACTCGAAGACCGGCTCGACGCTGGTGGGACCTTCGTTGGACTATTTCCGCGTCGTGCCCGGCGTCCGGGACACGACCGAGATGTACGCCGTAGGTCGCCCGAAGATCCGCTATGCCGCGGCGGACTCGACCGGCGCACAGGCCGAACCGTATCTCATCGTCGCCGACCGGGTCCGCTTCAAGGGGAACGATCGGATCTGGGCCGGCGGGAAGGTCACCGTGGATCGCAGCGACTTCGCCGCGCGCTCCGACTCGATGCGCCTGGACACGGGGAAGGGAAGCGACGGCAGCCTCATCGGCGGGAACCCGACGCTGCGGGGTGTCGGGGCGGACAGCTTCACGGTGAGCGGCAACCGCATCGACCTCACCCTGGACCGGCGGGAGCTGACCTATCTCCTGGCCAAAGGCAAGGGTCACACGATCAGCCGGGAATGGGATCTGGTCGCGGATACGATCGCGCTCGACCTCAACGCACGGAAGCTGGAACAGACCCTGGCGTGGGGGGACAGCATCCGGCCCAGCGCCACCTCGCCGGCCTACGCGCTCAAGGCCGACTCGCTCGCGCTGGACACGCCGGGTCAACAGCTCAAGGAGGTCCGCGGCTTCGGAAAGGGCTGGCTCGGCGGGACCGTGCACGAGGCCAGCAAGGACCGGGACTGGATGAAGGGCGATACGATCGTCGCCCGGTTCACCCGGGCGGATTCCGCGGGACGTTCCCGGGCGCTGCTGAGTCAGATCGAGGCGCGTCAGGCCGCGCAGTCGTATCATCTCGAGCCCAATTCCCGCTTTCCGGCCCGACCCTCGGTGAACTACGCGCGCGGCGACCGGATCGTGGTCACCATGAAGAACGACAGCACCCGAGCCGTTGACCGGGTGGACATCCGGGGCAAGGTGGACGGTATTCAGCTCGAGGCGACCTCCGACACGACGGCGCCGGCCCGCCCTGACTCCGCCCGAACCGTAGGCGCGGCCCAATGAGCCCGGCCGAGTGGATCAGCGCCCTCGGCGATCGGGACCCCTCGGTGCCGATCGCGCTCGCGGCGATCACTCGCGCGGCCGGAGCGTCGGACACGGTGGACTTCGGCGACCTCGTGATGGCGTACCGCGAAGCGCACATCACCTGCTACCGCGGCGAGTTTCCCAGCCCACCCCAGGCCGAGATCACGGGCGACGAGGTGCGCGATCACCTGACGCGGTCGGTGCTGCCCCGCCTCGCGACCGAAGGGTGGGTGCTGGACCCGACCGACGGCACGTGGAATCAGATCAAGCCGCGCGTGCCGTGGTGGGGCCAGAGCCCGGAGGCGCGCCAGGAGGTGTACGAGTCCCTCCTCGACGCCGCGCGTCGGGCGGTGCAGCGGTCCAAGGCGCTCACGCCCAAGGCCGGAACCGCCAGCGTGCTGGAGGGGCTCGACCTCAGCAAGAGCTTCAAGGGGCGGCGGGTGGTCAACCAGGTCACCGTCCGGGTGCAGCAGGGCGAGATCGTCGGGCTCCTGGGCCCGAATGGCGCGGGAAAGACGACGACCTTCTACCTTATTACGGGACTGATACGGCCGGACGGAGGACGGGTGCTGCTCGATGGCCAGGACCTGACCCGCGCTCCCATGTACCGACGAGCCCGGACCGGGATCGGGTATCTGGCGCAGGAGCCCTCGATCTTCCGTAAGATGACCGTCGAAGAGAATATTCTGGCTATTCTCGAGACCCGCGGACTCGGGCGGGAGGAGCGGCACCGGCGGCTCGACCGGATGTTGGACGAGCTGTCGATCAAGCACCTGCGGCGCAGCAAGGCGTACGCGTTGAGCGGCGGGGAGCGCCGACGGCTCGAGATCACCAGAGCGCTGGTGAGCGAGCCCAAGTTCATGTTGCTGGACGAGCCGTTCGCCGGCGTCGATCCGATCGCGGTGCACGACATTCAGACCATCGTCGCGGGATTGCGGCACCGCGGCATCGGCGTCCTCATCACCGACCACAACGTAGAGCAAACACTCGACATCGTCGATCGGGCCTACATCATGTTCGAAGGCAAAGTGCAGGCGTCCGGCAGCGTGCGGGACCTCGTCTACGACGACCGTGTGGCCCAGCTCTATCTGGGGCCCACGCTCACCGCCCGTCTCCGGGCACGGCTCGAGGCGGTCGCATGAAGACCGGGCTCTCCCAGCACACCAGTCTCCGCCAGGAGCTGCGGGTCAATCCTCGCCTGTATCAGGCGATGGACATGCTCTACATGCCCATGATGGATCTGCAGCAGCACCTCAAGCAGGAGCTGCTGTCGAATCCCTTCCTCGAGCTGCTCGAGCCCGAGGAGGAGACCCCGGAGCAGAAGGACGCCGAGCAGGAAAAGGAGCAGAAGGAGAAAGAGGAGGAGATGGACTGGGAGGAAATCCTCCTCAACGGCTTCGAAGTCGGCGGGACGCGGGAGCAGTACGAGCAGCTGGAGTACACCGAGCCGGTGACGGTGGAGACCCGCGATCTCATCGACCACCTGCGCGAGCAGCTCCAGATGATGACGCTGAGCCCGCGCCAGCTGCTTCTGGCGGAGGAGTTCCTGGGCAACATCAACGAGGAGGGATATCTCGCGGCATCGCTGGAGGAGATCCTCGGCTCGATGAACCAGCTGGTCGCCGCGCATGCCGGTGAAGCGGCCGGGGAGGAGGAGGAGGGAGCGGCGTCGGAGGACCCGGAGCCCGTGGAGGTCCCCGAGGCCGAGGCCGAGCCCGCGGCGCCCGCGGATGCCCCGTACTACACGATGACGGAGATCGAGGAGATGCTCGCCGTCATCCAGAAGCTCGACCCACCCGGCATCGGCGCCCGGGACCTGCGCGAATGCCTGCTGATTCAGCTGCGGGAGCAGGCGGACCTCGACTCGCTCACCTTCCGTCTGGTCCAGGACGCGTTCCCCGACCTCATCGCGCACCGATGGAACGATCTCGCCAAGCGGTTCGGCGTGGAGCCCGCCGCGGTGCAGACGGCCGCGGACGGGCTCGCGCGGCTCGACCCGAAGCCGGGACTCAAGTACGCCCAGCAGAACGACGGCTACATCATCCCGGACCTCATCGTCGAGAAGATCGGCGCCCGGTACCAGGTGTTCCTCAACGACACCGGCATGCCCCGGCTCCGGCTCAGCCGGTCCTACCAGGAGATCGCCCGCGACAAGAAGAAGATGACCCCGGAGAACCGCGAGTTCATCGCCTCCAAGATGAACAGCGCGAACTGGATGATTCAGGCCATCGAGCAGCGCCGCCAGACGATGCTCAAGGTCATGAACTTCATCGTGGACCGGCAGCGCGACTTCTTCGAGAAGGGCATCGAGTTCCTCAAGCCGCTCACGCTGCGGGAGGTGGCCGAGGTCATCAACATGCACGAATCCACGGTCAGCCGGGTCACCAACGAGAAGTACGTGCAGACCCCCCGCGGGGTGCTTCCGCTCAAGTTCTTCTTCTCCAGCGCGCTCGCCACCGCCTCGGGCGAAGAGGCCAGCGCCCGCTCCATCCGCGCCAAGTTGCAGAAGATGGTGGGCGAGGAGGACAGCGCCAAACCGCTCACCGACCAGCAGATCGTGCATCTCTTCCAGGAGCAGGGGATACAGATCGCGCGGCGCACGGTGGCGAAGTATCGCGATCAGCTCGGGATCCTGCCTGCCCGCATGCGCAAGCGCGTATGACCCTTCCCGTCGAGGCGCTGGACGTCAGCGTCCTCGTTCCGGCCAAGGACGAAGCCCCCAACCTTCCCGAGTTCGTCCAGCTCTGCGCCGAGGCGCTTGGCCCCGCAGGATTCAGCTTCGAAGTCGTCATCGTCAACGACGGATCGCGCGACGAATCCGGGAAGGTGCTGCGGGAGCTGGAGCGGCAGTACCCCTTCCTCCGTGTAGTCACCCACCGCCGCCAGCGGGGCATCGCCGACGCTCTCCGCTCGGCGGGTGACGTCGCCCGCGGCGATGTGTTCGTGTTCTATCCCGCGGACCTGCAGTACCTGCCGACCGACATTCCCGGCCTCGTCCGGCCCATTCTCGAGAACCGGGCCGACATCGTCACCGGCACCAAGCAGGGCAAGTACGAGAAGGCGTTCGTCTCACGCATCTACAACGGGCTCTGCCGCTGGCTCTTCGGCGTGCGCGTCACCGACCTGAACTCGGTCAAAGCCTATCGCCGCGAGGTCATGCTCGGCGTCCCGCTCCGGCCTGACTGGCACCGGTACATGGTGGTGATCGCCGCGGCCGACGGCTTCCGCCTCGACTCGCTGCCGGTGCCGCTGTATCCGCGCAAGGCCGGGACATCCAAGTTCGGGTGGCGGCGCATCCCGGTCGGTCTCGTCGATCTCGTGGCAGTCTGGTTCCAGCTCCGCTTCGGGCGGAAGCCGATGCTCTTCTTCGGCATCGCGGGAGCCGTCCTGTTCGTCATCGGCTTCCTCGCCGGCGTCAGCGCGCTCGTCCTGCGCTTCGGGTACGGCATCGGGTTCCGTCCCCTCCTGAACCTCGTCGAGACGATGGTGATCAGCGGTATCGTGCTCTTCGGGTTCGGGCTGCTTGGAGAGATGATCGCCGGGATGCAGGAGGAGACGCGCGAGATCGCTCGCTCGGTCGCCCGGCTCGACAAGAGCGACGTCCGGGATTGAGCGTGCGGGTCGTTTTCCTGACCCACAACTATCCCCGTTTCGAAGGGGACGTGTCGGGAGCCTTCCTCGCGACGCTGGCGGGTGCGCTGGTACGGCGCGGCGTCGGGGTACGCGTGGTGGCGCCCAGCGATCGTGGGCAGGGGGGTGAGGACGAGCTCGGCGGTGTGCATGTCCGCCGCGTGCGCTATGCCTCGGCGGCCGGCGAGACCCTGGCATACACGGGCACGATGCAGGCAGCGCTCCGCGCCCCTTCCGGCCTTCGGGCACTGGCGGGGATGTGGCGAGCGCTGCGCCGGGCCGCACAGGAGGAGCTGGATGCGGGCGCTGACCTCGTCCATGCGCACTGGTGGGTGCCAGCCGGCCTCGCGGCCCCCTCTTCCGCCCCCATGGTGCTCACCTCGCACGGTACCGACGCCGCGCTGCTCCGGCGCTCCCGGATCGCACGGCGCTTGGCCCGGCCCGTGTACCGCCGCGCCAAGGTCGTGACGGCCGTCTCCCGCGAACTGGCGAGCTGGATCCAGAACGGGGTAGGGCGTTTCGTCGAGCCCGCGCACGTGCATCCCATGCCGGTGGAGAGCGATGGCCGGCCGTGGACCACCGGTGGGGGGGGCGCCGTGATCGTCAGCCGGCTCACTCCGCAGAAGCGCGTATCGCTCGCCATCGAGGCGCTGGCTGTCCTCACGTCCTGTGGGCACGATCTTCCCCTCACCATCGTGGGCGACGGACCGGAGCGCCCCGCGCTCGAGCGCCAGGTGGAGCGGCTGGGCATCGGTCCGTTCGTGACCTTCGCGGGAGCGGTACCGCCGTCCGAAGTGGCCGGGTTCCTCGCCAAGGCGGACGTCATGATCTTTCCCGCGCAGGGCGAGGGCTTCGGACTCGCTCCCGCCGAGGCGCTGATGTGCGGGGTGCCGGTGGTAGCGTGCTGGGACGGGGGAGGCGTGCTGGACGTGGTGCCCGAATCCGGGGCGGGTCGCCTGACGCTGCCGTCACCCGATTCCATGGCCGATACCACACTCGACCTCCTGGGAGACCCCGACCGCCTGACGATCGCCCGGCTGGTAGGCGAATCCTGGCGCGCGCGCCTCGATCCCGACCACGTTGCCGGGATCTGCGAGGGCTGGTACCGCGAGGCGCTGGGTGCGTAGCCGGTGGATCCGCGCAGGGCAGTGGGTCCTCGGTCTCGCCATCCTGTGGCTCGCGGGGCGTTCGCTGCTGCGCAACTGGGGTGAGCTCCGGTCACAGCCGCTGGACTGGCGGGTCGAGCCGACATGGCTGATCCTGTCTGCCGTCACCGTCTGGGCGATGTACGCACTCCTCATCACCGGGTGGAGGGTGATGCTGGGGGCCTGGGGGCAGAAGCTCGAGGGCTGGACGGCCGCGCGCATCTGGACCGTCTCGAGCCTCGGCAAGTATCTCCCGGGAAAGGTCTGGGCCATCGCCGGCATGGCGCTGATGGCCCGTGATGCCGGCGTCGCGCCGTGGGCAGCGACGGGGTCCGCCGTAATCCTGCAGATGCTGGCGATCGGGACCGGAGCGGCGGTGGCCGGTCTTACGGGAGCGCATGCGCTCGAATCGGCCAGGCCGGGGTCGGGAGTGGCACTCGCCGTGCTGGTCGCGGCAGCCGCGGCGGGTGTGGGGCTGCTGCTCTGGCCTCCGGTCCTGCGCAGGGTGCTGCGCCTGCTCGCGCCGGAGTCGGAGACCCGGATGGCACCGGCCGCGGGACCTGTTGCCTTCGGAGTCGTGGCCAACCTGGTGGCCTGGGTGGGATACGGTGCCGCGCTCTGGATGCTTGCCCGTGGGCTCCTGCCAGGTGCAGGTCTGGAGCTGGTGCCGGCCATTGCGGTATTCACGGCGTCGTACCTGGCCGGATTCCTCGCGCTGATCGCTCCGGGAGGGCTGGGCGTGCGCGAGGGACTCTTCATTCTCATGTTGCAGGGCCCGCTGGGCATCGGGGCGGCGACAGCGCTCGCCATCGCTTCGCGAGTGCTGCTCACGATCACCGAGTTCGGGGCCGCTGTGCCGTTTCTGGCGTTTCCCCGGGAGAAGCCGCGTGTCGCTCACTGAGTCCGCCGTCGAGCCGTTCGAACCCCGCCGGCCCGCGTTGCTGGCCGGCCTCGTGTTCGTGCTCGCCGCCGCGACCGTCTGCTGGCCGATGCTTCTCGGGAAGTACCTGCTCGGCGACGACCAGTACATCGCGGGCTATGGGTTCCGCCTCTTCGGCGCCGAGATGTTCCGCGCGACGGGCCGCATTCCCGAGTGGAATCCCTACCTCTTCGGCGGTCTTCCGTACATCGCGGCGCAGCACGGGGACATCTTCTATCCCACCGCGTGGCTGCGCTGGATCCTGCCGATCGACACCGCGACGAATCTCGGATTCGCAATGCATTTCGTGCTCGCGGGTGCGGCGATGTATGCGCTGCTGCGCGCCTTGCGGACCGGGTGGAGCGGTGCGGTGGTCGGCGGGGTGGCCTACGAGCTCACGGGCATCCTGGCGTCCCTGATGAAGCCCGGACACGACGGGAAGCTCTACGTCTCCGCCCTGGCTCCGCTCGTCTTCCTCGCGTTGCTGAAGGCGATCCGGGAACGGCGGCCCTGGGGCTACGCCCTGCTGGCGCTGGTCATCGGTCTCTGCATGCTGAGCCCGCATTACCAGATGACCTATTACCTGCTGGTCGCGGCCGGGCTGTGGACGCTGTGGCTGGTCTTCCTCGACCCCGATCGTCCCCCCGGAATCCGCTGGCCGGTGGCGCTCGGCTCGGCACTGGCCGCGGTGCTTCTGGGCGTCGCGATCTCCGCCATCCAGGTGCTGCCGTTCCTCTCCTACATTCCTTTCTCCCCGCGGGGGGAGGGTGGACCGAGCGGTGGGTGGGAGTACGCCGTCGCTTTCTCGCTGCCTCCCGAAGAGATCGTGTCCACGGTGCTGCCCGAGTTCAACGGGATTCTGCAGCACTACTGGGGCCGAAACTTCTTCAAACTGCACACCGAGTATCTCGGGGCCATTGCCGTGGTCCTCGCCGTACTCGGCGTGGCCGACCGCGCGCGCCGGCCGGTGGTGAAGGCGTTCGGGGTCATCGCGATCCTCTTCCTGTTGGTGAGTCTCGGCGGCCACACGCCGTTCTACCGGCTCTGGTACGCCGCCATGCCGATGATGGACAAGGTTCGCGCGCCCGGCATGGCGTTCATGCTCGTGGCGCTTCCGGTGGCGGTGTTCGCCGGCTTCGGCGCCGACCGCCTCGTCCGGCGGGACCTCTCGACGCGCGCACTCCTCGTTCCTTTGGGAGTGCTGGCGGGGCTGGCACTGCTGGGGGTGGCGGGAGTGCTCGAGAGCATCGCCCTGGCCCTCGCTTCACCGGAGCAGGCCGCCCGCGTGGTGGAAAACGCCGGGCCGCTCCGAATTGGTGCGCTCCGACTGCTCGCCGTAGTCGTGCTGGGCGGCGCCGTCATGTGGGGCGTGCTCAAGGGCAAGTTGCGTGAAGGTGTCGCCACCGCCAGCCTTGCTGCCGTTGTCGTGGCGGATCCCTGGAGTGTGGACCGACACTTTTTCGAGTACCGCGAGCCGGCAGCCGTGATCTTCGCCGACGACGCCATCACCTCGCGCATCAGAAAGGAAGCGAATCCATTCCGGGTGTTGGACGTAGGCGTATATCAGGGGTCGTACCTGATGGCCCACCGGATCATGACCATGTTGGGGTACCATGGCTTCGAGATCCGATTCTACGACGAGTTGATGGGAGGCAAGAATCAGTGGCGCAACGCGGGAAGCCCGAATCTGCACGACCTGCTGGCGGTACGATACCTGCTGCTGCCTCAGATGCAGGAGGTGCCCGGATTTCACCACGTCCTGGGTCCGGTGACGACCACCCCCGGGTCGGTCGGCGTGCTGCTTGAGCGTGATACGGTGCCCGCCTATGTCCGCGTCGTACCCGGGGCGGCGAAGCTTCCGGAAGAGCAGGTGGTCGCCACCGTCGTCGATCCCCGGTTTCCCCTGCATTCGGTCGTGGTCCTGCCCGACTCGGCATCGGTGACGCCCGAGCCGCTCCGGCCGCAGGGGGCCGACTCCACGAAGGTGCGCCCTACGCTCGCCGAGTGGGCGCCCGGGAGGATGCGGGTGACCCTCCAGGGGACAGAGGAGCGCCCGGTATATCTGGTCATCTCGGAGAACTGGTACCCCGATTGGCACGCGAGGGTGGACGGCCGGGAGGTCCCGGTGCACCGTGGAGACCATACGCTCCTGACCGTGGTCATCCCCAGTGGCGCTCGAGAAGTGAGCTTCACTTTCGCCTCCGCCCGATATCGGCTCGGCCGATGGGTGACGTTACTCGCCGTGCTCGCCGTCGTCGGGCTGGGTGGCTGGTCGCTCTGGCGGGAGCGGACCGCCCATGTCTGAGCGCGCGCTCGTGGTGCTGCCGACCTACAACGAGCGGGTGAATCTGCCGCTGATTGTGCCGCAGATTCTGGAGCAGGATCCCAGGATCGAGGTGCTGATCGTGGACGACAACTCGCCGGACGGCACCGGACAACTGGCGGACGAGCTGGCGGCGGCCGACAGTCGGGTGCACGTCATGCACCGCGCAGAGAAGGCAGGCCTGGGGAAGGCCTATCTGGCCGGCTTTCGATGGGCCCTCGACCGCGGGTACGACTTCGTCCTCGAGATGGACGCTGATTTCAGCCACGATCCCAAGTTCCTGAGGCAGCTGCTGGCCGCGGCGAAGGACGCCGATCTGGTCATCGGGTCGCGGTACCGGGCGGGGGTCAACGTCATCAACTGGCCGATCTCCCGACTGCTGCTGTCGATCGGCGCCAACCAGTACGCGCGGTGGGTCACCGGGCTGCCGCTCACCGACTCGACCGCTGGGTTCAAGTGCTTCCGGCGGGAAGTGCTCGAGTCGATAGACTTCGAGAAGGTCCGCTCGAACGGCTATTCCTTCCAGATCGAGATGAGCTTCCGGACCTGGAAGAAGGGATTTCGCCTCGTGGAGGTTCCGATCGTGTTCACCGACCGGATGGAAGGTCAGAGTAAGATGAACAAGCGTATCGTACGGGAGGCGATCTGGATGGTCTGGTGGCTGCGACTGCGGTCCGTGGCGGGACGCCTATGAGAGGCACGGTCGTGTACAAGATGACCGGCTCGGGCAACGACTTCGTCGTGCTCGACGGCCGGGGGACCGAGCCCGACCGCTGGCCGGCGACCCGCGTCGCGGCGCTGTGTGACCGACGAACGGGCGTTGGGGCCGATGGAATGGTCATCCTGACTCCCGACGGCCCCGGGCGGATCGAGATGGCGTTCTGGAATTCGGATGGGTCGCGGGCGGCGATGTGCGGCAACGCGGCGCTCTGCAGTGCGCGGCTCGCCGTCTACCTCGAGATGACCGCGCCGGGTGACCTGTGCCTCCGGACCGACGCCGGGCTGGTGCGGGCTCGCGCGGATGGCGCGGGCGAAGCCGCCCAGATCAACCTGCCGGACTTCGTGCTGCCCCAGGTCGTGCCCGGTCTCGACCCGGGACCCGGGGAACGGTGGCTGGCATTCGCCACCGTAGGTGTGCCGCACTTGATCGTCCGGGTGGACGACATCGAGCGGATCGATCTGCAGGGGCGAGGGCGCTTGCTCCGATTCGACCCTCGGCTCGGGCCGGCCGGCGCCAACGTCAATTTCGTGGCGCCGCCTGCGGCCGCCGGCGCGCCGTGGCTCATCCGTACCTACGAGCGAGGCGTCGAGGGCGAGACGCTGGCCTGTGGCACCGGGACCGTTGCGGCTGCGGTGGCCCTGGCCGCCAGAGGAGAGGCCCCGGTACCGCTTCGATTCCGCAGCAGGGGAGGGCCCGAGCTGCTGGTGGAAGCCAGCGTGGACGGCCAGACTGCCTCGAATGTGTGGCTGGGTGGCCAAGGCCGGCTGTTGTTCCGGGGGGTCTGGGAAGGCATCTAGCTTTTCCACCGGGTTGCGCTTCGCTCTATCTCTTTGCTTGACAATAACTTCCAATACTGCATTGGAGCGACCCTCACACTTCTCCACAGTTTTCCCCAGGCGTACTTAACATAACATATCTTATACGTCGCTACTTTCCACGGGCGCAAAAGAGGCCGCGCGAGGTGCGCGGCCGGTTTGGATGCTACTTGGGTCTTCTGCCCCGCCTACAGCTTGCCGTCGGTCATCTCCGCCAGCCGTACCTGCGCCTCGGTGAAGCTCGACGACTTCGGATACTTCTCGAGCACCGTCCGGTAGGCCGCGATGGCCTCGGGGTTCTTCCCGGCGGTCCGGTAGGCGCGGCCGGCATCGATCAGATAGCGGGCCTTGAGGTACTCCAGTGTCGCCGTCTCGGAGGCCTTCTGATAGGCGGCTCCGGCCTCCGCGAAGTGCTTGGAGTTCTCCAGCGCCGAGCCCAGGAGGCCGTTGGCGGGCGCGAGATACTTCTGCTCCGGCTTGGTCGCCAGGAAATCCCGGAGCCCTACGACGGCCAGCTCGCTCTGGCCGTTCACCATCCGCACCTGATTCAGCGTCAGCGTCGCCTCGGTCGCGGCGTCGGTGCCTTTGTAGGTCTGAATCACCTTCTGCAGCTCGCTCGAAGCCAGCGGAAGGTTGCCTGCCTCGGCGGCGGTACGTGCCGCGTTGAGGCTCCGCTGGGCGAACTCCTCCTTTCGGCGGCCGCTGGTCACGATGAACCAGGCCAGGAGTCCCACCACCAGCACGGCGACGCCGGCGGCCAGGCCCAGCCGAGTGCGATCCCGATACCAGGGTGCCTGCGGCGTGGCCGCGCGAACCTGCTCACGTGCTCTCGGCTTCTACAGTCGTCGCCATATCTCGTTGCATTGAGGTTGTCCCGCCCGTCGCCCGCCGTCGCACCATGCCCCCGGCGTGACTCGAACACGCGGCCAACAGTTTAGGAAACTGCTGCTCTATCCATCTGAGCTACGGGGGCAAGTCCATGCAATATAATCAATTGCCTCACGACCCCGAGTTGGGTCGAATCCGCCCGGCCAGATGAGGTTCGGAGCCACGTATGCTAATTCTCCGGACCACGTTTTGAAAGTGCGGCGGGAACCCGACTTACACGGACGTGATGATCTGGGGCGGCACATGCCCGAGGCGATCCCTCCCGCCCAGCCCGCCGATCTCGAGGAGGAAGCTCCACCCCGCTACACGCGCTCCGAGCCCCGCAGCGAGGCGCCCAGCGGCCTGGGCCGTCCCCCCGGTGGCGAGCACGTCGTCCACGATGAGGACGCGGCTTCCGGCGGGCAGTGCGTCACGGTGGCACTCGATCGCGTCAGTTCCATACTCCAGCTCGTAGCTCTGGCTCACCCGCTGCCATGGCAGCTTCCCGGGCTTCCGCGCGGGCACGAACCCCGCGCCCAGATGCGTCGCCACCGCACCACCCAGAATGAACCCGCGCGCCTCGATCCCGAGGACGTGAGTGATCCGGTCGCGGCTGAATGGTCCGGCCATACCCGCGACGACGTCGCGAAGCAGGTCGCCATCTCCCAGGACCGGCGTAATGTCCTGAAAGACGATCCCCGGCTTGGGGTAGTCGGGAATAGCCCGCAGTGTCCTGCGGACGCGCTCGGCAAGGGTGACCGGATCGTTCATCGGATGTCGAAGCTCCCTGGAGGGACGGCCTCGCTCACCTTGTCGTGCCTCTCGACCTGCTCGACCAGCGCGTGAGCGGGTCCTTTCCGCAGCAGCTCCTCCAGCTGCGCGATCGCCTCGGCGTCGCCGCAGCCGACCACTTCGACCCGCCCGTCGGGCAGATTCCGGGCATACCCCGTCACTCCCAGCGACCTGGCGTGCCGCGCCACGAACCATCGGAACCCGACCCCCTGCACCATGCCCATCACCAGAAACCGGCTGGTCACGCCGGCTCGCCCCGCCGGGCCCGGAGGGCCTCATAGGCCACCGGCATCACCGAGATCGCGATGATGGCCAGGATGACGATCGTGAAGTTCTCTCGCACGATCGGAATGTTGCCGAAGAAGTATCCGCCGAGCACGAACATCCCGACCCAGAGGACGGCGCCGACGACGTTGTAGAGGAGAAACTTGCCGTAGTTCATCGCACCGACTCCCGCGACGAAGGGAGCGAAGGTCCGGATGATCGGAACGAAGCGCGCGATGATGATGGTCTTGCCGCCGTGCTTCTCGTAGAACGCATGCGTGCGATCGAGATAATCCTTCCGGAGCCAACGCACCCGTCCGCTGAACGCCCGGGGCCCGATCCACGCGCCTACCCAGTAGTTCACCGTGTCCCCGGCGATCGCCGCGATCATCAGGATGACCAGGAGGACGCGGAGGTCCAGCGCGCCCAGTGCCGCGAAGGTCCCCGCCGCGAACAGCAGCGAATCACCGGGCAGGAACGGCGTGACGACCAGACCCGTCTCGGCGAAGACGATGAGAAACAGGATGAGGTTCGTCCACACGCCATACTGGGAGATCACCTGGCTGAGGTGGTCGTCCAGATGCAGGAAGAGGTCGATGATGCTGCGGAACAGATCCATGCGCAGTCCTCAACAAGAAATCACCCGGTCATCCTGCAGGAGGTCCCCTGTCAGTAGGGGTCACCGAAACCCGAACTCCCCCAGCAGCGGCACGAATCGGACGTCGGCGACCGTACTGCTGCGGATCCCCCCCGGCTCCTGCTGGACCAGCGTGAGGGTCTGGCTGGCGCGATCTCCCAGCGGAATCACCATGCGCCCGCCGGGCGCCAGCTGCTCGACCAGCGGGGCCGGGATCTCCGGTGAGGCCGCCGCGACGAGAATCGCGTCGTAGGGCGCGAACGGGCGCCACCCCAGCGTCCCGTCGCCCACCAGCACGGTCACATTCCGAATCCCGGCCGCTTCCAGCGCCGCGCGGGCGCTCTGCGCCAGTGCGGGAATCCGTTCCACCCCGAACACCGAATCGCTGAGCAGCGCCAGGAGGGCCGTCTGGTAGCCGGAACCGGCGCCGATCTCCAGCACCCGCTCCTTGCCGGTCAGGCCGAGCAGCTCCAGATAGCGGGCCTGCACCCACGGCTGGGAGATCGTCTGGCCGTTGCCGATCGGGAGTGCCGCGTCGTCGTAGGCCCGGTGGCGCACGCTGGCGGGCACGAAAAGGTGGCGGGGCACCATCTGAATGGCCCGGAGCACCGCGAGATCGCGGATGCCTTTCCGCCGGAGCGTCTCCACCAGCTGAGTCCGGTATCCGCCATAGCCGTCGCCCTCCCCTACCCCTCCAGCGACCATTTCTTCACCGTCTCGATGAGCGAGTAGTTGGTGAGATCCATGTGCAGCGGTGTGATCGAGATGTAGTTCTCCGCCACCACCAGGTGATCGGAGTTCTCCGTCCCGGTCCAGGTGATGGTGCCGCCGCCGATCCAGAAGATCTCCCGGCCCCACGGGTCCTTCATTCGCGTGAGCGAGTCGGAGAAGTAGCGGCTGCCGAGCTTGGTCACCTGGATCCCGCGGACTTCGGAGGCCGGCACGCGAGGGAGGTTGATGTTCAGCAGCATCTGCTCCGGAAAATCGGGCACTGACGTGATCCGACGGACCAGCATCACCAGCATGTCACGATAGGTGGCCAGCGTCTCGGGCTGGCTGCCCGAGAAGGAAATGCCGATCCCCGGCACGCCGAGCATGACCGCCTCCATCGCCGCGGACACCGTGCCCGAGTAGAGGACGTCCTCGCCCATGTTCGGCCCATGATTCACCCCGGAGAACACGAAGCGGGGGCGCTCGGGCATCAGGGCCTGAATCGCGAGCATGACGCAGTCGGTCGGCGTTCCATCCACCTGCCACCCGCCGTCCGGACGGCGAGCGGGCCGGAGCGGCCGATGCAGCGTGAGCGAGTGCGACGTGCCGCTCTGCTCCCGGTCCGGCGCCACCACCGTCACCGTCCCGACTTCCCGACACACGTCCGCCAGCAGCGCCAGCCCCGGGGCCAGGATGCCGTCGTCGTTCGTGACCAGGATGTTCATGGGACGGGAAGATAGCGGGACGATGCCTACCCTGCCCCACCGCCCTGCCGCGAGGGCGCGCGGCCGTCCAGGATGTTCAGCACTTCTTCAATCACCCCGCGCGCCTCCACCGCCATCTCGGCCTCGAAGGCCTTGCGCGCGCTCAGCCGAAGCTCGCCCGTGCGCCGGTATTGGTCGATCCTCTGCCGGGCACCTTCGATCGTGAACTTCTCCGTGTAGAGCAGATGCTTCACCAGCATGATCAGCTCCACTTCGCGGCTCTTGTAGACCCGGTTGCCCGAGCGATTCTTGGCCGGATTGAGGAAGCGGAACTGACTCTCCCAGTAGCGCAGGACGTGCGGCTTGAGATCGGTGAGGGCACAGACCTCGCCGATGGAATAGAATTCCTGGACCGGGCGGCTGGTCGTCATGTCCATTGCTCCGACTTGAGTTCGCGCGTCATGAGCTCGGGGACCGCGTCCCGCGGCGGCTTGGCGTTGAACAACACGTCACAGACCTGATGGGTGATCGGCATCTCGACTCCCAGCCGTTGAGCGAGCTGCGCGCCGGCGCGCGAGGTGTTGGCGCCTTCGGCAACGCTCCGGTGCGCGGCGCGATAGGACTCGAACGACTCGCCTTGCGCGAGCGCGATGCCGAGCGCCCGATTCCGGCTCAGACCGCCGGTGGCGGTGAGAACCAGGTCGCCCATGCCGGCGAGGCCGGCGAAGGTGAGCGGGTCCGCGCCCATGCGCACGCCGAGGCGGGTGATCTCGGCGAGGCCGCGGGTGATGAGCGCTGCGCGTGGGTTGTGGCCCAGTCCCAGCCCCTCGAGGATGCCGGCGGCGATCGCGATGACGTTCTTGAGGGCGCCGGCCAGCTCCACGCCGACAACATCCTGATTGCGATAGACCCGGAACCTCGGTGTCGAGAAGACCTGCTGAACGTCCCGCGCGCTCGCCTCGTCCTGGGACGCGGCGACGAGCGCCGTCGGCTGGCCCCGCGCCACCTCGAGGGCGAAGCTCGGTCCCGACAGTGCCGCGAAGCGGACCTGGGGAAGGCACTGCGCGACGATCGCCGACATCAGGGAGAGCGACTCGTTCTCGATGCCCTTCGTCGCGCTGACGACGAGCGTCCCGGGGCGGACCGCCCGGCGCACGGGCGTGAGCACCTGCCGCAGTGCGTGGCTTGGCGGCGCCGAGACGATCACCTCGGCTCCCTGGACGGCCTCGCACGGATCGGCGACGGCGCGGAGTGTCGGTGCGAGGGGCACACCCGCGAGGAACGCCGGGTTCTGGTGCTCCCGATTGACCGCTTCGACGACCTCCGGCTCGTAGGCCCAGAGCCGGACGTCCTCACCTTTCCGCGCCAGCAGGTCCGCCAGGGTGGTGCCCCAGCTTCCGGCGCCCAGGACGGCGATGGTCGTCACGAGCGGGCCGAAGGCGCGGCGCGGCGGCCGAAGCGGTGCTCCGTGCCGTTGAGCAGTCTCCGAATGTTCGCCCGGTGCAGCCAGATGATTCCGGCGGCGACGGCGGCGTCGATCCAGAGAATCTCGGGGCGGTCGGGGTGCTCGAGCAGGAACACGGCCACCGGGAACACCGCGGCCGCGGCGATGCTGCCGACGGACACATAGCCCGTAGCGTACACGAGCACCGCCCAGACCAGCGCCGCTACACCCAGCGCGGCGGGGGTGAGCGCGAGCATCACACCCGCGGCGGTGGCGACGCCCTTCCCTCCCTTGAACCCGACGAACAGGCTGAACACGTGCCCGATGACAGCGGCGACGCCGAACCCGAGGGCGAAGAGCTGAGAGTCCGACACCCTTGGCGCAAAGACGAGCACCGGGATCGCGCCCTTGGCGATATCGAACAGCCCGACCGGCACGGCATAGCGCCAACCCAGCGTCCGGTAGAGGTTGGTCGCGCCGAGGTTCTTGCTGCCATGCTCCCGGAGGTCGATGCCCCGAATGAACCGTGCCGCGAGATAGCTCGTCGGAATCGCCCCGACCAGGTAGGACGCGAGCAGCCAGAGCAGCGCGGCGCTCATGCCCGACGCGAGCCGCGGGCGGTGAACTTGAGCCGGAGCGGCGAGCCGGTGAACGGCCACTCGGAGCGGAAGCCGTGCACGAGGTATCGCTGATAGGAGTCGGGAACGTCCGCGGGCCGGTTGCTCACGATCGCGAACGTGGGAGGCGCGGTGCCGATCTGCGAGGCGTAGAGCAGCTTGACCTCCTCACCGGGCTTCTGCGGCGGCGCGTTTCGCTCCAGCAGCGACGTGAGCACCTTGTTCACCTCCGCCGTGGGGATCCGTTGCTCGCGGGCGTCCGCGACTTCCAGGATGAGGTCCAGCACCTTCCGTGCACGCTGTCCGGTGAGTGCGGACACGTAGACGAACGGCACGTACTGGAGGAACGGCGCCTTCGCGATCAACTCCTCCTGGCCTCGCCGCGCGGTGTTGGCGTCCTTCTCTTCGACCAGGTCCCACTTGTTCACGACGATGATCAGGCCCGCGCCGCGTTCCCAGGCCTCGGTCGCGATCCGGAGATCCTGGTTGTGCAGTCCCACAGCTGGCGTCCACGACGAGAACGGCGACGTGCGCCCGCTCGATCGCGCGCTCGGTGCGGAGCGTGCTGTAGAACTCCAGATCATCTTCTACTTTAGCTCGGCGACGTAAGCCTGCGGTGTCTATGAAGTTGAGGGACTTTCCCTGATACCGCAAGAGGGAGTCGATCGCGTCACGGGTGGTGCCGGCTTCCGGAGCGACGACGTGGCGCTCCTCGCCCAGGAGACGGTTGACCAGCGAGGACTTGCCCACGTTGGGCCGGCCCACCACCGCGACCTCGATTTCATCCTCGTCCTCGGCGGGATCCTTCGCCGGCAGGAGCGCCACCACCGCGTCGAGCAGGTCGCCGCTGCCCTTCCCCACCGCGGCGCTCACGCCGAGCGGATCGCCCAGGCCCAGCTCGTAGAAGTCGAGATGCGCACTGCTTCGCTCGAGATCGTCCAGCTTGTTCACCACGAGGATCACGGGACGGCCGGCCCGGCGGAGCCGCTCGGCGATCGACTGATCCACCGGGTGCACCCCCGCCTTGCCGTCCACGAGGAACAGCACGACGTCGGATTCCTCCAGCGCGAACTCCACCTGCCGGCGGATGGCGCGGTCCATCGGCTCGTCCGACTCGGGGATCAATCCGCCAGTGTCCACGATCCAGAATCGCCGCCCCGCCCACTCCGCGTCGCCGAAGTGGCGATCGCGGGTCGTCCCCGGCCGGTCGGCCACGATGGCCGGCCGACCGCCGACGATGCGGTTGAACAGCGTGGATTTTCCGACATTGGGACGCCCGACGATCGCGAGGGTAGGCTTGCTCATGCGGCGGCAGGCAGGTGCAGCGCGTCGATGAAGTTCTTCGAGAGGCGGACTTCCATCGGCACGGAGGCCGCGAGCAGCTCGAGACGCATGTTGTCCATGAAGAGCTCGTCGTCGTTGACGCACTCGCCCGGGAGCAGGGCCAGATCGAGATCGCGCCGCTCGCGGAGCGCCTGCTGGAGCGCCGTTCCCGGGAGGAGCCCGGCGGTCGTGACCGACGGGCCGAAGAGCGTGTTGACGACCGGGATCAGCTCGAAGGACGCCCCGGTGGCCTTCGCGAGCGGCTCGAGCACCATCGGCATGAGCTGGCCCATCGCCGTACCGGTGACCACGCCGATGCGGCGTCCGGCCCAGCCCCGCACTTCGCTGCCACTGTTGTGCACCTCCCGTTGGAGCCAGCGCACCGCGCCGACGCCGTTCTCGACCTGGTCGAACCCATCGTAGATCTCGGCCGCGGGGCAGCTCGACTCCGGCGCGCACGTACAGTTCGTCCGCGCCGAAGGCCCAGTGAACGCCTCGCTCCCGCATCGCGACCGCCGCCCGCTCGTTCAGCAGCACGATCGCGGCACGACACTCCTCGGCGGTGGGCTCGCGCACCAGATGATGCTTGCTGTATTCGGTCAGACCCACCGGGACCACCGAGCAGCCGATGATCGCGGGCCCGAACTCGTACAGCTCCCGGAGCGTCTGCCGCAGCACTTCACCGTCGTTCACTCCCGGCGACATCACGACCTGCGTGTGGAACTCGATCCCGTGGTCGGCGAAGTGCCTCAGCTGCGGGAGGATCTCCGGCGCGGTCGGATTGCGCAGCAGATAACGGCGAACCGTCGGGTCCGTCGCGTGCACCGAGACGTACAGCGGGGAGAGCCGGTATTCGATGATCCGGCTCACGTCCTTCGGCTTGAGATTCGTCAGCGTGGCGAAGTTGCCGTAGCGGAAGGAGAGGCGGTAGTCATCGTCCCGGATGTACAGGACGTCACGCAGGCCGTCGGGAAGCCCGTCCACGAAGCAGAAATCGCAGCGGTTGGCGCATCGCCGGATGCGAGGCGGCTCGAGCGAAACGCCGATCGGCTCGCCGAGCGGGCGCTCGATGTCGAACTCGATCTCTTCGCCGCCGGGACGGCGCACGTGCAGCAGGAAGTGCTCTTCGGCCGTGAGGAATTCCCAGTCCAGGAAGTCCTCGAGCTCCTGCCCGTTGACCGAGAGCAGCTCGGTCCCGGGCTCCAGCCCGAGCTCTTCGCCGATCGATTCCGGCTGTACCGCCGTCACCTTGATCATGGTCACCAGTCCTGTCGAGCCGCAAAAGATCGCCCTTCAGGACGGTAAATTCAAGACATGCGGTCACTTCACGAACATGGCCGCATGTAGGTTCTCAGGTCTCCCCGTCCGGGTTGCCCGGCTCGTAGGTGCCGTCGGGCCGCAGCACCCAGGCATGCGGATCGGAAAGCTCACCGGTCAGCATCGCGTCCAGCGCCGCGCGGCCCTCAGCGGAGGTCACCGGCGCGACGACCTCGATCCGCCGGCGCAGGTTGCGCGGACGCCAGTCGGCCGACCCGATGAAGTAGTCCTCCGCGCCACCGTTGGCAAAGTGGTAGATCCGGCCGTGCTCGAGGAAGCGTCCCAACCGGCTCACCACCCTGATCCGATCTGAATGTCCCGGAATGCCGGGCCGCAGGGTGCATAGCCCCCGCACCACCAGATCCACGGATACCCCGGCCCTCGAGGCGCCATAGAGGGCCTGGATCACCTCGGTGTCCGCCAGCCCGTTCAGCTTCGCCCGAATCCGTGCCGGTCTCCCGGCGCGTGCATGCGCGGTCTCCTGCTCGATCCGGCCGAGCAGCCAGGGCAACAGCGATTCGGGCGCCACGGCAATCCGGCGGAAGGTCCCCCCGGGGGCGCGGCTCGAGCCGGTGAGCTGATTGAAGAGATCGTGCACGTCGGCGCCCAGCGCTTCGTCCGCCGAGAAGAGGCCGAGATCGGTGTAGAAGCGGGCGGTGAGCGCGTTGTAGTTGCCGGTCGAGACGTGCACGTAGCGGCGCAGGCCGTCAGGCTCGCGGCGGATCACCAGCCCCACCTTCGCGTGGTTCTTGAGGCCGACCACGCCGAACACGACCGTGGCCCCGCCTTCCTCCAGGCGTCGGACCCAGCCGATGTTTCGCGTCTCGTCGAACCGGGCCTTCAGCTCGACGAAGATCGCCACCTCCTTGCCGTGCTGCAGCGCACGCATCAGCGCGTCGACGATGGGCGACCGCTCTCCGATGCGGTACAGGGTGAGCCGGATCGCCAGCACGGCAGGATCGTCCGCCGCCTCGTTGAAGAATCTCACGACCGTGGCGGTGAAGCTGTCTTGGGGATGCTGCACGTGGCGGTCGCGCTCGCGGATATAGGCCCAGAGATCCGCGTCGGCCGGCCAGGGATTCCGGCCCTCGAAGAGAGGAAAGCGGCCGCCGGGGACCGGCGCGCCCAGCAGCTCGCGCAGGCCGCGGGGATCCAGCATGCCGTCGATCTCGACGAGGTCGCGCTCACCCACCGCCCCGGCGTCCACGCCGCGCTCGAACCGCAGCTCCCACAGCAGCCGCTCGCGAACGGACTGCGGCATGGCGCGCTCCACCTCGACTCGAACGATGGCGTTGAGCGCGCGCCGGCCCACGGATTCCTCCACGGCCTGCAGCAGGTTGCCCGCGTCCTCGTCCTCCAGGTCGAGCTCCGCCGCCCGGGTCAGCCGGAAGAGCCACGCTCCCTCGATCTCCCGGCCGGGGTAGAACAGCGCGAGGTTGGCCCGCACGACCTCCTCGAGGGGGATCACGTCGTTGCGCCCGGGCACCGGCAGGAAGCGAGGGACCCGCTCGGGGAAACGCAGGTAGGCGAAGTACAGGGGCCCCGCCTCCACGTCCTGCACCATGATGGCCATGAGCACCGTGAGCTGCGGCATCAGGGGGACGGGAAACCCGGGCTCACGGTGATGGCCCGGGGAGTCAGGAGCGGGAAGATCTCGCGCCGAAACTGCTCCTCCAGCAACGCTCGGCTGGCGGGGTCCAGCGACTGCCACGTCGCGACCTTCACCCCGGCCGCCGCGAGGCGACCGAGACAGTCCGCGAGCGCCCGCTGCTGCCGACTCAGCAGGGAACGGACCCGGATCCCGATCGCTTCGAGGCGTGCCTCGTCCTCGCCGCCGCCGCTCACGCTTGAGCGCGCCGGCGTTCACCATGTAGAACTCGTCCAGATTCGAGCTCACGATCGAGATGAAATTGAGGCGCTCGAGCAAGGGCGTCGCCGGATCCTCGGCCATGGCGAGCACACGGAACTGGAACTCCAGGACGCTCAGGTCCTCGTCGAGGAAGAGCGCCGCCTCATCGGCCGACAGGGCCGGCGGCTTCGCCGGACGGGACCGGCGCACCGGCGCCGAGGGCTCGCCATCGCGGAGCAGCTCGGAGCGCATCGCCACCGCCAGGGCCGACACCGTATCGGCGTCCTGCAGCTCCGGCCCGCCGGCGCGCGCGGCGACCTCCGCGGTCGGGACCCACTCGATGTCGGCGGCCGGCTCTCCGTCGAGTCGTACCCGGCGAACCAGCCAGACCTCCTGCAGCTTCCCGGTTCCCCGACCGGTGGCGGTTCCGAGCAGGGCGAGGTCGCCCACCGTGCTGCCGAACGTCGTTCGAAGCAGGTGCCGCGTGGCCGCCTCGCCGTGACCATCGGCCAGCGGAAGGCGGAGCGCCTCCGCCTCACGGCGAAACGCGATGGCGCCGCCCGTCCAGCGCCAGCACCGTCACGGCCCGACCCGTGCCCAGCGAGCGTGCCAGCGCTTCGGTTTCGAGCGTAGCGAGCAGACGCTGCGCGCGCGCCAGCTTGCCCTCGAGGATCAAGCGCAGGCCGGGGGTGCTCTGCATCTCCGCCGAGACCCGCTCGAGCGTGGGCCGTCCGGGGCGCTGGGAGCGGACCTTGATCTCCTGAAATCCCCGCACCAGCCCGGCGTGCCGCACGGTGACCGCGTCGTATGTCAGCCGGTACCTCGCGCTCCACGGCCAGCGTCCCGAGGCGAGTACGGATGGTCCGCTCCACCTCGAGCTCGGCGAGCGGCTCGAGGTCGTCCGGTTCGACCAGCCCTCGGAGCCGTCGGGCCGCCTCACTGCTTCCCGCCAGCGCCGCCTTCAGCTCCAGCTCCGGGGCCGTCGGAGACGAAGCTCTCGCCGAGGCGAGTTGAGGCGCACCTTGAGGCTGCGACGATCGTCGGCGCCGATGCGGAAACGCGTGGTGATGTTCCGCCGAGCCAGCGAGCCATCGGCGGTGTCGTAGTAGATGTCGCGGTAGAAGGATCGGACGGGCGGAGACTCGCGAAGGCCGAGCGGCAGCGGCGCCACGATGAGCGTGCGCAGCAGCTCCGGCGAGGCCACGTCCCACTTCACCTCGCCGGGGCGTGGATCGCTCATTCCAGACGCCCGCCGAGCTCGCGCCGTGCGGTGTCGAGGCGCCCGCGGATCTGCGCTCGAAGGCGTCCGATGCCGTCGGCGAAGACCGGGTCTTCCTTCACCCGGTCGAAGAGGCCCGAGTCGAGGTGCCAGAAGTGGAGCATCGGAGAGAGGCGTGCTCCCTTCTCCATCCATGCCACGGCGCCGCCGGCGTCGCCGACCCACGCGCGATAGGCCGCCATGTCGGCGAACTGATGGATCGTCAGGTATCGGCCGGCATCGAGCTGAGCGCCGAGCGAGTCGGCGACCGCCCTGGCCTCCTCGGTCTTGCCGGCCGCATGCAGACACATCGCCCGGGTGGCCACCCAGGGACCGAGGGGCAGCGCCAGGCACGCGGCCGGATCACCCTTGAGTAGCTGCGCGTACGCCAGCAGGACGATGCCGACCTGATCGCTGGGATCGAACTCGCGCGCCCGCCGCGCCTCCTCCACCGCGAAGTCGTAGTCGCGGGCGCCGAGGGCGATCGTGATCGCGGAGTGCCGCACGCCGGTCGAGAGCGGGTCGAGCTCCAGCGCGCGGCGGGCCTGTTGCAGGGCCGATTGCCACTTGCCGAGGTGCTCCAGGGCATGCGCGGTGGTCATGTGCACCGACACCGACCCGGGCATCCGCTGCCTGGCCTGGCGCAACGCATCCACGAGCTCCTGCTCCGGCGCCAGACTGATCATCAGGGCATCCGACTTCGCCAGGTAGCGCCTCGGCGGACTCGGGGTCGAGCGCGAGCGCGCGGTCGGCCAGCGCGAGCGCCCGCGCCGTCGCGGAGTAGGGATCGACGCCCTCGGCCGCAGCCGTAGATCACGTGGAGCGCGTAGGCGCCGGACAGGCCGGTGTAGCCCGGTGCGTACCCCGAGTCGGCCTTGATCGCTTCGCGGAATGCGGCGATCGCGCCTTCGACGGCGTCCGGCGATCTCCGCTCGAGGAGGTGGCGGCCCCGAAGCACCGCGTCGAACGCGTCGCTCTGCGTGGCCATGGCGCCGGCCGCCATCGGCCGCATACCCCGGATGCTGCTCATCAACTGACCGCTCACCTTGCGGGCGATCTCCTCCTGCACCCGGAAGCTGTCGGCGAGGTTGCCCTCGAAGCTCCCCGCCCAGAGGTGCGCGTCGCTCGCGGCCTCGATCAACTCCGCCGTCACGCGCACCCGGGCGCCCTGCCGACGGACCGATCCCTCGACGATGTGCCGTACCCCCAGCGTCTCGGCGATCTGCGGCAGCGTGAGATTGCTGCCCCGGAGAGCGAGCACCGAGGTCCGGGAGATGACCTTCAGGCTCTCGACCTGGGCGAGCTGGTTGATGATCTCGTCGGTGATGCCCACGCTGAAGTACTCGTCGCCGCCTCCCTGGTTGGCGAACGGCAGCACCGCCACCGACGCGTTGTAAGGACCGCTCGGCCTGGGCGGATCGTCCCGGGTTCGCGCCTGGTAGGCCACGGTCATGCCCAGGACGAGCATCGCGAGCAGGGCCGCGGGCACGATCCACCTGTCCACGCCGGCAAGGAAGCCGCGCCGCTCCGGTTCGGCCGCGGGCGGGGGCACCTGCGGCACCGGGGTGGAGAGCCGCGGCAGCTCGCCCAGGGCGCCCCGGAGCGCCTCGGCCACCTCCGCCCGCCGTCTGGTAGCGTTCCTCGGGCTGCTTGCGCAGGCAGCGCTGGACGATGTCGATGATGGTCTGGGGAACGTCGGGGCGGGTGATGTGGATCAGCGGAGGGTCGGTCGTGAGCTGCTGGGTCAGCACGCTCTTGAGACTGGGCCCGCTGAACGCCATGCGCCCGGCCAGCATCTCGTAGAGCACACAGCCGAGGCTGTAGATGTCGCTCCGGCCGTCTACCGGCGAGGCCGCGGTCGCCTGCTCCGGGCTCATGTACGCCGCGGTTCCGATCGGGAAGCCGACGCCCGTCAGCGTGGCCCCTCCGGCGAGGCCGATCGCGCGGGCGACGCCGAAGTCCGCCACGACCGCGTGTCCGTTCGAGATGAGGATGTTTTCCGGCTTGATGTCCCGGTGGATCACCCCACGCCGATGCGCGTAGTCGAGCGCGTCCGCGACCTCGACCGCGATCGAGACGGCCTCCGCGACCGGCAGCCGGGCCTGCGCCATGAGCCGGTCCCGGAGCGATTCGCCCTCGATGAACGGCATGACGGCGTACAGCAGGGTTCCCGCTTCCCCGGAATCCAGCAACGGCACGATGTGCGTGTGCTGCAGCTGTGCGGTGATGTGGATCTCGCGGAGGAAGCGCTCGGACCCGACAGCGGTGGCGATGTCGGGGTCGAGCACCTTGATCGCGACCGCCCGCTCGTAGCGTCGATCGTGCGCGAGGTACACGTACGCCATGCCTCCGCGGCCGAGCTCGCGGTCGATGACGTAGCGTTCACCGAGAACCTCTTGGACTTGATCGAGGAGAGCGCTCACGCGGGCAGGTGATTACCTCGTCTCGACCCCGGTGGCCTGAGGGCCCAGGCGGGTCCGCAGTTCGCCGGTGAGGGCCGGCGCCGGGATGCTCTTGCGCAGCCTCACCCGATATTCGAGCGTGGCGGCGCCGGTCGCGTCCCGCTGCGTACCCTGGAACTTCCATTCCTTGACGTGAGTGGCGAGCACCGCCTCGACCGCTCGCTGGGCCGCGACGGGATCCGCGCTCTGAATCCGCACGAGGGTGTCGAGTGGCTTCTTCGGCTTTGGCAGCCCCGACTTCACGCCGTTGTCCGCGCGGCGGCGGGCTCGGGACGCGAGCGCCTCCAGCTGTTCGGGCGACATCGACTTGAGAATCTCGCGGTCGAGCATGGAGACGAAAGCGCCGGTCCGATTGGCCAGCGCTCGCGACCGCTCCAGGCGGCGAGCGGCGCGGGGACCTTCCAGGTGGGACGGGGCCCGGCCGAAGTCGGTGTACCAGAAGACCAGGACCACGATGTTGAAGATTATCGACATCATCGCGGCGGCCGACATCACCTCCACACCGGCCGCGAGCCCGACGCCGATGGCGAGAAAGATGTAGACCGCGTCCTTGGTGTCCCGCAGCGTGTTGCGAAAGCTTACGGCCGCGACGATCCCGCCAAGGCTGAATGCCAGGGCGACGCTGTTCTTCACCAGGAGCACCACACCCGCGACCACGATCGGCAGAATGATCAGGGTCTGCACCACCGACTGGCGGAAGCCCTTCTTCTGCCGCGTGAGGATGTACACCCAGCTGACCGGGAGCATGAGCAGGAAGGCGCCCGATCATGCAGAGCGCGGTCGTGATGGCGAGGGCGACCGGATGGGTTATGGCCGGCGCCGAGCCGCCCAGCGCGTCGATCAGCGGATCGTTGAGGGGGGTGCCCGGTGCCGGAGTGCCTTGATTGATGGCATCCAGGCGCTCGGCGGAGAAGACCGTGGCGATCCCGGGGAAGACCTGCCAGATCAGCGCGGTGATCGTGCCGAGGAGCACGTAGTAAGCGGCAACCCTTACGACCGGATGCTCGCTCAGCTGTGCGAGGCGCCGGCGGCCGGTCTCCGTCACGTCCCACCTCCTCCGGCGATTGGCGATGCTTGGTCCCTCGAAAGATGGCCGCCTGTGGGGGTGAGTCAAGGTTTGGATGGGCATTGGCAAATCGTGTCCGCGGCTGGAGATTAGACATATCCCACTTGCCTGGCGGGCTATGAGCGACGCACGGTTGCTCCACCCCCTTTCTTCACCGCCTCGGACCGCCCCTGTCCCTCACGCGGAGGCCCTGACCGACGATTTTGCCCGCGAAGTGGGTCGCCGGCTTCGAGTGGCCTGTCTGACCTGCATCGGGGTCTGGACGCTCCTGCTGGTCATCAACCACCTCATCGCGCCGCACCTGCACCTCGCCCCTGCGCGGGTGGTCCCCTGGACGCGGATCTCCGACGCCGTCGCGTTAGGCAGCATTGCACTCTCTGCCGCTGTATACGGCCTGGTCCCGGTCGCCGTGCGGTCCGGGGCCCCCCTCCTCAAGATCGGCATCGGCTACCAGATCCTCCTGGCGTTCTTCATCGGCGTCATCAACCAGTGGGAGCCGGTGGCCGTCGCCGGCCGCATATCCTGGCTTTGCGTGGTGATCCTGATCTTTCCGTCGATCGTTCCCGCCCCGCCACGAATGACCCTCTTCGGCTCGCTGGCCGTCGCCTCCATGGATCCCGTGGGTCTGCTGATCACCCGCGCCCGCGGGGTGGAGTTGCCGCCGCTCGACTTCCTCGTGTGGACCTATTTGCCCAACTACGTCTGCGCGGTGCTCGCGGTGCTGCCGGCCACGATCATCGGCCGCCTTCGTCGTGAGGTGGACCGTGCGCGGCGGCTCGGGAGCTATCAGCTGGTGGAGCGGATTGGTCTCGGCGGCATGGGTGAGGTCTGGAGGGCCGAGCATCGCCTGCTGGCCCGCCCCGCGGCGATCAAGGTCATCCGGGGGCTCGGCATGGTCGAGGCCTTCAATGAGGTCGCCGAGGAGCGCTTCCGTCGGGAGGCAGACGCGGCGGCGACTCTCCGGTCTCCGCACACGATCCAGCTCTACGACTTCGGAGTCTCGAATGACGGACGGCTGTACTACGTGATGGAGCTGCTCGACGGAATCGACCTCGAAACGCTCGTCGCCCGATTCGGGCGGCAGCCTCCCGCCCGAGTGGTCCACATCCTTCGCCAGGCGTGCGATTCACTGGCCGAGGCCCATGCCGCAGGGCTGGTGCATCGCGACATCAAGCCCGCCAACCTTCACTTGGGACGGGTCGGCCTCGAGTACGACTTCGTGAAGGTGCTGGATTTCGGTCTGGTCAAGGGGGTGGACCGCTGGGAACACGATGAGCTGCGGATCACGCTGCCCGAGCTCACCGCGGGCACGCCTGCGTATATGGCACCCGAGCTCGCTTCCGGCGACGAGGTGGATGGGCGTGTGGATCTCTACGCGCTCGGTTGCGTCGGCTACTACCTACTCACGGGCTCGAGGGTATTCAAGGCGGAAACACCGGTGCAGCTCATTCTGCAGCATTTGCAAGCCGAGCCCGAGGCGCCCTCCAGCCGGCTGGGTTTCACGTTGCCACTGGGGCTCGAGCGGCTGATCCTGAGCTGTCTGGCCAAGAGTCCAAGTGCACGGCCAGCCACCGCCCAGGAATTGGGTAAGGCGCTGGAGCAGGTCGAGGCCGGGGGGTGGACTCAGGACCTCGCCCGCAGGTGGTGGGAGGCGAACGACGTCGCGGCCACAGGGAGCGCGGCAATTGCGGCACGGCTATCGCCTACTCCTACGGCTGTCCTTGACACCCTGGTTCCGAGCGACCGGCACTAGCTATCCGAGCAGCCGCAGCAGATCCTCTCCGTACGTCGCCAACTTGGCGGGTCCCACCCCCTTGATCTTGGCCAGTTCGTCGAGGGCGCCGGGCCGGGCGGCCGCGACTGCCTCCAAGGTTCGGTCGTGAAAGACGACGTAGGGTGGAACGCTCCGTCGGCGCGCCTCTTCTGTACGCCAGCCCTTCAGCCGCGCCAACAACTGAGGATCGAAGGCGGCCACGTCACCATCGCCGCTTGGGCCAGCGGCGGCGACTGGCGCGGGACCGGCCTGAGCCGGCAGATCGAGCTCCGGGCGGACATTGCCCATGGCCACTGCCCTGCCCTCCGCTGTCAGCGCCAGCACGAACGCTCCCGGTCTGCCGCCTTCGATTCCCCGCCGCTCCAGCAATCCCGCGTCCGCCAGAGTTCCGAGGAGCGATTTGATCCGGTCCAGCGGCAGGGCCGACAGCTTGCCGTAGGTGGGTATGCGGTCCAGCCCGCGGCTCAGGACTTCCTTGCTCCTGCTGCCGACCAGTACCTGCGCCAAGCGCTCCACTCCGAAACGTCCCGACAATCTCCCCACGGCCGAGAGCGCGATTCTCACTTCCAGCACTTCGTCATCGCCGAGCGCGCGGGGAACGCCGCGGCCCCAACCCAGGCACACGTCGCACACGCCGCACCGTGGCGCCGCGCCTCCCCGCGCGCCGCCGGCGAAGTAGTCGAAAATGAACCTGGTGCGGCATCCGCGGGAGAAGGCATATCGGACCATGGTGTCGAGCCGCTCGCGATCGCGCTTTGCCTTGAGGCTCCGGCCGGCCAGGTCCACCGGCGGCGGGCCCTCGCCCAGTGCGACGCCGGCGCTCTCCGCGGACCGCTGCAGCAGTCTGGCCGCCGTGGCCGACGCCATCGAAGCACTCTCGATTTCGGCGGCCGGCACCCCGTGGCCGAGCTCCGCCCACACTTGCTTGAAGGTGGCCGCCGTTGGATTGGCTCCCTCCAGGAAGAACTCCTGGGTGCGAACGTCGGCCGGAGAAAAGAGGAGTACGCAACGTGAAGGCAGCCCATCCCGGCCTGCGCGCCCCACCTCCTGGTAGTAGGACTCGACGCTGCCCGGCAGCTCCGCGTGGGCCACGAACCGGATGTCCGCCTTGTCCACGCCCATTCCGAAGGCGTTGGTGGCGACGATCACGTCCGCGCGTCCGGCCAGGAAATCGTCCTGCGCCCGGGAACGTTCCCCGTCGCTCAGGCCCGCGTGATAGCTGCCCGTTCGTACGCCGAGCGTCGCCAGGACGTCTGCCCAGAGATCGACCGACTTTCTCGTCGCGGCGTACACGATGCCGGGCGGGCCGACTTCCCGCAGGAGTCGCTCGAGCGCCCGAGCCTTGTCTTCCCGGCCGCGACAGCTCTCGACCGCCAGGGTCAGGTTCTGCCGCTCGAAGCCGGTGACCAGCTCGACGGGTGCCTGGAGACCCAACTGCACGGCGATGTCGGCGCGCACGTCGGGGGTGGCGGTGGCGGTGAAGGCGGAGGCCGGTACGCCAAGCTCCGCGCGGACCGCCGCGAGGCGGCGGTAGTCGGGCCTGAAATCATGGCCCCATTGGCTGATGCAATGCGCCTCGTCAACGACCAGCCGCGCCACGCGGGCCCGGCCGAGGCAGGCGCGAAAGGACGCGTTGCCCAGCCGCTCCGGGGCCACGTAGAGGAGCGAGAGCCGACCGGCGACGAGCGCCGCCTCGACCGCGGTCCGCTCGCCGGAGGGTAGCCCTGAATGGAGCGCGGCCGCGGCGATCCCGCGTCCCCGAAGGGCATCTACCTGATCCTTCATCAGGGCGATGAGGGGTGAGACGACGACCGTGGCGCCGTCGAGGAGCAATGCGGGAAGCTGAAAGCAGAGCGACTTCCCTGCCCCGGTCGGCATGACGGCGACCAGGTCTCGACCGGCCAGCATGGCCCGGGCCGCATCGAGCTGGCCCGGGCGGAACGCCGACAGGCCGAAGCGCGCCTGCAGCGTGCCCAGGAGCTGCTGGTCTTGGTCGAGGGACTCCGTCGAGTTCACAGGGAGGAATCTAAGAGGAAACCCGGTAGTGGCGGTCTCACGCGGGTGCGAAGGGGAGCGGGATCCCGCAGGCCTGGCACGCGGCGGCCGCCCTAACACATGCCTGCCGCACCCGTCGAAGTCACGACTTGGAGCCGCCCCCGGTCCGTGGTACCCCGGTGTCCGGCTTGCCACGCCGCAACTCCTCGCGCGCTTTCTCCGCGAGTGCCTCGTAGTCTCGGCGAATCCGGTCGAGCTCCTTGTCCTCCAGCTCTTCCAGGTCGAGCAGGGCGACGTGCGCTCCCCGGGTCACGCGCAGCAGTTCGTCCAGCTTCACCTGAATAGCCTCGGTATCGCGGTTCTGGGTGTTCTGAATCAAGAACACCATCAGGAACGTGACGATCGTCGTACCGGTATTGATCACGAGCTGCCACGTGTCGCTGAAGTGGAACAGCGGACCGCTCGCCAGCCAGACCAGGACAACGGCGGTAGCCAGGATGAACGCGCCCGGCCTCCCGGCCAGGCGACTGGCCGCCTTCGCGAATCGGGTGAACCAGGACCGCGACTTGGTGGCTTGCATGTTCGGCTCCGGGTGGATGGCCTGGTGCGATCCTTACGGACCGTTCCACGCGATGAATCTAGGTGAGGACGAGACCCGTCTGGCGCCGTCCATGTCTCGGCCCTAGAGTAGATCAGCGGCCTGCCCATGTATCCGACAGCACTCCTCACGTCCGGGCTGCTCGGCCTGGCGTGCTTCCTCCTCGCTTCCTGCTCCCCGTTTCGGAGCGCGCTGTCCCCTGCCGTGCCTCGTTCGGCGGAGATGCCGTCGGAGGGCCAGATCCCTGACTCGATCCTCCGCGAGGCCATACGCCACGCCGAGCTCGTCGTGTTGGGAACTCCCGTCGAGTTGGCCTCGCAGCACGGATTCATGACGCCGCAGTTCCAGTGGGGAGCGAAGGAGACCTGGTACGATGTGCGGGTGGTCGTCGACTCCGTCCTGAAAGGCAAGCTCAAGCGCGCGAAGCGGCCCGATCTCGGCATGCTCCCAGCGGCACTTACGCCGCCGCCGGCGTTCGGCAAGTTGCTGGCGAACGAGATCGTCGTCCAATACCCGGCGGTGAACACCACCCGCAGTAACTGGTGGTCGGCCCCACCGTTGGTGCCCGGCGAACGAGCCGTCTTCATCTTCCGCCGTTGCTACTACTGTGTCGAAATCAGCGGGCTGGCCCACGCGCGGGGGACCTACTACAAGGCCAATCCGCTCGTGGCCATCGGCTGGGAGAGCAAGTTGCCGCCGGATGAATGGGGCCGGCTGCAAAGGTTGCTCACCACCTCACGAAATCGTCACTGAGAGCAACAGGGTACGCGACCGCCTGCCAGGCAGTCACTCCTTCTTGCCACCCCGTTTCGCACAAGCCGCCAGGAAAGGCCCCCGGTACCTCTCGAGGCCCGCGATAGGAAACTCCGCGATTGTCCTGGAGGATCCTGCTCCGTCGGCATACTCGATTGTCGCTTGCTGGTGTCCGCTGAGGAGCGCGAGCATCGAGTCTTGAGGAATCGTCAGGACCACCTGACCACTCGACGCGGTTGTTCCAGCGAAGCCAGGAATACGGCGAGGCGGACCGCCATCCACTTGCAGCCGCGTCTCCACACTGCCCTGCCGAAGCGCCTGCTCCGTCATGATCGTGCTGCTCGTGTTGCCTGGTAAGCAATCGAAACTGAGGATGACCGCCTCCGTCCGGGCCTCCCCTCTGGGCCCCTCCTTGCCCACGGCACGCAGCCATGAGGTCTGGTGAGGGGTGCCATCGGTCTCGGACCGGCTCGTATCTACTTTGAATTGCCAGGTGTCCGTGGACCGACCATCACTCCCGCTGCAGGCTGCCATCAGCACGATGGCCCAAAGCGCCGGTCGCAGGAAAGGGCCTTGCACGATGGCGGCCACAATCACCTCCGCAATGTCGTTTGGCCTGACGGGTCACATCTTCCATGAAGGTCTGGTAGGACGAAAAAGCCCGACGTGACGTCAGTCACGTCAGGCGCATCCGGCGGGGCGCAGCTTCAAATCATGTTGTCTTGGCCGATCGCCGCGAGTGAGTGCATCCGGACGAAGCCGCAGGTGTTGCAGGCCAAGAGCACACACGTTGCGACTCTCCCCGTGGGTCCAGCCGCGCCACCCGGGGCTCCTGTGGGGTTCTCGCGCGATTGCGCCGCTTCCTGGAGGATGAACTGTCCGCGGTCGAGCACCAGCATCCCGCGTCGGCAGGCAGGGCACTCCGGCTTTACACCAACCTTCTCCAGCAGGGCGCGAATCTTGTCGAGCTGGTCCTTGCTGAAATTAGTCACGGAAACTCCCTTGCCTCGGATTCATGGAGGGCTATTCGTGGACGGCTGCGTGTGGGACGAGAGCGACGGCCTACGTGGCCAGTGAAGTAGTCTACCACGGATTGCAGCGGCTCGCTGGCCCGGGGACTCGAATGTCATGCGGATGGCCGAGATCTACCTTCAGCGGAGAAGATTCTCGAGAGAGTAGGCAACCGGACTCGAACCTGTGACGTCCAGCCTGGGAGGCAAGCGAGCCTGACCAGACTCTAGGCGTTGCGGTCGTGGGCCATGTGTGTGACACTCCGCCAAGGGATGGACCATGTGGCCACGATTGCTCCGCGAATGCGCATCACTTGCCCGGTAAGAATTCCGGGTTGCCACCAATGACCAGGTACAGCCCGTGAGCCACCCGGAGCTCGAACGCGCTACCGGCGGCGCCGCTCTGGTGCTCGATCGCGTGACGCGCCTCGGCTTTGCGGCCAAGGGACTCGCAACGATCCTGGTCGGCGTGCTGGCGCTGCGCTACGCATTGGGGAAAGGTGGGGGCCTCACCGGCCAGCAGGGGGCGATCGAGTCCGTCCTCGCCCAGCCATACGGACGGCTGATTCTCGCCGTGCTCGCCGCAGGGCTCGCCGGCTATGCGCTGTGGATGTTCGTGGCCGCCATCGTGGATCCGGAGCGCAAGGGGGCGGGTTTCCGGGGAATTGCCGAGCGGGTTGCGTTCTTCGTGACCGGCATCGGCTACGCGCTGCTCCCCTACGCGGCTGTCAACCTGCTGCTGGGGAGGAACCGCGGCGGCGGACCGGACCTGAAGGATCTCGCCGCCAAACTGCTTACACCGCACGTCGGGCGCTTTCTCGTCGCATTGGTGGGCGTGATCGTCATGACGTCGGGTGTGCTCCAGCTTCGGCTCGGAATAACGGGTCGCTTTCGGGATAGCCTTCGCCCCGGCCTCTCAAGACTCGAGCGCGTGGTGACCACCGTAAGCGGAAGCCTCGGCTACATGACGCTCGGAGTCCTCTCGCTGATCGTAGGCTGGTCCCTGGTCCAGGTGGCGGTCGAGTACGACCCGTCGGAGGCGGGCGGATGGGAGAAGGCGCTTTGGCTACTCTCGGGTCTGGGCCAGGGGCGCTGGCTGCTCGGCGCAGTGGCGGTAGGCTTGATCCTCTACGGGCTCTACTTTCTCCTGCTCGTCCGGTATCGGGAGCTGTAGCGCATCGTGGATGGGCAGCGGCTAGGACGCTATGGGGACCTGGGAGCCCCCAGGTCTCGGCGCCGGGCTGGCACAGGTCGGAAGGTCGTGGGGAACGTTCCTGGGGATGCTACGGGCACGAAAAAGCCCGACGCAACCGAAGTCACGTCAGGCGAGGAGCTTCCTGAGAGCGGGCGACCGGACTCGAACCGGCGACGTCCAGCTTGGGAAGCGGACGAGCCCACGAGGACGAGCGCCCACCAGCGTAAATCAAGGACTTAGCTCCTCCCCCGCTATCCAGCGCCAGCTAGCGACAGGTTGTTTGTTACCGCGAGCGTTACCACGCGGCGGTAGGCCGACCCCATGCGCCCCGGCATCATGAGTTCGGGCGACCCCTCGGAGAACCCTGCCCGTCCCCGGGGGATGCGCCGTAGTGCGCCATGGTGCGCCACGAGAGCGCAGACCTACAGCTTCCACCCGAGGTGCCAAGCTCCTCCCTTGTCCCGCCAGCCGATCACCCGCGGAACGATCTTCATAGCTCGTCGCTCGGCCGACTTCCTTGGCAAAGCGGCCCGACAGCGAGCCCGGCGGGCAAGCAGCCCGCGTCAGGACAGGTGGACGGCTATCTCGTCGAAGGCCGCGATGGTCGAGAACAGCTTGGTCGCGTCCTGCGGCATCGGCCAACTCGACAGCTTGGCGGCGACGAGGTTTGCCGCCCGGTTGATATAGATCATCTGGCCGTGAATCCCCAGGCACAGCAACACGTTGTTGCCCGAACGGGAACCAGCACTGGTTGCGGTACATGCCGCCGGGCATCCGGTTGTCGTCGGGGCTGGCGGCGAACGCCGCCCGCGAGTCGGTGGCGCCGGAGAACGTGTCGGCGATCCAGGACGGCGACACCACCTGTTCGCCGGTCAACGATGTCCCGCCGTTGAGGAACAGCGAGCCGAATCGGACGAGGTCGCGCAGGCTGGCGTTGATCCCGCCGTCGAACATGCCGGTGCCCACGGAGTCGACGCCGATCGTCGCGTCGTTCTCCGCGCCGAGTCTTGCTCCACAGCAGCTCGCGACATCAGCTCGGGCATCCGCACGCCCGCTGGCCGCCTCGCAGATCCAGCCGAGCACGTCGGTCTCGCACGACCGGTACTCGAACGGTCCGCCGTGCGGTGACTTCTGCTGCAGGCTGAGCAGGAAGTCGTGCATGGTGGTCGGCAGGTCCGGCACGGGCGCGGCGCCCACCCGATGGCCTGGTCGAGCAGCCGCACCTGCGCCATCGGGTCCAGGTAGTCCTCGGAGAACGCTGATGCCCGATCGCATGTCGAGCAGGTGGCGCACCGTGGCGCCGGCGTATCCGGACTGGCCAGCGCGGGCACGTAGCTGGTCAGCTCCGCCTCCGACGTCCAGCACGCCGGTCACGAAAGCAGCGCCGGCCACCATGCCGATCAGCGACTTGCTCACCGACATCAGCAGGTGCTGGGTGTCGTCGGCCATGCCGCCGTAGTAGTGCTCCTCGAGCACCTTGCCGTGCTGGGCGACGATCCAGCCGTCCGTCACGGTCGGCGGCCATCACATCGCCGACCGTGGTGCGCTTGCGGTTCGTCTTGTCGTAGAGCGGGACGTCGGTGAGTTCGGCCGGTGCGGACCGCAGGTCGGCGACCGGCCCGGTGCCACGCGAGATCGTCGCCGTCGGCAGAAAGTCGGCGATGTGCTGGAACGTCCAGCGCAGATGCGCGGCCGACTGCCAGTTCTCCAGCGTCGAGGGCCGCCGGGGTTGCCGCCGAGCACCGTGGATGTTCAGGCCTCCTGGAGCCTTGCTCTCGAGTTGGTACGGGTACCCGACGACCCTAACTCAGCCCGACTTGACCCCGACATTCGCGACTGCCGGCGAGGGCTCGGCGATCGGCTCACCTGCAAACCCCGGCCCGAATCGAGTCGATGAGGTGGCGCGCCCGGATGGTCAGTGAGACTTGCCGCCGCCCGACTCGACCTGCAGGCGACCCTTCGTGACCAGGACGCCGAGGTCGGCACCCTTCCAGCGGTAGTCCCCGGGACCGTAGATGCGCAGGAAGAACGCCTCGGACTCGTTCTGCAGCTGGTGCCAGTCCAGCGCGGCCCGGCGGAACACCAGCGCACCGCTGGCGTCGAGGGAGTACTGGCCGGTGCGGGGGTCGCGGTCAGTCGCTGCACGATGTCGTCGGTCTCCTTGATGATCATCTGGCTCCACACGTCCTCGGACGCCAGCTCCTCCCACCGCTCGTTGATCTCGTCGACGTCGAGTTCGAAGTCGACGTCCATGTACTCGAGGAGGTGGAACAGGAACAGCGGAACGTCGGCGTAGGCGCCCGCGGTCACGTTGGTGATCGCGGACGCGCCGCTGATACGCGGGTTCAGTTCGCCGAGGTAGACGTCGCCGGTGTCGGTGTCGACCAGGACGTCGACCTCGAAGAACCCGCGGTAGCCCTCCTGGCCAGCCGATCACCCAGCCGGCGGACCATTGCGTTGCCGATACGCCGGCTTTCGTCGGTAAGCACGTCCGGGAACATCTCGTTGCCGCACCAGCCACCGCGGTAGGGGTGAGCTTCTTGTATCCGGTCAGCTCCGTCATGAAGGGTCCGACGATGGTGCCGTGCCGGGTGAGCACCGCCTCGACGGCGACCGGGCGGTTGTTGATCCGCGCATCACCTTGATCTCCTCGCCGACGATATCGGCGCTGTGCTTCTTCCAGTCCGCCTCCGAGGCGATGAAGAACGTGGTCTTACCCGAATCGCCGTACGGCGTCTGGACCACGAGGTCGTCGCCGAGGCTCGCCTTCTTCGGCCGCCTTCTGCAGTCCCGTCCCAGTCCTCGACCTTGGTCAGCACGTTCGGCACGCTCGGCACCCCGGCCTCGTTGCCGAGCTGGGTCGTGACGATCTTCGAGTCGAGGTGTTCACGCAGGCTGGCCGGCGGCAGGATCAGGTCGTAGCCCAGTTCCTCGCAGATCTCCTCGGTCTCGCTGTCGAAGAACACCATCGCGACCTTGGGCCGCACGCCGCGCGTCGTGCGCTGTCGATGTGGGCCCGCACCTCGGGGTTGGGCAGCAGCCAGTTGTTGATCTCCTCGCCGCTCTCGAACTCGATGATACGGCTTGTGGCTCGGTGTGAAGACCCGGGGGTGCGCGCCGTCCCACGCGTCGTAGTAGGTGATGTACGAGAAGTTGCGTACCCAGCGGTCCAGGCCGAGCAGGTTGAACGGCGTCGCGCCGAAGAAGTAGATCGGCACGTCGTTCGTGCGGAAGAAGTGCCGCACTTCGGAGATGTTCTTCAACCGGCGCCGGGCCGCCGCCCGACCGGAGGCGAACGCCGCGTCGGTCCCGACGCTCACCTCACGCGGCTTCGATGTGGTCTTCGCGCCGGCAGCCTTCGGCGCTCGCGCTTTGGCACCGGTGGATTTCGGCACTGTGGTTTTGGCGGCCGCGGGTTTCGATGCCGTGGCTTTGGCTGTGGATTTCACGCCGGTCTGTTTCCGCGCTGTGGTTTTGGCGCGGGCGCGGGTTGCGGCTGTTGCTCTGGAGGCGCCGGTTTTCTTCGGGGTGGCCTTCGACGAAGCTCTCGATCGAATCGGACGGTCGCTCATATTGCACCTCGCTCGTTGTGCGATACCTCCCACTAGTTGTGCCGGGGCGGCGAGTGGACGTGGTTCAGCGGCGCGGATCGTCCGAAGCTCCATGGCCTACCCGCTTCGACGATCTCGAGACGCGGCTCGTCGTGCCGGTATAGAATCTCGTCCGCTACTCGGCCGTTCGACCCACGAAACACGAGGGTCAGCGCGTCCGAGCCGGCGCCATTCTATGCAGACGACAGGATCACAGCGTCAGGGAGAGTCCCACGGACAGCGGCGTCGGGTTGCAGATCGTCGGGTTGCAGATCGTCGAGTTTCAAGAGTGGGTTATCCGATCGTTTGAGAGCCTGTGCCGCCGATTGCCCCCGTCTTCCAATCCTGCAGCACTCCGACGCCATAACGCGCCTGTTCAACGCACGCCGGCTGGGCGGAGTGCTCCGAGTCGTTGACCAGTGCTCAGCCATTGATCACGCTGCTCCCTTTCCCAATTCCGCCCTTCGAGACTCACATGAGGCCTTCGGCCGGTGCTCGGACCTGGGGGCACGCCCATTCAGGTAGCGCCGCCGTCCTGCCCAGCGCCTTCCGTGACACCATCCAGACCCTGTCCCAGCTTCGAAGCCTCGAGCCGTCCGTTGCGAATCTGGTCCCGTAGGCTGGTGGACTTAGGCTGCAGCTAACCGCCGCTTGGGTGAGGGTCATGGCGTCCTGCGGTGGAAGGGATGGCATAGGTGGCGAGTTACGGGTGGTGAGGATAAACGAAAGCGTCGAACGAGGCCGTGACCTACCTGCCTACCTAGTCGCCCTGCGGTTATAAACTAGGCTAACGCTTAGAACAAGACATGAAGCACACTGCCGTTGCGGATCTACTCCCACCTGGGCGACGTGCGGCCTCGGTCCGAGGTCGCCGAGTACCGGGTCGAGCAGCACCTCGGAGCGGCTCGGCTACAGCGCTTGGCCTCGACCGTGCCTTTGGCACCGGGAACGTTACCGCGGACGGGAGACGCCGAAGGCACGAAAAAGCCCGCCACGACCGAAGTCGAAGAGGGGAGGAGCTTCCAGAGAGCGGGCGACCGGACTCGAACCGGCGACGTCCAGCTTGGGAAGCTGGCATTCTACCACTGAATTACGCCCGCGGGGATTGCACCGCAACGAGTTACCGCGTTCCGTCTGACGAATATGACCGAACACGGTTGGCACAGCAAGGCCCGTTTCCGCTGGTGGGGCTTGTTCCTGCCGGTACACGACCCCAGCATAGAACATGGTGCCGCTCCGCCTCCGAAGCGCCGGGTCCATCCTGGCACTTATCGGGAGTCTCACCTCTCAGGCATGCGACCGAGACTCCGCCGGCCCCGAAGCCGTGTCCGTCGTCACCGTCACGATCGAGCCCGATCAACTGACTCTGCCGATCGGCGCGAGTGCCCCGCTTGCAGCGACGGTTCGCGATACCGAAGGCAGGACGCTCCCCAACCGACAGATTACCTGGACCAGCAGCGCCGAGCGGATCGCCATTGTTTCGCCGGCCGGGGTGGTCTCGGCCGTCGGGCCCGGCACCGCCACGATCACCGCGTACAGCGAGCCGGGGCTGGGGATCGTCCCTGTCGTGGTCCACGCGGACTTCCGCCTGCCCCTCCCCGCGGGGCGGCACTGGCTATTGCTGACTGAGGTGGGTACTCCGACACCGGAATGCGCCGGGCACGAGGGGGGACTCCGAAGGGATGGTGCTCATGACTGCTATCACGCCGGGGTTTCGCGATATAGTCTCGATTTCGCCGCTGTGACACTGGAGGAGGAGGCGGCCTCCGGCGCCGATGCGGTCGAGGTCCTGGCCGCCGCTGACGGGAGGGTGATCAGCGTCTGCCTCCCACCGGTGCCGACCGCCACGTGCGGGCCCAACGGACCCTACGTCGTCGTGGAGCACCCCGGCGGGTTCCGGGCCGTCTATGCAAACCTCGACCCAGCCTCGGTTGTGGTCCGCCGCAAGATGTCGGTAACACGGGGGCAGCCACTCGGGACCATGGCGACACGGGGAGCCGAGCCCTATGAATGGGTTCACTTCGAGCTGCGCCTTGGGAACAAAGGGGCGGAGGCAGCGGGTCGCCTGGCGGGGCTGATCCTGGACGGCCGGAAGCTGACCGACTACCGGGTGGATCCCGGAGCTGCCGGTTTCTATCGCTCGACCAACTCCGGGCACCGGACGTCACCCGAGTAGAGCACGTGATCGGACCGGACCGCCGACTCGACACGTGCTCTCAACCCTTCCCGCGCGACGCCTCCAGGAAGCTCCGGAGGTCCGGCTCGCTCACCGCAGGCTCGCCCGGCGCCACGTTGTCGAGCCGCCCCTCCCGCATCCATCGCTCGAGCTCGTCCGACCAGCTCGAACAGGTGATCGAACGAGTCCACCACGAACAGCAGCGGCTGGTAGTGGTCGATCTCGAAGTACTGGTTGACCACCCACTCGAGCTGCATCGGGTAGCGCTGCACCTCGGGCGAGTCCACCGAGTGCGCGATCTCGCCGTACGAGCTGAGCAGACCGCTGCCGTAGACCTTGACCGTACCGCCCTCGCGCATCAGCCCGAACTCGATCGTGAACCAGAAGAACCGCGCCATCGCCTTGAAGATGCTGGTGACCCGCCGGATCTTCTCCTTCTCGTCCTTGATCCCGGCCACGATCTCCGCCGCCGTGTGCGCGCAGTCCCCGAAGCGCACCAGCGTGTCCGCGAACGCCCGGTCGGTGTGCATCGGCACGTGCCCGGCGATGTCGTGGAAGATGTCGGGCTCCGGCAGGTAGTCGAGCGTGGCGCCGTCGCGGATGGTGATGGTGGTGGGAAACTCGCGGTTCCGAAGGCAATCGAAGAACAGGAAGGACGGAACGTACCCGCTCACCGGCTTGGCCTTGAATCCGGTGAGCGGGCTGAGAAATCGGTTGACGTCTTCCAGCCGCGGCACCTGCTGGGGATCGAGACAGAGGCTCTCGATCCCCTGGAGGAATCGCGGATTGGCGTACCGGCGCCAGCGATCCTCCATCCGGGTGAAGAGGCGGTGCCAGGCGTCGTGATTGTCGGCGGAGTACAGCTCGTACGGCTGATGGATGTACAGCCGCCCTTCCGCCTGTGCCTGCTCGATGAACGGCGCCTGGGTCGTCGTGAGACCGTGATCCGACGGCCTCGGTGCCCGGAGTGCCATCAGTCCGCCTCCCTGGTTACTTCTGCTTGTACCGCCAGGCTGCGATACCGGCGCCCTGCCCCGCCACCTTGATCTCGTGAGTCGCGCCCGGCTTCAAGGCAGGGATCGGGGCATCCTGGCTGGCAACTACCGTGCCCTTGGCGTCCAGGAACTCGACGGCCAGAGTCACCGGCGCGGGCGGGATCGGCTTGCCCGCCGCCGTCTGCGCTTCAGCGGCCGGTCGCGGTCGCGGACAGCGTGGCACCTGAGCCCGCGGTGGCGAAGTCGGTGACCTTCACGTCCACCGGCATCGCCAGGACCTTCTCCGCGACCTTGATCGCATCGTCCACCTTGCTTCGTCTGCTTGTAGCCCTCACCCACCAGCTTGACCGCGGTCTCGTTCAGCGGCTCGATGGCCGCCAGCTTCTCGCGCCGTGGGCAGCAGCTTGGCGCCGTTCTTCATGGCGAGATAGGTGTTCGCCAGGTTGAACAGCGCGTCCCGATCGTACGGCCGCGCCGCCACCACCTGCTCGAACGCAGCGGCGGCCTCGGTGTACTTCTTGTCGTTGTACAGATTGATACCCACCGTCATCAGGTCCTGCGCACCCGCGCCGCCGGCCGCACCGCCGGCGCCGGCCCCCGAGGCGACGAGCTCCTTCTCGATGGCCTGCGCCTTGTCCACCTGCCCTGCCCCGCGATACGCGCCGGCGAGGCCCCGCTTGGCCTCGGCGTCACCCGGCACCCACTTCACATAGCGCTCGAACGCCGCCACGGCCTGCGGGTACTTCTTCGCGTTCAGATAGATCGCGCCCTCGTTGAAGGCGGACTGATTCCGGACCTTCACCAGGGACGTGTCGGTCGTGTTTCCCCGACGGCGGCCGCGGCCATCCCGTAGTGCACGGCCGCGCTGTCGGACTGGCCCTGCTCGCCCAGGACCTTGGCGAATAGTAGTGGGACAGCGGCGAGCGGGAGTCCAGAAATCGCGGCCTGCCGGTACATGCACCAGCGCGGAATCGGGGTTCTTCTGCTCCTCGAAATTGTTGCCCGCGCGCATGAGTGCGCGCCCACCCGTTCTGGATATAGGCCTGGGCATCCTTGGCGCACTGGGGCGCCAGTTTCTGCGCCTTGGCCAGCGCGGTGTCGGCCCCCGTGATGTCCCCCTCAACCAGGTAGATGCGGCCGAGATAGTACCAGGCAGCGCCGTTCTGGGCCTGCCCGTTCTTCTCGATCGCCTCGAGCAACACCTTGCGGCCGCTCTCCCAGACGCGGCGCTTGTTGTCGGGCACCTCGGTCTCGATCCCGGTCTTCAAGATAGGTCGCGCCGCTGCTGACCTTGAAATGCCCGGACTTGAGCTCGCACTTCGGCGGGTCGATACTTGGCGGGCATCGACTTGGCCACTCGATCGCTGATCACCTGCTGCTGCTGCGCCTGCGCGGCCACCGCGGTGAGTACCAGCAGCGAGAGGGCCGACACGATCTTCGCGTTCACTCGTCAAGACTCCTTGTTCGGGGTCACGGGCCGGGCGGCATCGTCAGGGCTCACCAGGCGAAGCGCCAGGTTTTGCAAGTCCCTTGCCACCTCGTGGGCGGGGCGGCCGGTCCTGCTGGCCACCGCCGCGACGTCGTCGTACTCGGGCTTCACCCGAGGGCCGTCCGGTGCCTCCAACACCTTTACCCGCACGCGCATCCCGTCACCGGCATCGAGCTGCAGCTCTCTGCGCGGCAAGGTGACGCGCTCGGCGATCTGGCGGCGCACACCGGCCGTCGTGCTGTGCCGGAACAGGCTCTCGGACACCCGATCGGCCTCTGCCGGGAGCCACCGTGATCTCGATTCGGAAACCCGCTGCGTCCCTTCTTCATCTGGGTCGCCCAGACCTGCACGTCCAGCGCACCGGCGGCGAACAGGGCTTCGCGCAGGGGATCGAGATACTCGGGGCTCAAATCATCCACGTCGGTCGAGAGCAGGACGACCTCTGCCGGCCTCGGCCACCGATTCCGCGAGGATCAAGCCGCAGCGCGTTCGGATACGTCGCTCGGGTTCCGTCCACCGGCGCCCCAGGCACCTGCCGACACGGGCCGCCAGCGAGCCGGTGGTGCACCGGCCGAGAGGACTCGCAGCAGCACCGCGCCCGTCGGCGTCGTCGCCTCGCCGGTCACCGGTCCGTTGGGGCCGAGCTCGATGCCTTCGAGCAGTACCGCCGTGGCCGGGGCGGGCACGGGAATCACTCCGTGCGCGGCGCGGACCCAGCCGGCACCGACCGTCACGGGCCAATTATAGACCCGGCTCACGCCAAGCCGTTCGAATCCCTCGAGCGCGCCCACGATGTCCACCATCGCGTCCGCGGCGCCCACCTCGTGCAGCGCGACCTGATCGGCCGGCACGCCGTGAATACGCCCCTCGGCCTCGCCGAGGAGTCGGAAGGCCCGGACGGCGCGCTCGCGGACGGAGCTCGAGAGCGGAGCCCGGTCGATCCGGGCGATCAGCTCACCGATGTGGTGATGCCCGCCGTCGCCGTGCTCGTGAGACGTGATTCGGTCCGTCGTGGTGGGGGTCGTGCGAGTGCGGCTCGACCGGCATGCTGGGAAGCTCGCGGCGGTCGCCGGGAAGGCTGACATTGACCTTGGTCGCCCGAAGCCCGCAGCGGTCCACCGTCTCGACCGCTACGGTGACCTCGGGGAAGCCCAGTCGGCTCGGGAGCTCGCGCAGCCACTCGGCCGGGGCTCCCGCGGCAACCAGGGCTCCAAGGACCATGTCGCCGCTGATTCCCGCGGCCGGGTCGAGGATGGCAAAATGACCATCAGACATAGACTTAAGAATATGGCCGCGTCCGACGCCGATAGCAAATCCCCTACCTGCCCTCGTTGAGGTGCAGGAGAGCACCTTCTCCGCGAGGCGGGTGGAGAACCCCGGCACGGTCGCGAGCTCGGACACCGAGGCGGACTTCACCCCCGCCAGGCTCCCGAACCGCTCCAGAAGGAGCCGCCGGCGGGTTGGTCCGACGCCGGGGATGTTCAGCAGCTCGGAGGTGATCGTCCGCCGGGTCCGCCGATTCCGGTTGTACGCCAGCCCGAAACGGTGCGCCTCATCCCGGGCGCGCTGGAGTAGGCGGAGCGAGGGGCTCCTCCGCGACAGCCGGAGGCTCTCCGCCCGGCCCGGGAGGAACACCTCCTCCTCTCGCTTGGCCAGGCTGATCATCGGGATGCTGCCGAGCCCGAGACTTCCGGCCGCCTCCATGCGCCGCGCTGAGCTGGCCCTTGCCCCCGTCGATCACGATGAGGTCCGGCATGCTGAGCTGCTCGTCGCGTCGGCGCGTGAGGTAGCGCGTCAGCACTTCCTGGATCGCCGCGAAATCGTCCTGCTGCCCCGCCCCCTGAATCTTGAACTTCCGATACTCGCTCTTCTTGGGCCGGCCGGCTTCGAACCAGACCAGCGATCCGACCGTGTCACGCCCCTGATTGTGGGAGATGTCCACGCAGATGAGGCTGCGCGGCACCACGCTCAGCCCCAGGTCCCTGCCGAGGGCGTACACCGGATCCTCGGCGCGCTCCTCGGTCTCGAACGACTCGATGCGAAGGCTCTCCAGCAGGTGGCGCGCATTGCCGTCCGCGAGCTCGAGCCAGCGGAGGGCCGTGCCCCGTTGCGGAACGCTCCAGTCGGTGTCCGGCAACAGCTCGCGCAGAGCATCCCAGTCGTCCGGTGGAAATGGAATGACCAGCCGCCTGGCTCGATCCTCGATCGGCACGTAGTACCGGACCAGCAACGCGCTCAACACCGCGGCGTCCTGCTCCTCCTCGAGGCCCTCGAGGAAACGATGCTCCCGGCCCACGACGGCGCCGTCACGCACCCGGAACAGGACGCCGACGGCGTCATCGCCATCCCGGGCGTAGCCGATCACGTCTGCATCGCCGGTGCCGATGACCTCGACGCTGACCGGCTCCTCCAGCCGCTCCAGCCAGCGGAGGGCGTCCCGAAGGTTCTTGGCGCGCTCGTAGTCCTCCCGCGCGCTGGCCGCGAGCATCGCCTCCCGGACCTTCACCCGCAGGTCCTGCGTCCTGCCCTCGAGAAACTGCACCACGTCCGTCACCATCCGTCGATACGACTCCTCGTCCTGCCACCCCACGCACGGAGCCTGGCACTTGCCGATGTGGTAGTCGAGGCAGGGTCGCTCGCGCCGCTCGCGGGGCAAGTCGTCGTGACAGCTCCGCATGGTATAGATGCGACGGATGATGGCGAGGGTCCGGCGGAGCTGCCCCACATCGGTGTAGGGCCCGAAGTACCGGGCCCCGGGGATGTTTCGGTTTCGGGTGACCAGCACCCGGGGAAACGGCTCGCCCAGGGTGACCGCGATCGACGGATAGCTCTTGTCGTCCTTGAGCCGGACGTTGAACCGGGGGCGATACTCCTTGATCAGGTTGTTCTCGAGGATCAGCGACTGGGCCTCGCTCGGCACCACGATCGTCTCGACATCGGCGATCAACCGCTGCAGAAGCAGATTCTTCGGGCTGACGGCGAAGTCGGTCGCGAAATAGCTCCGCACCCGGCTCCGCAGGCGCTTGGCCTTGCCGACGTACAGGACCTCGCCGGCGGCATCCTTCCAGAGGTACACCCCGGGGCCTTCCGGAAGCGTGTCCAGCTTGCGTTGAAGGACTTCGGGAAGAGACGGATTGCTCATCAATCACCTGCGGACTGTCCGCGCCACACTCGTCCGGCCACGCGGCGTGCTTCGGGTAGGCCCGAGGCCGTGGTCACGCCGAGGTACACGAGGCCGAACGTACCAAGCAGAAATATCGCCCCGATCAGAGGCCGTTGCACCGGCACCAGATCACGCCCGAGCCAAGCCGCTCCCGCCCCCAACGCGGCCGCCGTCCAGACCCGGGCCAGGTAGGAGAACGGCATCGACGTCTTCCCGATTCGGTCCTGCAGCCGCCGCTTGAGCAGTGAGTACTCCACCCAGGCGGCGAGCCCGGACGCCAGGGTCAGTCCCGCGGCTCCCCACCGCAGCTCCAGCCCCAGAACCGGCGGAAGCTTGACCGCGAACAGGTATCCCAGGAGCAGCGACAGTCCCACCCTGATCAGCGCGAAGCGCAGCGGCGTCCGTGTGTCGTGGAGAGCGTAGTAGGTGGAGGCGTAGAGGCGACCGAGCGTGGAGGGCAGCAGCCCGACGGCCGCGCCGGCAAGAATGGCCCAGACATACAGCGCCATGTCGCGGGTGAATTCGCCCGTCTGGTAGAGCGCGGAGGTGACGACGTCTCCCAATGCCAGGAAGATGACGGCCGAGGGAACGACGAAGAACGCGATCTGCCTGAGCCCCGCCGTCAGTCGGGCCCGGAGCTCCGCGGCGCGGGCGCCTTCTTCGCCGGTGGCTCCGGCCATCGCAGGCAGCTCGGCCGCCGACACCGACATCCCGAAAAGACTGACCGGCAGGGTGTACAGCACCTGCGCGTAGGAGACGCCCGCGACGGCGCCGGTCGGCAGGAGACTCGAGATCAGCGTGTCTACGTAGGCGCTGATCTGGACTACGCCGCGTCCCACGAACACCGGCCAGAAGTTGGCCAGCATCGTGCGCACCGCCGCCCCTGCCCGCAGCGTGGTCGGACCGGTGGCGCCTTTCAGCCGCAGGACGGCCGGGATCTGAATCCCGAACTGCAGCAGGCTCCCGGCGACCGATCCCCACGCGGCCATCTCCGCCAGCGGATAGCCGCGGAGGCGTCCCCCGAACCCGATCAGCGTCAGGATGATGGCGAGATTCCAGATCACCGGCGCGGCGTAGGAGAGGAAGAACCGCCCGTGGCTGTTGAGGATCCCGAGACACCACGCGGAGAGGACCAGGAGCCCCGCGCCGGGAAAGAGAATGCGGACCAGTCTGACGGTCGCGTCGCGCTTTTCCCCCTCGAACCCGGGCGCGATGAGATCGATCAGCCACGGGGTGAACATGACGCCGATCAGCACGAGCACCGAGACGGTCAGTCCGAGCAGCGCCGCTACGACGCCCGCGGCGGTCCTCGCCTCCTCCTCCTGGCCTCGTGCTCTCAGCCCGGCGTATACCGGAATGAACGAAGCCGAGAGGACGCCTTCACCGAAGAGGTTCTGCAGGAAGTTGGGAATGCGGAAGGCGGCGTTGAACGCGTCCGCCGCATCGGAGGTGCCGAAGTAGTGGGCGAAGACGCGGTTCCGGATCAGACCCGCGATCCGGCTCAGCAGGATGCCGGCGGCCACCATCGCCGCCGGACGCGGCGTGCCCGCGCGGCGGGCGCTCAGGGACCCGACGGCGGTGGGAGGGAGGAACGCTGAGGCGAGTCCAACAGCCGTTGGAGAAAGGCGTTCTCATCCTGGAGCGTCTGGACGCTTCGGGTGAGATCGTCTACCTCGGCCTCGAGCAGCTCGACTTTCTTGGCGAGGTCGGAAAGCCCCGGCGGGACGTCCTGCGGTCCTTCCAGTCGGCGGGCGAGCGCGCGTCCGATCGGCGAGTCCACCACGATGCCCATGATCGGAATGAGCAAGGCGACCAGCAGGATGAGCGCGATGACCGACATAGGTCGAGTCTATGCCGGTTGCGGCGCCCCTTCAAGGGCGTCCTCGTACCACGCTTCGATCTGCGCGCCGAGGTCGGAGATGAGCGCCGGACCATAGCGTGCGAGAAACGGGGCTACGGTCAGCACCCGCTCCTGCGGCTTGTTGCCCGGGAGAACCGAGCCGCGCGCCCGAGCGATCTGCCCCAGCTCGGTTTCCTGCCTCCGCTTGAGGTGCTGAACCAGCTTCTTCTCGACCTCCTGCGTGCCGGCGAGCGCCTGATGTCGCGCCCCCTGAATCGGCCGGGCCAGGGTGGGGTCGATCTCTTCCGCGCTTCGTGCCAGGGCCTCGTAGCCGGCCTCGAGCGCGGCGCGCATCCTCTCCAGGGCCTTCACGGCCTCGCCTGGCAGCTGCGAGCGTACCAGGCGCGCCTCGAGTGCCCCGTCGGGCTCGAGGAGATCCTCGAGCGTCACGCCGAACTTCTCCAGCACGCGATCCACCTTCGGCTCGACGAGGACCCCTGACCAGCGGGGAATCGGACGCTGGCGCGCCACCCCCAGTCGCTCGTAGACGGGCGGAGTGAGCACCAGATACCGAAGCTCTCCCGGCCCGGCGACGTAGGCCACGGTGGGGAGCAGGGCACTCTCCACCACCGGGCGCAGAAGCACGTTCGGCGAGAGCCGGGTCGGCTCCGTCGCCGCAATGTGGCGAAGCTCCTCCAGGGAGAACCGCTCGCGCGCACGACGGGTGACGAAACCGCCCTCGCTGGCGACGAGCCGGTCGCGCCCCTGGGCACCTTCCAGCATGACGAGCGAGGCGCCGTCTCCCAGGGCGACGCCGGACGTGCGCGCCCCGGCGCCGAGCTCCTCCGACCGGCGGTCCAGGTCGGCGTCGAGCTCGGCGGCCTCCTCGAGCGCGCGCAGGATGAGCGGCGCGGCCGCCCGCTTGACCGCCGGATGCGCGCTGTCGAGGCACACGATGCCCGCGGGCGCCAGCAGCTCGGCCAACGCACCACCGAATGCCCCCGCGACCGTGGCCTCGGCCCGGTAGTGGCGGCGAATCCACTCGAGCGTGCTGTCCCGGAACTCGCTGGCCGGCAGATCCGCCACGAGCCGCTCCAGGGCGGCGTCGAGCGCCGGGGCCGAGCCGCTCGCGGTACATCGGCGTGAGCGGCGCATCGGGGGCGCGCGGTGGGAGCGACACGCTGACCAGACTGCCGTCCGCGGCCGTCCAGGATGCCTGGCTCGCCTCGACAAAGTCATGGTCATCGGCAGCGACCCAGAAGACCGGGACCACCGGACGATCCCAGCGCCGCTCGAGCACGCGCGCCAGCGCCGCGGCGGAGAGCGCCTTGTGAACGGTATAGAGGGGGCCGGTGAAGAGGCCCGGCTGCTGTCCGGTCGTGATCGCGAGGGCACCCGGCTGCCCAAGCCGGACCAATGCCGCGTCCTTCGCGCTCGAGTCAAGAAATGCGGATTCGAGTCCGGCATCGATGCTTCCCGGACGGGGTGTGGGAGGCGTGACCGGTGCATCGAGCGGAGTCGCGACGAAGCGGAGCGTCATCCCCGCTGTCCGACGAGAATGGTGCGGGGAGAGTGCTCCTCGTGAGGAGCGGCGTCGTAGTCGCCGAATCGCTGCCGTACCGTCACGCCGGCCCGCTCGAGCATGCCGCCGATTTCCTCCGCCCCGAAGAGGCGGACCCGTTCGGTGAACCGTCGCCCCGCCGGCGTGTCGATCGTCTTCGAGACGTAATGGCCGTCCGGTGAGACGGCACGGGTGACATTCACCTCCCCACCGTTTACGACCATCACCTCGTGCCGCACCAGGCGCCGGCGCACCAGCTCCGGGTTCAGAAAGTCGATCACGAACCACCCTCCGGGTCTCAGGGTCGCGACCATCTCGTTCAGCGCGGTCGCATGCTCCTCGTCCCGGTCAAAATAGCCGAAACTGGTAAAGAGGTTGACCGTGAGGTCCATGGAGCCGGGTCGAATCGGAAGCGCGCGCATGTCCGCTCGCACCAGCGAGGCGCCGGTGACCGTTCGAGCAATGCGCAGGAGAGTAGCGGAAAGGTCTACCCCGACGCAGCGGGCGCCGGCCGCCTCGAAGGCGCGCGCGTGCCTGCCGGCCCCACAGGCGACATCGAGCACGCGCCATCCACGCTGGAACCCCGTCGCGCGGAGCACCAGCGCCACCGCACGCTCCGCCTCGGCGTCGTCGCGATGGGGGTAGAGCTGGAGGTACTCCTCGCCGAACCATTCTTCGAACCACTCGGTCATCGGGTGGTCAGTTTCCCTTGTGGTATGGCTCGCCCCGCAGAATCGTCATTCCCCGATAGAGCTGTTCCGCAACCACCACCCGGGCCAGCTCGTGCGGGAGCGTGAGGGGACCGAGGCTCCAGCGCGAGGCCGCGCCCGCGATGAGGTCCGGCGCGAGACCTCTGGAGCCACCGATGACGAAGGCGATGGGACGCGCCTCCATCCTCCAGCGCTCCAGCCGGGCCGCCAGCTGCTCGCTGCTCCAGCCTTCGCCGGTCCGGGCCAACGCCACTACGGTCGTACCCGGCCGAAGGTGACGCCGAAGCCGCTCGGCCTCCTCGGCGCGCTGGGCCGACGCGGTCGGTGCCCGGCTGGCCTCGCGCACCTCGGCGTCCCGAACCGTCAGGTACTTTCCGATCCGCCGGAGGTAGTCGTCGTAGGCCTCGCGGTAGTACGGCCGGAGGCGGCCCACGGCGAGCAGCAGAGCGTCCACTCAGGCGTACATCCCCCGGAGCCGGTGTACCGCGGCGACGCGCTCGATCGCCTGCATGTAGGCGCCGATCCGGAGATTCGTTCCGTGCCGCTCGGCCATGGCCACGACCTCCTCGAACGACCGGACCATGATCTTCTCCAGCCGCTGATTGACGGTCTCCTCGTCCCAGAAGTACCCGCCCCGATCCTGCACCCACTCGAAATAGCTGACGGTCACCCCGCCGGCGTTCGCCAGGATGTCGGGGATGACGAACACGCCCTTGTCCTCGAGGATCCGGTCCGCGTTCGCCGTCGTCGGGCCGTTGGCGCCTTCGCAGATGATGCGGGCTTTGACTTGGGAGGCGTTCTTGCTGGTGATGACGTTCTCGAGGGCGGCGGGAACCAGCACATCGCAGTCGAGCGTGAGGAGCTGTTCGTTGGTGATGTGCTCCGCGTCCTTGTATTCGGCGAGGAATCGGCGCTGACGGACGTGCTGGATCACCTCGCTGATCCTGAGCCCCTTGGGATTGTAGCAGGCCGCCGGACTTGTCGCTCACGGCGACGACGGTCATCCCCTGCTCTTCCATGAGCTGGGCCGCGATGGACCCGACGTTGCCGAACCCCTGGACCGCGACCTTGGTGCCCTTGACCGGCATCCCGAGCTTTCGCAGCGCCTCGCGCGTCACCAGCATGCACCCGCGCCCGGTCGCCTCGCGGCGGCCCAGGGAGCCACCCATCTCCACCGGCTTGCCGGTCACGACCGCCGTGACCGTGTGGCGCTTGTGCATGGAATACGTGTCCATGATCCACGCCATCATCCGCTCGTTGGTGTTGACGTCCGGAGCCGGCACGTCGGAGTCGGGACCGAGGGTATCGATGATTGCGGAGGTATACCGCCGGGTGATCCGCTCGAGCTCGGCGTTGGAGAGCTGGGACGGATCGCAGACCACCCCACCCTTGGAACCGCCGAAGGGAATGTTCACCACCGCGCACTTCCAGGTCATCCAGGCGGCCAGCGCCTTCACTTCGTCGAGCGTGACGTTCAGGTCGAACCGGATGCCGCCCTTGGCCGGACCGCGCGAGGTGTTGTAGAGGACGCGGTACCCGGTGTAGACCTCCACCTCGCCGTTGTCCCGCGGGATCGGCACCGAGACGATGATCTGCTTTTCCGGGCTCCGGAGCACCTTGTACAGTCCCGGGTCCAGGCTCAGCCGCTGCGCCGCGTAGTCGAAGCGGGACATCATCGCCTCGAAGGGATTCTCCTCGGCGAGAAATTTGTCCTTGTCGGGGCGGATGAGATCGTGATTCGGTCGGGCGAACGTGGTCATAAAGAAGTCCGGGTCTCTCCAGTTGAGTTACAGGCGATCCACAGGGGTGACGACGGCATCCAGCGCGGCGGCGATCCGATCCCCGCCTTCCTCCCACTCCAGCTCGAGCACCGCCACCAATGGCTCGGGTACCGCGGCGGGCCAGCGATCCCGCAGCTTCACCGCATCCTTCTGTGTGACGACGACGTGGTCGGCACGGCGGGCGGCATGCGCCAGCCAGGCGACGTCCTCGTCCCGGTAGTCGTAGTGATCCTTCCAGGTGGCCACCTGTACCGCGGCGCCCGTCGCTTTTACCTGCGCCACGAAGGCGTCAGGATCCGCGATTCCCGATGCGGCCACCACCCGCTTGCCCGCAAGGTCTCCCGCCGTAGTTCGGCGCCCGCTGACCAGGCCTTCGAGCGAGCTGAGACCCAGGTGCGCGATGGCGACGGGGCCCTCGATCCGCTCGTCCAGATCGCGTGCCAGGGCGAGCGCGGCATCCGGCGTGGCGCGCTTCCGGGTGACGATCACGGCGTCCGCCCGTTCGAGCGCTCCCCATCCCTCGCGCCACGGTCCCGCGGGGAGCGACCAACGGACCGCCCGCGTCGTCTCCGCGCTCACCACCGCGATATTGAGATCGCGGCGCACATCCAGCCGCTGGTAGGCATCATCCAGCACGAGGACTTGCGCTCCATTGGCCAGGGCGCGCTCTCCCCCGCTGTAGCGGTCGGGATCGGCCACGACCACGGCCTCGGGCACGTCGTGCTGATGCACGAGGGTCTCGTCGCTGCCATAGCCGCGCAACAGGATCCCGGGGGTCAACCCCTGCTGCACGTAGTAGCGCGCGATCCAGATGGCGATCGGAGTCTTGCCCGAGCCGCCGACCGTGAGGTTGCCGACGGCGACGGAGGGAAGCGGAAGGTCCCGGACGGCGAGCCAGCCACGCCGGTACGCCAGCTCCCGCACCGCCATGGCGCCGTGCCAGAGGCCGGAGGCGGGCAGCAGGGCCAGTCGCGCGAGCCGGGCGTCCGGCCGCCGGCTGGTCCAGAGCCAGCGCATCACCCGGTGAGTATCGCCCCGCCGCGTCATTCGACCGTCCCCGCGATCTCCGCCAGTCGAGCGATAGCGTCCTCCAGGCCTGCCGCCAGTCCGGTCTCTCCCGGAGCCACCTCGAAGGGCCGTCCGTACGTGACGGTCACCCGCGCTGCGGGCTTGGGGATCATGAATCGGTCCCACGAATTTAATCGCCATGCCCGGCTGGCCCGGGCGTGAACCGGAATGATGACGGCGCCCGCCCTCTGCGCCGCGGCAACGACGCCGGGCTTGAGCTCCCGTCTCGGTCCGCGTGGACCGTCAGGCGTGAACGCCACCGCGTGCCCTTCCTCCAGCTCCCGCACCGCGCCGAGCAGTGCCCGCGCTGCCCCCCGCGTGCTCGAGCCTCTCACCGTGCGATATCCGAGGGACATCGCGAAGTCCGCCAGGTATTGCCCTTCCCGGGCCTCGCTGACGACGATGGCGACGCCCTGACCGCGATGGTGCCAGAGCAGCGGCAAGAGAACCTCGTGCCAGACGAGATACACGTGCGCCTGCCTGGACTCATACAGAGGACGCCACCGATCCTCGTACTCGGTCCGCACCCGCCAGCTGGCTGCCAGGAGCCGGATCGCGGGGGCCGCGAAGCGCTCGACCGCCTCCGGTGAGACCTTCAGTCTCACGCGCCGAGCAGCTCGTCGGCGAGGGCCACGACCCTGGTCGTCGCTCCCGGTTCCCCCAGGCGTCGCCGAACGAGCGCGAGCCCCTCACGCTGCGCCGCAGTCCTGGGATCGGCCGGATCCAGCAGGGGCCGGAGCGCATCCGCCAGGCGGCCGGCCTCGGCCTGCTCCTGCATGATCTCGGGGACGACTTCTCGGTCGGCCACGAGGTTCACCAGACTCACCCATCGCACGGTCCGCAGCCGCTGGAACAGCCGGTAGGTCAGCGGGTGCACCTTGTACGCGACGACCATGGGCCGGTCGGCCAGCGCGGCCTCCAGGGTCGTCGTGCCGGACTTGGCGAGCAGCGTGTCCGACGCGGCGAGCACCACGCGGGAGTCGTCGCGCACGACCGTGAGAGGGCCCGCATCGGGATACTCACCGACCTTGGCGCCGGCCACCAGGACGCGATCGCACCTGCCTTCGTGGATCAGCTGGACCGCGGCATCGCGGAAGGGGGGCCAGAGGCGGCGCACCTCCTGAGCGCGACTCCCCGGGAAGATGCCGAGCACGCGCGCTCCGACCGGGATGCCGAGCCCGGCCCGCGCCTCTTCGCGTGTGGGCAGGGGGGCACGGTCGATCAGCGGGTGGCCGACGTAGTCACTTCGCAGGCCGAGCTGTCCGAAGAAGGGCTGCTCGAACGGCAGGACGACCGCGAGCCGGTCCACCGCGGCGGCGAAACGCCGCGCCCGACCCGGCCGCCAGGCCCACAACTGCGGCGCGATGTAGTACAGGACCTTGGTGCCGGCTCCTCGAGCCGCCTCGGCGACCCGGACGTGGAAGCCTGGGTAGTCGATAAGGATGACCAGGTCATACCGGCCGGCCCGGAAATCGTCCCGCATCGCGCGCAACAGCCGCCAGTGCGCCCTCAGCTTGGTCACCACCTCCACCACGCCGAAGGCGGCGAGGCCCTCCATCCGATAGCGCAGCGTGGCACCCGCCGCCTCCATGAGAGGCCCGCCGAGCGCCTCGATCCGGGCGTCGGGATGGCGGGCGAGGAGGGCGCGGATGACGCCCGCGCCGTGGAGATCACCCGAGGGTTCGCCGGCGGAGAGGAAGATGCGCGGCGCCGAGCGCGCGATCATCCGGCGGCGGGAGCGGCGAGCGGCGTCGTGCGCACGGCATCCGCCACGCGCAGCGCGAGCGCGAGGGCCGCGCGCCCTTCCTCGCCGGTCACGACGGCGGCCCGCTCTCCCCGCACCGCGTGGACGAAGCTCTCGAGCTCCAGCCGGAGCGCGTCCGCCTCGGGCGCTTCGAGCACGATGCGCTCGACCACGTCCGAGAGCTGGGTGCCCGTGCCGGGCCGCCAGTCGGGTCGGACACGCATGAACTCGCCACCGCCGCTCGCCAGGTCGAGGGACAGGTACCCGTTCGGTTGAAACAGCCGAAGCCGCCGGATCCGCTCGCGCGAGACCCGGGACGCCGTCACCTGGGCCACCGCCCCGTCAGCGAACTCAACGCGCGCATTCGCCAGATCCAGGTGGGGCGAGAGCACGGACAGGCCGGATGCGCGGACCTCGGTCGCTTCGGCGCCACCTGTGAGCCGGAGGACCAGGTCGAGGTCGTGGATCATGAGATCGAGCACGACCGCGACATCGGTACCTCTGGGCTGAAACGGCGCCAGACGCTGGCTCTCGATGTACCGGGCGCCGTCGAGATACTCCTCCGCGGCGCGGAGCGCGCGGTTGTAGCGCTCGATGTGGCCGACCTGAAGTTGCACGCCCTTCCTGCGGGCCGCCGCGATCAGCGCATCCGCCTCGTCCAGCGTTCCGGCGAGCGGCTTCTCCATCAGCACCGGTATGCCGCGCTGCAGGGCGCGGAGTCCCACCTCCGCATGCGCGGGAGTGGGCACGGCCACGGTCACGGCCGCTACTTGCCCGAGCAGCGAATCGAGATCGCCGAAGGCGCGCGTGCCGATCTCATTGGCGATCTCGTGGGCACGCGCCGCGTCCACATCGTGAACGCCGACCAGACGGACGCCGGGGAGCGTGGATAGATGCCGCGCGTGATGCCGGCCCAACGCACCGACACCGACCACGCCGATCGGAAGCGGGGCGCTCATGCCGGAACCCCTCGCTCGGAGGACTGGACGAACGCCAGGAACTGCTCCACCTCCGGCACGGTGGGCAGATCACTGCGGGCCCGCTCGAGCGCCTGGGAGAGGTTCAGGTCGGAATTGAAGAACAGGCGATAGGCTCGCTTGAGCGCGGCCACCGTCTCTCCGGGGAAGCCGGCCCGCTGCAGTCCTGTCGAGTTGAGGCCGTACAACTCCATCGGATTGCCGACGGCTTTGACGAAGGGCGGAATGTCCTGGTTGACCCGGGAGCCTCCGCCGACGAAGGCGTACGTCCCGATGGTGACGAACTGGTGGATGCCGTTGAGTCCGCTCAGCACCGCCCGGTCATGGATCGTCACGTGGCCAGCGAGCTGGGTGGCGTTGGCGATCACGACCTCGTCACCCAGGTGGCAATCGTGGGCGATGTGCACGTACGTCATGATGAAGCAGCGCGAGCCGATGACGGTCTTGAACGTGGCCGCCGTGGCCCGGTTGATCGTCGAGTACTCCCGGATGATCGTGCCGGAACCGACCTCGACCCACGTCTCCTCGCCCTTGAACTTGAGGTCCTGCGGGTCGCCCCCCAGGATCGAGCCGTCGCCCACCGTCACGTCCTCGGCGAGACGCACGTTGCGCTGCAAACGCACGCGCGGCCCCAGCCGGCAGCGATCGCCCACGATGACGTTGGGCCCGATCATCGCCCACGGCCCGATCTCGACCCCGTGGCCCAGCTCGGCGTCCGGGTCGATGATGGCCGTGGGGTGGATGGACACGGTCACCGGTCCACCACGCGCGCCATCATTTCCGCCTCGGCGACGACGTTGCCATCCACGTACGCCACGCCCTTCATCCGGCAGGTGCGCCCGCGATTCTGCAGCATCTCTAGCTCGCAGCGCAGCTGATCGCCGGGCAGCACCGGCCGCCGGAACTTCACGTTGTCGAGCGACATGAAGTACACCACCTTCTGGTCCGGATCCTCGATGGTGCCGAGGAGCAGCATGCCGCCCACCTGGGCCATCGCCTCGATGATGAGGACGCCCGGCATGATGGGATGACCCGGGAAGTGCCCCTGGAAGAACGGCTCGTTGATCGTCACGTTCTTGATCCCGACGATCCGGCTGGTCCCCTCGACCTCGATGATCCGATCCACCAGGAGCATCGGATATCGGTGCGGAATCACGTCCAGGATCTTCCCGATGTCCATCACGGTGCCTCCCACGCGCTGTCCGGTGCGCTGGAGCCAGCGCGCCAGCGCGATATTGCCCTGGTGACTCGGCTTGGTCGCGACGACATGCGCCTGCACCCGCCCGCCGACCAGCGCGAGGTCGCCGACGATGTCTCCCGCCTTGTGCCTCACGAATTCATCGGGCCAGCGGAGCGCGTCCCCCACCAGTCCGTCCTCCGACAGCACCAGGGTGGACTCGAGCGCCGCGCCGAGTGCCAGCCCCCGGGCCCTCAACGCCTCCGCCTCGCGGAGGAAACCGAAGGTGCGCGCCGACGCCAGCTCCCGGGTGAATACATCCGGCGTGATGTCGTAGCTCCCCGCCTGGCGACCGATGAGCGGATGACTCCACTCGATCGTGGTGGTGAGCCGGAATGCCGGCGCCGGTGATACCACGTACGAGGCCTCGCCCTCGCTCAAGTGAAATGGAGCCACGACGCGGTACACCACCGGGTCTCCCGGCTGGTCCACGGTCCCCGCGGCGCGCATCGCATCCACATACGGGGCGAAGGATCCGTCGCCGATGGGGGGCTCGGGCCCATCCAGCTCGACCGTCAGGTCGTCGATCTGGAGGGCTGCCGCCGCCGCGAGCAGATGCTCCACGGTTTGAACGGAGCCGTCCCCTTCCCCCAGGACCGTGCGCCGATCGGTGGACCGCACCTGTGACAGCAGTGCGGGAATGCGTGGCGCGTCGGGCAGGTCCACCCTGCGGAACACGATGCCCTGCCCGGAATCGCCCGCGACACAGCGGGCCGACGCTTCACGCCCGCTGTGCAGCCCGATGCCCCGGATCACCGCCTCGCGCGCCAGGGTGCGTCTAGTCATTCCGCCGCCCTTCGCCGGCGACGAGGCGTTCCACCTCCGAGATGATAGGAGCGAGACGGTAGAGCGCGGCCTGGGCCCGGAGAAATTGGCGGTTAGGACGGGCGGGATGGCCGCTGATCACGCTTCCCGGGTCCACGTCGCCGAACACCGCGCTCTTGGCCGCGACCCGTGCGCCCGCGCCGATCGTGAGGTGATCGGTGACGCCGACATGTCCCGCGAGGATGGCGCCGTCGCCCACGCGCGTGCTGCCGGCGACGCCGACGAAGGCCATCAGCAGGCAGCGGGCGCCGACTCGAACGTTGTGCCCTACGTGGACCAGGTTGTCCAACTTGCTCCCCTGGCCGATGACGGTGTCGTCCACGCTCCCCCGGTCTACGGTGGAGTTGGAGCCGATCTCCACATCGTCCTCCAGGATGCAGCCACCGACGTGGGGGATACGGGTATGCCCGGAAGCCCCGGAAAGATACCCGAACCCGTCCCCGCCGATCACTGCCCCCGCCTTGAGCACCACGCGCCTCCCCATCCGGCTGCCGGCGTAGCATACCACGCGGGGGCCGATGACGCTGTCCTCGCCGACGACGACGCCGTCGCCCAGGGAGACCCCCTCGGCCACGCGACAGCGGTCCCCCAGCCGAACGCCGCGTCCAAGGACCGTGAACGGCCCGATCGTAACGTCTCTACCGAGGTGGCTGCCCGCGCCGATGCGGGCGGTGGGATCGACCCCGGGCGCGGGTGGGATAGCCGGGTACATCCGGCGGATGGCCTCCGCCAGCGCCCCGTAGGGATCGGCGACCACGATCCGGGCTCGACAGCCCGCGGGCGCGTCGGCCAGCGCCGTCGGCAGGAGGACGGCCCCGGCCTGGGTCGCGCGAAGCTCCCCAGCGTAGCGGTCGGCGACCGCGAAGGAGAGCGTCTCGGGGCCGGCCCGGTCCAAGGGCCCGACCCCGCGCAATACGACCTCCCCGTCGCCAAGCAGGCGGCCGCCGACCAAGTCGGCGACCGCCTGCGCGGTAATTCCAGGAGCCGTCACTCGCTCAGGTGCCTGACTTCAACTGCTGAATGACGCGCTGAGTGATATCGAGCGCCTTGTCCGCGGTGACGATGCCGCTGTTCGGCGCGCTCACGTCGAAGATGACGGCGTAGTTGCCCGCCGCGCGAATCCCCTCGATGACGCTGTTGACCTTGGTCTGGATCGGGTCCAACAGTTCCTTCTCCCGGTCCGAAGCGCGCTTCTGCAGCTCCTGTGTGCGCTGCTCGAGCTTCTGCTGCTGGCCCTGCAGGTCCTTCCGCTTGGCCTGCCGCTGGGTGGGGCTCAGCATGACGGACTGCTGCTCGAAGTCGGAGGCCGACGAGTCCAGCGTCGCCTGCAGCTTCTGCACCTCGCCCCGGTAGGTCTCGAGCTCCTTGGCAAAGGTCGACTCGGCCGCGGCGTACCCCGGAGTCGCGCGGAGAATGGCCTGGGTATTCACGTACGCGATCTTGGCGCCCCCGCCCTTATCCTGTGCGCGCGGCCGTTTCGGGCCCGCACAGCGCGACCGCGATCAAGCCCACCCAAGCGCCCACGACGACAAGCTTCATGCTCAGCTCCCGATGAAAGGTGCGTCCGACTGCTAGAAGAAATTGCCCAACTTGAAGTGCAGCTGCCAGCCAGGATCGGACCGGCCCACCTCGTCCACCCTATCGAATCCGTATCCCAGATCCACGCCGATCGGCCCGAGCGGCGAGATCACCGCCGCGCCGAAACCCGCGCCGCGGAAGAGCCGCGTCGGGTTCCACTGCCGCGGCCGACCGATAGACGTTGCCCGCGTCGAAGAACGTGTTGAAGTACAGCGACTGGCTGATTCGGGCGCCCGCCTCCACCGTGAATGCGGCGAACGACTCGCCGAAGGCATCCGGACTCGCCTGGTTCCCGCTCGCCCCGGGGTCGAAACCGTCGGGCGTGATCGAAAACTCCTCGTAGCCGCGCAGCGGGATGCCGTACTGCACCCCGCCGAGCGAGAACATCTCGGTGAAGAATGGACCGGCATCCCCGAAAATGAAGCCCGACTTGGCGCTGATCCCAAGCACGAACTGTACCCCGGCCCCAAGCTGGCCACCGCCTCCGAGAGTGCCCAAGGGGGCGTACCAGCGCCCCTCCAGGCCCAACTTCCGGTAGTCACCTGTCCCCCCCAGGAGACCGCCGTTGAACTCGCCGCTGACGGAGGTGAGCGAGCCGCCGGTCGCGAAAGGCAGCCCGACCCGGGTGTCCCGGAGAAGGCTGGCGCCCAGGGTAGAGCGGGTGCAGGAGACACAGCTGAAGCGGGCCCGGAGATCCTCGGAGCCCTCGCTGTAGCTAACCCGCTGGTAAGAGTACGTGGTGAAGAGCCGGGTGTAGCGCGACCCCATGAACGGGAAGCCCAACTGGATGGAGCCACCGGTCTGCTTCCGCCGGCCGAGGTCGCCAACGGTGTAGCGTGCCCGCGAGTCGAACAAAGCGATCGTGCCCGAGATCCGGCTCTCCTTGATGCTCGGGTCCGTGTAGCTCAGCGTGAAGTCGTTGATGTTCTTGCCGAACTGCCACTGGAGCCGGCCGCGCTTGCCACGTCCGAAGAGGTTGGGCTCTTCGAGACCAATGAAGCCGCCGATCCCCGTGCCCTGCCCGAGCGAGGCGCCGAAGTTGATGTTGCCCGTGCGCTTCTCCTCCACCCGGAACGTGATATCCACGTCCACGCCGTTGGCCGCAGGCTTCACGTCGGGCGATGGCATCGGCTGCTGGAAGAAGCCGAGGTTGGAGACGTTCTGATAGGAGCGGATGAGACGATCGCGGCTGAACAGATCGCCCGGCAGCATGATGATCGCCTCGCGGATCACCCGCTCGTGGGTGACGTCGTTGCCGACGATCTCCACCTTGTTGATCGTCGCCGGCGATCCCTCCCGGATGGTCCAGCGCAGGTCGATGACCTGCTTGCCGTCCTTCGTGGTCCTCCGGGCCTCCTCGGGTTGCACCTGGGCGTAGATGTATCCGTTGTTGGCGTAGAGATTCGACACGTTCTCCGTCGCCTTCTCCCAGTCCGTGCGGCTGAACGGCACGGGCGGACCCATCGGTGTGCCGGACGGCAGGACCGGACCGAAGGGATAGAACTGCATCAGCTCGTCGCTGGAGAAGCGGCGGTTGCCCTCCATGTCGAACGCCCCGACCGCGTACTGCTGCCCTTCGTCCACCTTCAGATGGAGCACCGCCTTTCCCGAAGAGGGGTCGGGAACCAACGAGTCCTGGGTCACCTGAAAGTCGACGAACCCACGGTCGGCGTACCAGCGGGGCAGTCCTTCGCGCAGGTCCTGGTCCAGCTTCTCCTCGTCGTACTCGCCCTTCTGGAACCACCAGAAGCCCTCGGGCTGGGTGGACATGTGGCCCACCACCGTCTCATCCGCGTACTTCTGATTGCCCTCCACGGCCACCTGGCTGATCGCGACGCGTTCGCCCTCTTTGACGTCGAAGACGACGCGGACCTGGCCGTTGTCCTGCGGCAGCTCCAGTGCCTTCACCTCCGCCGCGTAGTAGCCCGCATCGTGATACAGCGAGTCTATGGAGGCCCGCGACTGCTCGATCGCGTTCCGGTCGAGCGGCCGTCCCTCGCTGAGCTTGCACCCGCCCCTTGACCGTCCCTTCGGACAGCCGGTCAACTCCCCGCACCGCCCACCGTTCCAGTACCGGCCGCTCCTTCACCTTGATCGCGAGGATCACCTTTCCACCCAGGGTGCGCTGTTCCACCTTCACATCGTCGAACTGGCCGGTTCGGAAGAGCGCAGTGATCGCACGCTGGATGTCACGATAATTGATCGGCTTGCGCACGATGATGTTCGCCGTGCCAATGATCTGGGCCGTCGAGAGGCGCGAATTCCCCTCGACGGCGATGCTATCGACGATCGGGTTGGTGGGAGTCGGGATCTGGGCAGGTAGAGCCGCCGGCCCTCCGATGAGCAGGAGGACGACGGCGGCTGTAATGGTCAGGTAACGCTGCATCGGCACTGGGCGAAAGGTGGACGTGCGCGGCCCCGAAGGGCCGGGACTGGCGGCCTCAGGCCTGGGTTCCGGTCAGAGCCTTGAAGACCAGCCGCTCGCCGTCCGGCGATACGTCCACCTCGATCTCGTCGCCGCGACCGAACTCTCCCAGCAGGATCTTCTCGCTGAGCGGATCCTCGACGAACCGCTGGATGGCACGCTTGAGCGGCCTCGCCCCGTAGCTCTCGTCGAAACCCTTGTTCACGAGGAAGTCGATCGCAGCGGGCGTAAGCCTGACCTCGTCGCCCAAGCGGCGTTGCACTTCCTTCAGCAGGATGGTCACGATCTGCGCGATGTGCTCCCTCGAGAGCGGGTGGAACACGATCACGTCGTCGAGCCGGTTCAGGAACTCGGGGTTGAACACCTTCTGCATCTCGTCCTTGATGCGATCCTGCATCTTCTCGAAGCTGCTCTTCGCATCGCTGCCGTGGAACCCGAGGCTCTTGCCCTGCATGATGTCCCGGGCACCCACGTTGGACGTCATGATCACGACCGTGTTCTTGAAGTCGATCACCCGCCCGTAGTTGTCCGTCAGATGCCCCTCATCGAGCACCTGGAGCAGGATGTTGAACACGTCGGGATGCGCTTTCTCGATCTCGTCCAAGAGGACGACCGAGTAGGGCTTCCGCCGCACAGCCTTGGTCAAGGTCCCCGAGTCCTCGTACCCCACGTACCCCGGGGGCGCGCCGATGAGCCGGCTGACCGAGAACTTCTCCATGTACTCGGACATATCGACCCGGATGAGCGCCTGCGCGTCGGCGAAGAGGAACTTCGCCAGCGCCCGGGCCAGCTCGGTCTTGCCGACACCGGTCGGGCCGGAGAAGACGAATGAGCCGATCGGCCGGTTGGGATCCTTGAGGCCCGCCCGGGACCGCCGGATGGCGCGGGACACCGCCTTGATGGCCTCGTCCTGACCGACCACCGAGTAGTGGAGCTCGTCCTCCATCCGCAGGAGCCGCGCGGTCTCGGCCTCCTGCAGCCGGGTGACCGGGATGCCGGTCCAGCGGGAGACGATGAAGGCGATGGCCTCCTCGTCGATGATGGGCCGGCGGGTCTGCCGGTCCTTCTCCCACTCCTCTTGCTTGAGGCGGATCTGGTTCTGCAGGTCGCGCTCCTGGTCGCGCAGGGAGGCGGCGCGCTCGAAGTTCTGGTCGCGGACCGCGTCCTCCTTCTGGAGGTTGACCTTCTCCAGCGCCGTCTTGAGCTCGGCCACTTCGGCCGGCGGCACCTGGGAGGCCAGCCTGGCGCGGGCGCCCGCCTCGTCGATCACGTCGATCGCCTTGTCGGGCAGAAACCGGTCGGTGATGTAGCGCTCCGAGAGCTCCGCGGCCGCACTCAGCGTCTCGTCGGGGATGGTGATCCGGTGATGGTCCTCGTACTTCTTGCGCAGGCCCTTGAGGATCTCGACCGTCTCGGGCACCGTGGGCGGCTCGACGACCACCGTCTGGAACCGGCGCTCGAGCGCGCCATCCTTCTCGATGTACTTGCGGTACTCGTTGAGGGTCGACGCCCCGACGCACTGCAGCTCGCCCCGCGCGAGCGCGGGCTTGAGCATGTTGGACGCGTCGATCGCGCCTTCGGCGGCGCCCGCACCCACCAGCGTGTGGAGCTCGTCGATGAACAGGATGATCTGCTTGTTCTGCGCGATCTCGTTCATGACGGCCTTGAGCCGCTCCTCGAACTGACCGCGGTACTTGGTGCCGGCGATGACCGCCGCCATGTCGAGTGACAGCACCCGATGGTCCCGCAGGACGTCGGGGCAGAGCCCGTTGGCGATGAGCAGCGCGAGCCCCTCGACGATCGCCGTCTTGCCGACACCGGGCTCACCGATCAGCACCGGGTTGTTCTTCTTCCGGCGCGCCAGGATCTCCATCACCCGCTCGATCTCCTTGGCCCGACCGATCGTCGGATCGAGCTGGCCCTCGGCGGCGAGCTGGGTGAGGTCGCGGCAGAAGTGATCGAGCGCGGGGGTCTTGGACTTCTTCTCCGACTTCGGCGTCGAGCTGGGCTGACTTCCGCTGCCGCCGCTCGCCGACGCCTGCGGCATATCGCTGCCCAGCAGCCGGAGCGTCTCGGCCCGCGACTGCTCCAGGTTCACGCCGGCATCGGTCAACACCTGCGCGGCGATGCCCTTCTCCTCGCGCAGCAGGCCGAGCAGCAGGTGCTCGGTGCCGACGTAGGAGTGGTTCAGCTCACGCGCCTCGGTCATGGCCAGCTCGAGCACCTTCTTGGCTCGCGAGGTGTACGGCAGATCGGGGCCGGCCGCCGCGGCGGCTTTCCCCTTCTTGACCGTTTCCTCGATCTTCTGCTGGATGTCTTCCAGATCGACGTTCAGGTTGGTGAGCACCGCGGCGGCGACACCCTCACCCTCACGAATGAGCCCGAGCAGGATATGCTCGGTGCCGACGTACTCGTGATGCAGACGGGCCGCCTCTTCCCGGGCCATCTGGAGGACCTTGCGAACACGATCAGTAAAGTTGTAGCCGTTCATCGCGGTATCCTACGTAGCTCCGAAGGCCGTCGTCGCGGCTCATCCACGGCGTCCCACTTCGGATTCCAACACCTTGCGCACGAACCGTGCCCGCCTGATTGGCAGGTCGGGCGCGGTCGGCTCCATCCCTTCCGCCACGGCCAGGTGCGCGGGCTGAGTGTACACCAGCAGCTTGTTCAGGGTGTACATCCCGACCTCGGGGATGATGCCGACCCCCGCCCCGAACCGCACCGGACTCAACAGGTTCATCGCTTCTTCGAAGGAGAGCGCCCGCGCATATCGCAGGAGCCCGTACGCTCGCCAGACCTTGTCCTCGATCACGGCGGGCGCATCGCGAAGCAGGACCTGTCGCGCCTGCTCTTCGTAGTCGATCACCTGGCGGACCATCTTGCCCAGGTGATCCAGCAACTCGTGTTCAGAGCTGCCCAGGGTCGTCTGATTTGAGAGCTGAAAGAAGTTCCCGACGACCTCGCTCCCCTCGCCGTACAGGCCGCGGAACGTCAGTCCTACTTGGGCCAGACCCTGCAACACCTTGGTGATTTCCTTGGTGAGCACCAGTCCGGGAAGGTGGATCAGCACGGAGGCCCGCAGCCCGGTGCCGACGTTGGTCGGGCACGAGGTAAGATAACCGAACTCCGGGTGAAATGCGAAAGCAAGTCGTTGTCCCAGTTCGGCGTCCAGCCTGTCCACCTCGGCGTACGCGGCCTCCAGGGCGAACCCCGAATGCAGCCCCTGGATCCGGAGATGATCCTCCTCGTTCAGCATGACGCCGATCCGGTCCTGGAGCAGGATCGAGGCTCCCGACCGGACCCGGCCGTCCGGGTCCAGGCCCGCCAATTCCTTGCTCACCAGGTGACGCTCGTGCAGGAGCTGCCGCTCGGTTCGTTCCAGCCGGTCGAGGCGGAACTTGGTGGCCCGGCGGAGGAGGATCGTCTCCCGCGCCGCCTGCTCGACGACCGTGAGAATCTCCTCGCGCTCGGTCTCGGAGTTCCGACTCTGGAACACGCGGCCGGCGAGGTTCCGCGCCAGGCGGATCCGGGTGGAGAGCACCAGGTGGCTGGACGGGCCGCTGGCATCCAGCCAACCCACGCCCCCGTCGGTCAGCAGGCTCAGGTCGATCATTCGAGCACTCGCAGACGGTCGCGCAGCTCCGCGGCCAGCTCGAAGTTCTCGGTTTCCACCGCGAGCCGGAGCTGTTCTCGCAGATCCGCCGTGCGGGCCCCGTTCGGCGCGACCGGCTCGCTCCCCCGGTCCGCGTAGCGCTCGCCCATGTGATGGGTCGAGCCGTGCAGCCGGCGCAGCAGGTCTCTGAGCGGTGCCTCGAACGAGTGGTAGCATTCCGGGCAGCCGAGCCGGCCGCTCTCGCGGAAATCCTGGAGCGAACCACCGCAGCGGGGGCAATTGTCACCAGTCCGGGCCGAGACGGCCGCCTGCTCGGGATAGCCCTTGCCCATGGCCGCGAGAAAGGTCCCGAGCGGCGTCTTGGCCACGCCGCCGGGGCTCTCCACACCCTTCTCCGCGGCGCAGCGCTCGCAGAGATGCAGTGTGGTGACCTGCTCGTTGACGATCTGCGTGAGGTGGATGACCGCCTCCCGCTCGCGGCACTGGTCGCACGACATCAGGGCATCGACTCCACGCCGGGCAGCGTCACCAGCCGGCCGGTCTCCAGGGACAACACCCGGTCCGCCCGGGCCGCCAGCGAGCGATTGTGAGTTACGACCACCAGGGCGGTCTCGAACTCTCGGGACAGACGGGCGAAAAGTAGGTGAAGCCGCTCGCTGTTTCCGTGATCCAGATTGCCGGAGGGCTCGTCGGCCAGGAGCACGAGCGGGTCGACCGCCAGGGCCCGGGCCACCGCGGCGCGCTGCTGCTCGCCACCGGAAAGCGCGCCGGGCCGATGGGACATGCGTCCCGCCAGCCCGACCGCCGCGAGGAGCTCCTCCGCCCGGGACCGGGCCAGCGCCTCGGCCTCCCCGGCGATGAGCAGCGGCATCATCACGTTCTCCAGCGCGCTGAACTCCCGCAGCAGGTGGTGGAACTGGAAGACGAATCCGATCTTCCGGTTGCGCACCTGGGCGAGCTCCGATGGGTTGAGGTCGCCGAAGGCCTGCCCGTCGAGACGCACCGAGCCGGCCGTGGGCGTATCCAGCGCCCCGAGCAGGTGGAGAAGCGTGCTCTTCCCCGTGCCGCTCGCGCCGATGATCGCGACGAACTCGCCCCGACTCACCGCGATATCCACGCCGGAGAAGACCTCGATCGGGGTGCCGTCACCCCCGCGGTAGACCTTGCGGAGCCCCTCCGCCTCGAGGATCGCGCTCATTCGTGCCGGATCGCTTCGACCGGCGTGAGCGCCGCGGCGGAGCGGGAGGGATAGATCGTGGCGAGCACGGCGATGGCGAGGCTCGCGAGCACGACGACGATGGAGTCCATCAACTCGACGTGCACCGGCAGGTGATCGATGAAATAGACGGCGGGGTTGATCCGGATCCAGCCGGAAGTATCCACCACATACGCCACGGTCAGCCCCAGCACCAGGCCTATCGCCGTCCCGACCAGCCCGATCACCGCACCCTGCACCAGGAACACCCGCGCGATGGCGGGCGAGGTCAGCCCCATGGCTCGCAGAATGCCGATCTCGCGGGTCTTGTCCGTGACCACCATGGTCAGCGTTCCGACGATGTTGAACGCCGCGACCACCATGATGAAAAAGATAATCAGCCCCATCGCGAGCTTTTCGAGCTGGAGGGCGCTGAACAGACTGGAGTTCTGGGTCTGCCAGTCGAGCGCGCGGTAGGGATATCCCAGGCGCTGCTCCAGGGCCTCGCCGATCGCCGGTGCCTGATCCGGATCGTTCACCCTCACGGCGATACCGGACACCGCGTCGCCCAGCCCGGTGAAGCGCTGCGCGTCCTCCCGGCTGAGCACGACGAACTGGTTGTCGTACTGGAACATTCCCGTCTCGAACAGCCCGGTCACCTCGAACTTCCAGAAGCGTGGCACCGCGACGCCGAGGGCCGGGTTCATCTTGGCCTGCGTGACGGGGACGAGGGTCACGACGTCACCGGGATACACCGAAAGACGATTGGCGATCCGCGTCCCGATGAGAATCCCGCCGTCCACGCCCGGCTTGGTCGTCCTGAAGCTCAGATCCCCTTTCACGATTGATTGCGGCAGCGAGGTCACGGAGCGCGATCCGGTATCCGGATCGAACCCGAGGAGATTCACCCCCTCACCGTAGTCCTGCCCCGCGGTGATGCCCGCCTGACTGATGACCTCGGGCGCGGCCGCCACCACACCCGGCACCTTGCGTACCTCGGCGAGCACCTTCTTCCAATCATCCACCCGGAGCCCGGCACCGAAGGTGAGGATGCGGAGGTGCGGGTTGGCCACGAGGATCCGCTCGCGGAGGTCGTTCCGGAGGCCGTTCATGACTCCCAGCACCACGATCAGCGCGGTGACCCCGACGGCGACCCCGCCGGTCGAGATCACCGTATTGAGCGAGGCGGTCCGCGAGCCGCGCCGGCTGCGCAGGTAACGGCGGGCGATACGCCACTCGAGGGCCGTCGGCCAACGGAAGGTCTGGGCCAATTCGCGCGCACTGGTGAGCAGCCCGCTGATCGCTTTTCTCATCCCTGGCCCTCGGGCCGCATGGCCGGGAAGAGGATCACGTCACGGATGGAGGGCTGGTTCGCGATGATCATGAGGAGTCGATCCACTCCGATCCCCACCCCGCCTGCAGGCGGCATGCCGTACTCCAGCGCGCGGATGTAGTCGGCGTCGTAGGTGTGTGCTTCCTGATTCCCCGCCGCCTGCTGTCGTTGCTGGTCCTCGAACCGCCGGCGCTGGTCGTCCGGGTCGTTGAGCTCGCTGAACCCGTTCGCCAGCTCCTTTCCGGCCACGAACAGCTCGAAGCGCTCGGTCAGCGCCGGATCCTTCCGGTGTTCCTTGGCGAGCGGTGAGAGCGGCTTGGGGTAGTCCACCACGAAGGTCGGCTGCACCAGATGCGGCTCCAGAACCACCCTGAAGACCTCGTCCTGGAGACGGCCTCCGGAGAGCGCCTGCACCGCGTCGCCGTCCTCGCCCGCCCTTAGCAGCACCTCCCGCATCTGCTGATCCGAGGCGGTGCGAAGATCCAACCCACAGCGCTCGCGGACCCCTTCGATGAAGCTGACTGTCGGGAACGGGGGTGCGAAGTTCAAGCTGACGCCGCCGCGCTCGATGGCCCGGGTTCCGAGGCAGTGCTCGATCGCGCCCGCGACGAGCCCCTCGGTCAACCTCATCATGTCGGTGTAGTCCGCATAGGCCTGGTAATACTCCAGCATCGTGAATTCCGGATTGTGGGTGCGATCCATCCCTTCGTTCCGGAAGTCATGGCCGATCTCGTAGACCCGCTCCAGACCGCCGACCAGAAGCCGCTTGAGGTACAGCTCGTCCGCGATGCGGAGGTAGAGCGGGACATCCAGGGCGTTGTGGTGCGTGGTGAACGGTCGAGCCGCCGCGCCCCCGTAGAGCGGCTGCAGGATCGGGGTCTCCACCTCGAGAAACCCATGATCGTCCATGAAACGCCGGAGCCAGGTCACGAGCTTCGAGCGCAGGCGAAAAACGTCCCGTACCTCCGGATGCACGGCCAGATCGGCGTAGCGCTGGCGGTATCTGAATTCCGGGTCGCTCAATCCGCCGTACGTGACGGCGCCCTCGTCGGTCTGCTGAGTCTTGCCACGCGGGAGGGGCCGGAGCGACTTGGCGAGGAGGGTAACCTGCTCCGCCTTGACGGTGACTTCGCCCTTCTTGGTGCGGAACAAGGTCCCTTCGACTCCGATGTGGTCGTCCAGGTCGAGGAGGCCGACCACCTTGTAGCTCTCGCCCAGCGCGTCCTGGCGGAAGTAGGCCTGAATCCGCCCGCTCGGATCCTCCAGATGGGCGAAGGTCGTCTTCCCGTGCGAGCCGAGCCGGTCGATCCTGCCCGCGACCCGCACCCGCGGCCCGGCGTCCCCCATCTCGTCCCGGTAGAGCTCGAGCGCGTCGCCGGCGGAATGGGTCCGCTCGTACCGGTAGGCGAACGCCGGAACGCCGGCGGCTTCCAGCGCCGCCCGCTTCTCCCGCCGTGCCGCCTCGACGTATGACCGTTCCTCCACCGTGCTCACGCCGCCTTGCCTCCGAACCGCTTGAGATAGGCCTGGATGAACTCGTCCAGGTCACCGTCCATCACCCGTTGTACGTCGCCGACTTTCACCTCGGTTCGATGATCATTCACCATGGTATACGGCTGAAAGACGTAGGAACGGATCTGATTGCCCCAGGAGTTGTCGGTCTTGGTGGCTTCGACGACCGCCCGCGCCGCCTCCTGCTCCTCCAACTTCCGCTGGTACAATGCGGCCCGCAACATTTTCATCGCGGTCGCGCGATTCTTGGATTGGCTCCGCTCCTGCTGACAGGACACCACCACCCCGGTGGGGATGTGCGTCAGCCGCACCGCCGACGACGTCTTGTTCACGTGCTGGCCGCCCGCGCCCGAGGCGCGGAACACATCCATCCTGAGGTCCTCCTCCCGGATGTCGATCTCGATGGTGTCGTCCACGTCCGGGTAGACGAAGACCGAGGCGAACGAGGTGTGCCTGCGCGCCTGCGAGTCGTAGGGCGAGATCCGGACCAGGCGGTGCACGCCCTTCTCGGCCTTCAGATAGCCGTAGGCGTACTCGCCCTTGATCTGGATCGAGACCGACTTGATGCCGGCCTCTTCACCCGGCAGCAGATCGAGGATGGCCACCTCGAAGCCGTGCCGCTCGGCCCAGCGGACGTACATCCGCATGAGCATCTCGGCCCAGTCCTGCGACTCGGTCCCGCCGGCCCCGGGGTGGATCGTGAGCAGGGCGTCGCGGCCGTCGTCCGGCCCCTGGAGCATGGCCTGGAGCTCGAAGGCCTCGACCCGGGCGCGTGAGGTCGTCGGCCTCGCGGGCCAGCTCGGCCTCCATCCCGGGGTCCGGCTCCGTCTCGACCAGCTGGGCCATTTCCACGGCGCCGTCGAGCCGCTGATGGAGCGTCTCCCAGGGCGCGACCCAACCTTTGAGGGCCTTGATCTCCTGCACGGCGACCCGGGCCGAGTCCGGATTGGACCAGAAGCCGGCCTCGGCCTGGCGCGACTCCAGCGCTCTCAGGCGCTCCGCCTTGCCAGGAAGGTCAAAGAAAGTCTCGCAGCTCGAGGACGCGGTGCTGCAGCCCGGTCAGCCGCTCGGTCAGATCCGCCATGCTGGTTCTCCCACTGGATGTGCCTGGAAAAATAAGGGGTTGGGAAGCACGAAGTGAGGAGCAAAACAGGTGGGGGACGCCACCCATCTCGCTCCTCACCTCCCCCAAGGGTCGTCAGAAGATCTGGCGGCCGCCGGCCAGAATCTCGTTCAGCGCTTCCCGGAAGTAGCTGGTCGACTCCGCCAGCTGACGGCCTACCTGGTCCGAGTACTCCTCCCAGCTCTTCTTGATCTCCTCGTCGAAGAGCTCCTTCAGGTTGCCGTCCCGCAGGCCCTCCTGGCGCTTGGCCGGGTGGTACACGACCATATCCGAGATCAGCGCCCGGGCCAGCCGCTTGGCCTTGAGCGAAGGATCCTGGGAGAGGAAGGGATTGACCGGCCGCGAGCCCGCCGGTGCGGGTGGGCGCGCCGCGGCCGGCGGCGGCGCCGAAGGGGTCGCAGCCGGACGGGCGGCTGAACCGGTCTGGATGGGGCTGCCGGGCGTGGCGGGACCGGGGAGACCGGCGCCGCAGGTGCCGGGGTAGCCGGCGGCCGGGGAGCTGGCGCGCTGGCGCGGGGACGCCTTCGGCACCGGCGGCGGCTCGACTCGCTTTGGCTCTGGGCGCGGCGGCTCGGGACGCGGCTCCGGTCGCAGCGGCATGGGCGCCGGCGCCGACATCGGCGGCTGAGGAGGCGGCGGCGGGATGTCGCGCGGCGCCGGGGCGACCGGGGCCGCGGGAGCCGGCGCGGGGGCTACCGCGCTGACCGGCTCCGGGGCGCGGGTAGCTGCGGGTCGGCCTTCCCGGTTCACGGCGAACACCGCGCTGCAGACGGCGCAACGTGCCCGGACCCCGGCCTCGGGCACCTTTGCCGGGTCTACCCGGTATGTGGTCGCGCAATTCGGACAGGTGACGTTCATCTCGGCATCCTCACGACTGTTCCCGGAAACTGGAGCCTTGCCGATCCTCGCCGTCGGTCCCCTGCCGCCGATCCACTACGAACACCGACCCGGGCAGCGTCTTGGCGTAGCTCTTCATCTCGGTGGCAAGCTCGCTCACCTGCGCCGGATGCGCAAACCGGCGGTGCCGATTGGTCACGATGCCGATCGACAGCGTCATCAGGGGCACGCGGTGCAGCTGGCCCCGACGATCCTTGCCGAAAAAATACCCGGCCCGGCGATCCTGGTCGTTGTACTGGAGAGGGATCAGGGTATCGAACACGTCCAGGATCTCGCTGCACACCACGCTGATCTCGGACGTCGGAATGACGAAGATGAAGTCGTCGCCACCGATGTGCCCGACAAACCCGCGCGCGCCGAGCACGCCCTTCACGACGTCATGAAGGATGCGGGAGAGCAGATAGATGACCCGGTCACCGTCGTAGTAGCTGTACCGGTCGTTGAACTCCTTGAAGTGATCGAGGTCGGCGTAGCAGACCGCGAACTCCTGCGACGATTCCAAGCCGCCGGCGGATCTCCCGCTCGATTTCCGTGGTGCCTGGAAGGCGGGTCGAGGGATGGACCGAGACGTCCCGCTCGGTACGAACCAGCATCGCGTCGAGCCGGGACCGCTGTTCGGCCGGCGAGAAGAGGCTGCTGATGACCTCGTCGGCGCCGGCGGAGAACCAGGCCTGCACCTGTTCGGGATGATGATCAGAGGCGAGGGTCGTGACCGGCACGATGGCCGTAAACGCATCGCTCTTGAGCCGGCGGACGAGCTCGACGCCGTCGGGATGAGCTCCGTTCCCGTCCACGAACAGCAGGCAGGGATGCCCTCGCAGAACGATCGACTCCACTTCGTCCGGCCGGCTGAAGACGAGCAGCGGAAACGAATTGGCGCTCGCCCACTGGCGCACCAAGCCGGGCACCGGGCAGCCGTCCGGCGAAAAGAAGAGAATCGTCGGGCGAGTCCGCACCCATTGCCTCTCGTAAGAAGTTATCCCGTGGGAACTTAGGCCACTCACCCGGCCAAGTCAATCAGAGCGGCTTGGCCTCGTCGATGAGCATGATCGGGATGCCGTCCTCGACCGCGTAGACCAGCCGACAGCTGTGGCAGACCAGGCTCTCGGGGTCGAGCCGATGCTCCAGGTCGCCCTTGCACTTGGGGCAGACCAGGATTTCGAGCAGTTCCGGGGAAAGGCTCATGCAGGCTCCTTGCCGGGAGGGCGACTTCCGGCCGCGGCGGGTTTCGGATCGGGAAATCCGAAGCGCGCGAGCGCCGCGGGCTTCCTCCTCCAGTTTGGCAACACCTTCACCCAAGTGTCGAGATAGACTGGAGATCCAAGCAGGTCCTCGAGCCGGCCCCGGGCATGCGCCCCCAGGGCTCGGATGGTCTGTCCGCCGCGACCCACCACGATGCCCTTCTGCGACTCCCGCTCGACGAACAGGGTAACTCGAATGTATACGGGCTGTTCGGCTTCGCGAAACTCCTCGACTTCCGCATTGAACGAGTAGGGCACCTCGTCACCCAGCAGCTCAAACGCGGCCTCCCGCAGGTACTCGACCACGAAAAACCTGAGCTGCTGGGTGCCGACATCCCCGGGGTCGTACTCGAATTCTCGCTCGGGCAGGAGCGGGCGCAACCGGTCCAGGAGCTTCTCGATTCCCGTCATCTGCTCGGCGGAAACGACGAGCGCGGTACGTTCCAGTTCCGCCCTCCGATTAGCCGAGATCAGATCGCTCTTGGTGTAGACCGTGAGCACGGGGGCGGACAGGACTCCCGACAACCCGGTCAGCTGCTCAAAGGGGGGTGCCGGGGCGTCCGGGGCCGGATGGAGATGCAGAATCGCATCCGTGTGCTCGATCTCGCCGAGCGCCAGCTCGCGCATCCGTACCTGCAGGAGATAGGAAGGATCGAAGAGTCCCGGCAGATCGTGAAAGACGTATTGTGTGTCGCCGTCGGTGCGGAGACCGATCACCGGCAGGCGGGTCGCCTGGGCCCGTGGGCTCACGATGGCCAGATGCTGACCCACGATGGCGTTGAGGAGCGACGACTTGCCGACGTTCGGGGCGCCGGCGAGGGCGATGTGGCCGGTGCGGGGCATGGGGGAAGATAGCAGACGAGGTCCACCGGGGACCTCGTCTGCTATCGCAGGAACAGGTCCGACTAGTGGCGAGCCATATCGAGACGCACGGAATCCTCCGGCTGGACGAGATTGTCCGCGCTTTCAGCGGCCTCGGCACCGGCGAAGTGCACCTCGTCACTCAGGGGCACGCCCGCCCGGTCTTCCCGGATCACGCGGGAATAGAGGGAGATGTTTCGGTCGAAGAGGAACCGAACCAGCAGCCGGGCCCACGACGTATGGGCGGACAGGTCCTCGTAGACCTCTGGGGCCGCCGCCCGGATCTGCGGCAGACGGTTCCACGGTACTGACGGGAAATCGTGGTGCTCGTTGTGGTAACCGACATTGAACGTCACCGCGTTGAGCCGGCCGTAATAGCTGAACGTCTCCTGCTCCTCTCCCCCATCCACGAGGTAGTGCCGCTGGATCCAGCGGGCACCCAGCGGATGAAGACCGATCGAGAAAAAGAGCGACAGGGCCAGGTATGCGAGCGCCTTGGGTCCCCAGACCAGATACACGGCCGCGTTGACCCCGATCTGAATCGCCAGGTTGGTCACGGTCCACCGGTCGAAGACGGCGACTTCCTTCACGCGAAAGGATCGGATCATCTGGAACACTGGATAGAACAGTAGCCACAGCGCCTTGCCGACCGGGGACCGGCCGATCAGTCGCGCCTCCCATCGGCTGGGGACGTCGGCATCGAGCTCGTAGACGCCCTGGAAGGCGTGATGCTTGAGGTGGTACTTCTGGAAGGACACCGAACCCGGCGTGAACAGCGGGAGGTTGGCCAACAGACCGGTCAGGATGTTCGGCAGCTTGCGGGGGAACACGAGACGATGCGCGCACTCGTGAATCACCACGAACAGTGCATGGCTCGCGAACGCTCCCACCGTATACGCGAGCGCCACGAGCAGCCACCACGACTGTGTCGCCACGAACCAGGCGACGCCGAACTGCAGCGCCACGATCACCACTGTGTACCAGAAGGTGACCCGGCTCGGACCGATGAGCGCTCGTATCTCCGGGTGTCGCCGCAGGAGGTCTTTGGTGCGGGACCGATGTGGTTCCGGCGCCGCAGAATGCGCAAAATCGGTTTGGGTAGCGGCCACCGGGTCGAGTTGAACGTCAGGCTTACCATGCGCCATGCGGAGTCCTCCCAGGGTTGAAGCATGGGAGACCTTACGACCCTGGTGCACCCCGCGGCGGGCAACCCGCCTTCTCATGAAGTGCCACAGCTTGGCGCCCTTGCCCTTCATGAAGTTTACCCCTGTTGACGGGAGGACACTACTGGACTTTGGGATACGGGCGCGTCGGTACGCGGGAACCCACCTCGCCCATCGAGAGGGTCACCCGCGGTACCCTACTGCACCAGCGGGATCTGCTCGGCAAGCTCGTACCGCACCAATGACCGGACCTTGGTCTCGATCTGGAGATAGCGCGCGACCTTCGCCGCCGGCAGCACCGAGCTGAGCTTGGCCTGATAGGTGCGCTTGAGCTTGACCTCGGCCTCCTCCACGCCGAGTGCCTCGTCCATGAGCTTCTTGGCGGTCGCGTCCGGCACCGGACCCTTGTTGTAGGCGTCGGCGTAGGCCGAGATCGTCTTTCCCAGCCGCTCGTTGATCTGCCCCAGGTCCTTCTGGTAGGAGTCGTAGATGGGCCAGAAGGCCTTCGCCTCCGTCTCCGTCAGGCCCATGTTCTCCGCCACCACCAGCTTCTTGTCCGCTTTGATCTTATCCCGCAGGATCTCCATGGTGCTCGCGGTCGAATCCTGGGCCGACGCCGGGGCTGCGAACGTGACAACGAGTGCGAGTACCGCAAGGGATGACAGCCTCATTGACCAATCTCCTTTGGCAGAAGTGAAATGTCGTGCGACAGTGTTTCGACCGCGGATTCGACCGTGGGGAACATCCGGCCGGGTCCGATCCGCTGCGTGAGACCAGTCCGGTCGAGCATGCTGCGGACCGGGCTCTTGGCCGCCGCCACGGCCACCGCGGTGCCTTCGGACTCGAGCTCGTCACACACCTCCTCCAGGCCCGCGGCCCCCGTCGTGTCCACAAAGGGCATGGACTCGGCGTCGAGCAGGAAATAGCGCACCGGCCCCGGCGCCTCACGGACCACCGCCCTGACCCGCGCCTTGAAATGGTCGGCGTTGAAGAACAACAGCGACGCATCGAAGCGGTAGATGACGAGGCCCGGGAAGGCCTCAGCTTCGGAATGGGTCGTCCGGTCGCGATAGGCACCAGTCCCGGGGATGCGGCCGAGCACCGCGTCGTGCGGCCGGGAGGCCCGGACCAGGAGCTGCACGAGAGCCAACGCGACCGCGACCACCACTCCGGGCAACACGCCGACCGTGATGACGCCGAGCAGGGTGATCAGGAAGAGCCGGAACTCCTGCGGGCTGACGCGGCGCAGCCTCGCCGCGCTGGGCAGATCGAACAGGCCCATGGCCGCCTTGATCAGCACGGCCGACAGCACGGCCATCGGCAGCCAGCCGAGCGGCTCGGTGAGAAACAGCAGCGTCAGAGCCAGCACAGCGGCCGCTACCAGGCCCGTGACCTGGCTCTTGCCGCCGGCCGAGTCGTTCACGGCGGTGCGCGAGTCGGCCCCACTGACAGCGAAGCCCTGGAGAAGCCCCGCCCCGATGTTCGCCACACCCAGCGCAATGAACTCCTGATTGGGATTGATGTCGTAACGATTCTTCGCCGCGAAGCCCCGGGCCGTGACCATGGCGCTGTTGTAGCTGATCAATGCCAAGCCGACCGCGCCCATCGCCAGCGGCCCCCAATCGGCTCCGGCAATGTTCGGAATCGTCGGGTTCGGAAGTCCGGCGGGAATCTCACCCAACAGCCTCACGCCGTGCGCGGAGAGCCCGAGCATTGCCGAGCCGGCGATGCCGACCACGACGGCGACGAGCGGCCCCGGCACCCTGGGCGCCAGGCGTGCGAGCAACAGCAGCAGCGCCAGGGTGGCCGCACCGACTGCCAGCGTCGGTAGATGGGTCTCGCCCAGTCTGGAAACGAACTGCCGCACCAGGCGGAAGAACCCTGCAGGTGCGAGCGAGAACCCGAACAGGGCGCCGAGCTGGCCGGTGATGATGCAGATGGCGATGCCGTTGAGGTAGCCGGTCAGAATGGGCCGGGACAGGAAGCTGGTGAGGAAGCCCAGACGTGCCAGTCCGGCCGCAATGCAGAAGACACCGGCGATCATGGCCAGCGCGGCCGTCAGCGACAGGTAACGGGCCGGATCCGGGCCGGCCAGCGGTGCCACGACGGTCGCGACGATCGCGCAGGTGGCGGCGTCGGGCGCCACGATCAACTGCCGGGACGAGCCCAGCAGGGCGTACGCGACCAGCGGCAGAAGGCTGGCGTACAACCCGTGAACCGGTGGGACGCCCGCCAGCTGCGAATAAGCGATCGCGATCGGCAGGGCCACCGCGGCCACGGACACCCCGGCCACGACATCGGCCCGGAGCCACTCGCGCCGATAGGCCGACAGCCATGGGGCGATGGGAAAGCGGACCACTCGGGGGAGGGTCACCGATGGAGGAGCCACGACTTGCCGGCGTCTGGGGCATCGGCGAGGACGATGTAGCTGGCGCGAGGCATGCGAGAAGATAGCAGACGAGGGCCCGCGAGGGCCCGCGTCGTTGGAACCAAGCTCGGTCGAGCGACTACTGTCGGGCCATGGCCAGACGCATGGCCTCCTCGGGCACGATCAGATGGTCCGAGCTCTCGGCCGCGTCGGCGATGGCGAGCTCGACCCCCTTCACAGCGCCGGTGAACTGGTTGCCTCTGGGCCCGTACTCGGGCGAGACCGGCGCCGGTGTCCAGCGGTCGAGGGATGGGTCCGACATGTGGGCTCTCCGGAGCTGGGTGCCCGCAACAGAATCATTCTGTGATGGCGTATAGCTCAAAGCTGGGTGGGGCGGAGAGGGGGGCCAGTGGACCTTTGGGCAGGTGGGACGGAGGTGTCAATTGGCAGTCGCCACCCGCGGTCGTGCCCGATCGAAAAAACAAGCCCCGGCTCTCGTTGGAGACCCGGGGCTTCAAAGAAAAGGCTGGCGACGGCCTACTCTCCCACCACCTCGCGGTAGCAGTACCATCGGCGCTGCAGGGCTTAACTGCCGTGTTCGGAATGGGAACGGGTGTGGCCCCTGCGCGCTAGTCGTCAGCCAAAGCTGACCAACCGAAGGAATGGATGATGTAATGTGGGGAATCGAAGAGATCAAACTGCACGGGCGATTAGTAGCGCTCGACTGAAGAGGTTGCCCTCCGTACATCTGCGCCCTATCAACCTGGTAGTCTCCCAGGGCCCTTTAGGGACCTTATGGTCCAGGAGTGTTCATCTTGGGAAGAGTTTCCCACTTAGATGCTTTCAGCGGTTATCTCCGCGCGACATCGCTACCGGGCGCTGCCCCTGGCGGAACAGCCCGTACACGAGCGGTCGCTTCGTCTCGGTCCTCTCGTACTAGAGACGACGTCCCTCAACACTCCCACGCCCACGACGGATACAGACCGAACTGTCTCACGACGTTCTGAACCCAGCTCATGTACCACTTTAACCGGCGAACAGCCGGACCCTTGGGACCTTCTCCAGCCCCAGGATGTGATAAGCCGACATCGAGGTGCCAAACCGCGCCGTCGATGTGAACTCTCGGGCGCGATAAGCCTGTTATCCCCAGCGTACCTTTTATCCGATGAGCGATGACCCATCCACACGGGATCACCGGATCACTTAAGCCGACTTTCGTCCCTGCTTGCGCCGTCGCGCTCGCAGTCAGGCGGGCTTCTGCTTATACACTCGTCGTGCGATTACCGACCGCACTGAGCCCACCATTGCGCGCCTCCGGTACTCTTTAGGAGGCGACCGCCCCAGTCAAACTACCCACCTGCCACGGTCCTCGACGGTGTTGCCGTCCGAGTGAGAACGTTAGTAAAACAAGGGTGGTATTTCACTGTTGCCTCCGCGCCAGCCGAAACCGGCGCCTCAACGGCTCCCACCTATGCTACGCAGGTCATACCGACGTTCAATGACAGGTTGTAGTAAAGGTGCACGGGGTCTTTTTGTCCTGTCGCGGGTAATCGGAATCCTCACCGATACTGCTATTTCGCCGAGCTTACGGAAGAGACAGCTCCCAAGTCGTTACTCCATTCGTGCAGGTCGGAACTTACCCGACAAGGAATTTCGCTACCTTAGGACCGTTATAGTTACGGCCGCCGTTTACCGGGGCTTCGGTTCGCAGCTTTGCCTTGCGGCTGACCGCTCACCTTAACCTTCCGGCACCGGGCAGGAGTCAGAGCGTATACGTCGGCTTGGACAATGCCTTGGCACGCTCCTGTGTTTTTGCTAAACAGTCGCTTGGGACGATTCTCTGCGGCCGGCTTGGGCTCCCCTTGGCGGGTCACCTACAACCGGCACCCCTTATCCCGAAGTTACGGGGTCATTTTGCCGAGTTCCTTTTCCGTAAATCACTCGAGCCCCTTAGGCTACTCGCCTCGCCCACCTGTGTCGGATTGCGGTACGGTCAACT
>CAWILD010000014.1:0-390000 GCA_963836815.1 uncultured Gemmatimonadales bacterium | reverse complement strand
CCGCCGGCACGATGCCGGAGACCGAAGGGCCGAGGGCCAGGCCCGCGACCAGATACCCCACCAGTCTGGGTATGCCCAGGTCGTGGGCCACCTCGCCGAAGGTGTCGGCCGTCAGCAGCAGGATGCCGAACAGAAAGAGCGACCGCGGCGCGATGACCCCTTCAGTCGGGACCCGAAGGGGCTCGAGGAACACGGCTCCGCCGACGAGCAGGGCCAGAACCACCAGTCGGCGGATCACGCGTTTCGCACCGTGGCCTGCCCCGCGGTATCCCCGGGGGTTCCGGCGGCCGCTCCCTGAGCGAGCTGAGCCACGCGGACGCCTCGCGGCTCGCCACGATCTCGAACAGGAGCACCGACAGCAACGTCGCGGTGAGGACCGTGGCGGGGGCCAGGTCGGAGTACACCTGCGTGTAGTTCACCGCGATGGCTACCCCGATGCCGCCTTGAGCCAGGAGGCCCCGCCCCAGATCAGGGGTCCGGAGCTCAGGGGGCGCGACTCGCCCTCCGGCGATCGCTCCGCCGATGAACCGGGCCGCCAGGCGGATCACCACGAACAGTGGGGCGATGAAGAACAGGTCCATCGCTCCGGGGCTCCAGGCCGCGCCGGCGAAGAGCAGCAGCGCGAGGTACACGGGCCGCTCGGTCGAGAGGAGCAGTCTGGTCACGTCGCGATGGGCGCTGCCGCTGTTCGCCAGGATGAAGCCCAGCACGAGGTTGGTATAGATCGGCGAGAGATTGAGGTAGTAGCTGGCCCCGCTGGCGACGACGATGGCCCCCGCGAGCGCCACGAAGAGTCGGCCCTCGTCGAGGTGGCCGCGGGGACCCAGATAGAGGTGGAACAGCACGCCGCTGGCCACACCCACCGCGACGTTGATGACCGCCCACTCCGTCGCGGTCGGTGGCCGGACTTCGGTCGCCACCGCTCCCTGGTGCACGATGGCCAGGACCAGTCCGAACGCCACGACCGCAACCAGGGCGTCGATGCGAGCGGTGAGCTGGAGGACGGGCAGGATCCGCGGCCGGTTGCGGGTGCGATCCACCACAGCGTCCACCGCGGCCGGGGAGCTGAGGGTGGCCACCGCAGCGAGCGTGACCGCCTGCACCAGCGCCTCCGGCCAGGCGGAGCCCGCGAGGTAGCGGAACGCGGCCAGCAGCGCGGCGAGCGCCACCCCGAACGTCGTCACCGCCTCGCTGAAGGCGATGCGCAGATGGGTGCCATCGATCAGGGCCATGGTCGGGAGGCGGAAGTAGGTCCCCAGCAGCATGCCCAGCCATCCCAGCGCCAGGCTCACCAGCGGGGTCAGATCCTGGACCTGCTGCGCGTCCAGGAGACCGGTCACCCGCGGTCCCAACAGCACGCCGATCAGCACGTACTCGGCCCCGCCGACGTACCCGTAGCGGTCCCTCAGCCGGTCGAACAGCAGATAGGCGAGGATATACCCGACGGTGATGACGGCGATCGCGGCCAGCGTGGTCTGCATGCGGGTCCCGAGAGAGGAACTGGGATGCTACCCGGCCTCGGTTGCCGAGGCCAGATGGTGAGCCACGACACGGTGACCGCGCGTCGCGGCGGACTAGGTTGGCCGCCCCTAGCGTACCGAGGAGTCCCCCATGGCGAAGCTCGCGTCTCTGGATGACCTGCTCGTGCACGAGCTGCAGGACATCTATCACGCCGAAGGTCAGATCCTGAAGGCCCTCCCCAAGATGACCAAGACGGCGGCCAACACCGATCTCAAGGCTGCATTCGAGGAGCACCGGGTTCAGACCGAAGGCCAGGTCGAGCGGCTGGAACAGGTATTCGAGCTGCTCGGTTTGTCCGCCAAAGGCCGGAAGTGCGAAGGCATGGCAGGACTGATCGAAGAGGGCAAGAAGGTGATCGAACAGGATGCCGAGCCCGCGGTGAAGGACGCCGCGCTGATCGCCGCCGCTCAGAAAGTCGAGCACTACGAGATCGCTGCGTACGGTTGCGTCTGCACCTATGCCGAGATGCTGGGCTACGAACAGGTTCACGAGCTTCTGGGCCGCAACCTCGACGAGGAGGAGACCACCGACCAACGTCTCACCGCCCTCGCCGAGAGCGTCATCAACCCCGAGGCCGAGGAGGCTTCCTCCTGAACCGGTGACGGGCCTCGTTCGAAGGAGCGAGGCCCTGCCCTACGCCAGGGCTTCCGGGGCCCCAGGCACGTCGATGATCACACGGTCCGGTCGGCGGGCCAAGGCAATCCTTACCCGAACCAGCAGGACCGACGCCACCACGCCGAGTCCCAGAACCAGTCCCCACCAGAGCCCGATCGGCCCCAGCCCGAGCCGGAAGCCAAGGATGTAGCTCACCGGGAGGCCGAGGAACCAGTAGCCGAACAGGTTCACCAGCATGGCAACCCTCGTCTCCCCCAGCCCTCGAAGAATCCCGCCGCCTACCGCCTGAAGGCCGTCGAACACCTGGAAGACGCCGGCCATCGGGATGAGGGCGACGGCCAGCGCCACGATGGCGGTCTCGTCGGTGTACAAGCGGGCGAGCGGCCCGGGAACCGTCAGGAAGAGGATCGCGGTCATGGTCATGAATCCGGCGCCACAGAGCAGCGCCGAGTGCGCCGCGCCCCGGGCACCGTCCGGATCCCGCCTGCCCACCGCCTGACCCACGAGGACAGAAGCGGCATCGGAGGTTCCCAGAGGAACCATGAAGGTCAGGGACGCCAGATTGATGGCGATCTGGTGGCTGGCCATCGCATAGGTTCCCAGCCAACCCATCATCAGGGCGACCAGCGCGAAGGCGCCGAACTCCAGGACGTACTGGCATCCGATCGGCACGCCGAGCCGGACCATTCGACCGAGTGGGGCGACCTCCCAGATCTCCGCCCGGATGGGCCACAGGTACGGCATGAGCCGACGATGCACGAGGATCACGAGGAGGATGGCGAGGAGCCACCGGCTCAGCGTCGTGGCCCAGGCGGAGCCCTCGACACCCATCGCCGGGAAGCCCAGGTGCCCGAAGATGAGGATCCAATTGAGGATCGCGTTGACCACGTTGGCGACGACGATGGCAACGACGATGGACGCCGTGAGCCTCATCGCCTGGAGGCTCTGGCGGAACACGACGAAGACGAAGAACGGCAGCACACCGGGAGCCATCCGCAGCGCATAGGCGGCAGCCGAGGGCACGACCTCGGCCGGCTGACGGGCGAGCACCATGAAGCTGTCCGCGATGATCAGCAGCAGGACGGCTGGGACCGTCAGGAGCCCGGCCAGCAGCACACCACGCTGAATCCCCCGCGCGATCGCCGGCTCGTCCTGCGCTCCAACCGCCTGGGCGACGACGGGATCCAAAACCATCAGCGTGCCCATCCCGAACACGGCGAGGCCGAAGAAGTACAGATTGCCCAGCGCCACCGCCGCCAGCGCCTGCGCCGAGAGATGGCCCACCATGATGGTGTCCACGACTCCCATGGCCATCATCCCGACCTGGATGGTGACCACCGGCAAGGCGAGGCGCACCATAGCGCGCAGCTCTTCCCGCCGCGGCAGGAGGCGCCCGGCGGGAGGAACGACCGAGGTCATTCAACTGCGCCGGATGGAGGGGACTGGGGCGTCGAGCCCGCGGGGCTGGGCCAGGAGACGTTCGGCGAAATCGAGGCGCTCGGCCAGCTCGGCGACTTCCGAGCGGAGCGCGTCGACCTCCTGCAGCATGGCGTCGGAGGCCGGAGGCTCTTCGGTGACGCTCTCCGGATCCCAGCGCGTTACCAGCCTGCCGGACGCGTCCCGGAAGGAGCCGCCCACGATGGTGATGAGGTCGTAGAGGTACCACACGCCAAGCCCACCGAGCGTGCCGAGCATGAGCATGCCGGTGCCGTTCTTGCCCACGTAGAAGCGGTGAGCGCCGAACGGCCCCAGTATCGCCGCCAAGGCGAGGGTCACGCCGCGGGAGCGCTCAGAGGGACCGGAGCTCACGGTAGGGGCATTCATGTGGGTCAATATTTCCTCCCCGGGCTGTCGTGTCCACGGTCGGGTCAGGCCGAGACATGACGGCGAAAACCGGGCGGAGGTTCCAACCGGTCAGGGGCGCAGGAAACCGTAGCGAAGCAGCAGCGGCAAGGTGAGGGCGGTGACGAGCCACCTGGGGCCGCGCCCAAGGCGTTCGCGCCATTCCGCGTCGGGCTGGATCAGGATCTCTCCCCGATCGAAGCGCAGCGGATTGCCCGCGACCGTGTGGTTGGTGCCCAACCGGAGGCGGCCGTCTCGCAGGAAACCCAGGTCGGCCTGGAGGCCCAGCCGCTCGAGAACACCGGCCAGGACTTCGTAGGGGCGCGCCGTAAGCGCCTCGTAGCGGACCAGCTGGTACCGCCGGACCGATCTCCGGAGCACATGCAGGGCGACATTCTCCAAGTCCCAGTACAGGGCACTCCTCACCGGCGACTTCAGCGGCATGTACCGCTCTTCGGTCGTTACCTCCGGCATCCGCCTGCGACGCCGCCAGGAGAAGGCTACTGCCCGGCTGTCCCGGACCAGGTGCAGGAGACGCAGATCGACGCCCGGCGCGCCGGCCACCAGCAGGCCATAGGCCGCATACTTGGACGAGTCCACGACGACCCTCGCCCCCGAGACGGTGCCTACAGCCCGGTACAACCGGCCCAACAGCTCCCGATAGGCGATCAGGTCGGATTGTGTTCGAGGGCTGCTCCCGCGCGCCAGCAGCCAGGGCAGCCTTCGGAGATCGTCCACCCTCTTCCACAGGGCGAGCATCGCCGCCGCATCCATTCGCGCCACGCTGCCGAAGACCTCCTCCAGCACTCGACGCCAGAAGGGACACTCTGGGACCGGCGTGCCGCAGCCGCAGAGCTGGCGCTCGCTGAAGCCGCGCTGCCAGAGGAAGCGCAGCTCGCCCACCGAGGTGAACCCCGGGATCTGCCCCAGCATCAGATCCAGCAGAGTGCTCCCGCTTCTCCCCCAGCTTCCCACGTACACGACCGGCAGGGGGTTCATGGGCGGTGGTCGAGCAATTCTTCGTAGATCGTCTGCAGGCTGTCCACTGTGTGTCGCACGTCGAACCCGCGGCTGTCCAGCTCTGCCTGCGAGGCCAGGCGCGCCCCGAGATCAGGGCTGTCCAGCATCTCGAGGACGGCCGCCGCGAGTGTCCGATGGTCCCGCGGCGAGACGAGGAGCGCGTTCCTCCGGTGCCGAAGGACCTCGCCCAGTCCATCAACGGTGGTCGAGACGATGGGCCGACTCATCGACATCGCCTCGAAGACGGTCAGCGGGGTTCCCTCCCAGATGGATGGGAAGACCTGGACGTCGAGCACGGACTGGAGCAGGGGAACGTCGTCACAGAACCCCGCAAAGACGATGCGGTCCGCGATCCCCAGCGTGCGGGCCTCTTCCCGGTGATGATCGAGGAGATGGCCGTCGCCGGCGATGAGAAAGCGAACGTGCTTCCTATGGGCCAGCACCTCGGCGGCGGCGCGAAGGAAGTAGGTGATTCCCTTCTGCGCATCCAGCCGCCCGACCGTCCCGACGATCTTTTCATCCGGCCTCAGTCCGAGGCGTGCCCGCTCCTCCTCCACCCGTTGGGCCGGCGGCGGCTTGAAGACCTCCAGCGGTGCCCCGCTGAACACGACGCGAATCCGATCGCGCGGGATGAAGCGTCTGTGGACCATGAACTCCCTGGTGGAGTCCGATACGGCGATGCCGAGATCGGTCCGGGACGCGAGCGCGCGGTCCGCCGGAAGCTGGTACCAGGGGATGGAAGGAAAGACCGCGTGCTCGTGGACGATCGTGGGAACTTCGGCGATCGCACCAGCCAGCCGTCCGAAGTTGGATGTCGCGAAGCCATGGGCGTGAAGGATGGCCGGGCGTTCACGCCGGATGAGGCGCAGCAGGTCGGTCAGCACTGCCGGGTGGAAGGGACCATGTCCGAGACAGACTGGGTCGAGCCCGTGTCGCCTCAGATGGGCGGAGGATTCGTCCTCCGGCCGGATACAGATGAGTCGCGGCTCGAAGCGAGCCGGGTCGAACCGGGGAAACCACCACGTGAAGAGGCGCGACACGCCGTGGGTGCGAGCCCCGCGCACGCCGAACTTGTCGCACAAGTGGAATACCCGGATCTTCTGGGGCAAAGTCCGCTCGAGAGGAGGTCGGTGATGTATATGGAGGACATGCGCCCGGGAGGACTCGAACCTCCGACCCACAGCTTAGAAGGCTGTTGCTCTATCCAACTGAGCTACGGGCGCGTGCATTGATGGCCAACAACTTAGCGGTCCGTTTGACGCTCTGACAGTGTAACAGTAACTAGAAACAGTCACAGACTTCGGCAGAGAAGGTTAGGCGCCCCCGGGTCAGCAAGATCTTCGTTCCATGGACTGCGTAGCACACCCAGCCGTGTCACCGCGCCAGTATTAACTGCTTCGTAGACTGCCGCCGTGTCTAGAGCCACGAGTCGCCGAAAGTCGAACAGCAGCTCGGGAATCTGGACACTGCTGCATTCGCCGCTTCGGGAACGGCTGAGAGCGCCGATCTTCGGCGCCTACTAGCCGACGCGGTCCCGGAATTCCACCGCCTCCCCCATGCTGCTGGGGCGGTGTTCTACGAGGCGGGGTCTAGATACGTCAGAGGATTCACGCAAATTCGGGGCTTTTCGGAACAGCAGCTCGGTCGTATGGCACGGCACCTGTTCGACCTTGCACCCGCCCCTTTGAAAACAGGTGGGTTCCTCCGCGTTGGTGGGTTCCCGAGCGCTGAGCAGTACGAGGACTACCTGTTGCCCATGTTACAGGCGTTAACGAAGGCGATGCGAGAAGCGAAGCAAGGCGAGCTCGTGCCCGTCGTCAGTGGCTGGAGCGTGTGTTGCCTGTGCGGTTGGGTGGCCTGCGTCAGGGGTGGTCAACACGTCCAATCTCGGCGTTTATCCTGCCGGCGAGCCGCCCAGACGACACCGAGCAGTGTCACCACGCCGATCACGAACGGACCGCCTGTGAAGACCAAGTCGCGAACGGGAGTACCCGCCTTCACGAGCGCGTACAGCTCAGGGGCTGTGAAGTAGATCGCCAGCGCAGGAAGCGGCATGACGGCGACCGCCGATGCTCGGTCGATCTGCCGCACCAATCCCATGCTGCTGCCAGCACACAACGCAAAGGCCAGTCCCGCCCCGACGAGGGCGAGTATCCAAGCGACGAGCGCCATCGTGGTCTCTCCAGGGCTTCCCAACGGCTATCGCCTCTGGTCCGCACCGTCGACTCTGCTTGACGGGCGCAGCCAGCTCGTCGGGATGGAGGGGAGGAAGAATTGGTCTGGCGCTTCAGGCCGTCCAGGTTGGGCATCCGAATATCCGTCACCACCACATCAATCGGCCCCCCATCGCCCGGCGTTAGTTCGGCCTGCCGTCAGCCCCGACGATGCGCTTGCGATGTCAAACATCCGGTTCAATCCCAGGACGCGTGGCGAGGCACCGCGGCTGGGCATGTCAAGGATACGGAAACGCCGGGTCTACAACCGTTACGCGCGCCGAATCGCTCAACTCAGCGACGATCGCGCGGATGGTCGCGGTGCCCGTGTCGACCGCTGCCACGATACCGTGGACGACGGTGGCCACGTTGATCGCGTCGCTGACCCGGGTCACGACCGCGCCCAGGATGGGAAACCCATTCGCATCCGCTGCCACGGCGGTCAGCGTATCCTCAACCCCGAGCGGCACCGTCAAGGTGTCTGGTGGCCGTGAAAGGCCCCAGTGGGCATCCTTACCAATTAGCCGCCGGCATCCTCATCGTCCGTCGCGCCGCACTGGGGGACAGTCGAAATCGATGCGCGGATCTCAAGGTCCTCAATCACAGCTCCAGCGAAACTGTGCCTGATCTCCGGACACGGATCTGTCGTGTCGTCGTGACAACTCACAAGGAGTGCTGCGAAGCCGAGGCGAGCGGCGGCGATGTATACGGCGCGCATGGGGACCCCGCCTTTGTCGAGGTAGGTGCTCCACGGTGCAGACCCGTAGTGATCGTGTCAAGAATGGTACGCCAAAGTACCTAACGAATCCCGTCAGGATCCGCCGCCTGAGACTGTTGAGAGCCCAAACGATATAGGTAGCGGATGAACGCGAGGCGCCGGTAACGGACTCAGTCGGCATGCACTTTGGTCGACTCTCGCGACCGGCACCCAGGGTTGCTGGCGGTCTGTTAAGGCTCACAAGCCGCGCACCGGGGCGCCGGGAAACGCACCTCGGAAGAGTCTATTCTAACTCTGCCACGGCGACCGCGTCACCGGTGGGAAACCGGCCCCTGCCCCGGGCCGTAAGGGGGGCGTCCGCCAACTCTTTCCAGGGAGGCCTGGTGCTTCGCGTCTGTATTCCGCTCCTCGGGACCTTGTTCTTCGCCGCTCCGGCCGCGGCCACGGAGCCGCCGCGCAACGGGGAGGAGCTCATCCAGCAGATGCGCGACCGCTACGACGGCAAGTGGTACCGCACGCTGACCTTCGTGCAGAAGACCACGCTGCCGAACGGCAGCGTCGAGACCTGGTACGAGGCGCTGACCGCGCCGGGCCTTCTCAGAATCGACGTCGCGCCGCTCGACAGCATGAACACGATGATCTTCCGCAACGACTCGATCTACGACTTCCGGGGCGGCAAGCTGCTCCGCTCGAAGGAGATGATTCACCCGCTGATGGTCCTGGGCTTCGACGTCTACATGCAGGCACCGGCCGTGACCGTGCGGAAGCTTCAGGCGCTCAAGTTCGACCTGTCCAAGCTCCACGAGACGACCTGGCAAGGGCGTCCGACCTACGTGGTCGGGGCGGAGGCCGGCGACAGCACCAGTCCGCAGTTCTGGATCGATAAGGAGCGGCTGTACTTCGTGCGCAGCCTCGAGCCGTCGCAGAAGAATCCCGCCATGATGCTCGACACCCGGTTCGAGAAATACCAGCCGATGGGCGGGGCGTGGCTGGAGATGGAGGTGGTGTTCCTCGCCGGCGGCGAGGTGAAGATGCGGGAGGAGTACACCGAGCCGCGGATCGGGGTGAAGCTGGATCCCGCACTCTACGACACCAGGAAGTGGACGCCGCCGACCTGGATCGCGCAGGCGATGTCGAGCGAGACGCAGTAACAGCTGTCCCGCAGGTCACGCCCCGGTCAAGGGGCGGCGAGACTCTAGACGCTCCTCGTGCTGCGAGGCGCCCACCCGGTAGGGACCTTGGGCTGAATCTCGGTGCGCGTGCCCACCTTCCCTCGGCCGAAGATGCCTTTGTGGCTGTCGAGGCCGGACTCCCTGTTCGTTGATCACGGAGAGTTATCGAGAGCGAAACCCCCGCCAGTCCGTTATCGGCTGGCGGGGGTTTCTGTTTACGGATCGGGGCGCCGGGATTCGAACCCGGGACCTCCTGCTCCCAAAGCAGGCGCGCTACCGGACTGCGCCACACCCCGTAATTGCCGCGGTGCAACTTAGCGGAGTGCCCTGCCCCCGGCGACCCCGATGCTAGACGGTCGAGCGGAGCGCCGCGGCCAGGGACCGCAGCGCGCGCCCGCGATGGCTCACGCCGTCCTTCTCCTCCGCGCTCGCCTCGCCGAACGACTTGCTCAGGTCATCACTCCAGAACAGCGGATCGTACCCGAATCCGCCGCCGCCGCGCGGAGCTTCGAGGATCCGTCCCGCGCAGGCGCCCTCGAACACCTCAGGGATGCTCCCCTCCCCACGGAGGAGGACCAGCACGCACCGATAGCGCGCCCGTCTCCGGCCCTCCGGGGCACCGGCGAGGCGGCGGAGCAGCTCAGCGTTGTTCGCGGCATCCACTTCCGCTGGAGACCCGGTCGCCCCCGCCCATCGGCGGGACCTTACTCCCGGCGCACCGCCGAGCGACAGCACCTCGAGCCCGGAGTCGTCGGCCACGGTGGACAAGCCGCTCCGGCGAGCAAAGTGCTCGGCCTTGTGTCTCGCGTTGGCCTCGAAGGTCTCGCCCGTCTCCAACAGATCTTCGGCAGCGTCCTCGTACAACATGATGTCGTCGGGAAAGACCACCTCGATGCCGGCCGGCTCGAGCACCCGGCGGATCTCCCGCTGCTTTCCTGCGCTGCGCGTCGCGGCCAGCAGCTTCACCAGCCCAGTGCCTGCCGCTGGGCGGCGAAGAGCTCCGCGATGCCGCTGCCCGCCAGGTCGAGCAGGCGATCGAGCTGCGCGCGGTTGAACGTGCCGTGCTCCCCTGTCCCCTGCACTTCCACGAAGCGGTCGGGATGCAGCATCACGATGTTGGCGTCCACCGCCGCGTCCCGGTCCTCGAGGTAGGCGAGGTCGAGTCGCTCTTCGTTGTCCACGACGCCGACAGACACGGCTGCCACCAGCCGGCCGAGCGGCGAGGCGATTCCGTTGCGCTCGGCCAGCCAGGCACAGGCATCCGCGAGCGCCACGCAGCCGCCGGTGATGCTCGCCGTGCGGGTACCGCCGTCAGCCTGCAGCACGTCGCAGTCCACCCGGATGGTGTGCTCGCCGAAGGCCATGGTGTCCATCGCGGCGCGGAGGGATCGGCCGATGAGTCGCTGGATCTCCTGCGTGCGACCGCCGGCCCCGTGACGCTCCCGCTGGGTGCGCTCCACGGTGGCCCGAGGGAGCATGGCGTACTCGGCGGTGACCCAGCCCTCGCCGCTGCCCTTCTTGAATGGCGGCACGCCGGTCTCCACGCTCGCCGTGCAGTGGACCAGCGTGCCACCCATCCGAATGAGACACGAGCCTTCAGCGTAGGGGTTCGCCCGTCGCTCGAGGACGAGAGGACGGAGCTGGCGGGCGGTGCGGCCATCAGGACGGGGCACGGAGACGCTCCACGAGGGCGGAGGTGGAGAAGCCGGTCACCAGCGGCACGCGAACGACGCGGCCGCCACGGGCTTCGACGATATCGGCGCCGACGATACGGTCCTTCGAGTAGTCCGCGCCCTTCACCAGGACGTCCGGCCCGAGCACGCGGATCAGCTCCAGCGGCGTGTCCTCCTCGAACAGGACCACGCAGTCAACGGCGGCGAGCCCGGCGACCACCCGAGCGCGGGCGGCCTCGGCCGCCACGGGGCGCTCGGGCCCTTTCCCCAGGCGGCGAGCCGAGGCGTCCGCGTTGACGCCGACGATGAGGGCGTCGCCTTCTCTCCGCGCCGCCTCCAGGAGCTCGACATGGCCCGGATGGAGCAGGTCGAACACCCCGTTGGTGAACACTACGGTTCCAAGCTGGTCCCTGCGCCAGGCGACGGCGTCCGCACGGGTGCGCAGCTTGGCGGCGGTGTCGGTCATCCGGTTACTCCCCGGGGTCCACGCGAGAAAAGAGCGTCTTGAGCGCCGGCGGGACCACGAACGTCGTCACCATCACCATCAGCAGGACCGCGCCGAATACCTGATCCGGAAGGACACCCGACCGTCGTCCGATATCGGCGAAGATGAGCCCCACCTCGCCTCGCGGCACCATCCCGACGCCCACGATGAGACGGCGGAAGCGTGCCCACGGCGCTCCCCATCCCGCGGCCAGCTTCCCGAAGATCGCGATCACGATCAGGGCGCCCGCCACCCCGAGTGTCGCCCGCGATTCCGCCGTCGCCGGGTTCAGCAGTCCGAGATTGACCGAGGCGCCCACGCTCACGAAGAAGATCGGAGCTACGATGGAGCCGACCGGTCGGACCTCCTGCTCGATGGTATCGAACTGGTTGGTCCCCGAGAGAATGATACCCGCCGCGAAGGCCCCGATGATGAGGGCCGAACCGGCCAGGGACGCCAGGGAGGCGAGGCCGAGTGCGAACGCGACCGAGAAGACAATGAGCACGTTACGGGTGCGCATGCGGACGATGACGTCGAACAGCCGAGGCATGACGAAGCGGCCGATGAGCACCGCCGCGACGAGGAATCCCACGGCGACGGCGAACGTGCGGACGATCCCCAGCACCGTCACCGCGGCGCCGGCCGCGAGACCCGAGACCACGCTCAGGATGACGAGCCCCAGCACATCATCGATGACCGCGGCACCGATGATGATGCGCGCCTCCGGCGTAGACATGCGGCCCAGGTCGGACAGCACGCGCGCGGTGATGCCGACGGAAGTCGCGGTCAGGGTCGCGCCGATGAAGATGCCGGCGGTTGCCAGGTCGGCGGTGGGAACCGCCGGATGTGGAAGGAGCGCCCAGTAGACGTACCCCAGGGCGAAAGGCAGCACCACGCCTACGGTCGCGACGGCGAGGGATGCGGGCCCGGCGCGGAACATCTCCTTGAGATCGGTCTCCAGCCCGATCTCGAAGAGCAGGAGGAGAATGCCGAGATCGGCGAAGACGTGCACGAGCTGCGCCATCGATCCGGTGGTGGGGACCACGCCGAGCACGCTGCCGCCGAGGAGCACCCCCGCCACGAGCTCGCCCAGCACCGCCGGCTGTCCGATGCGCTCCGCGGCCCCGCCGAGGACCTTGGCGGTGACCAGCATGGTGGCGAGAACGAGGAAGAAGCGGGCAATGTCCACCCCGCCCTCGGCCGCCAGGAGGGGAACGGCGGCGAGCAGGAGGAGCGGCGCGCTACAGCGGCGACTCCGCGCGCGGGCGCAGCACGAACGTATGATGGAAGAAAGGCAGTTCGACACGTTCTTCGTACTCGGTCTCGATGATGATCCGCGCCGGCGCCCCGCCGCGAACGACGCTGAACTCGGGGGCCTGTCCCAGAATCGAGTCCGCCGTCCACTCGAGTCGGCGCTCGATGACTTCATCCCGCACCGAGGGCGCGATGCTGGCCTGGAACCGCATGGCATCCAGGAGGCGATAGTAGCGAAGGTATACCTCTCCAATGTGGATCCCGTAGTACAGCGCGGCGCAGAAGAGCGCCAGCGAGATCAGGCAGCCTCTCGCACCGCTTCCGTAGCGATTCGGCCGCCGCCTCACCATTGGGACTGGGCACCCTCCACGATGTTGGTCACCAGCTTGTCGAGGGCCCTTTCCTTCCCCTGCGCCTCCTGGCCAGGCTCGTAGTCCCCTTCCAGGAGCAGACCGCTGCGCTCCCACAGCGGCTTCCCCGCATGCTGATCCAGGATTTCCACCGACACCGTGATCTGGACCAGCCGCCGGGTCACCGTCACATCGCCGTCGGCCTCATTTCCGGTGTAGGCGACGGGAAGATCCGGTTCGTACCGGGTGATGGTCCCGCGGACCACCGCGTCGGCCTGTCGCTCGCTGGCCTGCCGCAGCCCGAGTCTCCCTTCGACCGCCTCGCGCACGGTGGTGGTCACTTCCTGGGTCAGCGTGGGCTCGGCCGTCTGGTTGTCGAACGGCAGGACCGCGACGGTCCTGATGGAGGGTGGCAGACCGCCCCCGGCGAAGCCGTAGCAGCCGCCGAGCGAGAGGACACTAAGGCTTACGAGAAACCCAGATATCAGGCGCAAAGTCGGCCTGCGTGGTGGAGGAAAATGTGAGATCGAGCCGCGCGGGCACGCTGGGAATCGTCAGCCGCGAGCTGAGCGGCGCGCCGGTGCTGTCGAGCTTCGTCTCGGCGCGTCCGATCACCTCACCGGCACGACGGACCTCCGCGACCAGCTTGACCGGCGATCCGGCCGTCCGCACGTATTCGACCGTGTCGGTGGCTCCGAGATACTGCCACGCGGTGACCGAGCCCTCCGTGAGGCCTCGCAACGACACACTGTCCGCCGGAAGCCGGGCAATCCCGAACATGGCCCACATGAGGGGAAAATTCGGCACCATCTTCTTGATCGCGTCGGGCGGCTCGACCCAGAGCGGCTGCTCGCCCACCACCGCGGCGGAAGCGGCACCGGAGCCGAAGGGCCCCGCGACATCGAACCGCATCGAGTCGGGCGGCGCGATCCGCGCGCTGCCTCGTCCACCAGCGCTCGATTTCTCGTCCTGAAACAACCACTTGAAGCGGTGGAGGCGATGCTCGCGGGGCACCGTTACGGCCACCCACTCGGCGACCTGCTCAGGGCTCGCGGGCTGGGCCGCGGCCGGTACCAGCGGACCCGGTGCCGACCGACAACCCAGGAGCAGGAGGACAAGATAGGCGACCCAGGCATCTCGGTCAACGAGAAGCCGTTGCGCCATCAGTAGTTATAGCCGAAGAAAAAGCTCACGAAGTCCTCGTCCCGCTGATCGACCGTGAGTCCGTAGCCGCGGAAATTGTCGCTGCTGAAGCGCCGTCCGACGTCGAGGCGCAGGACCGCCAGTGGTGCCAGAGCAAGACGGAAGCTAATCCCGAAGCTCCCCAGCGTGGCGCGACCAGGGGTCGTTTCGAACGTGGCTTTTCCGATGTCCGTGAAGAAGGCCCCCTGGATCTCCGGCAAGTCGAGATCGCCGAACGGGGTGCCGAGGGTGAGGTGGGTGAGCAATGGAACGCGGAGCTCCTGGTTGAACATGAACGCCTGCGAGCCGACGATGTAGCCGACCAGCGGGTAGCCGCGCAGGCCGAACGTCCCCCCGATACTGGTGCGCCGCGGCCGGTCACCTCCGCTGTAGAAGCCATAGCCGCGAAGCGCCCACGCCGTGCGTTGGCCGAAGCGGAAATAGCGGCGATAGTCGCCGGTGATGAGATAGCTGTCGAAGCGGCTGTTGGTGAAGTCGCTCGAGACGCCGGCGGTCACGCTGAAGCGGCCGCCATCGATCGGACCGCTCGGGATCCAGAGCGAATTGTCGTGCACATAGCTCACAAAGTTGGAGGCGATCCATCCCACCCGCCGTGGCTCGTCCACGGTGAGCGTGAAGTCCGTCCGGTCGGAGTGCTCGATGATGAAGGTGCCGTCGAGACGGCTGAAACGGCTCAGCGGATATCGGAGGATCCCGAGGGCGCCATACGCCAGCTCATTGTACGCGACAAATCGTTCCCCCTCGAAGTTCCGGCTGCGAGTCCGGAACGCGCCGACTCCCCAGTTCACTCGACGGGAGCGGTTGATGTAGACGGCATTCGCGCTGAGGTTCGCAATGATGCTCCCGAGCTGCCGGCCCTGAAACGAGGAGATCGAGCCGAAGACCAAGTTATCGCCCAGCAGATCGCTCATCGCGAAGAACGCGCCCTGCGCCGCCCCGTAGCCTGGGATGAAGACGGCATCCCCCACTGCGAAGTCGAGTGTGAGGCGCTTTCGGTAGGGCTCGCCGCTCGCCACGCTGCCCGAGGTGTCCTTCGTCGCGAGCCAGGTCCACTGCGCGCTGGTGTCGGGACGCGACATCGAGAAGCGCTCCTGCCGCGCCAGCGTATCGATCGGATAGCGGTACAGGTTCCAGCTCAGGTCGTGAAAGCCGCCGACCAGCAGCCCCGATCCGTCGGGCAGCGGAACACCGTCGAACGCGCCGCTCCAGGCCGAAGTCTCCCGCCGGCCCTCGCCGAGGGTATCCACCGAGAACACGTTGAGCACGCCATCGCGATCGGACGTGAAGTACACCCGGCCATCGGGCCCCCACTTCGGCACCTCGTCCCGCCATTTGCCGGAGGTGAGCTGGGTGGTGCGCGCCTTGTCCAGATCCAGGAGGAAGAGATTCGCCGCGCCCTCGATGCCGGCCTCCGTGCGGTCCGACGCGAACACGATCCGGCGTCCGTCGGGGCTCGGCGTCGGATCCAGGTCCTGGTAGCGGTCGGAGGTCAGTGGCTCGAGGGTGCCATCGGGAAGGTGCACGCGATAGAGGTCGGACAGGCCGCTCTCGGACAGGCCGCTCAGCACGATGCTCTTGCCGTCCGGCATCCACTGCGGGGAGAGGAGCGAGACGAGCTCTGTGAATTGATACCGACCGACGACCTTCTCGCGATCGAGATCCCAGACCATCAGCGCGTCCCGGTCTCCATAGCGCGCGGTGAACAGGAGCAACCCGGCCCGGGAGGCGTCCATCTGTGAGTCGAAGGCATGGAACGACTCCATTTCGGCGTTCTGCCCTCCGACCACGATCTTGCGTGCAGGCCCCTGCTCCAGCTGCTTGCGGTAGATCGTTACGTACCCCGTGGCGGGCGAGACGTATACGACCTCGCCCGCCCCCCCGTTGGTGTCGGGCAGGAAAGCGGGCTTCACCGCCAGCTTGACCACCTCGCGGGCCAGGACGCTGAGCGGCGCGAGGCTGTCCACCGAGGGGTAGTACTTACGGCGCATGGCGAGCTGAAACTCGTCGCTCAGCTGGTCCAGCTTCCGGCCGTACACCGCGAGCACGGCCGACTCGAAGCTGTCGTGCCGGTTGATCTCCTTGTACATCATCGCGACGCGCCAGTCGCCGTAGGTGTCGGCGAGCCAGCGATGGATCTGTCCGCCGATCGGATACACGATCCCGCTGGTGACGTACGTCAGCTGCTCGAACTGCGGCAGCCGGCCGCTCAGCGTGAGGTCGCGCATGATCATCTCGTCCCGCGCGTCCTGCCCGCCCGACCAGAGCTCGGCCAATCCTTCGGTCCACCAGAGCGGCAAATTGAACCGGCTCGCCCGCGGCGCCTGGTCGTAGCTCTCGGTGAAGAGGTCGAGCTGGAACACGTGCACCAGCTCGTGCCGGAGGGTGTGGCGGAACTCGGCGAAGTTGCCGCGGAACGGCATGGACACGCGGCGCTTCATGGAAGTCGGTCGCGCCGAGCAGGCCTTCGGGCGGAGTGAACGGAAGGATGTTGGTCTGCTCGAAGTCGGTATGCGACGCGTAGATGATGAGCGGGATGCGGGGCGCGACGTCGTGGCCGAATTGAACGGCCAGGGTATCGTAGCTCGCCTCGGCGTACGCGAGCGCGGCCGGAGCCAGGTCGGCCTCGGCGGGATAGTAGTAGAGGTCGACGTGGGGACCGCGAAGCACGCGCCACTCGAGCTTGCGGTATTGGATCTTGTTCTGCCCGAAATTGAAAAACTGGGCGGCGGCGGGCGGCGCCAGCAAACTCAGCATGGCCGCCGCGACGGCTCCATGGAGCATCGTGGATCGAAGCTTGCTCATCATTGCTGAATCGTCCGGATCACATCCCCAGCGGTGATGCGAGGCAGAATAGCGGTCCCGTTCACCACCTTGCCGAACACCGTGTAGGTGCCGTCGAGATGGGGCTGGGGACTGAGATTGATGAACCACTGACTGTTGCCCGTGTCGGGGCCGGAAAGGGCCATGCCCAGCACCGGCGAGTCGTAGCGGTTCCGGTTGATCTCGTCGCGGATCGCGCCACCCGGGCCGCCGAATCCGTCGCCCCTCGGGTCCCCGTCCTGCACGACGAAGTTGGGCACTACCCGATGCCACCGGTTGTTGTCGAAGAAGCGCCGGCCCACCAGCCGCAGGAAGTTCGCGACGGTGAGCGGCGCGTCGGGCCCGAGCAGCTCGATCTCGATCACGCCGCGCTGCTCGGTCTCGATCTTCACGTGGGGACGGCTGAGCGAATCGGGCGCGGTGACGAAGCGGCGGATCACCTCGCGGTAGTCCTCCAGCGTCCGTCCGGTTGTGATCGGGTGAGCGGGTCCCCACCGGGCAGCCGCCTCGGGCCAATTCTCCTCGGCCCAGCGCCGAATCAGGTAGTCGGTCGGTCTCGGCGTTCCGGCGAGGAACTCCCGGTCCACCTGCGTCTGCGCCTGAGGTCCCGACTTCCCGATCGCGGCGATCGCGCCGAGCGCGGAGAGCGCCGCTTCGGGAAACGAGTCGCCGCCGGTGCGCTTGTAGGCCTGCGTGAGCGCGGGAAGATCACGCGCGGAAGCGGCCCGGCCGACGATGTCCGCGGCGACGCTCCGCACTGCGGCGTCCCGGTGCGCGAGCAGCGGGCGGGCCGCCGCGATCATGGCCGTGTCGGCGCCGGGCGTCTCCGTGCTCCACGCCTGCAGCCCCGCGGCCACCACCCGGCCATCGCGGTCGGCAAGGAATGCGGGGTTGGTCCCAGCACCGGCGATCGCATCGCCTTCGGCCGCCGCCGCGCGCAGCCTCCAGTCGGAAGCGGAGCGCCATGGCTGCGCGGCCGCGCGGAAGGCGGTGGGATCGCTGCGTGCCAGCGCCACGAGGGCCTCACGCCGCACCGCGAAGGTTCCCTTCCCTCCGACCACACCCTTCAGCGCGCGCACGGCCTCGCTGCCGCCCAACTCGCCCAGGGTCGCCGCGGCCTGGACCTGTACGTTCGGGAGCGGGTCGGCAATCAGCGGAGCGATGTCCGCGCTCAGCGTGGAATCCCGGAATCCGCCGATGGATCGGAGCGCGTTCACCTTGACCTGAGGGTTCGCATCGATGGCCGCGCGGGCAAGCAGCTCGGCCACGGTGTGCGACGCGAGACCCGCGGTGTCGGCGAACTGCTTGGTGAGCGCGCGAGCGGCGACGGCCCGCACGTAGCCCTCCCGATCGCTCAACAGGACGGTGAGTCGCTCTCCGGCCCGGGGAGCGCGAAGCCGACCGAGAGAGTACGCGGCGCGCCAGCGCCCCGACGCGGAGGTGTCCTCCACGAACGGCAGAATCGCGTCCACCGGTGCGTTCGGCCCGAGGCGCCAGGCCTCGAGCAGCGCCTGATACACGAGCGGTGCGCGCTCGGCGGGGGTCAGCACGGCGCTGCCGGACAGGACTCCACGGAAGAACTCGCCGGCCCGCGAGCTCCCGATTTTCGCGAGCGCGGTGATCGCCTCGGCGGCGCGTGGGACCGTCGAGGGCAGGCTGGCCCGTGAGACGATCGATGAGCGGAGCAACCGCCGCAGTATCACCGAGCAGGCCTAGGGCGAAGGCGGCCGCGACACGGACCGTCGAGTCGGCGTCGCCAGGATGGGGAGAAGCAGCGCAGTGGCCCGCTGGTCGCCTATCCGACCCGCTCCCATCGCCGCGAGGCGCCGGACGACGGAGTCCGGCGCCACCAGGGCCTTCGCGAAGAGCGCGGGCTGGAAATCGCGGGCGTCTTCCGCGGCGAGCACGGGCGCGAGCTGCTCGACGACCGCTTCCTCCTGTGCGGCCGCGGGGGCGGCCAGCACGAACGTCAGGGCAAGGGCATGGAGGGACCCACGAATCATGGGCGGCGCTTCCTCTGGGGCTCGTTCGCTCAGCTGCAGCGGCACCGGATCGGGGATGGCCCGGAGCACGCTCGTGACCCGATCGGGAAGCCGGGTCAGCTTCAAGGATTGGTCCAATGCCAGGAGCGAGGTGAAGGCCGTGGCCAGGAGCCGATCGTTCGCATCGTGCTCGACCGCGTACCCGAAGTCCACTCTGCGAGACCCGAGGTCGCGCACCCAACAGCGAACCCTCACGGGATCGTCGTACCTCGCCGGCTGCCGATAGCGCACAGCGACCTCGCTGACGGCCAGGCGAAGGCCGGCCGCCTCGAGATCGCGATAGCTCATGCCGCTGAACCGCAGGTGCTCCGTTCGGGCGATGTCCAGCCAGACCAGGTACCGGGCATGGTAGACGAGCCCCATCTGGTCGGTCTCGGAGTAGTTCACCCGGACCCGGATCTCCGAGACATCGGGACTGACCATGGAGGCCTCACGAGTGGTAGACGCTCGGGACGGCAGAGGAGTGACATTATCTTTGGCGCCGTGCTGGGCCACACTCTGGTCGTCGTGTCCGACGCCCACCTGGGCGTGACGCCACCCGCGGTCGAGGAGGCGCTCCTCGCGTTTCTCGACCGAGTCCCCCAGCAGGGGGACTGCCTCCTCGTCAACGGCGACCTGTTCGACTTCTGGTACTCCTACGGCAGGGTCATCCCCCGGCGCGGGTTCCACGTGGCGGCCGCCCTCGCGCGGCTCGCTCGCCGGATGCCGGTCCTCATGGTCGGAGGCAACCACGACCGTTGGGGCGGCGACTTCTGGCAGCACGACCTCGGCCTGCGGTTCGATGCTCGGCGGCTCACCTTCCAGATCGGCGGCCGGCAGGTGGCAGCCATCCACGGCGACGGACTGAGTGAGACCAGCCGGATGGCCGGCCTGCTGCACCGCACGATCAACCATCCGGTGACCGCTGCAGTCTACAGCGCCCTCCATCCGGAGATCGGGCTCCGGCTGGTGGACCTGCTCAGCCCCCACCTGGGTGACCACACCCACGACGAGGCGCGACTTGCGCTCGCCGCGAAGCGGCAACAGGCGTGGGCCGAGCAGCTGGTGCAACGGGAGCCGAAGATCGGACTGGTCGTCATGGGGCACACCCATCAACCGGCGGCGGTCCGGCTCGACGCCGGCGCCGACTACCTCAACCCCGGCGCCTGGTTCGACGGCTATCGCTATGCCGTGGCGTCGGACGCCGGGGTGGAGCTTCGCCGCTTCGAGAAGACCGTCTAGTCCACCGCCACCAACTCCGCGGCATCGAGGCGGGCCCCGATAAAGCGGGATCCCACCTGAAGGAAGCGCGCCTCGTCATCGCTCACGGCGAAGCGATGGAACGGCTCCCCGCTTGGTGGCGCGGTCATGCCGCGCTCTTCCAGCGTGGCGGCCACGACGGCCGCGGTCTCCTGCCCGCTGTCGATCAATCGCACGTCCGGACCCATTACCCGCTCCAGCAGGGGCTTGAGCAGCGGGTAGTGGGTGCATCCCAGCACCAGCGCGTCCACCCCGGCCGCGTGCAGCGGCGCCAGGTACTCCCGGGCGATCAGCTCGGCGGCTGGATGTTCGAACCAGCCCTCCTCCACCAGCGGAACGAACAGGGGGCACGCCCGCTGTTCGACCCGGGCGTCGGGTCGGACCCGCCGGATCGCCTTGGCGTAGGCATTGCTCGCGATGGTGCCCGCGGTACCGATGACGCCCACTGGGCCCCCGCGGGTGGCCGCGGCCGCGGCGCGGGCACCAGGCTCGATCACTCCGATGACCGGCACGGGCGACTCGGCCTGTAGCGCTTCGAGCGCGTGGGCGGTGCTCGTGTTGCAGGCGATCACCACCGCCTTGACCCCTTGATCGACCAGCCAGTGCAGGATCTCGAGGCTGTAGCGCCGCACCGTCTCGGGGGACTTGGGCCCGTAAGGGACGCGGGCGGTGTCACCGAAATAGATCGTGGATTCGCCGGGCAGGCGATCGTACACCGCGCGGGCCACGGTCAAGCCGCCGATGCCCGAATCGAAGATTCCGATCGGAGCCGAGTTCATCGGATGCGGATCGGGACCGAGACGGAAGCGCCGAGACCTCCCGGCACGGCCTCGAGTCGGAGGTCACCAGGAAAGTCGGCGAGATGAGCGGAGACGTAGGCTTCGAGCCCGGCGAAGAGATGATTGAAGACCAAGAGGACGACCCAATCTTCGTGCTCGCGGCGCTTGTTTTCGGCCCTCGCGGAGCCTGTCCTCCGCAGGTAGGCCAGCTCCTGACGGGTCTTGAGGCTCATGCCGAGCGTGACCCCCTCCCATGCCACGAATATACCGCCCGTCAGCTTCCGGTTGAGCCGAGCCTGGCCCCAACCGGGCAGGAGAAACGACCGGAAGAAGGCCCCCATCGGGCTGATGGGCTGGATCTGACTGTCGGCCACCGCGGGGGCCGGCGCGACCTCGAGTGTGTCCTGCGCCGCGGCCGGGACCGGCCGTGAGATGGCCGTCGCGGCGAGCGCCACACTGAAGAGGAAGCCGAGGTGGCGGGAGCGTGTGAGAATCGAACTCACCGGAGCCGCCGGAGGCGTCTCCATCGCGGTTTTGAAGACCGGCATGGCCACCAGGCCATATCCACTCCCCTGAAGAGGCGAACCCAGGTACTTGTCAGGCCAAGGCAGCAATGGCCTCGATCTCGACGCGGGCACCCCGCGGGAGCGCGGCAACGGCGACGGTGGAGCGGGCTGGCCTGTGGGTGCCGAAGACCCGGGCGTAGACCTCGTTCATGGCGGTGAAGTCGGCCATGTCCACGAGGAACACGGTCGTCTTCACGACCTGCGACAGGTCCGCGCCGGCGGACTCGAGGATGGACCGGATATTCTGGAGGACCCGCTCGGTCTGCTCCGAGATCCCTTCATCCACCAGCTCACCGCTGTCGGGGTCGAAGCCGACCTGTCCCGCGGTGAAGAGGAACCCATTGGCCCGGATGCCCTGGCTGTACGGCCCGATGGCACGCGGCGCTCCTGAAGTCGAGACTGCGGTGATCGCCATTAGAACAACCCCTCGATGGTGCCGTCGGCGTTGACCCGGATGGCCTCGGCGGCCGGGGTCTTGGAGAGCCCGGGCATCGTCATGATGTCGCCGGCCAGGGCCACCACGAACCCCGCCCCGGCCGACGCGTACACGTCCCGGATGGTGAGCCGGAAGTTCTCAGGCCGGCCCAGCTTGGTCGGATCGTCACTGAAGGAATACTGGGTCTTCGCCATGCACACGGGTGTCTGGCCCAGACCCAGGCCTTCCAGCAGCGCGATGTTCTTCTCGGCCGGACCCTGGTAGTCCACACCGCGCCGCGCCGTAGATCTCCCGGGCGATGGTCTCGATCTTCTGTTTGATCGGCAGGTTCACGTCGTAGAGCGGCTTGAATTTCCCTTTCTTCTCGTCCAGCACGGCGAGGACCTCCTGAGCCACCGCCTCGCCTCCTTCGCCGCCCTTCGCCCAGACGTCGCTCAGTGCCGCGCGCGCGCCCCAGCCTTTGGCGGCGTCGAGCACCAGGTTGACCTCCTCATCGGTATCCGAGGTGAACCGGTTGAGCGCCACCACCGCGGGTACCCCGAATTTCTGGACGTTCTTGATGTGCGCCTCGAGGTTCACGAGCCCCTTCTTGAGCGCCGCGACGTCCGGTGTGCCCAGATTCTCCTTCTTCACGCCTCCGTGCATCTTGAGTGCCCGCACCGTGGCGACCACCACCGCCGCTTCCGGCTGCAGGCCGGCGAAACGGCACTTGATGTCGAAGAACTTCTCCGCCCCGAGATCCGCGCCGAACCCGGCCTCGGTCAGCACCAGGTCGCCGAGGGACAACGCCAGCTTGGTCGCCGCGACCGAATTGCAGCCGTGCGCGATGTTGCCGAAGGGCCCGCAGTGCACCAGCGCCGGACCACCCTCCAGGGTCTGTACCAGGTTGGGGAGCAACGCGTCCTTCAGGAGCAGGGTCATCGCGCCCGCCGCCTTGAGGTCGCCGGCGGTCACCGGTTTCCGGTCCCGCGTGAATCCGACGATGATTCGACGGATCCTCGCCTCCAGATCGGTAAGGTCATTGGCCAGCGCCAGGATCGCCATGATCTCGCTGCCCGGCACGATGACGAACCGCTCCTCGCGCACGGGGCCCGCGTTGATCCCGCCCAGGCTGATCACCATGGAGCGCAGTGCCCGGTCGTTCATGTCCAGCGTCCGAGGCCAGGTGATCCGCCGGGGATCGAGCCCCAGGGCGTTCCCGTGGTGCATGTGGTTGTCCAGCATCGCGGCGAGCAGGTTGTGCGCCGAGGTGATGGCGTGGAAGTCACCCGTGAAGTGGAGATTGATCTCGTCCATCGGGACCACCTGCGCGTAGCCACCTCCCGCGGCGCCACCCTTCACACCGAAGACCGGTCCGAGCGAGGGCTCCCGGATGGCTACGACGACCTTCTTGCCCAGGCGGCGCAGGGCCTGGCTCACTCCCACCGTGACCGTGCTCTTTCCTTCCCCTGCCGGAGTGGGATTGATGCCGGTGACGAGCACCAGCCGGCCCTTCGGCTTCCGCTTGGCGATCGCCTCGGCGCTGATCTTCGCCTTGTAGCGGCCATACGGCAGGATCTCGTCGGGGCTCAACCCCACCTCCGCCGCCACATCGGCGATCGGACGCATCTTCGCCGCCTGGGCGATGGCGATATCGGACGGCACGGTAGGCCTTGCAGTCGCGGTCACGGCAGCTCCTTTTCCTCTTCCTCGCGGAACGGCGGACGACAGAAGAAGGTTCACTGCCGTCCGCCGTCCGACCTCTCACGTCCCAGTCCAAACACTCTTGCCGCGTTCGCCCCGGTCTGGGCGATCAACTCGTCTACCGTCAAACCGCGGACGCCTGCGATCCGCTCCGCCACCTGCCGCACGAACGCAGGCTCGTTGCGCTTCCCGCGATGCGGCACTGGTGCCAGGTACGGACCGTCGGTTTCGAGCAGTATCCGGTCGAGCGGGGTGTCCAGGATGGCCTGGTCCAGCGTCCAGCTCTTGAATGTGACCATCCCGCTGAACGACACATAGTGGCGGAGGACCAGCCCGGCTCGCAAGAGGGCCGGACCGCTGCTGAAGGAGTGCAGGATGGCGACGGCGGAGGGCTGGTTTTCGAGGATGGCGGCGACGTCCTCGTCCGCCTCGCGCGCATGGATCACCGCCGGCCGCCCCGTTTCGGCGGCGAGGGCCAGCTGCGCCTCGAAGGCGGCGCGCTGGGCATCCCGGGGGGAGTGATCGTAGTGATAGTCGAGGCCCATCTCGCCCGCCGCGACGATCCGGTGGTGCCCGAGACGCTCGCGGAGCCACGTCGTGGACTCGGTGGTCCAGGTTCGGGCGTCGTGGGGATGCACGCCGGCGGTAGCGGAGAGCCTGGGCTCCGTCTCGGCGAGCGCCAGCGCCCGGTCGGAGGCGGCCGGCGACTCCCCGATGACGACGATGTGCCCGACGCCCGCGTCCCAGGCTCGGCGCAGCACCTCAAGCCGATCCGGCTCGTAGGCCGGATCGGCGAGGTGGCAGTGCGTATCGACGAGCAAGCAGCCGCCCGGCGGCGCTCAGCGCGTGGCCGGTGCGTTGCTCCGCGCCGCGGGCCGAGCAGCCTTGACGCTCGCGGCGTGGCCGTGGCCCGCCAGCGGCCAGCGGCGGCGGATCAGCATCAGGACCGAGGGCGCGATGTACATCGACGAGAAGATGCCGGTGAACACGCCGAAGAACATCACCAGCGCGAACGGGCGGATGACCTCGCCCCCGAAGATCGCGAGCGTCGCCATGCAGGACAGCGACGTGCCGTGGGTCAGTACCGTGCGCGGCAGGGTCTCGTTGATCGAGCGGTTGAGCACGTCCGCCAGCGTACCGGGCACCCGCTTGCGCTCGTTCTCGCGGACGCGGTCGAAGATGATGATCGTCTCGTTCAGCGAGAGACCGAGGACCGACAGCACGGCACCGACCACCACCAGGCTGACCTCGAAGTGCATCAGGCTGATGAACATGATCGTGCCGAGGATGTCGTGGGCGGTGGCCGAGATGGCCGCCGCCCCGAAGCGCCACTCGAACCGGTACGCGAGGTAGGCCAGGATGGCGAGGAACGACATGAGAATGGCCATGAGGGCCTTCTGCCGCAGCTCGCCTCCGACCTTGGGGCCCACGGCCTCGGTGCGGTGGATGACGTACTGGCCGGCGCCGATCGCCTGGTCCAGCGCCGCGCTCACCGCGCGCGCCGTGGCCTCGGTATTGTCGGCGTCGCTCCCCTCTTTGGCCGTCCGCGCCCGCACCACGAACTCGTTCGGAGTCCCGAACGACTGGATCTCCGCGCCGTGCACGCCCTGCGCATCGAGGGTCGACCGGATCCGGCCGACATCGACCGGCACCTTGCTCTCGACCTGCACCAGCGTTCCGCCGGTGAACTCGATGCTGTAGTTGAGCCCCCGAGCCAGCAGCAGGATGAGGCCCGGGAGGAAGATCGCGGCGGTCAGCCCGAATGCGTACCGGCGGACGCCGACGAAATCGATGTTGGTATTCGTGAACAGTTTGCGCATGGTCAGATGCTCAGCGGGGCCGTCGGCGAACGCTTCGACAGCCAGATCAGGAAGATGGTCCGGACCACGAAGATCGCGGTGATCATCGAGGCCAGCGTGCCGACGATGAGCGTCACGGCGAACCCGCGTACCGGGCCGGTGCCGAATTCATAGAGGAACAGCGCCGTGACCACGGCGCAGACGTTCGAGTCGACGATCGCGTTCATCGCTCGCTTGAATCCCTCGTCCGAGGCCAGCCTGACGGTCTTGCCCAGGGCGAGCTCCTCGCGGATGCGCTCGAAGATGAGCACGTTGGCGTCCACCGCGATGCCGACCGACAGTACGAGCCCCGCGAGCCCGGGCAAGCGTGAGCGTGGCACCGAGCGTCGCGAGCGCGCCCAGCGTAAACAGGAAGTAGAGTGCCAGCCCGATCACGGCGATCACCCCGCTCTTCGCGTAGTAGCCGATCATGATGAGGACTACGAGGACCGTCCCGACCAGACCTGCAATGATGCCGTTGTGGATCGAGTCGGCGCCCAGACTGGCCCCGACCTGACGCTCCTCCACGATCTTGAGCGGAATGGGCAGGGCGCCGGCCTTCAGGGTGAGCGCGAGATCCTGGGCCTCCTGAAGGGTGCGCCCGGAAAGGGTGATCTGACCGTTCCGGCCGATCCGGCTCTGGATGACCGGCGGCGGCCCCTGGACACGGCCGTCGAGGATGATGGCCATGAAGTCGCCGACGTGGCGCCCGGTCTCGTCGCCGAACTTGCGCCCACCCGCGCGGTCGAGCTGGAAGGTGACGATGGGTCCGTTGGTCAGCGGGTCGATCTGCGCCTGCGCATCCTCGAGGTTGCTGCCGGTGATGATCGGCTTGTCCTCGAGGGCGTAGAGGAAGCGATACGACTGCACCCCGACGCTGGTCGGCTGGGCGCTCCAGCGCAGCACGACGCCGCGGGGGAGCTGGCGCGCGACCTCCGGGATGTTGGTCAAGCTGTCCACCCGGGGATACGCCGTCTCGGGTACCATGTAGGCGCCAGGCGCCGAAGTGCCGGCGCCGCCGGCCGGCTGGATCAGCGAAGCGAGAATCCCGCCGGTCGCGCGCGTGGTGTCGGCCGCCGCGCTGGTGTCGCGCTTGGCGCTGTCGGGCTTGGCGCCCTTGGACTTGGCGCTGTCAGGCTTGGCGGACTTGGCCGCCGAGTCGCCGCCGAGCAGCTGCTCCACTGCGGAGGGCTTGCCCGCGGCCGTCGTGTCGGCTCCGCGCACGCCGAGGCGCCGGAGGACGCGATCCATAGCGGGGATCGACTTCTCCAGCGCGCCGGTCTTGTCGGTGATCCGGAATTCCAGGAAGGCCGTCCGCTGCACGATCGCCTTGGCGCGCGCCGGATCGTCGATTCCCGCCAGCTCGACGACGATCCGCTCGTTGCCCACCTTCTGGATGACCGGCTCAGCGACGCCGAACTCGTCGATGCGCTTGCGGAGCACGGTGAGGGCGAGATCGAGATCGCGCGCGGGGTCGCTGGAGACCTGCCTGGACTGGTCGAGCTCCATGGCGAGGTGCATCCCGCCCTGAAGGTCAAGCCCCAGCTTGAGCGGGATCTGCCTGCGCACGGTGTCGCGCATGACGCCGGTCTCGACGTCCCGCTCGCGCAGCGTGACCTGCCGCGGAATGAGATGGAAGACGCTCACCGCAATGAGCGCGAGGATCAGGAATACCCGGGTACGGATAGACATCTTCGATTCGACCTTCTTCAGGCTTGAGTCACGTCGCTCGACTTCGGCCCGGCCGCCAGTGCCTCCAGCGCCAGACTCCGGTCACGCTCCAACTGTTTCTGCAACTGCTCCACCGAGGTAAAGCGCCGGACGTCCCGGAGACGCCTCACCCATTCGATCTTCACCCACTCGCCGTAGAGGTCGCCCTCGAAATCGAACAGATGCGCCTCGAGCGTTCGCCGCCCGTCCTCGAAGGTGGGCCTGGGACCCTGATTCATCATCCCGCCCGCGCTCCCACCTCGCCATTCGACCCGAACCGCGTACACTCCGTCCGGCGGCAACAGCTTCTGGGGCGGCACCTCGGCCAGGTTGATGGTGGGCACGCCGAGCATCCGGCCTCGGCGCTCCCCTTCCCCGACCACACCGCTCACCGAATAGGGCCGGCCGAGCATCCTCGCCGCGGTGTCGAGGTCTCCGCCACCCACGGCCCGGCGGATACGGGAACTGGAGACGTGCTGGTCGCCTACACCCACATCGCCCACCACGTCCACGTCGAAGCTCCACGATTCGCCGAGTCGCCGCAGCGTCTCCACATCCCCGCTCCGGCCCCGCCCGAAGCCGTGGTCCTGTCCGATCACCAGCTCCCGCATGTCGCAGCGCGCCAGCAGGACGTCTTGCACGAACTGCTCCGGACTCAAGGCCGCCAGCCGGCGGTCGAACCGGAGGAAGAACACATAGTCCAGCGGCGTCTGCGCCAGGATCTCGCGCCGCTCCGGTCCCGTCGTCAGCAGGGGCGGAGCCGCCTGCGGATTTACGACCTCGAGCGGATGCGGCTCGAAGGTGACCAGCACGCTCGAGCGTCCCGCTTCCGCCGCGCGCCCCGCGATCTCGCGGAGGACGGCCTGGTGCCCCAGATGCACGCCGTCGAACGAGCCCACCGTCACGGTGGAGCCGCGTGGGAGCGGAGGCAGATGCATCAGGGCGTGCCCAGCACGACGGCCGGCTTGAGCAACCCTTCCTCTTCCCGCGCCACGGCGACCAGCTCGCCGTCCCACAGCAGGGCCACGTCCGTCCCGCTGCCACGCCGTGCCGGCCGCCTCGACGGCGCGGCCGTGCAGAACGTCGCGCCTTCCCGCCTCGTCGAGGTCCAGGGCCGGCAGGTGCCCGAGGACCGCTCGCGCCGGCCGCAGGTCGGCCGCCGAGAGGTCGGCCAGAGGCACAGCCTCCTCGACCCGGATCGGACCGATCGCCTCGCGCCGGAGCGCCACGAGATGGGCGCCGACGCCGAGCCGCTCGCCGAGATCGCGGGCGATGGCGCGGAGGTACGTGCCGGGACTCACCGTCGCGCGGAAGGTGACCTGGTCGCCGTCGAAGCTCACCGGCTCGATGCGATGGACGGTCACCGTCACTTCGGGAAGCTCCACGGCCCGACCCTGCCGGGCCAGCCGGTAGCTCCGTACCCCCTCGACGTGTTTCGCGGAGAAGCTCGGCGGTCGCTGCCGCTGCACCCCCTCGAATCCCGCGAGCGCCGTCCGTACCGCCGACTCACCCAGTGCCGACGCCAGCCGGATCGGCTCGAGCACGGTGCCGGTTCGATCGTCGGTATCCGTCCGGACCCCGAGGCGGGCGGTAGCGAGGTACGTCTTGGCCTGCCCCTCGACGAATCGCGCGAGCCTCGTGGCCCTTCCCACCAGGATCACCAGCAAGCCGGTGGCGAACGGATCGAGCGTCCCTGTATGTCCCACCGACCGGATCCCGAGGACGCGCCGTACCCGATGCACCGCGTCGTGTGACGTGAGCCCGGCGGGCTTGTCGATCAGAACCGCTCCGATCAGCCTTGCTCCTCTCGGCGGATCTCGTTCAACAGCTCGTCAATCCTGGCCGCGTGCGCGAGCCCCCGGTCCAGCTCGAAGTGAAGCTCTGGCACGGTGCGAGTGGTCAGGGTCTTGGCCGCGCGCGACCGAAGAAAGCCGGCGGCGCTCCGAAGCCCCTCCAACGCACGATCCCGGGTCTCCTCGTCGCCGGGAACACTGACCATGACCGTGGCGTGGGACAGATCGTTCGTCACCTGTACGCTCGTCACCGTCACGAACCCGACCCGCGGATCGCGGACGTCCCGCAGCAGCGCGTCGGTGACCACCTGGCGCAGCGTCTCGGCCACTTGCTCCGGTCGCCGGTTCGACCCCCTCATCGGAACACCGTCACGGTATCCACAATCCGGATCCCGTCGGTCTCCTCGACCGCCCGATCGGCAGATCGCAGCACCTCCTCGACGACCGGCCGCGCGTTACCCACGACAGCGCAGGCGATCTCCGCCCGCTGCCAGAGATCCTGGTGTCCCGTTTCGGCCACCGAGACGTTGAAGTTGCGACGAAGCCCGTTGGTCAGCGGCTTCAGCACGCCGCGCTTCTCCTTGAGCGAGTGACAGCCGGGGAGATGGAGGTCCCAGGTCGTGATGGCGACGATCACCCCACCGCACCGCCCATGGCCGGCTGCAGCGTCCGCTTCACCTCTTCCATCCGGAACGACTCGATGCGGTCACCGACCTTGAGGTCGTTGAAGTTCTCGATGCCGATGCCGCACTCGAGGCCTTCGCGCACCTCGCGGACGTCGTCCTTGAAGCGCTTGAGGCTCGCGAGATTGCCGGTGTAGACGGTGACGCCGTCCCGGGTCACGCGCGCCTTGGCGGTCCGCTGGATCACGCCGCTGCGCACCGAGCAGCCGGCGATGGTCCCGACCTTGCTCACCTTGAAGAGCTGAAGCACCTCCGCCTCGCCCAGCACAGTCTCCTTCTCTTCCGGCTTGAGCAGGCCTTCGAGCGCGTTGCGCACGTCCTCCACCGCCTCGTAGATGATGCGGTAGGTCCGCACGTCCACCTGCTCCCGCTCTGCCGCCCCGCGGGCGTTGGAGTCGGGCCGCACGTGGAAGCCCAGGACGATGGCGCCCGAGGCCTTCGCGAGCAGGATGTCGCTCTCCGTGATCGCACCGACGCCGCGGTGCACCACGTCCACTCGAACCTCGCTGGTCGTGAGCTGCGCGAGGGCGTCCGCCAGAGCTTCGGCCGGACCGCCCTGGTCGGCCTTGATGATGATGCGGAGAGTCGAGACTTCGCCTTCCTTGAGCGCCCGGCTGAAGTCCTCCAGCGTCCCACCGCGCGCGCTGCGCCGGTTCTGTGCCTCGCGTTCCAGCCGCTGACGCTTCTGCGCGATCTCGCGCGCCTCGACGGCATCGGTCACCACCGCGAACGTGTCGCCCGCCGCCGGCACGCCCTCGAAGCCGAGGATCTGCACCGGAATGGACGGGCCGGCTTCCTTCACCGCCTTGCCGCGCTCGTCGTACAGCGCGCGCACGCGGCCGGAGAACTTGCCGCAGATGAAGTTGTCGCCGCCGCGGAGCGTGCCCTTCTGGACCAGAATGGTTGCGAGCGGACCCTTGCCCGGGTCGAGCGTGGCCTCGAGCACCGTGCCGTGGCCCTTGCCATCCGGGTTCGCCTTGAGATCGAGGATCTCGGACTGGAGCAGGATCTGCTCGAGCAGGCCCTCGATTCCAGTCCCCTTCTTGGCCGAGATCTCGGCCGAGAGGACGTTCCCGCCGAACTCCTCGAGCACCACGTTGTGCTGCAGGAGGTCCTGCTTCACCTTCGGCACGTTGGCAGTCGGGAGGTCGATCTTGTTGATCGCGACGATCATCGGCACGCCCGCGTTGCGGGCGTGGCTGATCGCCTCGATCGTCTGCGGCATGACCTGGTCGTCGGCCGCCACCACCAGCACGACGATGTCGGTGACTTGCGCGCCGCGCGCGCGCATGGCGGTAAAGGCCTGATGGCCCGGGGTGTCGAGGAACGTGATCTTGCGATCGCCCGGCAGGGTGACGTGGTACGCGCCGATGTGCTGGGTGATGCCTCCAGCCTCGCCGGCGACGACGTTGGCCTTCCGGATGTAGTCGAGCAGGGAGGTCTTGCCGTGGTCCACGTGACCCATGATCGTGACGACCGGCGGCCGCGGGACCAGCTGCTCCGGGGTGTCCGGAACCTCCTCGGCCTCGATCTCGGCGGCGTACTCGTCTTCGCGGACCGCCTCGAAGCCGAAGGCGGACGCGATCAGCTCGATCTGGTCGAAGTCGAGCCGCTGGTTCACGGTCACCATCAGGCCCAGCTCCTTGAAGGCGAACTGGACGATCTGGGTGGCGGGAACCTTCATGGCACCCGCGAGCTCGGAGACGGAGATGAACTCGTTGACCCGAATCCGGGTCTTCTCCCGCTCACGCTCCTCCGCGGCACGGCCTGCCTGCACCTCGCGGAACGACGGCTCGTCGCTCCGGCGGCCCTTGCGTCCCGCGGGACCCTTCATGCCCTGCAAGGTCTTCAGGATGTTCGCCTGCACCGCATCTTGATCCACCGACGAGCGCTTGCCCTTCTTCCCTTTCTTCCGGCCGCCGCCCTTTTCGGCGTCGGGCCCGAAGGTGCGGGCCGGCGGCGCCGCCACCCCGCCCCGATCGGCGGGTGGGCGCGCAGGCGCGCTACTGCTGAAGACCGGCTTGGGACCGCCGCGAGGAGCGGCAGGCGGCCGCTGGATGCGCGGGGGAATGAACGGCGCGCGGGTCGCCTCTCCGGACGACCGGACGGGAGCCGCGGGCTCGGCACGCGGCGCGCCATCGGTCGCGCCGAGTTCGACCTCCGGCTCCGCGGGAGCGGGCGGGAGATCCTTGAACAAGCGCGCGGGCTCGCTCCTCGAGCGACTGGGTCGGCGCCGGCTCCTCGAGCTCGACGACCGGCCGCTCGAGCTCGAGCGCGGCCAGCTCGGCCGCCTTCTCGGCCTGGGCCTGGGCCTCGACCTGGGCGACCTCGGCGGCGGTGCGCCGGCGCTTGGCGGGCTTCGCCTCGACCGGGACCGGGGCAGGCTCCGCCGCTTTCGCTGCCTTGCGGCGACCCTTCTTGGGCGCCGGCTCTTCGGCGTGCTTGCGCTTCTCGCGCTCCCAGCGCACCCGCACCGCCGACACCTGGTCGCCCTCCAGGGCCGACATGTGGCTGCGCACGAAGATGTTCATGTCCTTGAGCATGTTCAGGAGCTGCTCGGGCGCGACGCCGAACTCCGCCGCGAGGTCGTGCACTCTCGTCTTGACCACTCATCCCTCCATCAGCTGCGTGCGGACGCCAGCTGCACCATGCCGCTGGCCAAAGCGCGGTCCCGCACACCCACCGCCATCACCGGCGGCTTCCCAACTTGCGCGCCGATCGCGGCGGCGCGCGGGCCCGGCAGGAGCGGCACTTCTTTCGCCGCGGCCAGCCGGACCACCTTGTCCATGGTGCGCGGGCTGGCGTCTTCGGCCACGACCACACACCAGCATTTTCCTGCCTGCAGATCCCTCCGTACCGCGTCGACGCCGATCGTCACGTTGCGGGCGCGGTATCCCAGGCCGATCAGGCCCAGGAGCCCGGTCATCCCCGGGCGCGGGCCTCTTCGCCGCCTTCCTCATCGGTGAGCTCGGCGAGGAACGCCATCAGCTGATCGGCCGCCTCGGGGCTCATCCCCGGGATCTTCGCGATGTCCTCGCGCTCGAGGTCGAGGATGTCGTTCAGCATCTTGTAGCCGGCGCTCTCCAGAATGCCGGTGAGCTCGGGAGACAACCCCTGGAGCTCGCTGAGCGGCACCTGCGAGGCGATCTCCTCTTCCGGCGGCAGCGGCGCGAAGAGCGGGCCCTCGCCGCCGCGCTCCAGCCACTCGCGGCTGGAGTAGAGGTCGATCTTCCACCCGGTGAGCTCGGAGGCGAGCCGCACGTTCTGGCCGTTCCGGCCGATCGCGAGCGAGAGCTGGTCCTCGTCCACCACCGCCTGGATCGTCTTGGCCTCGGGATCCGAGAACACCTTCGCCACCCGGGCGGGCGCGAGCGCCAGCCGAGCGAAGCGCTCCGGATCGGGAGACCAGGGAACGATGTCGATCCGCTCTCCACCGAGCTCGTTGACCACGGCCTGCACCCGCGAGCCCTTGAGGCCCACGCAGGCACCGACCGGATCGATCGCGTCGTCGCGCGAGATCACAGCGACCTTGGTCCGGCTACCGACCTCGCGCGCGATGGCCCGGATCTCGACGATCTGCTGCTGGATCTCCGGAACCTCGAGCTTGAAGAGGGCCTTCACGAACAGCGGGTCGCCCCGGGACAGAATCAGGCGGGGACCCTTCGGGGTCTCCTCCAGCCGCTTGAGCACCGCGCGGATCGTGTCGCCCTGATGGAAGTGCTCCCGGTGATTCTGCTCCCGGTAGGGAATGATGGCCTCCGCCTCGCGGAACTTGTTCAGCATGATGACGAGCTTCCCGCGCTCGATCTGCTGCACCTCGCCGCTCAGCAGCTCCCCGACCTTGGACGCGAACTCCTCGCGGATGCGGGCGCGCTCACCCTCGCGCACGCGCTGGATGATCCGCTGCTTCGCGGCCTGGACCGCCAGGCGACCGAACTCGGCGAAGGGGACCTCCTCCTCCAGCATGTCCCCCACCTGGAAATCGGGGTCTTCGTACTGGGCCTCCTCCAGGGAGATCTGCCAGCTCGAATCCTCCACCGTCTCGATGACCTGACGGAGCCGCACCACCCGGATGGTTCCCTGCATCTCGTCCACGCTCAGCTCGAACTTGACGTTCGGGCCGAACTTGCGGACCAGGGCCGCCTGAATGCCGTCGCGAAGAAGGTCCATCAGATCTGAGCGTTCCAGCTGCTTCGCGGTCGTGAGCTCGCGGAACGCGGCCAACATCTCGGTCGAACCTGCCATTCGTGTCACTCCATTGGAGGGCGCACCCGACGTGCGCCTACGACTTCCCTCGCCTGCCGATCGTACCCCAATCCACCACCAGGTTCGCCTCGGCGACCTCGTCGAGGAGGAGCGTCGTCTCGCCGCCGTCGTCGCCGCGCACGACCACGTGTCGGTCGTCCGGAACGGCGACGATCTGGACCACGCGGCGACCGCCGAGGGCCGGAGCGCGGACCCGGGCCCGCTGCCCGACGAACCGGCGCCAGTGCTCGGGCCACCGCAGCGGCCGCTCGAGGCCCGGGGACGAGACCTCCAGCACGTAGCGCGGCCCGACCATCGCCCTGGATTCCAGGAATCGCTCGAGGGACCGGCTGATGCCCGCGCAGTCCTCGGCCGTCACACCCTGGCCGGGCCGGCTGTCCGGGCGGTCCACCCGTACCTGCAGGATGGGGCGCTGGATCGTTCCGGTTCTTCGGAGATCCACCAGCTCGAAGCCGAGGCCGGCGACGTGATCTCGAATCGGAAAGAGGAGCGCGTCGACTGACATCAACGAGGCGGAAAAAAAATGTGGGGGAACTCCCCCACATCAGCAGTTGGCCCGTGCAGGCGCCCCCGGGACAGCGTGAGAAACGTAGTGGTGAAAACGAAAGGAGTCAACCACTGATCGTGGACTACTTTGTCACCTTGAGCGTGGCGAAGGACGCAGGCGCTCAGGGGTCCCGAAGCATGCCGAGGTACGCCACCATCCGGCCGTCCGTGCCGCGCGATGCGCGGTGGCTGTAGAAGCGGACGCGGTCGTGAGCCGAGCACCACGAGGAGGCAGTGATCAATCCTACCTCGAGGGCGGCGGCCTGGTCGACCAAGCAGTCCCGCAGATCGATGTGCCAGGGCCCGCTGCCCACATGGGGAACACCGCAGCCGGTCATGACCTCAGAACCAACTTCATAACAATCCCCGCAAATCCCTACACCGCAATGCATTACTACATCGGATGAAGCCGACCCTGTCGCCTCCAGCAATCGGGTCAGACCGACGCCGAGAATGCCGGCGGCTGTGCCGCGCCACCCCGCATGGAGAAGCGCGACGCCGCGTCCGGGGACGGCCAGGTAGACCGGAATGCAGTCGGCGACGGTGACGGTGAGGTAGGTGCCAGGGGTGGTAGTGACCCAACCGTCGATGCCCTCGACATGGGTCCATCCGCGGCCGGCACCGACGGTCATGACCTCGATGCCGTGAACCTGATTGCCCAAGGCGAACGATTCTGCCCCAGGCAGCGAGTGCCGAAAGGTGCGCCAGCGGCTCATGACCTCGCCCACCGGCGCATCGGTCCAGAGCCCGAGATCGAACCCGCGGCCGGGGGCGGTTCCCCGCCCCGTGATCCCGGCGATCAGTCCGTAGCGTGCCTGCCATTCGGTGAGCTCGAACCGAGGCACCGCTCCCGGGAGGAGCGCCTCGGCAACGAACTCGGCCTTACCCATCCACGCGCTCGATCTCCGCCCCGAGCGCACGCAGGCGCTCGTCGATCCGCTCGTACCCGCGCTCGATCTGCCCCACGTTGTGGATCGTGCTCGCCCCTTCCGCGGCGAGCGCCGCCAGGAGCATCGCCATGCCGGCCCGGATGTCGGGTGATTCCACCGTGCCGCCCTTGAGCGGCGAGGGGCCCGAGATCACCGCGCGGTGGGGATCGCAGAGCACGATCCGGGCGCCCATCCCAATCAGCTTGTCCACGAAGAAGAGCCGAGACTCGAACATCTTCTCGAACACGAGCAGCATTCCGGAGCACTGCGTAGCCGTGACGATCGTGGTGGACATCACGTCCGCAGGAAATGCCGGCCAAGGTCCGTCTTCCAACTTGGGGACATGACCGCCGAGGTCGGGGCGGATCCGGCGCTCCTGGTCCGCGCCCACGTGGAGTCGAGGCCCCTCGACCCGGGGACGGATGCCCAGTCGCTCGAAACCCAGGAGCGTGCTCCGCAGATCCTCGGCGCGGACCGGGTCGATCACGATCTCGCCGTTCGTCACGGCCGCCAGGCCGATGAAGCTGCCGATCTCGATGTGGTCGGGACCGATGGCGTAGGTGGCCCCGCCGAGCGGCCGGCCTCCTTCTATCGTATAGATGTTGGAGCCGATGCCCTCGATGAGGGCGCCCATCGCCACCAGGCAGCGGGCCAGGTCCTGGACGTGCGGCTCGCAGGCGGCGTTGCGGAGCACCGTACGACCCTTGGCCATCACCGCGGCCATGAGCGCGTTCTCGGTGCCGGTGACGCTCGGCTCGTCGAGGAAGATGTCGCTGCCGGTGAGTCCCTTGGCCTCGAGCTCGTAGCGGTCGCCCACGGTGACCGAGGCGCCCAGCTGCTCGAGCGCCAGGAAGTGCGTGTCCACCCGGCGCCGTCCGATCACGTCTCCGCCGGGCGGCGGGAGGGTGACGGTGCCGAAGCGGGCGAGCATCGGTCCGGCGAGCAGGATCGAAGCTCGAATCCGGGCGCACAGCGCCGGGTCGAGGAGCTTGGGCCGCACGCCACGTGCGTCCACTCGCACCAGATTGGTGTCGGTCCATTCTGCCGTGGCCCCGAGATCCACGAGGATGGCGAGCATGGTCTCGACGTCCCGGATGCGCGGGATGTTGTCGAGCTCCATCGGACCGTCGGCGAGGACGGTCGCGGCGAGGATGGGAAGCGCCGCGTTCTTGTTGCCGGCTGGACGCACGGTACCGCGCAGCGGTCGACCGCCGCGCACGAGGAAGCGTGGAGGCATGGCCAAAGCTCATTACGACAGTCCGATGCGTCAAGCGGAGCCAGGGGGTTGCGGGAGGCCTCCTACCACGGTGTTTTTTCAGCGACGTCGCACGACCCGTGCGGCCGCCGGTCCGTTTGAGGGAGACCACTGACCTATGAACACACTCGCCTTGGTGCAGGTCGCGGATTCGCCCGCGTGGGTCGGCCCCACGATGGCGATCTCGCTCGTGGTCATCGCGCTGGCGCTCGTCGGGGCGGCGATCGCCGTGATCGTGGCCGCCCTTCGGGTCTCCGAGCAGGTGAAACGGGTGACCGACGTCGTCGAAGGACTGCAGGGCGACGTCGCTCAGACTCTCGCGGCCGGGCGCCGGCTGACCGAGCAGGCCCAGGACCTCGTCGTCCTGCTGCGGCACGAGGCCGGGGCCTTTGCCCAGACCGCGCGCCGCCTTCGACGCAAGGTGACTCGCGGCGTGGACCAGCTCGAGTCCAAGCTCACGGATCTCGAGACGCTGTACGACCTGGTCTACGACGAGATCGAGGATACCGCACTCGATGTCACAAGCGCGCTCCGCTCCGTCCGGAGAGGGAACGGTGTGCTTGGCCGGGTGCGCCGGCTCCTCGTGCCCAGCCGTTGAACGCCATCATGCGCCTCGCGCTGGCCTTCGCCGGCGTGGGGCTGGTACTGCTGCTGGCTCCCGAATCGGCCCATGCCTGGACGCCGGGAACGCACATCTATCTCGGCGAGTCGATCCTGGCGAACCTGGCCTTGCTGCCGCCGACCGTGGCCGACCTCCTGCGTGCCTACCCCTTCGATTTCCTGTACGGCAACATCGCCGCCGACTCCTCCATTGCGAAGCACTACGCCCCGCTCGGTCGGCATTGCCACTACTGGCACGTGGGCCAGGAGATCCATGACCTGGCCGATTCCGACGCCTTGCGTGCGTTCGGTCTCGGCTACCTCTGTCACCTCTCGGCGGACACGGTCGCCCACAACTACTTCGTGCCCCGACAGTTGATGCTCACCAGCAGCACCGCGGCCGTGGGCCACTCGTACTGGGAGACCCGCGTCGAGTCGCATCTGGGCGACGCCTACTCCAAAACGGCGAAGGACGTGATCCTGGTGGACCATTCCGAGGCCGATAGCCACCTCGACCGGATCATCGCGCCAACGATCTTCAGCGTGCGCACCAATCGCCGGCTCTTCCGCGGGATGGTTCACCTCACCGAGACGACCAGCTGGCAACGAGCCACCCAGGTGGCCCGCGAGTACAGCCGCTGGCGCCTGCGTGACGAGGACGTCGAGCGGCACCTCGGCCTCTCGTACGACTTCATGATCGAGCTACTCGGAGGGCCGTCTCCCAGCGCCCACCAGCTCGACCCATCCGGGGAGCGGCCGCTCAAGGCGGCGAAGCGGCTCCGCCGGAAGGTGCTCCGCGTCGCCGGGCGGCGGAACGCTTCCCGCCTGCGCGACGCGGCGCTGGAGCATTTCGGTCTCCCGGACCGGCCGCTTGCGCATTGGTCTCTGATCACGGAGAAGCTGCCCTGGGGTGCGCCCGAGGGTGCTGTGCCTTCGCCGAAGGCGCTGGTGAGGAGGAAGACCTGAACGCCGAGGAAGCCATCCGGAGGATGGGGCTGCGGCCCCATCCCGAGGGCGGCTTCTATCGCGAGACCTTTCGAAGCCCAGCGATCCTGCATCTGCCCGACGGGCGCGTCCGCGCTGCTTCGACCGCCATCTATTATCTCCTGCACGCCCGGCGCCTACAGCGCCTGGCATCGCGTGGCGTCCGACGAGGTCTGGCACCACTACGATGGCGGCGCGCTGCGAATCCACCGGCTGGGTATCGGACCGGTGCGCTTGGGCAGGGACAATCCGCAGGCGGTGGTTGAGGCTGGCGTGTGGCAGGCAGCGGAGCCCGACGGAGAGGCGGTACTGGTCGGGTGCACCGTCGCTCCCGGGTTCGACTTCGAGGATTTTGCGCTGGGCGAGGCGGAGGAGTTGCTGCGAGAGTTCCCTGAGGAGGAGGTACTGATCCGACGACTGCTGCAGACATGACCCAAGGCCTGCCCCTTCGCTGCGCTCAGGGTGACAGGGGCGCTACTTCAGCCTCTCCACCAACAACGGCTGCACCCCCTTCGGATCCGCCTTCCCTTTGCTCTTCTTCATCACCTGTCCCACGAAGAACGCCATCAGTTTAGTCTCGCCGCTCCGGTAACGGCCCACCTCGGCGGGATTCGCCGCGACCACTTCCTCCACCCACGCGGCGAGCGCGCCCTGGTCGCTCACCTGGACCAATCCGAGTCGTTCGGCCACCGCTCTCGGATCGCCATCGGACGTTTGCGCGAGCTCCTGGTACACGCGCTTGGCGGCCTGATGACTCACCACGGCCCCGCGCACCAATGCGACCAGGCCCGCCAAGCGGGCGGGCGCGACCGGAAAGCTCCCGGTTTCGTTGTAGCTCGTCATCACGTCGCTCATCACCCAGTTGGCTGCGGTCTTCGGCTCGACACCCTCCGCGACCACCTTCTCGAAGTAGTCCGCCAGGCCGGCTTCGCTGGTGATGACCCGAGCGTCATAGGCCGGAAGGCCGAGCGCACGCTCCAGCCGGGTCCTGCGAGCCTCGGGCAGCTCCGGGAGCGCATCACGCCTGGCGGAGATCCAGTCGGCGGTAAGCTCGAGCGGAGGAAGGTCCGGGTCCGGGAAGTAGCGATAGTCGTGGCTCTCCTCCTTCGACCGGGTCGGCTTGACCTGTCCCGTACCGGCGTTGAACAGCAGCGTCACCTGCTGCACCCGATGCCCCGACTCGAGCAGGGCGATCTGACGGACCCGCTCGGCCTCGAGCGCCCGCTCGACGTTGGCGAAGGAATTCATGTTCTTCACCTCCGTCTTGGTGCCGAGACGGGTCTCGCCGGGGCGACGGATGGACAGATTGGCGTCCACCCGGAGGCTCCCCTGCTCCATGCTGCACTCGCTCACACCGGCATAGACCAGGATCTGACGCAGCGTCGTGAGGTACGCGCGCGCCTCCGCCGGGGAACGAAGATCCGGCTCGCTCACGATCTCGGCGAGCGGGATCCCGGCGCGGTTGAGGTCCACCGCGGTCTTTCCGGGAAAGCGATCGTGCAGCAGCTTGCCGGCGTCCTCCTCCACATGCAGGCGGGTGATGCCGACCTCGATGCGTCCGCGGTCGGGCGACTCGAATGCGACTCGGCCTCCCGTGGCGAGCGGCTGGTCGAACTGGGAGATCTGGTAGCCCTTCGGAAGATCCGGATAGAAGTAGTTCTTCCGGGCGAAGACGCTGGTCGGGTGCACCGTGCAGCCCAGCGCCATGCCGCGGTGGCACCCAGCCGGATCGCCTCGGCATTGGGCACCGGGAGCGCCCCGGGCAGGCCGAGACACACCGGGCAGACGTTGGTGTTGGGCGGATCGCCGAAGGTGGTCCGGCAGGCGCAGAACATCTTGGTGCGCGTGCGGAGCTGGACGTGCACCTCCAGCCCGACAACGGTTTCCCAACCCATCAGCGAACCTCCGCCGTCGGCCGGGATCACCCGCTCGAGCGCCGCGGCCGCCGCCAGCATCTCTTCCTCCTTGAACGACGGCGCGATCAGTTGCGCGCCGACGGGCAGTCCTTCGCTGCGGCCCACCGGCAAGCTCAGCGCCGGCAGGCCCGCGAGCGAGATGGCGCAGACGAAAATGTCCGCCAAGTACATCGCGACCGGGTCCTCGGTCTTCTCTCCGGCCCGGAATGCCGGGGTCGGCGTCGTGGGCGTCAGGAGCAGATCGATCCCCGAGGCGAAGGCCCGTCGGAAGTCGTCGGCGATGAGCGCGCGGGTCTGCTGCGCTTTTCCATAGTAGGCCTCGTAGTAGCCCGCGCTCAGCACGTAGGTACCGACCAGAATTCGGCGCTGGACCTCGGCACCAAACCCCTGCCCGCGAGTGGCCTGGTAGAGCGCACGGATGTCGCCTTCCGGACCCACCCGCCTGCGTCCGTAGCGAACGCCATCGTACCGCGCCAGGTTGGCCGCGGCCTCGGCGGGTGCGACGATGTAATACGTCGGCACCGCGTACGCGGAATGCGGCAGCGAGACTTCGCACACCTGACCGCCCAGCTCGCGCACGGCATCTTGAGTCTTCTTGAGCGCGGCGGCGACGCCAGGATGCAGGTCCTCGGGGAAGTACTCCCGCGGCAACCCGATCTTGAGCCCCTTGAGGTCGGACAGCGCGGCCGGCACCGGCATGGGCGGTCGATCTACCGTGGTGGCATCGAACCGATCGGGACCGCTCATCACGCTCAACACGCGCGCAGCATCCGCGACGCTCCGACCGAACACCGAGATGCAGTCGAGCGAAGAGCCGAACGCCACGAGGCCGTATCGGCTCACCCGGCCGTAGCTCGGCTTGACGCCTACCACGCCGCAGAAGCTCGCGGGCTGGCGGACGGAGCCGCCGGTCTCGGAGCCGAGCGCGGCCGGTACCACTCCCGCGGCGACCAGCGCCGCGGATCCGCCGGAGGACCCACCGGGCACTCGTTCGGGATCGAGCGGATGGCGCACCCGGCCGAACGCCGAGTGCTCGGTCGAGGACCCCATGGCGAACTCGTCCATGTTCGCCTTGGCCGCGATGAGCCCTCCCGCGGCGCGGAGCCGTTCCACCGCCGTCGCGGTGTAGGGCGAGACGTACCCCTCGAGGATCCGCGAGGCGCAGGTGGTCGGCTGCTCGATGGTGACGATGTTGTCTTTGACCGCGATGGGCATTCCGGCGAGCGGGCCCGGCTTCGCCATGCCATCCACCCGCGCGGCTTCGGTGTCGAGCAACGCCTGCGACCAGTGCAGCGTCGCGTTGAGTCCGGCGGCTTCGACCTTTGCGAGCCTGGCCCCGGTCTCACGGGCGATGGCACTCGCCCTCACTGGTCCTCCATGGCCTCGTGGCGCGGCACCAGGAAGAACCCCTCGGCGAACTCCGGCGCCAGCTCGGCCGGCGGACGCGCGAGCGGCATGGGACCGGGCACGTCCTCCCGCAACGCCACCGCGGTCGGCCCTGGAAGGAAAGGCTCCGCGGGCCGGGTGGCCGGCACCTGGTCCAACTGCGCCACGTAATCCACGATCCGGTTCAACTGGCTCACCAGCCGGTCGAGGTCCTCCTCGCGCACCGCGAGCTCCGCGAGCTTCGCGACATGGCGCACCTCATCGCGCCCGATACTCATGCGCTCTCCCATTCGCGCTCGAGCCCAGCGTAGGTCACGAGCAGCTGCTTCACACCGACTTCCTCGTCGTCGAACGCCACGGTCACCTTGAGATCACGGCCGGTGCCCGTCAGCCCCTGGATGGTGCCGCTGCCGAAGCGACGATGCCGAACCCGCTCCCCCTTCACGTACCTGGGGGAGTCCTGGGAAACCTCGTCCTCCGGTGGTACGGGCGCCGGGCGAGCCGCAGCTCCGTACGACCCGCTCCACGAGGCACGCGGCTTCTCGCCGGCGCTGCCGTAGCGCCTCCCTGCCGTGTCTCCCCAGTCCGGAGCCCAGAGCGAGGTGGTCCGGCGCTCCTCGATGATGCCCGGTGGGATCGCGCGAAGGAAGCGGGAAGGAATTCCCGGGCGCAGCTCGCCGCCGCGGCGACGCGCGCGGGCCCAGGTCAGGTAGAGCTTGTCCTTGGCTCGGGTGAGGCCGACGTAGCACAGCCGGCGCTCCTCCTCGAGACCGTCGGGCTGCTCCTCCGCCCGGGCGAGCGGGAACAGGCCGTGCTCCAGCCCGGTCAGCACCACGACGGGCCACTCCAGCCCCTTGGCGGTATGCAGGGTCATGAGCGTGACCCCACTCTCATTCCCCACCACGCTGTCCGCCGAGGTGAGGAGCGCCGCTTCCGCGAGGAAGCGCTCCAGCGGTGATCCGCCTTCAGCATCCTCGGTCACCTCCTCGGACCAGTCCGCGGCACTCGCGATCAACTCCCGGACGTTTTCCCACCGATCCGCGCCCTCGGGACCTTCGGCGTGGAGCATCGCCTCGTAGTCCGTTCCTCGAATGATGTGCTCCAGAATCTCGGCCGGGGGCAGACGGCCGGCCCGCTCGCGCAGTCCGTCGATGAAGCCGGCAAAATTCCGGAATGCTTCGCGGACATTCGGGCGCAGGTCCGGCACGCGATCGGCGACGCGCGCGGTGTCCAACAGCGGCTTCCCCCATTGGGCCGCCTGGCGGCCCAACGTAGCGAGGCTGGTGTCGCCGAGGCCGCGGCGCGGGACCGCGACGGACCGGAGGAACGCTTCGTCGTCGGCGGGATTGGCGACCAGCCGCAGGTAGGCGAGCAGGTCCTTCACCTCGCGCCGCTCGTAGAAGCTGATGGCGCCGATCAGGCGATAGGGTATCCCCGCCCGCCGGAACGCTTCCTCCAGCGCGCGCGACTGGGAGTTCGTGCGATAGAGGACCGCCATCTCACCATATTGCCACTCGCCCGCGGCGCTCCGGCGCTCCAGCTCCCGCGCCACCCACTCCGCCTCGTCCCGCTCGTCGGCGGCGGCGAGCAGGGTGACCGTTTCCCCGCCGCGGCGGCGGGTGGTCAGCGTCTTGCCGATCCGGCCGCTGTTCTCGGCGATGACGCCGTTCGCGGCGTCGAGCACCACCTGCGTCGAGCGGTAGTTCTCCTCCAGTCGGATGAGCCGGGCGCCTTCGAAGTCGCGCAGGAACTCCTGCATGTTGCGCACGTCCGCGCCGCGCCAGCCGTAGATGGACTGGTCATCGTCGCCGACGGCGCAGACGTTTCCGTGGGCGCCGAGCAGGCGGATCAGCGCATACTGCGCCTTGTTGGTGTCCTGGAATTCATCCACGAGGATGAAGCTGAACCGCTGCTGATAGGCGCGGAGCCGATCCGGGTGCTCCCGAAACAGGGTGAGCGGGTGCAGCAGCAGATCGTCAAAATCCATCGCGTTGGCAGCCTTCAGCGCCGGCCCCATGGCCGAGTACACGTCGGCGGCCACCTGTGTGAGGCGGTCGAACGATCCGGACTCGGCCAGCTCCGAGGGTGACACCATCCGGTTCTTCGCGGCCGAGATCATCGCCTGGACCGCTCGCGGCGGAAACATCTTCACCGAGTGGCCGCGTTGGTCCATGAGCCGCTTCACGAGGCTCAGCCGGTCGTCCTCGTCGTAGATCGTGAACCCCCGGGTAAATCCCAGCAGCTCCGCCTCGCGGCGCAGCAGCCGCGCGGAAAGCGAATGAAACGTCCCGATCCAGAGTCCCGACGGATCGCGCTGGAGCAGCTGGCCGATTCGCTGCTTCATCTCGCCCGCGGCCTTGTTGGTGAAGGTCACGGCGAAGATCCGGTCGGGGGGAACCCCGTGCCGGTCGATGAGAGCCGCGATCCGCGCCGTGAGCACGCGGGTCTTCCCGGAGCCCGCACCGGCGAGCACGAGCAGCGGGCCGTGGACGTGCTCCACCGCCTCCCGTTGCGCGGGATTCAGGGACACGGCCAGCTCCGGCGACGGCGTATCGATCATGCGGCCGGCTCGGCCAGCGGAATTCGCATCAGGAAACAGGCTCCCCTTTCGGACGGCTCCAGCAGCAGCACGCCCCCGTGGGCATCTTCGACCACGCGCCGTGAGAGCGCGAGACCGATGCCCCACCCACCTCGCTTCGTCGTGAATCCGGGCTCGAACAGGGTGCGTCGAATGTCCTTGGGAACGCCCGGCCCGTCGTCGATCACCCGCACCTCCGCCGTTCCCTGCTCCGCTCCGACTCGCAGGATAATCGTTCCGCTGCGTCCCTGCAGCGCATCGATCGCGTTCTTGACCAGCGCTTCGAGCGCCCACTCGAGCAGGACCGGATCGCCTTCGATCATCGGGCCCATCCCCGGCGCCTCGAGCCGCAGCTCGATGGGGTTCGCCCGGCGTGGGAGACGGGGGCGGTAGTAGCCGGCTACCCGGTCGGCGAGGGCGCCGAGGCCGATGGGCTCCCGCTTTGCGGGGTTACCGATCCGCTCGAAGCGCCGCGCAACGCGCTCCAGGCGCTCGGCGTCGGCCGCGAGGTGATCGGCGAGATCCGGCGGAGGAGTCGGGCGGGTACGGACCCGCTCGATCCATCCCTGCAGGCTGGTGAGCGGTGTCCCCATCTGATGGGCCGCCTCGCGCGCCATCGCAACCCATAAGCTGTCGCGCTGTGCCGCCATCGCGCTGCGGTAGGCGAACACGGCGACGGCGACCATCACCGCGATGGTGAGCGCTTGCAGTACGGCGAGGGCAGTCAGATTGCGCTGCGCGGGGAGCGGCCCATAGTGCACGGTGCCGATCGCCTGGTCCACGATCGGCGGGTTCATCCGGTCCAGCCTGGCGGCGTAGGCCAGGAGGCGCGGATCGTCGAGCGGTGCCTCGAATGGCAGGTTTGCGGCCGCGGTGACCTTTCCGCTGCGGTCCGTGACGATCAGCGGGAGCCCCAGCGACCGCACCTGCTCGCCCAGCCGAAGCAACGCCTCCGCCTCGCCGCCGGGGCGCGGGTCGTTGAGCCCGCCGAACACACCGGAATAGAGGCGGCTCGTCGCGGTCGCGTCGGCCTTGAAGTGCTGGATGATGAGCAGTCCGGTGCCAAGGCTGAGGCCGGCGAGCAGGGCCACGAGCACCACCGCGAGGGTGGGCGCGAGGCGCTGCAGCCGCGGCCTAGGCACCGGGGACCAGACGGTCGACGCCCAGGTAGGGCACCAGGGCTGGAGGCACCCGCACCGAGCCGTCGGCCGCCTGGTTGTTTTCCAGGAGAGCGACGATGGTCCGCGGAAAGGCGACTCCCGATGCGTTCAGCGTGTGCACGAACTCCGGCTTGGCCTTGGGCTCCGGCCGAAAGCGGATGTTGGCGCGCCGCGCTTGGAAGTCGGTGAACGTGGTCGAGCTGGACGCCTCGAGCCAGGTGCCCACACCGGCGGCCCAGACTTCGAGGTCGTAGGTGCGCGCGCTGCCGAAGCCGATGTCACCGGTGGCAAGCTCGACGACTCGGTAAGGGATACCCAACCGCTGAAGCACGGTCTCCGCGTGACGGGTCATCAGCTCGTGCTCCGCCGGGGAGTCGTCCGGGCGGCAAAGGCGGACCAGCTCGACCTTGTCGAACTGATGCACCCGGATGAGCCCCCGGGTGTCCTTGCCGTGCGCACCCGCTTCACGCCGGAAACAGGGCGTGTACGCCACGTACCCCTTCGGAAGCGCGGCCCCGTCGAGAATCTCGTCACGGTGGATGTTGGTGACCGGCACTTCCGCGGTGGGGATGAGGAAGAGATCGTCCGCCGGCAGACCGTACAGGTCGTCTTCGAACTTGGGGAGCTGCCCGGTGCCCGTGGCGGTGGCGCGATTCACCAGATAGGGAGGCGCGATTTCCTCGTAGCCGTGCTCCCGTGTGTGCAGATCGATCATGAACGCGGCCAGCGCGCGGATCAAGCGCGCCCCATTTCCACGGAAGAGCGGGAACCCGGAGCCGGTGATCTTGGCACCCGCGGGCAGATCGAGAATGCCGAGCGCGCTGCCGAGCTCCCAGTGTGGCTTGGGCGCGAACCCGAACTGCGGCGGCTCGCCCCAGGTGCGCACTACGCGATTCGCGGATGCGTCGCCTTCGGGAAGCGAGTCCAGCGGGAAGTTGGGCACGGTCAGCGCACGCTGGTCCAACGCCGCGTCCACGTCACGGAGCTCCGCGTCGAGCTGCTTGACCTCTTCGCCCGAGGCCTTGAGCCGCGCCATCAGCTCGTCGGCGGGCTCGCCGGCGCGTTTGCGGCGCGCCACTTCCTCATTCGCCGCATTGCGCTCGGCCTTGAGCGTCTCGACGCGCCCAAGGATCTCCCGCCGGCGCCGGTCGAGCTCGAGCAGCTCGTCCAGCACGCCGGACAGCGCCGGGTCGCGGCGCCGCAACAGGCTGGCACGGCTCCCTTGGGGATCCTGGCGCAGACGCTTGAGATCGATCACTGGAGGGTCAGCTGTCGGGAACGCCGGGCGTGAGGTCCTTGTAGCCGCAGTTCACGTTGGCCAGGGTCTTGAGGTGCACCAGCCGGTCCTCGAACCCGATGATCTCGATCTTGGCGTACAGGGGCACGCCGAGGGTGCCGCACACGACTCGCGAGCGGACCATGTAGCGCTCGCCCAGCGCGATGGGGACCGGGTCGTCGGTGACGTACCCGTTGCTGCTGGCCTGCTCGATCTCGTCGAACGTCTCGTTCCGGCGCTGTACGCCCGGATTTGCGGTCGAGCTGGGCAGCCCGAGCTCCGCCCGAGGCAGAAACACGGGCTGGCCGTCAGGCTGAATGTTGAAGGCGAAGTCGAAGTCGGCGCTCAGATCGGTGCGGACGGCACCGCTGGCGACGGAAAAGCCGCTGGGCGTGGTGATCGGTGTACCGCTGAGAGAGCCGATGGTGATCGTATCGATCACGTTGGCCTGCGGGTTCGCCGGCAGATCGTCGCCGCCGCCGCAGGCGGCGAGCACCGCGACGAGGAGCAGACCGAGGCAAAAGGCGGGGCGCGTGGTTGTCATGAATGGGGAAGGTTAAGCGGCGGAAAGAAGAGGGTCAACCTCCGTTCTTTTCTTGACTTCGACCGCTGCGGCCCCTACGTTGCGCACACCTTGACTCCCCCTGCATCGGAGCGCTCCGCGATGACCGGTTTGGCCGCCCTGGTTCATGGTCTCGCCGGCCGAAGCGGAGTGCAGTCAGTGCTGTTACTCAGTCACGACGGACTGCCGATCCACCATGCGGCCGCTGCCACGTTGGAGCCGGAGACCGTCGCCGCGCTGGCCGCGACGGTCGGCCAGCACGCGGGGCGTCTGGGACAAGGCGCAGACCGTGGAGATCTTCAAACCGCCGTGCTGGAATACACCGGCGGCCTTCTGGTGCTGGCCCGGGTCGGCGATGGCGAATGGCTCGCGTTGCTGGCACGGCCGGACGCCGACATCGGCCCGTTACTCTACGATCTGCGTCAGCACCGACCTGCGATCTCCAGCCTACTCTAGACTGAGGAGTCCCCCGCTGCTCTCCTGCCCTTCGCGACCGTCATGAGGTGGGCCGTCCTGCTGGCCGGTGGTTCAGGCACGCGGTTCTGGCCCCTCAGCACTCCCGAGAATCCCAAGCAGTTGCTGCCGTTGTCGGGCTCCAGCTCGAGCGCCGAGGAATCGGTGGAGCGTCTCATCGGCCTCATTCCGCGCGAGCGGATTCTTGTCGTGGCCGGCGCTGGTCTGGCCGAGCGGCTGCGCGAGCGGCTCAACCTGCCGCGAGACAACATGCTCGTCGAGCCGCGGGCGGCGTCCACGGCGCCCGCGCTCATCTGGGCCACGTGGGAGGCACGGCGGCGCGATCCGGACGCCGAAGTTCTCTCGCTTCACGCGGATTGGGCCGTGGGAGATGCGGCGGCGTTCCGCCGCACGGCCGATCTGGCACTCTCGATCGCGCGTCGCCACGATCGCCTGGTCACGGTCGGCATGGTGCCTTCCCGCCCCGAAACCGGCTACGGGTACATCGTGCCGGGGGCTCCGCTCGATGAGAGCGCGCGGACGGTCGCCCGATTCTCCGAGAAGCCCGACGCCGCCAGTGCACTGGACCTGATGGCCGCCGGCGCGCTCTGGAACAGCGGTCTCTTCGCCTGGACGGCCGAGCGGCTGCTGGCCGAAGTGCGGGCACACACGCCCGAGGTCGCCGCGGCACTCGAACCGCTCGAGCGCGGAGACGTGGCCGGCTTCTTCCGCGCCGTCTCCCCGATTTCGATCGACGTAGGCCTCTTGGAGCGAAGCGATGCCGTCGCCGTGGTTCCCGGCGCCTTCGCGTGGGATGACGTCGGCACCTGGCAAGCCCTCGCCCGCGTGCGGCCCAAGGACACCAGCGGCAACGTGGTCGTGGGCAGCGCTTCGCTCCACGAAGCGCACGACTGTATCGTCTGGTCGGAGCGGGATACGGTAGTGCTCGACGGCGTGCAGGACCTCGTCGTGGTGCAGGCCAACGGCCGCATCCTCATCATGCCGACCGAACGGGCCGCCTCCATGAAGCAACTGCTGGACTCGCTGCCGGCCGAGGTACGCGACATAGCCCCATGACGGCCGCCCTGTTCATGTACGAGCCGCGCTCGCCAGGACCGGCCTGGGCGCCCTTCGCAGGGGTCCGGCCGATCTCGGAGCTGCGGGCGGGCGTCTGGCGTATCCGCGAGCGCTGGGAAGCTGCGCTCGAGACCGACACGACCGCCATTCTCGGCGAGCATGTCGCAGGCTTCAGCGAGAAGGACGAGCCACCCTGCCGCGCTCCGGAGCCCATCGCCGGGCCGGCGATCGTGGTCTCGTCGTGCTTCGCGCCCACGGGCGCGCCGCTCACGATAGATCCGCTGGTTCGCCGCCTCACCCACCGCGGTGCCACGGTGGGGTGGGTCGTACCCGCTGGGGAGAAGTGGGTGAGTCCGCACGAACACGGTCCCGCGCTCGAGATCGAAGGGATGCCACTCCGCGGGACGTATGACCTGGTCGGCGCACTCGAGGCGTTGCTCGTCGCCGATTGCGCGGATTTCCGCGCGGCGCCAACCAGCGGCGTGCCCGACGGCAGCATCGTGCTGGGTGATCCCACCGACGTCGTAGTCCTCGGCGCCTCGGTCGAGCCGGGGGTCGTGTTCGATGTCCGGCACGGAGTGGTAGTGATCGACGAGGCGGTCGAGGTGAGACATGGAACCCGGCTGGAGGGGCCGGTGTACGCCGGACCGGGAACGCGGCTCCTCGGTGGCTTCATCCGAAGCTCCGTGTTTGGTCCCGAGTGCCGGGTCCGCGGCGAGATCGCCTCGAGCGTATTCCTGGGCTACGCCAACAAGGCGCACGACGGCTTCGTGGGCCATAGCGTGCTGGGCCATTGGGTGAATCTCGGCGCGGGCACGACGACCTCGAATCTGAAGAACACCTACGGGCTGGTGCGGCTGGAAGTGCAAGGACAGCGGATCGAAACCGGCCGGCTCAATCTGGGGACGCTGTTCGGCGACCACGCCAAGACCGCGATCGGAACCATGCTGGCGACCGGGACCGTCGTCTCGGCCGGTGCGAACGTCTTCGGCACACCGATGCCACCCAAGTTCGTGCCTCCATTCGCCTGGGGGTGCACGGGACAGGACCGCATGACCGAGGACGGGTTCCTGCAGATCGCCGAACGGGTGATGGCCCGGCGAGACCTGGAGCTCACTCCGGCCCGTCAGGAGTCGCTGCGCCGCACCTTCGCGCGGGGTATCGCGGGATGACGACGCTTTACGTCCTGGGCTCCGGGTCGGGTGGGAATTGCTTCGCTGTCGAGTCCGAGGGAATAGCTGTGCTGGTGGATGCCGGGTTCAGCGCCCGCGAAGTCGAGCGGCGTGCGTCGACTGTGGAGCTGGCGCTCGACCGGATCGCCGGAATCGTGCTGACCCACGAGCATGGCGACCACGCCTGCGGGGCCTCCCGATTGGCGCGGCGGCTGGGCGTTCCCGTGCTGACCTCCTCCGGCACCTGGACCGCGCTGAGTCGCCACATGGCCGCGGCCGAGCATCGCCCGCTCGGTCTCTGCGCCCAGGCCGAGGTCGGGCCGTTCATCGTCCAGGCCTGCCCCACGAGCCACGATGCAGCGGAGCCGCTGGCGGTCGCGCTCCACGCGCGCGATGGAACCAGCGTCGGCGTCGCCTACGACCTGGGCCGGCCGACGACGGCCGTGCGGTATCTGATGCGGAACTTGAGCGCCGTGGTCCTGGAGGCGAACTACGACGAGGTTGCGCTTCGTACCAGCGGGTACCCGCCGTCCGTCCAGCGCCGGATTGCGGGATCGGGCGGTCATCTCTCCAATCGCGCGGCCGCCGAGTTGCTGGTCGAGCTGCACCACCCGGATCTGGCGGTAGTAGTCCTGGCGCACCTGAGCCGACACTGCAACACGGCGGACTATGCGCGAGCCACGGTCGGCCACTGCGCTTCGACGGGCGGGCTTCACCGGCAGGCTCCACGTGGCCGCGCAGGACCTGCCGCTCGCGCCGATCAGGATCGAGCGGATCGGGAAGCTGCAGCTGGGGTTGGCGCTGTAGGTCCGTGGGGCTGCTGCCGTGAAGGGCTGTCCTGAGCATGCTGGAGGATTCGCCACGGTCGGCCCTCACCCCGGCACGTCATCCGGATCGGGCGGGACCGGAATCGAATCGGGCCGGGGCGACGGCGGGCCCACTCGCTGAAAGGTGACCGGTTCGGTCAGGTCGCCGCCCGACAAGGTGAGCCGCTGGCCCTTGAGCTTCAGCCGGTAGTTCACCCATTCCCCGCCGAGGGCGAGAGCGAGACTGTCGCCGATGATCCTCCACCGCACCGTCTCGCTGCCGTAGCTGGCGCTGCTGTCCGGGCGGACGATGACCGTCCGCGGCGCTTCCTTCTTGTCGCCCTGCTTGAGATCGAACTTCCAGGTCCCCAGGATCGCGGGTTTCTGCGCGACCGCCGTTCCGGGCGCGCAGATCACTGCGGCCGCGACCATCCAACCGAGCCTCACATGTCCCCCATAGAAGTTCAGCGCAGCAACAGTTTAATGGCGGGGGCCCGGTCCACCAAGTCGTCCCGCCTCAGCGCCCGACGGGGAAGCCGAAGCCGATGGACACCTGGACGTCGTTCTGGGTCTTGGGATCGGCATCGAACGTGGTCTCGTCGATCTTGCGGCCGTAGATGTAGTCCTCGGCGGCCACGTAGAAGCTCATCATGCTGCCCAGACGGAAGCCCACGGTCGCGCCGACCACACCACCGACGTCGGTCTTGTCCTCGAGGTTCTCGTAGGCCTGACCGCTCCGCTTGATCAGGCTCACGCCGTCTGTGATGGGCGTCGTACGATCACATCGCAAAACAATGGGGAAGCCGGCCAAGCGCCGGCCTGTCAGCGGCCGGTCGAGGGCGGAGAGAAACGAAAAGCGCCCCGAAAATGGTTCGGGACGCTTTCCAAAGTGCCGTTGGTTCAGCCGATCTCAGTACATCCCGCCCATGCCGCCGCCCGGAGGCGCCGCCGGAGCAGGCTTGTCTTCCTTCTTCTCGACCACCACGGCCTCGGTGGTGAGAAGCAGGCCCGCGATCGACGCGGCGTTCTGCAGCGCCGTACGGGTGACCTTGGTCGGGTCGATGACGCCGGCCTTCACCAGATCCTCGTAGGTGTCGGTCTGCGCGTTGTAGCCGAAGTTCTTGTCCTTCGACTCCTTCACCCGAGCCACCACGATCGAGCCCTCGGCGCCCGCGTTCTGGGCGATCATCCGGATGGGCTCCTCGAGCGCCCGACGCACGATCTCGACGCCGACCTTCTCGTCCTCCGTGCCCCGGATCTTCTCCAGCGCGGCCTGCGCGCGGATCAGCGCGACGCCGCCGCCGGCCACGATGCCTTCCTCGACCGCGGCGCGCGTGGCGTGCAGCGCGTCCTCGACCCGAGCCTTCTTCTCCTTCATCTCGGTCTCGGTCGCGGCACCCACATTGATCACGGCCACACCGCCGGACAGCTTGGCCAGCCGCTCCTGCAGCTTCTCCCGGTCGTAGTCACTGGTGCTCTTCTCGACCGCGGCCTTGATCTCGTTGATCCGGCCCTGGATGTCGCTCTCCTTGCCCTTGCCGTCGACGATCGTGGTGTTGTCCTTGTCCACGACGACCCGCTTGGCGCGGCCGAGATCGTTGAGCGTGGCGTTCTCGAGCTTGAACCCGACTTCCTCCGAGATCACCTGTCCGCCGGCGAGCACGGCGATGTCGCGGAGCATCTCCTTGCGGCGGTCGCCGAAGCCCGGCGCCTTGACGGCGGCGACCTTCAGGGTGCCACGGAGCTTGTTCACCACCAGGGTGGCGAGCGCCTCACCGTCCACGTCCTCGGCAATGATGAGCATGGGACGGCCGCTCTGCGCGACCTTTTCGAGGACCGGGAGGAGCTCCTTCATCGTGGAGATCTTCTTATCGTGGATCAGGATGTAGGGGTCGTCGAGCACCGCCTCCATCTTCTCCGGATCGGTCACGAAGTAGGGCGACAGGTAACCGCGGTCGAACTGCATGCCGTCCACGGTCTCGAGGGTGGTCTCGAGGCCACGGGCCTCCTCGACCGTAATCACCCCATCCTTGCCGACCTTCTCCATCGCTTCGGCGATCAGGTTACCGATCTCCTTGTCGTTGTTCGCGGAGATGGTACCGACCTGGGCGATCTCCTTCTTGCCGGCCGAGGGAGCGGAGAGCGCCCGCAGCTGCTCGACGACGGCCTCGACGGCCCGGTCGATCCCGCGCTTCAGCTCCATCGGGTTCGCCCCGGCGGTGACGTTCTTGAGGCCCTCGCGGAAGATCGCCTGGGCCAGCACGGTCGCGGTGGTGGTGCCGTCGCCGGCGAGATCGCTCGTCTTGGTGGCGACCTCCTTCACCATCTGGGCACCCATGTTCTCGACCGGGTCGCTCAGCTCGATTTCCTTGGCCACCGTGACGCCGTCCTTGGTCACGGTCGGCGAGCCGAACTTCTTGTCGATGACGACATTCCGGCCCTTGGGGCCGAGGGTGACCTTCACCGCCTCGGCAAGATGGTCCACGCCCCTCTTGAGCTTGGAGCGGGCGTCGGTATTGAAGAGAAGCTCCTTTGCTGCCATCTGTCAGTCTCCTTGATATGGACTGCGAGTGTTCTGAATCAGCTGAGCTTGGCGAGCACGTCCGACGCCTTGATGATGACGTACTCGTCGCCATCGAAGGTGTACGGGGTGCCGCTGTACTTCCCGTAGATCACCTGGTCGCCGACCTTGACCTCCATGGGAATCCGCGCGCCCTTTTCGAAACGGCCCGGCCCGACGGCGATCACTTCACCCTGGGTGGGCTTTTCCTTGGCGGTGTCAGGGATGTACAAACCACCCCGCATCGACTCGGTCTCCTCGGCCGGCGCGATGACCACGCGGTCCTCGAGGGGCTGGATCTTCAGGGTGGACTTGGCCTTGGTCGCAGTCGCCATCGTTGAACCTCCACAGCGGTAAGAAGATTGTAACGTTATGATTACCATCAGGTTAGCACTCAAGGGTGCCGAGTGCTAAACCACTGGCCGCAAAAATATGCGGCGCGTGGCGGCTGTCAAGCGGGTCTTGCCCGGCTCTAGGCACGCCGGGTGCCGGAATCTTGGGTCAGTTTGGCAGGAGGTCGTGCTGGGAACTTGCGATGGCAGGCAGACCGGACGGGCCGGTCTGTCACCTGGGACACAGCTACGCCACGGCGTACAACTCCGTCACGTCGCGACCCGCGGGGCGGCTCATCAGCCGGAACTCGTCGAGGCGAATCATCGGGTCGTCCCGAAGCTCCAGATCGAGCCCGGTCAGCTTGGAGAGAGTCTGCAGCAGCTTGGGCTCCTCCTCCAGGAGGTAGAGGGCCACCTCCGGATGCAGGCGCACGGTGAGCTGTCGCTCCCGGTGCTCATGTCCCGCGCGCCGCAGGGCCCGCTCCAGCCGTCGCGCCACCACTTCCGGAGTGAACACACGGCCGGTCGCGGCGCAGGTCGGGCAGTCCGTCGTCATCGAATGCCACAGCGACGGTCGCACCCGCTGCCGGGTCATCTCCACCAGGCCGAGCTCCGACACGGCGAGGGCCTTGGTGCGGGCACGGTCCCGACCCAGATGCGTCCGCAGCTCCTGGAGCACCTTGTCTCGGTTGGACCGCGTCTCCATGTCGATGAAATCGCAGACGATGATGCCGCCGATGTCCCGGAGGCGGATCTGTCTCGCGATCTCCCGCGCGGCCTCGAGGTTGGTTCGGAGGATGGTCTTCTCGGGGTCCTTCTTCCCCGTATAGCGCCCCGTGTTGACGTCGATGCTCACCAGCGCCTCGGTGGGCTGGATGATGAGCGACCCCCCGGTGGGGAGCTCGACCCGCGCCTTGAACAGGTCCCGGATCTCGGACTCGATGTCGAACTTGTCGAAGAGGGGGGTGGGCTCGCTATACAGGTGCACCCGGCTCAGGAGCTCCGGGTCGATCTGGTTGAGGTACTGCTCGATCTCGTTGTACAGCTCCTTCGAATCGACGTGAAGGGCGTCCACCTTGGTGCTGAACAGGTCGCGGATGATACCCCGGGTGAGACTGGTCTCCCGCTGCAGCAGCGCGGGCGCCCGCCGGACGAAGGTTTTCTTGCGGTTGATCTTCCGCCACAGTGCCAGGAGAGAGTCGATCTCGCGGCGGAAATGCTCCTCGGTGACACCCTCCGCCACCGTTCGCACGATGACGCCACCCGCATCCTTGGGCAGCAGCTTGGAGACCATTTCCCGGAGCTTGGCCCGTTGCTCCCGGCTTTCGATCTTCCGGCTGACCCCCACCTTCGAGGCGTACGGCATGTAGACGAGGAAACGGCCGGGGAGTGAGATCTGCGCCGTCACCCGGCAGCCTTTGGTGCCGATCGGCTCCTTCGTTACCTGGACCGGGAGGTTCTGGCCCTTCTTGAGGATGTCCTGGATGTTGGGCAGTGCACGGCGAGGCGAGATCTCCCGCTGGCGGGTTTCCCCCTCCTTGTTTCGCTCTCCCTGGCCACCGTTGCCTCGCCCACGGCGGCGGCGGTCCCGTCCGCGCCAGTCGGGCTTCCGCTCCCCGTTTCCCTCTTCCAGGGCGACGACGGGAGGATCGGCGGCCTCTCCCTGTTCCCCGCTGGGGTCGTCCTCCGCTTCGTCGGCGGGATCCTCGTCCTCATCGGGCTCGAGCAGGTCCGATGCATGAAGGAAGGCGCTCTTTTCCTGGCCGACGTCCACGAAGGCGGCCTGAATCCCCGGCAAGACCGCCTCGACGCGGCCCAGGTAGATGTCACCGACGGAGCGCCGGTGATCGGGCCGATCCACCAGCAGCTCCACCAGCCGGTCGTCCTCGAGGATGGCCACGCGGGTCTCCCGCTGGCTCCCATTGATCAGGATCTCGCGCTTCAAGCTGTTCGCCTCGGTGAGGACGGAGATCCCGCACTCCGCCCCCGAATTCCCGGATGGAAAAGGGGTCAGGCTCTGTGACTCAAAGGGACCGCATACTCGCGGGTCGGACGATGCCACAGCCGGGGTGAGCCGTTGCCGCGCGAGGACGCGTTGTCGTTGGCGGGAAAGTATATACGGGGAGGGGCGTGTTCGGTAATGGCGCCCTCAATCCACCACGCTCCCAAGGATTTGCCGCGCGATCACGATCCGCTGAATCTCGCTCGTGCCCTCCCCGATCTCGCAGACCTTGGCGTCGCGCATCATCCGCTCGACCGGGTACTCGGTGGTGTAGCCGTAACCGCCGAAAATTTGTACAGCCTTGGTTGTCGTGCGCATGGCCAGTTCGGAACAGTAGAGCTTGGCCATGGCCGCCTCCTTCTTGAACGGTCGGCCATTCTGCTTGAGCCAGGCGGCATGATAGAGCAGATGCCGGCCGGCCTGGATCTCCATCGCCATGTCCGCGAGCTGGAAGCTGACCCCTTGAAAGCTTCCGATCGGCCGCCCGAACTGCTTCCGGACACCGGCGTACCGGAGCGCCTGCTCATAAGCGCCTTCGGCGATCCCGAGCGAGAGAGCCGCGATGCCGATGCGGCCGGCGTCCAGGGTCTTGAGGAAATTGATGAACCCCTGCCCCGGCGTTCCCAGCACGTTCTCCTTGGGCACCTTGGCATCCTGGAAGATCAGCTCGCGGGTATCGCTCGCCCGCCAGCCCATCTTGTCCTCTTTCTTGCCGGAGCGCACGCCGGGGGTCTTCGGCAAGTCCTCCGCGTGGCCGACGCCCAGGGCGCGGCACTGCTCCAGGTCCACAGTGTCCTTGGTGACGATGAAGCTGGTGATCCCCTTGTTTCCCCGTCCCGGCTCGGTCCGCGCGGTCACGGAGAAGATCTCGCCCACGCCGGCGTGGGTGATGAAGTTCTTGGAGCCGTTGAGGACGTAGTGATCGCCCTTGTCCTCCGCCGTCGTGGCCGTGCCGCCGGCGTCGCTCCCGGCCCCGGGCTCGGTCAGGCCGAAGCCACCCAGTACCCTGCCGGAGGCGAGCAGCGGAACGTATGTCCGCCTCTGCTCCTCGGTGCCGAACTCGACGATGGGTGAGGTGCCGAGGTTGGTGTGGGCGCTGATGGTGAGCGCATGGCTCGCGTCCACCTTCGCCATCTCGTGGATGGTGATGTAGTAGGAGATCTGGTCCATGCCGGCGCCGCCGAGCTCCTCGCTCCATGGCACGCCGAGCAGGCCGAGCTCGCCCATCGCCTTGACGTTGTCCCAGAGAAAAGCGGAAGTCTGATCCAGCTCGCGCGCGACAGGCGCGATATGGTCGCGGGAAAAGTCGCGCACCATTTCGCGGACCTGATGATGTTGCTCGGTGAAGTAGAGAAGGTCGTCCATGGGTAGGCCAGCGGGTTGGGGTGCCGTCAATCTCGGTGGCAGAATATAACCAGGACCACCCACCGACGGCCTCCTCTGTGCCGTCCGCGGATGGTCCTGGCTATCCCCTGCTTCCCGCCCGCCTGGACTAGTGCTGCTGCCGGAGTACCGCATGCGGCCACCCGCTCGCCGCCTCGCTGTACCCTGCGATCTTGCCGCCTTGCGCGGCCGCGTAGGCAAAGCTCTGCCCGCTTGCCAGCCGTGGGAGAGCTTGGATGGTTCCATTCTGCCACACCCACGCCGCACCTATCGCATCGGCATCCCGGAGATCCTCCTCGCCGTCAACGACGAAGCCTTCCGGACTAATGGCCTCGGCCCGGCCGGTAGGAAGGCGGACATTCGGGAGCCGAGTCAACAGCACGTTCTGGTAGAAGAAGCCGTGACTGATGTGGCGGTCCTCACCTGCACCTGGTGGCGCACTGAGAACACCCACCACTGGCCTTTGGTGTTGATCGCCGTCGCCGCGCCTAACGCCGCCTCCAGAAGATCAAGGCGCGGCGCGGACGGCTCGCGCGTGCCTCGCACCGGTCGCAGCCGCTGCAGCTTGTGATCTCCTCGCCAAAGTATCCGATCAGTGATCGGCGGCGACACGCGGGCGACGTCGCGTACGCTTCCACCGCCGCGATCCTGGCCTCGGCACGCCGCCTGCGCGCTCGCACCGGCCCCCAGTCCGGCGGCCCCCGCTCCGGGCGCAGCTCCCTGCGGAGGCGCTCGCACGAGTCGCGGACGGAGCCGGGCACCGCCGTCGGCAGGGTGGTGCCCGACCACAGCCGTTGGAGCAGGCGGCGGGGCGGAAAGGTGACTTCTAGCTGCCGCCGGTGGATGTCCGCATCGCCCTGCCGCCAGAGCAGCACGCAGCGTGAGGCTTCGCCGTCGCGGCCCGCGCGGCCGGCCTCCTGGTAGTAGGACTCCGGAGTCGGTGGCAGCGTCCAATGAACGACGAGCCGGACGTCCGGCTTGTCGATGCCCATGCCGAAAGCGCAGGTCGCGACGACCACGCCGACTCGATCGTGGAGGAAGGCGTCGAGCGTCGCGGCGCGCCGATCGCGAGTGAGGCCGGCGTGATAAGGGGCCGTCCGGTAGCCGGCCGTATGGAGCGCGCGGGCGAGGCTCTCCGTCACCCCGCGAGTCGAGGCGTACACGATCGCAAGGCGATCGCGCCGGCCGAGGAGCCGGAGCAGCGTGTCGAAGCGAGTCCGCTCGTCCGCGACCGGAGCCACGCCGAGCCACAGGTTGGTCCGATCGAAGGATCCGATGTGGACCGCGTGGCGGTCGGCCGTGAAACCGAGCGAGCGGACGATGTCGTTTCGAACCTCTGGCGTGGCACTGCCGGTGAGCGCGATGGTCTGGGGATTGCCCAGCTTGTACCGCGCGGCGCGCAGCAACCGATAGCTCGGCCGAAAGTCGTGTCCCCACTCGCTGATGCAGTGGGCCTCGTCGATGGCCAGCAGGACGGGTCGGATCCCCTCGTTGCGGAGTCTCGGCACGAGGCTCTCCAGCCGCTCCGGCGAGACGTAGAGGAGACGCAGCAGACTCGCGCGCAGGAGCTCCCAGATGGTGGACTGCTCGGCCGACGCGAGGCCGCTGGTGAGACAGGCCGCCGAAATTCCTCGGCCGCGGGCCGCGGCCACCTGGTCCTGCATCAAGGAAATGAGCGGAGAGACCACGATTGTGAGACCGCCGAACACGACGGCCGGCACCTGGAAGCAGATCGACTTGCCCCCGCCGGTGGGCAGCACAGCCAGCGTGTCCAGTCCCGCGAACACGGCCTCGAGCACGTGAGACTGGGCTGGGCGAAACTGATCGTAGCCGAAATGACGTAGGAGCACCTGTCGCGCCTCTGCCATCCGCGTAATCATGCGGCACGATGAGGCTAGGGTAGCTAGACTGCATACCGGTCCCCCCGCCACGCGGCGCCACAAAGCGCGCCGCCACTCACCATGGAGCGCTCATGTTGCGTTGCGTGTTTGTCCTGGCACTAGCCTGCCTCATCGCGTCCTCGGCGGAAGCCCAACGCCCTCAGAGGCGCCAAGGCTTCTGGATCAGCGGCGGTGTGGGTTACGGCTCGCTCGACGTCGGTTGCGACGGCTGCGAATCGGACCGCGAATCCGGCGTCACCGCGCTGCTGGCGATGGGCGGCACACCGAGCCAGAACATTCTCATCGGCGGAGAGATCGAAGGGTGGAGCAAGGAGGTGGACGGCGTGGACATCGTGTTCGGTCACGTATCGGGGGTCGCGTACTGGTATCCCCAGGCGACGGGCGGCTTCTTCGTGAAAGGCGGGGTCGGGATCGGGACGTTGTCTGTGGATGCCGGTCCGCTGGGCGACGACAGCGACAACGGCGTCGCGCTGCACGCAGGCGCAGGATACGACATCCGATTGGGCCGCAATTTCTCTCTGACGCCGACCGCCGGGGTCTTTTGGGCCAGTCTCGATCCCGGGAATACCAATACCCTCTATATCGGATTGAATGCCACCGGGCACTGATAAAGAGAGCGCCCCGCCTCGGCGGGGCGCTCGTGCTCGCACAGGGACCCGCCTCAGTTGCCGCCGAACATCACGCCGAGCGTGAGAGGCAGGATGTTGGTGCTCTCGCCTTCCGTGAAGATGTTGTGGAATCTCGCCTCGCCGAAGAGCTTGGTCGTCCCGCTTCCCACCGGCGCCGTGAAACCCGCGCCCGCGTTGATGCCGAACTCGGTCGAGCTGTCACCCCCATCCGGATCGAAGTAGTACGCGCCGACTCCGCCAATCAGATAGGGACGGAACTTGGTCTCATCCGAGACACTGAACGTGTACACGAGGTTGCCGGTGCCATTGATGATGCTTCCGCCGTCCGCGAACTGCCACATCCCGTCGACACGAAATCCAAGCGGCCGGCCTGCCGCGCCACCGAACCCGAGGGTGCCCATCACGTGAAAGTCGGTTCCGGCGTCATCTTCGAGATTGAACGTCGGACCCGCGCCCGCGCCGAAGCGCACGCCCTGCGCCTCCGCCGGCGCCACACCGGCGTGGGCCAGCAACGCCACCGCCGCGATACCGCTTGCCAGGCACCTCATACGTATCCCTCCTCACCCCGAGTGTGATTGTAGTTAGTCATCAGGCGGCCCGGTCCGTTGGATCAGCCTGACGATGAGCGAGCCCAACAGGAGGGCGATGGCGCCCCATCCGAGTCGTGGGCTGTCCAGCACCACCGTGAGGACGGCGGCCACAAACCCGGCGATGGCAAGACCGAGGCGAACAGCGGTCATTGCCGAAGGAAGCGGGCGATCGCCTCGCGGAAGTCCGGCGTCTGCCGCGCGGTGGCGTTCACCCGCGCGCCCAGGGCGATCCCCTCCTCGAATTCCTTTCCGTCCAGCTGAAAAAAGAGCCGCTTGGTGAAGGCGACCGCGGACGGGCTCGCCGTCGCGAGGGCTGCCGCGATCTTCCGCCCTTCCTCCTCCAGCTGCGTATCCGGCACGACTCGCGACACGAGCCCGAGCGTCCGTGCCTCCTCAGCGCCAACCAGACGCCCGGTCAGCACCAGGTCCAGCGCCGCCTTCTCTCCGGCGAGGCGGCGGAGAAGCGTCATGACCATCGCGGGGACGAAGCCGCGCTGGATCTCCGGATACCCGAACTGGGCCGAAGCCCCGGCGACGACGATGTCGCAAGCGGTCGCCAGCCCGGCGCCGCCGGCGAGCGCCCGGCCATGCACGATTCCCACGACCGGCTTCGGCATCCGGCGCATCCGGGTGAAGACCGCACCGAGACGGGCGGCCGAGGCTTCGTTGTCCCCCGGCGATCGGTCGGCCGATGCCAGGAGCTCCTCCAGGTCAGCGCCGGCGCAGAAGTCCTTCCCCTCCCCCCGAAGCAGCACGACGCGGACATCGGCGTCGAGATCGGCGCGCTCGAGGGTATCGTGCAGGCCTTCCACCACCGCCGAGCTCAGGGCGTTCCGCTTGTCGGCGCGATCCAGCGTCACCGTCAGGATGCCCGCGCTCAGCTCGACCGCGACGGGGGCCGCCACCTCAGCCCCTGGGCAAGCGCGAGGCGATGCCGGCCGGCACCGGAATCTCCATGCGGAGGAGCGCGGTCGAATAGACCTTGCCTTGCGCGTCGGTCTTGAGCGAGATGGTACCTCCGCCGTCGAGCGCATCGTGCAGGAGAAAGTTCAGCGCGCCCAGGTTGGGAAGCTCGAACCGGTCCACGCCGCTCACCATGCCCTTGAAGTGGCGCGCCACGCGCGCGGCCGTGACCTCTCGCACCAGGATCGGATAGTACGCCGGCTGGAGCGCGATCAGTCCGACATTCGCCGTGTTCCCCTTGTCGCCCGAACGGGCGTGGGCAAGGCGTCGGAGCTGCACCTTCCTCGTTCTCGCAGTCTTTGTCGTCCTCACGCCGTCAGAATCTCCACGCGCACGTGTGGCTCGATCTCCCGTCGGTCGATCAGGGCCGGCCAATAGGCGACGACTTCCTCCACTGCCGGCCTGCCCCCCGCGAACCCGGTGACGCTGGGCGGACCGGTGAGGACGAGCGGGGCGATCTCGCGCGTGAACCGTTCCACCGGCGCCCGTTCACGCGCCCGCACGCCGATGCGGAGCTGCACTTCGGGCAGGTCGGGGTGAGGCTCGCCGCTCAGCTTCCCGTGGGTCGCGTCCACGCCAACGAACTCGGTGAGAATCTGCTCGAACTCCAGACCCAGATCGGCCAGACGCCGGCGAATGATGCGATCCGCCGCTCGCGCCTTGTCGTAGGCCTCGGGCCAGGCGTAGACCAAGGTACCCACCGCCTTGTAGCCGTAGAAGTAGGCGATGGACACCTTCAGCATCGGCGTCCGTGGCGCCCCGCGGATGCCATCCACCCGCACCCTGTCCTTGCCTGCCTGTTTGAGCCGGATGGTCGTGAAATCGGCCACGCCGTCGGGCGTGATGTAGCTGGTGGGATCGCCCATCTCGTAGACCAGCTGCTCCTTCACCGAGGCGACCGACACCACGCCGCCCGTCCCGGCGTGCTTGGTGACGACGAAGCTGCCGTCGGACGAGGCCTCCACGATCGGGAAGCCGGGGTTCTCCATTCCCTTCACCGCCCGCCAGCCACGCAACAGGTTGCCGCCGGAGGCCTGGGCCCCGCATTCGATGATGTGGCCGGCCACGGTCCCGGCGGCGACCTTGTCCCAGTCCTCGGGGGACCAGCCGAACTCGTGGAAGATCGGACCCAGCGTGAGGCCGGTGTCGGTCACCCGCCCGGTCACCACCACGTTGGCCCCGCCATGCAGCGCCTCGACGATCGGCGCCATCCCGAGGTAGGCGTTGGCCGAGAGGACCTTGTCTCGCACGTCCGACAGGGGACGACCGGTTTCCATGTCGGCCAAGGCGTGCCCGCGGGCGATCAGGTCGTCCAGCCGACCGAGAATGTCGTCGCCGGTAACGAGACCGACGCGCACCTTGCCTGCCAGGCCGAGGCGACGGGCGACTTCGAGCACCGCTTCGGCGCAGCCCGCGAGGATTCACGCCGCCGGCATTGGAGGTGACCCGGATCCCCTTCCGCACCACGTCCGGCAGGATGCGCTCCATCAAGGGGACGAAGTCGCGGGCATAACCAGCCTTCGGGTCCCGCGACTTCTGTTTCTGCATGATGGACATCGTCACCTCGGCGAGGTAGTCCATCATCAGGTAGTCGATCGGACCGCCGCGCACCTGTCGAACCGGCGCCTCGAGCCAGTCGCCCCAGAATCCCTGGCCGGCGGCGACACGAACGTTGCGGTTGGTCATCGAGCAACCTCTCCGGATACGGGCGGAAGCCCGATCTCGCGCGTCCACAGCCGGCCGCGTGTCCGGGCCACCAGCACGCCGAGCAGGTTGAATCCTTCCTCGAGGCGCCAGGGAGTCTCCAGCGGGCCGAAGCGGCGCGTCACCTTGCTCCCGCGGCTCACGACCGTCTCGCTGGAATCTCCGGCGACCGGGCTCACCGCGGCCATCGTGTCCGCGTACAGACGCATGGAGATGCTCGCGCTCCACTGAGCGGTATCGGCCGGATCCGCGAATCCGGGAAACAGCGCGACCGTCGCCGGCCGGTCGGTTTGGCCTTTGGCCACGTCGACCGAGAGTCGTCCGAATGCGTATTCCAGCGGATCCTTTCCAAGTTGCCGGCCATCCGCATCGAACAGCGTCAGCCCGAAGTCGGTGAAGCGGCCCCACTGCGCGCGATCCATGGCGACGTCGATGACCACGGCCGTGGCCCAGGATGGGATCGTAAACGGAACGCGCACCGGCGCGGACCCGCGGGTTGAGATCTGCTCGATCCGCTCCCCACCGATCAGTCCCAGCTCGAGCCTCGTTTCCGTCCGGGCGACCGACGCCGTTGAGCCGGGCGGTGACTTCGCCACCGCTGCGCGTGGCGCTCAGGGTGAACGGTGCCTGGCGAACGACGATCGTCGCCCGCAGGTCACGCGGTCCCGTCGGAGTGACGTCCACCTCGTACACGCCGTTGCGCACGTCGCGCCCATCGATCGGGTAGATCGCGGCGTCCCGTCCGACCGGGACTGCGTTGCCATCTCGGAAGGGCATCCCGTCGGGCTCGTGGAGGAATGCGATTCCCTGATCGGATGCACCGGTCGTCACCGTGACCTCGAATGGTCGCGTCGTGTCGGCCACGAAGAAGGAGCGGAGAACGCTGCCGGCCTGAACCGAGGTGGCGGGACGGAGCAACAAGCTGTCGGCGGAGCTTGCGGGGTTCACGACCGTGACGACCAGCCTGAACGCGGGGCCCGCCAGCGTATCGCCGGCCCAGCCGGTCACCGTACCGGTGTACGCCCCCGGTCGGGCCAGTTTCGCGGCGGCATAGGCAACCTTCACCTCGGCGGGCCGCCTGTCGAGCGTGACGCGCGGCGGCGCGGACGAAGCCACGGAACGTCGGAGCGCAGCGTGTAGGTTGCCGGGCCCGCGGCGTCCTCGCGTGTGAGCTCGAAGCGGGCGACCGAGTCCGCCGCGGACCCCGGGACGCGCTCGATCCAGGCTGCGGTGCGCCTGCCGCCCGGTACGCGTACGTGAACATCGGAAGCGGATCGTCCCGCCTCGAGCCAGCGAAACGCCGCTTCGACCTCGGGAATGCCCCGGCCCTCGTCCACGAATCCCGACTCTGGCTCGGCGCGCGCCGTCACCATCAGGGCGCGCCGGATTCTCGCGGCGGGCACCGGACCGCCGTCCCTGCCTACCGCCGACAGCAGCAGCGCCGCCAGGCCGGCGGCGTGGGGCGATGCCATGCTGGTCCCCTGCTTCACCTCGTCGCCGGCATTCCACCTCGGGACACTGCTGTAGGCGACCCCGGGCGTGACCAGGTCGGGCTTGGCGAGTTCCCCACCTCGAGCGCTGAAGTACGCCACGCGCTCCCGCGGCACCCGCCTCCAGGCGGAGCGGCGAGGAACACCGGCGGGAAGGCTGGCGCCGACCGTGATGGCTCGGTCGCTCGATCCGGGAAAGCCGACCGTCGAGAGGCCGGGGCCATCGTTGCCCGCGCTGACGGTCAACACCACCGACGGGTGACTCGCCAGCAGGGAATCCACGATGCGGTCGATGCGCGCGGCTCCCTCGATCTCGTTCCCCACGCCGAAGCTCATGTTGAGGACCAGAGGCAGCCGACGGCTTTCGGCGAACTTCACCGCGTAGTCCAGCGCGCGAACCATCGCGCCGGTGGTCGAGACGCTTCCCTGCGCGCTGTTGGCGATCTTGAGCCCGAGCAGCTGTGCGCCCGGGCGCGACGCCGTCGAATCCCGCCACGCCATACAGGTCGTGCGCGGCGGCGATACCCGCCACGTGCGAGCCGTGTCCGCTGAGGTCGAACGCCAGATCGAGCCTGGGTTCGCTCGCCCTCGATGGTGAAGTTGGCGACCATCGTGATCGGCGGCGTCCGCCCCTTGGCCGACCAGCCGAACCATTCGCGGCCCGCGAGGTAGTCGTGCACCGGCCGCTCGCCCGCGAGCGATCCGTCGCCGTCGGTGTCGGCCAGGACCACCCATCCGTCGGTTGCGCGGGTCACCACGACCACGAGCGTGTCGCCCACCTTACCGTTGCCGTTGAGGTCGGCCGCCGGCGGCTCGCCCAGCGGAAGCTCCGCGATCGTGCCGGCGTACCACGGGCCCTGAGTATTGAGCGCCGCCACCCGGCCGAACCCGCGGAGCGTCCGGCCGCCGGCCGTGATGCTGTCGCCCACCGGCGAGATCCGGGTGAGCGGCACGGCGCCTTCGCCCGAGAAATCTCGGAACGTCGAGAAGCTTGGGGTCACCGATGACTCGTGGTTTGCAGTCCCGGAATGGCCGGGTCGATTCCGGTGTCGAGGATGCCGATGAGCACGCCACGCCCGTCGTAGGTCGGGTGTGCGGCGACGAACTGGTCTGCGCCGGTGCTGGCGAGAGCCATCCAACCGTTCGCGTGCGCGAGCTCGGGCGGTGCGATCCGCTCGACGCGCTCCTCGACCGGCTTCGTCGCCGGAGCCGTGTCCGCCGCGGGGACGCGCGCTCGCGGGCGCTCCACTGCCACGGGATCCATATTCGGCTCGGGCGTGGACGGATCAGGGCGGCGCCCGGAACAGCCCGAAGCGCAGGAGACCAAGGGCGCAGCCGGCCAGCACGAGCGTGACGCACGCTAGCGGGCCGCGGCCGCGTCGAGCGGCGGAAGGACGAACGGTCCGACGTGTGGACCCGAGTAGCTCGATGAGACGCGCAGGAGGAACGCGAGTTGGTCCCGGGTATCTTCGGGCGCCACGATGGCGTCCACATACCCCCTGGCCGCGGCGTACTTGGCGTCGAGCTGATGCTCGTAGTCCGCGCGCATGGATTCGATCGATGCCTTGGCTTCGGCGCCGACTTCGCGGCGCTCCTTCGACGCCCGCTCGATCTCGGCGCCATGGACGGCCATCACTGCGGCCTCGCCCTCCATGACTCCCATGCGGCCGGTCGGCCACGAGAGAATGAAGTCGGGGTCGAACCCCTGCCCCGCCATGGCATAGTAGCCCGCCCCGCTGGCGTGGTTCACCGTCAGGACGATCTTGGGAACCACCGCCGTCGCCATCGCCTCCACGAATCGCGCTCCCGCCCGGATGATGCCGGACTGCTCCGCCTCCGGGCCGACCATGAACCCGCTCACGTCCTGGACGAACAGGATCGGCAGGCGCTCGCGGCTCGCCGTCTCGATGAAATACGCGACCTTCTCCGCGCTCCCGGTGTAGACGATCCCTCCGAACCGCGGACGTTCACCGGGCTGACCCTTGATGATTCCCCGCTGATTTGCGATCACCGCGACCGGTCGTCCCTCGATGTGCGCGTGACCGCAGAGCATCTCCTTGGCCACATCGGGCTGGAACTCGTCCAGCGCGCCGCCGTCCAGAAGACAGGCAAGGACGTGACGCATGTCGTAGGAAAGCCGATGGTCCTGCGGCAGGAGGTCGTAGAGGTCCGAGGCCGGCCTCGCGGCGTCTACCGAGGGACGCAGCCGATGAGCCACGCCCTCCGTACTCGGGAGCCGCGCGATGTACTCCCGGATGCGCTCCAGGCACTCGGCGTCGTTCGCGGCCCGGTAATGGGCCACGGCACTCAGCTCGGTGTGGGTCCGCGCACCTCCCAGGGTCTCGGCGTCGATGGTCTGGCCGGTGGCGCCCTTCACGAGGTTGGGGCCGCCGAGCCCCATGAAGCTGGTGCCCTCGACCATGAAGATGACGTCGGACAGCGCGGGCAGGTACGCGCCGCCCGCGATGCAGCTCCCCATCACCGCGCTGATCTGAGGCACGTGAAGGTAGCGGCGCATGATCGAGTTGTAGTAGAAGATGCGGGCGGCACCGTACTGGCCGGGAAACACCCCGCCCTGGTACGGAAGGTTCACCCCCGCGCTGTCCACCAGGTAGACGATGGGGATCCGCTGCCGCATCGCGACTTCCTGGGCGCGGAGGATCTTGCGAATGGTCTCCGGCCACCACGAGCCGGCCTTGACCGTGGCGTCGTTCGCCACGACCACGACGCTGCGCCCCTCGACCAGACCGATGCCGGTGATGACTCCCGCGCCGGGCGCCTGACCGTCGTACTGGTCGTACGCCATGAGGAGACCGAGCTCGACCCAGGGCGAATCCTGGTCCAGGAGCCGCCGCACCCGCTCCCGCGGCGCCAGCTTCCCCTGCGCGTGCATCTTGGCGACGCGTGCCGCGCCCCCGCCCTCCTCGAGTCGAGCGGCTAGGCGCCGATACTCGTCCGTGAGCGACCGAAGCCGGCTCACGCCTCGAGGTGCTTGGCGGCCCATGACTCGATGTACGCGACGAGATCCGAGGTCGGGGTACCCGGCCCGAACAGTTTGCCGATGCCTAGCTGTTGCAGGGAGGTCATGTCCTCGACCGGGATGATTCCGCCGCCCGTCACGAGGATGTCGGGACGGCCCATGGACTCGAGCAGCTGACGAACACGGGGGAACAGGGTCATGTGGGCGCCGGAGAGGATCGACAGGCCGACCACGTCCACGTCCTCCTGGACGGCAGCCGTCGCGATCATCTCGGGTGTCTGATGCAGACCGGTGTACACCACCTCCATGCCGGAGTCGCGCAGCGCGGCGGCGACGACCTTCGCGCCGCGATCGTGCCCATCGAGTCCGGGCTTGGCGACGAGGACGCGGATCGGGCGGGTGCGAGTCATGACGCGGCGATATCTCCTTGGAGCAGGTCGTCGGCCAGCGCGTTGAGTGAGCGGATGGTACGGCACCGGTCGTCCGGCCCGCCTCCGGGCGGGCACAGGAGGACGGCAGTCATTCCGGCGGCCCGGGCTCCGACCACATCCACTTCGTAGAGATCACCCACGAACAGGGCCTCGTCCGGGCGCACGTCGAGCGCTTCGAGCGCGGCACGGAAGATAGCGGGGTCGGGCTTCTCCACGCCTACCAGGGCCGAGTCGAGCACCACGTCGAAATACCGCAGCAAATCGGCGGCCTCGAGCGCCTCTTCGACCCGTCCATCGCTGTTGGATACGACCCCGAGCCGGATGCCCGCGGCCCGCAGCCGGCCGAGTGCTTCATGGGTGTCGGCGGCCAGCGAGCTCCAGAGATGGCGTTGCTGATGCAGGCGGGTGAGGCAGTCCCGGACCGCGACCATCCGGTCGGCCGGAACCCCGGCGACGCGGAAGAGGGCCTCGAGGTAGGCTGCCGCGCGGCCCCGGTCGGCGCCGCGGGCCTGTTCCATGGCCCGGGTGGCCTCGGCCGCGCCGGCGGCCAAACGCTCTGCGGAGAGTGGAATGTCGAGGGCCGCGGCGACCGCCGCGGCCATACGCGGATAATCGAGGAACACGAGGGTGTTCCCGGCATCGAAGAGAACCGCGCGCAATCTCAGCGGAATCGGAGCAGCGCGCCGAGCCCGTCGATGGCGTCCCGCGCCTCGGGCTCGTACACCACGTTCACGTCGACCCCCTGGCGCAATGCCTCCTCGATCGCGTCGTCCACCACGTCCAGCACCGGGATCGCCTCGCCCTCGCCGCGACACTCCCGCTCGGTCAGCGCCAGGCGACCGGAGTCGCCGCAGCGGAAGCCCGGCTCGCTCGCGTCGGCGTGCACGAGCAGCGAGCGGACCTGCCCGCGCGCGAGCGCCCGGAGGGTCGGCGTCATGCCGTTGAGGCCCCAGCCGCTCCCGAGGCCCTCCAGCATTTCGTGCACCAGACTTCGCTCCGATTCGCGCTCGTACCCTTCGCGCACCGCGAGCGTGGCCGAATGGACCAGCGCGGGAGTCGCGTCCTTGGGATTGATCCTGGCCGTTCCGATGACGCGCTCCACCAGATAGTTGTGGAGGAAGGGCTCGACCGCGCCCGCGTCGGCGCCGGTGCCCGCCAGCACGATCCCATGGGCCGGATGCCGGCGGTCGATCGTGAACAGCTCGCGGGCGATCGCCTCGAGGTGCCGCTGCTTCTCCTGCCGGATTCGATTATTGAACGTGTGCTCGCCCCACCCAGGCGAGTCGTGATCGCTGCGAAAGCGCTTGCCGCGGGTGCTGTCGGCGCGAAGGCCGTTGAGCTCGGTCGTCTGGTAGGCGGTCACCTCGAAGAAGCGCGCGCTGGTCCGGTCGAATACGACGGTGAGGAGCCGGCCGAACTCGTCCTCGACCGACGCCAGCTCGCGCACGAGCGGCGTCCGATCCACGGCGAGTCGCGACCGGTGGACCACCGGAAGCGGGAGCGCCTCGAAGAGACCGATCCCCTCGCACGCGAAGAGCGCGACGCCCTGGGTGGAAGGAAGATTCTCGGGCGTGCGCAGGTGCGCCTGCATGCGGTCGAGGTCGCGCGCGGCCGCGTCCTGCGCGGGCCGGTCGAGACCCAGCCGCGACAATCCCTTGAGCGCCTCTTTGACGCGGTTCTTGAACTTGATCAGATACTTGCCGCGATTCCGGTCCCGCGGCTCGAGCTTCAGATAACAGCTCACCACCCGATGGGAGCCCGGGCGTATCTCCGTCAGCCGCGCCAGCCGCTCCGCGATTGCCGGGGTGCCGCCCCTGGTTCGCCGGTCAGAAGAAGACCGGCTCGCGATAACTGCCATAAATCTCCTCGAGCACATGCCGGATCTCGAACAGCGTGCAATAGGCCCGCGCACAATCCAGCATGGCTGGTATGATGTTCCGATCTTCGGCGGCCGCACGGCGCAACGCGTCCAGCCGCTGCGTCACCAGCTCGGCGTCACGCCGGGCCCGCAGTCCGGCGAGTCGCTCGCGCTGGGTACGTTCGGCCGCGTCTCCGACCTTCAGGATCTCGACCGGCGCCTCCGCCTCCTCCACGAAGTCGTTGAGCCCCACGATGGTCTTGCTGCCGCGCTCCACCTCGCTCTGGAAGCGCATCGAGCTGGCCGCGATCTGGCGCTGGAACCATCCGGTCTCGATCGCGGCCACGACGCCGCCCTGGGCATCGATCTCGGCGAAGAGACCCTCCGCCTCCCGCTCCAGGGCATCGGTGAGCGCTTCCACGTAGTACGACCCTCCGAGCGGGTCGGCCACGTTGGGCACGCCCGTCTCGTAGGCGAGGATCTGCTGGGTTCGGAGCGCGATGCGCACCGACTCCTCGGTCGGCAGCGCCAGGGTCTCGTCCAGCGCGTTCGTATGCAGCGACTGTGTTCCACCCAGCACCGCCGCCAGCGCCTGATAGGCGACCCGCACCACGTTGTTGTGCGGTTGCTGGGCGGTCAGCGTGACTCCGGCGGTCTGACAGTGGAACCGCATCTTCCAGCTGCGCTCGTCCCGCGCGCCGTAGCGCTGCTGCATGTGCCTGGCCCAGATCCGGCGCGCGGCCCGCAGCTTCGCGATCTCCTCGAAGAAGTCGTTGTGCACGTCCCAAAAGAAGGAGAGCCGAGGCGCGAAGCTGTCCACATCGAGCCCGCGGGCGAGCCCGTGCTCCACGTAGCAGAAGCCGTTGGCGAGCGTGAACGCGAGCTCCTGCGCGGCGGTCGCCCCGGCCTCGCGAATGTGGTAGCCCGAGATCGAGATGGTGTTCCACTTGGGCGTGTGCTCCGCCGCCCACTCGAACAGATCCACGATGACCTTGAGCGCCGGCTCCGCGGGGAAGATCCACGCGTGCTGGGCCATGTACTCCTTGAGGATGTCGTTCTGGATCGTCCCCTGGAGCTGGGAGATGGGCACGCCCTGCCGCTCCGCCGCGGCGACGTAGAAGCAGAACAGCATCGCGGCGGGGCCGTTGATCGTCATCGAAGTGGAGACCTGGTCGAGCGGGATGCCCGCGAACAGGGTCTCCATGTCGGCCAGACTGGAGATGGCGACCCCGCACTTCCCGACCTCACCCTCGGAGCGGGGATGGTCGGAGTCGTAGCCCATCAGGGTCGGAAAGTCGAACGCGACCGAGAGACCGGTCTGGCCCCGCTCCAGCAGGAACTTGTAGCGCGCGTTGGTGTCCTCTGCGGTCCCGAAGCCGGCGAACTGCCGCATCGTCCAGAGCCGGCCGCGGTACATCGTGGGATGGATGCCGCGAGTGAACGGGAATTCGCCAGGGAGACCGAGCGCGGACTGGAGATCGGGAGAGAGATCGAGCGGGGTGTACACGGGCTCGACCGCCCGGCCCGACACGGAGGTGAACTCCACGTCGTGCCGGACCCGGTGGCTCGGCCGAGCTGGCGCGCCACGCGGCGACCTCGGCGCGCAGCCGCTCGAGCTCACGCTCCTGGCTCGCGAGCCGCGCCGCCACCTCCGGATTCAGATCGGTGCCCCAGATGGTCATATTCGCTCACCTTGTTTGAGCCCGTCCAGCACCTCGGCGGCCAGGTGATACGGGCTGAGCCGCCCGTCCACCACGTCGTCGAGCCGTTCGGCGATCATCTGCTCCGCGCGCGTTTCCTCCCAGAGCCACTTCTTCGCGGCACGATCCACGACCTCGCGGGTCCGGTCCCGCAGGCGCCCGCGCCGGCGCTGCGCGAGCGTGCCGCTCCGCTCCAGCCACTCGTGGTGTCGATCGAGCGCGGCGACCAGGTCCGCGACGCCCTCGCCCTTGGCGGCGATCGTCAGGACGACGGGATGCTCCCAGCGCGCCGGTCCCGGATCCGCCGGCGGTTGAGGCGCACGGCCACCCCGCAGTCCGTGGTGCGCCGGGACGTTCCGAAACGCGTTCCCCCGCCGGATGCCGAGCGTCACCTCGATCTCCTGGCGCAGCTTGTCGGCGCCCGGCCGGTCGCTCTTGTTCACGACGAACAGGTCGGCGGCCTCCATCACACCCGACTTGAGCGTCTGGATGGCGTCGCCCGATTCGGGAACGAGAACCAGCACCGTCGAGTCCGCCATGCGCGTGACGTCGAGCTCCGACTGCCCGACGCCGACCGTCTCGACGATGATGCGCTCGAACCCCGCGGCATCGAGCAGGTCGCACACTTCTCTGGTGCTGGTGGCTAGCCCGCCGAGCGAGCCTCGGCTGGCCATGCTCCGGATGTAGACGCCCTGATCCAGGGCGATGGATTCCATGCGGATTCGATCGCCGAGCAGGGCGCCGCCGGTGAAGGGACTGGTCGGATCTACGGCGACGACCGCGACTCGGAGCCCGGCGGCGCGGTAGGCGGCGACCAGGCGCTCCACGAGGGTGGACTTCCCCGCGCCCGGCGGGCCGGTGATGCCGATGCGCCTGGCGCGGCCCAGCGTGCGGTGCACGCCCGCGAGCAGGTGCTCGAACCCGGGCCGACCGTTCTCGACCACGGAAATCGCACGGGCTAGCGCTGCCGTTTTCCCGGCCAGCAGCTCCGCGAGCAGATGTTCCGGGTCCATGGACTAAAAGTCGCCTTGGGCAGGAGTCGAGGCAAGCGATGCAGCAAGGTGCACCCGGGCCGCCTGGATGGCCTCATCCACGTTGCCGAACAGGTGCTGTCGGCCGATCTCCTCCAACAGGGCCGAGCGCTCCAGCGCCACCAGGGGCTGCGAATGAACGTCCGAGAGCATGACCAGCGTGCCGTCCGCCCGGGTGCGCCGCACCAGGTCCTTGAGCGCGTGCATCGCCGTGGAATCGATCGCCGGCACGTTTCGCATCCGGATGATGAGCACCCGCGGCTTCCGGGACACCTGCGCCAGCGTGTCCTTGAACTTCTCCGCGGCACCGAAGAAGAACGGGCCGTTGATCTCGTAGACCTCCACCCCATCCGGAAGCTCGCGCCGATAGATGGCCCCCCGGTCGTCGGGTGCTCCCGGGAGATCCTCCTTCAGCTCGCGGGTTACGATCGTGATGTTGGTGACTTCGGCCATGCGCTTCATGAAGAGGAAGGCGGCGAGCACCATCCCGACGCTGATGGCGACCGTGAGATCCACCAGCACGGTGAGCAGAAACGTGGTCAGCATCACCAGGGCGTCGCTCCGCGGCGCCCGCAGCTCGTTGCGGAAGACGCGCCACTCGCTCAGCCGGTACGCCACCACGAGCACGATGGCGGCGAGGGTGGCCAGGGGAATCAGGCCGGCCCACCGGCCGAAGAACACGGCGATCACGAGCAGCGTCAGCGCGTGGATGATGCCGGCCACGGGCGTCCGCCCGCCGCTCTTGATGTTGGTGGCGGTCCGGGCGATCGCTCCGGTCGCGGGCATGCCTCCGAAGATCGGGGAGACGACGTTGGCGACGCCCTGCGCCACGAGCTCCATGTTGGAGCGGTGGCGGCCGCCGATCATGCCGTCGGCGATCACCGCGGACAGGAGCGATTCGATCCCCCCCAGCGCCGCGATCGTGAAGGCGGGCCCCACCAGCTCCCGCCACTCGCCTAGCGAGAGCGACGGGAGCGAGGGCCGCGGCAACGTGGCGGAGATCTCTCCGAAGCGGCTCGCGATGGTCTCGACCGGAAGCCCCAGCGCATGGACCGCCGCCGTCGTGGCGATGAGGGCGACGAAGGGTGCCGGGAGACGGAGACTGATCCTGGGCCAGACCAGCAGAATGGCGAGGGTGAGCAGCGAGACCGCGACGGCCGCGGGATTGATGCTGTCCAGGTGCGCGGAGATACGCCCCGATCCGGTCCACGAGGTCGGCCGGCGCTGCTCCATGCGCAGTCCCAGCAGCGTCGCGGAGCTGTTGCACGAGGATGATGGCGCCGATAGCGGCGGTGAACCCGGTCACCACCGGAAACGGGATGAACTTGATCGCGCCGCCCAACCCCAGCAGGCCCATCCCGATCAGGATGAGTCCGGCCATGAGGGTCGCCGCCAGCAACCCGTCCACGCCGTACTGCTGCACGATGCCGTACACGATCACCACGAAGGCCCCCGTGGGGCCGCCGATCTGCACCCGGGAACCGCCGAGTGCGGAGATCAGAAATCCGGCGAGGATCGCGGTGTAGAGTCCCCGGTCGGGTGTCACTCCGCTCGCAATAGCGAAAGCGATCGCCAGCGGCAGCGCGACGATGCCGACGATCACTCCCGCGACGGCGTCGGCCGCGAATTGGGCGCGGGAATACGACCGCAGGGTCGTGACCAGCTTGGGGACGAGCATGAACTGAGGGCGCGCCGCTCAGCGGTCGGTCAAAGCAGCAGCCACCCGGCCAGGCCCAGCAGCAGCAGAAAGCCGCAGCAGTCGGTGAACGTCGTGACGAAGATGGAGGAGGCGATCGCGGGGTCGATCCCGGCGCTCTCGAGCAGGATGGGGATGAACGCGCCGGCGGTTCCCGCGACGAGCAGGTTGCCGGTCATGGCGAGGAAGACGACGAGTCCGAGCATGTGCTCGCCCCCGGCGAGCGCGGCGATCGCCGCCACCACCAGGCCGATGGCGATACCGTTCGTCATGCCGACCAGCGCTTCCTTCCCTACGACCCGGAAGGCGAGGCGCGGCGGAATCAGGCCGAGGGCGAGCCGGCGCACGGTGACCGCGAGGGCCTGTGTTCCCGCGTTGCCACCCATGCCGGCGATGATGGGCATGTATATCGCCAGGGCTACAGTGCGCTGGACGGTGTCCTGGAAGACGTAGACGACCCCACCGGCGAGGAAAGCCGTCGCGAGATTGATGTAGAGCCACGGCAACCGGCTCCGCACCGCCTCGGTCCAGCCCGCCGCCAGCGCCTCGTCCGGGGACACGCCACCGAACTTGAGCAGATCCTCGGTCTGCTCGGCCTCGACTACATCGATCACATCGTCGAAGGTCACCCGGCCGAGCAGCCGTCCGCTGTCGTCGATGACGGCGACGCTGGGCAGATTGTACCTGGCCATCACCCGGGCGACATCTTCCTGGTCGAGATCCGGCTTCACCGCGATGTCGGCATCGGTCATGAAGTCCTGCACCCGCCGTCCGGGCTTACTCACCACCAGGTCCTTGAACGGCAGGATGCCCACCAACCGCCGGTCCGCGTCCACGACGAACACCTGATAGAAGTCCTCGACCTCCTCCGACTGCCGCCGGATCGCGTCGAGCGCCTCCTCGGCCGTGGCCGTGTCGCGAACCGTGACCACGTGGCTGGTCATGAGCCCGCCCGCGGTCTCCGGGTCGTAGCGGAGGAGCCGTTCCACCTCGGCCCGATCCTCCACCTCCGAGAGGATCCGTTCCTGCGTGTCGGGAGCCAGCTCGCGGAGCATGTCCGCGGCGTCGTCGTCCTCCAGCTCCTCGACGATCTCCGCGGCCCGCTCCGGCGTCAGCGCCGCGAGCGTCTCCTCCGCGTGCGACCCTTCGGGCATCTCGGCGAGGGCCTGACTCGAGAGCTCCGCGGGCAGCGCCTGCACCACGGCCACGCGCTCTTCTTCGTCCAGCGCGGCGAGGACGTCCGCGAGGTCCGCCGGCTCGAAGTCGTGCGCCCGGCGGACGAAGAGGGCGAGCTCGCCGTTGCGGACGAGCTCGACCATGCGCTCGACGTGGTCGTTGGTCGTGCTCATCAGCTCCCCGGCAGGAGGGACACCGGCGCCGTGGCGCCGGAACGGATCAGCAGTCGCTCGATGCGGGTGGGCGACGCCTGGATCACATCGAACTCGAGACCGCGGACCGTGAACCGCTCGCCCGCGTTCGGAATTCGGCCGGCCCACTCGATGAGCAGGCCGGCGACGGTGGTGGACCGCCCGGACGGCAGCGAGACGCCGAACCGTTCCTCGATCGCCTGCGGAGGAACGTTGCCGTCGGTCTCGAAGATGGCCGGGCCGCCCGACGGCTGGCCGCGGACCTCCTCGTCATGCTCGTCGAAGATCTCACCGACCAGCTCTTCCAGCAGGTCCTCCAACGTCACGATGCCAAGCGTGCCGCCGAACTCATCCAGGACGATGGCGAGGTGACGCCGCTCGCGCTGCATGTCCAGCAGGAGGTCCCCGCAGTTCCGGCTGGCGGGCGTGACAGCCACCGGGCGCACGGGCAGCGGATCGCCCGGGCTGAGCTTGAAGAGATCGAAAGCGTGGAGCATCCCGACGATATCGTCGAGCGTGCCGCGGAACACCGGGATTCGGCTGTACCCGCTCTGCGCGAACACCATCCGGATGTCCTCGAGCGCCGCGTTCTCCTCGAGCGCGACGATGTCGGTGCGCGGGGTCATCACCTCCCGCACCGGCCGGACGGTGAAGGCCATCACGCCCCCGACCATCACCAGCTCGTCGTCGGCGCGCACGCCTACGGCAGCGCCTTCGCGCCAGATCGAGCGCAGGTCGGTGGGCCGCGTGACGGTGCGAGCCGGCAGCAACAGTCCCACGATGCGCGACCAGGGGCGGAGGATGGGAAGCACCCGGTCCGCGACGGTCTGCGCCCGCGGAAGCGTGAGCCACCTCGGCACCAGGTACGCGGCGAAGAGCACGAGCGGCGCGCCGACGAGAACGAGAAGCGCGACGATCCGTGTGGTCCCCGAGTCCGCCAGCAACCCCGGCAGTGTGGCGCCGATGAGCAGCACGCCGAGGGAGGTCGTGGCGGAGGCCGCGGTGAGGTCGGCGTCCACTCCGGCCAGCCATCCTAGCGACGGAGAGGCCCCCCGCAGCCGCCGGCCGACGGCGCGCGTGAGCTCGGCGCGGCTCACGGTGATGAGTGCCGCACCGGCCGTCGCACCGAACGCGGCGACCAGGAGCCCGACTGCCGTCACCAACCAGATCACGGTCCGCTCCGCACGCCGCTCGTGACCGGCGCGGCTTCGGCGACCCGGTGGACGGCGACGCGCCGCACGCGGCGACGGACGATGAGCTCCACGACGAGCCGGTAGCCCGGCAGATCGAGCGCTTCACCCGCGCGCGGGACCCGGCCGAACTCCGCGAGCACCAGACCGCCGACCGTGCTCACATCCTCCCGGTCGAAGCTGTGCCCCAGGAGGCCCTCCAGCTCCGAGAGCGCCACGCCGCCGTCCACCCGCAGGTGGTCGGGTCCGACGACCTGGACCGGCGCCACTTCGTCGGTGTCATACTCGTCCTGGATCTCACCCACGATCTGTTCCAGGATGTCCTCGAGGGTGACGATCCCCGCGGTGCCGCCGAACTCGTCCACCACGACGGCCAGATGGCTCGGACCCCGCTGGAAGTCGCGCAGCTGGCGATCGAGCGTCTTCCCCTCGGGAACGAATGCCGCCGGGCGGACCAGCGCGGTCCAGGAGCGCGCTTCGTCGTCGCTGGCCAGAATGTCCTTCGCGTAGATGACGCCGGCCACCGCGTCGGGATGGCCGTCGTACACCAGGAGCCGGGCGTGTTCCGCGCTCCGGAGGGTGGTGATGACCTCGTCGCGATCCGCCGAGGAATCCACGGCGACGATGTCGATCCGCGGGGTCATGACCTCGGCCACCGTGGTGTCCGCCAGAGAGAAAACACCGAGCAGCATGTCCCGCTCCGCCGCGCCGGCGTTGTGCGTATGGTCTTTCGGCATGCGCTCGCGCGCCTTGGCGTCCGCCCGTTCGGCGAGACGGAGGAGCGGCCGAAAGGGAGCGAGCGTGGCCGCGGCGGCCCGGCGCGCCGGCGCAGTGAGCTCCGGTGCCACGGCGGCGAGCAATCGCGGCAGCAGATCGCCGAGCACCCAGACGAGCCCCACCGCCAGCGCCAGCCGGATGAGCCCTCCCGCCGGCGAGCGGGCCCACCAGGCGACGGCTCCGCCGGCCGCGGCTCCAGCCAACACGAGCAAGGCGAGGTGGGCCACGTGAAGATTCCGGGACAGCGTCCCGGCGGAGAGGTCGGCCGAGAGCTCTCCGCCGAGCGCCCGCGGGAGATCGGCATCCGACTCCGCCGCGAGCGCGAGCCACGCGGCCCAGAGGGTGAGCGCGGCCGCCAGGAGCGGGGCGATGAAGAGCTGGAGCATCGCGATCATGCGAGGGCCTCCACGTAGCGCTCCTGACGCCGCCACATCGGCGAGCGCGTGCGTCCCTGCCCCTCGGGGTGATCCCGACCGAGCACGTGCAGGGTGCCGTGCACCACGAGACGCACGAGCTCTTCCCGCAGGGGAATGCGTCGGGCGCGGGCCTCGCGGGCGGCGACCCAGGCACACACGTAGACGTCCCCCGTCACCCGGCCTCCCGGCTCGCAGAGCGCGAAGCTGATGACGTCGGTCGGCTCGTCCCTGCCCTTGTGACGCGCATTCAGCCGCCGCATCGACTCGCGGCCGAGAAAGGTGACCGAAATGAACGCGCGCCGGCGCTCGCCGGCCAGGACGGCCTCGACCACCCGGCGCACGACGCCGGCCGGCACCGGGAGACGGCGGCCGTGCACCACGACCTCACTCCCGCTCGACAGTTTGGAATTCCGGCGTGATCCCGCCGCTGGCACGGGGGTAGCCGATCCGCTTGTGGTAGGTGCCCGACATCACACGGGCGAACTCGCGCTTGATCCGCTCCAGATCTCGCAGCGTGAGCGGCGCATCGTCGAACTGGCCCGAGGCGAGCTTCTGCGCGACCAAATGCTCCAGCGCCTCGCGCACCTGGTCTTGCGAGCGATCCTCCAGCACGCGGACCGCGGCCTCCGCCGAGTCGGCCAGCATGGCCACCGCGGTCTCCGCCGACTGCGGGCGGGGACCGGGGTACTGGTAGTCGGCCGAGTTCACGCGCCCGTTGGGGTCCCGCCGCTTCGCCCGGCTGAGAAAATAGGTTATCTCAGTGGTTCCATGATGTTCTGGAATAAAGGCTTTGACGACCTGGGGCAGGCCTGCGGCCTCGGCGAGAGCGATCCCGTCGAGCACGTGGTTCCGGATGATCCGCGCGGAGTCGATCGGGCTGAGCTCGTCGTGCGGGTTGGGTCCCCCGCCCTGATTTTCCACGAAGAAGCCAGGGGCCGCGAGCTTGCCGATGTCGTGGTAGTAACAACCGACACGCGCCAGCAGCCCGTTCGCGCCGATGATGTTGCAGGCGGATTCGCAGAGGTTGGCCATCGCGAGGCTGTGCGCCCAGGTGCCCGGGGCCTCGAGCGCGAGACGGCGTAGCAGCGGCCGGCCGAGATCGGAGAGCTCGAGAAGCGTGAGATCGGTGGTGACCTTGGTGATGGATTCGCCCAGGGGCATCACGATCATCGCGAGCGAGGCACTGGTCGGTGCCATCAGCACCCCCAGGAAGGCGCTGGCGACAATGGCGATGTTTTCCCAACCCCGCAGCAGCCCGATGGTGACCGAGGCCAGGGCCCCCGCGATCGCGACCACGCCGATGGCCAGGTAGAGGTGGTGACGTCGGCGGACGACCCGGATGCCGATGGCACCCGCGACTCCTCCGACCAGCCCGAAGAACAGGATGTTGCTGTTCTGAAGCGACCACTGCCCGTCGAGCAGCAGTGCGAGGGTGAGCGCGGCGAACACGCCGATCCGGCCGTTGTAGAGCAAGGTGACCAGGATGGCCGCGAACGGAATTGGGATCAGCTCGGGACGGCCGGGAAACAGTTGCCACAGGCCGGCCGCCATCAGCACGACCAGTGAGAACAATCCGCCGAAGAAGAACATCTGCCGAGCCTCGGCGTAGGTGTCCTTCAGGTAGAACAGCACGAGCAGCCAGAAGGCGCTGAGCACGATCACGCTGTACATGAGGGCGCCGGCCGCGCCGCGGAGCCAGTAGCGGTCGCTCCCGCGCCGCTGCAGCTCTTCCTGCAGCGCGCCGAGCTTGACGCGGCCCTCCTCGGTGACCGGTTCCCCTGCGGTCGCGATGACGTCGCCCGCGCGAACGCGATAGCGGACCGGGTCCACGCTGGCGCGAAGCTGCTCGCGCCGGGCGGTCGTGAGCGGACCGTCGAGCACGATCGTCGGATGGTAGAACGCCCCGACCAGCCGGCGGAGCGCGCGCCGTCCCGACTCCTCGTCGATGACGATTCCGGCGGCCTCGGCCTGGTCCATGAGATCGGCGAAGGTCTGGATCGAATCACGCGCCACGACGTATTCCGTTTCACCACGGCGGAGCGTCACTCGGGGGCTGACTTCGCTCCGCATGACGCCGGCGTCGGCGACACCCCGGGAAAGCGCCTCCGCGAGGAAGTGGGTCACCACTTCCTGCAGCTTCCGCCGCTTGCCCCTGTCGGCCAGATAGTCGGTCTCGCCCGGCGTGAGCTTCACCCGCGTCGCCGCTTGCGCGCGCAACGCGTCGGGGCCTTCGGCGCTGGCGCGCTCGAGGTCCGTGAAGTACGCCCGGGTCGTCGCGAGCGCGGAATCGTAGGCGGTGGGGCTGAAGCGGTAGACCGGCCGCACCGTGAGGGCGCGGGTCTCCCCTTCGCGCGCGATCTCCTCGGTGGTCTTGCGAATGTCGAAGTCGAACGGGGCGACCACGGTGCGGGCCGCGGCCTGGCCGACGGAGGGAAGCGAGGCGACGATCCCGACCGGGGCCGGAAACAGCGCGTAGGTGACCAGCGCCGTGCCGAGGAGGGGTATCCAGCGCACGACGTGATAGCGGATCCGGCTTCCAAAGCTTCGGCCGGACGGCGCGTCAGGAGTCCGGGGCGCCGGCCTACGAGACATCAGCCGTTCTGGTCCTCCGCGTAGGCCCGGATGATCTCCCGTACCAGCCGATGGCGGACGACGTCCGTCTCGTGCAGGTAGCAGAAGGCGATTCCTTCGATCCCGGGCAACAGTCGCTCGACCTGCACCAGACCGGACTCTTCCCGCCGTGGAAGATCGATCTGGGTCTTGTCTCCGGTCACGACCGTCTTGCTGTTCACGCCCAGACGGGTGAGGAACATCTTCATCTGCGCGCCGGTGGCGTTCTGCGCCTCGTCCAGGATGATGAACGCATCGGCCAGCGTACGGCCGCGCATGTAGGCCAGCGGGGCGATCTCGATGGTCCGGGTCTCCAGCGCGCGCTGCACCCGGTCGTTCGGCATCATGTCCTCGAGGGCGTCGTACAGCGGCCGCAGGTAGGGATCGACCTTGGCCTGGAGGTCGCCGGGCAGGAAGCCGAGCGACTCGCCGGCCTCCACCGCGGGCCGGGCGAGGATGATCCGCTTGACCCGTTTCCGGGCCAGCGCCTCGACCGCCTTGGCCACCGCGAGGTAGGTCTTCCCGGTTCCCGCGGGACCGATCCCCACCACGATGTCGTGGTTGGCGATGGCATGGAGATAGTCCCGCTGTCCCTGCGTCTTGGGCACGATGGCACGCCGGAGACCGGGGAGCACGATCTTGCCATCGCTCGGCTGCACCGGCATCTCACCCGTCTGCGCGTCGGCCGAGAGGCGGTACACGTCATCCGGCGTGACCGGCTCGCCCATCCGCGCCAGGTCCAGGAGCCCGGACACCACAGGCGTGGCCCGCTCGATCTGTTCCGCGGTACCCGACAGGGTGACCGAGTCGCCCCGGAAGCTGATGCGCACGCCGAGCGAGCGCTGCAGCTCCTGCAGGTTGCTGTCGTTTACGCCGGCGAAGAGCAGCGGATCGGCGCCCTCGGCCGACAGGCGTTGTTGGATGTCGTCGGGCATGGTTGGCTGAAGTGAAGGGTGAAGAGTGAAGTGTGAAGGGGACGCGAGATCCAGCTCCCCGTTCAGGCTTCACCGTTTCGCTCTTCACTCCTTTCACCTCCAAGCTGAGCTCCCTCAGATCCGCGGGATCCACCGGGCTCGGGCGCACCCTCGAAGAGGGCACGCTGCGCGGTCGTCTTGGGAAACGCGATCACGTCACGCAACGAATCTGCCCCCGCGAGCAGCATCACGATCCGATCCATGCCGAAGGCGAAGCCGCCGTGAGGGGGCGCGCCGGCGCGCAGACCCTCGAGCAGAAACCCGAACCGCTGCTCCGCCTGATCCTCCGGAATCCCGAGCAGGGTGAAGACACGGCCCTGGAGCCGCGGATCCGCGATGCGGAGGCTGCCGCCGCCAAGCTCGTTCCCGTTCAGTACCATGTCGTATGCCAGGGCGCGCACCTGCTCCGGCGCGGTGTCGAGCAGGTGCAGATCGTCCGGATGCGGCGCCGTGAACGGATGATTGACGGAACTCAGGGCACCGGTCACCGGATCCTTCGTGAAGAGCGGGAAGTCGATGATCCAGACGAAGCGATCCACCCCGGGCGGGATCAGATCCAGCCGGCGCGCCAGCTCCTGCCGGACCCGGTCGAGCGACGGGCTCGAGACGTGGTCCGGGCCGGCGACGAACAGAGCGAGGTCCCCATCGGCCAGACCCAGCCGATCGGCGGCATCGGCGGCGAGGAACTTGGCCGGCCCGCCCTCGAGCGAGGCGCCGCTGCGCTTGAGACGCAGCAGGCCGGCCGCGCCCAGCGTCCTGGCGGCGCCTTCGATCTCGTCCACCTGTTTCCGGGTGAGCGCCGCGCCTCCCGGGGCCCGGATCCCGCGCACACGGCCGCCCGCCTGAATGGCGGCATTCGTGATGGAGAAGTCGGCGTCGCGGTACACGTCGGTGGCGTCGAAGATCTCGAGCCCGTAGCGCAGGTCGGGCTTGTCGCTGCCGTAGCGCTCCATCGCCTCGGCGTAGCGCAGCCGCCGAATGGGCACCTCGACGTCGTGGCCGGCTTCCTTCCACAGCGACCGCACCAGGCCCTCGCCGAACCCGAGCACGTCTTCCAGGCCGATGAAGGAGGCCTCGATGTCGATCTGGGTGAACTCCGGCTGGCGATCGGCGCGGAGGTCCTCGTCGCGGAAACAGCGCGCGATCTGCACGTAGCGGTCCAGCCCAGCGACCATGAGCAGCTGCTTGTAGAGCTGGGGTGACTGGGGTAATGCGAAGAACTCGCCGGGATGCATCCGGCTCGGCACGAGATAGTCCCGCGCCCCTTCTGGCGTGGGCTTCGTGAGTATCGGGGTTTCGATCTCGAGGAAACCATGGGCGTCGAAGTAGCGCCGGGTGGCCTGCATCAGTCGATGACGCAGGATCAGGTTGCGCTGCAACTCGGGGCGCCGAAGGTCGAGCACCCGATGCCGGAGACGCAGCTCTTCGGCGGGTAGCTCCTCCTTCTCCTTGCGGGCCACGGGGATCGTCGGCGTCTGGGCCGGTCCCACGACCTCGAGCCAGGTGAGATGCACTTCGACTTCGCGGGAGACGAGACCGGAATCTCGGGACGGCTCCGGCCGCAGCTGCACCGTGCCCCGCGCGAGAATCACCACCTCCGCTCCCAGTCCCGCGGCGCGCTCCATCATCTCCGGCGAGGTCCACCCCGGATTGCAGGAGAGCTGGACCAATCCGGCCCGGTCCCGCAGATCGATGAAGACCAGCCCGCCGAGGTCCCGCCGCCGATGCACCCACCCGCCCAGCCGCACCTCGCGCCCGACGTCCGCCCGGGTGAGGTCCCCGCCCCGATCGGTCCGCAACGCGGTGGCCGCGGTGCTCGAAGTGTGCGTGTCAGCGCTCTTCGGCTTCGAGGAGGGTGCTATAGAACTCATCAGGGGTCCGGGAATCCACCAGTTGCCTGCGAATGCCGTCGCGACGGACGAGCCGGGCGATCCGGCTCAGGAGCTTCACGTGAAGGCCGGCCGACGCCTCCGGGCCGACAATCAGGAAAAACAGCCGTACCGGCTCGCCGTCGATGCTGTCGAAGGGAACCGGGACGGCACTCACGCCACCGACCATGCAGAGCTCGGGCACCGCCCGGCAGCGGGCATGGGGAATGGCTACGCCGAAGCCGATCCCGGTGCTGAGCACCGATTCGCGCTCCTCGATCGCGGTGAGCACCTCGTCGAGCGGCGCGCCGGTATGCTGCACCAGCACGCGGGCCAGCTCGGCGATGACCCCGTTCTTGTCTCGGGCACCCAGCGGCACCACGACCCGGTCCGGTTTCAGTATCTCGGTCAGGAGCAAGGGGCGGCCTGGGAAGGCATGGGACAAACGTAACCGCCGTCGGGAGAGGGGGCAATGCGAAATCGGTCTTGAGGTTAGCCATCCCGGGCGCCTACTGCCGGGGGTCACTGGAGGCTATCGTTCAGCGCATGAACCCCACCGGCATCCTGGACCTGACCCCTGCCGCCGCCCGCGATTCACTGGCCGCCTGGGCGGCGTCCGAAGGTCTGCCAGCCTACCGGGTCGGCCAGATCCACCGGCGCCTCTGGGTCGCTCCGGTCGCCACCTGGAACGAGGCCACCGAGCTCCCCCTCCCCCTCCGATCCGCACTGACCGAGGCCTTCCCGCTCCAGCGGCTGCGGGAGGACACGGTCCAGCAGTCCTCGGACGGGACACGCAAGTACCTGTGGCGGCTGGGTGACGGCGAGGCGATCGAGTCGGTCCTCATTCCGTCGGGCTCCCGGCGAACGCTGTGCATCTCGTCCCAGGCGGGGTGCGCTCTCCGGTGCTCCTTCTGCGCGACCGGGCGGATGGGATATCGCCGGAACCTCACGGCCTTCGAGATCGCGGGCCAGGTGCGCGAGATCGTCCTCCGGAACGCCGAGGACAAGCCGACCAACGTCGTGTACATGGGGATGGGCGAGCCGCTGCTCAACTGGGACGCCGTCAACACCTCCCTCACGATCCTCAACAGTCCCGAGGGCCTCGGCATCGGCGCGCGCCACATCACCGTGTCCACCGTGGGGATTCTGCCAGGCATGGCGGAGTTCGCCCGCCGCCCGGAACAGTTCCGGCTCGCGATCTCTCTCCATGCCCCGACCTCTGCCCAGCGCATGGGCATCATGCCGATCGAGAAGAAGTACGACCTCGAGGCGGTGTTGAAGGCGGCCGAGGCGTTTCGGCGGCGGGTCACCTTCGAATACGTGATGATCGGCGGGGTGAACGACAGCGATGCCGACGCCGACCGGCTGGTCGAAACTTGCCCGCCGGCTCGGGGCGCTGGTCAACATCCTGCCGCTCCATCCCGGCGGCGCCCCGGAGCTGACGCCGACCGCGCCACCGAGGATCCGGGCGTTCGCGGACCGGCTGCGGAATCAGGGCATCGAGGCCACGGTGCGGCGGAGCCGAGGGCTCGATATCGACGCGGCCTGCGGGCAGTTGAGGGTGGAGGTGGAGAGGAAGCGGAGGAGAGAAGCAGTGAAGAGTGAAGGGTGAAGAGAGAAGGGGTCGCTCCAGGGCCCGATCTCGCCGCCCGACCCGTTCACCGTTCCCGCCCTTCTCTCTTCACCGCTTTTTTCACCCCGTCGCCCCGAACCCCGCCGCAATCGTATTGATCGACAGCAGCAGTGCGGAGAGCTGTTCCTCCTGTGTCCGATCGGAGCCCGACTCCCGGAATCGGCGCAGGAGCTCGATCTGCTGGCGGGACACCTGATTCAACGTCGGTAGCCGCCGCGCCAGCTTGCGGCGGAACCGGGGAAACCGCTCGGCGAGCGTGCTCCCGCCGCTGATCCGCAGGACCGCTTCCACCGTCCGGCTGTACTCCTCCTCGATCATCGGGAAGATGGCCTCGCGCACCGACGCGTCCGGCACCAGCGAGGCGTACTCTCTCGCGATGTCGAGGTCCACATACGACAGGGTCTTCTCGACTTCGTCCACGATCAATCGAAACAGCCGGGAGTCATTGAACATTCGGCCCAGCAGCGCGGTGCCGCGCTCTCCCCTCACCTGGAGGAAGGTGAGGATACCGCTGCCGACTCCGTACCAGCCCGGCACGAAGTGCCGGTTCTGTGACCAGGCGAAGACCCAGGGGATGGCGCGGAGATCGCTGAGTGACTGTGCACCGAAGCGCCGTGCGGGACGCGAGCCCATGTTGAGCAGCGTCAATTCCTCCAGCGGACTCGACGCCTGGTAGTAGGGCAGCAGGTTGGGATCGTCGATCAGCCGGCGGTAGGCCGCCATCGCCGCCCCGGAGAGTGCCTCCATCGCCTCGTCCCCCTCGGCGGTGGGAACCAGGGCCTCCTCGCGCTCCGACTTGAGGGTGTGCTCCACGACGCTGGCGGCGAGCAGCTCGATCTGATACTGCGCGGTGCCGCGGTTGGCATACTTGAACGAGACGACCTCGCCCTGCTCCGTGATGCGCATCCTGCCGCCGACCGACCCCGCCGGCTGGGCCGCGATGGCTCGGCCGGTTGGCGCCCCGCCTCGGCTCACCGAACCGCCGCGGCCGTGGAAAAACGCGATCGGCACGCCGGCGTCGCGGCCGGTCCGGGTGAGCTTGATCTGGGCCTTGTAGAGCTCCCAGTTGGAGGCGAGGAACCCGCCGTCCTTGTTGGAGTCGGAGTAGCCGATCATCACTTCCTGCACCCCGCCCTGCGCCCGAACGCTCCGCCGCACCAGCGGAACGTTGAGCAGCTCCTTCATGATGGCGGGCGCGCGCTGCAGGTCCTCGATCGTCTCGAACAGCGGGACGATGGGAAGGGTGCAGCTCTCGACGCCCGAAGTGTCGGCGAACAGCCCGGCCGTCTTGGCAAGCAGGTAGGCGCCGAGCATGTCGGCCCCGCTCCGCGTCATACTCAGCACGAAGCTGCCGAATGCCTCCCGGTCGATCTCGTCGCGCAGCTGCCGCACCAGCCCGAACATGCCGAGCGTCTCCGCCGTGTCGGACGGGAGCTCGGGCGCCGGACTGCCGGTGAGCGGGCGTGCCAGCTCCGCCGCGAGCCAGGCACGCCACTCGTCGTCGCCGGCCGGACTCGGCGCGCCTGCGGTGGCTTCGTGGAGCGCCCGGAGAGCGGCGTTGAGCTTGGTCGTGTTCTCCCGGACGTCGAGCCGGACCGTGCTGAATCGGAACGCCTCCACTTCGCGGCGCACCGGCACCACGATCGCGCGCGCGAGATCCTTGCGCCCCGCTTCCCCCAGCTCCGTCTCGATGAGCTTCAGATCGGCGACGAGCGCATCGGCCGACGCGTAGCCCGCGGGGTCCACCCGCGTGTCCCCGCGCTCCGTCGCCTGGATCATGACTTCCAGCCGTCGGAGCATCGTCGCGATGTATTGGCGGAAGATCTCACCGGGATTGCGGACGGCGATCTCCTCGCCTTCGCCGGTCGCGGCGAGCTCACGCTCCAGCGCGCTCCTGAACCGCTCCGACGGCGGGACCGAGCGCTCGGTGATGCTGAGTGTCCGCACCAGATCGCCCAGGCGCCGGTGATAGCGGCGGACCGCCGTCAGCCGGTTTTCGAGCAGGGTGGTGCGGGTGACCTCGTTGGTGACGAACGGATTGCCGTCGCGGTCGCCGCCGATCCAGGAGCCGAACTGGAAGAAGGGCGGCACCCTGAACGACTCGCTTGGATAGGAGTGCTCCAGAGCGAGCTCGACCTTCTCCATCAGATCGGGGACAGCCTCGAATAGCGTCTCATTGAAGAAGTGCAGACCCCAGTACGCCTCCTGAGGGACCGTTGGCTTGGCGAGGCGAAGCTCGCCCGTGAGCCAGAGCAGCTCGATCTCGTTCCGAAGCCCGTCGATCAGCGCCTGGCGCTCCCGCGGCGTCCAGCGGGGTGATTCCAGGTCCACCAGCCGGCGATAGACCCGCCGGTGTTTCTCGAGCACGGTGACCCGCTTCGCCTCGGTGGGATGCGCCGTAATGACCGGCCTCACTCGCAGCTCCTCGAGCATGGCATGAATGTCCGCCGCTGCCACACCGCTCGAGGCGGCGGAGCTGATCACCTGCGCGAAGGTGCCGCGCAGTTGCTCGTGCCCCCGCTCCGCCTCGATCTGACGGCGTCGGCGCATGGCGGCGTTCTGCTCGGCGATGCTGAGGAGTTGGAACCAGATGCCCTGGACCTGGAGCGTGCTGGCGAGCAGCTCAGGGCTCAGCTCCGCCACCTGGCGCTCGCCGCGCAGCACGGGCTCGACCTCGGGCTGACGCTCGCGCACCAGGCCCAGCAGCAGGGCCGAGAGAAGCTCGACGACCTCGGTGGCGTAGGCGGCGGCGCTCGCCGCGGCGGGATCAGCCGACTCGGGGAGAGGCGGAGCGGCGAAGGGTTGCAGCACGACTGCGGTCACACAACGCGGTCTCGAAGCGGAGAGCCCGCAAAGAAGAGCCGCAGATTCTCCAGGGCCCGCATTCCCATCGCCACCCGGGTCTCGGTGGTGGCGCTGCCGAGGTGCGGGAGGAGAACCACGTTCTGCAGGGCCAGCAGTCCGTCTGAAACGCGTGGCTCCTGCTCGTACACGTCGAGCCCGGCGCCGGCGATGCGGCGCGATTTGAGGGCCTCCACCAGCGCGGCCTCGTCCACCACGTCCCCCCGTGCCGTGTTGATCAGGAAGGCGTCGGGGCGCATGAGCGCCAGCCGGTCCCGATTCATCAGATGCCGGGTCTCCGGCGTCGCCGGACAGTGCAGCGAGACGAAGTCGGCCTCGCGCAGTACGTCTTCGAGGCTCTCACGGGGCTCGGCGCCGAGGGAGCGGGCAACATCCGGTGGCGGCGGATAGGGATCGTGGAAAATGACCCGCATGCCGAAGCCGTCGTGCGCCCGCTTGGCCACCGCCCGCGCGATGCGTCCCATGCCGACCAATCCGAGCGTCTTGCCGCTCACCTGCGTTCCCAGCATGTGGGTCGGCCGCCAGCCGGTCCATTCGCCACCGCGCAGGTGGCGCTCCCCTTCCCCGGCCCGGCGGGTCACCATGAGCAGCAGGGTGATTGCGATGTCGGCCGTGGCTTCGGTGAGCACGTCAGGTGTGTTGGAGACCGCGAGCCCCCGCGCCTTGGCCGCCTCGACGTCGATGTTGTTGAACCCGACGCCGAAATTGGCCAGGAGTCGCGCGCGGCGTGGTTCCGCCGACAACACGTCGGCGCTCAGCTTGTCGGTCACCGTGCAGAGCAGCGCGTCGGTGGAGCGGAGCGCCTCCTTGAGCCCGTCGGGCCCCAGGGGCTTGTCGTCCGTGTTGAGCCGCGCGTCGAAATCCTTGGCGACTTCCCGCTCTACCGCCTCGGGAAGCCTGCGCGTCACGACGACCGACGGACGGGAGCTCACGTCGCCACCGGCTTCCTCTTCGTGTGCTTGGCCAGGACGCCCGCCATGGTACTGCCCAGCTCCGCGGCGCTGGGCGCGACGGTCAGACCGGCATCGCGCATGATCTCGGCCTTTTCGGCCGCCGTGTCGCCGAAGGCGGAGATGATCGCGCCGGCGTGTCCCATACGGCGGCCCTTGGGCGCGGTGAGGCCCGCGACATACCCGACGACCGGCTTGCTCATGTTCTCCTTGGAGAATAGGGCCGCCTCCGCCTCCTGCGGTCCGCCGATCTCACCGATGATCATCACCGCGTCGGTCTCGGGATCCTGCTCGAACAGCTTCAGATGGTCGAGGAACGAGCTGCCGTTGATCGGGTCGCCGCCGATGCCCACGCTGGTCGTGATGCCCACGCCCATCGCCTTCATCTGCGAGGCGGCCTCGTAGCCCAGCGTCCCGGAGCGGGTGATGAGACCGACTTTCCCCTGCATATAGATGTGACCCGGCATGATGCCGAGCATCGCCTTGCCGGGGCTGATCACGCCGGCGCAATTCGGGCCGACGAGCATGGTGCGCCGCTCCTTGGGAAACCGCCACAGGTAGCGCTTCACCATCATCATGTCCTGCGCGGGTATCCCGTCGGTGATGGTCACGACGAACCGGATGCCCGCGTTCGCGGCCTCCATGATGGAGTCGGCGCAGAACGCGGCCGGGACGAAGATGATGCTGGTGTCCGCGCCGGCCTGGCGCACGGCCTCTTTCACGGTGTTGAAGACCGGGCGGTCCAGATGCCGGGCGCCGCCCTTTCCCGGCGTCACCCCGCCGACGACGTTGGTTCCGTACGCGATCATCTCCCGGGCGTGAAACGTCGCCTTGTCCCCGGTGAACCCCTGGACGATGACCCGGCTCTTTTGATCGATGAGGATGCTCATGGGCGCTAGTTCCTCGATCCCTTCATGGCGCCGACGACCCGCTCGCGCGGCTTCCGAGAGCGTGTCGGCGGTGATGATCGGCAACCCGCTCTCCTTCAGAATCCGACGACCTTCCTCGACGTTGGTCCCGGCGAGCCGGACGACCAGCGGGATCGTGAGCTTCGTCTCGCGGGTGGCCTGGACGACGCCCTGGGCGACCCAGTCGCATCGGTTGATGCCGGCGAAGATGTTCACCAGCATGGCCTGGATGTTGTCGTCGGAGAGCACCAGCTTGAACGCGGCCGCGACCCGGTCGGGCGAGGCCCCGCCACCGACGTCGAGAAAGTTGGCCGGCGCGCCGCCCGCGTGCTTGATCATGTCCATCGTGGCCATCGCGAGGCCGGCGCCGTTGATGATGCAGCCGATGTTGCCGTCCAGCGCGACGTAGTTGAGGCCGTACTCGGCCGCCTGCGCCTCGCGCGGGTCCTCTTCGGCATAGTCCCGCAGCTCGCTCACGTTGGGCCGCCGGAACATGGCGTTGTCGTCGAAGGTCATCTTGCAGTCGAGCGCCAGCAGCGCCCCGTCCGTGGTCACCACCAGCGGGTTGATCTCCACCATCGTGGCGTCGAGATCGCGGAATGCCCGGTATGCGCCCATCAGGGTCGTCACCGCCCGGCTCACCTGCGCCGGGGTGAGCCCGAGTCCGAAGGCGACCTCCCGGGCCTGAAAGGCGGTCATCCCCACCGCCGGCTCGACGACCTCGCGGACGATCGTATCCGGCGCGTTCCGGGCGATTTCCTCGATCTCCATCCCCCCCTGCGCCGACGCCACGACCATGATGCGCTCGCTCTTCCGGTCCAGCACCAGGCCGAGATAGATCTCCCGCTCGATCGGCACCGCGGCTTCCACGTAGAGCCGATGCACCACTCTGCCCTCGGGCCCGGTCTGATGGGTGACGAGACGCTTCCCGAGGAGCGCCTTGGCCGCCTGCCGCACCTCGTCCTCGTTCGAGCACAGCTTGATCCCGCCCGCCTTGCCCCGCGCGCCCGAGTGGATCTGCGCCTTGACCGCCCAGCGCGCCCCGCCGATCTCGGACGCGCGGTAGACCGCCTGCTCCGGGCTGTACGCCACCCCGCCTCGCGGGATGGCGACCCCGAAGCCGGCGAGCAGTTCCTTGGCCTGGTATTCGTGGATGTCCATGGAGGCTCCGTGAGTGTGCCTGCCTGCTACCTGCTCCCCGCTCCCATCTTCTCGATCGCTTCGCGCCGTGTTCACGACATTCTGCGCCATCCGCGCCGAGGCGGCATCGATCATCTTGCCGTCGAGCTGCGCGGCGCCGCGGCCCTCGCGGGCGGCCTCGTCGAGCGCGACGAGGATTCGCCGGGCCCGCTCGATCTCCTTCACCGGCGGCGTGAACACCTCGTTCGCCAGCGCGATCTGTGAGGGATGGATGGCCCACTTGCCCTCGATCCCGAGCGCGGCGCCACGCCGGGCCGCCGCCAGATAGCCATCGGGATCCTTGAAGTCGCCGAAGGGCCCGTCGATCGGCCGCAATCCGTAGGCGCGGCAGGCGACGATCATGCGCGACAGGGCGAAGTGCCACTGGTCGCCCGGATAGTCGGGGTTGAGCCCGCCGATGCTGACGGTGCGGGCCCGATTGCTCGCGGCGTAGTCGGCCACGCCGAAATGCATCGCCTCGAGCCGGCGGCTCGACTGCGCGATCGTCTCGACGTTCGCCATGCCCAGGGCGGTCTCGATCAGCACGTCGATGCCGATCCGGTGGGGGATGCCCTTCGCCTCTTCGATCTGGGTGAGGAGGGCGTCCACCAGATAGACATCCGCCGGGACGCCGACTTTCGGAATCAGCACCGTGTCCAGCCGGTGGCCGGCCTGCTCCACCACATCCACCACGTCGCGGTACATGTAGTGGGTGTCGATCCCGTTGATGCGCACGCACACCGTCTTGCCCCGCGCCCGCCAGTCGTGTTCCAGCAGTCCGGCGACGACGTTCTTCCGCGCCTGTTCCTTGTCGGCGGGCGCGACCGCGTCCTCGAGATCGAGGAAGACGACGTCCGCTTCGCTGTCCAGCGCCTTGGCGAACAGCGCGGGCTGAGAGCCCGGCACGGCCAGCTCGCTCCGCTGCAGGCGCGCGCGGGCCGGCTCGTAACGGGTATGGCTCATCGACCGGCGCCGGCGGTGGCCTTCTCCCGGGAGGGCGCGGCCGCGCCGGGCTGCGGGTCGGCGGCGCGCGGCGGCAGCTCACGCTTGGCGAGCTCGGGCGCCGTGGTGCGCCAGTATTCCAGGGCCGCGGCGACGCCGCTGCCCGGGGTGATCTTCATCCCCACGTCGCGCATGGCCATCTCCGCCCCGCCGATCGCCGCCAGCAGCATCAGCTCGTTGAGGTCGCCGAGATGGCCGATGCGGAAGAGTCGCCCGGCCATGCGGGCGAGCCCGGCGCCCAGCGCGAGATTGTACCGGCGGTACGCGATATCGATGATCTCGGCCCCGTTGACGTTGCTCGGCACCATGATGGCGCTGACGGTGTCGGAGTGCCACTTGGGCGCCCTGGCGCACAGCTCGAGACCCCACGCCTTCACCGCGGCGCGGGTGCCCTCCGCCAGTCGATGGTGGCGGGCGAAGACGTTCTCCAGCCCTTCCTCCTGCAGCATCGCGAGCGATTCGCGCAGGCCGTAGAGCATCGGGAGCGACGGCGTGTAGGGGAAGTAGCCCGTCGTGTTCGCCTTCCGCATGTCGCCGAAATCGAAGAAGCACCGCGGCAGCTTGGCTCCATCGTACTTGGCGAGCGCCTTCTGGCTGGCGCACACGATGCCGAGACCGGCGGGAAGCATCAGCCCCTTCTGGGAGCCGGTGACCGCCAGATCCACGCCCCACTCGTCCATGCGGAAGTCGATGCTCGCGATCGAGCTCACACCGTCCACCATGAGCAGCGCCGGATGCTTCGCGTCGTTCAGCGCCTTGCGGACCCCTGCGACGTCGCTGGTGACCCCGGTCGCGGTCTCGTTGTGGGTGAAGAGCACCGCCTTGAACTCGTGATTCTTGTCGGCCGCGAGCGCCTCCGCGTAGCGCTCGATCGGCGCCCCCTCGCCCCACTCCGCGTCGAGGACTTCCACCTGGAGGCCGAGGCGCTGGGCCATGTCGATCCAGAGGTGGCTGAACATGCCGAACCGCGACGCGAGCACCTTGTCCCCTGGCGAGAGCGTGTTGGTCAGCGCCGCTTCCCAGGCGCCCGTGCCGCTGGCGGGGAAGATGAAGGCCTGCCCCGAGGACGTCTTGAAGATCTTCTTGAGCTCCTGGAGGACGGGCGCGGCCAGAGACGGGAAGTCCGACGAGCGGTGATCCTCCATGGCCCGGTGCATCGCGCGAAGAATCCGATCGGGCACGTTCGTGGGCCCGGGAACGAAGAGGTGATTGCGACCGGCCATCGCGGTACCCTCGGCTGAAGAAAGAAGGCGAGCGGGGGCGCGGGCCCCCGCCCGTTTATCGGCTACATTGGTGAAATTGTCGGCCTGCATTTTTATGCGGCCAACCCATGTATACTACTTTGTGCTTTTTTTCACAAGGCAGGTGCCTTGAGCCGCTCGCCGACCGATTTCCCTGCGCCAGCCGCGGCACGCCGGATCCTCACAGAACTGTATCGTGTTGCCACGGAAGCAGTTGATCCGGGGCCTGCCCTCCGCCGCCGGCTCCGTGACCTGCCGCTCGACGGTGGCCGGTCGATCCATCTGATCGCCCTGGGCAAGGCTGCCCTTCCCATGGCCACGGCGGCGGCGGGCCATCTCGCCGAGCGGTCCCTGGAACCCGCCGGGGGCCTCGTCGTGTCGCCGGCAGCGGCGCCTGCCCCGCATCCCAGGCTCTCCGTAGTCGTCGGCGATCATCCTGAGCCGGGGACCGGCTCCCGCTCGGCCGCCGACGCCTTGAGTCGGGCCGCCGCGGCGGTCCGGCCTGACGACGAGGTCTGGGTCCTCCTATCGGGCGGTACTACCAGTCTCATCGGCGCTCCGGTAGACGGCGTCTCACCGGCCGACCTCACCGCGCTCTACTCCCTGCTTCTCGGCTCGGGCCTCGACATCACCGCGATGAACCGGATCCGGAAGCGTTTCTCCCGGTGGGGCGGCGGACGCCTGGCCCAAGCTCTCGCGCCGGCTCGGGTCCGCTCCTACGTGGTCTCCGATGTGATCGGAGACGACCTCGCCTCCATCGGCTCCGGGCCCCTCGTCGGCGACCCTGCCACCGCGGCCGATGTCCGCAGGCTGCTCGCGAGCGTCGACCTCTGGGATCGCATCCCGGCTTCGACCCGGGCGCTCATCGCGGCCGCCGAAAGCGGTGGAATGCCCGAGACGCCAAAGCCCGGGGATCAGGCTTTCGCGCGTGTGACCCTCGAGCTGATCGCGAGTAACCAGTTGGCCCTCGAAGCTGCGGCCAGGCGGGCGGCAGAGTTGGGCCTCGCTCCGAGGATCTCGGGAGAGCCGCTCGCCGGGGAGGCGGCGGCCGTCGGAGCGAGTGTAGCCGCGACGCTGTTACAACATTGCGTTTCCGAGGGTATCCCGCAACCGGAGGCAAGTGTCCCGAAGGTGAAAGGCGCGACGGGACGAGCCGCCTGTCTCATCTGGGGCGGCGAGACCACCGTCACGCTGGGGAGCGGCGCACCGGGTCTGGGCGGCCGCTGCCAGGAGCTGGCGCTGGCCGCGGCCCGAACGCTGCGCGGGGCATCCGACGGAGTGGCCTTGATGGCCGCGGGGACGGATGGAAGGGACGGCCCCACGGATGCGGCTGGGGCCATCGTGGACGGGGGGACCTGGGATGCAGTGGGCGCGCAGGGCCGCGACCCCGAGCACGACCTGTCGGCGCACGACGCTTACCGCGCGCTCGATGCAGCCGGGGCGCTGCTCCGGCCCGGGCTCACGGGAACCAACGTGATGGACGTCGTGATGGGAGTGTGTCTGCCGGAACCCACCTAGGGATGAAGCTCGTCCTTCACCCGAAAGTCCTTTCCCAGAATCACGCTCACATCCACTCGACGCAGCGTGTCCGGCTCCACCAGGATCCGACCGAAGCCGAGTGCCTGCTGCACATCGCGGCCCCGTGCCGGATCGCCGCGGCGAACGATCACCCGCGTCGAGTCGACCGCCGCGTCCGCGTTGCCGAAGTAGACCACGTCCAGCCCATGGCGTCTGAGCCTCCGCGTCGCCGAGCGCGCGACGCCAGGCCGGGAGGTTCCGTTGAGCACTTCGACCGTGACCCGCCGTTCGGGAGACGGCACCGGGTAGGCATGTCCCCGAACGTGCTCCCGCTCCTGGGGAACGAGCAGCACCGCTGCAATGGCGACGGCGGCGGCACCCGCGGCGGCGATCAGGACGCGCTGGAGGAGTTGCCGACGAGGCTGTTCCAGAAACGCACCGTGGGATCGAGAATGGGCCAACGGGAGGCGACGAGGTGGGCAAGCCGGTCCGCGGCAACCTCCTTCAGCACGCCGCGAGGGTCGCTGGAATATCGCTCTGCCAGCTCGGCACGGCGGTCCCGCGCGAACTCGCGGCCCGGCTCCAGGTAGTCGGCACAGTAGAGCGTTCGGCCGGCCATGTCCCATTCGGCCAGGCCGAGCGAGTGGTACCGGACCGCATCGAGCACGCCGCGATCGGTCTCCCCCTCGGCTTTCGCTCGCGCCGCGCTGGCCGGACCATGCCGGAGGGAGGCCGGCCCCGGCGACGTCGGCGCCCAGCGCTCGAGCTCGGCCTCCGTGGCATCCCGCATGGCGTCGTGCAGCCACACCGCCCGGAGCCAGCGCTGACGCTCACGGTCGGACACATTCATGTCGGCCGCCCATCGGGTGACCAGTTGGGCGACCCGCTCGATGTGCTCGCGGCGCGCCGGTGTGACTACCGCCCACCCCGGCAGGCTCAAACGAGTCCCTGTCCGAGGATGATGTTGTCGATGAGGCGGGTGCGTCCGACGCGTCCCGCCACCGCGACGATGGTGTCCGCGTTCACCACCGAAACCGGCGTGAGCCCCTCGGGCTCGACGACGGCGACATACTCGAGGCCGAGACCGGGATGGGCGCCCGCGACGGCGCGCACGCGCGCCTCGACCGCATCGGCGCTCCGCTCGCCTTTCCGCCACGCCTCGTGCGCGGCCCGCAGCGCCGCGCTCAGGCCGAGCGCGCTCCGCCGTCCGGTGTCGTCGAGGTAGGTGTTGCGGCTGCTGAGCGCCAGCCCGTCGGACTCGCGCACCGTGGGAACCACGACGAGGTCCAGCGGCCAGTCGAGATCACCCACCATCTGCCGGATCAGGACGACCTGCTGAATGTCCTTCTGCCCGAAGACGGCCACGTCGGGCTCGATCAGGTTGAAGAGCTTGGCGACGACCGTCAGCACCCCCGTGAAGTGACCCGGCCGCGCGGCCCCTTCCCACCGCTCGGCCGTGGGGCCCGGCACGACCCGCGTGGCTGCGCCCGGCGGATACATGATCTCCACGGTGGGCACGAAGACCGCATCGACGCCGCGCTCACCCGCCAGGCGGCGGTCTCGCGCCAGGTCCCGCGGATACCGGGCGAGGTCCTCCTGGGGACCGAACTGAAGCGGATTGACGAAGATGCTCATCGCCACCACGTCGGCCCGCCGGCGCGCGTGGTCCACGAGGGCGAGATGTCCCTCGTGAAGCGCTCCCATCGTCGGGACCAGGGCGAGACGCCGGCCGGCCCCGCGTTGTGCCCGGATCCATCCACGCAGCTCGGGAATGGTGGCGAGCTCGATCAACGCGGTGGTCTGCGACCTACTCAAAGCTGTGCTCCGGCCCGGGGTACCTGCCTTCGCGAACTTCCTGGCTGAACCTGCGCGACGCCTCCCGAACCGTCTCGGCCAGTTGCGCGTAGTGCTTGAGGAACTTGGGGGAAAACATCTCGTTGAGCCCGAGCATGTCGTGCAGCACGAGCACCTGACCGTCGCAGTGGGGTCCCGCACCGATGCCGATCGTCGGGATCGTGAGCGACTCCGAGATTCGTCGCGCCACTGGCGCGGGCAAGAGCTCGAGCACGATGGCGCACGCGCCGGCGTCCTCCAGCGCTTTCGCATCGCTCAGCAGCTCCGCCGCGCGCTCCGCGTCCCTGCCCTGCACGCGGTATCCGCCGAGGGCGTGGACCGATTGCGGCGTGAGGCCGAGGTGGCCGATCACCGGGATGCCGCGCTCCACCAGCGCCCGCACCGTGTCCGCCATCGGGCGACCGCCCTCCAGCTTCACCCCCTGCGCGCCGCTCTCCTGCAGCACACGACCGGCGTTCCGGATCGCCTCCTCGACAGAGACCTGATAGGTGAGGAACGGCAGGTCCACGAACAGCAGCGTGCGCGGCGCGCCGCGGCGGACCGAGGCCGCGTGATAGATCATCTGGTCGAGGGTGGCACCCAGCGTGGTGTCGTGCCCGCCGAGTACCTGGTGCAGCGAGTCGCCGACGAGGAGCACGTCCACCTCCGCCTCCTCGAGCAGGCGGGCGAAGGCCGCGTCGTAGCAGGTGAGCATCGCGATCCGGCGTCCCGCGGCCTTCATCGCCGTGAGATCGAGGATCGTTCGTGGTCGGCCGTCAGCGTTCATGACTCTCCAGCTCGGCCAGCTCGCGTTGCCAGAAGTCCCGGTCGGCGACCCCGGGATGGGGAATGACGAGGCCGGGCTCGGAGATCCGGCGCCGGCCGTAGCGAACGATATCGATGTCCAGGGTGCGCGGACCCCAGCGCTCGGCGCGAACCCGGCCGGCGCGGTTCTCGATGGCCTGGCAGGCCTCGAGGAGGGCACGCGGCTCCAGCTCGGTCTCCACCAGAACCATCTGATTGAGGTACGCCGGCTGAGCCAAGCCACCGAGCGGCATGGTCTCTTCGACCGTGGAGGCACCGAGGAGCTGGGTGCCCGGCAGTCGGGAGAGCGCCTCCCGCGCGGCGCGGAGGTTTCCTTCCCGATCCCCCAGGTTGCTGCCGAGCGCGAGATAGACTCGTTCAGCCGTGCCCGTCACCCTTGGTCTCCGTCGCGAAGTGCCGCGCGATGCGCTGCAGATCGGACGCGACGTTCCCCAGCCGGCGGATCGCCGCCTCGAGATCGGCCTGTCCCCGCGTCGCCTCTTCGGCCCGGCGGGCCAGGGCTTCCGTGTCGGTGCGGGTTTTGGCCGAGCCGGCGGCCACCTGTTCGATCTGCGCGCCCAGCCCCTCGACCGCGACCAGCTGCTCCGCCGCCGTCGCGGCGATCGCCTCGGCGTGCCGGCCGGCCTCGCCTGTGGTGCCGACGATCGCGTCGAGTGCCTGCGCCGCATCCGCGCTCAGCTCCTCCACCCCGGCGACCGCCTGCCGGCCATTCTCCATCTGACCGGCGACGGTCGATACCTGCGAGGCGATCTCCTCGAGCAGCGTCCGCGCCTCACCCGCGGCCTGAAGGCTCTGGGCCGCCAGATCGCGAACCTCGTCCGCCACGATGGCGAAGCCTTTCCCGTCCCGCCCGGCCCGCGCGGCCTCGATCGCGGCGTTGAGCGCGATCAGGTTGGTGAGATCGGCGATCTCGCGGATCGTGCTGATGAAGCCGGTGATGCGCGCGGTGAGCGCGCCCAGGGTCGCCACCTGATCGGCGCTCGCCGACACGAACCCCTTGAGACCGACCAGCCGCCGGATCGCCTCGGCGATCACGACGCGGTTCTTGCTGGCGACGTCGGCCGCGGTGCTGCTGGCGGCGGCGGCCTGCGCGCCCTGCGCGGCCATCGCCCGCGAGGCCTCGGAGAGCGAGCCGGTGGCCCGCATCCCACCGGACGCGAAGGTCTCCAACTGGGTCGTGCCCTTCCGCATGCCGTCCGACGCCTCGGACAGCGCGATGGCGGTGGTCCGCAGGGATTCGGTCACTCCGGCGAGTGCGGCCACCTGCTGCCCGATCTCCTCGACCGTGCTGAGCAGCGGACGGCGCAGCTCGGCGATGTGGATCGCCGTCGCCATCTGGTTGGCGAGCGTGCCGAGCGCGGCGAGGTCCTTCGCGCCGTAGATGTTTCGCTTGGGGTGGTCCACCTCCACTGTGCCGAGCAGCTCATCCCCGAACCGGATCGGATGCACGATGGTGCTTCCGAGGCCGGGAATCGCTCCCAGGCGATTATCGCGTCGCACGTCCCTCACCATGATCGCGCTGCCGCGCTCGACGACTTCGCGTCGGAGCGTGCCGATCGAAGCCGGTGGGTCGCCCCGCCCCGGCCGGCCGAGGGTGCCTCGATAGACCAGGCTGGTCTCGCCGCCCGCGACGCGATAGATGCGGAAGTCGTCCCAGTCGAGCAGGCGGTAGGCGAGGCGCTCGATCTGATCGAACGACCCCTGCAACGTCGCGTTGCTAGCGATCGCCGCTTCCATCAGATGCACCTTGTTGAGGTCTTCCGCCCCGATGGCCTCCTCGAGGATCTGCCGGGTGAGGGCCCCCAACACCCCCAGCGCGAGGCCGACGGCGACCCAACCGGCGGGGGCCAAGGTCTGCAGCGCCGCCACCGCGACCACGGACGCGGTGAGCGTCAGGAGATAGGCGATGATCTCCCACCGGAGGATCAAGACCTTCTCCGCATACTCCAGCTTGTCCCGCAGCAACAGGGTGAAGTAGAAGAGCGACCGCGTCGCGAAGAAATACAGGACCACGAAGATGGAAGCGGCCGGAAGGAAGTCCAGCGAGAGTCCCGGGGAGCCGGTGAAGCGCAGCACTGCCGCGTACGGGCCGAAGGCCGCCGCGAAGCCCAGCACCTCTCGCCCCGCGTTGATGAAGCCCGCCCGGACGGGCTTTCGCAGCCAGAGGTCCGAGCTGAGCACGCCGAGCCAGAGCGCCGGGACCACCGGGGAGGCCCCCAGGGTGATGGCTCCAACGATGGCCGGAATTCCCGACTGGGTGAGATACGAGTACTTGCTCAAGCCGCACCGGAACGGCGCGGAGCAGGAAGACGCTCGCCACCACCACGATGACCGCGACGGGGTGTTCGACCCAGCGCCGGTCCAGCGCCGCCGCCAGCAGCGTCACGAGACCACCGCCCACCGCGAGGACCTGGGCGTAGCGATTCAGCACCCGCGCCGTGTCGATCTTCATGCGCCGGCAGAACCCGAGGCGAGGCCGTGGCGGAGCTGCTGGAGAAACTGCCGCGCGCCGTCCACCCCCGCGCGCTCCAGGGTGTCCACGAGCGCGCTGCCCACGACCACGCCGTCGGCGAGACGAGCGACCGATGCCGCTTGTGCCGGGGTCGAGATTCCGAAGCCGACCGCGACGGGCAGCCGGGTCGCCTCACGGACCCGCCCGATCGAGCTCGCCAGATCGTCGGCGAGGCGGTCGCTCGCGCCGGTGACGCCCAGGCGTGCGACCAGGTACACGAACCCCTGGGCGCCGGACACTGCGGTCTTCAGGCGCTCGGGCCGGGTAGTGGGAGCGATCAGACGGATCAGGTCCAGCCGGCTGCGGGTGAGCAGCGTCTCGACGCCGGGATCACTTCCCGCCGGCAGATCAGTGAGGAGGAGCCCGGCCACGCCGAGCGACTCGGCGTCCCGCACGAAACGCTCGAGGCCGTAGTGCAGAATGGGGTTGAGATAGCTGAAGACCACCACGGGGCTGGTCAGCCGGACCCGGTCGATCAGCTCCAGCGTACCGGCGAGCGTCATGCCGTTCTGCAGCGCGCGGAAGGTGGATCGCTGGATCGTCGGGCCGTCGGCGAGCGGGTCGCTGAAAGGCACGCCGACCTCGACGATGTCGGCGACATCGTCCGCCGCGCGGAGCGCTTCCTCACTCGCGTCGCGGCTGGGAAAGCCGGCCGTCAGGTACGGGATCAGCGCCGTGCGGCCGCGCGCGCGGAGCGCCGCCCAGGCCGAAGCGAGGCGCGACTCAGACGAAGTAGTCGCCGACCGTAAGTCCGTAGCGGGAGGGATTGGTCACCTTTACGATGGAGCGCCGGAAGGCGCCAGTGTCGTCCTGCTCCGTCAGGCTGACCAACTCGCCTGGCGGCGGTACGTTCGCGCCGTCCGTGTTCACGGCGATCCGGACGAGCGGACGGTTGAGCTGCTGGCCCTCGGGGTTCGGTGCCGCGACGATGCCCACCTCGAATGTATCGAGGATGACGCAGGTGCCCACCGGGTAGACGCCGATCAGGTTGATCAGCGCCTTCACCAAAACCGAATCGTAGCCCCGTTTCGGGTTCTGCCACATCTCGCGGAGCACCTGATCGGGCTCGATCGGCACGGTCTGATAGCTCCGGCGGGTGGTCGCGGCGTCGAAGCCGTCGGCCACCGACACGATCCGGCTGAAGATGCCCAGCGTGCGCGCGCGGACCGTCTTGGGGTACCCGGTGAGATCCGTCTTCATGTGGTGCTCATGGGCCACGAGGACACTGCGGAAGGGCACCTCGTCATGGGCCCGCATGGCATAGAGCGTGAGCGCCCCGAGCCAGGGGTGTCCCTGCATGATGCGCCACTCCAGCTCGTCCAGGCCGGTGGTCTTGTTCAGGATCTCGATCGGTATCCGAGCCTTGCCGACGTCGTGCAGCAGCGCGGCGATCCCGAGGTCATAGAGCTGGAGCCGAGATAGTCCGAGCTTCTTGCCGAGCGCGACGGAAAAGATGCACACGTTCACCGAGTGGGTGAAGGTGTACTCGTCGTAGTCGCGGATCGTGGTGAGGCCGACCAGGGAGGTCTCGTTGTTGAGCACCTGGTCCACGATGAGCTGTACCGCGCGCTTGACCCGCTTGACGCTGGTGGCACGCCCCAGTCTCGCGCCGGTGATCACGTCCTTCGTGACCGCTACCCCCTGGGAGTACACCCGCTTCGCCGCCTCCTTCGCCTGCTCGGTGTCCCGGTCGCTGTCACTCGGGGTGTAGCGCTCGAGCTCGAGGCCGCGCACCTGCCCGGCTGCCAGCCGCTCCTGCAGCTCCTCGAAACGCTCTTCCGGCTGTCCCCGCTCCGCCAGGCTGAGGAGGAGGCTCAGGAAGATCTGCCACTCGCGGCGCTCCACCGTGGAGTGAATGCGCAGGGCTCCGACATCGAAGGCCCGCAGGACGGCCAGGATGTGACTGAACGACGCGTAGTTGTCGAGCTCCAGCCGGAGGCGCGTGGCGTTGACGAAGATGAAGTCGCCGGCGAGGCGGACCTCCAGATCCGCCTCGATGGCGAGGAGCGCGCGCGCGGTGGCGTCGAGATCGTCGAGCGCTTTCTGTACGGTCGCGTTCTCGACGGGATAGAGCTTGAGACTTCGGAGCGCGGTGTAGAACGCCAAGAGGAGCGCACGGCCGCCTTGCCGAAGCTGGCCCTCGGGGGCCGTCCGGGGGAAGTCGGCGGCGGGGTGACTCATTGAGCGCTCTCCCGCAAGGCGCGATTCACGGCGTTCCGCACCACCAGATCCTTCTCCTCGGTGGCGCGCTGAAGTATCTCCCGGGCCTCGGGTCCCCGGATCTTGCCGATCGCGATGGCCGCGCAGGCACGGGTCTCCGAGGACTCCTTGAGCTTGAGCAGCCCGCGAGGCAGCAGGATGTTGGTCAGCGCCTTGAGCCCCGCGGGGCCGGCGATGGCGCCGTACGCTTCGAAGAAGGCCATCTTCTCGGTGAGATCCATGTCCTTCACGGTCTTGCCCAGCACCACCTGCTCGACCCGCTTGAGCGCTCCCTTGTACCCGCGGCTCCCGGCCACCCGGACGGCAGCGACCCGTACTCCGCGATCGGCGTCGTCGATCGCCTTGTCGATGAACCCGAGCGCGGCCGGCGTGCCGAGGAGGGCCAGTGCCTGCACCGACGCGAGCCGGATGGCGGGATCGGCGTGGCCGATGGTCTCGCCCAGCCCCGGCACCGCCTGATGCAACCCCAGCCGGCCGCACAGCGCGATCACGGCACCGAGCGCTTCACTGGTCGGCGTGCGGAGGATGCGCAGGACTTCCGGCGTGTGTGCACTCGCGAGCCGGTCGGCCACGCCCTCGAGACCGCCGCGCAGCTGGGGCGACGACAGGCTCGGTATCCAGGTGAGCACCGGCTCGAGCGCCGTATGCCGGAGCTCGCGCAGCACCTCCGCGACCTCCGGCTCGCTCGCCAGGGTGGACACCTCGTCCAGCGACTGGACCAGCTGGCTCACGATCGCGGGCTCGCTCAGCTTGGCGACGAAGGCATCCAGCCGCTGGTGCTGCTCCGGCAACAGGCCCGGCGCCCGCCCCGCGATCACTTTCGCTTCCCGCAGCACCAGCGCCGCGGTGCGGAAGTCGCGCGCGTTGAGGAAATTCGGGAAGAGCGACTCCAGGATATCGATGATCTCGCCGCGGATCGCCGTGTCGCCTTCGAGCTCGACCAAGTCGAACAGCACGTTGATCGCCGCGGCGCGCACGTCACGCTTGTACTCGGCCTCGACTTCGGTCGCGACGTAGTTGATCTCGGATTCGTCGAGGAAGTAGAGCGTCGAATCGAACTCCTCCAGATCCACCACGCCCCTGGGGCGCGGAGGAGCCTCCTGGGCCACCTCCGCGCGCCGCTGCTGCGTGACCGCCGGATCCTCGGGCGTGCCCGCGCCGGGGTAGGTGCCGGTCTGCTCCGGCAGCGCGCCGCCCCCTTCGCCGAAAAACTCGACGAAGTGGTACTGGATCAGCTGGAATTCCTGCTCCCACAGCAGCGTCAGCAGGTCGTCGCCGGCATCCGCGGGCAGATAGCGAGCCTGGTTGATCGTCTCGAGGAAACGGGGCAGCTCCTCGAGCTCGGCGCCGCGCCGGACCGTGAGGGAGCGCATCCCGTCCTTGAACAGTCCCCACGCCAGGCTTTCGCTCTTGTTGAGCTGGTGGTAGACGACCTGGTCCTCCCACACGAAATCCGTCTCCACCACGTTGAGCACCAGCTCGTCCATCGCGCTCCAGATCGGAAGGAAGGCGATACGGAGGTTCTCCGTGGCACGCTGATAGATCGGATTGTTGGGGAGATACATGTGAAAGGCACGAAGCGCCTTCACGAGGCCGTTGATCAACTCCGCGACGTGGGAGGCGGCGAGCACGTCGGTCGGGAGGTTGCCCGCCGTCACGCCGAATTCCCCAGGAGACCCGCCACGTGGGCCACGTCCTTGTCTCCCCGGCCACTGAGACAGACGAGAACGGGAGCGCCCCCCGTCCAGCGGCCGGCGGACCGCCGCACCCACGCGAGCGCGTGCGCGGGCTCGAGCGCCGGAATGATGCCTTCCAGCCGTGCGAGCGCCTGGAAGCTGTCCAGGGCCTCGGCATCGCTCGCCGCCTCGTAGCGCACCCGGCCGCTGTCGCGGAGCCAGCTGTGCTCGGGGCCGACCCCGGGATAGTCCAGGCCGGCCGATACGGAGTGCGCCGGCGCGACCTGGCCGTCGGCATCCTGCAGCAGGTAGCTCAGACTGCCGTGGAGCACGCCCGGTGAGCCGGCGCTGAGCGTCGCGCTGTGATGTCCGCTTTCGAGCCCCTGCCCCGCGGCCTCGACACCGACCAGCTCCACCTCCGGGTCGTCCAGAAACGCACTGAAGATCCCGATGGCGTTGGAGCCGCCGCCCACGCAGGCCACGACCGTGGCCGGCAGGCGGCCGAAACGCTCGAGCATCTGCTCCCGAGCCTCGCGGCCGATCACCGACTGGAAGTCCCGCACCATGCGGGGATAGGGGTCCGGACCTACCACGGAGCCGATGATGTAGTGGGTAGTGGGAACGTTGGTGACCCAGTCCCGCAGCGCCTCGTTGGTCGCGTCCTTGAGTGTGCGCGTTCCGGACTCGACCGGAATCACGGTGGCGCCCAGGAGACGCATGCGGTAGACGTTGAGCGCCTGACGCGCGACGTCCTCCGCGCCCATGTACACCACGCACTCGAGCCCGAACCGGGCGCAGACGGTGGCGGTCGCCACGCCATGCTGGCCCGCCCCGGTTTCGGCGATGATCCGGCGCTTGCCCATCCGGAGCGCCAGCAGGGCCTGGCCCACCGTGTTGTTGATCTTGTGGGCACCAGTGTGGTTGAGGTCCTCGCGCTTGAGCAGCACCGCCGTGCCGACCTCCGCGGAGAGGCGCGGCGCGGCCGAGAGGGGCGAGGGGCGGCCCACGAACTCGCTCAGCAGACCGTCGTACTCGGCCCAGAACCCGGGTTCCGCCCGGGCGGCGTCATAGAGCGCCGCCAGGTCGTCGAGCGCGGCGACCAGCGTCTCCGGCACGTAGCGCCCCCCGTACGGACCGAAACGGCCGCCGGCGGCACGCTCAGGAGATAGCGCTTGGGCCAAGAACTGCCTCCAGAAAGGCTGCGATCTTGTGCGGGTCCTTGATGCCGGGAAGGTGCTCTACACCTGAACTTACATCCACGACATCCGGTCGAACGAGGGCAACGGCACCCGCCACGTTGTCGGGGGTAAGCCCTCCGGCGAGGACCATGCGCCGGTTCATCAGCCGGGCGCGAGCCTCGCGGGCTACCGCGAGGTCCAGCGAAACGCCTGTGCCCCCGTCCGCGTGCGCGACCCGGGGCTCTACCAGTACGGCGTCCGCGTCCGCCGTCGCGCCTTCCAGCCGATCCAGGTCGGGCGGCGCCGCGATCCGCACCACGCGCCAGACCTCGAGGCCTGCGGCACGCAGGCGGGCCGCGTCCTGCCCGGGATAGTCGCCGTGGAGCTGCGCCCCCGCGAGGCCCGCGGCAGCCGCTATATCCAGAATCTCATCAACGGGTTGGCTGCCGAAGACTCCCAGGACCGGCACTCCACCGGCCGCAGCCACGATCTCCGCCGCTCGAGCGGGGGGCACCACCCTGGGTCCACTAGCAAAAACGACGCCCAGATAGGCCGCCCCACCCTCGGTGGCGGCGGCGGCATCCTCCGGGCGGGTCAGCCCGCAGATCTTGGCCTCAACGGCCATGGCGGGGAACACTCGCGATCCGGGCCACAAGCGTCTCAGGTGCCTGGGTCATGGTGAGCGCCGTTCCCACGAGGACCGCGTCGGCGCCAGCGCGGGCGGCACGCTCCACGTCCTCGAGCGACTGCATGCCGCTTTCGGCAACGGCCACCACGATCGGCCGGGACCTCGGAGAGCAGCTTCCACGCGCCCGGGATGTCGATGCGAAAGGTGTCGAGGTCACGGCTGTTCACGCCGATGATCCCGGCACCGGCTTCGAGCGCGTGCTTCAGCTCGGCCCTCGTGTGTACCTCGACGAGGGAGTCGAGACGCTGCGCAGTGGCGAACCGCAGCAGAGACTCGAGCCGCTCGCGGGGGAGCGCACGGACGATGAGCAGCACCGCGGAGGCACCGGCAGCTCGGGCCTCCACGATCTGCAGCTCGTCGAGAATGAAGTCCTTCCGGAGCACCGGCACCCGCACGCGGGCCGCCGCCGCCCGGAGGTCGCCCACCGAACCGCCGAAGAAGGGGCCATCGGTGAGCACCGAGACCGCCGAGGCGCCGGCGGTGGCGTACGTGGCCGCCCGCTCGGCGGGATCGAGGTCGGCCCGAATCACTCCAGCCGACGGCGACTGACGCTTCACCTCCGCTATGACCCCGATCCTTTCACGCCGGAGCGCGGCGCGAAACGAGGGCCGCGGCGGCGCCGCCTCTGCCTCGCGCTCCAGCGCACTCTCCCTGAGCCGTAGCGCGGCGAGGGAGTCGCGGGTCGAGGCCAGGATCTGGTCGAGGGTTACGGGCATCTTGTCCTTCGGCCGGTCTTCGGGTAATGTTATTCGGGCTCTATTCGGTCAAACCGTGCCCTGGAACCGTCTCCATCTCCGGGAGTTCAGACGATGCCTCTCACCAAGCGCCAGAGCGAAATCCTCTCGTATCTGCAAGGCCACATCCAGGACCAGGGCTATGCGCCCAGCTTCGAGGAGATCGCCGAGCAGTTCGGGTTCCAATCACTGGCGACGGTACACGAGCACCTGACCAACCTCGAGCGCAAGGGATACATCCGTCGCTCCTACAACGAGAGCCGATCGATCGAAGTGTTGCCGCCGCGTGGAACCTCCGCCGCCACCGAAATTCCGCTGCTCGGTCGCGTCGCCGCCGGTACGCCCATCGAATCGCTGATGCATCAGGAGACCATCGCGGTCCCGGACCAGATGCTCCCCCGCCGCGGCCCCAACTACGCGCTCAGGGTCCAAGGAAGCTCCATGATCGACGAGCACATCATGGATGGCGACGTCGTCGTGGTCCACGGCAAGCAGAGCGCGGAGAGTGGCGAAATGGTCATCGCGCTGGTCAACGGCAGCGAGGCGACCGTGAAGAAGTTCTACCGCGAGCCGGGTGGATGGATCCGCCTCCAGCCCGCCAACGCCACGATGCAGCCGTTGCGCTTCCAGGAGCGCGACGTCCTGATTCAAGGCGTGGTCGTCGGCGTGATTCGGAAGTACTGAGCGCGTTGGCGTTCAGGGTGAGAACGCGCGGGGTGCCGCACTCCGCAGTCGGTTCAGGGCGGCGGCCGCCGCCCCGCCATCCAGCGCGTCTGCCGCTCGTCGCGCGGCTTCCTCCAGCGTCCAGCCGTTTCCGGAAACATAGAGTGCCGCCGCGGCGTTGAGCAGCACCGCGCAGCGGAGCGGGAGCATCCGTTCCCCCGAGAGCAACCGTTCGATGAGCTGGGCGTTCTCCGCCGGCTCACCGCCCGCCAACCCCGCGAGATCCGCCGAGTCGAGTCGGTGAGCGGCGGGATCGATGTCCCACTCCTCCACCCTACCGTCCATCACCTCCCAGACGTGGGTGCGGCCACACGGGCTCACCTCGTCCATGCCCACGTCCGCGTGCAGCACGAGAGCATGCCGCGCGCCGAGCCGGGCCAGCGCGCCCGCGACGAGGGGTGCCCGCGAGCGGTCGGACACGCCGATGACCTGACGGCGCACGCCTGCTGGATTCACCAGAGGCCCGAGCAGATTCATGATCGTCGGAACCGCCAGCTCCTTGCGAACGGGGCCCATGTGTCGCATCGCCGGGTGGTACGCGGGCGCGAAGAGAAAAACGACCCCCGCCGCCTCGAGCACCTCCGACGCGCGCTCCGGCGACAGCGTGATCTCGACGCCGAGCGCTTCGAGCACGTCGGCTGAGCCTGACCGTGAGGTGAAGCTGCGGTTGCCGTGCTTGGCGACGCGCACCCCTGCACCGGCGACGACGAAGGCCGCGGCAGTCGAGATGTTGATGGTGCCGACCCGCCCGCCGCCCGTCCCGCAGGTATCCACCATCCCGTCGCCGTCCATGCCGTGGAGGCGAACCATCGCCTTCCGGAGCGCCGTCGCCGCGCCCGCCACCTCGTCGGCCGTCTCCCCTTTGGCTCGGAGCCCCATCAGCAGGGCTGCGATCTGCACCGGTGTCGCCTCTCCGCGCATCACGACCTCGAACGCCGCGGCCGCCTCCCCACTGGTCAAGGAAGCACCTTCGGCGAGCCGCCGGATGGCTGAGGTCAGCGGGGAATCGAGGGTCACGGGAACGCCGGCCGGATCAGGGTGGAGAAGGTCGAAAAACCTATTCGCCGAGACGCGCTTTTGTCAATCACGACAAGGATTTGCGCCGCTTGCTCGGGGGTGCTTGCGAGACTAGATTCCGGCCCGATGAGCCGGACCTATCTCGCCACGCTTCAATTCGACGGCACCGGGTTCGTGGGATGGCAGCGCCAGGCTGCCGGTCGCTCGGTCCAGGTCGAGGTCGAACGCGTGCTGGAACGGCTCTTCGGTCGCCGGACCGTCGCCCATGCCGCGGGACGCACCGACGCCGGCGTCCACGCCGAGGGGCTCGCCGTCTCCTTCCCCGCCCCGCCATCCTGGAATGCCGACTCGATCCGCCGCGCACTCAATGCCCTGCTGCCTCGAGACTGCTGGGTCGCGAGCATCCAGCCGATGGAAGCGGGCTTCCACGCGCGCAAGAGTGCGCTGGCGCGCCGCTACCGCTACGACATCGGCACCGATGACGCATCCGCCTCGCCGTTCCGACGCACGTTCGAGTGGGCGCTGGGACGCCCGCTCGATTTCGCCGCGCTACGCGCGTCCGCCAGGCTCGTGCTGGGCGAGCACGACTTCAGCGCCTTCGCGGCCAAGGGCGAGCCCAAGCCGCACTACCGGTGCCGGCTGACGCTGTCCGAATGGGAGCCGCGGAGCGCGGGACGGGGTTACAGCTATCACGTCCAGGCGGACCGCTTCCTTCACCACATGGTGCGCATGCTGGTCGGCACCATGGTGGATGTCGCATTGGGCCGTCGTCCTCTCACCGACATCGAGGCGTTGCTCGAGCGCGGTGACAACCAGGACACCAGCCCGCCGGCTCCGCCGCAGGGACTCTACTTCGTTGCCGCCGCCTATCCCGCCGAGCTCTATGCCGGGGAGCAGAAGGAGCGGCATGCCGTCGCGCGCGAGAGCTAGTGTCGTCGCGCTGATCGTGGCGCTCGTGGCGTGCCGCGAGACGCCACCGGCGGCGGGCCAGACAGGCGCGAGCTCCTCCACTGCTCCTCCGGCCGTCCCGAGCCGGCCGGCCAACCTGGTCAACGCCGGCGTGGATGCTTCGCGCCGTACCGCGCTGGTCGCGGCGGTCGAGCGGGCCTCGGCGGCGGTGGTCTCCATCAACGCCGCCTCGCAGCGCGACGAGCGCGCCCGCTCCCCCTGGGATCTTTTCTTCGTTCCCGAGCGGTCCCGCATGGTCGAGGGCTACGGCACCGGCTTCGTGATTCGCTCCAACGGGGTGATCCTCACCAATCAGCACGTGGTGGCGAACGCCGAGCGTGTCGTGGTGACCCTCGCCGACGGCGGCGACCTGCCTGCGCGTGTGCTCGGCGAGGACCCGCTGACCGACATCGCGGTTCTCCAGGTGGACCGAAAAGGCCTTCCGACCGTGACCACCGGAAAGAGCACCGATCTCATGATCGGTGAGTGGGTCATCGCGCTTGGCAATCCCTACGCCTACCTGCTGGGCAACGCCGAGCCGACGGTGACGGTGGGCGTGGTGAGCGCCACCGGGCGCAACATCCTTCCGAGCGGCGACCAGACCGGTCTCTACTTCGACATGATCCAGACCGACGCCGCGATCAACCCGGGCAACTCGGGCGGCCCGCTGACCAACGCCCTCGGCGAGGTCGTCGGGGTCAACTCCTCGATCTTCAGCAGCAGCGGCGGCTCGGTCGGCCTCGGCTTCGCCATCCCGATCGAGCGAGCGCTGCGCGTGGCCGACGAGATCATCCGGAACGGCTCGGTCCGTCGCGCGTGGATTGGGCTGGACGTCGAGGGCGCCTCCGGCATGCGCAACTGGAAGAGCGAGGGCGGCGTGGTGATCGCCAACGTCGCGCCCGGTGGGCCCGCCGCCAATGCCGGCCTGAAACGCGGCGACGCCCTCGTCGAGGCCAACGGCCGGCGGCTCCGGAACTACCTCGACTGGGAGGCGGTCAAGCTGGATCTGCACGTGGGCGACGCGGTCGAGCTGTCGGTCCGCTCCGGCCAGGAGACCACACGGCGCCGGGTGGTCACCGGGGACCTGCCGACCGTCACCGCCGAGAAGTTCACCGTCCTCCAGAACCTCGAGCTCATCAACGTGACGCCCGCGATCCAGGCTGAGCGCGGGATCCGGAACGACGCCGGGGTGCTGATCTTCAAGATCTCGCCGCAAGTGAGCCGCGCGACCGGACTGCGCGAAGGCGACGTGATCCTCGCGGTCAATCGGACCGCCGTGCGAGGGGCCAAGCAAGTCGCGGATCTGCTCAACGTCCCACCGGGCGAAGTGGTCCGCATCTATCTCGAGCGGGAAGGACAGCTCACCTTCACCGACCTGGTGTTCCGATGACCGACGACCGCTGGCGCTCGCCGCTGGGTACCCGGTATGCCTCGCCGGCCATGCAGACACTCTGGGGTGAGCCACGACGGATCGGCTTGTGGCGCCGGCTCTGGTTGGCGCTGGCCGAGGCCGAGCGCGAGCTGGGGATCGACATACCCGACGAGGCCCTGGCACAGATGCGGGCGCACCTGGACGACGCCGACCTCGCTGCCGCCGCGCGCTACGAGCGCCGCTTCCGCCACGACGTCATGGCCCACATCCACGCCTTCGGGGATCAGGCCCCCGCGGCGCGGCCGTATCTGCACCTCGGCGCCACCAGCGCGTTCGTCACCGATAACGCCGATCTCATCGTCATGCGGGAAGGGCTGCGCCTGCTTTTGGGGCGCCTCATCGCGGTCCTGGGAGCATTGGAGACGTTCGCCCGGCGGACGGCGGAGCTTCCCTGCCTCGCCTATACCCACTTTCAGCCGGCGCAGCTCACGACCGTCGGCAAGCGCGCCACGCTCTGGATGCAGGACTACGCGCTCGACGTGGAGGAGGTCGCGCACCAGATCGGCGCGCTCCGCTTCCGCGGCTGTCAGGGTACCACGGGCACTCAGGCCTCCTTCCTCGAGCTGTTCGGCGGCGATCATGACCGGGTGCGGGAGTTGGAGCGACGGGTCACCGCCAAGCTGGGGTTCGCCGAGGCCTTCGCGGTCACCGGCCAGACGTATCCCCGCAAGGCCGACAGCAGCATTCTGAACGCGCTGAGCGGGATCGCTCAGTCGGCCGGCAAGATGTCGGGCGATCTGCGGCTTCTGCAGCACGAGGGTGAGCTGCTGGAGCCCTTCGAATCGGAGCAGGTCGGCTCCAGCGCCATGGCCTACAAGCGGAATCCGATGCGGGCCGAGCGGATCGCCGGGCTGGCGCGGTTCGTGATCTCGCTGCAGGCCAACGGCGCTCATACCGCCGCCGCGCAGTGGCTGGAGCGGACGCTGGACGACAGCGCCAATCGCCGGCTCACGCTTCCCGAGGCCTTCCTCGCCACCGACGCGATCCTGGTCCTCGCCACCAACATCGCCGCCGGTCTCGAGGTGAGAGAGGACGTCATCCGGCGTCACGTGGCGGATCAGATGCCCTTCATGGCCACCGAGCGCTGGCTCATGCTCGGCGTCGCCCGTGGGGGAGACCGGCAGGCGCTGCACGAGGTCATCCGGCGACACAGCCTCGCGGTCGCCGACGAGGTGAGCCGCGGCGCCCCGAACGACCTGCTCGCTCGCCTGGCCGCCGATCCCGCCTTCGCAGGCGTCCCTGCCGCTGCGCTGAAGGCGGAGCTCGAGCCGGCCAACTATACCGGCCGCGCCTCGCGCCAGGTCGGGGAGTTCCTCTCGGAGTATCTGGATCCGCTGCTGCACCGCGTGCGACCGCTGGCGGCCGAGGCCGAGGCCGCCGAGGTGGGCGTATGACGGTCCTGGCGGAGAGCGCGCTGCCACTGCCGCTCGTGCGGCGAGGCAAGGTCCGGGAAGTCTATGCCGTGGACGACGAGCATCTGCTGCTCGTCGCGAGCGACCGGGTCAGCGCATTCGACATCGTGATGCGCGAGCCGATTCCCGGCAAGGGAGCGGTGCTCACCCAGATCAGCGCGTTCTGGTTCGAGCGACTGGCCCACGTCTTTCCGTCGCACTACGTCACGGCGCGCAGCGACGAGGTCCTGGAGCGGATTCCGTCGCTCCGAAGCTACCGCGAGCAGTTGGAAGGCCGCTCGATGCTGGTGCGGAGGGCGGTGCCGGTGCCGTTCGAGTGTGTCGTCCGCGGTTACCTGTCGGGGTCGGCATGGGTAGAGTATCGCACTTCCGGAACCCTGGCCGGTGAACCGCTTCCGGCGGGGTTGATCGAGAGCGCCCGGCTGGAGTCGCCGATTTTCTCGCCCGCCACGAAAGCCGAGACCGGTCACGACCTCAACGTCTCCCCGTCTGCGGTGGCGGCCGCGCTGGGTGCCGAGCTGACCGAGCGTCTCCGCGAGGCCAGCTTCGACGTCTACCTGGCCGGGCGCGACCACGCGGCGTCCGTTGGGATCATCATCGCGGATACCAAATTCGAGTTCGGGACCGACTCGGCCGGCACGCTCCGCCTGATCGACGAGGTCATGACGCCGGATTCGTCCCGGTTCTGGCCGGCCGACCGCTACCAGGCAGGACGGAGCCAGCCGAGCTTCGACAAGCAGCCGCTGCGCGACTATCTCGCGGGGCTGAGGGCGGCAGGACAATGGAATGGGGAGGCGCCGCCCCCCACCCTTCCGGCCGACGTGGTCGAGGCGACCAGCCGGCGCTACCTCGAGGCGTTCCGACTCATCACGGGCCGTGAGCTGGAGCAGCGCGGATGATGCGCACGGCTCCGGAAGGCCGCTGGTTCATCGTCGGTGCCTGGATCATCGCCCTGATCCTGGTGATCGGCGCGCTCCGCGCCGGGACCGTCGGCTGGTGGATCGCCGCCCCGGCGTGGGTGGCGCTGTCGATCTGGGTCGTCGCCTTCTTCCGCGATCCGAATCGCGAGGGCGCCCGCGGGCACCAGTACGTCGTCGCACCGGCGGATGGCAAAGTGGTGAGCATTGTCGAGGTGGAAGAGCCGACCTTCTTCAACGGGCGCGCCGTCCGGATCTCGATCTTCATGAACGTCTTCGATGTCCACGTGAACCGATATCCCACCGATGGCACCGTCGCCTATCGGCACTACAACGCGGGAAAGTTCGGACACGCCGGCGCGGAGAAGTCGAGCCTCGACAACGAACAGAGCTCGGTGGGACTGGATACGTCGAAGGGCAAGGTGCTGATCCGGCAGATCGCCGGTTTGATCGCGCGGCGCATCGTCACCGACCATTCGGTCGGGGAGCAGGTGCGGCAGGGCGAGCGGATGGGGATGATCCGCTTCGGCTCGCGGGTGGACCTGTTCGTGCCGGTGGGGGCCCGCGTGCTGGTGCGCGTCGGGGACCGCACCCGCGCGGGAGTTACGGTGGTGGCCCAATGGAACTGATTCCTCGGCGGGAAGGCATGCGGCGGCCCTCGATGCGGCAGGTCGTCGTCGTAATGCCCTCCGCCTTCACCCTCGGCAACCTGTTCTTCGGATTCTGGGCGATTGTATCCGCCTTCAACGGGAACTATCGATGGGCGGGCTGGTTCATCGTCTTTGCCGGAATCCTCGACATGCTGGACGGCCGGGTGGCCCGACTCAGCAACACGGGCACCCGCTTCGGGGCGGAGCTCGATTCGCTGGTGGACGTCATCTCCTTCGGCGTGGCTCCGGCCCTGCTCATCTATTTCCTCGACTTCTCCAACGCCGGCCGGTTCTCCTGGATCCTCTGCTACATCTACGTCACCGCGGTGGCACTGCGGCTCGCGCGCTACAACGTGCTGTCGGCCGGCAAGGCGCCTTCCGCATGGTTCACCGGGATGCCGTCGCCCGCGGCGGGGATGACCCTGGCCGTCTACTACCCCTTCAGTCAGACCGAGTGGTACCGCGCCTCCCCGGCGTATCTGGACCTGCAGCATCAGGGACTGGTGGTACTGATGCTGCTTCTGGCCGTGCTGATGGTGAGCAACGTCAAATACCCCAAGTTCCCGCCCATAGGGCTCAGGAGCAGGAAGGGGCTGCTGGGGCTCACGGTGCATCTGATCATCCTGATCGGCGGAATCTTCGCGCCTGAGTATTTTCTGTTTCCACTCGGTCTGTTCTATATGGCGTTCGGCATCGTGCGGGCGACCATCCTGGGGTTGATGGAGCGGCCCGAGCCGGTCGGGCAGGTCGAGGAGCGGCTCGCCGACGGCAGCGAGAGCGATCTGCCGCCGGTCACTCACGAGCGGCGTGACGCCTGGGGCGATCGCCGCCAGAAACCAGAGGTCTGATGAGCTTCCGCGTACACGTGCGGGTGATGCCCCGCACCGGGCTGCTGGATCCGCAGGGACAGGCCGTGGAGCACGCGCTCGCGGCGCTCGGCTTCGGCGAAGCGGGCGACGTGCGGGTGGGCCGCGCGATCGAGCTGGACGTCGCCGCTCCAACCCGGGCGGAGGCGGAGGCCCGGGCCCGGCAGATGTGCGACAAGTTGCTCGCGAATCCCGTGACCGAGGACTACCTCCTCCAGGTAGAGGACGCCTGATGTTGAACGTCGCCGTCGTCCGGTTCCCCGGCAGCAACTGCGACTTCGACACCCTCCGCGCCGCGGAGCGCGTGGGCGCGAATGCCTATTTCGTCTGGCATCGAGATGGTGACCTGCGGGGGGCGGACATCGTGCTCCTGCCCGGCGGCTTCAGTTACGGCGACTATCTCCGCTCCGGTGCCATCGCGCGTTTCAGTCCGGTCATGCAGGCGGTGCAGCGGCATGCCCAGGCCGGCGGTCCCGTCCTTGGCATCTGCAACGGCTTTCAGATCCTCTGCGAGGCCCACCTGCTCCCGGGCGCCCTCATGCGCAACGCCGGCCTGACCTTCGTGGCGAAGCCGGTGGACGTGATCGTCGAGCGGGCGGACACGCCCTTCACCTCGGCCTACGGGGCCGGGGCGCGGCTCCGATTGCCGGTGGCCCACGGCGACGGCCGCTTCGTCGCGACCGATGACACGCTGCGAGAACTCGAGGCCGAGGGACGCATCGTCCTCCGCTACGTCGCCGACACCGAGGGCTCGCCCTACCAGCCGAATCCGAACGGGTCCGCCAACCACATCGCCGGGATCTGCAATGCGGCGGGGAACGTGGTCGGCATCATGCCGCATCCCGAGCGCGCCGCCGAGCCGTTGCTCGGTCTCGACGATGGGGCCGGATTCTTCCTTTCCATCGCGGCCTGGCAATCCCGGGCCTCCACCAGCAAGGTGACCAGCCGATGAGCACGGACAAACCGAGCCGGAACGAGGACGAATACTTCGCCCAGCAGAACGCGGAGCTGCTCCGCAAGCGGCGGGAGGAGGCCGACAAGGCCGCCCTCGAAGCGGCGCGCAAATCGCACTACATGAAGTGCCCCAAGGATGGCTTCGACCTCGCTAGCAGCGAGTTCCACAACGTCCAGATCGAGACCTGTCCCCACTGCGGCGGCATGTGGCTCGACGCGGGTGAGTTGGCCGCGATCGCCCACGAGGCACGCCCCGCTCTGCTCACGCGCGTGCTCTCGGACGCATTGGCCTCCCTCCGCAGCTCCGGCAAGAAGGACGGCAAGTGACCGGTTCCGTCATCGCCGGCCCGACCGAGGCGTTCTCCTTTCCCGGGGAACGGCAAGTCACGCCCGAAGTCGTCCGCGAGCACAACCTCAACGAGCTGGAATACGGCCGCATCGTCGAGATGCTGGGCCGCACGCCTACGCTCACCGAGCTCGGTGTCTTTTCGGCCCTCTGGTCGGAGCATTGCAGCTACAAGCACTCCAAACCCGTGCTCAAGCGGTTTCCGACCACCGGTCCCCACGTGGTGCAGGGGCCGGGAGAGAACGCCGGCGTGCTCCGGCTCCCCGAGGGGTGGGCGGTCGCCTTTAAGATCGAATCCCACAACCACCCCTCCGCGGTCGAGCCGTATCAGGGCGCCGCGACCGGCGTGGGCGGCATCCTGCGCGATGTCTTCACCATGGGCGCTCGCCCGGTCGCCGTGCTCAACAGCCTGCGGTTCGGGCCGCTGGACCATCCCAGGAACCGGTACCTCTTCGCGGGCGTGGTGCGAGGGGTCGGAGACTATGGCAATTGCGTGGGCGTGCCCACGCTGGGTGGCGAGGTCGGGTTCGCGCCGGGATACACGGGCAACCCGCTGGTGAACGCCATGTGCGTCGGCCTGCTGCGCGAGGACGAGCTGATCCGCGCCGCGGCCCACGGCGTCGGGAACGTGCTCCTCGCCGTGGGATCGCGCACCGGGCGTGACGGAATTCATGGTGCGAGCTTCGCGTCCGAGGAGCTCTCCGAGAAGAGCGAGGCGCGGCGGCCTCAGGTGCAGGTCGGCGACCCGTTCACCGAAAAGCTGCTGCTCGAGGCGAGCCTGGAGCTCATTACCTCGGGCCTGATCGTAGCCATCCAGGACATGGGTGCGGCGGGGCTCACCAGCTCCAGCGCCGAGATGGCGGCCCGGGGGGGCGTCGGCGTCGAGATCGACACGGGCCTGGTCCCGACGCGGGAAGCCGGAATGACCCCGTACGAAATCCTGCTCTCGGAATCGCAGGAGCGGATGCTGCTGGTCGCGGAGCCGCGGCGGGTCGAGGAGATCCAGGCCGTCTGCGCCAAGTGGGAGCTCACGGCCACTCCGATCGGCCGGGTCACCGACGACGGCATGTTCCGGGTGAAGCACAACGGCCTCGTGGTGGCCGCGATTCCGGGTCAGCGGCTGGTGGACGACTGTCCGATCTACACGCCCGAGGCTCGGGAAGCCGACTCCGCGCGCGCCCGCCGTAGCGCGGTCCCCACCGCCCCGCCGAAGGCCGATCTCCAGGGTGCCCTGGAGCTCCTGCTGGACAGCCCCAACATCGCCAGCAAGCGGTGGGTGTACGAGCAGTACGACTCGACCGTGCAGGCCTCGACCGTCCTCGGCCCGGGCGGTGACGCCGGCGTCTTCCGCGTCCCGGGCACCGAATTCGCGGTCGCGGTGACCGTCGACTGCAACAACCGTCTCGTGGCCCTCGACCCGTACGAGGGAGGCAAGGCCGTGGTGGCGGAAGCGGCGCGCAATGTCGCCTGCACCGGCGCGCTCCCGCTCGGCATCACGGATTGCCTCAACTTCGGCAACCCCGAGAAGCCCGAAGTGTTCTTCCAGTTCGTCGAGGCCTGCCGCGGCATCGCCGACGCCTGCCGAGCCTTCGAGACACCGGTGACCGGCGGCAACGTCTCGTTCTACAACGAAAGCCCCACAGGCGCGGTGGATCCGACCCCGACCGTCGGCCTGGTGGGCCTGCTGGAGCGTGCGGAGGACCGGGTGCCCAGTCACTTCCGGTCGGAGGGCGACGAGATCCTCATTCTGGGCGAAACCCGCGGCGAGCTCGGCGGCTCGGCCTACTGGACCGAGGTGCGAGATTTCATCGGCGGTCGTGTCGCGGCCGTGGACCTCGAGGCGGAACGCCGGCTCCAGCTCCTGCTCGTCGCGGCGGCCAGGAAGGGGCTCGTTCGCTCGGCCCATGACGCGGCCGAGGGTGGGCTGGCGGTCGCCCTGGCGGAGGCAGCGATCGGCGGGCCCTATGCGGCCGAAGGGTTCGGCGCCACGGTGGACCTGGATGCGTACGCCCCCGGCGTCGGTGCCGAGGGAGTGCTGTACGGGGAGGACGCCGGTCGGGTGGTCGTGTCCGCCACCTCCGAGCAGGTTCCGGCCCTCGAGTCCCTCGCCCGGGAGCACCGGGTACCCGTCTACCGGGCAGGTCGCGTCGGCAAACATTCAGGCTCACTGGAACTACGGGTGGGGGGAAGCGTGTTTACTTGGTCTGTCCCCACTCTGCGCCGGATCTACTTCGAAGCGATCCCTCGGCGCATGCAGCACCCGGACGTGGATCGCTCGGCGGGAGAGTAAGCATGTGCGGCATCATCGGCGTCTCCGGCATTCCGGACGCTGCCCGGCTCACCTACCTCGGCCTCTACGCCCTCCAGCATCGGGGGCAGGAGAGCGCCGGCATCGTGTCGGTGGACCGGGGGGGCAACGCGCACCCGTTCCGCGGCATGGGTCTCGTCTCGGAGACCTTCGATGACGCGATTCTCGCGCGGCTGCCCGGCGACGTCGCCGTGGGCCACACCCGCTACTCCACGACCGGGAGCACCGTGCTGGCGAACGCGCAGCCGTGCAGCGTCAATACCCGCTGCGGGCCGCTCGCGATCGCTCACAACGGCAACCTCACCAATGCCACCGAGCTCAAGCGCGAGCTGGTCGAGCGCGGCGCGATCTTCACGACCTCGTCGGACACCGAGGTGCTGGTCCACCTCATCGCGCGGTCCGAGGCCGAGACGGTCGAAGGCCAGATCCGGGACGCCCTGGAGCAGGTGGATGGCGCGTACAGTCTGGTGATCGCCGCCGGGCGCACGCTCTACGCGGTCGTGGACAGCCGGGGCTTCCGCCCGCTCGTGATGGGCCGCCTGGGCAGCGGGATGGTGATCGCCTCGGAGACCTGCGCACTGGATCTCGTCGGCGCGACGATCGCCTGCGAGCTTCAGCCGGGCGACTTCGTCCGCATCGACGACGGCCAGGTCACCGAGCTGCCGCGGCTCTCGAGCCGCCCGGTGAGCCGGTGCGTCTTCGAGCTGGTCTATTTCGCCCGGCCCGACAGCACCGTGTTCGGCGAGTCGGTGGACCGCGTGCGTCGCGAGCTGGGCCGCCAGCTGGCCCGGGAGCAGCCCGCGCCCGCCGGGGAAGTGGTGTTCAGCGTGCCCGACAGCTCCAACGCCATGGCGCTGGGGTTCTCCGAGGTGTCCGGGATCAAGCTCGAGTACGGCCTGATCCGGAACCACTACGTGGGCCGGACCTTCATCAATCCCACCCAGAATCACCGGGTGGCGAAGGTGAAGATCAAGTTCAATCCGGTTCGGGACGTCATCTACGGCAAGTCGGTGGTGGTGGTGGATGACAGTCTGGTGCGCGGCAACACCAGCAAGAGCCTGGTGCAGATGATCCGCGCGGCGGGCGCCCGCGCCGTCCATCTCCGACTGGCCTCGCCCCCGATCACGGGTCCCTGCCACTACGGGATCGACACGCCGACCCGCGAAGAGTTGATCGCCTCGACCCATTCGATCGAGGAGATTCAGCAATTCCTCGGCGTGGATTCGCTCGGGTACCTGTCGCTGGACGGGATGCTCCGGGCCGCCGGCAGCACGACGGGCTTCTGCCATGCCTGCTTCTCGGGGCAGTACCCCACCCCGATTCCGGAGGATCTGGTGCAGCTTCGGCACGCGTCGCCGCTCATCGCGACTCCCGCATGAGCGGCCCCTATACCCAGCCGCTGGTCTACTTCTTCGGGCAGGGCCGAGCCGACGGCACGTCCGCCATGAAGGACATCCTCGGCGGCAAGGGCGCGGGCCTCGCCGAGATGACCACCATCGGCATCCCCGTCCCTCCCGGTTTCACCATCGCCAGCAGTCTCTGCCTCCACTACCTCGAGAGCAATCAGTTCCCCAAGCGCCTCCGCGTCGAGGTGGAGAACACCCTGCAGCGGCTGGAGACGGCGACCGGGAAGCACTTCGGCGACGGCGAGAATCCGCTCCTCGTCTCGGTGCGATCGGGCGCGGCGGTGTCGATGCCCGGCATGATGGAGACCATTCTCAATCTTGGCCTCAACGACCTCACGGTCGAAGGCCTCACCCGGCAGAGCGGCAACGCCGGCTTCGCCTGGGACTCGTACCGGCGGTTCGTGCAGATGTACGGCACGGTCGTGTTCGATCTGTCGAAGAAGCCGTTCGAGGAGATCCTGGAGGAGCACCGGAAGCACTGCCGCGTCGAGCGTGACATCGACCTGCCGGTCGAGGCCCTGCAGGCGGTGGTCCGCCGGTTCAAGGAGCACATCCGGTCCGAGACCGGCCGCGAGTTCCCCGACGATCCCCTGCGGCAGCTGTGGGGGGCGATCGCGGCGGTGTTCGAGAGCTGGAATACCCGCCGGGCGATCGACTACCGGAAGCTGCACGACATCCCCGATTCGATGGGCACGGCGGTCAACGTCGTGGCCATGGTCTTCGGCAACCTCGGAGAGGACTCCGGGACCGGCGTCGCGTTCAGCCGGGACCCCTCCACCGGCGAGCGGGCGCTCTACGGCGAATACCTGCTCAACGCGCAGGGCGAGGACGTCGTGTCAGGCGCGCGAACGCCGGATCCGATCGCCACGCTGAAGGAGCGGCTCCCCGCCTCCTACCAGGAGCTGGAGCGGGTGGCGCGGACCCTCGAGCGCCATTTCCGCGACGTGCAGGACATGGAGTTCACCATCGAGCGCGGCACCATGTACATGCTGCAGACCCGGCGGGGCCAGCGCTCGGGCCACGCGGCGGTGCGCATCGCGTGCGAGATGGTGGATGAGGGCCTCATCTCCGAGGAAGAGGCCGTCGCCCGGATTCCGCCGAACGATCTCAACCAGCTGCTCCACCCGACCCTCGACCCGCGGGCTCAGCTCGACCTGTTGACCACCGGCCTCCCCGCCTCGCCCGGCGCCGCGTGCGGCACCGCCGTGTTCGACGCCGATCGGGCGGAGAAGCTCGCGCGCGCCGGACAGTCGATCATCCTGGTCCGGCGGGAGACCTCGCCCGAGGATTTCCACGGGATGGTGCTCGCCAAGGCGATCCTGACGGCGCGCGGCGGCATGACCTCGCACGCCGCGGTCGTGGCGCGAGGCATGGGGAAGCCCTGCGTGGCCGGGGCGCAGACGCTCGAGGTGGACGAAAAGCACAATCGCTTCGCCGTGAACGGCCGCAGCATCTCCGAGGGCGATTGGATTACGGTGGACGGAAGCACGGGCAGGGTATTCGCTGGACAGGCGGCGCTCGTCGCCCCGGAAATGAGCGGCAACTTCAACCGGCTCATGCAGTGGGCCGACCGGATCCGGCAGCTCCGCGTGCGGGTCAACGCGGACACGCCGGCCGACGCCCATCGCGGTCGCGACTTCGGCGCCGAAGGCATCGGACTCTGCCGGACCGAGCACATGTTCTTCGACGGCGAGCGGCTCAGCGCGATGCGCGAGATGATCGTGGCCACCGACACCAAGGGTCGGGCGGCGGCCCTGGCCAAGGTGCTGCCGATGCAGCGGTCCGACTTCGAGGCGATTTTCCGCGCGATGGAGGGCTTTCCGGTCACCATCCGGCTGCTGGACCCCCCGCTCCACGAGTTCCTCCCCAAGGAACAGGGCGAAATCGAGGCCCTGGCGGGCGAGCTCGGCATCGCCGTGGAAGCGCTGCAGTCGATCATCGACCGGCTGCACGAGGTGAACCCGATGCTGGGCCTGCGCGGGTGCCGTCTGGGAATCATCTACCCGGAGATCACGGCGATGCAGGTGCGCGCGATCTTCGAGGCGGCATGCACGGTCGCCCTCCGGAAGGGGCGCGTGATGCCGGAGGTGATGATTCCCCTCACGGCCAGTGTCGTGGAGTTCCGGAAACAGGCGCTGCTGGTGCGCCAGACGGCGGAGGAGGTGTTCCGCGAGCGGCAGATCACGGTGCCGTTCCTGCTGGGCACCATGATCGAGCTTCCGCGCGCGGCGCTCACGGCCGACGAACTGGCCCGGGAAGCCCAGTTCTTCTCCTTCGGCACCAACGATCTCACCCAGACCACCTGGGGAATGAGCCGGGACGACGCCGGACACTTCCTGCCCTACTACCTCGAGCACGGCGTGATCGAGGCTGATCCCTTCCAGGTCCTGGATCAGGTAGGTGTCGGCAAGCTGATCAAGATGGCTTGCGACCTGGGCCGCAGCACCCGGCCCGACCTCAAGCTCGGCATCTGCGGCGAGCACGGGGGAGAGCCGGGAGCGGTCGGCTTCTGCGACCGGCTGGGCATGAACTACGTGTCCTGCTCGCCCTACCGGGTTCCCATCGCGCGACTCGCCGGCGCGCAGGCGGCGCTCATGGCGCGCGGTACGATGGACCGCACCCGCGCGACGGTCTAGGCCCTCGCGAAGATCTCCACCATCGGGTGGCCCGCCAGCTCGAAGTCGAGCCGCGGGCCCGGAAACGTTTCCTCGCCGATCTCCACGTCGTCCATGTCCAGGGTCTTGAACGTTCGCCATCCCGGGACGTCCCCGGTGCTGCTCGAGCCACCCGTCTGAAACGCCACCAGCAGCGACTCCCCGTTCTCGTGGATTCCCACCAGCTGTGGCTCCACCGTGCGGGGGTGGCCTCCGTATGTGAAGCGCAACACCTTGTGATCCAGCGTCGCCCGGACCGCGCGCTCGCTTCCGGTAATCTCCGCGGTCACCGACCGCCCTTCCTGATGCTCCGCCATGCGCCCTCCGCGTTCCGATGGTACGCCCGGTATTGAATATCACCGAAGCGCGGCGCGGTAGGTGACGCGAGACACCGGCCGCGCGCTTGCTCCGCCGCCGGGGGACACCTTTATTCCTGCCGTCCGCCACCGAGGAACCGCATGGCTCAGCCGATCGTGGGCATCGTGATGGGCAGTGACTCCGACTGGGAGGTCCTGCAGCAGGCCGCCCGCCGGCTGACCGAGTTCGAGGTGCCATTCGAGGCCCGCGTCGTCTCGGCCCACCGCACGCCGGATCTGCTGTTCCGCTATGCCGAAGAGGCCGCCGGCCGCGGGCTGCGCTGCATCATCGCGGGCGCGGGAGGGGCGGCGCACCTTCCCGGGATGCTCGCCTCCAAGACTATCCTCCCTGTGCTCGGCGTTCCGGTGCCCACCAAGCACCTCCAGGGACTCGATTCCCTGCTCTCGATCGTGCAGATGCCCGCGGGCATTCCCGTTCCGACCTTCGCCATCGGTGCCGCCGGCGCGCAGAACGCCGGGCTCTGTGCCGTCGCTATCCTCGCCCTGCAGGATGCGAAACTCGCCCGGCGGCTGGAGCAGTTCCGTCGCGACCAGACGCAACGGGTGCTCGACATCACGCTTCCCCAGGAGCCCGCGTGATCCTGCCGGGGGCGACGCTGGGGGTCCTGGGTGGCGGGCAGCTCGGCAGGATGTTCGCGTTGCGGGCGAGGGTTCTGGGATACGGCGTGCTCGTGCTCGATCCCGATCCCGCCAGTCCCGCCGGCCAGGTGGCCGACTGCCACCTCAAGGCCGCCTACACCGACAGCGCTGCCCTCGACCAGATGGCGGCGACCTGTGCTGCCGTGACCACCGAGTTCGAGAACGTGCCCGCCGAAACCATGGAACGGCTCGCGCAATCGGTGCCGGTGCATCCGAGTCCTGCCGCCGTCGCCGTGGCCCAGGATCGCATCGTCGAGAAGACGTTCCTCCAGGAACACGACTTCGCGACGGCGCCATTCCAACCGGTGTACGACGAGCAATCGTTGCGGGACGCCGCCGCCAGCGTCCGCTTTCCCGCCCTGCTCAAGACCAGCCGCCTCGGATACGACGGCAAGGGTCAGGTGACCGTCGAGCACCCCTCCGGGGCGCTCGATGCCTTCGCGCGGCTGGGCCGAGTGCCTTGCGTGCTCGAGGAGCGCCTGAACCTGGAGCAGGAGCTCTCCGTGGTGCTGGCGCGCGGATCCGACGGCGCCGTGGTCCCCTTCCCCGTGGCCGAGAACCGGCACCGCGACGGAATCCTGGACTCGACGGTCGTGCCGGCCGCTGTCTCCGACGCCTTGGGCCAGGAGGCACGCCGGTTGGCCGCTCGCGTGGCGGGGGCGCTCGACTATGTCGGGGTGCTCGGCGTCGAGCTGTTCGTGGCGAACGGTGGCCGTCTCTTCGTGAACGAGCTGGCCCCGCGGCCGCACAACACCGGGCACTGGACGCTCGACGCCTGCACCACGGACCAGTTCGAGCAACAGGTCCGGGCTCTGTGCGGCTTGCCGCTCGCGACCGCACGGCTGCTGAGCCCGGTCGCCATGGTCAATCTGCTCGGTGACCTGTGGCGGAACGGGCCACCGCGCTGGGAAGAGGCGTTCCGGCGCCCGGGCGTGCGGCTCCATCTGTACGGGAAAGCCGAAGCCCGGCCCGGCCGGAAAATGGGCCACTTGAACTGCCTCGCCGATGATCCCCGCCGCGCCCTGGCGCTGGCGCTCGAGGCCCGCGACGCGCTGGTGGGCCCCTGAAATTTCCTGGAGAATTCTCATGTCCCTCACCGCTGCGCTCGTCCTCCTGAGTCTCACGGCCGCTCCATCGGCCGACACTGCCTGCGTCGTGCAGAGGCCGCAACAGATGCCCGCCGAGGGGCGGCCGAGCCCGTTGGACTCGGTCACGTTCACGCTCGGGAAAGCGCCGGTGAAGGTCTGCTACGGCCGCCCGTCGCTCCGCGGCCGCGAAATGCTCGGCAGCGCCACGATCCCCTATGGCAAGCTCTGGCGCACGGGAGCGAACGAGCCGACGATCTTCTACACGCCGGTGGCCATACAGGTGGCCGGCGTTCGGGTCCCGCCCGGCGTCTACTCGCTGTACACCGTGCCCGGCAAGACCGAGTGGGAAGTGATCGTCAACCGCTCGATCACCCAGTGGGGAGAGGAGTCGCGCTACACCGACCAGGTGAAGGCGCAGGAGCTGGGACGGGGGAAGGTGCCGGCCGAGACGCTCGCGGAGCCGATCGAGACCTTCACCATCCGGGCGGAGCCGGGGGGCAAGGGAACCACGTCCCTTGTGCTCGAATGGGAGAAGACCAGGGTGAAGATCCCCGTCAAGCCCGGCTGAGCGAGCGCCGCAGCTCTTTCACGCCCGCGATCAAGCTGTCCACCTCGGCCTCGGTCGTATAGCAGGCGCACCCGGCGCGAACCAGTCCTCCCGCGCCGAGGCCGAGGCGCTCGACTACGGTCGAGGCATAGAAGTCTCCGTTCGAGACGAACACACCGGCGCGTCCCAGCGCGCGAGCCACGTCGTCCGATCCGTGATCCCGCACCGTGAACGCCACGGTAGGTGTGCGCGGTGTGCCGGGCTCCGGCCCGTACAGTCGCACGCCCGAAATCCCGCTCAGCCCATTCCATAGACGCTCCAGCAGAGCCTGACCGCGAAGGTGCAGTCCCTCGAACGCCGCCTGCAGTCGCCCCCTTCTCGTGTCCCCAGTCCCCAGCGAGGCGAGAAACTCCACCGCCGCCGCCGCGCCGGCGATGCCTTCATGATTGAGAGTGCCGGTCTCCAGACGCTCAGGCGCCTCCTCCGGTGCAGGCACCAGCTTGGGGACATCCAGCCGGTCTACGAGCCCCGCGCGACCGTAGAGGACGCCCACGTGCGGGCCGTAGAACTTGTAGGCCGAACAGGCGAGGAAATCACAGTCGAGCCGCCGAACATCCACCAGGACGTGCGGCGCATAGTGGACCGCGTCCACGAAGCAGAGTCCGCCCGCGGCGTGGACCAGCGCCGCAGCGCGCTCCACCTCGGAGATGGTGCCCAGGGCATTCGAGGCCGCGCCGATCGCGAGGAGCCTGGTGCGCGGGGTCATCGCCGCCTCGAGAGCCGTCCAATCCAGCCGTCCGTGCTCCGGAATCAGCGGAACCGTTCGGAGCGTCACCCCGCGCTCCCTTTGCACCGCCTGCCAGGGCGCGACGTTGGCCTGGTGGTCGAGCTCGGTAACGACGATCTCGTCGCCCGGCCCCCAGCTCCGCCCGAGCGAGCGGGCGAGGTGGAAGGTGAGCGTGGTCATGTTGGCGCCGAAGGCGATCTCGCCCGGCGCGGCACCAAGGAAGTCGGCGAGGGCCCCACGGGCCCCGGCCAGCATCGCGTCGGTCTCTTCGCTCGAGGGGTAATGCCAATGGGTGTTGGCGTTGTGCTGGTAGAGGTAGTCGGTCATGGTCTCGACGACCGTCCGTGGCACCTGGGTGCCCCCGGGACCATCGAAGTAGGCCACGCCCCGTCCGCCGATGAGCCGTTGGAGAGCGGGAAACTGCTCCCGAATGCGGTCGGTAGAGGCGATTGTCGAGGTCGGCATAGTGCGCGAGGCTCCGCTGGAGATATCAGGTGACATATGATCTACTAACGCCTCATTAATCAACAGTTTACGGTTTGACCATGAACAAACCATGAACACACATTGGACAGAAACCTGAGGCCCGCCGAGGGCCGGTTGGCGCTGGCGGCAGGGGCCTCAACGGTCTAGTTTTTTGCGCTGCTTTCCAGCCACGCTCCCCAGCCTCGGAGCCAACCCCCAACCCCATGCAGGGGGCGGCGTCATGTTCTCCTGGCCTCGCGGCCGCAATGCGCGCACCTGGACTTCCCTGGTCGCGCTCCTCCTCGGTGCCTGCGGAGGCTCGTCGGATCCGAGCGTCCCGACTGAAATCTCGCTCAACACGACCACGCTCGCCTTCACCTCGGTCGGCGGGACCCAGCAGCTCAGCGCCACGGTCCTGGACCAGCGGGGTGACCCGCTCCCCGGTGCGGCGGTAGCCTGGAGCAGCAGCAACGAGATCGTGGCCACGGTGAGCCCCACCGGCCTCGTCACGGCCACGGGGCCGGGATCCACCGAAATCACGGCGTCCTCCGGCGAGGCGACCACCACCGCCGACGTCAGCGTCACCCAGGTGGTGGCGACGTTCGAGCAGGTGTCGGGAGACGGCCAGGCGGCGGTGGCGGGGCAGACGCTCCCTCAGCCGCTCGTCGTCCGCGCCCGCGATGCGTCCGGGAGCGCCATTCCCAACCTGACGGTCAGCTTCGAAACGATCCAGGGCGGGGGCAACGTCATCCCCGAGGAGGCCGAGACCGGACCCGACGGCACGGCCTCGGCGGTATTGACGGTGGGCCCGAATCCCGGGCAGGCGCAGCAGGTCCTGGCGACGATCGCCGGCACGGACTTCACCACCACCTTCAGCGCCACCTCGACCAATCCCGCCGCGGTGGTCGAAGTCTTCGCCGGAAACGGCCAGAGCGCGGCGGCCGGCGCAAATGTACCCGTCGCGCCCGCGGTCCGGGCGCTCGATGCGGCCGACCAGCCGGTCGCGGGAGTTCAGGTGCGGTTCGAGGTCACGACTGGCGGGGGATCGGTCAGCGGCGCACTCAAGACGACCAATGCCCAGGGCGTTGCCACCCTCGACAGCTGGACCCTCGGGCCCGTCCGGGATCAACACCCTGAGCGTTTCCGTCGAGGGACAGACCGTCTCGGGAGAGCCGCTCACGTTCGTGGCCACTACCGACGCGAGCACCGGGTACAACATCACGATCCGCTACCTGGGCACGCCATCCTCTTCACAGTTGCTCGCCTTCGCACGAAGCGGAGATCAGGTGGGAGAGACTCGTCACGGGTGATCTGCCCGATATCCCGTCGAGTCTGGACGCCAATGACCCTGACTGTCGCCGGGCTGCCGGCGGTCATCGGAAACAGTCGACGATCTTCTCATCTTCGCCGATCCTGCAGCCGATCGATGGCCCCGGCAACATCGTAGGCCAAGCAGGCCCTTGCCTGGGCAGCAGCGACTTTCTGCCCGTCGCTCGGGGTGATGTTCTTCGACACCGACGATCTCGACCAACTGGAGACGCGTCGAGCTGCTGGATGAGGTCGCGATCCACGAGATGGGGCACGTGATGGGCATCGGTAGCGCTGTGGTGTATGCAGGGACTGCTGGCCGACGCGGTCGCGGCTCGGCGGCACCGATCCGCACTTCACCGGGGCCCAGGCCATTGCCGCGTTCGACGCGGCCGGCGGAACGATCCTACACGCGGCGAAAAAGTTCCGGTGGAGAACGATGAGGACGGCCCGGGACCGTAGACGCTCACTGGCGGGAGAGCGTTCTCGACAACGAGCTGATGACAGGGAACTCAATTTCGGGGACCAATCCGCTCAGCGCCATCACGGTCCGCTCGCTCGCCGATCAGGGTTACGCGGTGAACGTCGCGGGCGCCGACCCGTACTCGCTCGCCCCGGCGCTTCGGGCCGCCGGCCGGGGCCGGACGATCGCGCTGCACAACGACATCCTGCGACTGCCGATTCGGCGCGTTGATGCATCGGGCACGGCTCGTTCAGGCCCCCGCACGATGAGGTCGCCGCGCCATCTCCTGCCGGTCCTGCTCGCCGTGGGCTGCAGCGGTGCGGCGGGCCAGGCCGAGCCGAAACCCTGCGCGCCGATCGCATCCGAGCTGCCCGCAGACGTGGGCACCCAATCCCTCGAAGGCGAGTTCCGCATTCGCTTCGTCGCCCCCACGGCGAATGGGAGCCGAGCGCGAGGCGGATGGCAGGCTCAAGTTGTTGCCCAACGAGGCCAGCCCTCGGCCGGGCGACACGGCCTACGCCTACCCGTTCTTCGGCACCCTCGATGCGGACCTCATCTCCATCGGCGCCACGGCGCCCGGAGACATCGGATCGCTCGATCCGATGCAGCCGGGGGTGCTGGTCATCGAGCGGCTCGCCGATACGTCCTCGAAGCCGGGACGGATCCTGCTGCGCCTGGGCTCCCTCGCCAACCGGCGTGACGTCGTCCGGTTCGATGGGGGATACACGGTGCTTCGGGTGCGGGAGTTGGATGCGGACGGATTCGCGGGGAATTGGGAGAGCGGGTCGCCGATGCCGAAGGCACGCGGACACTTCTGCGCCACCAAGGTCGAGTCAGAGTCGCGCTGAGCACCGGAATGACAGACGGCGGGCGGCTTCGGATTGAAGCCGCCCGCCGTCTTTTGATGGAGGCGCAGGGAATCGAACCCTGGTCCGAGTAAGCTTCCGAGACTGCGTCTACGTGCGTAGGCTCGTCTTCATGCCGTTGCCGCGGGGCGGTGCCGAACCGACCTCCCGTTGGCCAAGCTCCTGAAGTCTCGCCGCTGGTGCCGGAGCAGCACCCTCAGCCAGCCCAGATTTACGATCCGACCGACGGCGCCCCGGGCGGGCTCCGTCTTACGGAGGTGCGTCAAGCGAGCTTAGCTCAGCTTACGCAGCCAGTGCCAGTTCAGAGTTGGCAGTTAGAACGTTCCAGATGGTTTAACCAGGATTCTGGACCTGGGCACGCTGCAATTTCTTCAACAAACCCGTCGAAGCCAGTCGCCCCCCGGGTCACGGAATATAACGGGCCGGGGCCTCGAGCTGCAGATTGTGCGGGAAGTCCAAGTCAATTCGTGAGTTACTGGCCAGCCATGCCGCCCGCGCGCAGGCCACCCGCCCGTTCGACCCGGTTCCGCCCACTCCGCTTTGCGACGTAAAGTGCCGCGTCAGCCTGCCCGTACAAGGCCTCGAATGAACGGCTGGTCTCGGGGCAGGCCGCCACACCGAACGAGGCGCTGAGTGGCCAGGACCGCCCTTGCCAGGACCACTCCGTCGTGCCGAGCTTGAGCCGGATCCGCTCCGCGATCTTCACGCCCAGCTCGAGACCCGTGTCCGGCAGCCAGACTGCGAACTCCTCGCCGCCCACCCGTGCCGCGATGTCGGCGCCGCGAATCTGCTCCCGCAGGATCCGCGCGAAGTGCACCAGGGCCGCATCCCCCGCCGGATGGCCCAACGTGTCGTTCAGGGTCTTGAACCGGTCCAGGTCGGTGAAGATGAGTGCGCCCTGATCGCCTACGGACCGGCCCATGGCGGTTTCCAGTCCCTTGCGGTTCTGCAGACCGGTCAGCGCGTCGATCTCCGTCTGGCCCCGGATGCGATCGGCCTCGAGCGCGGTGACGAGGCGGGGTCCGGCGTTCGCCAGCGATTCGATCACCTCCGTACGCACCGAGCCTGTCGGCTCGCGGCCACCTGCGAGCCAGAGCGCGGCCGCCCCGATGGTGCGGTCTCCCGCCGAGATCGGCAGGATCAGCACCATGGCCGGGCGTTGCCGGCGATCCGCCACGACGCTGCCGAGCGGGTCGCCTTCCACGCGCGCCTGATCCAGCTCTCCAATGGCCACCCGTGCCAGTTCGCTGTCGTTGGGAAGCACGCTGTGGAGCAGGCGCCGGTCTCCCCGGCCCGAGACACCGATGACGCGCACTCGGGGGGCGACCTCCTCGGCGTCGTGCGTCGCCTCGTAGGCATTCTCGTAGGCCGCCACGACGACCTGGCCGTCGAGCGTTCGCTCGAGCTGGTAGGCCAATCTGAGCCCCACACTGGAGGCCGACTCGAGCGAGGCCTCCTGGGTTCGCGCCTGCGCCATCTCGACCATGTGCGGGCGCCGCCGGACCCCGTCGAGCAGGCGCCTGAGATCGGTTTCGACCGCCGGCATCCGGGCCGAGTCGTGGCCGACGGGAAGCAGCAGTCCCACGGCGGCGCCCGACTCTCCGCGGAAGACGAGGGTGCCTCCCTCCATCCGCTCGACCCCGCTCTGCTCCTGGTCCCGAGCCCGCTCCATCCGGCGATCCACCGCGACGATCTGCGCCACCGTGAGCCGGTCCGGATCCACGATTCGCTCGGCGCGGGTCTCTCCCTGCCCCGCGTCCACTTCGGCGACCCACACACCGAGCGCCTGGTGCGCCCGGCGGAGCCATTCGAGTGCGGGATCAGGCAGCAGATGGGGCGACACGCTTGGAGCGACACCGGGAGACCAGCGTCGCCCGGCCAGAAACCAGCCCGCGCCCACGCCGAGTACGAATGCGAGCAGCTCGGCCAGGGCGCTCATCACCGCATCCAGCCGCGACGGCGGAACCAGTAGTAGATGCCCAGGCAGACCAGCGCCATCGCGACCAGGACCGCCGGATACCCCCACCGCGCGCGCAGCTCGGGCATGAAATCGAAGTTCATCCCGTACACCCCGACGATGAAGGTGAGCGGGAGGAAGAATGCGGAGAACAGAGTGAGGACGCGCATCACCTCGCCGCTGCGATGCGAGGCCAGTGAGAGCTGAACGTTGAGCAGAGTGTTGGCGTCGTCGAGGAGCTCATCGGCGTAGAAATGGTAGCTCTCGACGTTCTCCTGTACGTCGCGCAGGATGGGCGCCAGCTTCCCGGCGCCAGGCATCATCCGGTGGGCGACATCCACCGTCCGCCAGAGCAGTCGCTTGGCGAGCGTGACCTGGCGCTTGGCGCTCCGGATCTCGCGCAACTCGGCCCGGAAGTGGCGGCTCCCGATCGTGCGCTCGACAAACACCTTCTGCTCGAAGGCATCCAGCTGCGCCTCCACAGCCTCCAAAGGCTTGCGATAGGTGTCCACCGCGCCGTCGAGCAGCTGACTCATGATGTAGAGTCCGGGCCCCTCACGCCCGTTCTTGCTGCGCCGCTTTTCGACCAGGGTCGCCGCCAGCCGTTCCTGCAGCGTCGAGAGCCAGCGCTGCTCCGTCCGATGGATGGTGATCAGAAAGGACTCGGCCTGGAAGATGGCGATCTTCCGGGTAACCTCCTGGACGGTCGTGCAATTCGGCGGCGCTTCCTCGTCCCACGCCCGAAGGATCACGAAAGTGTGGGTATCGAAGGCCTCGAATTTCGGAAGATGCTCGGGCTCGAGGCAGTCCTGCACCGAGGTGAAGTGCAGCCCGTGCTTCTCGGCGATGGCGGCGAGCTCCTCCTTGGTCGGATTCACCATGTCGAGCCAGACGAACCCGGGCTCCCTGAGCTCCACGACGGTCCGGACCGTCATCGGCTGCAGATCCGGCTCGCGGCGGCGGCGGCTCCGAACCCGTTGTCGATGTTCACGACCGTGACGCCGGCCGCGCAGGAGTTGAGCATCGCCAGGAGCGCCGCGAGTCCGCCGAAGGACGCGCCGTATCCCACGCTCGTCGGTACGGCGACGACCGGCGCCGAGATCAGCCCGCCGACGACGCTCGGCAAGGCACCCTCCATCCCGGCGACCACGATGACGACGCGGGCCGAGCGGAGCCGCTCGGCGGAGGCCAGGAGGCGGTGCAGCCCGGCGACCCCGACGTCGGCGAGCCGCTCGACGCAGTGACCGAACGCCTCGGCGCAGACGGCGGCCTCCTCGGCGACGGGCAGGTCGCTGGTGCCGGCGGACACGACGAGAATAGTGTCCGTGGTGGGCGACCGCGGGGCCGCTTGTCGCGGCGGGCAGTAGATGGTCCGGGCCAGCGGGTTCCACACGGTCCGGGGAAAGCGGGAGCGGACCGCGCCGGCCTGGGCCTCGCTGCAGCGCGTGCCGAGAAAGGAATCCGTCGTCGCCAGGAGGCGGTCGCAGATGGCGACCACCTGCTCCACGGTCTTCCCCTCGCAGAAGACGACCTCGGGGTGCCCCTGACGGAGGACGCGGTGATGATCGATGCGCGCGAAGTCGAGGTCTTCGAAGGGCAGATGGCGGAGGCGCTCGATGGCCGCCGTAGGGCTGAGGCGGCCGGCGGCGACATCCGCGAGCAGAACCTCGAGCTGCTCGGGTCTCACGCCACCTGGGCGACCGGCTCGAGATACTGCAGGAAGATCGATTCAGCCTCGGCGATCGATTCGATCTGGAAGAGGCGCTGGCGCAGGTCGCTCGCTCCTCTCAGGCCGCGCGTGTACCACCCGAGATGCTTTCGGAATTCGACCATCGTCTTGCGGGTGTCTCCCTGGAGCCGGAGCGCGAGTCGCGCATGGTCCATCGCCACCTTGAAGCGTTCCATCGCGTCCGGCGGCGGAGGAGCGGGGTGACCGGCGAGCAACGCCTGCCCGTCACGGAAGAGCCAGGGGTTTCCGAAAGCGCCGCGGCCCACCATGATTCCGGCACAGCGCGTGTGCTCCCGCATGCGGACGATGTCCGCCGCGGTCGTCACGTCCCCATTGCCGATGACCGGGATCTCCAGCGCCTCCACCACCCGCGCAATCTCGTCCCAATCGGCCTTGCCGCTGAACATCTGGGTGCGGGTGCGGGCGTGCAGCGTGAAGGCCCTCGCCCCGGCCTCCTGCATGCGCAGCGCGATGGTCACAGGATCGCGCTGCTCGTCGTTCCAGCCGCTGCGGGTCTTCACCGTGACCGGAAGGTGCGTCGCCCCGATCACCGCTCGGATGATCCGATCCACCAGCTCCAGGTCGCGAAGGCAGCCGGAGCCGCCGTTCCGCTGAACGACTTTCTTGACCGGGCAACCAAAATTGATATCGATGAACTCCGGCCGGTAATGCTCGGTGATGAGGCCTGCCGCCTCCGCCATGGCTGTCGGGTCGGCCCCGTAGATCTGAATTCCGATGGGCCGCTCGACTTCCTCGAACTCCGCGCCCTCGAGGGTGTTCCGGATCCGGCGGCGGATCGCCTCCGACGACAGGAACTCCGAAAGCACGACGTCGGCACCCATCGCCCGGCAGATCTGGCGGAAGGGCGCCTCGGACACCCCGGCCATCGGGGCCAGAAGGAGCGGGAACGAATGTGCGGAGGGAAAGGGCAACTGCATGGCCGGAAAATACTTGGCGGTTGGGTAAGCGGCAATGGAACCCGGAGCGAGCCGGGTTCGTAACTCTATTGGGCACCGAGAGCCCCAATCCTGAGTTGATACAGCATCCTCCGATACGACTTGTGCCTCATGAAGTGCGCACCGTCGCGCTTGCCGCTGAAGTGCTTCTCCTCGTAGCGGGCGATCCTGGCCCGCCACTTCCAGCGCACGAACTTCATCAGCAGGGGGTACGACACGTCGAGCTTGGCGAGGATGAGCCCGTAAGCGGGGCCGATCGTCTCGACGTAGGCCCGGCTCAGGAGATCGAACGTCGGCGCGATATTCGCCGTCATGTCGGTGTCCTTGAGCTGGGTGAAGTGCGAGTCGGCGAGCAGCGCGCGATAGCGGCGCAGGTTCTGGCCGCCGCCGATCGGGCTCTTCTCGTCGGCGGGGAGCTTGAAGATGTCGGAGATCAGGATGTAACCGCCGGGCCGGAGCGCGGATTCCGCCTTCGCCAGCGCCTGCTCCGCCTTCATGAAGAGGAAGCTTTCGCTGAAGAGGATCAGGTCGTAGGTCCGGTCCAGGGTGAGGTTCTCGAACTTGGACTCGAAGACCCGCGCCCGGGTCCCCAGCACCTTGCGGGCTTCCGCCGTGAGCCAGGCGTTGGGCGAGACGCAGTCGACCTCGTAGCCCCGCTCGAGCAGCTTGCGCGCCGTGTTCCCCGCCCCGCAGCCCACGTCGAGAATTGAGCGCACGTCCGCGGGGATGTCGGCCATCAGTTCGTCGGTGTAGCGGGCCTGGGCCCGCGGCACGTTCTGCGGCGTCAGCTCGAGGTCGTCGGTCCAGTAGCCGTAATGAAGGTCCTGCATGTCGAGCGCGAAGCGCCCGACGACGAGCCCGAGAGCCAGTCCGAATTCGGGCGACTGGAGCGCGGGCTGCCGCAACGAGGCGGTCACGGGGTTGGCTGAAGCCGTCATGAGTGTGCGATCGTAGGGATGGGGAAGTTTACACCGCCGCCGCCGTGACCCGTAGGCCGTGCGCCGTGGCTAGATCCCTTTCAACTTAAACCCAATGCCAATGATCTCCCGGCTGATCGGCCTCGTCACGCTTACGCCTGCGCTCGCCTGGGCACAGAGCGACCCCGTCGTACAGTCGCGCGCGCAGTACCGCGAGGCCGTGCAGGCCTATGAGGCCGGGAACTATCCCGCGTTCCTCGAGCATGCCCGAGTGGCCCAGCAGCTGCGGCCCACCCACGGCGGAGTCACCTATGCGCTCGCGTCGGCCTATGCACTGAACGGGGACACCGCCACCGCACTGGCTACCCTCAGACGCTTCGCGGCGCTGGGCTATTCCGCCGAGCCGGCGGCCGACTCCGACTTCGTCTCCCTGCGAGGCAGCCAGGGACTGGCCGACGTCGAGCGGCAGCTGGCCCGCAACCGCGAGCCGGTCGTCCGGAGCACGGTCGCATTTACGCTCCCGGAGCGCGATCTCCTCACCGAGGGAGTGGCGTACGACCCGCGAGACGGGGTCTTCTATGTCAGCTCGGTGCATCGGCGGAAAATCGTCCGGATGACGGCGGATGGACAGTTCTCCGACCTCCTGGCGTTCGACGACAAGGAGCCTTGGGCCCCCCTGGGCATGAAGGTGGACGCCGCCAGGCGGGTGCTGTGGGTGGCCGCCACCTCCCTGCCGCAAGGCGAAGGGTACGCGCCCGCCGACAGTAACCGCAGCGCGCTGGTTCGGATCGACCTCAAAACCGGGAGGATCGCCGGACAGTATGAGATCCCTCGGGACGGTCGGCCCCACGCGCTCGGCGACGTCGCGGTCTCGCGAGACGGAGACGTCTACTCCAGCGACAGCCGGTCGCCGGTGATTTACCGCGTCGCCGCCGGGTCGGGCACGCTCGAGCGCTTCGTCGAGTCCCCACTGCTGTTGTCGGGTCAGGGGCTGGCCCTCTCACCCGACGAGCGACGGCTCTATGTCGCCGACTACTCCCGCGGGATTGTGCTCGTGGATCTCGAGGCCCGGACGGCGTCACTGCTCCCCTCTCCGGATACCGCACTGGCGCTCGGTATCGACGGCCTGTACTACCATGATGGGGCGTTGCTCGGGATTCAGAACGGCGTGACGCCGCACCGCGTCGTCCGATTAGAGCTGAGCCGGGATGGGACCCGGCTGCTCCGTTCGGTGACCGTCGAGCGGGCCCATCCCAGCTACATCGAGCCCACGCTCGGCGTGCTGGTCGGCCGGGAGCTCTACTATGTGGCCAACAGCCAGTATGAGCAGTTCGGCGAGGATGGCCGGGTCGCGAACCCGGACTCGCTGAAGCAGCCCGTGATCCTGCGGCTCCGGCTTTGACACTGTTCCGGGGAAGGGGTTACGTTGTCGAACCTCACCAGCGACCTCCGACGATGACCTCCCCGGCCCCGGCTTCGATGCAGCTCAAGGATTTCTTCACGCCGGGGACGATCTCCCTCGACCTGAAGGCGCGCGGCAAGGATGAAGTCCTGGCCGAGCTGGTAGGTCTCCTAGGGCTCGAGTCGCGTGGCGCCGACACCCTCCTGCGCGTGCTCCAGCGACGCGAGAGCCTGGGCTCTACCGGCGTAGGGCGCGGGATGGCGATTCCCCATTCCCGGTCGCTGGTATCCAACCGACTTCGGCTGGCGTACGGTCGACATAGCACCGGGATCGAGTTTCAGGCGATCGACGGTAAGCCCGTCCATCATTTCTTCCTCATCGTCGCCCCTCCTCTCGAAATCTCGAACCAGTATCTGCCGGTGCTCGGCCGCATCGCGCAATTGGCGAAGGAACAGGACGTTCCGGCCCGCCTCGCCGCACTCACGTCGCCCGAGGAGTTCTTCCGGCTGCTGGAGGAGAAGAGGGTCTAGGCATGACCGCCGAAGGCCGTCTCGGCTGCATCGCGCTGGCCGCGACCCTTCTGGCAGGAATGCCGCCCGTCGCGACCGCCCAGTCGCCCGCTGAGCGCGCGGCGTTCGAACGGGCGCGAGACTCCCTGATCTCCATACGGGACACCGTCTCGCTTCGCCGAGCCTACCGCTCGCTCTCAGCCGGCGGGGGGCGGGACCGCGGCAGTCCAGAATTCCAGCTCCGCCTCGGCCTCATCGCGCTTCGTCTCTCGGAGCTCGGTGCCGGCCGAGGCGCGGTCGACGCGGTGGGCATCCTGAGCCGAGTTACCGCGCTCCGCCCCGGTTGGCCGGTCGCCTGGTACGCGCTGGGGTTGGCGGAGGAGGCTCGTGCCTTCTGGGAGCAGGCGGACCCGCTCGCGCTGGGCAGCCGAGTCGGGATCGGCAGTCTGGAGCGCGCCGCGGAACGACAGCAGCGGGCACTGAGCGCCGATCCGGCCTACGAGCCCGCCGCGCTGGCGCTGGCCGGGTTGACGGCGGGGTTGCGAGACACTGCGCGCTACGAGCTCGCCAGCAGCGCGCTGCGGAAGGCCGTGGATGCCGCGGTGCAGCCCTCGCCCGATCTCCTGCTCGCCTCGGGCCGACTCGCGCGTGCGGCGGGTCACTCGGAGGCGGCCGACTCGGCCTTCGATCGCTATCTGGCCGCCGGGGGAACCCGTGGACTTGGCCTGCTAGAGCTGGCCCGCACCGGCCTCGCGGGCGGGAAGCAGACCGCGGAATCCCTCTACTTCGCGGGGGCGGCCGACGACGACTCGACCGCGGTCGCGGGTTATCGGTCGGATCTCACACCGATCGCGCTGGATTCGGAGCTGGTAGGATTCGACCGCCTGACCGGCGCTGCCCGCGCGGAATATCTGCGGCGGTTCTGGATCGACCGGGACCGGTACGCCATGCGCAACGACGGCGAGCGGATCCACGAGCACTACCGCCGGCTCATGCACGCCCGCCGCAGCTTTGCCCTCACCGTCAGCCGGCGATACTACGGCTCGGCCGACGTCTATCGCTCCGGAAGCGAGGAACTGGACGACCGCGGGGTCATCTACGTCCGCCACGGCGAGCCGAGCGAGCGCCTCCGTCCCTTCGTGTTCGGGCTCATGCCCAACGAGTCGTGGCGCTACACCCGCGCCGAGGGAGACCTGCTCTTCCACTTCAGCTCCGGCTACGACGACAACGGAGGCGGCGACCTCTACGACTATCGTCTCGTCGAGAGCGTGAACGATCTTCGGGGGGCCGCCGACGCTCCGATAGACCAGCTGCTGCTCTCCAGACAGTCCATCTCGCCACTCTACGGACGCATGCTGAACTGGGGTCCCTACGGCCGGGCCCATTCACGGGCGCGGGAGCGCGGAATCGGGCAGGCCAGCATCGCGATCGGCACGTCCACCGACAGCTATGAGCTCCAGTTCGCCCGGCCTCTGGCCGCAGTGGCGGACCTGGTCGCCGTCGGAAGCCGCAACGGGATGAATCTCGCCCACCTCGTGTTCGCGCTGGCGGCGCCCGGAACCGCGCCGCTCGCCACCGGAACCGGTGTGCGCTACTTCACGCGGGTGAGACTGGTAGCCCTCTCGGCCGAGGGCATCACTCCCGTGGCGCTGGACACGACGGTCGCGGTCCAGGCGGCGAGACCGCTTCAGGACGACGAGTATCTCGTCGGGCGAGTGGAGCTGGAGATCCCGGCCGGGCGCTGGGGCTGGCGAGCCGCCCTCGCGCAGGGCGACAGCGCCGGCGTCGTGCTGGTAGGGGACAGCCTGCGCATCGGCGGCGACCGTGGATTGCAGTTGAGCGACCTGGCCATGGGCGCCGCCGGCATGAGCGCGCTCTGGCAGCCCGCGCCCGGCGACTCGGTGCTGCTCACTCCGTTCGACCTGTTCCGCGCCGGTGGCGAGGTCGGGCTCTACTACGAGGCTCGCGGAGCCGATCCCGCGGGGGCGTACCGGCATGAGGTCTCGGTCTATCGCTTGAAGGGCAATCCAGCCAGACCGGAGCGTCGACCCGTGGTTTCGCTGGCATTCGAGGAGCCCGCCCGCGAGACGACGGTGCGTTCACATCGCACTCTCCAGCTCGGCAGGCTCAAGCCGGGGCGGTATCTGGTGGAGGTGCGCGTCAGCGGAACGGACGGCGCCAGCTCGACGCGGCGCAGAGAGATTCAGGTCGTCAAGGATCAGCGCGTCAGCCGGTAGAGGAACAGCGCGGCACGGGTGATCTGTCTCGGCAGGGTAGCCAGGTCGATGGACTCCGCCGATGAGTGCGCCCCTTCCCCGTGGGCGCCCAGGCCCGACAACGAAGGAACGAACGGCGCCACGAAGGAAATGTCGGCGGCGCCGCGCCGCCCGGGATCGAGGGGCTGCAGCTCGGCATAACCGAGATCCCGGTTGACCCGGTTCAGCTCGTCGAGCAGGGCCCGGTTGCCCTCCGTCGGGGGCATGGCCGGATACGACTCGGTGAACGAGATGGAGGCCGAGGTGCGCGGCAGGTGCCGCGCCACGATCGCACGCATGCGACGGAGCGCGTCGGCGAGCTGCTCCGGCGAGATCGACCGGAGATCCCCCGCGACCATCGCACTGCTCGCGACCACGTTGTCCTTTCCTGCCGCCAGTCCCCGGGCGTGGGCCGGATGGTCCTCGATCTCGGTGCCCCCCAGGAACAGCCCGGGCGACACGGTGAGGTAGGCCTCGCCCCGTAGCTCCTCATGGAAGGAGTGCAGGATCCGCGCGGCCTCGAAGATCGCCCCGCTGCCGCATTGCTCCGTGAAGATGCCCGAGGAGTGTCCGGTCTGGCCGGCCACCTCCAGCCGCCAGGTCACGCTCCCCCGCCGGGCCACGGTCGCGTATTCCCCGGCCGAGTCGCGAACCCCCGCCTCGAAATCGAGCGCGATGTCGCTCCGCCGCGCGGCGGCCAGGAGCTCCTGTCGAGAGGTCTCGACCGGATCGCCCGGATTCTCCTCGTCCCCGATCAAGGCCACCACGATCTGGCTGCCGTCGAGAGCTCCGCAGGCACGGAGCGCGCACAGCGCCTGGAGCATCACCACGTCGCCGCCTTTCATGTCGGCGACCCCAGGGCCCCGCGCCGTATCGCCCAGCCGCTCGAACCGCTGAAACGGGCTCTCCTCCTCGAACACGGTGTCCAGGTGGCCGATGAGAAGGAGCCGCTTCCCTCGGTCGCCCGTGCGCTCGGCGAAGAGGTGGCCGGCCCGGGCCACGGCGGCACCGTCGATCCAGCGGGTCTCGAAGCCGATAGCGTCGAGCTCCCGCCGGAGGACGTCGGCCACCCGACGGACCCCGACCAGGTTCAACGTTCCGCTGTTCTGATTGACGAGGCGCTCGAGGAGCTCGACTGGCTCGGTCGCGTGGGCGTCTACCCACGCCGCGATGCGGCGCTCCTCCGGTCCCAGCCCCACGCGATCACTCCCACTCGATCGTGGCGGGTGGCTTGGAGCTGACATCGTACACCACCCGGTTGACCCCGTTGACTTCGTTGGCGATCCGGTTGGAGATACGCGCGAGGACTTCGGGCGGGAAAGCATACCAGTCGGCGGTCATACCGTCGCGACTGGTCACCGCGCGGAGGGCGATGACCTGATCATAGGTCCGGAAGTCGCCCTGGACCCCGACCGACCGGATCGGTAGAAGCACCGCGAATGCCTGCCAGATCTCATCGTAAAGGCCGGCGGCCCGGATCTCCTCGATGTAGATGTGGTCCGCCCGCCGCAGGATGTCGAGGTTCTGCCGGGTGAGGTCACCCACGATCCGGATGGCGAGCCCTGGGCCGGGAAAGGGATGGCGGCCTACCATCTCTTCCGGCAGCCCCAGCTCGCGCCCCACCTGGCGTACTTCATCCTTGAACAGCTCGCGCAGCGGCTCCAGCAACTTGAAGGGCAGCCGCTCCGGCAATCCGCCGACATTGTGATGGGTCTTGATCGTGACCGAGGGCCCGCCCCGCGGGGAAACCGATTCGATCACGTCGGGATAGAGCGTGCCCTGGACCAGAAAGCCGACGTCCTTGCCCACCGCCTTCGCCTCGGCTTCGAATACGTCGATGAACGTGTGACCGATCAGCCGACGCTTTTCCTCCGGATCCTCGACACCGGTAAGCCGCTCCAGAAAGCGGTCGCTCGCGTCCACCACCCGGAGGTCGATGCCGAGGTGTCGTCGGAAGGTGGCCTCGACCTGCTCCCGCTCGTGCAGGCGGAGCAGTCCGTGATCCACGAAGATGCAGGTGAGCCGGTCGCCGACCGCGCGGTGGACCAGTACCGCGGCGACGGACGAGTCCACGCCTCCGGAGAGTCCGCAGATGACCCGTTGACTGGGACCGACCACTTCACGAATCCGGGCCACCTCGGACTCGACGAAGTGTCCCGGGGTCCAGTCGGGCCGCGCGCCGCAGATCTCGAACAGGAAGTTGCTGATGACCTCGCCGCCTCGAGGCGTGTGCGCGACTTCGGGATGAAACTGCACGCCGAAGAGCGGCCGCTCGGTGTGCTCCATGGCCGCGATCGGAGAGTTGTCGCTGGACGCGGTGACACGATAGCCCGGAGGGGGAACGTCCACGTGATCGCCGTGGCTCATCCACACCGGTGTCTCCTCACCCTTGCCGAACCCCTGAAACAGCCGGCCGCCCTCGATCCGAACGCTGGCCCGGCCGTACTCCCGCCGGTTGGCGCGGGTGACGTTGCCTCCGCCGAGGTGGGCGAGGACCTGCATGCCGTAGCAGAGTCCGAGCACCGGCGTGCCCAGGACCAGGAGCTCAGGATCGGCGATCGGCACCGCGTCGTCGTACACCGAGTTGGGGCCACCCGAGAGGATGATCCCCTTGGGATTCCACTCGCGGATCCATTGCACGGTGCGCGTCGGAGGATGGATCTCGCAGTACACGTGGGCCTCACGCACCCGACGTGCGATGAGCTGGGTGTACTGGGAGCCGAAGTCGATGATGAGGATGCGGTCCTGGTGCTCGGCCACTCGCAGTCGTCTCCTATTCGTATGTCAATGTCCAACTACCTCGCCTTCTCTACGGCGACACTCGCTCCGTCCGAAACAGATCCTCCACGGATTCCCGCGGCCTCGCCACCCACCACCGCCCTCCGTCGACCATCACTTCGGCCGGCCGTGCCCGGGTGTTGTAGTTCGAGGCCATGACGAAGCCGTAGGCCCCGGCGCCGAGCACCGCGAGGCGCTCACCGCGCTCGAGGCCCGGCAGCTCGCGATCCCGTGCGAGGAAGTCCCCCGTCTCGCAGACCGGGCCGACGATGTCCACCTCGGAATCGGGCCGGCCGCGGCGCTCCAATTCGACCATCTCGTGGTAGGCCATATAGTGACTGGGACGGACCAGATCGTTCATCCCGGCGTCCACGATGACCAGATCCTTCCCGCCGGAGTGCTTGCGGGAGAGCACGGTGGTGAGCAGCACGCCGGCACCGCCGACGAGATACCGTCCCGGCTCGAGGGTCACGGTGAGGCCACTGTCGAGGAGCCTGGGAAGCACCGCCGCCGCCAGAGCCGCCGGAGCGAGCGGGGTTTCGTCCCGATACCGGATGCCCAGACCCCCACCGATGTCGAGTGCGCGTATGCTGGTGACTCCGGCCCCGCGGAGACGATCCACCAGGTCCAGCAGCCGCCCGACGCCCTCCGCGTACGGCGCGGGGTCGAGCAGCTGGCTGCCGATATGCATGGCAATCGTGTCGAGCGCGAGGAGCGGATGGCGTCCCACCGCAAGGGCAAGCGGGACCACCTGGTCGAACGGCACACCGAATTTGATGCCGCCCTGCCCTGTCGCGATGAACGGGTGGGTGTCGGCCGTGATGTCGGGATTCACCCGAATGCCGACGGTGACCGGACGCCCCAGCTGCTCGACGATCCCGGCCAGCGATTCGAGCTCGGCGGCGGATTCCAGGTGAATGTGGCCGATGCCGGCGGTCACCGCCGCCGTCAGCTCTTCGTCCGTCTTCCCGACGCCGCTGAAGACGATACGGTCGGCTGCGAAGCCCGCCGCGAGCGCTCGCGCGAGCTCGCCGCCCGAGACAATGTCCGCGCCGGCGCCGAGGTCGCGGAGCACGCGAAGCACCGCGAGGTTGGAGTTGGCCTTCACGGCGAACGCGATCCGATGCGGCACCGACGACAGCGCCTCGTCGAGCGCCGCGTATTGCCGCCGGACCACGTTGGCGTTGTAGACGTACGTTGGGGTCCCCGCGCCGTCCGCGACCTCCGACAGCGCCACCTCCGCGAGATAGAGCGACCGGCCCCGGCGCTCCAGCCCGGCGTCGGCGAACAGCCGGGCCTGATCCGTCCGGCCGCCGCCTAGTACGCTCTGGCCCATACCGCCTCCGCAACGCTCGGCCTTCCACACCACATACAGGTCGTCGGCGGTGACGGTGAGCGGAACTCCTCGTCCGGCAGCACCCGGATGGTGGCCTTGGTCTGCTCCTTGATCTCGGCCTCGCACTCCGGCCGGCCGCAGAAGCCGGCGTAGACGAAGCCTCCTGGCCCCTCCATGTGAGCGAGGAACTGCTCCTTGGTCGCGCCACGGATAGTTGCGGCCTCCCTCCGGGCCCGGGAAGCCTCCAGCAGGTCGCGCTGCATCGTGTCCATGATCTCGTGGATCTTCGGACCCAGCCCCTCCATCGGGAGGCTCTCCTTCTTGCCCCCGGTGCGGCGGGCCAGCATGACCGCTCCGCCGGCAACGTCCCGCGGCCCGATCTCCAGCCGGAGGGGGACACCGCGTCCCTCCCATTCGTAATACTTCGCCCCCGGCTTCATGCCCTCGCGCGCGTCGAGGTGGGTTCGCACACCGGCGGCCAGGAGCTCCTTCCGGACCCGGTCGGCGGACTCGAGGACCGAGGCTCGCTCTTCGCCGGTCTTGTGAATCGGCACGATCACGACCTGGTACTGGGCCAGACGCGGCGGGGTGACCAGGCCGAGATCATCCCCGTGGGTCATGATGAGCGCGCCAACCAACCGGGTGGAGACGCCCCAAGAGGTGTTCCAGACGTGGTCCAGTCCGCCGGCGGCAGTCTGGAACGTGACCTCGAAGGCCCGGGCGAAATTCTGGCCCAGGTTGTGGCTGGTTCCGGCCTGCAAGGCGCGGTTGTCCTGCATCAACGCCTCGCAACTGTACGTGCGAAGGGCACCCGCGAAGCGCTCGCTGTCCGTCTTACGGCCCGTCAGCACCGGCATTGCCATCCACTCTTCCATGAACGTGCGATAGACGCCGAGCATGCGGAGGGTCTCCTCTTCCGCCTCGGCCTCCGTGGCGTGCGCCGTGTGCCCTTCCTGCCAGAGGAACTCCGTCGTCCTGAGGAACAGCCGGGTGCGCATCTCCCAGCGGACGACGTTGGCCCACTGGTTGATCAGGAGCGGCAGATCGCGGTAGCTCTGGATCCACTTGGCGTACATCGCGTAGATGATCGTCTCCGAGGTCGGGCGGACCACGAGCGGCTCTTCCAGCTCCTTGCCGCCGCCGTGGGTCACGACTGCGGTCTCGGGGGCGAACCCCTCGACGTGCTCCGCCTCTCGGGACAGGAAGCTCTGCGGAATGAAGAGCGGGAAGTAGGCGTTCTGGTGCCCGGTGTCCTTGAACATCTGGTCCAGCGCCTTCTGCATCTGCTCCCAGATGGCGTACCCATTGGGGCGAATGACCATGCACCCGCGCACCGGGCTGTAGTCCGCCAGCTCGGCACGGGCTATCAGCTCGTTGTACCAGGCACTGAAATCGCTCGCCCTCGGGGTCAACGCCTTCGCTTCCGCCACTGTTCTCTCCCTTTGATTCACCGCTGTCACCACGGCATCAACCTCAGCTCCGTGGTCCCGCTGCCGACTTCGCCACCGCACCGCTCACGAAGGCCACCGCGGTGTCCCGGGCGATGGACGTCTGGGTGCCGCCGGTCATGTCCTTCACCATGACCTCCCCCCGCGCCCTGTCGTCCGGGCCGATCACGACCGCCATGTTCGCCCCACGGGAGCCCGCCAGCCTGAGCTGCTTTCCCACCGGCTGTGCCGACAGCGCGTATTCGGTTCGAATCCCCGCGTCTCGGAGCTCGTGGCTGAGCGCGAGAACATGGGGCAGGTCGTCGGCAGTGATTCCCGCGAGGAACACGTCGACACTCGATCCGGCATCGGGGACGAGTCCGCGATCCCGCAGCAGCTCCGCGAGCACCACGTCACCCATGCCGAAGCCGAGCGCGGGGAGACTTACGCCGCCAAGCGACTGCAGGAGCGTGTCGTACCGGCCCCCTCCGCAGATCGCTCGGAGCTCCCCCTTCGCGTCGAACAGCTCGAACACCGTCCCGGTGTAGTAGGCCAGTCCCCGCACGATCGTGAGGTCCAGGTCGAGAAACCCGCCGAGGCCCATGGCATCCAGCGCCGTGGTAGTCACCTTCAATTGATCTACGGCCTCTCGCGCGGTTGGAAACCGCTGCTCCAGTTCCGCCAGCGTCTTCACTTCGCGGAACGTTTCCAGCCTTGCGATCGCATCGGCGGACACGCCCGCCTCGACGAGGGCCTGTCGCCGAGCGCCGTATTCGCCACGCCCGAGCTTGTCGAGCGCCTGATGCGCCAATCCTACCTGCGTCCCCTGAATGCCGATCGATTCGAGCAGCGCCGTGAGCAGACGCCGGTCCGAGAGGCGAACCCGAAAGTCCTCCGGACCAAGGCCGAAAGCGCGCAGTGCATCCACGGCGAGCGCGATGATCTCCGCATCGCCGAGAGGCCCCGCCTCGCCGATCAGGTCGCAGTTGAGCTGGAAATGCTCTCGAAGCCGCCCCCGCTGTTGCCGCTCGTAGCGGAAGAGCTGAGGGATAGAGAACCACCGGATCGGCTTCTTGAGCACGTTGGCCCGCGCGGCGACCATCCGCGCCAGCGTCGGCGTCATCTCAGGACGCAGCGCCACCTCGCGCTCGCCCTTGTCCACGAAGTTGTAGAGCTGCCCGACGATCTCGTCACCGCTCTTGGCCGTGTAGAGCTCCAGCGGCTCCAGCGGCGGCCCGTCGTACTCCTCGAACCCGTACCGCGCCGCGACGGTCCGCCAGGTCCGGAAGATGTGCGCGCGCAGGGCGAGATCAGCGGGGTAAAAGTCGCGAAAGCCCGGCAGGGCCTTGGTTTGCATGGGGGGAACATAAGGGGGCCACGAGGCTCGCGGAACGGCTCGTTTGCGTCAGAGATCCGAGAGCCCAAGCGCCTCCATCACGTCGCCGACGGTGTGGAACGAGCCGGTGACGAGTACCGTCGCGGCACCCTGCTGGACCTCCTCCAGAGCCTCCTTGAAATCCGGGATCAGCGTCCAGGATGCGCGCGCCGGCGGCCGGTTGGGCGCTTGAAGCCAGCGCCGCAGCCAATCGGTGTTCCAGCCGCGGCCCGCGGCCGTAGGCGCGACGGTCAGGACCCCGTGATCCAGCACCCGGTCGAGCTGCACCAGCATTTCGGGCCACTCCTTGTCACCCAGGATGGAGACCAGGCCGTGGATCGGACGAGGCTGATGGGTAGCGTCGAGCGCGGCGATAAGCGCGCGGATTCCGTCCGGATTGTGGGCCACGTCGAACAGCCACTTTCCTCGCCGGTCCATCCGCCCGGGAATCCGCGCGTGACCGAACGCATGATTGATTGCCTCGATGTCCGGCCGATAGGGTGTCGGCAGCGCCATGAGCACTCCATGGGCAACCGCGGCATTCCGCCGCTGGTGCGGGCCCGCGAGACTCAACGGCCCGCACCATTCGTACTCCGGCGGCAGGACCCGCACGTCGGCGCGCGCGTCGGGATCCTGCCGCGCCACCGCGCGGTGCGCCTCCCGGCGCAGGACCTCCACCAGTGGCGGCTCGCGCTCGCCGATGATGAATGGCGCGCCCGGCTTGGCGATCCCTGCCTTTTCGCAAGCGATCTTCTCCAGCGTATTGCCGAGATACTTCATGTGATCGCGCTCGATCTTGGTCACGGCGCTCGCGAGCGGACGCACCACGTTGGTGCTGTCGAGACGGCCACCCAGGCCGACTTCCACCACCGCGATCTCGGCGCCGCGCGCCGCGAAGTCGGCGAAGGCGATGGCGGTGCTGGCCTCGAAGAACGTGGCCTTCCGCTCGAGGATGAGAGGCCGGAGCCGCTCGGTCCACATCGCGACCGCCTCTTCGGTGATGGGGATATCGTTCACCCGGATGCGCTCCCGAAACGAGACGAGATGGGGTGAGGTGTAGACCCCCACCCGCCAGCCTGCCTCCCGGAGGGCCGCGGCGATCAGCGTGACGGCGCTTCCCTTCCCGTTGGTTCCACCGATGTGGACGGACGGCATCACCTCGTGCGGGTCGCCCAGCGACCGGAGCAGGACGCGCGTGGTCGCCAGCCCGAACTTGATGGTCGTCGTGCGGGGGAAGAGGAACTCGAGGGCCTGATCGTAGCTCAAAGGCATCCTGTTCTCGTCACTTCGGCGTCGCCCGCGCCCTAAACTAGAGCGCCCCACCCGCGCGGCCTGGCTGGGTGGGGCGCTGGATACCGCGACCGGTCTCCGTCAGCTCAGCTCTGCTTGCTCCACCTGGGGACGATGCCCCTTCATGTGGCGCAGAAGTCGGGCGGTGGTGTCACGCAGCGAGGCCCGCGGGACCACGTCGTCTATCTGCCCGTGCTCCAGCAGGAACTCCGCCGTCTGGAAGCCCTCGGGGAGATCCTGCCCGATGGTCTGCTTGATCACCCGCTGGCCGGCAAAGCCGATCACCGCCCCCGGCTCCGCAAGGATCACGTCGCCCTGCATTGCGAAGGAGGCGGATACGCCGCCCGTGGTCGGATCGGTGAGAATCGAGATGTAGGGGACGGAAGCACGGTGGAGCTGGCCGATCGCAGCCGACGTCTTGGCCATCTGCATCAGGGAGAGAATGCCTTCCTGCATCCGGGCGCCGCCGGAGGTCGAGACGAGAACGAGGGGGGCCCGCTTTTCGTAGGAGCGCCGCGCGAGTCGTGCGATCTTCTCACCGACCACCGAACCCATCGACCCGCCCATGAACGCGAAGTTCATGACCCCGAGATTGAAGGGAAGGCCGTCAATCCGGGCCGAGCCGGTGTAGATGGCGTCGGCGTCTCCACCCTTCTTCCGTGCCGAGACCAGCCGCTCGGCGTAGTGCTCGAATCGGAGGGGATCGACCGAGCGCAAATTGCCGTAGAGCTCACGCCAGCTCCCGGGATCCGTCAGCAGGTCGACGTAATCCTCGGCGCTGATTCTTCGGTGTCGCCCGCATTCGGGACACACGTTCAGCGCCTTCTCGAACTTCTCACGGATGTCGATGTGCCCACAGACGTCACACTTCTCCCACGCGTCGGGCGGGATCTCCAGCCGCTCGCGCTGTGACGTCCGGGTTTTGCGTTCCTTCTTAAACCATGCCATCACAGCCATAGGTAGTAAGGGTCACCGGGGTGAGGAAGGCAAAGTGATGGGTCCGGAACCCATGCAATCTCTGCCATGCCTGCCCCCGGCGCTAGTCCCCATGCTGTAAGTTGTTGTTATATATCAGGATAGCCGGATTGCCTGGAGTCGTACGCCACCCGGAACGCCAGGCCCAGGCACACGGCGCAGATAATGAAGAACGAGCCGCCGTAGGAGAAGAACGGGAGCGGGATTCCGGTGATCGGCATCAGGTTGATCGTCATCCCGACGTTCTCGAACACGTGGGTGAAGAAGACTCCGAGGATGCCGAACACGACCAGACTGCTGTAGGGGTCGGTGGCCCGGCGGGAGATCCGCACCAGGCCGAGGAAGAGGACGAGGAACAGTCCCAAAGCGAGCACGACGCCGACGAAGCCGAGCTCCTCCCCGACGATCGGAAAGATGAAGTCCGTGTGCTGCTCGGGCAGGAATGCGAGCCGCTTTTGGGGGCCCGTCGTGTAGCCGGTCCCGAACCACCCTCCGGATCCAATGGCAACCCGCGACTGTATGGCGTGGTATCCCGCCGCCCGAGGGTCCACTTCGGGATTCAGAAAGGTCAGGAGCCGGTTCTGCTGGTAGGGCGCCAACCGCTTCCACAGCGGCAGTGCCACTGCACCCATCGCCACGTTGAGAAACCAGATGATGAGCGAGTCGCTGAGGTACGGGCGCCAGTAGACGAGGAGTGCAGTGAAGAGGACGATCCAAGCCCCCCACGCCCAGTCGGAGAACGCGAGCAGCAGGCTCAGCACGGGCGAGGCGAGGAGGAACAGGAGGCGGGGCCGCACGCCCGCCCAGAACAGCATCGCGAACAGAATTCCGACGAACACGATCGCGCTGCCGAGGTCGGGCTGCTTCATCACCAGGAGGAACGGAATGCCGACGATGATGCCGGGGCCGAGGAGGTCGCGCAGCGAGCGGGGTGGCTCCTTCCGGCTCGACAGGAACCGCGCGAGCATCAGCACGGTGGCGACCTTGGCGAACTCCGACGGCTGGCCGATCTGCTGCCCGCCGATGCTGAGCCAGCTCTTGCTGCCCTGGGCGGTGCCGGCCCCGGTGCCGAACAGCAGGACGAGCACCAGCAGCAGCAGGCCGAAGCCGTACAGGACCGGTGCCAACCACTCGAGCAGCCGCGGCGACACGTGAAAGACGATCCACGCGGCGACCATTCCGACACCTACCCAGACGAACTGGCGGATCCAGACCCCCCCGGCGCGAGTGGGGACATCCGTCTGCCCCGCGGAGTACAGCGTCAGCAGCCCGAAGGCGATGAGCGCCGTGCTTGCGAGCAGAAGCTGACGGTCGATGTTCGGCGTCCTCATTGATCGGGCCCCGCCGTTCTGAGTGAGTCGGCCGTGCGGGCCGCCGCGGCGGAGTCGGGGTCGAGCTCGATCGGTCGCGGCGCGGTGTCCTGTGGAGCCACCGTCTCGTCCACCAGGACTCTGACCTTGATGGTGCCCACCGTGTCGGGACCGAGCAGGTAGCGGCTCAAAGCCTTCACCACGTAGGGCGCGACCGTCGTGCCGTGCTCGCCGAACTCCATGATCCCGCCCACGATCAGCTCGGGCGCATCGGCCGGCGCAAACCCGATGAACCAGCCGTGGTCCTTGCCATGCGGGTTCTGCGCGGTGCCGGTCTTTCCCGCCACCGCCAGGTCCTTCCGCCGCGATCCCGCGGCCGTGCCCCGCTCGACGACCGCGATGAGGGCATGGCGGAGACCGGCGAGCTGGGCCTGCGTGAGGCCCAGGTCGCGCTTTTCGGTCGAGGCCTGGCGGACGACATAGGGGATCGATGCCTTCCCGTCGTTCGCCAGTCCGTCGTAGAACTTCATCATGTTGATCAGGGTCTGCGTGTTCTCGCCCTGGCCGATGGAGAAGTTCAGCACGGTGGCCGGCGGGCTCCAGTTGCGGGGCCCGTACAGCCGGTCGAAGTAGGCGGTGGAGGCGGGGTAGATCGGGTCCTTCTCGTTCTCGAGGTCGATCCCGCTCTTGTCGCGGAATCCCATCAACACGCCGTCTTCGATGATCGCGTTGAGGCCGAGCCGAAGTCCTACCTGATAGAAGTAGACGTCACAGCTCGCCGCGACGGCCCCGACGAGGTCGAGCGAGCCATGTCCCTCCTTCTTCCAGCAGCGGAACACCCGGTTGCCCAGGCGCATTCCGCCGCGGCAGGGCGTGGGCATGTGGGTGTTCAGGCCGATGAGCCCGCGCTTCAGCGCCATGGCGCCTACCGCGAGCTTGAAGGGCGAAGCCGGCGGATATCGCGTCTGGATCGCGCGATTGAGTAGCGGCCGGGCCTCATCCTCGTTGAGAGCCCGCCAGAGCTTGCTCGAGATGCCGCCGACGAACGCGTTCGGGTCGTAGGTCGGAGCAGAGTACAGTGCACGCACCGCGCCGCCCGGGGTCATCGCGATCATCGCCCCGCGCATCCCGACAGGCCAGATGCTGTCGATGTACCGCTGCAGGTCCAGGTCGATCGTCGTCTGGATCGGCCGCCCGGGGGTCGGGGGAAGCGCCGCCGAGCCGGCGTCCTCGCGCACCAGCCGCCCGCGGGCGTTGACTTCGATGTATCGCACCCCTTCGCCGCCCCGCAGCGAGTCGTCGTACTCCCGCTCCAGTCCCGCCTTCCCCACGATCGTGCCGAGACCCGCGCCGGGAAAGCGAGACGCGGTCAGGTCGGCTTCGGTAACCTCGGCGACGTAACCGACGAGGTGAGCCACCGCCCTGCCCGCCGGATAGAGCCGCTTCGGCTCCGACTGGATCACGAGGCCCGGCAGCACCGCCCGGTGCTCCTCCAGCCGTGCGATCGTCTCGAAGGTGGCGTCACCGAAGATGACCGCGGGCTGGTAGCGGGCGGCGACGTAGCGCCGGATGACCTCCGTCATCTGCGCGGTGTCGAGCGGCACGAATCGGGCGACACGGGTGAGCACGGCCCGGAGCGAGTCCACCGACGGCGCAAGCATCTTCACCGAGTATCCCGGCACGTTCTCGGCGATGACGTCGCCCTTGCGGTCGAAGATCGTGCCGCGGGGTGGAGTGAGCGGGATGGGGCGGAGGCGGTTGGTCTCGGCGCGAAGCTGGAACTTCTCGTGCTGGATGACCTGGGTCCGGAAGAAGGCCCCGATGAGCACGAGGAACACGGCGATCAGCACCAGCCGGGCGACCTCCGAGCGCTCCCGCACACGATAGGAATCGAAGCCGTTCATGCGTCCAGCCGGATGGCGAACCACTCCCGAAAGGCGGCGAGCGCCAGGATGGCGAACAGCGCCGTACTGAGGGCCTGCAGGGGGCTGTAGACCGTGAGCTCCACCAGAAGACGGCCTTGCGCCGTACCGCTCGCCAGGAGAAGCACGAGATCGCGCAGCCACAGCCCCGCCGCCACGAAGCCCGCGTTGACCAGCAGGTTGTCAGCGAAGAATAACGAGCGTCCCCATGAGGCGAGATAGCCGACTATCGTATGAGCCAGCGCCGCGGCACCGAACCGCGCCGGCGTCAGCGAGTCGGCGACGAGGCCCACGATGAAGCCCGCCACCGCGGCCACACCCGGACTGCTCCGCATGGAGAACAGCATGAGCGCGATGAGCAGGAAATCCGGGCTCACGCGCGCGTTCCAGAGTCTCGGCCGCACGTAGAAGTGCAGCAGCACCAGGATCGTCAACACCAGGGCCAGCTGGAGCCGGCTCGCGCGTCCCGGGGTCATGGCGCCTGTGTGGTCGGGGCTGGGATGCCGGTTGGAACCGGTGGCGTCCGCGGAGGCACGGCCGGCGCACGCGCCGTATCGGGGGCGGGGGCGGCCGGCCGAGGAGCCCGACGGCGGACGGTGTCGCGCCGCGCCACCGCCAGCGATTCCGCGCGGGCCGCTGCCGCTGTGCGCGCCGCCTCGGCCAGCGAGTCCGCTCGGCGGATACGCGCGATGGAGTCGAGACGGGCCGCGAGAAGCGCGGAGTCGCTGGGGAAGGCAGGGGCGAAGTCGGCGTCGGACGGAGCCACCAGAATCAGCACATGCGCCGCCGAGCCGGGATTCGCTGCGGGACGAAGCCGGTACACCCGCTCCCACCCGGCCTGCTCGCGCGCGACACCGATGACGGTCCCGACCGGGATGCCTTTGGGATAGACCCCGCCGAGGCCTGACGAGAGCACGAGCGTCCCCACGGGCACCGAGTCACGGTAGGGCACGCCGCGGAATTCGAGGGCGCCCTCCCCGCGCGACTCCGAAACCGACGGCGCCACCACGCCACTGGCATTCCCGGTGACCGTGAACGCGCTCACCCGAAATTCGGGATGGGCCCAGGTCATGGCGACGCTCGAATGCTCACCCGCGGTGAGCACCATCCCGATCAGCCCCTCGGGGGCCACCACCGGATCGAATTCGGAGACGCCCTCCCGGCGACCGCTGCTCAGCAGCAGGGTGCGGCCGTCGGTCGGCAGCGGCTGGTGCAGAACCTCCGCGGCCACGTATGGAGTCCGGATCCGCCGGCCGAGCGCCAGGAGGTGGCGCAGGCGCTCGTTCTCCGCCAGAAGGGAGGGAAGGCCCTGCGACAGGTAGGACGCCGAGTCGCGCTCGGCGGTGACCACCCGGAATCGCTCCCGGCTGGTCCTGCCTTCTTCCGCGCGGTTCTGGAGCAAGACGAGGGGGAGGAGCACGGTCTCACGCAGGCGGTCCGCGATGCCGAGACCCCACTGTGCCGGCGAGAGGAGACCCACCAGCGACAGGGCGATGCATACGGCGAACAGCACCGTGTCCCGGCGGCTGTACGATCTTTCTGTCGCGCTGGTCATGCTTAGGCCGACAGGACGCTGCGGTATTTCTCGTAGTCGTCGAGAATGCGTCCCGTGCCGCGGACGACACAGGTGAGCGGGTCTTCGTCCACATGGATGGGAAGACCGGTCTCCTGCGCCAGGAGGATGTCGAGCCCACGGATCAGCGCGCCGCCGCCGGTCATCACGATGCCGCGGTCCACGATGTCGCTGGCGAGCTCTGGGGGTGTGATCTCGAGGGCGCGTCGCACCGCGTCCACGATCTGCTGGATGGGTTCCTGCACCGCCTCGCGGATCTCGGTCGAGTGGACCCGCACGGTCTTGGGGATACCGGAGACCAGGTCGCGTCCCTTCACTTCCATCTCGCGCTCGTCACCGGTCGGTGCGGCGGACCCGATCTTGATCTTGATCGCCTCGGCGGTCGGCTCGCCCACGAGGAGATTGTAGTTCTTCCGCATGAACTGCACGATGGCCTGGTCCAGCTCGTCGCCGCCGGTGCGGATCGAGGTGTCGGACACGATGCCGGAAAGCGCGATGACCGCGATCTCGGTCGTACCGCCGCCGATGTCGATCACCATGTTGCCGGTCGGCGTCTCCACCGGAAGCCCCACACCGATCGCCGCGGCCATCGGCTCCGCCACCATAAGCACCTGCTTTGCGCCGGCCGTCTCGGCCGAATCGCGGACCGCGCGGCGCTCCACCTCGGTGATGCCGGAGGGCACGCAGACGATCACCTTTGGCTTCACCCGGAAGACGTGCTTGTCGATGATCGTCTTCAGGAAGTACCGCAGCATCTTCTCGGTGACGTCGAAGTCCGCGATGACGCCATCCTTGAGCGGACGCACCGCGAGGATTCCCTCGGGCGTGCGGCCCAGCATGCGCTTCGCTTCGAGTCCGATGCCCTTGATCTTGCCGGTGCTCTTCTCGATCGCGACGACCGAGGGCTCGTTGAGCACGATGCCCTCGCCTTTGACATAGACGAGGGTGTTGGCCGTGCCCAGATCCACCGCGATCTCGTTCGCGGGAAGCCAGGACGTGAAGTTCAATGACGGGAGCTTCATCGAGAAGCCGGCGGCAACATGGCTCACAAGGTAAATGGGCCCCTGGGTATGGGGAAGCTGTGCTTTCGTTAATGGCATCCCGAGCGTGTCATGCCGAGCGGAGCGTACTTCATCCCTCGCGACGCTGGGGATGAGGTAGGCCTACCGGCCCGTGCTGCCGAAGCCTCCCTCGCCGCGGTGCGACCCCGGCAGCTCCGCGACTTCCTCGAACGCCACCCGCTCCACCCGTGCGATGACCAGCTGGGCGATGCGCATCCCGCGGGTCACTTCGAACGGCTCGCCACCGAGGTTCACCAGGATGACCTGCAGCTCTCCCCGGTAGTCGCTGTCGATCGTCGCCGGCGTGTTGGGCAGCGTGACGCCGTGCTTGAGGGCGAGACCCGAACGGGGCCGGACCTGGCACTCGAAGCCTTCCGGCACTGCGATGGCGAACCCGGTCCGAAACAGCCGTCGCTCCATCGGAGCGATGGTACCGGTCTCCGCGCTGGCCAGGTCGTAGCCGGCCGAGCCCGGTGTGGCTCGCGCGGGCAGGGGAAGACCCTCCCCGTGCGGGAGCCGGGAGATCAGGATGTCGATCAGAGGACGGCGCCGACGTCGGTGAGCGGGAGCTGGAAAGCCTCCGCGACCCCGGGGTAGACCACCTTCCCCTCCACCACGTTGAGCCCGAGCCGAAGCGCAGGATCGGACTTGCAGGCGGCACGCCAACCCTGCTTGGCCAGCCTAAGTCCATATGGCAGCGTAGCATTGGTGAGAGCGAGGGTGGAGGTCCGCGGGACTCCGCCAGGCATATTCGCCACGGCGTAGTGCAGGATGCCATCCACGAAGTAGGTCGGGTTCTCGTGGGTAGTGGGCTTGATGGTCTCTACGCAGCCGCCCTGATCCACCGCCACGTCCACGATGACCGACCCCGGCTTCATCTGCTTGAGGTCGGCCCGCTTCACGAGGTGGGGGGCCTTGGCGCCGGGGAGGAGCACAGCTCCGATGACGAGGTCGGCCCGGCGGATCGCCTCCAGAATGGTGTGGCGGTTGGAGTAGGCCGTGTCCACATTGGCCGGCAGCACGTCGTCCAGATAACGGAGCCGGTCGAGCGAGATGTCCAGGATGGTGACGTGGGCGCCGAGGCCGGCGGCCATCTTCGCCGCGTTGATGCCGACCACGCCGCCGCCGATGATGACTACCTGGCCCGGTGCGACACCCGGAACCCCGCCCAGCAGGATGCCGCTCCCGCCGAACACCTTCTCGAGGTACTTGGCCCCCTCCTGCACCGCCATGCGCCCGGCCACTTCGGACATCGGCGTGAGCAGGGGAAGCTCGCCGCTTCCGAGCTGCACCGTCTCGTACGCGACGGCCACCGCGCCAGAGTCGACCACCGCGCGGGTGAGATCCTCGGCGGCCGCGAAGTGGAAGTAGGTATAGATCACCTGCCCCTTCCGCATCCGGGGCCACTCGGGGGCGATCGGCTCCTTCACCTTCATGATCATCTCGGCCCGGCGCCAGACGTCATCCACGCTGGGGACGATCTCGGCGCCCACGGCGCGGTACGCCTCGTCGGGGAACCCGCTGCCCAGTCCGGCCCCCTGCTCGATGAGCACACTGTGTCCAGCAGCCGTCAGCGCCTCGGCCCCCGCCGGCACGAGCGCTATCCGGTTCTCGTTGGTCTTGATCTCCTTCGGGACGCCGATGATCATGGGGCCTCGGGGGTAGAGAAGTCGGGTTTTGAAGTGAAGCGTTAAGGGTTAAAGGTGAAGGGTGAGGCGTGAAGTCTGCAAAGGGCGGTCGAACACACCCTTCGCTCTTTACGCTTCACCCTTCACGTCTTCCCGCATCCTGTCGCCGTCCGGACCGAGAATCACGATCGCCTGCCGCTCCGACGGAAAGAACTCCGCGGCGACGGCGGCTATCTCGTCGGAAGTCACCGCGTCCACCGCCGCGAGCATCTCGTCCAGCGGACGATAGTGGTCCTCGTACAGCGTGAAGCCGGCGAGCCGTCCCATACGGGCCATCGGGCTCTCCAGGGACAACATGATCTGGCCTTTCAGCTGCTGCTTCCCGTCGGCCAGCTCCGCCGCCGGCAGACCTTCCCGCGCCAGCAGGTCGAACTCCGCGCGGATCGCCTCGACCGCCTTCCCCGCGCTGGCCGATTGCGTGCCGACGTAGACGCCCAGGTGCCCGGTGCTCTGGTAGAAGCTCTTGTAGGCGAAGATCGAGTACGCGAGCCCCAGCTCCTCGCGAACGCGCTGAAACAGACGGCTGGACATGCCGCCGCCGAAGACATTCACGAGGATCGCGAGAGGGAAGCGACGTGTGTCGCGCAGGGGGAACGTGTCGCTCCCCATCACGACGTGGGTCTGCGCGGTGTCCCGCGTCTCCCGCCGACAGGCGCCCCGCCGGGCAGGCCGGGCGGGCACAGCCAGGCGCGCCGACTCCGCCTTCGCGCCCTCGAACCACCCTTCCCGCTCGAGTACCGTGAGCAGCTGTTCGTGGTTGAGGTTCCCCGCCGCGGCGACGACGCAGTTGCCGCGGAAATAGCCGTCCCGGTGGAGCTGCCGCAGATCGTGGGACGAGAGCATCCCCAGGGTATGGGGGGTCCCGAGGATGGAGTAGCCGTAGGGATGGTCGGGCCAGAGGGTCTCGGCGTGCAACTCGAACACGAGATCGTCCGGGGTGTCGGCCACCCCGTTGATCTCCTCGAGGATCACGTTCCGCTCGGGCTCGAGGTCGCTGTCGCGGAGGAGCGGGCGGCGGACCAGATCGGTGAGGATCTCGACCGCGAGGGGAAGATCCGCATCCAGGACATGCGCCTGATAGCAGGTGTAGTCGCGGCCGGTGAAGGCGTCGAGGCTTCCGCCTCTCACCTCGAGCTCCAGGGCGAGCTCTCGTGCCGTACGGCGCTCGGTGCCCTTGAACACCATGTGCTCGAGCAGATGGGAGATCCCCATCTGCTCGCGGGCCTCATGCGCGCTGGCCGTCCGGACGTAGATCCCGACCGCTGCCGAGCGGACGCCCGGCAGCGATTCGGTGAGGATGGTCAATCCGTTGGGCGCGGTGGTGCGCTGGAGCCCTTCGTCGAGGCGAACCGTGTCCACGAAGGGCTATTCCTTGGGCAGCAGCGCCTTCCGGGAAAGCTTCATGCGGCCGCGGTCGTCCACCTCGAGCAGCTTGACCTGGACGATGTCGCCCTTCTTGACCACGTCCTCGGTCTTCTCGGTGCGGCCGTGCTGCAGCTCGCTGATGTGGAGCAGGCCTTCCACTCCGGGCAGGATCTCGACGAACGCTCCGAAGGCCGTGGTGCTCTTGACCGGTCCCTCGTAGGTCCGGCCGACCTCCGGCTCGGTCGTGATCGCCGCCACCATGGCGCGGGCCTTCTCGCCGGCCTCGCCGCCGACGGCGGAGATCGTGACCAGACCGCTGTCCTCGATGCTGATCTTCGCGCCGGTGGCGTCCTGGATGCCGCGGATCGTCTTCCCCTTGGGTCCGATGACGTCGCCGATCTTGTCCGGCTTGATCTGCATCGTGAAGATCCTCGGCGCGTACTGGGAGAGCTCGGTCCGCGGCGCGGGAAGTGCCTTGGCCATCTCCTTCAGAATATGGAGGCGGCCCTTCCGCGCCTTCTCCAGCGCCTGCTTCATGATGTCCAGGTCGAGGCCCAGGATCTTGATGTCCATCTGGATCGACGTGATGCCCTTCTCCGTCCCGGCGACCTTGAAGTCCATGTCGCCCAGCGCATCCTCGGAGCCGAGGATGTCGGTCAGGATGGCGACCTTGGTCGTCTTCCTTGATGAGACCCATCGCCACGCCGGCGCAAGGAGCCTTCATCGGTACGCCCGCGTCCATGAGGGCCAGCGACCCGCCGCAGACGCTCGCCATCGAGGACGAGCCGTTCGATTCCAGGACCTCGGAGACCACGCGCAGGGTGTAGGGGAAATCCTCGTACTGCGGGAGCAAGGGCTGCAGCGCGCGCTCCGCCAGCGCCCCGTGCCCGATCTCGCGGCGGCTGGTGCCGCGGATCATCTTCACCTCGCCGGTCGAGAACGGCGGGAAGTTGTAGTGCAGCATGAACGACTTGGTCGTCTCGCCGGCCACGTCGATGCTGTCGATCCGCTGCTCGTCGTCCGCGGTGCCGAGGGTGACCGAGACCAGCGCTTGGGTCTCCCCGCGGGTGAAGAGCCCCGACCCGTGCGTGCGCGGCAGCACGCCGGTCTCGATGGTGATGGGCCGGATGGTGTCGAGATCCCTCCCGTCCACCCGCTCACCCTTCTCGAGCACCTGCTTGCGCATGACGCGGTACTCGATTTCCTCCAGCTCGCCACCGATCTCGCGGGCCTTCTCCGGGAACGCTTCGAGGAGCTGTCCCAGCGTGGTGTCCTTCACGCCCCGGACCCCGGCGCTCCGGCCGGCCTTTTCCTTGGCGTTGATGGCGAGAGCCATCTGGGCCTCGGCGAGCTCGTGGATCTTCTTGAGCAGTACCGGGTCGACCTCAGCCTTGCTCCACGCGAGCTTCTCCCGCGGGCCGGCCTTGTCGAAGAGCTGCTTCTCGATGCCGATGATCTCCTTGATCCCCCGCTGCGCCACCTTGAGCGCCTCGAGCATCTCCGCCTCGGAGACCTCGAGCGAGCCGCCCTCGACCATCACGATCGAGTCGGCCGAGCCGCTCGCCACCAGATCGATGCTGGAGAACTCGAGCTGCTGGAACGTGGGATTGAGGATCCAGTTACCCTCGACCCGACCGACGCGCACGCCCGCGATCGGCCCGCTGAACGGAATCGGTGACAGACTGAGCGCCGTCGAGGCGGCCACGATACCCAGCACGTCGGCATCGTTCTCCTGGTCCGCCGACAGCACCGTCACGAAGACCTGCACCTCGTTCTTGAACCCTTCCGGAAACAGCGGCCGGATCGAGCGGTCGATGAGCCGGCTCGCCAAGATCTCCTTGTCCGAGGGCCGGCTCTCGCGCTTGAGGAAGCCGCCGGGGATCTTGCCCGCCGCGTAGGTCTTCTCGCGATACTCGACGGTGAGGGGGAAGAACGGGAGGGCCGATACGTTGGGGGACACGGTCACGGCGGCCAGCACCATCGTGTCGCCGAACTTCAGAAGCACGGAGCCGGCGGCCTGTCTGGCAACGCGCCCCGTCTCGATCATGAGGGGGCGGCCGGCGAACTGGGTCTCGATCCGATGGACGGTCACTTCACTACCTTCTCTCTTTGGGTGTCGGCGTTCTTGCCTGCGGTCTGCTTACCAATGCAGAGAGGGCGTCCCGATGCCGTATCGAGACGCCCCCCTGGCGCGAATGGCGACTAGTGCCGAAGCCCAAGCTGCTCGATGAGCGCCCGGTAGCTCTGGAGGTCGCTTCGCTTGAGATACGTGAGCAGCCGGCGGCGCGTGCCGACCATCTTGAGCAATCCCCGACGGCCGTGATGGTCCTTGGGGTGAGTGCGGAAATGATCGGTGAGGGAATTGATCCGCTCGGTCAGGAGGGCCACCTGCACCTTGGTGGAACCGGTGTCCTGGGGATGCGCCTGCTGCTTGGCCATCGCCGCCTGCTTGTCGAAGCTCATTCTGCCATCGTCCTCGTGGTCGTTCGCGTCGTAATCTGTTGTAGCTGTTAAGAATAACCCCGATCGGCGCACCCGGGCAAGGCCCTGGCCCGTCAGCCTCCCACCAGCCTGCGGATGTCGTTGGAAAAGGCCAGCCCCATCAGCAGCACGATGAGCACGAGCCCCACCATGGTCAGCCGCTCGCGCAGCCGGATCGGGAGCGGACGGCGGATCACCGCCTCGGCCAGAAGGAAGAGGAATTGGCCGCCGTCGAGGACCGGCACTGGGAGCAGATTGAGGATCGCCAGATTGATGGAGATGAGCGCCATGAAGGCCAGGAACGGATCCAGACCGGCCCTGGCGCTCTCCCCGGCCAGCTGGCCGATCATGATCGGCCCTCCGACCTCCCGCTGCGAGATCCGCCCCGTGAAGAGGCCCCGAACCGTCCGGACGATCTGGGTCGAGGCCTCGAGCGTGGCGCGGCCGCCCTCCACCAGGGCCGCGCCGAGCCCGAGCCGTTCGGAGCGGAAGTTCAGCGCCACGGCCACGCCGATCCGGCCTACCTCTCGGCTCTTGCCATCGACTCCCTTGATGGTCTCCGCCTCGGGCTTCACCTCCACGGTGCGCCGATCGCCGTGGGCCAGCTCGAGCCGGAGGGTTTTTCCGGCGCTTGCCTGCAGCGTTTCGAGCAGGTCATACCATTGCGTGACCGGGCGCCCGTTGATCGCGACGATCGTGTCACCCGCCTGCACCCCGGCGCGCGCCGCCGGACGGCTGGGAATGACCTGTCCGACGACCGGCGCACGGGACGGTTGAATGGCCTGGGAGGCCTTGAGGCGCTCTTCCAAGGCGTCCGGATGGATCGAAAGCGTCACGGTGGAGCCGTCCGAGAGTCCCAGGCGCACCTCGTCGGAGGGGCTGTTGGCGATTCCCTGCTGCACCTCGTCCCACGAGGTCACGGCCTTGCCGTCCACCGTCTCGATCCGACTCCCGATAGGGATGTTCCGAAGGGCTTCGCCACCGGGCGGTATCATCTCTTCCATGATGCGGCCGACCGTGGTCTCGGGATCGATCTGACGGCCGTTCTTGAACGCCAGGAACGAGAAGACGAGCCACGCGAACACCGCGTTCATCGTGACGCCCGCCAGGATCACGATCATCCGCTTCCAGATCGGCTTCGCCTCGAACATCCGGTCCGGTGGCACGGGAGTCTCGATCGCGCCACCCTCGAGCGCGCTGCCCCCGATATCCTCGTCCCGGCTCGCCATCTTGACGTAGCCGCCGAGCGGAAGCCAGGAGATCGAGTACTCGGTCTCCCCGCGCTTCCAGGTCAGCCACGGAATCGGCGACCCGAGGCCGAGGGAAAAACGATGGACGTAAATCCCCGCCCACTTGGCGGCCAGGAAGTGTCCCGCCTCGTGAACGAAAATCAGCACACCCAGAACGACGATCAGCGCAAGCAGCGTCAGCACGGTAACCTCACAAACTCTTGGGCCCTGGCCCGCGCCCAGCCATCCGCCTCGCGGACGACTTCGACCGTGGTGGCGGGAACAGGCGAGTGCGCGTCCAGCACCGCATCGATGATCTCACTGATGCGGCCCAGGGAAATGGCACGATCGAGAAAGGCGGCGACCGCCACTTCGTTGGCGGCGTTGAACACCGCAGGCGCCGTCCCCCCGGCACGACCCGCGGCGATGCCGGCCCCGAGCGCGCGGAATACGTCCGTCCGCGGCGGCTCGAATGTCAGCGGTCCCGCGGCCACCGGATCGAAACGGCGCACGCCGGTGTCCGGAAGCCGTTCGGGATGGGTGAGCGCGTACAGTATCGGCAGCTCCATCGTGGGAAAACCCAGCTGGGCGATCACGCTGCCGTCACAGAACTCCACGAAGGCGTGGACGATGCTCTGAGGATGGACGACGACCTCGAGCGCATCGTACGACAGCCGGAACAGGTGGTGCGCCTCGATCAGCTCAAGCGCCTTGTTGGCGAGCGTCGCGCTGTCCACCGTGATCTTCTGGCCCATGCGCCAGGTGGGATGCCGAAGCGCCTGCTCCACCGTGGCCCGCCGAACCTGCTCCGTGGGCCATTCCCGGAACGGGCCGCCCGAACAGGTCAAGATCAGCCGGCCCATCCCGCTGTCCCGCCCGGTAATGCACTGCAGCACGGCGCTGTGCTCGGAATCCACCGGGACGACCTCGCCACCGCCGGCACAGGCCGCCTGACGCACCAGGTCGCCGGCCATCACGAGTGCTTCCTTGTTGGCCAGCGCGACGCGTTTCCCCGCCCGCAGCGCCGCGAGGGTAGCGTCGAGGCCGGCGGCGCCGACGACGGCGTTGAGCACGATATCCACGTCCGGTCGGGTCGCGGCCTCGAGCAGCACGCCCTGCCCGCCCGGCTCGACCAGCCCGACGAATGCCGGATCCCACTCCGCGGCCTGGCTCGCCAGCTCGTCCCGGTTGCGGCCGGCCGTGAGCGCGACGACCCGGAAGTGGTCGCGCTGGCGCCGCAGCACGTCGAGCGCGCTACGGCCGATCGAGCCGGTGGAGCCGAGGATCGCCACGCCCCGCATCAGATCACCCCGAAAGCGCGGTACATCATCGCCGCGACCGGAATCACGAAGTAGAGCGAGTCGAGCCGGTCCAGCACGCCGCCATGGCCCGGAATGAGGGCGCTCGAGTCCTTCACCCCCGCCTGCCGCTTGAAGAGCGACTCTACCAGGTCGCCCACCTGACCGACGACCGACAGCACGCCCGCGATGAGCACGAGCTCCCACACGCCGACATGGACGCCGACGCGCGGGAACACCAGCACCGAGAACAGCGGCGCGATCGCGAGCCCGCCGATCACGCCGGCGACCGCCCCCGAGCGAGTCTTGCCTGGGCTCACGGTGGGCGCGAGTTTGGGCCCGCCGAAGGTGCGCCCACCGTACATCGCCGCCGTATCGCAGACCCAGGTGACGATCAACGGGAAGAAGACTAGCCAGGCGCCGGCCCAGCTTCGCACCGGCAGCTGGGCGTGCCGGATGACGAGCAGAAATGCCGGCAGCGCTCCCGTGTACAGCACAGCCAGGAGCGTCACTCCCACGGCCTCGAGCGGCCGCTCGGCCGGCGAGCGCGCCGCGAGCGCCCAGGTGAGCAACCCGATGAGCCAGGCCGCCACGGCATAGGGCCAGGCCGCCACGGCCAGCGCAGCCGTAGACGGAGAGACGAGCGACGCGTACGTGAGCGGGGCGAGGGCGGCGGCAGTCACGAGGCCCGTGGCCACGGCGGGCCGCACTTGCTGCCGCTCCGCCAGGCCGAAGAGCTCGCGGGCACCGAGACCGGCCGCCACGGCGATCAACACGACGAGGGGAATGCCGCCGTACCAGACCAGCAGATACGCGAGCGGGATGGCCACCACCGCGAACGCGATCCGCCGAACGTCATTGGGAGCCATCAGGCCGTTACGCGGCCGAACCGTCGATCGCGCCGCTGGAACTCCAGGATCGCCTCGAAGAGGTGACGCCGCGAGAAGTCGGGCCAGAGGACGGGCGTGACGTACAGCTCGGCGTAAGCCAGTTGCCAGAGCAGGAAGTTGGAGATCCGCATCTCGCCGGAGGTGCGAATCAGCAGGTCGGGATCGGGCCACGGCGCGGTGAGGAGGCGGCGGGCGACGGCCTCTTCATCGATCTCCGCCGGGTCGAGCCGGCCAGCGGCGACCTCCTCCGCGAGCCGGCGAGCCGCGCGAGCGATCTCCGCGCGGGAGCTGTAGGAGATGCACAGGTTGAGCGCGAGCTCGGTGCCGCCGGCCGTGCTCTCCATGACCCGCTCGACCGCGCCGCGCGCGGTCTTCGCCAGCCGGTCCAGCTCGCCGAGGATCCGGACGCGGACTCCACGCTCGCGGAGATGCTCGGCCTCACGCGCGATGTATTCCTCGAGCAGGCTCATCAACGCCTGGATCTCGAGGGCCGGGCGCTGCCAGTTCTCCTGACTGAACGCGAACAGCGTCAGCACTTCGACCTTCGCCTCGAGACACCCTTCGACGACCTGGCGGACGGCGCTCATGCCGGCGTGATGGCCGAGGGGACGCGGCAGGGACCGCCCCTTCGCCCAGCGCCCGTTGCCGTCCATGATGATCGCGATGTGCGCGGGGACCGCCCCGTGCATCCGCACCCGTTGCAGCAGGTCGTCGCTCACCCGGTCACACTTCCATGATCTCGGCCTCTTTGGCATGGATGAGGCCGTCGATCTGCTTGACGTGGTCGTCGGTCAGTTTCTGGACTTCCTTCTCCGCCCGAGTCTTATCGTCGCCGGAGATGTGCTCGAGCTTCTTGATCTTGGAGATGGCTTCGGTGCGGGCGTGGCGGACGGCGATGCGGCCTTCCTCGGCGAGCTTATGGATCACCTTCACCAGCTCCTTGCGCCGCTCCTCGGAGAGGGCCGGCAGCGGCACCCGGATCAGGTTGCCCTGGGTCGCCGGATTCAGCCCCAGATCGGCATCCCGGATCGCCTTCTCGATGGCCTGCGCGAGCCCCTTGTCGAAGGGCTGCACGGTGAGGAGCCGCGGCTCCGGGGCGGCCACCATGGCGACCTGGCTGATCGGCACGGCGCTCCCGTAGGCCTCGACCCGCACCAGGTCCAGCAGCGAGGTGCTGGCCTTGCCGCTGCGGATGGTGCTGAACTCCCGCTTGGTGTTTTCCACCGCCTTGTGCATCAGCTCGCGGGCATGCTTGGTGAATTCGGGGATGGTGCTCATCGCACGATGGTCCCTACCCGGTCGCCCTGCAGCACGCGCCGGATGGCGCCGGGCTGATTGATGTTGAACACCACGATGGGAAGCTGGTTGGCCTTGCACAGCCCGAAGGCGTTGGCGTCCATGACCGCGTAGCTTTTGACGATCGCCTCCTGATAGGTGAGCTCGGGAATGAATGTCGCCGACGGATCCTTTCGCGGATCGCCGGTGTAGACCCCGTCCACGTTGGTGGCCTTGAGGATCACCTGCGCCTCGATCTCGAGCGCGCGGAGCACGCCGGCGGTATCGGTCGAAAAGAACGGGTTGCCGGTCCCGGCGGCGAAAATGATGAGACGTCCCTTCTCCAGGTGCCGAATGGCGCGGCGCCGGATGTAGGGCTCGGCGAGCGACTCCATCCGGATGGCGGTCATCACCCGGGTGTTGACGCCGATCTTTTCCAGCACATCCTGCAGAGCCAGCGCGTTGATCACGGTGGCCAGCATGCCCATGTAGTCGGCGGAGACCCGGTCGAGTCCCTCGCGGCTCGCGGTGGCGCCGCGGATGATGTTGCCGCCACCCACCACGAGCGCGAGCTGCACGCCGAGCGCGTGCACCGCCTTTACCTCTTCCGCGAAGGCCTCGATCACGTGGAAATCGAGGCCCGAAGCTTTGTCCCCGGCCAGCGCCTCGCCCGACAGCTTGAGCAGGGCGCGGGTGTAGGCCAGGGCCATCAGGCTGCCCCGATCTGAAACCGCGCGAACCGGCGGACCGTGATGGCCTCGCCGAGCTTGCCCGATACCTCCTTCACCAGATCGCCCACGGTCTTCGAGTCATCGCGCACGTACGGCTGTTCCAGCAGGGTGCGCTCGGCCACGAACTTCTTGAGCTTGCCCTCCACGATCTTCGCGCGGACGTTCTCGGGCTTGCCCTCCGCCGCCACCTGCTCCTCCGCGATGCGCCGCTCGCGCTCGAGCAGGTCGGCCGGGATGTCTTCGGCCGCCACGCCGATCGGGTCGGCGGAGGCGATGTGGAGGGCGATGTCGCGAGCCAGCTCCTTGAAGGCCTCGTTCCGCGCCACGAAATCGGTCTCGCTGTTGATCTCGAGCAGCACGCCGACCTGGTGGTTGTGGTGGATGTAGCTCACCACCAGCCCCTGCGACGCCGTGCGGCCCGCCCGCTTCTCGGCCTTGGCGATCCCCTTCTTGCGCAGGATCTCCCCCGCCTTTTCCATATCGCCGCCGGCTTCCTCCAGCGCGCGCTTGCAGTCCATCATGCCGGCACCGGTGCGGGCACGCAGTTCCGCCACGTCCTTCGGCGCAATCGTCACACTCGCCATGGTCTCCCTCAGAGGTCAATCTCGGGCTGAATAGTAAGACCGCCGCTCGCGGCCCGCACGGGCCAGGAGCGGCGGATGCTGCCGGGTCCTTCCCTTGCGCTTAGGCGCCGGCGTCGGCCGCGGCCGTGGGGGCCGGCTCGGCGCCGCCCTCGGTCTCGGTCTTGAGTCGGGCGGCGATGGCCTCCGGCTTCGGCCGCCGCTTGCGGCGCGGCCGCCGCCGCTTCCGATCGGCATCGGCGTCGCCTTCGCTGCCGGCGTCGGTGCTGTAGGTCTCGGCTTCGAGATCCTCCGTGACCTCGCGCAGCGGCATCTGGGCCCGGGCTTCCTTGATCACGTCCGACAGGGCGGCGGTGATCAGGCTGACCGAGCGAATCGCGTCGTCGTTACCGGGAACCGGCACCGTGATGACGTCCGGGTCCGCGTTCGTATCCACGATGGCGACGACCGGGATGCCGAGCTTGTTGGCCTCGGCGACGGCGATCTTTTCCTTCTTGGCATCCACCACGAAGAGCGCGCCAGGGAGCCGGCCCATCTGCTTGATGCCCTCGAGGTTGCGGCTCAGCTTCACCCGCTCGCGCTCGAAGAGCAGCTTTTCCTTCTTGGTGTAGTTCTCGAAGTCGCCGTCGGCCGCGCCCTGCTCCAGCTCGCGGAGGCGGCGGATCTGCCGCTTCAGCGTCTGGAAGTTGGTGAGCATGCCGCCCAGCCAGCGCTCGGTGACATAGAACGCTCCGGAGTTCTGCGCCTCGGCCTGGACGATCGCCTTGAGCTGCTTCTTGGTGCAGACGAAGAGCACGCCCTCGCCCTTGAGGACGATGCCGCGGAGGAGCTCCTGCGCCCGCTGGATCTGACGCAGCGTCTTCTGGAGGTCGATGATGTAGATGCCCGAGCGCTCGGCGAAGATGAAGCGCCGCATCTTGGGGTTCCAGCGCCGGGTCTGGTGACCGAAATGGACGCCGGCTTCGAGCAGGTCCTGCAGTTGGGGCTGTGCCATGCGGATGTTGACGTCCTTCCAAATCTGATGGTTTATCGTCCACCGCCTTCATCTCCCTGTCCGACCCCGGAGGGCACCCGGACAGAGATCCAGCGGTGTGAGAGATCGGCGTACGGCGCTACGGCGCCGTCGCGCCGTTTAGCGCTTCGAGAACTGGAAGCGCTTCCGGGCGCCAGGGCGTCCCGGCTTCTTGCGCTCCACCGCCCGGGGGTCCCGGGTGAGGAGCCCGGCAGCGCGGAGCTTGGTCCGATGCTGCCCGTCGGCCTCGACCAGCGCGCGCGCGATCGCGTGGCGCATCGCGCCGGCCTGACCGGCCTGGCCGCCGCCGTCCACGTGCGCCTTCACGTCGAACGCGCCGAGGGTGTCGGTGGCGGTGAAGCTCTGCTGGATGTGCTGCACCAGCGACGGCCGGGGGAAGTAGTCACCCAGGGTACGGCCGTTCACGTCCCACTTGCCGGTTCCGGGAGTGAGGTAGACGCGGGCGACGCTGGTCTTGCGCCGGCCGACGGCTTGCCAGCGGTATTCGGGTGCGGCGGTCATGCGCTCACCTTCGAGGGCGACGGAGTGACGGTAAAGGGCTTGGGCTGCTGTGCCGTGTGCGGATGCTCCGCGCCGGCGTACACCTTGAGCTTGCCGCGCAGCTTCTGCCGCGCGAGCGAGGTCTTGGGCAGCATGCCGAAGACCGCCTTCTCGATGACCCGGTCCGGGTGCTTGGCCAGCAGGTCCTGGGCGACGGTGAACCGCTCGTGGCCCATGTAGCCGGTGTGGGAGAAGTACTTCTTGTTCTCCTGCTTCCGGCCTGTGAGCTTGACCTTGGACGCATTCACCACGACGACGAAATCGCCACCGTCCATGTGAGGCGTGTAGGTCGGCTTGTGCTTGCCACGAATGAGCTGGGCCACGGCGCTGGCGAGCCGTCCGAGCGGCACCCCGGCGGCATCCACGACATGCCAGTCGTGCGAGATGTCGGCGGGCGTGGCGGTAAAGGTCTTCATGATCTCTGACAAGCCTATCCTGAACAGGGGTCAAATCGAAACAGACTCACAAGATAGCTGGCTGCCAATGGATGGGTCAAGGGGAGTGGTGCTATGACGGGATGGGGCTAGAGAAAGGGTTACGCCCGACGCTGCCTCATCCCGAGGGAGCGAAGCGACGGAGGGACCTTCTCTGCGGGTATCGAACCCCGTTTGAGAAGATCCCTCGCTGCGCTCGGGATGACGTACCTTGGCGCCGTTGCGCGATCCCGCCGTTGCGCCGTTCTACCCCGCCGCCTCCACGAACGCAGAGAACAGCCGGTGCATCACCGGATCCCGCTCGGCCAGAGCCTCCGGGTGCCACTGAACCCCTATCAGGAAGTGGCCGTTGGAGGACTCGAGCCCCTCGATCAGGCCATCCGGCGCGAAGGCATTCGGGCGGAGACCCTCGGCCAGCCGCTTGATGCCCTGGTGGTGCATGCTGTTGACCCGGATCGCCGGCACTCCGACCAGGCGACCGAGCCGGGTGTCGGCCGGGATGCGGACCTCGTGCACCAGCATGTCGCGGGAATACTGGCCCTGGCCGGGGAAATAGTCGTGCTTGATCGAGCCGGGGACCTGCGCCGCGAGGTCCTGATGCACGGTGCCCCCGGCCGCCACGTTGACGACCTGCACGCCCCGGCACACGGCCAGCAGTGGCTTCTTGTCCTCCATCGCCCAGCGGGTCAGAGTGAGCTCGGTCGCGTCGCGATCCGGATCGGTGCGGCCGCACAGTGCCGTCGGCTCCTCGTGATAGGAGGAGGGGTGGAGATCTACGCCGCCGGGAAGAAACACGCCGTCGAGCCGATCGTAGATGGCGCGGAGCGTGGCGGTGTCGCCGGACAGCAGGGGAATGATCCAGGGCACGGCCCCCGCCTGCACCAGAACGCGCACGTACTGCTGGCTCATCACCCAGCAGCGAGGCAGCTCGCCCGGGATCTCCTCGAGGGTCTGAGTCGGAACTCCGATGATCGGTCGCTTCGCCATGCCTGGTCCCGGTTGAGGTCACTCCAGCGCTCGGGGGGTCAACGCGGGAGCGAGGGGACGGGTTCCCTCGAATCTATCACACCTTCCGCGGTCTCGGAGATCAGCGAGTCCACCACCGCCTTCAGATCGCCGGTCTGACGGAACGTCGCGAGCTGGCGATCGGCGCTGGTGCCCTCCTCCAGGATCCGGAAGGCGTACTCCACTTCCTTCCGGCTGCCGAGCTCGTCCAGCACGTCGTCCATGAACCACTCGAGCAGCTCGCGGACCAGCGCCCGCGCCGGCAGCTCCTGGTCCTTGCCGAGGTCGATCAGCTTGCCGTCGAGCCCGTAGCGCACCGCGCGCCACTTGTTCTCCTCGATCAGCGCGGTCGGGATAGACGCGGAAGGTCATGTTGTCGCGCCGCAGCTTCCACAGCTTGGCGACGATCGCCTGGAAGATGGCGGCGATGCACACCGCCTCGTCCACCCGGGTGCAGACGTCGCAGACGCGGAACTCGAGCGTCGGATAGCTGTGGTTGGGCCGGACGTCCCACCAGATCTTCGAGCCGTTCGGGATGCAGCCGGTCCGCACCAGCGTGTCGACCAGCGACGCGTAGTCGCTCCCCGACTCGCAGCACCGGCGGGATGCCGGTCCGCGGGAAGTTCCGGAAGATGATGCTGCGGTACGACTTCAGGCCGGTGTTCCGGCCCATCCAGAACGGCGAGCTGGTGGAGAGGCACAGCACGTGCGGCAGGAAGTAGCGCGCCACGTTCATGGCGTCGATCAGGAACTCCCGGTCCTCGATGCCGATGTGCACGTGGGTGCCGAAGATCAGCAGCTGCTGCGCCAGGTCGGCCAGGTCCTGCCGCACGCCCATGTAGCGCTCGAGCGGCGTGATCTCCTGGGTCATCCACGAGGAGAACGGGTGGGTGCCGGCCGCGGCGATGACCAGCCCGTTCTTGCCCGCGAGCTCGCATCACGTGTCCGCCGAAGCCGCACCAGCTCGGCCCGCGCCTCGGCGGGCGTGCGGCAGACCTGGGTGCCGACCTCGACCATCGACTGGTGCAGCTCCGGCTTGATCTCGCCGAGCACCATCTGATCGCCGTTGAGGATCTCGGTGATGTACGAGCGCAGCTCGCGGGTCTCCGGATCGATGATCTGGTACTCCTCTTCGATGCCGAGCGTCAGCGAGGGCGGCTTTCATCGTTTCTCCACCACGAACGTCGGCACCGTGGACCCGCCGCCGGCCGTGACGTTGAGCAGGGCCGCGGTCGAGAGCCGGGTCAGGCAGCCGTCCACGGACTCCCCGTGGGCGACGAACGGCGCGGTGTCGAGCATGCGGTCCTGGAAGGTGACCCGGCCGTCCACCAGCTGGGATAGGGCTCGTAGGGCAGCACGATCCGCTCCTGCACGATGTAGGGCTGGGTCAGCGCGGTCTGAACGGCCCCCTCCCAGGTCGCTGTCGTCCACCTCCCAGCCGAGCACGATCCCGCGCCGCCGTAGTCGTCGTTCGGCTTGAGCACCAGGCGGTCTCGCGATCGGAGGAGGAAGGGGACCAGATCCACCCGGGCCTCGCGGAACGTCGTGTGCCGCTCCTCGACCAGGCGGGTCCAGGGGATGTGAGCATCGATCGCCTCGCGCTCCTCGGCGCTGAAGAGCCGCGCGTTCCGCTCGTCGCTCAGGACCGCGAGGCTCGCCTTCTTGTGGAGCATCTTGCAGCGGAACGGGTTCACCATGCAGACCGCCCGGTCGCGCACCGCGCGGACGACCGGGTGTCGATCCCCTCCCGGCTCGACCAGCTCGCTCAGCAGGACGCGCTTGTAGATCAGGCGTGATGCGTCAGATCGCCGGCCCGGAGCTTGCCGCCCGAGTACTCCACCTCGCGGGGGTCGACGATCACGCAGCGCAGACCCTGCTCGCGGAAGTAGTCCTGGAACAGCACGAACTCGCTGTAGGTCGGCACGTCGCGCCAGTCGAGGATCGCGATGACGGGCGGCTCGCCCGCGGCCGGACCACTGCTCGTACGCGTCGAGCAGGACGTGGAGCACGCCGTGCCGCGCGGGCAGCGGCCGCACGTCGTAGCGCCGGAGAAACCGGCGCATCACCGGCAGCCCGTAGAACACGTCGAGAGCGCGTCGTTGTAGCCGGCGCCCGCCGGCGTCTCGGCGTTGTACTCGGTGAAGCGCGAGCGCCTCGTCGTCGAGGAAGAACGCGTCGAGCCGCGAGGTCGGGCTGGGCTCGGCGAAGCCGGGGTCGCAGGCGATGAGCCGCTCCTCCCAGTCCTCCAGAGCCGAACTGTCGCCGGAGCTCGGCATCGGCCAGCGCGGCCTCGTGGGCCCGGCCGAACGCCCGGCATGACGCGGGCGACGCCGGCCTGCAGCGAGCGGTACTGCGCGGGCGACAGGAACCGCGGCCGCAGCACGGTGCAGAGCGGCCGGTCGCCGAAGAACAGGCCCGCGCGCCGGAGCTGCGTCGTCGAGCTGGCGCCTGCGACTCGGCCGCGACCTCATCGGTGAGCAGGTCGTGGTAGGCGGCGATCGCGTCGGTGACGGAGCCGTTCACGTCCTGGTCGGCCGGGGCCGGTCGAATGGCCGGGCGCGGCCGGTGCCGCGACTCGCCGCCGAACAGGGTCTGCCACCGCATCTCCCTCCCCTGCGGCCGCGGCTCGTGCGCCAGCCGGATCGCCATGTCCGCCATGTGCTTCACGACCCACTCGAAGTACTGCGGCGTGAGCGAGTTGATGTCCATGTCCGGCGCCGGGTTCATGAAGTCGATCGCGTAGGGCACGCCGTCCCGCACCGCGCACTCGATCGAGTTCATGTCGTAGCCCAGCGCCCGCACCAGCGTCAGCGCGTCCTCGACGATCGCGCTGCCCAGCGCCGGCGACAGGTAGCTCGTGCTCCACGATGTAGCTGCCGCTCGCGCGGGATCGTACTTGCATCGGCAGGATCTCCTCCTGGCCGAGGCAGAGGCAGCGGACGAACTGCTCCCACTCGATGAACTCCTGCACGATCATCGTCAGCAGGCCGGAGTCGTCGTAGTGGTGGATCAGCTCCTCGAGCGAGTGGCAGACGTAGACCTCCCTCCAGCCGCCGCCGTGCGCGTCCTTGAGGATGCAGGGCAGGCCGACGTACTCGACGATGCCCTCCCAGTCGAGCGGGTACTCGAGGTTGCGCAGGCTCTCGTCGTGGCACGATGCCGGGGACGTACTCCTTGTTCGGCAGCACGACCGTCTTCGGGCTGCGCGACGCCGAGCTTCGTGGCCAGCGCCGCGCCGAAGAACTTGTCGTCGGCCGTCCACATGAACGGGTTGTTGACGACCGTCGACGCCCTGCAGCACCGCGTGCTTGAGGTAGGTGCGGTAGTACGGCACCTCGTGCGAGATCCGGTCGATGATGACGGCGTACGGGCACGGCTCGTCCATGCGCGGCGCCGCCGAGCTTGACGAACTCGGCGATCACCCCGGCGTCCCGGCGCTGCACCTCTTCGATGAACGCCGGCGGGAACGACCACTCCCGGCCGACCATCAGGCCGATGCGTTTGGTCATGCGTGTGTCCTGGTGAGTCGTGGAGTGGACGGCGGACGGAGGTCCGCTAGTCGTGCCCGCCGATGTACAGCCGGATCATCCGCTCCCAGTACGGCCAGTCGTGCGCCCAGCCGTCCCAGATCCGCAGCGCGTTGCCGATCCCCTTCTCCCACAGCGCGGCGGAGAGCTCCCGGTTGTTGTCGCAGGACGGGTCGTCCTCGCCGATCGCGAGGATGATGTCCTGCCGGCGGAGCGCGTCGAGCCGGCCCGGATCGTGCTCGTGGCGCATGAAGTCGAACGGGATTGCAGGCGTAGACGTTCGCGTCGGAGTAGCCGCCGGTCAGCCGCTTGATGTCGTAGAGGCCGCTCATCCCGATCACCCGGTTCACCAGCTGCGGGTGGCGGAACGCGAAGCAGGCCGCGTGATAGGCGCCGAAGCTCGCGCCGGTGGCGATGACGAACGGGTTGGGGTTCTTCCAGGCGCGTGAACGGCAGCACCTCGTCGTGCAGGTAGCGGTCGTACTGGAGGTGGCGCCAGGCGCGGGCGCCCGGGATGCAGGTGCTCGCCGTACCAGCTCTCGTCGATGCACGTGGTCCAGGCAGAAGAGCTGGATCCAGCCCGCGCTCGAGGTGCTCGCCCAGCACCTCGTGCATCCGCCGGTCGGCCCACTCGTGGTGGCTGCCCAGCGAGGTCGGGAAACACCAGCACCCGGGCGCCGCGCGTGGCCGAAGACCAGCAGGTCCATGTCGCGGTCGAGCGCGGGACTGTGCCAGTGATGGTGTTCGACGTTCACGGTCTCACGAGGCGCCGAGGAGAAACGGAAGGGCCCGGGCGAACCGCCGGCCCCACGACCGTTCGTCGTGCCGCCCGCATCGCGACTCCAGCCAGCGGAGGTCCCGTCCGGGCCGGTATCCCTTCGTCCGCAGCAGGTCCCGCATCCGGCGCGCGTTGCGCCACGTGCTCGGCTCCCTCCTGCGCGCCGATGTCGAGATAGATCCTGCCGGGAACGAACGGGGAACGATCGATCTCCGAGAAGATACCTCCGTCGGCGAACCAGAGCGACGGGCTCAGGACCCCGGCGGCGCCGAACGTCTTCGGGATGCCGGAATAATGCCCAGAGGCTGATCAGCCCACCCATCGAGGACCCCGGATCACCGTGTCGTGCCGCGCACGGTCGGGTGCGGAACCGCGCGTCCACCGCCGGCTTCAGCGTCGTCCACGAGAAACGGACGTGTACGCGCCGCCCCTTCTGTGGAAAGGACTGTACTCGTTGATCCGCTCCGCGCCCATGTTGGGCACGCCCACGACGATCGCCTCGATTCCACGACGGGCGGCCGCGTTCATCGCGCGGCCGACCCCCCATTCGCCGGCGAAGCTGGTCGCCGGGTCGAAGAGATTCTGGCCGTCGTGCATGTAGAGCACGGGGTAGGTACGGCGGCCCCTGCGGTAGGACGGCGGCAAGTACACCACCACGTCGCGCTCGTTGCCGAGCTCCGGGCTGTGGACGGCCTCGAGCACCTCGAGGTCGATGGTGCCGCGCACCGGCTACTCGAACTCGATGAGGATCTGGCCCTTCTCGACCGTCTCCCCGGCGCGCGCGTGGACCGCCTTGACGATGCCCGAGGCCGAGGCCCGGAGCTCGTTCTCCATCTTCATCGCCTCCAGCACCACAACCCCGGCACCGGCGGCCACGGTTTCGCCGGCCACCGCCTGGACCCGTACCACCAGGCCGGGCATCGGCGCCCGGAGGACGCCGGGACCGCGAGGCTGGTCTCCCGCGCCGGTCAAGCTACGGATGTGGCGGGTGCGCTCATCCACCACCTCGACCTCCCAGCGCTCACCCGCCAGCGTCAGGCCCCACGTTCCCTTGCCTGACGAGTCCAGAGCGAGCGCCACCGGTCTCCCGTCCACCTGCAGATGGCGCAGCGGGGTGCCGGGTACGGTCGTCAGCGTGGCGGGCATGGTGCGGCCGTCCACCGTCACCTGGTCGCCATCCAGGTCGACCTCGAGCGTCCGGCCGGCCACCGTGACGATGTACTTCACGAAGCGCGCTCGAGAACGGTCACGGTTTCCACGTGGGCGGTCTGGGGGAAGAGATCGAATGCCTGGACGCAGCGCCATGCGGTAGCCGGGCATACGCGTCAGGTCGCGTGCCAATGTCGCGGGATCGCAAGAGATGTACACGACGCGTCGAGGAGCCTGAAGCTCCAGAACGGCCGTCACACGCTGATCCATCCCGGTGCGAGGAGGGTTGGTCACGACCAGCTCCGGCCTCCTGAGCTGATCGAGGAGGTCCTCGACCCGCCCCGCGAGCCGACGCGCCGCCGGACCTCGCGACTCCGCCTCGGCGACGGCCCGGGCATCGGACTCGACACTTTCCACCCGGGCGCCCGCCGCGACCAGCAGGGCCGTGGTTTCGCCGATGCCCGCGTACAGATCCCACACGGTGCGTCCCTCCACCTCCCCCAGCGCCTCCAGCGCGAAGGCGCGCACCGCATCACCCATCTCGGGATGCACCTGTTCGAACACCGTCGCCGGAAAGGCTTCATCGGATCCGGCGACGGCCCGCGGAGCTCCGCCTTCCGGCTGCCACCAGATCGTCGCGGGCGACCCGCGACGGTCGAGCTCCTCGCCCAGGCGCCGCCCTCCCGGCCACGCCTCTCCCGCTTTCACCTGCAGCACCACGTGGCGCCCACCCTCCCGGTCCAACCGAAGCACGATTCGTTCGAGGCGCGGCGGCAGAAGCGACCGCAGCGATCGCAACGCCTCCCAGAGGGACATCAGCGCGGGGACGGTGATGTGGCACCAGCGGAGATCGAACACCCGCTCCGCCCGGTCGTAGGGGTGGAGACCGATCTGGCGACCGTCGGAGCTCACGGCCAGCGTGATCTTGGTCCGGTAGTCGTAGTCCCGCGGGGAGTTGACCAGCGGTGGGTCGTCCACGTCCAGCTTCCCCAGCCGGCGGAGCGCGTCGCCGACGAACCCGCGGCGCGCGGTGCGCTGGGGTGCGATCGCCAGATGTTGGAGCTGACAGCCCCCGCACTCGTCGGCCACGTAGTGGGGACAGCGAGGCTCCGTCCGGTCGGGAGAGGTCTCGATCAGGCGGCCGACGCGCGCCCGGGCGAACCGGCGGTGCTCCCTCACGGTGGCCAACTCGACCAGATCGCCTGGGGCGGTCCGCGGAACGAACACGGCCCGCCCGTCAGGCAGCCGTCCGATACCGTCGCCTCCGGCGGCGAGCCGGAGGATCCTCACCGCCGTCACCGCAGGCTTTCCAGCCGAGCCTGTCGCGCCCAGCCGTCCCCGCCGTGATCGGCATCGGCCACCGCAGGCTTGCGGGAGCGGCGAGCAGCGTCCTCCGCCAGCGCGGCGGCGATCGCCAGATCGGTGATTTGGGCTTCGGCCAACGCCGGAGTCACCAGATCGGCGCGACGCTCCAGGAACTGGATGTCGATGTCGCCTTCCTGAAACGCGGGATCGGCCAGCAGCCGCCGGTGGAAGCCCTGATTAGTCGCCACCCCCACCAGGGCCAGCTCATCGAGCGCGCGCCGCATGCGGGTGATCGCCTGCGCCCGGTCGGGCGCCCACACGATGAGCTTCCCCAGGAGCGAGTCGTAGAACAGCGTGACCTCGTCGCCCACCTCGACGCCGCCGTCCCAGCGCACGCCCGGCCCGCCGGGCAGACGCAGGTACTCGATTCTCCCGGTTGCGGGAAGAAATCCGTTGCCGGGATCCTCGCTCGTGATCCGGCACTCGATTGCGCACCCGCGAGGGTGGATCCAGCCCTGGTGCACGCGCATGGACTCCCCGGCGGCGATGCGAAGCTGCTCGCGCACGAGGTCCACCCCGTACACCAGCTCGGTGACGGGATGCTCGACCTGGATGCGGGTGTTCATCTCGAGGAAGTAGAACGACCGGTCTTCCGCCAGGAGAAATTCGCAGGTGCCGGCACCCAGATACGCCACCGCTTCGGCCGCGGAGACCGCGGCCGCGCCCATCCACTCCCGGAGGTCGGTCGTGACCGCGGGCGAGGGGGCCTCTTCGACCAGCTTCTGGTGCCGTCGCTGGATCGAGCACTCCCGCTCGCCCAGGTGCACGGTTCGCTCGCGGTCGGCAAGCACCTGAATCTCCACGTGCCGGGGCCGCTGGATCAGTTTTTCGATGTAGACGCTCTCGTCGCCGAAGGCCTTGCGCGCCTCGGACGCAGCGGCCGCGAGCGCCGGCTCCAGCTCCTCGGGCGCGCGGACGACGCGCATCCCTTTCCCACCGCCGCCCGCCGCCGCCTTGACCAGCACGGGATAGCCGATCTCACGGGCCAGGCCGAGGGCGGGGCCCAGGTCGGTGACCGGGTCGATCGCGCCCGGCACGACCGGCACCCCGGCCTCCCGCATGCGGCGGCGAGCCTCGGTCTTGTCGCCCATCGCCCGGATCGCGGACGCCGGCGGACCGACGAAGATGAGATCCGCGCGCTCGACCGCCTCGGCGAAGGCGGCTCGCTCGGCAAGGAACCCGTAGCCGGGATGGATGGCGTCCGCGCCGCACTCGAGCGCGGCCTCGACCAGCCGCTCGATGCGGAGGTAGCTCTGGGCCGGCGCGGCGGGACCGATCGGGATGGCGAGGTCTGCGGCGCGGACGTGGGGGCTGGAGCGATCCGCGGCGGAATAGACCGCCACCGCCTCGAGACCTTCCTCGTGGCAGGCGCGGATGATTCGCAGCGCTATCTCGCCGCGATTCGCGATCAGTACACGCTTCATCGTGCCGGCTTCAGGGACGGCATGCCGGCGGCGGCGTGTCTCCGTAGAGGAGGAGGAACGAGCTGCACAGGAGGGCGTTGTAGCGGGCGGCGCCATCGTACACGCCGCGGACTTCGAGGACCCACGGCGAGTCGCTCTGGCGGGAGGCCTTGAGCAGCTCCGTGAGCGAGAGCGACTCGCCACCGGCCGCGGGCGGGCGGCTGAGCCGGACGAGCCGGAACGGCGCCCAGGCGACGCGCGGGCGCGGCCGCGCTGTCGGTTCCCGGGCTCAGGCAGAGCGTCCGCTGCGGCGCCACCGCGGCCAGCGCGCGCTGGACCGGCAGGCCGGGATCCACGCCCATCGCCTCGGCCATGCGAAGCCGGTAGAGCGAGTCGGTGGCGTAGAGGTCGGGGCGGAGCGGGATGATGTTGAGGGCGGGTCGTTCGAGGCTGCCATACCAGACCGACAGGGTTTCGACGTCGCTGCCGGTGAGAAGAACGCCTCCGGCGGGACACGAGGAGAGGAGGTTGGTCCCCAGCTCGAGCATGTAGCCCGGGAGCGACGGCATCCCGGAGCGCACCCTGGCGTAGCGCGCGGGATCCCAGCCCGAGTCCTCGACGAACACCAGCGCCCGCTCGACTTCGGCGAGGCCGCGGAACACCAGCCCCGAGTCCACCGAGAGCCGGATCGACTGTTCGAGCGCGGTGACGGCGAAATCCAGATAGAGCAGACCGTCCGGCTCGCCCACGGTGGCCGTGCAGGTGCCACTGGCGGGCGTCGTAGAGATAGAAACGGCCGAGCGTGAACCAGGCCCGGCCGTCGTCCGGTGCGGTCGCGAGATAGCGCCCGAGAAGGTCGATGGCCATCTGCCGCTCGCCTTCGCGCTCGAGGGCCGCGGCCCGCGGGGCGATGTGCGGATCGATGGCACCCTGGGAGAGGAGGGCGGTTGGCACGAGGGCCGTGGCGATCAGGGCCCCGGTGCCGGCGCGACGCAGGTCGCGCCACCAGTGGCGGGCAGGCGCGTGCATGAAGCCCATAAGATGGGGACCCTGGACCTGCTTGGCTAGGGGCCTGCCACCCGCGGGTCCCGGGTCAGAGAGGCAGGTTGCCATGCTTCTTCGGCGGGTTGCGGTCGCGCTTGCCGCGCAGGGTCCGGAGGGCGTCGATGAGGCGTGGCCGGGTGTCCCGGGGATCGATCACGTCGTCTATGTATCCCCGGGCCGCGGCGGCGTAGGGATGGGCGAACTTTCCAGTGTATTCCTCGATCAGCCGCGCGGTCGCATCCGCGGGGTCCGCCGCCTTGGCGATGTCCTCCTTGAACAGGATCTCCACCGCGCCCTTGGGCCCCATGACGGCGATCTCCGCCGAAGGCCAGGCCAGGTTGATGTCGCCACGGATGTGTTTCGAGCTCATGACGTCGTACGCGCCTCCGTACGCCTTCCGGGTGATCACCGTGAGCTTCGGCACCGTGGCCTCGCAGTAGGCGAAGAGCAGCTTGGCGCCATGCTTGATGATCCCGCCGTGCTCCTGGGCGACGCCCGGCAGAAAGCCGGGGACGTCTACGAAGGTGACGACCGGCAGGTTGAAGCAGTCACAGAACCGGATGAACCGTGCGGCCTTGAGGGAGGCGCTGATATCGAGCACCCCGGCGAGCACGGCCGGCTGATTGGCCACGATCCCGACCGGGCGCCCGCCCAGTCGCGCGAAGCCGGTCAGGATGTTGTCGGCGTAGCCCCGCTGCACCTCGAAGAATCCGCCGTCGTCCACCACCCGCCCGATCACGCCGTGCATGTCGTAGGGCTTGTTGGCGCTGTCGGGAATCAGGTCGAGCAGGCCTTCGTCGCGCCGGTCGGCCGGATCGGACGTGGCGCGCTCCGGCGGCTCGTCGAGGTTGTTGAGAGGCAGGAAGCCGACCAGCTCGCGGATCGCCTGAATGCACTCGGGCTCGGAGTCGTGGACGAAATGGGCCACGCCCGAGGTACCGCCGTGCACGTCCGCGCCGCCGAGGTCGTCGAAGCTCACTTCCTCGTGGGTCACCGTCCTCACCACGTTGGGGCCGGTGACGAACATGTAGCTGACGCCGCGGACCATGAAGATGAAATCGGTGATGGCGGGGCTGTAGACCGCGCCACCGGCGCAGGGGCCCAGGATCGCCGAGATCTGCGGGACGACGCCGGAGGCAAGCGTGTTGCGAAGAAAAATGTCGGCATACCCGCCGAGCGAGACCACCCCTTCCTGGATGCGGGCGCCCCCCGAGTCGTTGAGCCCGATCACCGGAGCGCCGTTCCGCACCGCGTGGTCCATCACCTTGCAGATCTTCTCCGCGTGCGCTTCCGAGAGCGAGCCGCCGAACACGGTGAAGTCCTGCGAGAAGACGTAGACCAGCCGGCCCTCGATCCGCCCGTAGCCCGTCACGACGCCGTCGCCGGGATAGACCTGCTGGTCCAGCCCGAAATCGGTCGCGCGGTGGGTGACGAAACGATCGAGCTCGACGAAGCTTCCCTCGTCGAGCAGCAGATCCAGCCGCTCGCGCGCGGTGAGCTTGCCCTTCTTATGCTGTTGGGCGATACGGGCCGCTCCCCCACCCTGCTCGGCGAGCGACTGACGATGGTGGAGCTGTTCGAGGAGCTCTCTGGGTTCGGGCATGGGGGAAGAAGATAGTAGTGGTGTGACGAAGGTCACAACGAGCCCCTGCCGACGCGGTAGCTCTCGATGCCGATTGAAGTTGAGGCCCAGACGTGACCTCTCGCACACGGGGAGTGGAACCTGGCTGGCCGACGCGCGAACCCCTTTGGGATACTGTGCATGGGTCAACCTAGGAGGGACTGATGAACCGGATGATAGCACTCTCGCTCGTGGCGCTGGTCGGGACCGGTGTGCCTGCCGTCGCCCAGGAGCGTGGCAACGACAAGTACGCGGCGGGGGGAGAGTTCAAAGACAAGGAATACCGGAACCGGGACGACAGCCGTGTGCGGCGCATACCGCCCGGGACCAACATCCCCGTCACCCTGAACGAAGAGATTCCGATCGAGCGGGACCGGTTTGGGGATACCTTCGACGCGAAGGTGGCCCGCGACGTCGTGGTCAACGGGAAGGTAGCCATTCCCGCCGGAGCCCCTGCCAAGGTGAAGCTGGTCGAGAGCAGCGAGAAGGCGAACGCTGCGACCGTGCGGCTGGCGGACGTGCAGGTGAATGGAGAGATGCGGGACGTGACGGGCAGTGATGCCCGGGCGGATACGGAGAAGAGCGGGATGAGTACCGGCGAGAAGACCGCGGTCGGCGCCGCAGCCGGCGCGGTCGTGGGCGCGGTGACCGGCGCGGGTGTGCTGGAAGGCGCGGTCGTCGGGGCCGGCGGTGGTCTGGCCTGGGGGCTCCTGAGCGACCGGGGCAGCAAGATAGACGACGGCACCACGCTCAGGTTCGAGCTGGAGGACGAGCTCGACGCGCGGTAGTAGCATCGTCGAAGGCCGACAAGCAGTCGGAAGGGGCACGCCCGCGGGCGTGCCCCTTCACTTTGCCTTGGCGAGCCACCCGCGCTAGAATGGTTGCTCGGCTGAATCCATCAACGGAGAGCACAACATGGCAGGCTCCACCGGCGACTCCTCAGAGCGCTACCAGGCGTATCCGACCAACCGGCTCCTCGCGCTCCTGGACTCGCCCCAGGCAGCGGAGGGCGCCCGCGCCGATTTGATCGCCGCAGGGGTCGCGGAGGACACAGTCGAATTTCTGTGCGGAAAAGAAGGGCTGCGGGAAATCAAACGCCGGGAAAAGGGTTTCGGACTCATACGCCGCACGATGCGCGCCATCATGCGGATCGGAGAGCTGGCCGAGTACTGGAACCGCTACGAGGACGGGCTCCGCGAGGGAAAATGTCTCCTGGCGGTGGATTCGGTGGAGGACTCGGTTCGCCGGCTGGCGCTCGAGAAAATCAAGGCTCGGGGCGGACACTTCATCAATTTCGTCAGCCGAGCTGGGTCTGGAGAGACTCCGCGCCCTGAAAGCAGCGAGGGACCTTCATCGAAGGTCCCTCGGCCCTGCCTACTCCACCTTGCTCTCCTCGTACGCCGGCGGTGGCACCGGCGGGATGATCGGCTCGTCGGGATACCCGACGACGGCCAGCACGATCCGGTGGTGGATGGGATCGACCTCGAGCACCTTGAGGTCCACCACCTGACCCTCCTTCACCGCGTCCCCCGGATTCTCCAGGTTCGGCACCCCGAGCTGCGACATCGGCACGAATCCCTCGATGTCGTTGCCCAGATCCACCACGACGCCCTTGTCCATCAGGCGCACTGCCCGGCCGCGCAGCTCCATCCCGATGGGGTAGGTCTCGCCGATCCGGAGCCAGGGGTCCTCCTCCGCCTGCTTGAGGCCGAGGGAGATCCGCTTGTTCTCCGCGTCGATGTTGAGGATGACGACGTTGACGCTGTCGCCCTTCTTCACCACCTCCGACGGGTGCTGCACCCGCTTGGTCCACGACATGTCGGAGATGTGGATCAGCCCGTCGATGCCGGGCTCGATCTCGACGAACGCGCCGAAGCTGGTCAGGTTGCGGACCTTGCCCTGGATCCGGGTGCCCACCGGGTACTTGAGCGGCAGCACCATCCACGGATCCTGCTCGGTCTGCTTCATGCCGAGCGAGATCTTCTCCTCGCCCTCGTCCACCTTGAGCACCACGGCCTCGATGGTCTCGCCGATGCTGACGATCTTGGACGGGTGGCGGACGTTCCGGGTCCAGCTCATCTCGGAGATGTGGACCAGGCCTTCGATGCCCGGCTCGATCTCGACGAACGCGCCGTAGTTGGTGATCGAGACGACCTTGCCCTGCACCCGGGTACCGACGGGGTACTTGGCTGCGACGTTCTGCCACGGGTAGGACTGGAGCTGCTTCATGCCGAGGCTGATGCGCTCGCGCTGCCAGTCGATGTCGAGGATCTTGACCTCGACTTCCTTCCCGATGGCGACCATCTCGGTCGGGTGCGACACCCGGCCGTACGACATGTCGGTGATATGGAGGAGGCCGTCCACGCCGCCGAGGTCGATGAAGGCGCCGAAGTCGGTGATGTTCTTGACCACACCCTTCCGCACCTGGCCGACGGCGAGCTCCTTCATGAGGTGCTCGCGCTTGTGGGCCCGCTCGTTCTCCAGGATCACCCGCCGGCTCACGACGATGTTCCGCCGCCGCTTGTTCAGCTTGATGATCTTGAACTCGTAGGTCTGGCCCAGCAGCTCGTCGATATTGGGCACCCGGCGGAGCGCGATCTGGCTGCCGGGGAGGAACGCGTCCACGCCCATCAGGTTCACGACCACCCCGCCCTTGATCTTCTTCACCAGGGTGCCTTCGACCGGCTGGTCGCTCTCGTGGGCCACGCGGATCTTTTCCCAGACCCGCATGAAGTCGGCCTTCTTCTTGGAGAGGACGACCGCCCCTTCCTGGTCTTCCAGATGCTCGAGGAAGACCTCGACCTCGTCGCCTTCCTTGAGCGACTGGGGGTCCTTGAACTCATCGAGGGGGACGGAGCCTTCTGACTTGAAGCCGACGTCGAGGATGACCGCGTTGTCGGTGACTCGGAGGACCTTCGATTTGACGATCTCGCCTTCGACGATCTGCGCCATCGTGCCCTCGTACATCGAGAGCATGCGCTCGTAATCTTCGTCGGAGTAGTCTTCGTCGTAGAGGTCCTGCCTGACGCGGAGGCCCGTGGGGGAAGCGAACTGATCGGTGGCGTGATCGGTCGAAGGTTGAAGTTGATCGAGCATGCGAGACTATGCCATCCTTTGATCCACCGCGCAGAAAGGCCGCGCGGGTGCGTGTGAAAGGTCCCTCGACGCCCCATGCGTCGGGGAGGAAGCCACGAAGGGTAACACGGCCCTCAACCCAACGCAAGGTGGGACAAGCGGTTGCTCGTACTGCTCGGTGCTGTGGCTTCAGGGTGAACTGAGACCTGGGCCCGTCCGCGGACCACCCCCGGCCGAAGATCGGCCGAGCCAGCTCTACGATAAAGCGGACCTGATCCTCGAAGCTCATCGTGGTGGTGTCGAGCGGGACCGCGTCATCCGCCGCGCGAAGGGGCGCGACCGGCCGGGTCGAATCCGCCCGATCCCTGGCCGCCAAGGCCGCCGTCTCGGCCTCGACCCGGGCCCGGTCGGCCTCCTGCCCGCGCTGATTGATGCGGCGGCCGGCGCGAGCTTCGGGGCTCGCCGTCAGGAAGATCTTGAGATCCGCGTCGGGGAAGACCACGGTCCCGATGTCCCGCCCGTCGACCACGACGTCTCGACCCGCACGGACCATCGCCCGGAGGCGGGTGTTGATCCACTCCCGGATGACCGGGACCGCCGAAACCGCGGAGACGTGCGCGGTGACGGTGGCGCTGCGAATCTCCTTGTCCACGGGCACACCCTCGAGATACGCACAGAACCCGGCCCCATCCGGCTGGAGCATCAGACCCCGGTCCTCGGCGGTCCGGAGAATCGTCTCCGGGTCCACCGCCCTGAGCAGGTCCTGACCCCCCGGTCCACGCCGCGCCGCCTCCTTCAGGGCCACGAGCGTGACGCCCCGGTAGAGTGAGCCCGAGTCGAGGTGGGCGAACCCCAAGGCTTCCGCTACCGCTCGCGCCGTGCTGGATTTCCCCGAGGCCGATGGGCCATCGATCGCGATCACCCCGCCCTTCACTCCGGCCTTCACGCGGCCCGCCTGACGATGGCACGAAGCGCATCGGGAAAGCCGGGGAAGCTCACCGCCGCGCACGCGAGATCGTCTATGCGTATCCGCGCCCCCGGCACCGTCCCCAGCACCGCGAACGCCATGGCCAGCCGATGATCGCCGGCAGTCCGCACCGATCCCCTCGGAGGGGCGTCCCCGCCGCCGACATGGAGATCATCGCCCTGGACCTCGGCCGTGCCACCGACCGCGCGAATGTTCTCGGCGATGAGCCCCAGGCGGTCGCTCTCCTTCACTCGCAGCTCGCCGACGTCCCGAAACACGGTGGTGCCGGTGGCACGCGACGCCAGTACCGCCAGCAGGGGAATCTCATCGATCAGGCCGGGGACTTCGGTCGCCGCCACTTCGGTGCCGCGCAGCGCGGCCGGACCGGTGACCAGATCGGCCACGGGTTCACCGAAGTGGTCCATCGGGTCCTCGACCGCGACGTCGGCACCCATGCGCGCGAGCACGCTGAGAAATCCCGTCCGGGTGGGATTCACTCCTACCCCCGCGATCCGGAGCCGACCCGCATCCGCCAGAACGGCGGCTCCGATCATGAACGCTGCGGAGGAAGGATCGCCCGGCACCTGGAGGTCGAACGGAGGGATCGTGGCGCCCGGGCGAAAGGTGATCCAGCCATCCTCCTCGCTCACATCGAATCCCAAGTGTCTGAGCATGCGCTCGGTATGATCGCGCGAGCGACCGCCCGGCTCCCGGAGTCGGACCTCCACGGTGCCGGCCACGCCCGCCAGCAGGAGCGCGCTCTTGATCTGCGCACTGGACACGGGCAGAAGGTAGCGCAGCGAGCGCAGGCTTCCGCCGCGCACCGTGAGCGGCAACCCGTCGCCGACGCGTTCCTCGAACCGCGCGCCCATTTCCGCCAGTGGAACGGTGACGCGCCGCATCGGCCGGCGGCGCAGCGACGAGTCGCCGGTCACCGTCGCCTTGAAGGCATGTCCCGCCAGCAACCCGAGCAGCAGCCGGGCCGTCGTTCCCGAGTTGCCGCAGTCCAGCATCCGGTCGGGCCGGCGAAGCCTTCCGGTGCCGCCAATCGTCACCACTTCGCCGGCGCGGAGCGGCGAGATCTCCGCGCCAAGCGCGCGCAACACGCGGGCACTCGAGCGCGCGTCCAGCGACGTCAGCGCGCCGCCCACATGGCTCTCGCCCCGCGCCAGGGTAGCCAGCAGCAGCGCGCGGTGGGTGATGCTCTTGTCGCCGGGAACCCGGACCGTTCCCTCCACCTTCATCGATCGAGTCCCTCCCGAAAGCTCCGCGCCGCCTCGAGGTAGGCCCGTAGCCCCGCCTCGTCCCCCGCGTCCAGCAGCTCGCGCAGAGCGGCCAGCTCGTTCTCCGTCGACCGGAGCGCCTCACTCAGCGCCGTCCGGTTGTAGAGCAGGATGTCTACCCACATATCGGGACTGCTCCCCGCGAGGCGAGTCGTGTCGCGCGCGCCTGTTCCGTAGGAGACGCCGCCCAGCTCGCGGCCTGCCAGCGTCTTGGCCAGTACGTACGCGACCGCCTGGGAGAGGTGGCTAGTCCACGCGAGCTGCCGGTCGTGCGCCGCCGGGATCGATCAGCACCGGCGAAGCCTCCAGCACGTGCTCCCAGAAGTGCCGCACCACGCCCGCGGCAAGATGCCCGTCGGGCGCGCCGGTCTCGCAGACGTACACGACGCACCCGCGCAGCCGATCGGGCCGCGCCGCGGCCCAGCCGGAGGCATGAGTTCCGGCCAGTGGATGTCCCCCGGCAAAGCGGGCACCCAGGCCCACCTCGCGCGCCCGGGCGACCACCGGCTCTTTGATACTGCAGACGTCGGTCAGGATCGCTCCGGGTTCGAGCGCGGGCGCCAATCGGCCGATGAGATCGAGGGTGGGCCGGGGCGGAACGGCGAGCACGACGAAGTCCGCCCCTTGGACCGCTTTCGCCGGCGTATCGGCGAGGTCGGTGATGGCCGACGCCTGAAGCGCCTGGATGCCCTCGCTCCGCGCAGGCGAGAAGCCGACGACTCGCGGCACGCCGGCCAGGCGGGCCTGCCACGCGAGCGACCCACCGATCGCACCCAGGCCGATCACGGCCAGAGATACGGGAGCCACGGCTCAGAACGGGAGTAAGAGCGACACGGAGCGCCAGCCTCGATGAGGCGGCTGCGGCCGCCGTGGTTGCATGCTGGTCAGCATTGTACCGACTCCGCTGGGGATTCTCAACGCAACGCTCCCTCTAGCGCGTGCGCCTGGAGGGCTTCACCATAGCACCCTGAACGACGACGAGAAAAAGGCGGCGGAGATCGGCTCGGCAATCCACTCGCGCAGTGTTCGGTGACCTCGGATCCCGACGGAACTGCAGAACGAAGCCGTCCCCCGGTAAGATCCTGATCCGGCGCCACTTGTCGAGCCGCGCAGGCCCGACCCCGTATCACTGGCGTAGGATTTGCCCCGAAACTGGCGTACTTCTTGCCCTCGGACACACGGAAACGTGCCCAAGATTCTGATCGTCGAAGACAGCGCCGACAACATGAAGCTGTTCCGGGCCCTGTTGATCCAGCGGGGGCACGAGGTGATCGGGCTGTCGCGCGGCGAGAGACTGCTGGAGACGATCGACCAGGTGCTACCGGCGCTGGTCCTGATGGATATCCAGCTGCCCGGCAAGGATGGCTTCGCGCTGCTGGAGGAAATCCGCGGGTCCGCACACCGACACCTGCGGGTCGTTGCCCTCACGGCGCACGCCATGAGTGGCGACCGGGAGCGGGCGCAGGCGGCTGGATTCGACGGCTACATCACCAAGCCGATCGACATTCGCCGGTTTCCCGACACAGTGGAACGAGTGCTCGCGGGCGAGACCTTCACCGCAGGACCGTGATGACCAACGAGAGCTCAGCGACCGCGGAAAAGAGAGCCCTCCTCGAGGCGTTCGACACCGTTCTCAAGAGCCAGGCTGAGCAGCGGGAGGCCGAACAGCGCGCCGAAGAGGCGCGGCGTCGTGCCCGCGCGCGTGGGCGTCCGGTCATGTGGCTGTGCGCGGCGCTCATGCTCTTCGTCGGCGCCTATCTGTGGGTGGAGCAGCCGGAGTGGATCTTCCCCTCCCAGGCCCCTCCGGAATCGATCGCCGTGAAGGAGGCCAGCCTGCGCATCGGGATGGCCGGCGCGGCACAGCACCTGGAACGCTACCGCCAGAAGAACGGTCGTCTCCCGGCGACGCTCAAGGCCGCCGGCGCCTACGACGAAGGCATCGACTACCAGCCGGTGGGCACGGATGGTTGGAAGCTCGTGGGGGTCAACGGTCCGGCCCGGCTCACGCTGAGCTCCACCGAGCCGCTGACCCGCTTCCTGGGCAACAGCTTCGAGGTGATCTCGCGGAGGAGGTCATGAGCCGCAGGAGACGGGGATTCACGTTCATCGAGGTGCTGATCGTGATGATCGTGATCGGCATCCTGGCAGGCCTCGGCATGCTCAAGTACCTGGACCTCAAGCACCGCGCGCTGGCCGCACAGGCCGTGGCCGACCTCGAGTCGGTCAGACTCGCCGGATACAGTTCCTGGTACGAGACCGGCGTGTGGCCGGCCGAAGTCGCCGCCGGCGTCGTGCCGGTGGGTCTCACTCCCTACCTGGCCGGTGGGTTCACGTTCGCCAAGCCGGAGTACACGCTGGACTGGGAGAACTTCGTGCCGCCGGGCGGGGGACCCTCGGGTGGGATGCAGCTTGGCGTCGTGCTGACCTCGAGCAATACCCGATTCACCAACACGCTGGCGCGCCACCTCGGCACCAAGGCGCCGTTCTTCATGGTCGGGAACAGCCTCACCTACGTCATCATCGGACCCGACGGCCGTATTTGATCCAGCCGTCGTAGCGGTTCACTCCCGCATCAACATCTGCCGGAGCTCGTCCAGCTCCGGCGGCGGCCCGGGGTAGCGCGGCTGCAGGCGCTCCAGGGCATCCACCACGATCTCCGCCACCGCCACGTCCCGGACCGGCTTCCGATCCGCCGGCACGACGTACCACGGCGCCTCCGGCGTGCTCGTCCGGCTCAACATCTCCTCGTACGCCGCGGTGTAGGCGTCCCACTGTCTCCGCTTCTCCAGGTCACCCTTGTCGAACTTCCAGTATTTGGTCGGATCGCCGAGCCGCGCCAGCAAACGCTCGCGCTGCTCGGCGCGCGAGATGTGCAGGAAGAATTTCAGGATCACGACGCCGTTCTGGATCAGAAGCCGCTCGAACAGGTTGATCTGCTCGTAGCGTGGCCGCCAGACCGACTCGGGCACGAGTCGATCCACCCGCACCACCAGCACGTCCTCGTAGTGCGAGCGGTTGAAGATGCCGATCTCGCCTCGAGCCGGGACGGCCCGATGCACCCGCCAGAGGTAGTCGTGAGCCAGCTCTTCGGCGCTGGGGGCCTTGAAGGCGGTGACCACCAGGCCCTGGGGATCGAGCGGCCCGAAGACCCTGCGGATCGTGCCGTCCTTTCCCGCCGCATCCCTTCCCTGCAGGACCACGAGGACCGCGTGCTTCGATTCCGCGTGCAGCGCGCTCTGCAACTCGTCCATGTGGTCGGTGAGCTGCCGGAGTCGATCGTTGAGCTCCGACTTGGGGAGATCCTCGGACAGGCTGGCATCCTCGTCCCGCAGGCGAACCTGGGCCCCCGGGGCAACGGGCACGAGCAGCATGAGAGCTCCGCGTTCAGGCGATAGGTTGGCTTACCAGGAGCGCCACCGGGAGGATGCCGAAGACCTGGTCGAGAGGCAAGCGCCCATCGCCTTCCACTGCGACGGATTCCCCGCTCAACGCACAGAACCATTGCCGCGGAGCCGCCGCCGGCAGCGGCAGAGCGGTCGCGGACCAGGAAACGGGCGTTGTGTGGAACCGCGACACGCTCGCGATCAACTGGGACGCTCCCTCACCGCGCGCGAAGGCCACCACTCGCCCCGCTTCCGGCCCTTCGGCGATGAGTGGCTGATAGACGCGGGAGCGGAATGCCGCTCCCCACTTTCTCCGCGCGTCGAGCGCAGCCCGAATGACGTGAAGTTTGAGCCGACCATCCTCCGGGCGGCGCACCAGCTCCCGGAGGAACGCCTGGCGCTCCTCCCGGCCGCCGTCGAACCCGCGCTCCACCTCGTCCAGCTTTCGGGTTCGCTCATCGAAGTCCACCGGCTGACGGTTGTCGGGATCCACCAGGGCGAAGCTCCAGAGCTCATCGCCCTGGTAGAGGTCGGGCACCCCAGGGGATGCGAGGTGCAGCACCGTACGGCTCAGCGAGTTCCACAGCCCGGCCCGCCCGATCCGCCGGGCGACCTGCTCCACCTCGTCGAGCAGCCGAGGCGCGCGGTCCGCCGACAGAATCGCGTCCACGTCCGAGCGCAGTGCCTGTTCGAAGTCGGCATTGGGTTCGGTCCAGCTGGTTCGCTGCTTCGCCTCGCGTGCGGCCTTCACCATATAGGCCGAGACCCGCTCGCGAAGCGTCTCGAGGTCGCCGACGCCCAGCGGCTCCATTGGCCACAGCCCCAGGAGTGCCTGGAAGAGATGCTGAACGGTGTTGTCGTCGGGCAGCTTTCGGCCACGGACCGTCGCCTTGAAGTGGGCGTTGAGTCTTCGCCATGCGTACAGTCGGTCGGCCCACTCGTCTCCGAGCTCCGAGAGTACGTCGAGCCGGGCCCGGACGTCGGCATTTCGCTTGGTGTCGTGGGTGGTGGCGGCCAGCAGGGAGCTGGGGAAATGGGCGGCCCGATAGGCGTTCCCAGCATGGAAAGCATCCACCGCGTCGTCGAGGGAGGCCTCGGGAGCGCCACCTACCTCGTTCCGAGAGAGAAGCGGGGTATAGGCGTAGAACGCCGTGTCCTCGACGCCCTTGGCCATCGCCGGACCGCTCAACTGCTGAAAGCGCTGCACGAAGCGAAGGCGCGACCCATCGGTTCCGAGCAGCGCGGCCGCAAGGAGATCCAGCGCATCGGCCCGTGCACGACCGCGGGTTCTGGCATCCGCAAGCGCTTGTTCCAGCAGACGGCGATCTTCGCCGGTCGGGACCGGCGAGCGCTCGTCTACATACGTCCGGTAGACCGGTAAGGCGACAATGGTCTCGGCGATGGCGCGGGCGACCTGGTGTACCGGCACGCTGGGCTGCCCGGGCTGCTCCGGCTTGAGCAGCCGCTCGGCAAGACGGCGGACGCCAGCCGAGAGCCCGGTCTCGAGGATGAGTCGTTTCCCGGCCTCGGCAGCGTGTGCGAACCCGAGCGAATGACGGACGATCCGATGGTACTCCCGCTCGATCGCCGCGAACCCCGGAGGCGAGATGAACAGCGCCTCGGCTTCGTTGAGGAAATCGTAGCCGGTCGTTCCGGCGACGGGCCACTCCGGCCGGAGGCGCTCCCCGTGTGACAGAATCTTCTCGACCCAGACCCGCGGCGGCTCGTCGCGGCGGTCGGGAAATGCCGACGAGGCGAGTCGCTCGAAGTAGGCCCGGGGATCGAGCAGCCCATCCGGATGATCGATGCGAAATCCCTCCACCCAGCCACGGCGCCGCCATTCGAGCACCAGCGCATGGGTCTGGGCGAACACCTCCGGATCTTCCATGTGCAAGGCGACGAGGTCGTTCACATCGAAGAACCGGCGGTAGTTGATCTCCCGCGCGGCGCGGCGCCAGTGGACCAGCCGGTAGACCTGGGCATCGAGGAGCCGGCCGAGTCTCGCGCGACCTTCCTCTCCCCGGGGCCAGGCGGCGACGATCTCTGCCAGGGTGGCCGCGAGCCTCGGGTGCTCGGCCAGGAGCAGCCGAAGTCGACCAAGCGCCGCGGCCGATTGCTCCCTCCGCCGAGCAAGGCCCTCCGGGCGGGTCACCGTCCTGCGCGGCAGCGCGCGAAGCGCACGGACTATGTCGCGCAGTTCGGCACAGGCCAGGTGGTCGCGACCCAACACCGCGTCACACGGCTCCAGCCCCGCGACCAGGATGCGAGGCATGGTCGAGGGATCGAGCGGGAGACCGTGCTCGAAATAGCGGAGTCTGGGCACCCCGGTCTCGAGGTCGAGGGCGATCTCGTCTCGGGCCACGACGTGGCTCCGCATGTCGCCCAGAATCGGAAGCAGCACCCGGCCCCGGAGCTCTCGCTCGCTGGCCCGCCAGTCGATGTCGAACCAGCGAGCGAACGGGGAGGCCGGCCCGTGCGCGAGGACGTCCACCCAGGCGGCGTTCTCCTCGGACGCGGCCATGTGATTGGGGACGATGTCGAGCACGATGCCCATGCCTCGGGAGGACAGCTCGCGATGGAGCGCCTCGAGCTCGGCTTCCGTCCCGAGCTCGGGATCGAGGGCGTTGGGGTCGACGACGTCGTAGCCGTGGGTGCTGCCCCGGCGGGCCCGGAGCATGGGCGAGCAATGGAGATGGCTGATGCCCAGCCGGCTCAGGTAGGGAACCAGCTCACGGACCCGGGACAGCGGAAAGCCGGCCTGGAGCTGCAGCCGGTACGTGGCACGGAGCTCGGGCATGGGCTCAACGCGGCCCCTCGTAGCGCAGCAGCAAGAGCGAGTGCGCCGTGAGGTTCACCACGTTCTGCCGGACGGCCCGAGGCGAGGGATGCGCGGTATTGACGAGCTCGACCCATGCGCCGCCATCGAGCACCGGCAGAGTGAACGGCTTGGTCCGCGCGCCACCGTTGACCAGCAGCAGGATCGCCTCGCCCAGGAGCCGGCGGCCCCGCTCGTCCACCTCATCCGTGGCCTCGCCGCGAATCAGCATCCCCAGGACGTGGTTGCCCGGATCATTCCACTCGGCATCGGTCATCTCCTGGCCATCCGGCCGGAGCCAGGCGAGATCCTTCCCTGCCCCCCCACGCTCCTCGCGCCGGAAGAAGGTGCGACGCCGGAGTACCGAATTCCCTGCGCGGATCGCGAACACCGCCCGGGTGAACTCGAGGAACTGCACCGACGAGGGTGACAGGTTCCAGTCCAGCCAGGAGATGGGATTGTCCTGACAGTAGGCGTTGTTGTTCCCACCCTGGCTCCGACCCAGCTCGTCGCCGTGGGAGATCATGGGCACGCCTTGGGAGAACGCGAGGGTGGCCAGGAGATTCCGCTTGATGCGTTCGCGCATCCGCACCACGTGGACCGCATCGGTGGGCCCCTCCGCACCCCAGTTCCGGCTCAAGCTGTTGTCGGTCCCGTCCCGGTTGGCTTCTCCGTTCGCCTCGTTGTGCTTCTGCTCGTAGCTCACCAAGTCCTGCAGCGTGAAGCCATCGTGGCATGTGACGAAGTTGATGCTCGCGAGCGGGCTCCGCTGGCTGTGCTCGTAGAGATCGCTGCTCCCCGCGAGGCGGGAGGCGAACTGCCCCACCTGACCCGGGTCGCCCCGCCAGAACTGGCGCGCGGTGTCGCGGTACTTGCCGTTCCACTCGCTCCAGCCGATGGGGAAGTTCCCCACCTGGTACCCGCCGGGTCCCAGATCCCATGGCTCCGCGATGAGCTTCACCTGGGAAACCACCGGATCCTGCCGGACCACGTCGAAGAACTCGGCGAAGGGAGACACACTCTCGTCCCCACGAGCGAGCACCGGCGCCAGGTCGAAGCGGAAGCCGTCCACGTGCATCTCGCTCACCCAGTACCGGAGACTGTCCATCACGAGCTGGAGCGCGCGGGAGTGGCGCACGTCCACCGTATTACCGGTCCCCGTCCAGTCGGTGTAGAAGCGCGGATGTTCGGGGTCGAGCCGGTAGTAGGTGTCGTTGTCGATTCCCCGGAAGCTGAGGGTCGGTCCCAGATGGTTCCCCTCGGCCGTGTGGTTGTAGACCACGTCGAGGATCACCTCCAGGCCGGCGCGGTGCAGCCGCTTCACCATGGACTTGAACTCGGAGACCTGCTCGCCGCGCCCGGCGGTGGCGTACCGAACGTCCGGGGCGAAGAACCCGATCGAGTTGTAGCCCCAGTAGTTCACCAGGCCCATCTCTGCCAGGCGCCGGTCGGTGACGAAGTGATGGACCGGAAGCAGCTCCACGGCCGTCACGCCGAGAGAGAGGAGATGGTCGATGATCGGATCGGTGGCGAGGCCGAGGTACGTGCCGCGCAGCGCCTCGGGGACGCCGGGGTGCAGCATGGTCATGCCCTTCACATGACATTCGTAAATGACGGTGCGGTTGAGTGGCGTGCGGGGATTCTTGTCATCGCCCCAACTGAACGCGGGCTCGACGACGACGCACTTCGGCAGGCCCGCGGCGCTGTCCTGGGTGCCGGGAATCAAGTCCCGCTCCGCCTCCGGCGCCTCCATGGAGTAGCCCGAGAGCGCGTCGCTCCACCGAACCGTCTCGTTGATCGCCTTGGCATAGGGGTCGATGAGCAGCTTCGCCGGGTTGAAGCGGTGGCCCTGCTCGGGGGCGTAAGGCCCATGCACCCGGTACCCGTAGAGCTGCCCCGGACGCACGTCGGGCAGATACGCGTGCCAGATCTGGTCGGTCCGCTCGGACAACTTCATGCGCGCCGATTCCACGCCCGAGTCCGCATCCTGGAACAGACAGAGGTCCACACCGGTCGCGTGCTCGGAAAAAATCGCGAAGTTGGTTCCCTCCCCGTCCCACGTCGCGCCGAGCGGCGCGGGAGCGCCGGGCCACACGCGGGTCATACGTCCTCCGGTCCAAGGAGTACCGCCGTGCGGCCGGGCAGATGAGCTCGGCCGCCATCCAGCCTGGCGACCCCCGCGCCTCCGTAGGCACTGTCGTCAGTGGACAGCATCAGCCGCTCCATGCCATCGGTGGGGAGCACGCGTGGGGCCTTCGCGAAGTTGAAGAGCGCGAGCCATCGTCGACCGCCCGACCGCCGGGCCAGTGAGACCCACTCCTCGGCTTCGTCGAACCGCACCGCCACCTCGCCGCTTCCGGCCCGCAACGTGGGCTCGGACCGCCGAAGCGCCAGCAGGTCCCGGTAGAGGGCGAGGTGCTTCGCATGAGCGCCCTCGCCAGCGCGCCGCCACTCGGGACGGGAGGCTTCGAAGGTCGCCTCCGCCTGCGGGTCGGGAACGTCGCCGGTCCACACGAAGGCCGCGAACTCACGGCGCCGCCCCTCTCGCACCGCCTCGATGAGCGCGGGATCGCCGTGGCTCACGAAGTACAGGAACGGGTTGGTCTCACCATACTCTTCTCCCATGAAGATCAAGGGCACGTACGGCGCCAGCAGGAGTATAGCGGCTGCGAGTCGCAGCGAACCCGGATCGACCAGCGCGGACAGCCGCTCGCCGCCGGCACGGTTGCCGATCTGATCGTGATTCTGAATGGCCACCACGAATCGTTCGCCCGGCACGCCGGTCGAGGAGTGGCGTCCACGGACGTAGCGTTCCCGTAAGGCTCTGGCGACCGGCCCTACCCCGCCGAAATTCCGATAGTAGCCGATCCGCTCGCCGGTCAGCGCGACGTGGACCGCGTGGTGGAAGTCGTCCGACCAGTGCGCGTCGCACCCGTATCCCCCGGCCTCCCGGGGGCGCACGTATTTCGGGTCGTTGGAGTCGATCTCGGCAATCACCACTCCGGTTCGACCGGCGGCCGCCGCCTCGGCATGCACCGCCGCCGTCAGCTCCTCCACGATCGGGGGGCGGCTCTCATCCACGATCCGGTCGGCGGCGTCTAGGCGCAGACCGTCGAGGTGGTACTCGCGGATCCAGTGCACCGCGTTACCTACGATGTAGTCGCGAACCTCGCGGCTGTCGTCGCCGTCCAGATTGAACCCCTGCCCCCAGATCGTATGGTGGCGCTCCGAGAAATAGGGACCGAACTCGGACAGGTAGTTCCCCTCGGGGCCGAGATGGTTATACACCACATCCAGCAGGACGGCCAACCCGGCGCCGTGGGCCGCGTCCACCAGGCGCCGCAGTCCCTCCGGCCCGCCGTACGTGCTCTGCACCGCGTAGAGCGAGACGCCGTCGTACCCCCAGTTGCGCCCCCCGGGGAACTCCGCGACCGGCATCAGCTCCAGCGCGGTCGCGCCGAGGTCGCGGATCGCGGACAGTCGGTCGATCACACCGTCGAAGGTCCCCGCCCGGCTGAAGGTGCCGACGTGCAGCTCGTAGATGACGAGATCGGCCATGCCGACCCCGCGCCAGCGGTCGTCGGTCCAGCGGAAGGTAGATGGGTCCACGATTCTGGTCGGACCATGAACGCCTTCAGGTCTCCATCGGCTGACGGGATCGGGGCGGTCACGCTCACCGTCCAATCGATAGAAGTAGTCCGCCCCGGTGCGCACATCGTCCATCTCGATCTCGAATACCCCACGGCCGTGAGGCTCGAGCCGGTGAGTCTCGGTTCCTTTGCCCCGCCGGAGCTGCAGCTCGATCGAACGAGGCTTGGGGGCCCATACCGAGAAGCGAACCTTCCCGCCCCCGAGCGGAACGGCTCCACGTCGTGCCGATGACGTCATCAGGAGGAGTGGTCAGTCCTGCTCGTGAGTGAGGATTACCACGCCGAGCGGAGGAAGGCCGATGCGAAGGGACTGCGGCTGGTGCTGCCAGGGCTCGGGCTCGGTCTGCACCGACTCCACCAGGCCGAACCCGCTGCCCCCGAACTCCGTGTCGTCGCTCGAGAGCGCCAGGCGATACCGGCCGGACAGCGGCGCCCCGACGCGATAGTCGTGGCGCGGAACCGGGGTAAGGTTGAGCACGACGATCGAGGTGGAGTCGCCGTCCTGCCGAATGTAGGCATAGGTGGAGTGGTCACGATCGTCCGGATCGAGCCAGGTGAACCCCGCCAGATCCTGATCGCCCCGCCAGAGCTCCGACCGCTCCCGGTACAGCGCGCCCAGCGCGGCGAGATACCGGCCCAGTCCGGCATTGAACGGCCGTTCGCCGAGGTGCCAGTCGAGGCTCTGGTCATGATTCCACTCCCGCCGCACGCCCAGCTCGGCCCCCATGAACAGGAGCGGCTTGCCCGGACGGGTGTATTGGTAGGCGAGGAGCGCACGCAGGTTGGCGAACTGCTGCCATTCGTCTCCGGGCATCCGGCTGAGCAGGGTGCCCTTGCCGTGGACCACCTCGTCATGCGACAGCGGCATGATGAAATGCTCGCTGTACTCGTACATCATGCCGAAGGTCAGCAGCTCGTGATGATACTTCCGATACACCGGGTCGAGGCCGAAGTAGCGAAGGGTGTCGTGCATCCACCCCATGTTCCACTTGAAGGTGAAGCCGAGCCCCCCTTCGCCCACCGGTCCCGTCACCCGCGGCCAGCTGGTGGACTCCTCGGCCACGGTGAAGCAGCCGGGGTGCTCTTCGGCGATGGTGCTGTTGAGCGTCTTGAGGAACTCGACGGCGTCGAGATCCTCGCGGCCGCCGTACTTGTTGGGAATCCACTGCCCTTCGGGTCGGCCGTAGTCGAGGTAGAGCATGGAGGCGACGGCGTCCACCCTCAGGCCGTCCACGTGGAACTCCTCCAGCCAGTACAGGGCGTTGGCCACGAGAAAGTTGCGCACCTCGCGCCGGCCGAAGTTGAAGATCAGCGTGCCCCACTCGGGGTGCTCGCCCCGGCGCGGATCGGCGTGCTCGTACAGCGCGGTGCCGTCGAAGCGGCGCAGGGCGAAATCGTCCTTGGGAAAGTGCGCCGGCACCCAGTCCATGATCACGCCGATCCCGGCCCGGTGGCACTCGTCGATCAGATAGCGGAGGTCGTCCGGCGTGCCGTAGCGTGCGGTCGGGGCGAAGTAGGCGCTGACCTGGTAGCCCCAGCTCCCGGTGAACGGATGTTCCGCGAGGGGCAGAAACTCGACATGGCTGAATCCGTTTCGCCGGACATGCTCGACCAGCTTCGGGGCGATCTCCCGGTAGGTGAGCGGACGATTCCCCTCCTCGGGGACGCGGGCCCAGGAGCCGAGGTGAACCTCGTAGATGGAGTCCGGCGAGCGCCGCACGTCCACCATGGAGCGCTTCGCCATCCACTCCCCGTCGCCCCACTGGTAGGAGGACGCCGTCACGCGCGAGGCAGTGCTCGGCGGCAGCTCCATGGCCTGGGCGAACGGATCGGCCTTGAGTCGGAGCTCGCCTCCCGGCCCCACGATGCGGTACTTGTAGAGCGCACCCGCCGAGATGCCGGGCACGAACAGCTCGAAGACCCCGGAGGCTCCCAGGCGGCGCATCGGGAGGCGCCGATCGTCCCAGCGCGAGAAGTCCCCGACGACGCTCACGCCCTGCGCGTTCGGTGCCCACACCGTGAAGCCCACACCGTCCACCCCGTCCACCTGCCGGGGGTGAGCCCCGAGCGCCTGCCAGAGACACCGGTGCGTGCCCTCCGAGATGAGGTACACGTCGATGTCGCCGATAGAAGGGAGAAAGCGGTAGGGATCCTCCTGCTCCCAGCTCGCGCCGCCGGCAAAGTGGAAGCGGAACCGGTAGCGGAGCGGCAGGGACCGCCCGGCGAGGAACGCGGCGAAGACTCCCGGCGTCCCCGTGGCCGTCATCGGGTATTCCGCGCCATCCGCCAGCAGGTCGGCCCGGACTGCGTCGGGATGGAGTGCCCGCACCACGACCCCGCCTTCCACCGGATGGGCGCCCAGTATCGCATGCGGATCCGGATGTCGGCCCGACAGGAGCCGGGCAAGCTCCGCGGGGTCGGCGACGGCGGGCAGCGGGAGAGCGGTACGGCTCACTTGGTCGTTCCCGCGAGACGAGCGGCGTCCACCTCGGCCCGACGCAGGATGCTCTCCAGCGGGATGCCGACCCAGTCCGGGCGGTTGTTCAGCTCGTAGCGCAGCTCGTAGATGGTCTTGTCCAGGATGTAGAAGTCGAGCAGCGCGCCGAGCTCGGCCGGGTCACTGGGCAGGAAGGCGGCGTTGCCCGCGGCCTCGAGGTAGCCGCGCAGGAACGTCGCGGAGGTCCACCGGGCCCAGAGGCGAGCCCACGGGAGCACGACCGGTACGTCCTCGGATCGTATGGGGCCGTTCCGCAGGGCATACGCGGCAGCGTACTCGAAGGACCGGATCATGCCCGCGACGTCCCGGAGCGGCGAGCGCCGGAACCGCCGCTCGCTGAGGCTGCGGCTCGGTTCGCCCTCGAAATCGAGAATGACGAAATCCTTCCCGGTGTAGAGCACCTGCCCGAGATGGTAGTCGCCGTGAATGCGGATGCGGACCGAGGTGAGCCGCCGCTCCAGCACGGCCCGCGCCTGACGCAGGAGCACGTCCTCCACACCCAGCACCGCGCGGCCGTCTTCCCGGATCCGCTCGGGCAGTCCGGACAGTCGCCGTCGCAACAGGTCGAAGGTGCTGCGCGTGAGGGTGCGGAGCGACTGATACAGCGAGCGCCGGTACAGGGCCGTGAACGGCTCGGTGGCGAAGGCCGCGTTGTCCGCCTCGCCCAGCATCGCGTAGTGGAGCTCGGCGGTGCGCCGGCCCAGGAGGTTCACCTGGGACAGATACGCCCCCGCAACCTCGGTGAGCACCGGAGGCGGCTCGAGCTGCGCCCGCGCGACCAGCGACGGCGGCCCCAGATCGCCTTCACCGGGCGGCGCGCTCGCAACCAGTGCCCGCTCGAAGAACTGGCTCAGCGCGTTCTGCGTCCAGCCCCAGGCATCACCCTCGCTGGGGACGAACTGGTGCAGCACGCCGAGGGTGAACGGTTCGCGTCCTCGCGTCCGCAGCTCGAGGCCGCCGGCGAGGCGTGGGGCGGCGGCGAACCGGGCCTCGTCCGTGAGGTGGCGCCCGATCTCGAGATCGGGGTTGAGCCCGGGGTCCACCTTGCGAAAGAGCTTGAAGATGAACCGGTCGCCTAGGTTGACGGATGTGTTGGTCTGCTCCGACTTGAGCGCGGTCGCGCGAAGCGGCCCGCCTGATCCGTTCAGCTCGGCGAAAACGCCGGTCCTGGAGGCGATCAGCTCGCTGCGCGGCATCCGCCACCGGCGACGACGGCTGATCCCCTCGACCATCGCGTTGGCGAACGCCTCGTCGGTGGACGCGTCGTAGAGGAGCCCGCTCTCGGTGATGAAGGCGACGATGGAGCCGGGCGCATTCACGCTCACCTCGCGGGCCCGCTCTCCCTCGGCGAATGCGAACGGCACGACGTAGAGCTCGGCGTCGCCGTCGAGGAACTTTGCCTCCACCAGCGTCAGCAGAACCTCCTCGTCCCCCACCGGCACCGGAATGACTTCGGTGATGGCCACCGAGGCGATCTCCCTCGCCTTGCTCCGGAACCACCGCGCCCCGCGGAGGTAGACGGGCAACACGGCCTCGAGCCGCTCCTGCCCACTTCCCTGCACCAACTCCTGCCAGGTGCCCTGGAAGGAAATGGCCGGGGCCGCACCGGGCGTCCGTCGTGGCCTCTTGGGCGACTCGACCGGCAACAGGAACCAGTAGAACGCGTGCGGACTCAGGGTTACCAAGTACAGCGTGCCGCCGATCGTGGGGAACGGCGTGCGCCCGAACATCTCGATCGGCACAGTCCCTTGGAATTCGGCGAGATCCAGCTCCACGGCCTGGGCGAAGCGCGACAGGTTGGCGACGACGAGGATCCGCTCGTCGCCCCACTGGCGCACGAAGGCCAGGACTCGGGCGTTTTCTGGAGAGAGAAACCGCAGCGTCCCGCGGCCCAGCGCCCGGTACTGCTTGCGCAGATCGATGAGGTGCTTCATCCACCAGAGCAGCGAGTGCGGGTTGTTCTGCTGGGCCTCGACGTTGAACGCCTCGTAGTGATACTCCGGGTCGATGATGACAGGGGCGTAGAGCCGCTGCGGGTTGGCGTAGGAAAACCCGGCGTTCCGGTCGGGGCTCCAATGCATCGGGGTCCGGACGCCGTTGCCGATCGCCGAGATAGATGTTGTCGCCCATGCCGATCTCGTCGCCGTAGTAGACGATCGGCGTGCCCGGCAGCGAGAACAGCAAGGCATTCATCAGCTCGATGCGCCGGCGGTTGTTGCCCATCAGCGGAGCGAGCCGTCGGCGGATGCCGAGGTTGATGCGCGCCTGGGGGTCGCTGGCGTAGACCCGGTACATGTAGTCCCGGTCCTCGTCGGTCACCATCTCGAGCGTGAGCTCGTCGTGGTTGCGGAGGAAGGTGGCCCACTGGCACTTCTCGGGAATAGCCGGGGTCTGCTGGAGGATGTCGATGATCGGGAACCGGTCCTCCATCTGCAGCGCCATGAAGAGCCGCGGCATGACCGGGAAGTGGAAGGCCATGTGGCACTCGTCGCCTTCGCCGAAGTAGGCGACGGCATCCTCGGGCCACTGATTCGCCTCGGCGAGCAGCATCCGCCCCGGATACTTCTCGTCCACCCGGCGGCGCAGTTCCCGCAGAAAGGCGTGCGTTTCCGGGAGATTCTCGCAGTTGGTGCCCTCGCGCTCGTAGAGGTAGGGCACGGCGTCGAGCCGGAGACCGTCCACTCCCATCCGGAGCCAGAAGTCCAGCGCGGCGAAGGTCGCCTTGTGAACCGTCGGATTCTCGAAATTCAGGTCCGGCTGGTGGGAGTAGAACCGGTGCCAGTAGTAGGCGCCGGCATCCGGATCCCAGGTCCAGTTGGAGCGCTCGAAGTCCTTGAAGATGATCCGCGCGTCGGTGTAGCGGTTGACCGTATTGCTCCAGACGTAGAAATCCCGCGCCCGGGAGCCCGGCCGGGCCCTCCGGGCCCGCTGAAACCACGGGTGCTGGTCCGACGTGTGGTTCAGCACCAGCTCGGTGATGACGCGAAGCCCCCGCCGGTGCGCTTCGCGCAGGAAAGTCCGGAAGTCCTGGAGGGTCCCGTACGACGGGTTGACGTCGGTGTAGTCCGCGATATCGTAGCCGTCGTCCTTGAGCGGCGACGGATAGAAGGGCAACAGCCAGATCGCGGTGACCCCGAGATCCTGGAGGTAGTCCAGCTTCTCGGTCAGTCCCTGGAAATCTCCGATCCCGTCGCCATCGCTGTCGCGGAAGGCACGCACGTGCACCTGGTAGATGACCGCGTCCCGGTACCACTCGCTCTCGTCGCTCAACCCGTCGTCCCCCTCAGTGGACCACCCGCCAGACAAAGCCAACCCGCTCGGCAGGATCGAAGCGCACGGTCTGCCGCGGACCGCACCAACGCCTCCGCTCACCGGTCAGGAGGTCCTCGACCTCGAAGGGTGAGTCGGCTGCCACCCCGAGGCGGTCGAGCGGTACGTGCAGCTCGGCTTCGACCGGTTCGTTCGGATTGGTGCTGACCGCACACAACAGATCACGCTGCCAGGCGGATTTGAGGTAGCACAGCACCTCGGGGTGACCCGCTTCCTGGAAGGTGATGTTGCCCATGCGCTGCAGCGCCGGCTCCTCGCGCCGGACTCGGTTCAGCGTCGCGATGTCCTCGCCGATGTGACCCTCGGCGGTCCAGTCGCGGACCCGGACCTGATACTTCTCGGAGTCGAGGTACTCCTCGCTCCCTTCGCGTACCGGCACGTTCTCACCGAGTTCGAACCCGCTGTAGATGCCGTAGAGCGGCGAAAGCGTGCCGGCCAGGAGCAGCCGGATGCGGAACGCCGGTCGTCCGCCCCGTTGCAGGTACTCGTGCAGGATGTCCGGGGTATTGGTGAAGAGATTCCCCCGGAAGAAATCGGTCATCGGCGGCGTGGCGAGCTCGGTGACGTATTCGGCCAGCTCCGCCGCGCCGTTGCGCCACGTGAAGTACGTGTAGGACTGGGTGAACCCGAGCTTCGCCAGCTCCTGCATCGGCTTGGGCCGGGTGAAGGCTTCCGCGAGGAAGACCACGTCCGGGTGCCGCTGATGCACTTCGCCGATCACCCATTCCCAGAACGCGAAGGGCTTGGTGTGAGGGTTGTCCACCCGGAAGGTGCGCACTCCGGTCTCGATCCAGAACAGGAACACGTCGCGACAGGCGTCCCAGAGCGCCTGCCGATCGTCGCACCAGAAGTTGATCGGGTAGATGTCCTCGTACTTCTTGGGCGGGTTCTCGGCGTACTTGATGGTGCCGTCGGGCCGGATGAAGAACCACTCGGGGTGTTCCCGGACCCAGGGATGATCGGGCGAGCACTGCAGGGCGTAGTCGAGCGCTACCTCCAGGCCCAGCGACCGGGCCGTCGCCACGAAGCGGCGAAAGTCCGCCAGCGTGCCCAGCTCGGGGTTCACCGCGGTATGCCCGCCGTCCTCGTTCCCGATGGCCCACGGGCTGCCGGGATCCTCCGGACCGGCGACCAAACTGTTGTTGGGTCCCTTCCTGTGGGTTCGACCGATCGGATGGATCGGGGGCAGATAGACGACGTCGAACCCCAGCGATGCGATCCGGGGAAGCTCGCGCGCGGCATCGGCGAAGGTCCCATGCCTCGCAGGGTCGTCCGTAGCCGACCGGGGAAAGAACTCATACCAGGCCGCGAAGGCGGCATCCGGAGGGTCCGCGCGCACCGGGAATTCCCGGTCGCCCTGGGTGAGGCCTTCGGGCTGGCCGTATGCGGCCATCAGCGCCTGAAGCTCCGGCGAGAGGGCAGCCGAGACTCGGGTCGCACGATCCGCGGTCGGATCGCCCAAGGAAGCCGCGAAGGCCGCGAGCCGCCCGTGGTCGGCGCCACGCGCATGGGGCTCGGCTTCTCGCACGAGCTCCGCACCCTCCAGCAGCTCGGAGCCGACGTCGAGCCCCGCGGCAACCTTCGTTTCCAATTCGCCTCGCCAGGTCGCAAAGCGGTCGACCCAGGCTTCGAGGGCAAACCACCACTCCCCTGCCCGGTCGAGACGGATCGAGCCGTGCCAGCGATCCTCCTCGAACGAATACGTCAGCGGGACGGACTGGACCCGGGTCTCCCCGGGAGCCCTGATGCGCGCGTGCGCCGCAAGGACCTCGTGGCCGTCCTTGAAGATGTCCGCCCCGATCCGAAGCTCGTCGTTGACCTGCCGCTTCACCGCGTATCGGCCGCCGTCGAGCACGGGGGTGATTTCCGTGATCACCAGGTGCGGCAGACTGCGGTCGAAATCGCGTGCGAGCGCTCTTCTCCGCTCCATGGAACCCAACGTAGTTTGACCCGCCGACCGTTGCCAGTGCGCGTGCGTGGGACGTGATGCTGATCACGCCCAGCAAGCTGCGACGCTGCCGCCCGGACGGGCATTCTTGGCGGCAGTCCATCGCGCCACGGAGTCGACATGTTCTCGATGCTGCTCGCCGCCACACTCCAAGGTCCGGTCGCCTTGCCTCCGCGGGATCGGGTGCGGCTGGCGGAGGCAATGCGCGTGGCGGAGCAGGTCCGGGATGGGGTGTGGCCGGGTTGGAGCGCCACCGCGATGCCGATCCTCCTGGTAACCGACAGCGTGGAGTATCTGCTGGGCCACGACACGCCCGGTGCCGGGTTCCGCCAGGCCGGCTACGACTCCCTGCTGCGGCGCACGGTGTGGACGCGCCCGCGCAGATTCCCGCCTACGCTGTTGGCCACGTTTCCTGCCGTCGCCGGTGAGCCCACCATCGTGGTCGGCTCCTCCGAACGCGTCGGTACGTCGTCCACCGCTTGGGTGCTGACGCTGCTCCACGAGCACTTCCATCAGATGCAGTACAGTCGGCCGGACTACTATCGCGGGGTGGAGGACCTCGGGCTCAGCCGCGGTGACAGCACCGGCCGCTGGATGCTCGACTATCCGTTTCCCTACGACTCCCCCCAGGTTCAGGAGGCAGTCCATCGGTTGGCGCGGAGCCTCGCCGGCGCGCTGAGGGCCACGTCGGAGGGTCGGGGAGAGGCGGTACGAGCCCTCCTCGCGGAGCGTGAACGGGTTCGCGCCGCGCTTGCACCGGCGGACTTTCGCTACCTGGAATTTCAGCTGTGGCAGGAGGGGGTACCGCGTTACATCGAGCTCGGAGCAGCACAGGCGGCAGGGAGACTCGGAGAGCCGGCGGAGGCGTTCCGCCACCTTCCTGACTACGAGTCGTACGGCGCCGTCGTTGACCGCGCCAGGCAGAGGCTCGAGGAGGAGCTCGACGCCTTGTCGCTGGGGAAGGAGCGTCGGGTCAGCTTCTACCCTCTTGGAGCCGCGCTCGCACTGGTGCTGGAGCGCACTCGTCCGGATTGGAAGTCCGCGTATTTCGCGCGGCCGTTCGAGCTGACCTCGCTCTTTTTCATGAAGCCATAGTCAGGCGAACTCTTCGCCGATGGACCGCACGTCGGCGGTGACCCGGTCCCAGTTGAAGTAGCGTTGGACTGCGCGTCGGCCCGCCCGGCCCATGCGTCGGCCCAGGGCCCGGTCCTCCAGCAGGCAGCGGACGACCTCTCCCACGGACCGCGGATCGGTCGAGTCGACCAGTATCCCGGTCTCGCCGTCGTTCACGGCATCCGGGATCCCGCCGGCCCGCCCACCGACTGCCGGGATGCCACAGGCGGCAGCCTCCGAGAAGGTGATGCCGAACCCCTCGATGAGCAGCTCGGCCGGCCGGGAGAGCCCGAGATAGATCTCGGCACAGTTGTAGAGCGCCGGCAGGTCGGCATCGGGAACGGTGGTGAGAAACCGGACCCGGTCCGTCACACCAAGCTCCCGGGCGAGCGCCTCCAACTGGCCGAGCTTGATTCCGGTCCCCACGACGGCGTACCGCAAGTCCGGGTAGTCGCGCCGGAGGTCCGCGAGCACCTGGAGTCCGGTGTCCACCCCCTTGTGGGCCGCCAGACGCGCCACTGTAATGAGCCAGCGGCCATCCTCCAGACCGTACCGTGCTCGTACCTCGCGGGTGTCGAGACCGGGCTGGAACTGGCGCGGATCGGTGCCTAGTGGGACGGTGCGGACATCGAAGTCCTTGGGAGCCCATCCCAGCTCCGCCAGCACGTCGAGACAGAGGGCACGGGTCCAGGCGCTCACCGTCACGAGGACCGAGGCGTGGCGGAGGATGGCCTTCGCGGCGAGGCTCTTGCGGCGGGACTTCGCTATTCGGCTCTGCAGGAGCAGCAGCTCGGAGCCGTGCAGGAAGATTCCATAGCGAATCCCCTCGCGCCGGCGCACCCACAGCGCCGGATAACCGGCCGGCTTCAGATTTCCGCACCACACGAATCCGGGGCGGAAGGACCGCGCGAGGCTCCGGGCCCGATGCGACCAGACCAGCAGACCCTGGATGGTGCGGAGCCGGGAGCTCTGAATCGCGATGCGGTCCACCCGGTTCGGCAGGCCGGCGTCCACGGCTCCGCTGTCCGGATGGCTGCCCGTGGAGACCAGCAGCGTTCCCGCCGGATAGCGTTTGGTGAATTCCCCCATCATTCGCGAGATGCCGCCGCCAATCGGCGGGAAGTCGTAGGTCGTCAGCAGCTGTCGTCGCATCGCTGGGAAGGGTCAGGATCGCCGGCGAATCCGTTCGGCCCGGACGCGGGCGAGACTGCGGAGAACCACGAGGAGAATCGCGGCGGTCCAGAGGATGGTATACCCGACCTTCACGCCGTTGGTCGCCCGGCCGACGCCGGCCAGGTAGTAGCCGGCGATGAACGCGGCGTCTACCACGAGCACCAGGCCGACGAGGATCAGGACTTCCCGCCTCACCCGATCTGATGGCGCCGTCATGGGCGGAGAAATCCCGCGCACCAGTCCACCTCGATCTCCAGCCGCTCGATTTCGGAGAGACTCTCGGTCAAGCACTCCTGAAGATCGCGGCCGGCGGTGGTGGAAGGGAGCACCGCGACGAGCTCGCGAAGTCCGTCCAGCTCGTAGGTGAGGAGCTGATGGTACCGCGCCGCCGCCTCGGGGTTGCTCTGCGCCAGGCGGCGGAGCTCGGCCTTCCGGTCGAGGGTATGCTCGATCGAGTGCCGGGCCGCATAGTCCTCGGCGAGGATCCTGGGCCGCCGGCGCTCCAGCGGTGGGCCGAGGAACGGGATGCGGCGGCGGTGGCGGCTGCGCACCTGCTCGAGCGTGTCTTTCAGCGACTGCAGGAGAAGGTTCATACCTCGCTCATGAGAGCCAGGGTGTTCCCATCCAGATCGTCGAAGAAGGCGAGCCACAGCTCGTGGGTGGGCAGCCGCGCGATACAGTGTGGCGGGCCGCGAAAGCTCACGCCCTTGGCGCGCAGCTCGTCGTGCGCGGCCCCGATGTCCGGCACCCGGAAGTACAGGATCGATCCCGGGTGGTCGAACTCCGGGGCTTCCGGCAGACCGAGCATCAGCCTGACCCCGCCGCAGTCGAAGAAGGCGAGCTGCGGCGCCGTAAAGAGAAACGGCAGGCCGAGAACATCGCGATAGAAGGCGGTGGCGCGGGCGAGGTCGCGCACGGGCATGGCGATCTGCCCGATCGCGCCCAGCGCCATCAGCGTCGGTCCAACCGCGGCCAGATGGACCAGAGGTAGAAGCCGCCGGCGAGGAGGAAGAGCCCCGCGAAGATGATCCCGGGGCCGCCGTAGTTCTCATAGCTGAACGGGACGCCGTTCGCACCGCTGCGCCGGATGATGTGGAGAACACCGAAGCCAACACCGAAGACACCAAGCAGCGCCAGCAGGGCGAACAGGTTGCGCATCGAGATCCTCGGGAGCAGGTCGGCTTCGGAAGTTCTACTTCCTAGGATGAAACTCGATCCGCTTCCGCCGGGCAAGGTGCGCCGCCGGAGTCAGTGGACACCGTAATCCCGGTTCGCCTGGTCGGCCGCGGCCTCCAGCTCGCCCGCCTCGGTCTGACTCAGCCCCGTGACCGGCCGCCGAAGGGTCACGCCCTCGACCTCCCGGTCGGTCAGCTGACCGTAGATCACCAGGGCCGCCAGGTAGGAGCCGATCTGGGTGGGATGGAAGTTGTCACTCTGGAAGATGGTGATCTCGGGGTGATCCCGGCTGACGCTCCGGAAGGCCTCTCCCGCCGGGATGAGCATGCCGTTCACCGCGTGGGCCGCGTCCGTGTAGGATCGGCTCACGCCATCGAAGTCTCCGTTGGACGGCCAGACCATGTAGATCGCCGGGCGAGCGCCGGCCTGCCGGATCCGCTCGGCGAACCGGCCGGTCCACTCGATCAGATTCTGCCGGCTCTCGGGCAACGTGGAGGGGCCCTGTTGCATGACCACGTAGTCCCAGGCTCCCCGATCGATCGCCTCGAGGGCGTCGCCCTGGTTCCAGTGATCCTCGAGACTGAAGTTGCCGAAGCTGACCTCCGACACGCGGACCTGGGGTCCGCCGGAGATCTGGCCGAGACTCGAGACCAGCCCTGGAATATCGTTGGTGGCCGTAAGGCTGTTGCCGATGAACAGGACGTCGAGGTCGGAGTTGCGGGTGATGTTGGGCGCGGTGGATCCACAGCCCAGCAGGACCGCGAGGGCGATGGTACGGAGATGTTGGGGCATGCGGTGGGGACGGCGGACCGGCCGGCGGCCAGCACATGTCCGGATCACGCGTTGTAGATCTCGCCTCCGGACCGCTGGTATAGCTGCAGCACTTCGGCGGCCTCCTTTCGGAGCACGCCGCGCACGACCGCGATCTTCCGCGACTCGAGGTAGGCATAGGATTCCGGGAATACCGGCCCTTCGTCGAAGCCGAGCGCCGTGGCGTCCTCGCGCGTCGCACCGCAGACCAGGTGGCGGGCGCCGCTCCAGAGGGTGGCCCCGAGACACATGGCGCAGGGCTCGCAGGAAGTCACCAGCGCGTGCGTGCCCCCGCCGGGCATGTCCAGCGTGAACGAGCCCACCTGCTTCTGGGCCAGCATGATGGCCAGAATCTCGGCGTGCAACACGGAGTTTCCGAGGCGGGTGACGCTGTTCACTCCGACGGCGACCAACGCGCCCTCGGGCAGACGAAACACCGCCGCCCCGAAAGGACCGCCGGTCCGCCGGGCGACGTTCTCCCGGGCGAGGAGGATGGCGACGCGCATACGATCTTCGTCCGTCGGATACGTCGCCTCCCACTCGACCGTCTCTTCTACCCAGTCCGGCGGCTGGATCCGCAGCGTCCGATCGGCGTGCATGCCCGCTCCCGGTGTGTGGCTCAGGCCCGTCCGAGGAGGGGAAGATATTCGCGCCAGGGGCCGACCGCGGACGTGTAACGCCGGGCCATGACCCGGACGATCTGGCTGATGTGACTCAGGTCGTGGGCCACCCAGGTGGACAGGTGCTGACCCAGGGTGACGCGGCCGAGCTCGGGGTGCCGGCCGCGCCGGCCCAGATCGGTGGAGGATGTCACCAGCGCGCCGAGACGCTGGAGGTTGGCCGCGCGCAGCTCCGCGAACGTGTCGAGCAGCTCGGCCAGGGTCCGTCCGCGCGACGCTTCGAACATCGCGAACCGGTCGAACGGGGCGAACGGCACCGACTCGCCCTCGCGCAGGATATGCTCCGCTCGGGGAATCCAGTCGGTGCGCTCCCCATGGATCAGGTGCCCGATGACGTCGAACGGGCTCCAGGTGCCTTCTCCTTCCGTGGCCGAGATCCAGGGATCCGGAAGGCCCTCCAGAAGGGTGCGCAGGACGACCGGTGTGCGGGCGAGCACGGGCACCGCCTCTTCGAGCGAGAATGCCCCGCTCAATGGGCACCTCCGGCCCGATGGTCCTGTCGCTGGAAGGCGAGAAACGCGTGAATCGCGTCCAGCGCGGCCGGATCATTGGTGGTGATGCGCAGCTCGGCACCGCGCGGAAGCGTGTCCACCGTGTAGCTGATCGTCCCGCGCTTCCGGGCCATGACCGCCGTCCCGGGCACCTCGCGGGCATGAACGAAACCTGGAATCTGGAAATCGCCACTCGTGAACGCGCGGGCGATGTGCCGCATGTGCTCGCGGATGCGGATGACGCCGGCCGGATCGGCCTGGTCCCGCTGCAGGGCGATCCGTCCACCGTCCGCCAGCGGCTCGAAGACGTGTGACGAGGTGTACTGGTTCACACCCATGGCCACCTGGCCGCGAGCCTGAAGCTCGGCGAAGGAGCCATCGTCCGCGTCCCTGCATCCCAGGCTCGCGACGACAACACCTGACAGCAGGAGCAAACCAGCTCGGCCCATTCCGCTCAGCTCGAGTGATCGTGAATGACGCGCCAGCCGGCAGCCTGTCGCTCCCAGACCGTGGAGAACCAGCCCGAGCGCTCGGGCTCGCCTCCGCCACTCAGCACGAAGTGTCCGATCACGAGGGCGTGCTCGCTCCCCAGCGGCCGGATGTCCACTTTCTCGAAACGCAGCGATTGAACCGGCTTGCCGTCGCGGAAGAAAGCCTTCCGCAGGATGTCCGCCGTCTGAGTCTTTCCGATGACGGGGCCCTTGCCGGTCATGAAACGGATCGAGTCGGCGTTGTCGGCGAGATGCCCGTCGAGGTCTCCCCGGTTCCAGGCCGCGGCAGACTCGTCCAGCATCGCCTGGATCTCGGCCTGGACCCCCGCGCCCTTGGACATCTGAGCGGCGGCCGGGGCAGCCGCGAGCGCGAGCGCCAACACGGCGCCTCCCATCCACTGCGTCATGCACTCCTCCTCGTGTGGTGACCCGGGAGGCTCAACCGGCGGTCTTGCGCGACGCGGTGGCCTCGGCCAGGTACTGGATCGCCGCATGGGCGCCGCCATCGCGGGCGGCGGCGACCTGGAGGGCATGCACGAACATCGGCGCCAGGCGCTCGATCTCCGGCTGGCTGAGACTGGGCAGTACTCCCTTCGCCACCATGTCATTGAGGACCTGCTGCAGTTGATGCACCAGATGCGCCTCGGTGGCGGCATTCCACTGGGCCACGAACTCCCGGGTGTCCCACAGCCTTGCGTCGCCGTCCATGTCGAGCCTCCTCGAGTGGCGTCAAGCGGTGGAGGCCGGAGGTGCCCTACGAGACCGGGCCCGCTCCGGGATTCAATGCGCGGCGGAGCAGACCGATCTGCCCGCCATGATAGCCGTCGTGCTGGACCAGGCCCGAGAGCATTGCGGCGAACGAGACGCCGGTACCCAGCGGCGAATCCTGCTCCTCGCCGACCCGATCGTGCCAACGACTGCTGGGGAAGTCGCGCGCCGCCTGCGACAGCGCTTCGTGCGCGTTCCGGAGCGCGCGGCGTGCCTCGGTCCAGGCCTGTTCCGAAACCGGACCGACTTCCGGCCAGTCTCCCTCGAGCGGCATGGCCGGGTTCGCGCCACCGAGCCGCCGCCGGACTTCGGCGGCCCAGGCGGTGGCATGGAGAACGATCTCCCAGATCGAGTGCGCCCCGGGGATCGGGCGCGAGGCGGCCTGCACGGCGCTCAGTCCCTCGAGATTCTCCGCCAGTGCAGGGCCGTGCCAGGCGGGGCCGTCGTGCGCCAATCGCACCTGCTCCGCCAGAAAGGTTCCGAGCATCGCCTCACTCCCGCCGCTCGTGAGAGCCGTCGCAGAACGGTGGATTGGCCGTGGCGCCGCAGCGGCAGAGCGCCATCGCATCGCTTTCCCTCAGAACGGTGCCGTCGTCATTCTCGATACGCACCCGCCCCCTGATGTACAGCGGCCCCTTGGGCGCGACACGGATCACGGCCACGGAAGGAGTCGGCATCTCCGGCCGGTCCGGCCGCTGGACCTGCAGCGCGCCCGTCGGACAGCGCCCCACGACCTCGTCCACTCGATCGGCACTGGCTCGCTCCGGACGGATCCAGCGCCGCGAGGCCGGATCGAATACTTCCGGCAGGCCGCGGACGCATTCGCGGGAGTGAATGCAAAGATTGGGGTCGAAGGTGACAGTGATGGCATCGGCTTCGTATACCTGCAATCGCTTTCCCATGGATGCTCCACTGGCGTAACACTCGATAAGGTACACATGGCGCATGGAACTTGCTTCCCGGGCAGACCTACGCCAGCCATCCGGCCGGCGGTGCGCGCAAGACCCCTCTGCCAGCGAGACTTCCATGCGCCTGCGGATTCTGGCACTCGCCGCGGCCCTCGCAGCCTGCGGCGGCGAGAGCCCGGGCCCCTCGGGGCCCGAGGACCCGGGTGGCGGCCCGCTTCCCTTCCTCGGCGGATGCAACGTCTTTCCCGCCGACAACGCGTGGAACCGGGACGTGAGCCTGGACCCGGTGCACCCGAGCTCCGGCGCGCTGATCGGCGCCATGGCACCGGACAACCGACTTCACCTCGACCTCGGCACGAGCGAGGAGTACTACGGGATTCCGTACACCGTCGTCCCTGAGAACCAACCGCTCGTGCCGATCACCTTCGGCACCGACGGGGTGGACTACTCGGACGAGAGCGATCCCGGTCCGATGCCGATTCCGCTCGACGCGCACATCGAGGGTGGCTCCTCGGAAGACCCGGATCCCTCCTCCGGCGATCGTCACGTGCTGGTGCTGCGCCAGGGCGATTGCATCCTCTACGAGCTCTACAACACGGAACGCACCGCCACCGGTTTCCGGGTGAGCTCGTCGGCCATCTGGGATCTGAAGGTGAACCACACCCGGCCCGCCGGCTGGACCTCCGCCGATGCCGGCGGCCTGCCGATTCTTCCCGGCCTGCTGAAATACGAGGAGGTCGCGAGCGGGGAGATCAATCACGCCCTGCGCTTCACGGTGCCGCAGGTGCGCCGCGCGTATGTGCCTCCCGCCAGCCACTGCGGCCCGCACGACAACGCGGCCCTGCCACCCTACGGCACCCGGGTGCGTCTCAAAGCGAGCTTCTCCCTCGCGCCTACTCAGGCGATGCCCTCGTGATCCTGACCGCGATGAAGCGCTACGGCCTGATCCTGGCCGATCAGGGCAGCGGATGGTACGTCACGGGAACTTCGGACCCGAGGTGGGAAGACGCGCTCGAACAGCTGAGCGATCACGACGTCACCGGCAACGACTTCGAGGTGGTTCAGGCGGGTCCGCTCACGACCTGCTGACCCGCATGCCCTCGTCGAGAGTGCGGTACATGGCCGCCACGAGGACGATCGCTCCCACGGCGATGGCTATGTCGGCGACGTTGAAGGTCCAGAACCGCCATCCCCCCAGTCCGACGTCGATGAAGTCCACGACCCCGCGGGCGGACCGCAGCCGGTCGATCAGGTTGCCGAGGGCCCCCGCGGCGATGAGCGCGAGACCCGCGGCGGCCTGGCGGTCGCCCGGCGCGGTCCTTCGGTAGAGGTAGGCCATCACGAACAGCGCACCGAGCGCAAGCATCGAAAGCCCCACTCGGGAGTGAGCCCCGAGCGAGAGGCTCATCGCGGCGCCGGGGTTGTAGGCGAGCGTGAGACGGACGACCTCACCGAGAAACTCATGCGGCACGTGGGCCGGCACGAGGTGCAGCTCCGCGGCCCGCTTGGTGGCACAGTCGGTCAGCAGCACGACCGCGAAGAGCGGCCAGAACCTGCGCGACTTGGGACTCATGAGACCGGTCGCATCGTACCGAGCTCAGCGGGACGCACGGCACCGGTCCCGCCGGGGTCACCGGTGACGAGACGGCGGTGGTAGTCGAGCTGGCCGAGGTGATAGGCGAAGTGCGAGACCAGGTGGATCAGATATTCGCCCGTCATCACGTGACCGCCGGCGATGGCCTCGGGGAAGTCGGCCTTCAGCATGGGTTCGTCCACCCGCTCCGCCGCCGCACGCACCGCCGCCCGCGCCGCCTCGATCCGTCGCAGGATCTCCGCCCGAGGCACGTCGCGCTCGGCGAACTCGGCGGGGCGGTCACGTCGGTAGCCGGTGCCGGCCAGACAGGCGCCGAAATAGTGCTGCAGGTTCCCGGCGAGGTGCAGCGCAAGAGTGCCGCCGGAGTTCACGGCGCCGGGCGGGAGCCGCCAGAGGTCGCGCTCATCGGCGTACGCTTCCACCGCCCGCGTCGAGGGCGCGCAAATCCCGATCGAGGATGGCGGCAACGGCCGCAACGAGCATCGCTATCTTCCCGCCAGATAGAGTCAACGTCCATTCGATCCGTCTGGGACGATCGGTTTCCCAGTGCGGCCCCAGCCTCTCGGCCAAGGCGGGCACGGGATTCACACCGTTCTCTCTCGTATACCGCACCACCGCCGACCAGGTGGAGATGTAACCCAGCATCTGCGCCAGCGTCCATTCCTCCGCCATCGGCGGAATCGTGAGCGGCACCTTCTCGAAGGGGAACGGAAGCCCGGCGTATCCCGCCTCCACCCAGCGGCGCTCCGGTGGCCAGTAGGGCCCCACGACCTGCTCATAGAAATGCCCCACCTGCTGGTCGATCGCTCCGCCGTCCACCCAATGCCGCCCGTAGGTCCACACCGCGAGCAGCCCCCCCGGCGCCAGCACGCGCCGCGCCTCGGCGTAGAACTGATCGAGCTCGATCCAGTGGAGCGCCTGCGCGACCGTGATGAGATCCGCCGATCCCGCCCGCAGCGGCACGCGCTCGGCGGTCGCGGCGATGTACGAGACCGGCTCGCATCCCTCGCCTTGCCTCACCTGGGAGGCACTCGCGTCGCTGGCGACGACGCGATCGAACCATCGCGCCAGCTGGACCGCGGCCTGGCCCGTCCCCGTCGCGCAGTCCCAGGCGAGTGTCCGCCGGGATACCGCCCCCGCGAGCGCGGTGAACAGTCCCTCGGGGTAACGCGGACGGTAGGTGGCGTAGTCGGCGGAAATCGCCGAGAAGTGATCGGCGAAGGCTTTCACGGGGCCGCGGTTCGCAAGGTCGTCCCGAGACCCGCCACGAGCAGCACGAGTCCGCCGAGCTGGACGAGATGGTAGATCCCGTTGTGATCGAACTCCCAGACGAAACGTAGGGCCAGGGACTCGCTGGCCTGGATGACCCCGGCGGCCAGGCTCAGGGCCAACGCCGCGGCGACGACGATCGCCCCGGGCCTGCGTCGGGCGGTCAGCCGGAGATAGATCGCAAGAGCGGCCACTAGCCCGGCAGCTTGAAAGACGACGAAGACGACGAACTTGCCGCCGCTGAGACGTGTGGCGACGTAGAAGCCGAGCGCCGCGATCAGCATGACGGCGAGAACGAGGCGAGCCGGGCGCGGGCCATAGGCGTCGGCCACGCCGCCGGCGACGAAGCAGGCTACCGTGGCGCCAAGCAGGAGGAAGAGCGGCTGCCAGAGCGATTCGCGCAGCGTCTCCGACATCTCGAGCCCGTGTGTCACCGCGCCGAGCACGGACGCGAGCCCGGCCGCGACGAGAGCACCGGCCCAGATGCGGGCCGCCAGCGACCCTGGGGCCCGACGACCCAGGTGCCAGGCGCCGACGAACGCGGCGATCGCCAGGAGGAGATCGGTCGCCGCGGTAGTCCGCTCGGTGGTGGACGCGATCAGTTCCACGCCGGATCCAAGATCAGGAGATCACCTGGAACCGAACCGCCTGCGACGGCACTTCGAGCGTGCGAAGGAGCAACTTCACCAGCCGCTTCGTCCCGGGAGAGTTGACGTCGATCTCGATGCAGGATCCGGAAGGGTCCAGGGCCACCCGCCCGGCGCCCGCGATGCCCCTCGCCACGGTTGCCTTGGCAAGGAGGCTGTCCGGGATCTGGCGGGGCGATTCGGTGCACGGCTTCGACGCGAGCGAGGCGGAAAGCGCCAGCAAGGGGAGCGCGAGCTGCAGCATGGAATCCTCGGGGTGGGTTTCCCTCCAACTTACGTCGCGTTGCGAAGCTGCTCCAGCACCTGTTCCGCCTGCCAGAGATGGCGGTGCTGGTGGGCGGGCAGGATCGTCAGGCAGGAATAGAGATTGTAACGAATCCGGGAGTCGAACGGCGAGACGATGCGCAGCCGTCCGAGCGGCAGCCCATCCGCCTCACGCACGCACCCGACCTGGTCCGCCTGGAGCCGGCTGAAGTCGCTGACGAGCTCCCCTATTGGCTGCTCCGCCGTAGGGACGAACGGCGCCGTGGTCTTGACCCGCTGACGCACCGGCGGCCGCATCATCCACCAGAGAAACCATCCGATCGGATCGCGCCGGTATCGCGCCGATGAAGATCGGCCGAGCCGGTGGCCCTCCGCGAGGGCCGACCGCAACAGCGGCAGGTAGGCACGCCCGGTGAGGTTCAGGTGGGCGACGCACTCGGCCATGGACCAGCGGTCGGGATCGGGGCGGCGAGGCCACCACTCGGCCGGCGCCTCGGCGACGAGGCGTCGAAGCCGTGACTCCGCGGCGGCGAGCTCGTCGGCCACCGTCTGGAGCCGCGGATTCATTTCGACTCAGGCTTCGAGTTGTACACCATCCGCACGAACGCATCGGGAGATACCGGGCCCTTCCCCCAGCGTGCGTCGAAGGCCGCCGTCGGCTTGGCCGCGACCACCTGGTCTTCGGACTTGCCCGCCTTGACCAGCTGCCGAACCCGATCGCGCACCTGCGTCAGCATCGCGTGATACTCCTTGAGCTGCGCCGTCGTGGCGATGGGCCCGCGGACCGGGACGAAGTGGTTGGTCGCGGGACTGTTGAGGAACCGGCCGACGACGTCGATCATGCCGTCCACCGAGCCGTTCTGGGCGAAGTCCGCGGCCGGATAGCCGTCCATCGTGAAGGCCCCGCCGAGATGGATGACCCCGGCATGGTGGCAGTGGACGATCGCGTCGTCGTTGCTGTAACCTGCCGGCATGTGGACCACGTGCACCGACTCGCCGTTCATGTCGAATGCGATCACTTCCGAGTAGGTGACCGGCGGGATCGCCATCGGCGGCGCACCGGGAAGCTTGGACCAGTCCTCCAGCTTCGGGCGATTCCATTCGTGCGCGATGGTCACGGCTCCAAGGGCGCCCCAGCCGGCATCTCCCGCCACCACCGTCGAATCACCCGGTGAAAGGACGACGTAGCGTCGCGGCGATTTGGTGCGCTTGGCCAGCTCGGCTTCGATCGCCGCGGTCGTCGCCGGAGTCTGGATGCCGACCAGTACCGCGCCGTCCGGACCGACGCTGGCGATCGAGTTGCCCGGCCGGGGTCGTGATCACCAGCACGCCCGGCGCGGGCTCGGCGACGGAGACCGCCTGCGCATTCATCACGCTCGGCGAAAGGGAGACCGCGAGGCCGGCAGCCAAGGCCATTCCTGCGCTTCTCATCCTGCTCCCTCACTCGGTTCGAGAAACCGTCGCGCGAAGTGAAGCAGCGCGACGCATGCGTATCCTATGACCAGGTGGACCGCGGTGCGGAACACGATGGCACCCGCCTGCTCGTCCCAGAGTGCGGCCGCGCGGCCGTGGAGGAGAGCAGGGATCAGGAGCATGGCCCACAACACGCCCACGTACACGAGCGGCGCGAGCCATACCAGTCGGTGCACCTCCGCCATGGGACGACGTCCGATCTCGACCCACAGCCACAGCGCGACGAGCGCATAGGCGAGCAGGCCCCGTGTGATGGACGCAGGGTAGACCCAGTCCCAGCCCGCGGGCAGGTCCTCCGGAGGTCGGCCCTGGAGCATCGCTGCCACCGTGAGCCCGACCAAGGGGACGAGCACGGCAACTCGGTAGGGGCCACGCCAACCCAGCGAGGTCACGATGTCACTTTAGTGGATGCATTGTAAGTAGTTCATTCACAACGCATTAAGAAACGCATATCAAGCATATTCTGACCGATGCATCCGCATCATGTTCCCACGCGCGCGATGCATTCGATCTCGACCCGTGCGCCGAGCGCGAGACCAGACGCTCCAAACGCACTGCGCGCCGGCAGCCGCGACGAAAAGTGTTTCACGTACTCCGCATTCATCGCCGCCCACTCGGACATGTCGGCCAGCATGGCGGTGCACTTCACGAGGTCGTCCATCGTCGCGCCGGCGCGCGCGAGCACTCCACGGATGTTCTCCAGCGCCTGCCGTGTCTCGGGTCCGATGCCACCGGGCACCAGCCGCGTGCTGCTGTCGGTCCCGAGTTGCCCCGACAGGTAGAGCATATCGCCGACTCGCACCGCCGCGGAGAACGGCAGCGGCCTGGTGCTCTCTATCGGGAAGTATTCCGGCGCGCCCGCGGCACGCTGCGAGCCGCATCCCGCGACCAGCGAGAGGAGCAGTGCTCCTGCGAGTCGCGCGCTCACTTTGCCGTCGGGTCCGACTGCATGACGCCGAGGATGTTTCTGTCGGGGTCTACGATGTAGGCCAGCCACCCGATGCCCGGCACCGGCATCCGCTCGAGCGCGATCCCGCCGCCCAGGCTCGTGGCCTTGGAGAGTACTGCGTCGAGATCCGCGACATCCAAGGTGCACACGAACGCATTGACCGGCTGACCTTCGGCCGGAGCGGGGCCGCGCCGCTTCACCAGACCACCGTCGATGCCCGGTTGATCGGTGGCACCGGTCCGGATCAGCCAGTAGTCCCACGGCCCTTCCCACCGGGTGAACTCCCAGGAGAAGAGATCGCGATAGAAGGCGATGGTCCGCTCGGGCTCTGCGGCGTGAATCTCGAAGTGCACCACTCTAGGCATGTGTCCTCCTTGACGACAGGTTCACCGGTTCGTCGATATTATTCTGATCTAGGGCGGTCAACGTTCCCCGCGGTCAGGAAGCGAGACCTGCGATGCATACCCTTCTTCGGACTTCCCTCCTCCTGCTGTGCGTGGCCATCGTAGGCTGCGCCAGCAACACCTCCAATTCGGGTGGCGGCACCGAGGCGGCTCCCGCCAGCGAAGACGACGCCAATTCGCCCCGTCTGGTGGTATCGAACCGCGCCTCGCTCGACATGGATATCTACGCGGTGCGCTCGGGCGGTAGCGCACGCGTGGGATTCGCGCCCGCGAGCGAGACCACGACGTTCAAGCTGAACGCCGGCCTCCTCGCCGGTACCGGCGGGGTCATCAGGTTCCAGGCCCGTCCTGCTCGTCGCGCGGGACAGGCCGTCCTGAGCGAGCCGTACGCCGTCGCGCCAGGGAAGGAGATCACCTGGGATATCCCCCCGCAGTAGAGGCGTCAAGTCGGAATGCACGGAACCGGCCCGCGACCAGGCTGTCAGGGACCATGGATTGCTCGCCCCCGAGGGTATGCCGCGCCTCTGGTCCTTGGTGAGTCGCTCGAATGGCGGGAGCTGGTAGGCGGTCTGACCGACGACCGCGCCAACGGGTCGGAGACGCTTGGCCGAACACCCGCCCTACGCGGAGCCGCCCTTTGATGTGTCCTGAAACGACTGCGATAGCGTCGAGAGTCGGCGATCCATAGCGGCGTCCATCTCGCGCCGCAGCTCACCGAGCCGTACCGCGTAGTCCTCCAGCGCGCGATCCACCTCGCTCTCCGACTGCCACCCGGGCACCTCCGCCGGCCGGCCCTCGGGGTCCAGCGCCACGAACACGACGACACAGTGCCCCGTGCGACGTCGCTCCGGACTCTTCGGATCCCCGGCGTAGACGTCCACCGCGATGTCGAGGCTCGTGCGCCCGGTCCGGATCACCAGCGCGCGCAGCTCCACCAGCTCGCCCACCCGGATCGGGCCGAGGAAATGAAGCCCGCCAAGGTAGACCGTGACGCAGTAGGTGCCGGTCCAGCCCGCGGCACAGGTGTAGCCTGCCTGGTCGATCCACTTCATCACCGCCCCGCCGTGGACCTTGCCGCCGAAATTGACGTCGGTGGGCTCGGCGAGGAACCGGAGCGTGACGCTGCGCTGACGCTGCGGGACGCCGGCGCTCATCTCAGGTGCACTCCCTCTGGAAGCGCTGGACCACGCTGAGCCGGTTCTCCATGGCGCCGGATTGTGCCGCGATCCGCCAGGCGAATTCGCGCCGAGTCGCGGCGGAGTCGGCACCTCGCGCCACCGCGAGGCGCCACTGCGCGCAGTAGGCCGGTAGCTCGATGTCGATGATGCTCCGTGCGGTGGTGATGGAAGCCAGAAATGCTTCGCAGGTCGGGAACTCCGCGGCCTGCCTCCGATGGACCTCCTCGTGGGCTTCGACCTCGGCCAGCAGCGCAGAGTCGCGCACGTCGGCGCGGAGGTCGGTCACGGCTTGACCGGCCTCGCATCGGGTGATGCCGAGAAAGTCGTCCACCTCCGCGCTCCGCTGCGCGTGTGCGTTGGCGGGGGAGGTGAGAAGGAGCTGGACAAGGACGAAAGCGATCCGTCGCACGGGTGACCCCAAGCTAGACCGTCTCCGCCGGCACCGGCAGGGTGAGGAGCGCGCGGTCTCGGGTGAGACACAGGAGCCGCACGTTGGGCGCGTGGAGCAGGCTCGCGCCACCGCCCCGCTGGTCCTCGACCTGGGTGCGATGCCAATCGGCGGCGCGGCTCGTCGGACCGCTCACGGCAGTCGCGATGACGCTCGCCCGCAGCTTCACCTCCGCGCGCTCGAGGCCGTCGAACCGGATCGCCAGCACGTGCCACTCCGCCGTGCCGGTCGGAGGCGTCCAGCGCAGAGTCAGCGTCGCGTTCTGCTCCTGCTCGCAAAACAGCCCGATCCACCTCGAATCGCGCAGGGTGAACCGGTCCAGAAAGGCGGCCAGGGAGGACGGCAGGCCCTGCTCCCATGGCAGGGTGCCGGCCACCAGATCGTGCCCCAGCCAGTCAGGGTACTGGTCCATCGGCCTTCAACTCCGTGAAAGGTGCGAATGCGAGGTGCGGCATGCTCTCTGCCCAGTGGTGGCCGCCACCAGCCGCTCACCTCGGAGGATCGATGCGTTCAGCCAGACTTCTCGTGGGTTGCCTTCTCCTCGCCGGCGCAGGCGCATGCAGTACCTTGCAGCCCGCCCCGGAGACGAAACCGGCTCCTCAGGCCAAGCAGAGCCGCTCGACCGCGGCCACTCTCGGCGTTCCGCCAGGCCACCTCCCACCGCCCGGCCAGTGCCGCGTGTGGGTGCCGGGCAAGCCGCCGGGCCACCAGGCGAAGGCACGACCCTGTGGCGGGATCGAGCGGACCGCCGCCGCCGGGAGCTGGGTCCTCTATCGCCCCGGGAAAGACAAGAAGGTGGTCCACGTCAAGGAAGTCGATTCCCGGCGCTCCGGCGTCATCGTCCGGCTGCGCATCTACGACGCCCAGAGCGGGAACTTCATCCGCGAAGGCTGATACTCCGCTGCACCGCCCTCCTCAGCTCCCGGAACAGACGGACAAGCTCCGGGAGCTGGTGGTTCGCGTTCAAGCCGCTGGGGTTGGGTAATACCCACAGCGACGACCCGCCGATCTTCTTCTCTTGCGGACCGATCCGGGCCGACGGCCGATCGAAGGCTGCTCGATAGGCGCCGATCCCGACGACCGCAACCCAACGGGGCCCGAACCGCCTGCACTTCCGCTCCAGCGCGCGCCGACCGGCTCTCAGCTCGTCTGGTCCGAGCTCGGCGGCCGATGCCGTCGCGCGACGGACAATGTTGGTGATTCCGCAGCCGCGCGCGAGTAGCTCGATCTCCTCGCTGGGAGCGAGCAACCGCTCGGTGAACCCCGCGCGATGGAGCGCGGGCCAGAACCGATTCCCCGGCCGGGCGAAGTGGTGACCGGTCGCGGCGGAGTAGAGTCCGGGATTGATGCCGCAGAAGAGCACATCGAGGTGGGGACCAATCAAATCTGGCACGGTTCCGCCGACAGCGGCCTCGAGCTCACTCGCCTTCAGAACTTCACTCGGCCGGTCAGCATGTCGCGGAACATTGCGAAGTCTCCGGCGAGACTGTACAGCGGGTGCCGAAAGGTCGCCGGCCGGTTGCGCTCGAAGACGAAATGCCCAAGCCAGGCAAAGCCGTACCCGAACAATGGCACGGCGAGCAGCCAGAGCCACCGGCCGGTCGCGACGGCGTACCCCAGAGTCACCAGGACCAACAGTGTGCCGATGAAGTGCAGCCGGCGGGAGACCGGATTGCGGTGCTCGGCGAGGTAGTCGGGGTAGAAGTCACGGAAGCTGCGATAGTCGTCGGCCATCCAGCCTCGGTCAGGTCGACTTCTGCCTGGGTGGCCGCCAGATCATGATGAGCATGCCCACCAGGTTGGTCACCGCCACCGTCGCTCCGACGACGATGAGCCCGCGCGCAATGTGGCGCAGCACCGATGAGCTCTCTCACGTCGATCATGACGAGCAGCACCTTGAGGCTGAGCAGCGCGGCGGCGCTGGAGAACAGGACCAGCTGAATCAGGAGCAACGGCCGATACCCCAGACCGGCGTAGAGCCAGTAGAGCGCCAGCACCACGAGCAGCCAGGCGAGGAGACCGGTCCGCGAGCTCTTCCCCAGCGGGAGGTCTCTCAGGATCGGCATGACGACGAGGCCCAGGGCCGCCAGCATCAACATCAGCCGGAAGCTGGCCCAGCGAAGCTCGGAGGGGGTCGCGTCCTCCGCGGTGTGGAAGGCGGGCTGCATATCAGGTCGGTGCCTCTATGGTTGCCTGCGCCAGGTCGCTTGCCATCACCAGGTCGGTCTGTTGGTCCTCCCCCAATATGAAGGGTTGGCTGCCAACGTCCAGAAACCCGCACTTCCGGTAAAACCCCTTGGCTCGCTCGTTCCGCTCCCAGACAGCCAGCCAGAGCGTTCGGCCCCCCCGGGAGACCGCCTCCCGGCGCACCGCGGCCATGAGCGCCTGCGCCACACCCCAGCCGTGCCAGGGCCGGTCTACGTAGAACCGCCAGACTTCCACCGGGGCAGGTCCCTTCACGCAACCAGGGGGCGGCCCCTTGCGCAACTGGGCATAGCCCGCGGCCTGTCCGTCCGCCTCGGCGATTAGCGTGATCACGCCGGGATGAGCGAGCTCCGCGGCCTGTTGGGAAAGGCCGTAGGTGCGCGTGAGGTAGAGCGCCATGTCCCCGGGCCGGTTATCGCGCCCGAAGGCGTCCTCGAAAGTCCGGGCGCCGAGATCGGCGAGCAGGGCGGCATCGGCAGGGGTGGCCGGTCGAATGCGGATTTCCGCCATATGCCTAGAGTCCGAACGCTTCCTTCACGCCGCTCAGAACCAACTGAACCGCCACGGCGGCCAGCAGCAGCCCCATCACCCGGGTCACCACCTTGATGCCCGTCTTTCCAAGGCGGCCCAGCAGCGGCTCGCCGAGGCGCAGCGTGAGGAAGGAGAGCACGCCGGTCACCACTATCGCGCCGTAGACGATGAGCGTATGGGCCGCGCCCTTCGCCTCGGTGGCAAGGACGATGACGGTCGAGATAGCCCCCGGACCGGCGAGCATCGGGATGGCGAGCGGGGTGAGCGCCACGTCCTCCTTGGCCTGTCCCTCCATGACTTCGTCCCGGCCCTCCTGGGTACGTCGCTCGCCCCGCAGCATATCCATCGCGACGAACCAGAGGATGAGTCCTCCGGCCGTGCGGAACGCGGGGAGGGTGATGCCGAAGGCGCGGAAGAGCGCGGTGCCCGTCGCCGCGAATACCAGCAGGAGGAGCGTCATGGCGACGCAGGCCCGAAATGCCGTGCTCCGGCGCTCCGCGACGGTTTCGTCCTGGGTGATGACCAGATACGTCGGCACCACCGCGATCGGATCGACAATGAACAGTATCGCCGTCAGCGTGACGAGGGCGAAGCGGGGCAGCTCATCCATGGGAAAGTGAAGATACCCCCAAGCTACCGCAGCGAGGTCGACAGGCGGTCCACCAGGAGGCTGTACACCGTGGCCGCGCTGCGCCTCGGGTCGCGGACCAGCTCGAGTCTCGTCCGCGGGTCTTCCCACACGATTCGCTCCGCAGCCTCGGGATCGGTGGGCCGGTCGTGGGTAGCGGGCAGTCCGTAGCGCCGCCGGTACTCGCTCGCGAGACGGAGAAAGTCTACCGATTGCGGATAGTCCCGCCAGATGCGTCGCACGACTCCCGAAGGGGAGCGGTAGACCGCGAGCCTGCCGCCGCCCGCGATCGCTCCCTGGGGTATTCCTACGACCGTGTCGCCCTGCGAGGCGCCGGGCAGGTCGGCCGGGACCCAGACGGCTCCGAGTTTCACGGACCCGAACGCCGTCTTGGTCTCGCGTGGCAGCGGCTCGTGCCTCACGCACGCCGCCAGGAGGGTCGCGCCGGTGAGAACGCGCCTCAGAGCCTTCACAGCCGACGCTCCAGCAGGTCCTCATGTGCGGAGAAGCCGTGACGAAGGTACAGACTGCGGCTCTCGGGCGTGGGCCAGAGGATGACCGCGTCCACCTCGTACTCCCTGCACGCCTCGAGGCACGCGCCCAGCAGGGCCGAGCCGGTTCCCTTCCCTCGCACTGTCGGCCGAACGTACAGACTCGACACGTAGCCGTGTCGTTCCCGCTCCGCCACGGGATTGGGGAGCTTCTCGACGAATTGCAGCCAGACGGTGCCCACCACATCCCCCTGCTGCTCGGCGACCCAACAGCGCCACGTCCCTCCCGCCAGGCGATCCCGCATCCATAGCGCGCAGCGCTCGATGAACTCCTTCTCCCCCTCTTCGGGCTGACCGATGGAGCTGCGGAATTCCCAACGCAGCCGCGCCAGGACCCCCGCGTCTTCGGCCCGTGCAGGCCGTACTATCATCGCTTTTCGGGGCGGCGTTCGAGGTAGGTCAGGCCGGCGAGGTCGCTGGTGAACAGAAGTCGGCGGTAGAACCGCTCGGCATCGCGCGTCAGGAGCGACACCCGCCGCAATCCCTGCAGCTCCGGATGCTCGAGCATGCACCTGGCCAGCCACTCACCATACCCGCGGCCGCGCAGTTCCTCGGCGATTACCACGTCGGTCCAGTACGCGTAGGTGGCGAGGTCCGACACCACCCGTCCAAAACCGACCAGCCGGGATCCGTCGAGCAGGCCGAAGGTGACCGAGTTCTCGATCGCCCGCTCCAGCTGCTCGCGCGGCATCTCGGTCCCCCAGAACGTCGGCCGGAGAAGGGCGAGCGCGGCGTCCACCGGGATGATGGCGCGGTCGGTCGTGACGGTGAGGTCGTCCCGATGCCAGGTGACCGGTCGGTCGCCGAGACTCATGAGACCACCGAGGCGAGAGCCGACACATCAGCGGACGCGGGCGACCCTCCGCGCAGGGCGGTCCTTCGCCAGGCCGGCAACCGCCTCCGTGTAGACCGATACTACTTCGTCCGCCGCCGCGACCGAGGTGCCAAGGTCGCGGAGCCGGCCGTCGTCGAGACCGTAGACCAGGCCATGGATCGCGAGGGTCTGCTTCCGATCCCATGCGTCCTGCACGATGGTCGTCTCGCAGACATGCCGGACCTGCTCCACCACGTTGAGCTCGCAGAGGCGGTTCACCTTCGCCGAGCCATCGGTCAGCGCGGCCAGGATGCCCTCGTGCCGCTCGCGCACGTCCTGCACGTAGCGGAGCCAGTTGTCGCTGAGACCGAGCCGCGAATTCTCCAGCGCGGCGCGTACGCCGCCACACCCGTAGTGCCCGGTCACGATGACATGGCGCACCTTGAGCACATCCACGGCGAACTGGAGTACGGAGAGACAATTGAGATCGGTGTAGACGACGATGTTGGCGAGGTTCCGATGCACGAAGAGCTCGCCCGGGTCGAGGCCGACGATCTCGTTCGCCGGAACCCGGCTGTCGGAGCAGCCGATCCAGAGGTATTCGGGGGCATGCTGAGCCACGAGTCGGGAGAAGAACTGCGGATCCTGTTCCCGCCGGGCGGCGGCCCACGCCCGGTTGTTGGCGAAGAGATCCTGAAGGAAGCGCATGAGGTCGAAGGTGATCGGCCCCGCTCGGCGGGGCAAGTCCGCGACTGCAAACCCGTGCAGCACGAATCGCCCTGGCGGCCCTGCGCTTTACTAGGCGGCTAGGGAAAAACGATCGGCGCCGGCGGCGCACGGACATTGCCAGACAACGAGTTATCGGCGTGCAAGAGGCGGCATACCCGTTGCCCGCGCAGGGCATCGTGCGCCGAGCTCACCTCCTCTGTCTCTTCCCCGCCCTGCTGTTGTTGGGGTCCTGCGATTCCGACATTGCGGGAAGCGCGCCCGTCGAGCCGCCGGCGGTCTACCAGGAGTGGTGGGCCAAGACCGAATCGTGCTCGGGGCTCACCGGGAATTTCGATCGGGTGGAGTGGCTGGTGGTCCCAGGCTACAGCTTCGCATGCTCCAGCGGGCAGTGCGCCGGACACTGGAGCGGCGGGCACCAGATCTACATCGCCGAAGACTGGCTCATGAATGAGATGGTCGTGCGCCACGAGATGCTGCACGAGCTGCTCAACCGAGGCGGCCACCCCAACCCCCCGTTCGGCCAGGGCTGCCCGCTGACCTGGGAGACCTGGCCGAGCAATGCCGGGTCCAGTGTCGTCCGCCTGCCTTACAGCCTCGACTGAGACCTACTCGGTACGGGGTGGCGGAGGCACGAACCAGACCCGCCGAATCAGACTGTCCCGCACCTCGAAAATGCCGATCACATCCACCGGCGACCCTTCGGGCGCCCCGGTGAGCCGCTCGTGGTCCACCACGAACGGACCCATCACCATCCGGCCGACCGATTGGCTCTTTGCCTCCGGAGCTCGCGCGAACCATTCCTTCGTGCTCTGCCGCAGCGCCTCCTTCCCCTCGACCGCCACGGTATCGCCCAGGTTCTGCACGGCTACGCTGTCCGCATACGTCGCGAGAAACCCTTCCAGGTCCTGCGCGTTATAGGCAGCGAGCTGACGATCCACCGTCGCGGCGGCTGCCTTGCCGAGCGGGTCGTTGACTGGAAGCGCCCGGCGGTCCCCTGTCGTCGGCTCGACGGCCACCGGCCGTGCGGGCTTCGGTGGGGGAGCCGGATTGGATGGCGCCGGCGACCGCCCGCAGGCGCCCGCGGCAAGGAGGAAGCAGAGATGACGTGTCGTGAGTCGCATCACCAGGCTCCGGTTGCTGTTCTGAACGCAACCTAGCCGGGTCAGCGGTTCGCCGCGCTCCGGGAGGCGCGGATCACCGCGCGAATGTCGCTGGTCCAACCCTCGGGGTCGGCCGGCGGAATGAAGGACCAGATCTCTTCCCGCCGTCCCACGCCCGACCTGATCCGCACGCGCTCCCGTTCCCGCTCCACGTCGTAGTAGCGCCGGCTCCGCGTCGTAATCTCGAGGCCGACCTTCTCGTTCTTGTGGATCAACACGCTGGAATCGGTGACCACGATCGAGGCGGGGCGATCCTCCCGGAACTCCTGGCGTCCCCCCGGGTTGCGGGTGAATCGAAACACGAGGTCGCCCCCGCGACGCCGGATGCCCTCGGACACGAGCTGCTCCTCGCGCGCGCGGGGGAGGGCGCTCGTCCCCTCGGTGCAACCGGGGAGGGCGACCGCTAATACGAGAGCCGCTGCGATCCGGAATTCAGCCGGCATCAGGGGCGGGGCGGCGGTAGGTCCTGCGACGTGCTTCCGTCAGCCAATAGATCAGGGCGGCCCCGGCCAGCACGCCGCCGACCGCCAGTAACTCTTTCATCGTGGCGGACGAGAGCACCCAGAGCAGACCGAGCGAAGCAAGCGAAGGAACCAGCCACGCCACCGGCTGCGACTCGCGGCTGAGCCACCAGGCGGCGGCGCAACAGGTGAGATAGAGCAGTATCACGGCGACACTGGCGAGAATCGCGAGCCCGGTGAAGGTCCCGGTGATCGCCAGCGCGCAGGACACCGCCGCGTAGCAGGCGATCGCCACATGCGGCACACGGGACACCGGATGAACCGCGCCGAGGGAACCAGGAAGAAAGCCGTCACGGCCGAAGGCGAAGAACTGGCGTGACGAGCCAAGCAGATCGCCCGCCATCCAGCCGAGCATGGAAAGGGCCCCCACGACGAGAATGAAGGTACGGCCCGCCGGTGCGCCGCGGCCCAGCGCTTCGGCGAGCGGCGCGCGCGAGGTGGCGAGCTCGGCGCCCAGAATTCCCTGGGCGACGAGCTGGATGGCCACGTACAGCAGCACGATCAGTGTCATGGCCAGGACCAGCGCCCTGGGGATCGTGCGCGCCGGATCCCGGACCTCGCCGCTCGCCCCGAGCGCGATCTCCATCCCAGCCAGGGCGAACATGCCGAGGATGACGCCTCGACCCAGTGCCTCGGCGGACGGCGTCCCGGTCCAGACCAGATTCTCCGGCCGGACCAGCGTCAATCCCAGCGCGACGAAGAGCAGCAGCGCACCGAACTTGATCGCCGCCGTGCCGCTCGCGAGCCGGGTTCCGGTCGCCACTCCCCGCAGGTTCACGAGGGTGAGGAATCCGTACAGTCCGACCAGCGTGATCCCCCGCCCCACCGGCCGGCCGAGCCCCGGCACCATCAGGCTGAGGGAATCCACCAGCGCGGCGGCGACCCCGGCGTTCGAGAGCACGGCGACGACCACGAACAGGACGCCGGTGAGAAAGCCGGGGAAGGGACCGAACGCCTCGGCCGCATAGGCGTACACCCCTCCGCTCCGGGCGACGCGCCGACCGGCGCGCGCCAGGGAGAGTGTGACGAGCCCCATGACCACCGCGCCGAGCAGAAACGCCAGCGGCGAGGCGGGTCCCAGCGCGAGCGCGAGCGCCGCGGGCAGGGCGAAGATGCCCCCGCCGATGACCACATTGATGATGCTGGCCGTCAGGCCGACCGGACCGATGACCCGGAGCAGTCCCTCGTCGCGGGCCTCCCTCACGGGCTCAACCGGTCGGGATACAGCGCGCTGCTTCCGTCCATGTCTCCGGTGGCAGCGTAGCTGAGCGGTCGGGCCTCCGATGCGAGCATGCCTCCGTTCAGCACGCGACCCACGACCAGCTCGTGATCCCCGGCCGGCATCGCTCCGGCCAGCTCGCAGTCGAACCACGCGAGCGCGTCCTGAAGGATCGGGGCTCCGCGACTCCCCGGGCGCCAGGCGACGTCCGCGAGCTTGTCGCGCTCGCGCGCCGATGACAGCCCGAAGTGCCGCGCCGTGTCCTCCTGTCCCTCCCGGAGCACGCTGACCGTGAAGCCGCCACCGGCGTGCAGCAGCGGGTACGAGGCGTGATCGGGGTTGATGCTGAGCGCGAGCAGCAGAGGGTCGAACGACACCTGCATCACCCACGCCGCGGTGAAGGCATCGCGTTTTCCTTCCGCGGCCGTTCCGATGACGTAGACCCCCGCCGTGATCCGCCGGAACAGCTCCGCGACCTCACTCGCCACCATTCGATCCCGGCTCGACGACGACGGCGGTGCCGTAGCAGATCACCTCGCTGACCCCGGACATGATCTCCGTCGCGTCGTAGCGGATGCCGACGACCGCGTTGGCACCGACATGCTGCGCGTGGGCCAGCAGAATGTCGAAGGCCTCCGACCGGGCGCGCTCGCACATCGTGGTCAACATGGAGATGTGGCCGCCGAAGAGGGTCTCGACCTTGGCGCCGATCGTCCCGAACAGGGAGCGGGATCGCACGGTCACCCCTCGCACCACGCCGAGCGTCTCCACGATGCGATACCCCGGCAGCGTGAAGGTGGTGGACGTCATCTCCTCGTTCATGGGGCGGCTCCCTGCGTTGGGCCGGCGAGGCCGAGCATCCGTTTCACTTCAGCGTCGTCGGCGACGATGCCGAATGCGTCCAGCAACTCCTGCGGCAGCGGGCGCCGCCGGCCGCTGGCCAGATCCACGAAGACCCACTGCGTCTCCGCCTGGGCCAGAATCTGACGGTCGTGCTCCCGAAGGAACAGGTACTTGCGGGGCGTGCTCCGCTGGTCGAAGCGGGGCACCCAGGTGTGGACGGCGATCGGCTCGCCCAGGAACGCCGGTCGAAGGTATTCGATGAAATGCGAGCGCACCACCCAGCCCGCTCCGAGCTCGAGGTAGCGCGCCATGGGCCAGCCGGCGGCAGCCGAGTGCTCGATGGCGACGTCCTGCATCCACCCCACGTACGCGAGGTTGTTCACGTGGCCCTGGAGGTCGATCGCCTCCGGCGGCACCACGAACCGCTTGGAATAGATCCGCGGGCCGGAGCTCACGCGCGGGGATCGCCCGCCGCGTGCGTCCGCACCGCGTCGTTGCCCCGGGTGTGTTTGGTCCCCGTGGGAAAGCTCGTTACCCGGTTCCAGGCGTAGCCGTGGGCGAAGACCTCCGCCCGATCGCCGGCGATGGTGACCCGGTAGTTGGTCGCCATGTGGTGGCTGGTCTTCCCCGCATGAAGCCCGCCGCGGAATCCGTCGATGAGCGCGTCCGCCGTGAGCCGGACGGGGCCTCCGCCGGCGAGCGAGCTCATGTCCACATCGATCTCGCCGTCGGCGAAGAGTGCGCGGGCGGCGCTCCAGTCCTTCGCATCGGTCGTGAGGAAGAGCTCGTCGGTCAGACGGCGGAGGGCGTGCTCATCCGGATGCATCGTATCTCCCGTGAGTCCTGCCTCAGTATACCCGGGAGCGGCGGCGAGTGGCGGCGGGGTCGGAGTTGCGCTAGCCTCCGGGAGGGCTCACGACCGAAGGAGTGCGATGCAGGTTCAGCACGATATCGAGCGGCAGCGTTTCGAGGCCCGCCTTCCCGGCGGCACGGCCTTTCTCGCCTACGCGACGGCGGGCGACAAGGTGCTGGAGATGTACAGCACGTTCGTGCCCGGCAAGGAGCGGGGCAAGGGCGTCGCCGCGGCATTGGTGGAGGCGGCCCTGGCCCATGCGCGGGCGGAAGGGTACCGCGTGATCCCGAGCTGCTGGTATGTGGCCCTCTGGATCCGCCGGCACCCGCAGTATGCGGACCTGGTGGCGGCGTGAGGTCACCCTGAGCGCAGCGAAGGGGGCATGGCCTGAGTGATGCCCCTTCACTTCGTTCAGGGTGACAGGGCTGCCACCAGCCGCTTGGGCGCGACGAGCCGATAGCTGTCCTCCAGCAGCCCGCCGACTTCCTTCCAGCTCACCCTCCGGTCGAGCCAGATCCCCACCCAACCGCTCGGCCCGACGTACGGCGGCACGAAGAAACGCTCCGGGGCCGCCCGCACCATCAGCGACTGATTCCCCGGCGCGGCCTTGCACCAGACGGCGGGTCGCCCGGCGCCGTGGTGTGTTGCCGGCGCTGGCGTACATCGCGAAGAGCTTGTTGCGGACCCGGAAGGTCGGCTCGCCCCAGGCCTCGACCTCGTGCGCCTCGGGCAGCGCGAGGCAGAGCTTTCGAAGGCGCGCGAGCGGCGTCAGACGCCCTCGGCCAGCAGCATCTCGGTTCCGGCGCACCCGTGCCTGATGTCCTTGGCTTCCGTGTACTCGGGCGAGCTCCACCACGCCTTGGCCCGCGCCGCGTCGGCGAACTCGAGGATCACGAGCCGCCTGGGCTGCCAGCTTCCCTCGAGAATTTCGGTCGGGCCGCCCCGCACGAGGTAGCGTCCGCCGTGCGCGGCCACCGTCGGCCCAGCGAGCGCCTTGTAGCGCTCGTACGCGGCCGCGTCGCGGACATCGATCTGCACCAGGACGTACGCGGGCATGCCCCCTCCACAGGATGGTCGGTTCCCGGGCGGCGGGCTACTCCGATTTGATGGCGGTGATCGGGTCCACCTGCGCCGCGCGTCGGGCCGGGAAGAAACAGCCCGCCGTCGTCATCAAGATGCACAAGCCGACCACACCGAGGAAGGTGGCGAGATCTCCGGGATGCACGCTCGCGAGCAGCGACTCGAGACCGCGTCCCGCGACATACGCGAGCAGGATGCCCGGCACCAGGCCCGCGGCCGCGAGCCGGACGCCCTGACCGACCACGAGCCGGGTGACGTCGCCGGGACCGGCGCCTAGCGCCATGCGCACGCCGATCTCCTGGGAGCGGCTGGTCACCGTGTAGGACAGCAGACCGTGGATCCCGATGCCCGCGAGCAGGAGCGCGATGGCGGCGAGCGCTCCGAGCAGCCGAGCCTGGACCGAGCGCGACGCCGTCTGTTCGGCCATACCCACGCCGGATATATCGCCAATGGATATACTCGCCGCGGGTCTACACGTTGAACCAGACCCCGTAGCCCTGCGCCCGCAGCTCCAGCGCCAGCTCCCGCTCGGTGAGCTCGGCCTCGTCCCGGCTGAGCTCGGGATAGTGGGCGAACAGCTCGGGCCGCAGGCGGACGCCGTAGCGATAGACGAACGGGTTGGCCTTGTGCCCCCGCATGTGATGGCGGAACCGCTGCTTCGGGCGTGAGGCAGGTGGAGCCGACGTAGAGGCAGGGCTTGGATGGATCGCGACGGGGGTTCTCGCGGAGGAACCGGCGTTCCTTCAGCACCTCGCGGTGCAGCTCGACGACGTAGACCCGGCACATGGGTTACGCCGTCCGCGAGACTCCTCGGGTGTAGGGCATCGCCGACTTGCCGAGCTGCCGGCGCAGGAAGGCGAGCTGGCCGACGTGATAGGAGTCATGCTGGGTGAGGAAGGCTATCATGCCGAGCCGCGAAGTGTCGGAGATCGGGAACCGGTGCGCATTCGGTGTCGACAGCTCTTCCGCCGATACCACATCGAGCACCGCCAGCAGGTGCTCGCTCACCGCCAGCCAGGCACCTCGGACCTCCGCCAGCGTCGGCCAGGTCTCGATATCGTCGATCCCGCGCGCCTTCCCCAGAAACGACCCGAGCGGGTTGTCCAGCGGACGGTCCAGGCGTGCCGCCAGGAAGTGCCGGCTGTCCGCCAGGTGCGCGGCGAGGAACACGACGCTGTTCCCCCCGGCAGCCAGCCGCCGCTGTGCCTCGCCGTCGGTGAGACCTTCCAGGCAATTGAGGAGGAGATCGGTGTTCAGCTCGAGTACTGCGGCCAGCGGTGCCACGGCGGATTCCATGGTGTCTCCTAGGTTTCTTCCCCCTCCTGCGCCCGCCGCCCCCGGTCCACCTGCTGCATCAGCCGGTTCACCCCTTCGGGGGTCAGCCCGACTTCGCGGAGGATGTCGTCCTGGCTCGGACGGGTGAAGTCCACGCGATGGGCCTCGAAAATCAGCTCGAACGCGAGGGGTGCGGCCAGGGACTGCTCCTGCCGAAGCACCCAGCCACTCTCCTCGATGAACAGCCGCTTGGCGTGCTCCAGGGATTCGAAGTCGTTCTCGCTCCACTGGTGGTCGCGGGGATGCCAGAACTTGGTGCGGATGAGGGCGCCGGTCGTGGGGGACTCGCCCTTGGCGAGGGCGCGGGTGGTGACGACGACGAGATGCTTCCGGCGGGGAGCGTCGAGGACCTCGGGGGCCCCGGCCGGCGCCGGGAGCGGGACCGGGGCCTCGTCCGCCGAGCCACCGCTTACCGGCTCACCCATTCCCCGCCCTGGCGAATTCCTGACGGGTCAGCCAGCCCAGCAGCGCGCGGTCGATCTCCTCGTCCGCCTGGCCGGCGACCTGTGGGATGACCGGCCAGCGTTTGGCGGGCCCCATCAGGTACCACATGGGCGGCGACGCTTCCTCGCCCCGACGCTCGTTGGCGGGCCGGCCCTCGTAGGACACAAAATGGAAATCACGGCCGCGGAAATTGAGACGGCGCTGCTCGACTTTATAGCTACTCACGGGAGAATCCTCGATAGATGACGCATGCCGGACGGCAGGCGCACGCGCCGCGCGGCCCACCGCATGCGGTGACGACCGCACGCTTCAATTTAACCCGGCCGGCCCCGAACGCACCGTAGCCTGGAGCACCCAGATCATGACGGGGCTGATCTTCGGCTCGAACGGGCCGCGCTGGTGAGCCGTACAGGTCCGCCACCGAGAACCCGGCTCCCCGCGCCATCGCCTCGAAAGCCTCGGGCTCCGGCCGGTGCCCGCCATCAGCTCGAGGATCGGCCCGCGCACGCCGTACAACTCGGCGATCCCGTCGTAGTCGATCAAGGCTTCGCCGGCACCTGCACCTGGGCCTCGGCACCGCCGGCGAGGAGGAGGCCGAAGAGGAGGGCCGGAATGGCGGCGAGGCGTGCGGTCACGGTTCCCCTCTAGCCGAACGCTCGGCGGGCGGTAGATTCGCGTCCACAGAGCAGGCACCAGACCGTGCAACAATCTGCAGCGAACGCCGGCCCCATGACCCGATCGCCCGTCCTCTCGTTCTCGATGCTCGCGCTGCTCACCCTGTCGGCAGGCGCCTGCGGCTCGGCCGCCCGCGCGCCGGCAGCCCGACCTTCCGCCGATGCGGTGCTGACGGAGGTGGGAGACCACTATGCCGAGCTGGAGCGGATCGCGGACTCGGTGACGGCCGAGGCCGACACCGACCGGACAGCCTCGAGCGAGCTGGCCCAGGTGGCCGCCCGCAACCTGGCGGGGCGCATCGACCGGGCGCGGGGAGGCTTCGAGGCCATCACCCTCGCGATGAGCACCGACCAGCTGGAGCGGACCCGCTCGCTCTGGGTGCGGCTCGCGGTCACCGAGGCCGCGCTCGCGCTGCTGTACGAGGACGCCACGCGCCTCGCAGTCGGATCCCGCGGCGACGCTCGACGAGCTCTACGCGCTCTCTACGCAGCTCGCCGGATCGCTGGAGCTCGGCCGGGTGAGCAGCCGGATGGCGGCCAGCCAGGTGCAGCCGGAGCCCGCGCCCGCCACGCCCTGACCGCCGGTCAGCCCTTCGCGCCGGCTCCCCGCCGGCGCTCCAGGAAATCCGCGACATCCCGGACCGTCACGTGCCATTGCGCGACCTTCTCGCCTTCCGGCGTCCGCTCCAGACGCCGGCCGGCGTGGATTTCGGGGCAGCTCGGATCGAATGGGCCGTTCAGTCGCTCGACCAGGAAGAGACGCTCCTGAATGTAGACGTCCTCCCCTTCCCTCCAGGCCGGCCAGCCCAGGTGGTACGGCGCGGTCGGGTGCATCATGTGCGTGAGGAAGACCGCACACTCCGCTCCCTCCACCAGCCGGGAGGCCGCCTCCAGCCACTGTGCGGCGTAGTCGCCGGGTGCCCAGTCGTACAACGGCGCCTGGAACTCATCGGTGAAGTGGCCGAAGGTGAGACGGCCCCAGATGAAGAGCCGGTCGCCCTCCCCTTCCGGAGCTCCGATCAACTCGAGATCGAATGCGTGACGAGTCATGGGACGCGGGGTTCAGTGATTGCCGGCCCAGCCGGTCGAGGCGAAGAGCAGCAGCAGGCTCGGAAGCAGGAACGTGAACAGCAAGAATGGCGTGCCGGTGACGCCCAGCGCGGCGGCTCCGAATACCGCATAGGCCAGCGCGATGATCCCCGCGTCATCGGAGCGCATCGCCGTCGATGAGCTGAATCCGCCGGAGGTGGCGCCCCCCCTCGAAGGCGGTCGTGAGCCAGGTATCCACGATCGGCAGCAGATCGGTCTCGGCGATGAGCCGCTCACCCAGCGAGAGCACGTTGGCGTCGTTGTGCTGCCGTGCGAGCCGGGCCGACTCGATGTTCCAGCAGACACTGCAGCGGATGCCCCGCACCCGGTTCGCCACTATCGCCTCGCCGTTGCCCGACCCTCCGAGCACGATCCCCCGATCGAGCGTTCCCGCCGCCACCGCCTCGGCGACAGGGCGGATGAACAGGGGATAGTCGACCGGCTCGGTCGAGTGGGTGCCGAAGTCGGTCACCAAGTGACCACGCTCGGTGAGCGCTTCCTTCAGGATCTGCTTGTAGCGGTAGCCGGCGTGGTCGCAGCCGAGGGCGATTTTCATATCGTAGGACTCAGGTGATCGACCCGGATCGGAAGCAGCTCTCCGAGGGCCGCCGCCACCAGGCTGCGGTGGCAGTGCGCGGGATCGTGCTCGAAGCAGAGCAGGCAGACGCGCTGCCCGGAGCGGACCAGCTCGCTCAGCTCCGCGAGCTCCGCCTTGGCCTCGAGCGTCGCAAGGTGCGCGTGATAGATGCGGCGCAGCTCGGCGTGGCGGCCCGCCCGCGCCGCGGCGCGGCCCTCCGCGGGCGTGCCGAGCCCCCGCAGGTGCACATAGCCGATGCCGGCTTCGGCGAGGTTGGCCGCCAGGCGTGACTTCGAGAACCCGGGCCGGCGCGAGCTCGCGACGGCCCGGACGTCCACCACGAGCTCGGTGCCCGCCTCGCGCAACGCCGCCAGGAAGCTGTCCACCGTGGCCGCCTGGTAGCCGACCGTGCCTATGCGACGCGCTGTCTTCGCTCGTGAATCCATATGACCGGTATGTAGAACAACAGATCGGCGGCGATCTTTCCCGCCAGGATACCCCAGCCCCAGCCGAGCACCCGTGTGCCGATGCCCATCGCGAGCGGGCGCACCAGCGCGGCGTCGAGGAGCTCCGAGGGACCGAACTCGATGAAGAGGCCTCGCCACGTTCGCGCCATCTGCACCAGGCCGTACGGCGCGCGCCGTGCCCCCGCCGAGTAGGCGTCCCCCAGCATCTCGCGGAGGACGAGGGACCCGTAGAAACCCACGGCCTCGCCAAAGGAGGCGGCGTAGGCGGAGACCACCGCATTGTCGGTCCCCGTCCCGGCCAGCCACGAGCCGGCCATGGCGGTGGTGATGCCGGCGGCCTCGCAGAATCCGTAGCGCTTGATCCAGCTCACGAATCGCGTCTTCCATGACAGGCCGGGAGCTAGTGCCAGCGGCAGAGCCAGCTTGCCCGTGGGTCGAGCGCCGGTCGTGGTGCGGGAATACTCGCTCGTCGCCGGGAGCTCGGGGGGCATCTGTCCGAGGTCGGGCGCCGGCACCGCGTCGCCATACACCTCGAAGCGGAAGCGCCGGCTGCCTACCTGAATGACGTCCCGATCGGCCAGGAGGCGCTGGGCCTGGATCCGGTCGCCGTTGACCCAGGTACCGTGCGTGCTGCTGTCCACGAGAAGGAAACCCTGGGGAGTGCGCAACAGGTAGGCGTGACGGCGCGAGACGTCCTCCTCGTCGAGCTGGATGTCGGAGACCGGGTCGCGTCCGACGGTGAGCGGGAGCGTTCCGATCAAGTGCGAGGTGCCATGGGTCAGACAGATGATCCGCGCGGCGCGGTGATGCTCCGGTCCCAATCCCCTATCTCCACTCCAGATCCACGAATTCCATCACCGACGGTCCCGCATTGCTCGCGGCACTGCTTGCCCCGGCCTCGTTCCACTCGGCTTTCGCGGCGGCGGGGCTGACCCGAAGGAAAGGCGCGTCGCCCGGGCGGGCCGCCACCGAGTCGCCGGCGAGGAGGCGGCAGCGCCAGGCACGGATATCGACTTCTTCCATCGCGACGTGACAGCCCTGGCGGCCATCGGGCGCCGAGCGGCGGTCACCGCCCTTGGCGGGCGGGGTCGCCTTGCCACTGTCGTTTAGAGAAGCGAGCACCTCCACCGCGACGAAGCGAACGACCGTCGTGCCGATGTTCTTCTGCCGGTGCGGAGGCCCGGCCTCGAGATAGACGATGTTTCCCGTGGGCCCGGTCGGGTTCACCCGCGGGGCACTGCCCTGGATCTCGTTCTCCAGGGTTCCGGAGTCCGCGATGATGGCCAGGTGATTGGTCGGATGGGCGTGGAATCGCATGAGCGCATTCGGCGGGACGGTGACATCGTAGACCGCGACGTACCGGTTCTCGAACGTCAGGTGATGGTAAGGCTCGTCCCGCATGGGAACGACCGCGTCAGGGCTCTTCCCTGGAGCGCAGGCCACAAGCAGCAGGAGGAGCGGCTGCCTCATTTCTCGCCGTTCCGGTCCACGGTCTCGATCCGCCGCGCCAACCCGTCGGCCGCCTGACCCAGCGGGCGCAACTCCTCATGCCGAGGGTTCATCGCGCCCGACTCGAGCTCCTCCTCGAGCCCGCGGCAGATCTCCCTGGCCCGCCGCAGCCGGAACCGCTCCTGGAAGCCGCGATAGTCGTTGGCGCTCCCTGCGCTCAGCACGCCCCACAGACGGAGGCGGAGATCGTCTACCGAGCTCTTGAAGTCGGCGACAGCCTCGCGAGGGACTTCCCCGCTCGCCACCCGTGCCTCGATCGCCTGAAGGGTCGTGTTGAAGGAAGCGACTTGGGCCGCAAACGCCGTCTGCGACATCGGTTTCTCCTCTGGTGAAAGGAGCCTCGGGAGGTCTCGAAGATACAGCGACAGCCCGACCTTCCCGCAAGTCACCACGTGGTGGTTAGCGGCTGAGCCCGGGCCGAGCCCACCAGGACAGAAAGCAGAACGGCTGCGGCACAGATGCGGGACATGAGCGGTTTCCTCCGGCCTATGCTACCAGCGCGGTCCGGGCCGACAGGTAGGAATGCCACAGAATACGCGCGGCCACCGCCCGGAGCGGGCGCCAGCCGGATGCGATCTCCTCCGCTCGTGCGGTGGAGGGCGTCACGCCGCCCTCGAACGGGGCCATCGCCTTGTGCAGAGCAAGGTCGCCCGGCGGCCAGATGTCCGGCCGCCGGAGTGCCATCAGCAGGTAGATCCCCGCCGTCCACGGGCCGATGCCGGGCACCTGCATCAGCCGTTCGAGCGCGTCATCGTCGGGCATTCGGCCGAGCCGGCGCAGCGGCAGTCGTCCGTCGGACACGTGGGCGGCGAGACCATGGCAGTAGCTCGCCTTCTGCCTGGTGAAGCCGAGCGACTGCAAGCCCGCCACGCCGAGCCCGAGCACCGTGGCCGGCGCGACTTCGGGGACTGACGCCGAGAGACGGGTGTACAGCGCCTTGGCCGAGGCGAGCGACACCTGCTGCTCGAGGATGATCCGGAGCAGCGTCGCGAAACCCGTGGGCCGGCCCCAGAGCGGCGGCGGGCCGAAGCGCGTCACCAGAGCGCGAAGACGCCGGTCCCGTCGGGTGAGGCGATCCACTCCCGCGAGCAGCGAGGCACGATCGAGTCGAGGCATCGCCCAACTTAGGGCCAGATCCCGGGGACTTCCACCGCGCGCGTGGTGCAACCCGGGCGCGCCGTCGAGCGTAGAGGGTTCATGACCAGGCTCGTCGCCATCCTGCTCGCCGTCGGCCTCGCGTCCTGCAGCTCGCCGGCCGACCTCGACGAGCTCCGCGCGGTCAACGATGCCTACCGCACCGCCTGGCTGGCGGGCGATTCGGCCGGCGTTCTTCGGCTGTTCGCGCCCGACGCCGTCCTCCTGCCCCACCACGGCGATCCCCCCGTCGTCGGTCTCGAGGACATCCGGCGGTTCTGGTGGCCGGCCGGATCGCCGCCGGCCACCATCACCGCGATGGACATCACGACCGACGGCGCCCACGCGAACGGGGATGCCGGCACGCTGTGGGGCCGGTTCACGCTGGCCTTCACCTATCAGGACGGCGGGCAGGAGCGGTCGCTGCGGAACTCCGGGACGTACCTCATGGTCCTGCGCCGCCATCCCGACCGCGGCTGGCTCATCACCCATCGGATGTGGGACGATCCGGTGGCGGTGCAGCAGTGAGGCGCGAGCGGTGGCGCAGCAGGTCCAGCAGTAACAACAGTCCCACGATCGCGACGCCCGCACCCACAATGCGGAGCTGCTGGACGGCGGCCCCGGCATAGGCGTTCTGGGCGATCGCGGTCTCGGTCAGCAGCTGCGTGGTCGCGGGCAGCGGTGTGCGCTTGCCCTGCCTCACCAACTCGGCATACTCCCGCCAGCTCGCGACGACCGCGGGGGAGACTTCCCCGCCCCGGCTCCGCGCCGCGCCGACCACGGCGCCGGCACCGGCCAGCACGAAGCACGCGGCCGCGACGATCCACCCCGTCAACGCCTGACGCATCTCCCTGGTCCCCCCTTCAAGCCGGCCGCCGCCCTTCCCGAATGGCGTCCAGGATTTCGTCGCGGCTGAGCCGCGTGCCGATCGCCGGCACGTCGAGCGGTGAGGCGGTCGGTGTGTCCGGCCGGAGCACGAACATCTGCCCATCCTTCCGCCGAATCCGCACGCCACCTTCGCGTACCGCGCGCTCGAGCACCGACTCCAGCCGTTGCCGCAGCTGAGACACGGTGAACTCCTTCACCCCTACAGCTCCACCACCTGCACACCCGCCTCACGCGCCGTGCGAGCCAGCCGCGGGTCCACCGTGAGCAGCGCCGCCCGCTCGCGCCGGGCGCAGGCCATGAGATAGGCGTCGTGCGCGTAGAGCCCGAACCGATCCGCCAGCTCCAGGGCCGCCGCGAGCTCGACCTCGACGACCCGGATCGGCATCGCGGCATAGGCGGTCAGGGCGGCCTGCGCCTCAGCGAGCGTGAGCCGCCGCCGCTTGACCAGCGCCGAGAGCGCGTTGCCAACCTCCCAGTGCACCGACGCGGGGGCGACCAGCCCGACACCCTGCGTCCGCGCGATGAGCCGGTCGCGCGCGGGCTCGCCCGTGAGCACGGCAATGAGCGCCGACGTATCCACGACGAGCTCCACGGCGGGTGCGGCCTTGGGCGGGCTACCTGGCGTAGTGGTCGGCGCCGAGAAAGTGGAGGGAGACGTACGGCTCGTCGCCGACGACCCAGCTGTCGTGCGGCTCCGAAGGGATGTGGAACAGCTCGCCGGCACGAAGCTCGACCACGCGCCCGTCCTGGAACGCGGCGGTCGCGGTGCCGGCGAGGACCAGCCCGACGTGCTCGACGGTGCAATGGGTGGCGCCCACGGTCGGGCCGACATGGACCGACCAGCGCCAGCCTGGCTGGTAGGTCGCGCGGCCGATGGTCATGCCGCCCAGGTGCACCAGCTCGAAGCGGCCCTTCACCATCTCCCGCACCTCGTCGGGCGATTCGAAGCGCTTCAGGACCACGTCCACCATCTGGCTCATGCCGCTCGGCCCGTCTTCTCGGCGATCACGGCCCGGAGCTGCGCCGCGGTCTGTTCCACCTCGGGCCACTCGGGATGATCGGTCGCCATGTGCCCGGCCGCGAGATCGTTGGCGAGCGCGCGGCAGAACTCGGCTGCCCTGCGCAGCCGGAAACGCTCCGCCATCGCGCGCGGCGCCTCGGCGCTGGCGGAGGTGAGCAGCCCCCAGACGCGGAGGCGGATCTCGTCCACCGTGCTCTTGAAATCGGGCAAGGCCTCGGGTGGGACTTCCCCGGCCTCGAGACGACCTTCGAGATCCATCAGGATCATCCGCATACGGGTCAACTCGTCTTGCACACTGGCGGCCACGGGCGACCTCCTCGGCATGAGGCAGTGAGCAGAGGAATGGCAGGGGTGATGGAGACTACCAATCTCTGGAGGCCGGTGCAACTTCCCGATGTTCAGCCGGCCTCGAGCTCCGCGCGGAAGGCCGCGAAGACCGGCGGGTCGAGGCAGGCCAGCACCACGCGTTCGATTCTCGATCCGCCGGACAAGTGGCTGCGCACCGTTCCGATGGCGACTCGCGCCGCGGCATCCGCGGGATACCCATAGATCCCGCAGCTTATCGCGGGCGCCGCGAGCGTCCGCAGATCATGCTCATCGGCGAGCGCGAGGGCACTGGAATAGGCAGAGGCCAGCAGTTCGGCCTCACGGTGTCCGCCTCCATGCCACACCGGCCCCACCGCGTGGATGACGTAGCGCGCCGGAAGCCGGTACCCGCGAGTGAGCTTCGCTCCGCCCACGGGACAGCCGCCGAGGCCACGACATTCCTCCAGCAGCTCCGGGCCGGCAGCCCGGTGGATCGCGCCGTCCACGCCCCCTCCACCCAGCAGCGAGGTGTTTGCCGCGTTGACGATGGCATCCACGCTGAGGCGGGTAATGTCCACCTGCTCGACGCTCACCTTGGTCACGACTTGGCCATGAGTGCCTGCAGCTTGAGTACGGTGTTCCAGTTCCGGCCGGTGCTCCTCGTCCCCAGCTTCTTTTCGATGACCGCATTGGTGAGGCGCGAGGTTCCGATCCCGGCCGAATACACCACGTAGGCCGTCCTGCCGACGGCGCGGATCAGCTCGGGTCCCTTGACCGCCGCCTGAAGCGCCTTCACGTCGGCGGGTTCCGGGGCGTCCTTGAGGACGAGGGCAACGAGATGTCCTGGATCGCGCTCCGCTTCGGCGGGAAACGGGTTCGCGGCGACCAGCTCATCCCATTCCTTTGCCGTCCGCACGAAGAGATCGGTCTCGACGTCGAGGCTCTTCTTCAGCTCGGCCTCGAGGGTGCGCTCGAGCGCCGCGGTGGAGCGCGACGCGCCCCGGAACACCATGTTGCCGCTCTGGAGCAGCGTCCGGGCCTCTGCGAGCTCCAACCGCGTGCACAGGTCCCGAAGATCGTCCATCCTGACCTGATTGTGGCTGCCCAGGTTGACCGCGCGCAGCAGGGCGACGTACATCGTCATGCCGTCGTCCTCCCAGTTGCATCGAGGCGCACCTCCCGCAGGTAGAGGAACAGCGGCAACCCCAGCGACACGCCGACCACGAGATTGGCGGCGACCGGTGCCCACAGGGAGCGCATGCCGAGTCTCCGGCCCTCCGCTGCTACGAATACCCACAGGACCAGCGACGACACGATCACGTCCATGCCGAAGAACCCGCTCACCGGCGTGCCGAAGAGCTGCGACACGAACGCGCGGGGGTCGAGCCCGTGCTGCCGCAGGAACGCCAGAAGCCACAGGCAGGGTAGCACCGTCCCGAGCACGCAGAGCATCAGATAGAGCTTCTTCGGCATGGCCACCTCAGTCCTTGTTGGACAGCCGCTTTTCCATGCAGACGCTTATGGGATCGCCGATGTACTCGCCGTACTGGGGGATGTCGCGGTAGCCGGCGCTGTGGTACAGTGCGATCGCCTCGGTGAGCAGGCCGCCGGTCTCGAGTCGCATCACCCGGATGCCGGCGGTCCGCGCCTTGTCTTCGAGCCCAGCCAGCAGGGCCCGACCCAGGTCCCGTCCCCGGTACGGCCGCCGGATGAACATGCGCTTGAGCTCCGCGATGCCGGACTCCAACTCGCGCAGGGCGCCGCACCCAACGAGCACCCCGCCCTCCTCCAGCAGGAAGAACCGCAGGCGGCGGTCAGCGTGCTCCCCCGGATGCAGGCCGTGCATGGGGGGCCCGGGATACCGCACGCTGATCTCGGCGTCCAGCTCGGCGATCAGCGTGGTGGGCTCGGCCGCGTTGGCCGGTACCTCACGAAGGACGAGTGGGGGAGAGCCCATGGACGCGGAGCGCGGTGTTCGAGGCCAGCTCGATCCGCACCGGCGCCTGGGCAGCGGCTGGCAGAGATGCCAGTGTCAGCAGGCTCGCCAGCGCAGCGAGCGTCCGCCTATTCCGCCCGAACCGGGATGAGGTGCCAGGCATTGTTGCTGTAGCCCTTCACGTTCCACATGTCCCCCACCGCCGCCGGCTGGATCGCGCCGGAGCAATCGCTGGCGCGGGCGGCGAGGACGTGCGGCCCCGGCGCCAGGTCGAACTCCGCGTCCCAGAACGTCCAGCTCCACTCCGAGGGCGCGGCGGCGATCCTGGCGGGGTGCCAATCTCTTCCGGCATTCGGCGAGACCTCGATGGACTTGAGCTGCCGGCCTGCCGAACCCATCGCCCAGCCGCGGACCGTGACGGGGCCCGCCGGAACCACCTCGTCGCGCGTGGGCGCCAGGATCACGGCGTTGAGCGGCAGCTCGCACAACGCGAATCCGCTGGTGACGTCGCGGATGTCGTTGGGGTTCGTCGTCCGCTGGAAGCGATAGGCCTTGGTCTGGAAGTAGTTGCTCGACGGCTCCTCGGACAGGACGATGCGGCCGAGCCACTTCACGCTGCGGGCACCGATCCAGCCCGGCACGACGGAGCGCAGCGGGAACCCGTGGTCCGGCGGGAGCGGCTCGCCGTTGAGCTCACTCGCCAGCAGCACCTCGCTCCGCAGCGCCTTTTCCAGATCTATGGACCCCCCGAAGCCGAAGATGTCGCCGTGGCGCTCGACCCGGTCGAGCCCGATGAACTCGACGTACTTCGCCGAGCTGCCGACGCCGACCCGCTGCAGGACGTCCCGCAGGCGGACCCCGGCCCAGTGCCCGTTGCTCGCCGGCTCCGGGCCCCATGGCAGCTCGCCCGGAAGCGGGCCGATGGAGAGGAACTCGTCCCGGCGGAGACCGGCGCACACCATCGTCGCCGTCACCTCGTGCCGGGGAAACGAGCCAACCAGCTCCTCGAAGGTGAAGCTGGCGGGGCGGTCCACCAGCCCGGTGACCTCGAGTCGCCAGGTGTCGCGGTCGATCCGGGGAGTGGGAGCGTGGCTGCGGGTGAAGAAGCTGTGCGGCGGGGGTGAGGAAATGATCGGCCGGGACAGGCCAAGTTGCGCTGTTCAGCGGATCATGAGTCAGGCGTTTGGGATCGTTCGTCATGAGCTCGTTGGGGACAGGTGGTCGGCGGATCCGGCAGAAAAGTGCTGGTAACGGTCGTCATCCGCCAGCCGTCCTCCTTCCACCTATAGGTCGCCGTATAGGCCGACACGAACAGCCGGCGCCGCCGCCCGCCCTCCGGGGCCGGCTCCTCCCGATCCACGCAGACCACCCGTGAGACCCAGGCCAGCGAATTGTCGTCCGAGATGATGATGCGGGGAGGTGCGACGTCGTCCCACGCACGGTAGCTCGCATCGGTGAAGTACCGGCCGAACATCGCCCGGACCGAGTCCTTCGGCGACGCCGTCACCGCGCCGTCCGAGATGGAGACCAGCGTATCCGCGAGCGAGGCCGCGAGGAGATCCGCGTCCCTCTCGAGATGGGCCCGGCGGCCGTCGGCGAGGAGCGAGTCCATCGCGGCCCGGGCGGCCGCCGGCCCAGGCCCGGCGGGACGGCAAGCGGCGAGGAGCGACAGAGAGAGAAATGCGCAGCGTCTCATGCAACCCCGACGCTGGGCTCACCTTCTCGGTTTCACGGCACCATCCGGGTACGGAGCTGGTCCGTCAGCCGAGCGGACCTGCCCGCATGGACATGTGGAAGATGGCGAAGAGCCCGAGGCACCAGAGCAGGATCGCGATCGCCAGGGTCACAGAGTAGGGCACGACATCGTGAGGAATGAGCCGCTCGCGCACCAGCGCGTCGTGCTCCTTGCGGAACTCCAGCATGAACCGGACGTGGCCCCCGATGCCGAAAGTCAGCAGTAGTACCCCAAGGACCACGAGCGCGATGCCGAAATTCCGGGGCGCTTCCGGCCGGAGCAGGCCCGCGGTGTCATCCGAGCTGCGCAGCGTGTGGAAGAACTGGAAGATGGTGAACCCGAAGCCGATCAGCGAAAGAGCGGTCCGGACGATGGACATGAGCGTCCGGTCCGTGCTCATGCGCGTGCGCTGGAACGACAATCGGGTGCGCCGGGAGGAGAGGAGGAACGACAGCTCGTCCACGTTCCTCCCCTCGAGCCGCGGCTGGAGATCGGGCGGCTCGGGTGCCTCCGAACTCATTTCGTCTTCGGCTCCAGGTACCCCTTATAGACGTCGAGTCGCTTGCCCGCGAGGTAGTCCTGCTTCCCTGCCAGCTCACGCTCGGACGCCGCCGCCTTCTTCTGCGCGACGAGGGTCTGCCGTTCCAGCTCCGCGATGACGGCCGGGCTCGTGTTCTCCGCCCGCTTCCCGACGAGCTGCCGCTCCAGCTCGAGGGCCTGCTGCTTCGCGACCGCCACCTCGCGCGCCTTCTTGGCGACCTCCACCTCGGTGTCGTTGAGCGAACGGACCTCCTCCGCCAGGATCTTCTGGCGTTCCACCGCCTTCTTCTCGGCCTCGAGCGCGGCCTTCTCGGACTTGAGCTTGTCCTTGTCGGCCTGCTTCCGCTTCGCCTCGATTTCCAGCAACCGTTGCTGGCGCGCCTGGACCAGCTCGTTCGCTCTGGCGCGTCGCTCGGCGGTGCGCGCCAGGTCGGCATCGGCGCGCTCCAGCGCCCGCGCGGCCGCCTGGGTCGCCTGCTCTACCTCGGCCTCGGACCGCGCCGGAAGGACGACCGCCCCGGCGAATGCCGAGAGGCCGGCGCCCGCGCGATCGGCGGTGGCGGGCTCGGCGGCCGCAGGAGCATATCCCTGAACGGCCGGCGTCGCGGTGTCGGTCACCTCCTGGGCGCGGAGCGGCACGCCGGCCAGGAGCAGCGCGGCGGCGAGCAGAGGAGCGGATGCTGCGGCATCCCTGATCATGGTCGGACCTCCCGGCGATGGGAACGAACGGATCGGCGTCAACAGTTGAACTTTGGACCTCGTGCCGGAGCCTTGCCATTGCACCTTGGTAGAGGTCGAATCAGAGCCTCCGAGCTCGCCGAGGTGCCGTAAGCAGCCCCTTCACCTTCGCCATCAGAGTCGTCGTTGGTGAAGGGTTTGTGCAGGAATGAAGAGGCCGGTCCCGGTCCGTCACGGTGGAACACGTCGCCGGCGAAATAGCCGGAGATGTAGAGCACCGGGAGATCGGGACAGGTCTGCGCCAGCCGGCGGCCGAGCTCTCGCCCGTCCATCGCCGGCATCATGACGTCGGTGATGACCAGATCCAGGTGCGCTATCGAGAGATGGGCCAGGTGCAGCGCCTGGGCGCCGTCGCGAGCCTCGAGCGTGCGATAGCCCTGGTCCCAGAGCAGCCGTGTGACCATGGTGAGGACGATCTCCTCATCCTCGACGACCAGAATCGTGCGAGGCCCCTTCGTCGGCTCGGCATCCCCCTCCGTCACAACCACGCTCGCATGGGTAGGAAGCGGAACTTACCTTGCAGGGCGGAAGTCCGCTACGGAGCGTACGCCGGCTGGGACACGTCGAGCGTTCGGCCGTCGCCCCGGGAAAGGCCTGGCCCGAGGAAACGGGCTATCGAGACACGGCGCCCAGGACCACGCCCGGATCGGCGACTGGCGTCTCGGCCGGCGCGGCAGGCAGGAGGCAGTGGACCGTGGCCCCGCGGTCCCCGTTGTTCTCGGCCCACAGCCGGCCGCCGTGAGCCGAGACGATGGTCCGGGAGATGGAGAGCCCCAGACCCAACCCGGTCGGCTTGGTCGTGACGAACGCCTCGAACATTCGCTCCACCAGCGCCGAAGGAATGCCGGTCCCCCAATCGCGGACCGAGAGCTGGACCTCGTTCCCTCCAGAGCGGCGAGCCGCCAGCACGAGCCTCCGATCCACGGCCGCGGTCGAGCTCATTGCGTCGCAGGCGTTGAGCACGAGATTCAGCAGCACCTGCTGGAGCTGCACCCGGTCCGCCAGGATCGGCGGCAGGTCGGGCTCGACCGAGGCTGTCGCCACGATCCGGCGCGAGCCCAGCTCCATGCGAGTCAGCTCCAACACCTCGCGCAGTAGCTCGCCACACTCCACCCGCTGCAGTCGGGTCTCGCCCCGGCGAAGCAGCGCCCTCAGCCGGTCGATCACCTTCCCCGCTCTGCGGTCCTCGTCCGCGATGTCCTGGAGTACCGCGACCACCTCCTCCGGGTCCAACGGCCTCCTGTGCAGCAGGAGCTTCGCCGCCTCCGCGTTGCTCAGGATCGAGGCGAGGGGCTGCCGCAGCTCGTGGGCGAGTGCCCCGGAGAGCTCGCCGAGCATAGCGACCCGCGCGAGATGGGACAGCTCGCGCCGCTGCTCCTCAGCTTCCATTTGCGCGCGCCGGTGGGACGTGACATCCGCCCGGATCACGACCGCGCCGCCGTCGGCCCGCTCCAGCGCCTCGACGGTCAGCGTATACCACATCTGCAGGCCGCCGCGCTCGTCATCGTACTCCATCCCAAAGCGGCGCCGCTCCCGGTCGAGCACGCTCCGGAGTCCGGCCAGCGCCCGAGCGGCAGCGGGGTTGCCCCGCTCTGCCGCGGTTGCACAGGCCTCCACGTAGTCCTCCCCTATTCCCACGCGCCCGAATTCGTCCGCCGGAGCCCCAATCACGAACCGCCCCCAGGAGTCGTTGACCTCGAGCACGCACCCGCGCGCGTCGAGAATCGCCACCTGATCGTGCAGCGACAGCAGGAGCGAGCGAAAGAGCCGTACCGCCCGGCGGCGGCCGCTGCTCACGACGACCATGCAGAGGATGGGAAGCACCGTCAGCAGCAGGTAAAGCTGCAGTAGGAACACGTTGTCGTCGGGCGACGAGGTGAGGAAGGGCCCACGGCCGCGGTCCGCGCTCCAGATGCCGACGAGGGCGACCGCGGTAAGCGCGAGACTCACTCCTGCGGGGGTGAACCGCAGCGCCGCCCAGATCAGCACCGGCAACGGTGCGTAGAGCGGCAGCGCCGAGCCCCAGCGGGTCACGCCTGGGAGCAGGAACGCGACGGCACAGGTGACGGTCAGGGCGCCGCCGAAGAGGAGCGCCTCGACCACACCTCCGGGCGTGAGCCGCACCTGATCCCGGCGCAACGCGACCGCGACCGCGCCGAGGAAGACCGGCAACGCCATCAGTCCGGTGAGCGCGTTGGACATGAACCATTGCAGCCAGGCAAGCCAGTAGCTCTCCGAGGCTCCGTGCAGGACCACGTTCGCGGCGCCGATCGTGGCGCCCACCGCCGGCGCGATCACGACCGCGGCCACTACGAACAGCAGCAGGTCCCCGAGGCTGTCCAGACGCGGCGGACCACGGAAAAACCGGCGCAGAAGCGCCGTCGCCACCAGCGCGCGGGCGACATTGGCCACGTCGGCCCCCAGCACCCAGGAGAGCGGCCAGCCGGGCCAATGCGCCGCGACGTGCGTGGCCACGGCGAGGAGGATGTACCACACCCATACCCGCCGGGGGGAGTAGACCAGCACGGCGGTGAGGGCCGCATATGGCACGAACAGCACCGCCGAGCCCAGCTCGGGGTATCTCAGGTGCTGAGCGAGCTCGTTGCCCAGGAACGAGACGACCGCGAACGCCACGAGGCCCGGCGCCAGCGGCAGGCTGGCTCCGGGCTCGGAGGCCGGAAGGTGGTCGGTGCGCAAGCCTACGTCATCCCGAGCGCAGCGAGGGACCCGCTCAATGATTCGCCCCGCCGGCGGCCTCCGACATCTTCGCCATCGCATCGGCTCCCGATCGTGCCAGATCGGCGTGCGCGGGATTGAACGCGCGGGCCGTGTAACGGCAGCGGCGAGCCGTCTCGCCGACTTTCCGGTCTCGTTGGTTCAGTGGCTCGCCTCCGTTCCTTTACACGCCGTTCCGTGGTAGCGGTCCTCATTTGACCTCCCTGTCTAGGATGTGCGTGCCGGGGGTTCCCGGGCCGACCGGGCACCGTGATCGCCGGGTAGAGCTCGGCTCACCCGATCCTCTCGAAGTCGCCCAGCTTCCACGTCTTGTCGAACAGCGGCTTATCCGGGCCGTAGAACCGGAAGAACGCGAACCACGGCTTGTCGGGCGCGGTGTAGATCCAGTTGCCCTCCTTGCCCGTCGGCGCCGACGACCCGAAGTACACGTCCACCGAGCCGTCCGGGTTCTTCTGGAGGTTCTGGCCATACGAGTCAACCGACACGCTCGGCGCCTCCCGGATGAAGCACGCCGTCTCCAGATCGTAGACCGTCACCGCCCAGTACTGCTTCGCCGGCACATTGGGAGGCACCCGCAGCCGATACGCGTGGTCGCCCCGGAGCGCCTCGCCCTTGGCGTCGTGGAAGCCGCCCAGGTAGAACGTCGCGGCGCCCAGTTTCTTCGGCGCGGCAAATCCCAGGAAGAAGATCAAGCCCCGTTCGTCGATCTCGAGGCGATCGCCGGTCAGGTAGCCGAACCCCGTCTTGGGACCCACATGTGCCGAGGTGCCCCAGCGAGCGTTCGGCCACCACGGCGTGACACCCTTCACTCCCTGCATGAACCCGGCATGCGCCTCTTCGGCGGCCTTCGCCAGGACGTCGCGAGTCGCCTGGTCGGGCTTGAACGTCTTGCCCTTCCCTATTCCCAGCGACTGGAGCTGCCCCATGGCGACCAGGTCGCGCTCCAGCACCGGCTCCTCCTCGATCATGCGGGCGAGGCTCTCGAAAAAGCTGATGTCGAACCTGACCACGCCGTCGAGGAGCTTGCCCACCATGTCGATGTGCCGCTGCTTGGGAGGATTGTCCGCCTGGACCAGAGGGTAGAGGCGCATCTGCTTCACCAGGTCGAGCGCCTTGGTCACGTCGGCGGAGGAGGAGGACGCCGGAATCGCACGAAACAGCGCGTACCCGTTGTAGGTCTCCATCCGAATCGGGAAGTAGCCGTCCGGGACCTTCTGGTCGTACCCCGGGGGGCAGCAGCAGATACTTGCCCCCCTGGCCCTTGTCCTCGCCCTCCGGGCCCGACGTCGGCGAGCGGCACCTCCCACCCGCTGACGATCGAGCCGAACAGGCCCGCCCCGACGGCCTTCGGCAGCTCGAGCACGACCGGCCCGTCCTTGGTGTTGAAGTTGAAGTAGACGTAGCGGGTGGACGCGTTCGGCGTGGTGAACTGGAACTTCCAGTCCGACGGCTGCGACCAGTAGACGATGTCGCCGTACTTCGCCTTCGCGTCCCGGAAAAACGCTTGCCGCATGGTGTCCACGCTCACGATGGGCATGCCCCAGATCGCCGCCTCGACGGCGCGCCGCTCCAGGGTGCGGGTGGCAAGCTCTTCCGCGGTCAGCTCGCTGGGATGCTCGAGCATGGTTGTCGCTGACATGGGTGTCACTCTCTGGGTTGATTGGCTGGATGGTCGATCATCGTTGTCGCTGACACGGTATTGATTTCCACGCTACTCGGAAGGCGGCGTGGCGGTGGGCGGCAGACTGCCGGAACCCGGCACACCGTGCAGGAGCCCGAAGCTGAAGAAGACCAGCAAGCGATTGCCCTCGAAGGTCGAGCGCCCTCCTACGTCCCAGAGATACCGAGCCGTGAGCGTTCCGATCAACGGGGGCTTGTATAGGCCCGTGAACGACACCTCGGGTCCGATCGTATAGATGTGGTTCTTGCCGGGGAGCACGCTCGACGGGAAATCATCCCCGCTGTCCTCGGTGACCTTCCACTGGGCCCCGTACGCCAGCCCTGCGTTGAGTGCACCCTTGAGGAACGTGCCGCCCAGGCCGCCCTCGATCGTCAGAATGCTCCCCGGCTTGAGGTCCTGGTCCTCTTTGCTGGTGTGGATCTCGTAGAAGGCCAGCGCCGAGGCATGCCATTGCTGCTTCCGGTCGAAGTAGAGGGTCGAGCCGCCCGACAGCTCGAAGGACCACATCCCCAGGCCCCGGTTCTCGTTGCCGCCGGGCTCGTAGCTGCCTGTCGGCGCGTAGAAGGCGAGGCCCGCCATGTAGTCCGCCCGCGGGGTGTGCCAGCCCAGGTTGACCGGCTGGACGTAGATGTCGCTCAGTCCGAGCGACAGGTTGTTCTCGAACCCGAGGCGTGGGAGCTCCAGGGAGTTCGACAGGAACGGGACGACGACCTGAAAGCCGTAGTTGCCGCCGAGCAGCTTCTTCGGCGTGACCACCCAGGTGAAGAGAGCCAGCGAATTTACCGTGAGATCGAGCGGGACGTCGTTCCCATTGCGGTCACGGATCTGCTCCACGTCCCAGCCGAAGTAGGTGGGTACAAGGAAGGAGCCCGGTGGCACTTGGCTGCCCGACTTGAGGCCGAACGACTGCAGGGCGTGGGCCCCGGCGAGTTGCGCTGCGGCCGGACTCGGAGCGAGCGCGACGATGGCTGCCAGGACGAGGCCGATGCGATGAGATCGTTTCCTCATTTTCCCTTCGCAGTCGTTACAGAGTGGTCTGTGGTTGCCGCGCGGGCGCTCGGCGCCCTCCCTGTCGTATCCTCGAAGACCGTCTTCCAGTCGTGCTTCATGCTGACCAGCGTGATGCCGTACTGGTCCGCCTTGTCGAGCCCTTCCACCAGTGGGCTCAGCCGGAACTCGCGATCGTAGGCGACCTCCCGCTCCGCGTCGTCATGGTGGACCAACAGCGCGAGCCGCGCGCCCGGACCCGTCCTGGCGTAGCGCAGCATGGCAAGATCGCCGTCGGAATTGCCGAAGGCCAGGATCGGACGGCGGCCGATGTGCAGGCCGATGTTCTGCGCCTTGGCCTCGCGGTCGTCGAAGCTGTTGAGCTCGCCAAGCTTCATGAGTGTGCCCCGGCCGTCCTGGACCTCGAACCGGAGCCGGGCACTCGAGCCGATCACCTGCTCGCGCGGAATGCCGTAGGACTCCTCGGCGAAGGCGCGGATCAGGTCGATGCCGCCGCCCGAGACGATGTAGGTCTTGAAGCCGTTGTCGCGCAGGTAGCCGAGCAGCTCGACCTGCGGCTGGTAGGTGAGCTGGGTGAACAGGCGACCGAATTTGGGATGCTTCGCCGACGCGAACCAGCCACGCGCGATCCGGTCGAACTCCTGCTCGGATACACCCGCGTGGGTGGCGGCGAACAGCTCCATCAGGCCCTGCTTGCCCAGCGAGTGCAGTGTCTTGAGATCGTGTTCGAGCAGAGCTTTGAACGGCTGCCGCTCCTTCATGCCCGAGTCCTTGGCTGCCAGCTCCTTCACCCGGTCGACCAGAAAGAACACCTGGGCCGGCATGGGCTGCTCGCACCAGAGCGTGCCGTCGTTGTCGAAGGTGGCGATGCGCTCGGCCGGGGGCACGAAATCCTCCCCGCCATGTTTCGTGACGCGGGCGACGAAGTCGAGGATCGCCGATTTCGGCGCGCCTTCGGTCCAGGAGGAGAGTGGACGACCTGCTGTCATGGGTTGCTCTCCTAGGTTTGCCTGTGATCCCGAGCCAAGCTGTCATCCCGAGCGAAGCGAGGGATCTTCTCAGCGGTCCTCGAGCCGTTCCCGCGCAAGATCCCTCGCTGCGCTCGGGATGACAGCGGCGTCAGGACGTCTTCTTCAGCGCGCCGTTCGGATAGTTCAGCTTCAGCTGCCGCTGGATGTTCTTGATCCGCTCGGTGGGCCGCGAGTGGTCGCCGGTGAAGAAGTTGCTGAGCTTGTCCTCCTCGCCGTACTTCTCCTTGAACTTCTGCCAGAGCCCGGGCCCCTTGGTCACGTCGTAGCCGGACTCGTAGACGTACCGCAGCCCGACCCGGTCGGCCTGGTCCTCGTACTCGCGGCTGTAGCCCGACATCAGCGCCGACAGGCCGAGCTGCCCGCCGAGCGCGCCGAGCTGCTGGGCGGTGGGACTCTTGATCTGCGAGAGGGCGACGGAGGCCCCGACGCCGAGGATCTGGGCCAGACTCCCCTTGCTCATCTGCCGCCGGATGTGTTCGTGGGTGTAGTGGGTGAGCTCGTGGCCCAGCACGATTGCCATCTCGTCGTCGTCCATCTCGTCCATGAGTCCGGTGAAGACCCAGACGGCGCCATTGGCCATGGCCGAGGCGTTCCACTGATCGGTCTGGACCACCCGGACTCGGATCGCCTCGGCGGGGACGTACGACGGGCGCAGCCGGTCGGTGATCTTGCGGGCGCGGTCCACGTACGGCCCCGACTCCAGGATGTCCCCGATCTTGGTGATCTTTCCACTGTCGCCCGGCTCGAACATCATCTTCTTCTCCACCCAGGTCTCCTCCGCCTGGTCGCTGGAGGCGATGATCTCCTGCTCGGTCCCGTCCATCTTGTTCGGCTTGGCCTCGATCTTCTCGGCGACCAGCACCCCCGAGCCGTCCCGCCGGCCGGTGACCTTCACCTCGTAGCCCAGCGGGATGTCAGCGACCTTGGCGGCCTTCGGTCCGGACACGACCCGCTGGCCGTCCACCATCAGGGTGTCGGCCCGCTTGAATTCGGCATAGCCGGAGAACTTCTCGCTCTTCCACTCGACTCCGTTCGCCGGCTCGCCTGCGGGCACCACGCCCGCCAATGCGCCGGCGAGCCCGGCGACGGTCGTCATTCGCACGCCTCTCATGATTCGCTCTTCAGCCCGCCGCGCCGACCGCCGTCGCCGCACGCTGGCTTTCAGACATCCGTTCGAAGAGGCTCAGCTCGTCGTTCAGGAACTCCTCCGCCGTCCCGCGCATGCACATCAGTCCGGACACCAGTCCCGTCCATCCTGTCTGGTGGCTCGCTCCGATACCCGCGCCGTTGTCACCGTGGAAGTATTCGTAGAACAGGATGTAGTCCCGCCAGTGCGGATCTTGCTGGAACGTCTCCGTCGAGCCGTACACGGGGCGCCGCCCCGAGTCGTCCCGCAGGAAGATCCGCTGGAGCCGTCGGCTGATCTCGCCGGCGACCTCGTACAGGGTCAGCATCCGGCCGGAGCCCGTCGGACACTCGACCTTGAAGTCGTCCCCGTAGTAGGTGTACAGGTTCAGCAGGGCGCGGATGAGCAGCACGTTGACCGGCATCCAGATCGGGCCGCGCCAGTTCGAGTTGCCTCCGAAGACGCCGCTATCGGAGTCGGCCGGCAGGTAGCCGACCCGGTTGTCCACGGATCCGGTCCGGAAGACGTACGGATGCTCGAGGTGGTAGCGGGAGAGCGAGCGGATCCCGTAGTCGCTCAGGAACTCCTCGGGATCGAGCATCCGGGACAGCACCCGACGAAGCTTGGGTTCGTCCAGCACGGAGAGTAACCGCCGTCCGTGCACTCCCGGCCTGCCGGCGGGATTGAGACGTCGGATGAGATCCGGGTGGCGCTCGTTGAACCCGCGGACCCGCTCGGTGAACTCCGGCAGCTCGGTGATCACCGCCTCCGGATACACCGTCGCAGCGCAGAGCGGCAGGAGGCCCACCATCGAGCGCACCTTGAGCCGGGTGGCGGACCCGTCCGGCAGCTGCAGCACGTCGTAGTAGAAGCCGTCCTCCTCGTCCCACATGTCCCCCACGTCTCCCGGACGGTCCATTGCCGAGGCGATCCAGATGAAGTGCTCGTAGAACTTGATCGCCAGCTCCTCGTAGGTGCGGTCCACCAGCGCCAGCTCGATCGCGATCTGGAGCATGTTCTGGGAGAAGAGCGCCATCCACGCCGTCCCGTCGGCCTGCTCCAGGTACCCGCCAGTGGGGAGCGGGGCGCTCCGGTCGAAGACGCCGATGTTGTCGAGGCCGAGGAATCCGCCTTCGAACAGGTTGCGCCCGTTCCGGTCCTTGCGGTTGACCCACCAGGTGAAGTTGATGAGCAGCTTGTTGAACGACCGCCGGAGGCTCTGGAGCGCACGCTCGTCGCCCAGGAGCCGCCGCTGGAGGCGGAAGTTGAACACCGTCGCCCAAGCATGCACCGGCGGGTTCACGTCGCCGAAGTTCCACTCGTACGCGGGGATCTGGCCGTTCGGGTGGGCGTAGTGCTCCCGCAGCATGAGCTCGAGCTGCTGGGTGGCGAAGTCGGGGTCGATAAAGCTCAGTGCGATCGCGTGGAACGCGAGGTCCCAGGCCGCGTACCAGGGATACTCCCATTTGTCCGGCATGGAGATCACGTCGGCGTTCATCATGTGGAACCACTCGCGGTTCCGCACCGTGCCCTCCCGTCCACTGGCGGGGTCTACCCCACGCTCGCGCAGCCACGCCGAGAGGTCGAAGAGATAGGCCTGCTTGGTCCACAGCATCCCGGCGAAGCTCTGTCGCGCCACCCGCGCCTCGTCCGGGTCCGCCGGAACGACCGTGGCATAGAACTCGTCGGCCTCGCGCTCGCGCGTGGCGAACGTGGTGTCGAAATCGGCGAAGGGATCCTGGCGACCGGCCGGCGGCCGACTGGGTAAGGCGGAGACGCAAGGTCTCGGTCGCGCCCGGCTCGACCATGAGCGCATAGTGCGCCGCCGCCTTGGTGCCGGTGGCCGCGGGGTTCACCGCCTCCCGGCGGCCGCCCACGATGAAGTCGTTGATCCCGTCCTTGACGTACGGTGTCGGGTTGGGCCGGCCGAAGAGCCGGGTCTCGTTGGTCTCGTTCTCGGTGAAGAGCAGCTCGCCCGCACCCTCGCATATCAAGTGACGGGTTCCGAGCTCGGGGTGCTGGGCCACGATCGTCCTGACGCCCTTGCGCGCCGGACCCTGCTGAAGCGAGGGCCGCGAACCGCCCGGCGCTTGCCACCAGGTGTTCCGGAACCAGAGGTGCGGCAGCACGCGCAGCTCCGCGGCCTCGGGTCCGCGGTTCACCACGGTGATCCGGATCAGGATCTCCTCGGGTGATTCCTTAGCGTATTCGAGGAAGACGTCGAAGTACCGGTCGCCCTGAAAGACTCCGGTGTCGATCAGCTCGTATTCCAGCTCGACCCGGCTGCGGCTCCCGTTGGTCCGGACCAGGTCGTCATAGGGAAACTCCGCCTGGGGGTACTTGTAGAGCAGTTTCTGATAGGAGTGGGTGGGGGTGGCATCCAGGTAGAAGTAGTACTCCTTCACGTCCTCGCCGTGGTTGCCCTCCGAGTTGGTGAGGCCGAAGAGTCGTTCCTTGAGGATGGGGTCGCGCCCGTTCCAGAGTGCAAGAGCGAAGCAGAGCTGCATGCCGGCATCCGAGAACCCTCCGATGCCGTCCTCACCCCAGCGGTAGGCACGCGAGCGGGCGTGGTCGTGCGGGAAGGAGTTCCAGGCGTCACCGCTGGTGCTGTAGTCCTCGCGGACCGTACCCCATTGCCGCTCGCTGAGATAGCTGCCCCACTTGCGCCAGGGTACCCCGTCTTCTCGCGCCTGCCGCAGGCGCTCGTGCTCGGCGGTTCGCTCCGTCATGGCCAGCTCTCTCCTGTCCGGGTGACACAAACGTTCCCCAGAACCGATGATAGGAGCGGCGCGGCGGATCGAAACTGGACCTTGGTGCAACGCGGACGGCGGCAGAGCGCGACTAGGCGGCGCTCTCGTCCAGAATCTGGCTCACCAGGGCGGTCGAGCTGGTCGGGGTCGAAGGGCTTGATCAGGAACGGGCGATCAATCGAGATCACTCCCCGGCCATATCCGGAGATGAACACGACGGGAGGGGGGATGGGGAGTGTGGCGACACGGGCGGCCAGCTCCACGCCGCCCATGACGGGCATGACGATATCTGTGACGACGAGATGAATGCGTTCCTTACTTTGCTCGAGGATGCTCCAGGCGGCGCGCCCATCGTCCGCCGAGAGCACCCTGAACCCGGCCGCCTCCAGCCCCTGACGCATCACCCGTCGCAGGATCTCCTGGTCGTCTACGACGAGGATGGTTCTCATGGACGGAAGCCGAGTCGGGGCGGAGGAGCGCGCGACGCGGGTCAACCCGGATGGTGGCCGATCACTCCTGGCCCCTCACCGCAGCGGCTTCAGCGTTCACCTTGCTTTCCGCGATCGAATTCAGCTTCTCGTCCGCCGCCTCCTCCTCGGACAATGTCTCCGACAGCAGCTTGACGGCATTGTCGTAGCCCAGGAGCCCCGCATAGGTCCGGAGACAGCCGTAGGCGGCGATCTCGTAGTGCTCCACCCGCTGCGCCGCGGCGATGAGGGCCGCGTCGATCACCGGCCCCTCCCCCTCCTCCTCCATGATCTCCTTCCCCTCCTCGAGGAGGCCTTCCATACCCTTGCAGCGCTTGCCGCGGGCGGCGAGCCCCAGCTCCTGAAAGATTTGCTGAAGACGCTCCACATGCCCTTCCGTCTCCTTGAGGTGGGAAGTGAAGGCGTCACGGAGCTCGGGCGAGTGGGCGGACTTGGCGATGCGAGGGAGGGCTTGAACAAGCTGCTTTTCGGCATGGTAGATATCCTTCAGCTCTTCGATGAAGAGCGACTGTAGCGAGTCGAGACTCATAGGCCTGTACTCCTGGTTACCAGCGTTCTGAACGTCGGATATGTCGCGCGTCTCACGGTAGACGGACCGAGTCCGTCGCGCGGTGATCCGCGTAACATCGGGTACTCGGATATTCGCACATCCGAGCACCCGATCGGGGCTCCGCTATCCCGACACTCCCGCGTGCGGCCGGGAGGAGCGCCCACGGGTCCGCTTGGATTCCTGGCGCTCCGTGCGGGGTCTCTGCTGGCCGGCCTGGCCGGGATGCAGGATGACCTTGGTCCACCCGTTGTCCCGCGCGTCGAAGTGCTTGTAGGCCTCGGGCGCCTCGTCCAGCGCGAGCTCGTGCGACACTATAAAGGAAGGAGTGGCACTGCCGACCCGGATCAGCTCCCGGAGCCGGCGGTTGTAACGCTTGACGTCGCATTGACCCGAGCCGACGGTGAGGCCCTTCTCGAAGAAGGTCGCGACATCGAACGCGATCTCGCCTTCCTTCATCAGCTTGTCGGGGCTCTTCGGGTCCTGGGTAAAGACGCCTACGACCCCGAGGCTTCCGGTCGCCCGCACCGACTTCACCAGGTTGTTGAGCGTGACATTGGGATGCTCGTGTCCCTGGGGGTCGTGCGCCTGCCAGCCGACGCACTCGCACCCGCGGTCCACGCCTCGGCCGCCAGTCAGCTCCATGAGCTGCTCGACCGGATCGCCCTTGGAGTCGTCGATAGGGATGACCCCTATCATCTCGGCCAGGCGAAGGCGGTCCGGGTGCCGATCCACGATGTAGATGTCGGCCGCGCCGCGCAGGACCGCCGAGAACGCCGCCATGAGACCGACCGGGCCGCACCCGTAGATCACGACGGAGTCGCCCGGTCGGACGCCGGCGAGCTCGGTGGCGTGGTAGCCCGTCGGCCAGATGTCCGCGAGCATGATGTAGTCGGACTGCTTGTCCTCCCCGTCCTCGGGGAGGCGGAGGCAGTTGAAGTCACCGTAGGGGACGTTGAGGTATTCGGCCTGGCCCCCGGGATAGGGGCCCATCCCGGCGTAGCCGTATGCCGCGCCGGCGTTGGGCGGGTTCATGGACAGGCAGAAGCCGGTGTATCCGCGCTCGCAGTTGCGGCAATAGCCGCAGCTGACGTTGAACGGCATACAGACCCAGTCGCCCTTCTTGATGCGGCGCACCGCGTTGCCCACCTCGACTACCTGGCCCAGGGTCTCGTGGCCGATGATCGTCCCGGGCTCGAGGTCGGTGCGGCCTTCGTACATATGGAGGTCCGAGCCGCAGATGTTGGTGCTCGTGATCCGCACCAGCACATCGGTCGACCATTCGACTTCGGCATCGGGGACCTCTTCCACGCGGACGTCGCGAGGGCCCCGGTAGACGAGTGCTTTCATGCTGTGGGTTCCCGTGAAAGGGGTGTTCTGCTGGCCCAACGCAACCGGGCCGTCTCACGGGTAGACTCGCAGGAGGGACGGGCGGGAACAGTGTCCGGGCTCACACCATGTTCAGTAGCCGTAGGGGAACGGGCGCCAGGGCTCCTGTCGCGTGTCGAGGTAGTTCATGACGTAGGGGCCGGCGGCGGTGATGGTGACGACCGTGACGCCCTTGGCGACCGAATAGTGGTGTGCCCCGGCCGGAGCCGTGGCGGTGTCCCCGACGCCGAGGGCCACGACCTTCTTCAGGTCCAGCTTGTCACCGACGCCGACGAGGAGCGTCCCCTGGTTCACCTCCACATGCTCGTCGGCGGGATGGTAGTGGGGAGCCATCCGGTAGCCGTCGGGCATCCGGAGCCGGGCCACGAACCGGCCGGGCTGGATCGGATCACCGGAGATCAGCGCGATCTGGGCCCCTGGGGGGAAGAGCGCGGGCGCGGACCCCCACTGAAGCTCTGAATCCGCGACCGCAACCTGGGCCGCAAGGTCCGCCGAGATCAGGAGCAGCAAGCCGGCCGTGAATGAAGCGAAGCGCATGATGGGTCCGCGAGGGTGTTGCCGGAAGATGTCGGGGCTCGTCTGCCGACGGGAGGCCGAAGTGAGCTTCACACCTCTTGGTCCATCCGAAGCAGCAGCTTCCCCGTGCTTGCCCCGGACTCGAGGCGCCGGTGCGCCTCGGACGCCTGGTCCAAAGGATAGACCGCGTCTATCTGTGCGCGCAGGTCGCCGGCAATTGCCAGCCCGAAGATCGCTCGAGCAGCCTCCGCCATGCGCTGTTCGCCGTGCGGCGTCCACAGCCAGTAGCTGCTGACCTTGAGGGACAGGTCATACAGCGCCTCTGGGTCCACCGGCTGCGGCGCGCCCCCGGCGGATCCGTAGTGCACCAGGTGCCCGAACGGGGCGAGCGACGCGAGGCTCCCCGCCTGTGTCGGCGCGCCAACGCTGTCGAGCACCAGGTCCACCCCCTTCCCTCCCGTCGCGCGACGCACCGTGTCGACCCAGCGCCCCTCTACGTCGAGCACGACCGGCTCGGCACCCATCGCGGAGATCACCGCCATCTTCGCGGCGCGGGACGTCGCGCCGAGTACGCGAGCACCGGCGCGTCGGGCCAATTGCACGGCGAGCTGACCGACGCCGCCGGCCGCCGCGTGCACCAGCACCGTCTGCCCCGCTCGAACCGAGCCGGCGGTATGGACCAGGTGATACGCCGTGAGCCCCTGGCTCGTCACGGCCGCGGCGGTCTCGAACGAGAGCTCGTCGGGAATTGGATAGATGCGGGCGACGGACACCGCGACGTTCGTGGCGTAGGTACCGCTCTGCTCCGCGTGGGGTCCGGCCACCGCCACGCGCCGTCCCACCAGTGTCGCGGGGACATCCTGCCCCACCGCCATGACGGTGCCCGCGGCCTCGATGCCCGGCGTCCAGGGCAGCTGCTTGTCGCTCAGGCCGCGGCGCCGCTCCGTGTCGGTGAAGTTCACGCCTGCGTACGCGACCTCGACCAGGACCTGACCTTCACCCAGGCTGGGCGAAGGCACCGACTCCAGCCGCAGCACCTCGGGGTCGCCAAACTCCCGGACGACGATCGCTCTCACGGCACGCGTCGATATGTTACGCAAGAAGCCGAGCAGTCTTCATCAGGGAGCATACCACATGCATGTATTCCTCACCGGCGCGACAGGCTACATCGGGGTGGCGGTGGCCGAGCGGCTTCGCAAGGCCGGGCACCGTCTCTCCGGGCTCGCACGCAGCGACGCCGCGGCCGAGCGGTTGCAGGCGGCGGCGGTGCAGCCGGTGCGTGGGGATTTCGCCGATGCCGCGACCGTCGGTGCCGCCGCCCGCGCCGCTGACGCCACCATCAGTATGGCTACCGCGTCCGCGCGCAGGTGGACGGGCCCGCGGTGGACGCCATCCTCGCCGCCCTCTCGGGGAGCGACAAGCCGTTCATCTATACCGACGGCATCTGGTCCTTTGGCGACACCGGCGGAGCCGTGGCGGACGAAGACACGCCTCCCAAGCCGATCCCGATGGTCCAGTGGCGTCTGGCGGTGGTGGAGCGAGTTCTCCACGCGGCGCGGCTCCGGATTCGAACGGTCGTCATCCGGCCGGGGATGGTGTACGGCCGGGGTGGCGGCATCCCAGCCGGCTTCGCCGAGTCGGCGCGGAGGGAAGGCGCCGCGCGCGTGGTGGGAACGGGCGAGAACCGCTGGACGATGGTGCACGTGGACGACCTGGCCGACCTGTACCTCCTCGCGCTCGAGCAGGCGCCCGCGGGCGTGCTGCTGGTCGGCGTCGGCGTTCAATCGGTGAAAGTACGCGAGCTGGCGGCAGCGGCGAGCCGCGGCGCCGACGCCGATGGGCGCATCTTCGCATGGCCGCTCGACGAAGCACGGAAGGAGCTCGGCCAGTATGCCGACGCGCTGGCGCTGGACCAGCAGGCTTCCGGGACGCGGGCGCGCAAGATGCTCGGGTGGCATCCTCACGGGCCGGACCCACTCGAGGACCTCGAACGCGGATCCTACGTCTCCTTGGCCCGCCGCGCGGTCTCCTGATCGAGTCGCTCGCGCAACGCCGCCATGAGCGGGTCGGCGGCGGTGTACTGCTGACCGTAGGCGAGATTGAACGCGTAGTCGAAGTCCACCGGGTTCTGCCCCTGGGTGTGCTGGAGGATGGTCTCCAGTTTGTCGAGGCCCTTGGCGAGCCGCGCCTCCGGCGAGGCGGCGGCCTCGTACTCGTCCCACAGCTCGACGATCTCCTGCCTGAGCGCCTCGGGCAAAGACTCCGTCAGCTCCAGCAGATCCGCCCGCTCCTGCCCGGCCTTGCTCGCGCCCTGCGCCTGTCTCGGCGCCGGAATGTCGCCGCCGATCGCCTCACCCAGGTCGTGGATGAGGCACATCTTGAGCAGTCGCGCGACATCCACGCCGGGCGTGCGTCCGTAGAGCAACATCGCCATCAGGCACAGCCGCCAGGTGTGCTCCGCGACGCTCTCGGCCTGTCCGGTCGAGGTCCAGCCGCTCCGGGTGACGGTCTTGAGGCGCTCCGCCGCCCGCAGGAACGTCAGGACCCCCTCGAGCTCGTCAGGCATCGCCCGATGCCATGGCGGCCAGCATCCCTCGGTCCTGCTCCACGCGGCGCTCCAGCAGATCCAGCAGCTCGTTCTCGACACGCACATACTGTTCGAACGCGCTAACGGCGGCCGGATCCACCATCGCGCTCATGTCGTGCCGGCCCATCGGCAGGTCGCGATACCCGGCCATTCGGCCGGCGATCGCCTTCAGGCGACCGGAGACATCGCGGAATTCGCCGACCAGTCCGGCGTATGCTTCGTGCTCGCGGCGCGAGCGCGGATCATCGAGGTCGAGCGCGTGCGTGTGCCGCTCGAGAACCTCGGCGGTAGCGGCGGTCAGGTCGCCCATCAGACGCGGTAGCGACGAATGCTCGGCCAGACCCTTGCCGCAGGTGGGTTCGTCGGTCACGGGGGTGCTCCTAGCGGGTTCTGGGGAGCAGTGTATACCCGAGAGACGGCGATTGTCACCCTGAGCGAAGCGAAGGGGGCATACCCTGACGCTTGCCCCCTTCGCTTCGCTCAGGGCGACACCGCTGGCCGGCCCAGCTCCGCCAGCCGCCGCTCGAGAAACCGGCGCTCGGGCTCCTGCCTGGTGAGCTCCAGCGCGCGCTCGTAGGCGGCCCGCGCTTCCGCCGCACGGCCGAGCCGCCGGCAGAGATCGGCGCGCGCGGAGTAGGCGAGGTCGTAGTCCCTCAGCTCCCCGCGGGCGAGCAGCGCGTCAATGAGACGTAGTCCAGCCTCGGGCCCGTCGCGCATGGCCACCGCCACCGCCCGATTCAACTCGACCACCGGCGAAGGCTCGGCCCGCACCAGCACGTCGTACAGCGCGACGATCTGCTTCCAGTCGGTCTGCTCCGGAGACTCGGCCCGGGCGTGCGCCGCCGCGATCGCCGCCTGCAGGGTGTACGACCCGATCCGCCGGGACGACAGCGAGCGCTCCACGAGCCGCAGGCCCTCGGCGATCTGTTCCCGGTTCCACAGCGCGCGGTCCTGGGCGTCCAGCAGCACCAGCTCTCCTTCGGGCGTGGTGCGCGCCGCGCGGCGCGACTCGTGGAGCAGCATCAGCGCGAGCAGTCCCATCACCTCGGGCTCGGGCAGCAGCTCGAGCAGCAGGAGCCCGAGCCGGATGGCTTCGCCCGACAGATCATGTCGGACGAGGGACGGACCCGCCGAGGCGTAGTAGCCCTCGTTGAAGACCAGGTAGACGACGTGGAGGACGCTGTCGAGGCGCTCGGGGAGGTCGGCGTGCGAGGGCAGCTGATACGGAATGCGGGCATCTCGGATCTTCGACTTGGCGCGGACGATGCGCTGCGCCACAGTGGGCGCGCCGGTGAGGTAGGCGCGCGCGATCTCCTCGGTCGTCAGTCCGCAGACCTCGCGGAGCGTGAGCGCGATCTGCGCATCGGGCGAGAGCGCCGGATGACAGCAGGTGAACACCAGCCGGAGCCGGTCGTCCTCCACGTCCTCCGCCTCGGCTACGGCATCGGTCGGGGTGAGCTGATCGGCGATGTGGGTGAGCGATGCGTCGAAGCGAGCCCGCCGGCGGATGGTATCTATCGCCTTGAAGCGCCCGGCGGAGACCAGCCATGCCCGCGGGTTGGAGGGCACACCGTCCCGGGGCCAGCGCTCGACCGCCGCGGCGAAGGCGTCGTGCAGGGCCTCCTCGGCGAGGTCGAAGTCGCCGAGGAGGCGGATCAGGGTGGCGAGGACGCGGCGCGATTCACTGCGATAGACCGCGTCCACGACCTCAGACGGGGGGTGCGTGAGCCTCGAGTCGCCCGCGCCAGAACAGCGTGGCGCGCACGCCCTGAACGAGGAAGTAACCGACGACGACGGCCAGCAGGACCAGAATCGGCTGGCCCTGCCTCCAGCCGGCCTGGATGAGAATCCCGACGAGGTAGATCACCAGGGCCGCGGCGGATACCCAGCTTCGCTGCAGCATGCCGTGGCCCAGACCGACCACGATCACGCCTCCCAGGATCAGATTGAACGAGGCGCCGAACAGTCCGCCCAGCAGCATCACCGCACCGCTGCCCAGGGCGGCATACCAGGCGCGCTGCAGGTGGATCGTGGCGGTTTCCTCAGTGATGGGGCCCGTCGCGAGCAGTTCCACAGTGCCTCGTTCAGTAGGGATGCTCCAGGGGGGACCCTCCAGTCTACCGGCGCGGTCGGCGCGGCGCCATGCCGTCCTCGCCGACCTCCCAACGCTGAATCGTGAGCCAGGTCTCGCGCGAGAGCTGCACGCCCTCGGGAAAGCGGGACAGGAACTCCGCGCGGAACCCGGGAGCGTGATCGGCGAGGTAGCGGTCGAGGTCGGCCTGGCTCTTCACGAGATATCGGATCTGGTACCGCCCGGGAGCGGCCCGCAGGAGCTCGGCACCCTCGAAGCACCCGGTGGCCAGGAGGTCGGGAATGTGATGTTCGCGCATATAGTGTTCGTACGACGCCAGATGCGCCGACTCGACCTGACAGGTCACTTCGTACGTCACCATGCGTCTCCCTCCGGGTCACATCCAGAGGACGCCGGCACCCCATCGTCCAAGAGTCTACCAGACCAAGGGGTTGTCGTGGCGAACTGGATCACGCTCTCGCGATTTCCGCTGCTGCTGGTGACCGTCCTCATCCTGTACTTCGGGTCGCCCGGCGCCCAACTCGCCGGAGCGGCGCTGCTCTTCGTCGGCCTGATGCTCGACACCGTGGACGGGATGGTGGCGCGGCGCACGGGGAGCACGAGCCTCTTCGGCAGCGTGTTGGACATCGCGACCGACCGCGCGTACGAGCTGGTCCTCTGGATGTGCTACGCCGATCTCGATCTCATATCCGGCGGCGATCCCCTTGATCGTCGTGGTGCGGACCACGCTGACCGATGCGCTGCGGAGCCTCGGTATCGCCGCGGGAGCCGCTCCCTTCGACCAGCAGCGCACCGCGATCGGCCGTTTCCTGGTCGCGTCGCCGTGGATGCGCACCGCGTATTCCGCGGGCAAGATCATCACTTTCTGCGGCTTGGCGCTGTCCCAGGCGCTCCCGGCCGCCACGTCCACCGCGACGCTTGCCGCCCTCCAGGTCGTCGCCTGGCTCACGGTGATCGTCTGCGTCGTACGGGGACTGCCGGACGTCGCCGCTATACCACGAGCACTACTCCGAGACCCAGTCCGATCAGCACCAGAGCCCAACTGAGACCGAGCAGAAATCCGATGCTCGAGGTCTTGGGCTTGTCGGCGGCGGGGAGGGTTCGACAGTAGCGCTGATACTGCACCGCGCCGCCCCCGGTTGCCACAACGCCGATCGCGACCAACGCGGTGCCGAGGTACGGGGAAACCCCGTGGCCCACCTGCGCACCGCCCTGCAATTGGACCAGCCGCAGGAAAAGCCCGAACCGCGCGACGACGAAGCCGAAGGCCATGATGGCGATGCCCGTCCTGAGCCAGGCGAGCATCGTCCGTTCGGCGGCGAAATACACCCGGGGGTCGGCACCGTGTTCCTTCATAGAGGGGTCGCTCGAGCCTGTTCTGGTGAAGAAGGATGTCGATTGAGCGTCATCTGCTTCGACTACATTGTAGCAGGCTCGGTGCCCGGGCGGCGAGACTCTCCGTAACCTCAAGCCGGAGTAACACATGAGTGGCGTACAGGTCCTGGTTGGCACGCGCAAGGGCGCATTCGTATTGAGCTCGGACGGAAAGCGGGACAACTGGGCGGTGAGCGGCCCTCATTTCGCGGGCTGGGAGATCTACCACCTCAAGAGCTCGCCCGCCGATCCGAACCGGATCTATGCCTCGCAGTCGAGCGGCTGGTTCGGGCAGATGATCCAGCGCAGCGACGACGGCGGCAAGACCTGGGACGCGGTGGGCAACGAGTTCACCTACGACGGCGTTCCCGGCACCCACCAGTGGTACGACGGCACTCAGCATCCCTGGGCATTCGCGCGGGTCTGGCACCTCGAGCCGTCGCTGACCGATCCGGACACGGTGTATGCCGGCGTGGAGGACGCCGCCTTGTTCCGGAGCACGGACGGCGGCAAGAGCTGGGCGGAGCTCTCGGGTCTCCGCACCCATTCGTCGGGCCCCAAGTGGCAGCCCGGTGCCGGCGGGATGTGCCTCCACACCATCCTCCTCGATCCCACGAACGCGAATCGGATCTTCGTCGCCATCTCCGCCGCGGGCGCATTCCGCAGCGACGACGCCGGCCAGACGTGGCAGCCGATCAATCGCGGACTCAAGTCCGAGGGCATTCCCGATCCTACCGCCGAGGTGGGCCACTGCGTCCATCGGATCGCCATGCACAAGTCCCGGCCGGGCGTGCTGTTCATGCAGAAGCACTGGGACGTCATGCGCAGCGACGATGCCGGGGATAACTGGCGTGAGGTCAGCGGCAACCTCCCGACCGACTTCGGGTTCCCCATCGACGTGCATGCCCACGAGCCGGAGACGGTCTACGTCGTCCCCATCACGAGCGACTCTCTCCACTTTCCGCCGGACGGTAGGTTGCGGGTCTTTCGGAGCAGGTCGGGTGGGAACGAGTGGGAGCCGCTGACCAAGGGACTGCCGCAGGACAACTGCTACGTGAACGTGCTGCGGGACGCGATGGCGGTTGACTCGCTGGACAAGTGCGGGGTGTACTTCGGTACTACCGGGGGGCAGGTCTACGCCTCCGCGGACTCAGGCGACAGCTGGGCCCCGATCGTTCGCGATCTCCCGCCGGTGCTCTCGGTGGAAGTGCAGACGCTGCCATGATCCGGGTGGTGTTGCCGCAGCATCTGCGGACGCTGGCACAGGTGGGCGAGGAGGTGCAGATCCAGGTCGAGGGTGAGGTCACCCAGCGCTCGGTGCTCGACGCGCTCGAGGCCCGCTATCCGGTGCTGCGCGGCACCATCCGTGGTCACACGAGTAAGCGGCGGCGACCTTTCGTGCGGTTCTTCGCCTGCGAGCAGGACCTGTCGCACGAATCGCCGGACGCCCCGCTGCCGGAGCCGGTCGCGGCGGGAGCCGAGCCGCTACTCGTCGTCGGCGCGATGGCCGGAGGCTAGCGGGCGTCGCACCCGGAGCCCGGCGGCCGCATCCTCGCTCAGCGGGCGCACCTTCAGCACGATCTCCTTCCGAATCGTGACCGTGCCGGGCTTCGCGCCCTTGGGCTTCGAGACGTTACGCGCCTCGGTGCACGACACGGCGACGGTGCCGGCGCTCCGTGCCTTGCTGTGAAAGGCGGCGACCGCGGCGGCCAGCTCCTGCACCTGACGCTCCGGCGTGGCTCCCTTGGGTACCCGCAGGACTACATGGCTGCCGGGCATGCCGCGGATGTGAAACCACAGGTCGTCGGGCCGGGCCAGCTTCAGGCTCAGTCGGTCGTTCGCCGCCTCGGTGCGTCCGGCCAGCAGCTCCCACCCGCCGGGCAGCGCGTACTCGAAGATGTCGCCGCCCGGATTCATGGCATCCGCGCAGGCGGCTCCCAGAGCTCGACCCGGTTGCCCTCGGGGTCCATCACCCAGCCGAACTGCCCGTACTCCGAGCTCTCCACCCGCTCGTCCACCTGGCAGCCCTCGCTGCGGAGTGCCGCCAGCACGCTGTCCAGGTTCTCGACGCGGTAGTTGATCATGAACCCCGCCGCGCTCGGCTCGAAGTAGTCCGTGTCCGCCGGAAAGACGCTCCAAACGGTCTTCGCCGGTCCCTCGAACACGACCCCTCCCCATTCAGTGACCTCCAGGCCGAGGTGATCCCGATACCAGGCCCGCAGAGTCTCAGGGTCGCGGGCCTTGAAGAACACACCACCGATACCGACTGCTCTTGCGGTCATCGTTTCCTCGAATGGCGTCAGGTTACAACAGCGTACGTCGCAAGCCCTCCTCGCGGCCGACCGGCTCGCGGAATTCCAGCAGCCGGCGAATCCTGCTCGTGTCGACCGACAGGGACACGTCCCAGCGGGCCGGGAGCGAGGCCTTGGCGGAAACGTCGGCGACCACCTGCCCGGACCATCCCGCGGCGGTCCCCACGGCGCGGACCCACTCGAGCTCGGTCAACGCCGACGGTTCGCCCAGATTGAAGATTTCGCCCGACGCGCGCGCGTCGCGTGCGGCCAGCCTGATGGCCCACGCCACATCCTCGACGTACCCGCGGGTGCACCTCCAGGCGGCCTCGGCCGAGTTGAGCCTGAGCTCGGCACCGGCCGCGCGCATTCGGTCGAGATAGCTGCCCACCCGTCGCTGGAAATCTCCCGGACCGTAGACCATCGGCAGCCGGAGCACGGTGACGGATCCTTTCGCGCCGGCGAAGGCGGTGCGCTCGACCTGAATCTTCTCGTAGAAGTAGAGCGGGTCCTCCATCCCCTTCGCCCGGCTCCGATACGGGTACAGGTTATCTCGGAGCGGCGCCGTCTCGTCCAGGAGCTCGTTCCTCGGGCCGCCAGCCGAGTCCAGGCCGAGGAATGCGCCGTAGGTCCAGTACACGTCGCCGCTGCTGATGACGACCAGCCGCTGCAGCGATACCGGAGCGACGGCCAGCAACAGCTCCATGTCCCGAGCGGTGTAGGCCGTCATGTCGATCAGCACCTTCGGTGCGGCGGCGTCGAGCGCCTGGGCCAGGCCTGCCTCTTCGTGGCGGTCGGCAGTCAACAGCCGCGCGCCGGGGACGCGTGAGGGTGTCTGCCCGCGGTGTATCACGGTCACCGACTCACCCGCTTCGACCAGCCAGCGCGTCACGTGATGCCCGATGAATCCGGTGCCGCCCAGGACCGTGATCTTCACGGTCAGGCCGTGGTGGGGAGGCGGATCCAGGACAGGAGGAAGAGTCCCGCGACCACGGCGAGCAGCACGAGCGGCGGCGAGATCCGGTAGTAGGCCTCGAGTCCGACCAGCGCGCCGGTGATCACCGTCGAGCTGCCCGCCAGCGACCGCAGGAGCGTCGGTGCCGCCGACGCACGGCGGGCAACCAGCAGGTTCTGCAGGCCCAGCCCCACCAACGTGACCGACATCGTGAGACCGAGATTGCGATAGATGTCGAGGATCGACGGTGTCATCCCCAGCGGGAACGGCAGGCGATGGCCGTCCATCGCGGCGAACAGCTGCTCGGCAGCGGGATCGGTGGGTCGGCCGGCGAACTGGCCGATCAAGTGGATGACCCCGGTGATGATCAACCCCCAGGATGCCGCCGTAAACAGCCGTTGGCCCGGTTGCATCGAGACGGCCTCCCTATTCGGTGATGACGCGGTCGGCCCACTCGATCAGCGAGACGAAAATCTTCGGGTTGCCGTACTTCGCGCCCCAGTTGGCCAGGTCGGCCTCGGTGATGCCGCGCGCGCGAGCGCAGGTGCCGCAGGCGTAGATCGGGATCTTGCGCTCCACGACCTTGCCCAGCAGCTCGGCCACGGGCGGCCAGGCCACCGGAACCACGGTCTCGGCCACCGACCGGCGCATGAGACTGACCGCCTCGCCCAGCAGAAAAATCTGGACTTCGTGCCCGGCCTCGGCGAGGGCATGCCCGTGGGAGAAGGGAAAGGCGGCCTTGGTCGGATCGTCGGAGCCCCAGGCGCTCTTCAGCATGATCTTGAGCGCCGCGGGGCGGGCCGATGCGAAGGCGGAGACGGGAAGCAGGGTGGCCAGCGGCCAGGCAGCCAACTGGGCAAGGAACCGACGTCGGGCCATGATCCTCCTCCGGGCTCAGGTCACGCCGCGCTCCGTCCGCCGATCTGCCGCGCCTTCGAGAACTGCCACAGGGCGCGGTCGAGGGTGCGGATGTCGAGCTTCAGGCGTTTCGCCAATTGGCGCGTGAAGGCCAGATACTCCAGCCAGAAATCCATGGTGTAGTGAGGGGTCGCCCGGTGGCCGAGAGACCACAGCGCCCGATAGTCCAGGATCGGATACGGGCGTGCGTCGCAGAAGTGCAGCAAGGTGGAAGCCGTCGGCCAGGAGACCCCGGCCAGCGTGCGAAGCAGGTCCATCTTCAGGGATTCGTCGCCGGTCGCGAACGCGGCCCGGGTGACCGTTCGAACGGTGAACTCCTCGTTGCGCGCGCAGCGGGACTTGGTGCGCTGGGTCTTCCATTCGCAAATCCGCAGGAACTCCGACTTCTTCAGGAAGCCGCGCGCGAGCACCGCCGGACGGAGCTTCTCTCTCAGCCCGTCGTCCTCCGTATACGAATAGCGCTCCGCCCAGCGCGCGACCTGGGACTCGGGAAAACGGAGCCTGAACATCCTCGCCTCCATTCCCGGCGATCAGCTGCGGTCGAAGAAGTACGGCGGCTCGATGCCCAGCGCCCGGAGATAGACGGTTCCCTGCCCCCGGTGGTGGATCTCGTTGTCGATCACGTAGAGGATCAGGCTGTAGACCGGCCCCTCCCACTGTCCGAACGCGGTGTCCACCTCCTGAAAGCGACTCGGAGAGAGGCCGGGCCACAGCCGGTCGATCTCCGCCGTCGCCTGATCCCAGCGCTCGAGCAGCTCGGCCTTGGTCTTGGGCGGCTCGGTCTTGCTGGTGGACCAGTCCCCCGTCAGCACGCCGCGGAGAGTAGGTACGCCCATGCCGATGAACTCCATGGCCAGCGCCGAGAACGGGCGCATCCCGCCGATGGAGAAGTGAAACAGCTCGTGCTCCGGAAACGCCTCGATGATCCGACGCGTCACTCGCCGGTGGCCCTGCCAATGCTGCAGCAGCTCGTCCGGGGTGATCACCACGTCAGATGATGTCGTCTTGGTCGCCACAGCGAACCTCCAGTCAGGATGTCCCTTGTTCCCAGTGAAACCGGTGCAGGACTCGGTGGATCACGGGTGCCAGCAGCAGTCCGGCTACGGCCAGGAATACGAGTCCTGCGTAGAGCGCATAGAACCCGGCGAACAGCTTACCCCCGTCGGTGCGTGGCGGATTCACCGGCCCCATCCCGCCCAGGAGCATGGCCGAGTTGAGGAAGGCATCGCGCCAGCTGAGGTGCTCGTAATGCTCGTATCCCCACATGCCGACCACGAGCGAGCATCCAACCAGCACCGCGGCGACAGCGAAGCTACTCGCCAGGCCCCGAAGGAAGTGGCCCAGGGACAGCGGCTTCACCCGCCGGCGCTCGTGCATCATGTTGATTTCGCGGCGCGCGCCGCGGCGACGATGCCCGCAATCGAGATCACTGCGAGAACCGGATACATCAGGAGGAGGTCGACGCGGATGTTGCACTCGCCGGAGCAGAGCCAGCGCTTCTGCATGCCCAGCTCGTAGATGGCGTAGACCAGCCAGGCGAGGCCGGCGACCAGTGCCGCGCGTCGCGGAAACACACGGTACACGCCGAGCAGCAGCAGCCCCGGCAGGAGCGCGAGGAGAGGCCAGCGGACGAATAGGTCCAATGAACCGCCTAGTGGATGGTCTCTCCAAGGGCGAGCATGCGAACGAACTTGTCGAGCCGCCGCTGCCGGGTCTCGGGTTTCTTGGCGTCGTGGAGACGATAGAGGATGGCGTACCGGTTCCGGCTGTCCAGCTGCTCGAAGAAGCGCCGGGCGTGGGGTCGTGCCCGCAACGCAGCCGCGAGGTCGTCTGGTACGGGCATGGTGCGCTGCGAGGCGTACGCCGCCTCCCAACGCCCATCGTGCTTCGCGGCCTCCATCTGGCGGATGCCGGCGGGCGCCAGCCGTCCCTCCGCATGCAGCCGTTCGACGGCGGCGCAATTGATCTTCGACCAGCGGCTGCGAGCGCGGCGGGGCGTGAAGCGCTGCCGATACCAAGTGTCGTCCACCGAGGCGGCCTGACCGTCGATCCAGCCGTAGCAGAGCGCGATCTCCAGCGCCGCCGAATGGGTCACCGAGCGTACCCCGCTGTCCTTCTTGGCAAGCTCCATCCAGAGCCCGTCGGAGCTCTCGTGATGCTTTTTCAACCAGCTCTCCCAGGCAGCCACGTTGGCAAACCGCTTGACCGGTTGGTCCTTCACAGCTCTTCCCTGGACCGAGGGGCCTGGGGCAGCTGCTGGTCCAGCGATTGTCGGTAGCGGATGCACCCGCGCATGAACTGGGGCCATTCGGGCACGACGGGCTGCGGGTCGGTGCGCTCCGGAAGCAGCGCCCAGAGATCGGGATGGTGCCAACACAGCTCGTGGCCCGTGCTGTCGCGATGGACCCGAATGCCCTGGCGAAGCCTCCGCACCTCCTCGACCAGCTCCTCGCGAGACATGCCGGCGAGATCCTCGTCCATGTCCCTTAGCCCTCCTTCGTCTTTCGATCGTACTCCGCGACGAGGCGCCGCGGAGCCGATCGCCGCCAGGCCTCCTCGAGCAGGTCCCGGAGGTCCGCCGGTTTCACCTTGGCCAGGCGGACGAGCACCGTGGGATACCCGCGGTAGTGATCGGTGACGAAGAATGTTCCGGGATCGGCCTTCATCCGGAAATCGCGCTCGTCATCTCCACACTTCACCACCAGCGTCTCGCCATCCTCCCAGAGGCGCGCTAGGAACTTTCCCCGGACCCGGAAACCCGGAGTCCCGTACGAGAGTCCTTCCTCGACGCCCGGAAACCCGAGCGCCAGGCGACGCACCGTGGCGAGCGTGACTCGAGAGCTCTTCGGCATGTGGAGGCTCGCGGCCTGGGACGGCGGCCAGCGATCAGCGCGCGCCGGAGCCCGTTTGCAAATCACTCGATGACTTCGAACGTACCGCGGACCGGATGCCACTGGTCCTTCGACGATGCGATGCCGACCATCTCATGGTTCGCGAAGTTGAGCACCACCGTGAGCGTAAACCCGGAAGGTGCGAGGTAGGACACCGCGCACACCTCGGGGGTGACCTCGAAGGCAGCGTACGGCGGGCGCTCCCCGCTCGCCGAGCCGTACTCGACGGTGCCGTCCTCATGGAACACGTGCTCGTGGACTTTGCCTTTGGTCGGCCCCTCCGTCCAGGACCAGCGCATCGTGGTCCCTCGCACGGCGGCAGCGCGTGGAATGTCCGGCATATCGGTGATCTCCTTATTCAGCTCGGGAGGGGCCGTCTCGAGATCCCGCGGGCCGCACCTAACTCAGAAGATGAACCAGATGCCCGCCAGGACCACCCAGCCGACGAACCCCCATAACGTGACCTGATAGCGCAGACGCCACAACCGCTCGCCCTCGGGAGCGAGCGCGTTGGGGGGCGGCCTGGACCACCGGGTCCAGTCTTCCCGCACCTCCTCCGTTCCCGGCAGCCAGTGCCGGTCCACCTGCCACTCCAGCCACAGGCGGCCGAGCACCCATGCAGCGGCCCAACTCCAGACGAGGGCGGTCATGAGCCTGCCAGCTCCGGAAACATGGCGGGCAGTGCTCCGATGAGCGCCCAACCGGTGCCTTCCACGACCTCTTCGGTGGACAGCCCATCGAAGTATTGGTCGAGCACGGCGGCGCGCTCCTCCGCGAGCGGCGGCCGGCAATAATCCTCTTCCTCCCAGATGGCGCGACCGTTCGGCAGCTTGCGCGCCCGCCTAAGCGAAGCAGAGAGTGCCCGGCCGAAGGGCTTGAGGCCGACGAACGCGTTGCGCTTTAGCTTGTCTCGGAGCTCGTCCAGCAGGTCCTCTCGTGGAGAGGCTGTCACCAGGTAGTACGCCATAGGGCTAGCGATCCGACCCTTTGTTCGAATGACTTCCCGCGCCCGCGGCCAGCGCCGGCTCCAGCGCCATGCTCATGTGACTGACCGGCACATCCACACCATCGGGAAGGTGAATGGTGAAGCGCTCCGACATCAGGAACCCCAGTGCCTCGTAGAGCGGCTCGCCGGGCAGCGTCGCCACCAGCGCCAGCGTGCGGAAGCCCGCGGCATGGGCCGCCTCGGCGCACGCCGCGAACAACCTTCGGCCCAGTCCCCTCCGCGCCCAATCGGGATGCACGAAGAACGCGCGGATCCGTGCCGGGTCGGTAGCCGGGTCGAGCAAGGGATCATCGGCGTCCTTCATCTGGTCGCCACCGTAGAGGGTCCGCCGCTTGCTCCAGCCGCCGCCTGCCACCAGTCGTCCGTCGGATTCGCACACGTAGTACGTGCCGTCCGAGATCAGTTGCGTGTCGGCGCCGAAGACGAATCGCAGCAGACTCGCGACCTGCTCCGCCGAGTAGTAGCCGACGCTCAGGCAGCGGGCCGAGGTCGCGATCAGCTCCTCGAGCTCGACCAGGTCCGCCCCGGTCGCGACACGCAGGACCGGCTCCAGCGGATGACTCGTCATGCCCGCGCGAAATCCATGGTCCAGTTGGTCTCCCACGTCTTCCCGCCATCGTCGGAGTAGGCCTGCTCCCAGCGGCAGGCGTCGGGCGCCACCACGGTCCAGATGAACCGGGTAAAGATGTGGCGCCCCTCGAATGCCTCCTGCGAAAAGAACTCCCCGCGGCGGCCATCGAACCGGCCGACCACGGGGACGTCGAAGCGGCCGCGTCCTGTGGCTGCCGCCCAGTAGATGCTCCACTCCCGAGCGCCCGGATTGAAGAGTCGCACGGTTACGGCATCGACCCGGCCGTCCGGAGCGTCGATCGTGAACTCGTCCATGTTCCCCAATCCGGCGAGGATGGGGCGGGCCCGGCAGGTCCCGGGGAACTCCTCCCATTCGGTCGAGCCGCGCAATCGCCCCTTGAGACGCCGGTTGCGCACCGTCCATGACCCGAAGAGGAAGTCGAAATCGGCCCGTCCATCGGACCGCGGGTCGGTCGTCGTCATCGGACCAGGAATACCTCGTGAGAATCGTTACCGGATCGTGGCCCGGGGATTCGGCGCGGCGGCTAGGTTCCGCTCATCGACACTTTCGGGAGACGTGATGCAGCCGTTCCGTTCCAGGATGGGCGTTCGCAAGCAGATCGCGCTCATCGCGCACGACAATCGCAAGGGAGATCTGCTCGAGTGGGCACGGTACAACCGCGGAACCCTGAGCGAGCACGATCTCTACGCCACCGGTACCACCGGTTCACTCCTCGCCGCCGAGCTCGGTCTTGGCATCAGCCGCTTCGTGAGCGGTCCGCTCGGTGGGGACCAGCAGGTGGGCGCGGCGATCGTGGAAGGCCGGATCGACTTCGTGATCTTCTTCTGGGACCCCCTCGAGCCGCATCCGCATGACGTGGACGTGAAGGCCCTGCTCCGGATCGCCGTGGTCTACAACATCCCCATCGCCTGCAACCGCTCGAGCGCGGACTTCCTGCTCTCCTCGACGCTCATGGCCGAGCCCTACGAGCGCCGGATCATGGACTACGAGACGCTGGTGGGAGCGGACTGACCGCTTTACGCCGTCAGCTCCTGGTACAGCTCCCAGGCACTGCGCTCCACCCAGCACTCGGCCAGCCTGCCCTCGCGCACGGTCCAGATCGCGATACCGGTGAAGGAGACCGGCCGGCCGGTGGGCGGCAGGCCGAGCATGCCGTTGTGCCGTCCGCTGCACACCCAGCGCGAGACCACGCGGTCTCCCGTGGCGTTGGTGAAGGCCTCGATGCTGTCGGTCTTCGCGTCCGCGAGCACCCGCTGGAACTGACGCACCCAGTCCTTGAACGCGTCCCGTCCCCGTATCGTCCGGCCGCCCGACGTGATGACGTAGTCCTCGGTCATCAGTTGGTCGATGGCGCTGAGGTCGTGCGGCGCGTGCCACACGCGTGCGAAGAGATCCAGGACGAGTTGAACGCCGAGATCGGTGGAGGCCGTTCGCGTGTTCATCCGACCTCAGTCCTGCAGAACGAACGTGACCTTCAGCAGGACGCGATACTCGGTGATCTTCCCCTTCTCGATGACGATCTTCTGACTCTTGATCCAGGCCCCGGTGAGGTTGCGAAGGGTCTTCTCGGCCCGGGCAACGCCCTGCCGCACGGCGTCCTCGAAGCTCTTCGTGGAAGACGACTGAATCTCGGTAATCTTGGCGACGGACATGATGGCTCCACGTGAGGGATACAATCGCAAGCTAGGCCGGTCCGAGCCACGGTCGCAACCGCGGAAACAGCCGCGGAACGTGACGGCAGTAGTCACGATAGGCATCACCGAAGCGGTGCTCGAGCTGCGGCTCCTCCAGCAGCGGGATGTAGACCGCGTTGATGGCGAGGAAGGTGAGCGCCCAGCCGAGATGTGGCCGGGAGAGAAGTAACAGCCCCTCGCCGAACAGAACGAACACGACACCCGAGATCATCGGATTGCGGACGTACCGGTACGGTCCCCTGATCACCAGACTTCTGGGCGGATCCCAGGGCGCGAGCGTGCCCCGCCCTTCGGTGGCGAACCGCTGGAGGCTCGCCACAAAGAGGATCAACCCGATGACCAAGAGGATGGCACCGGCCATCTGGACCGCGATTTGGCCGGGAGTGGTGCCGAGCGCCAGGACGGTCCCGTTCCGCCGGGCAAGCCACAGCGGGATGATCACGGTCACCGTGAAAGGCAGGACACCGATCGCCAGGAGATGACGGAGAACCCACAGCGCTCCGGACATCTAGAGGTCGTGTACGAAGAAGGTGATGACCATCGAGGCCAGCATGGTCGCGATCAGCAGGACGACGGCCGAGAGGAGGCCGGCGCGAAACCCCCGCGCCGCGCCAATCGCGAGGCCGCCGAGCACGGCCAGGAGGAACAGGACCCAGGCGATCCAATGCGGGAGCGCCAACGGATAGAAGGTGTATGGGATGGTGAGGTCCATGCCTTCGTCCTGTCAGGAAATCGGCAGCACGACAGACCTGGCGAGCAGCGGGTCGTCGAACTCCACGACGTCTCCGGCGGACTTTCCGGGGATCGGGAAGAGGCGCGCGGAGAGCGGCTTTCGCAGGCGGTCCGACAGGGTGGCGACGTCGCGGATCACGCGCTCCAGGTCTTCCGGCGAGACGTCCCCAGGAACCGGCACCACGTCGAGCCCGGTGCCGCAGACGGACGAGTAGAGCAGCAGGTCCTGCAGGCCGAACCGTCCCTCCGCGGCACGCCGGGCCAGCACTGGGTCCTCGAGCACCGGCAGCATGAGTCCGGCGTATCCGCAGGTGGTCACCTCGAGCGACTTGAGGGCGCCGGTGATCGCCGCGCAGGCGTTGAGCGTGGACGGCCCTCCGAAGGGAACTCCGGTGATCGCCTCGATCACCTCGCCGATGCTGCTGTCCATCCCCGGCGCGGGTGATGAATCTATGCCGAGATAGCGCCGATGCTCCTCGCCGGCGAACCGCTTCATCAGCCGCTCGATCGGCGCCAGCTCGGCGTCGAGCGCCCGGCGCATGCGCTGCTGAGCGGAGACCGAATCCTTGGCGTCCGCGACGGCATGGCGAAGCAGCCGTGGCGTCTCCAGGCCGAGGGCGATCGCGTCGGTCCCCTCATGATGGGCTACGGGGAAGAAGGGCGTCCCGGCGGGAATGTTGGCAGCGGCGGCGAAACGGAAGTTGGCCGTCCCCGAGGGAGTCGCGCGCGAGAGCGTGTGGACGACGTCCGCGGCAGTCCTGGTCGCCCTCGCATGCACTCCGCCCTCGCGCGAGGCGATCACGGCACTGAAGCTCGTGACGCCCGTCGTCTGCACTGCCTCGGCCACCCACGCCGGCAGCTCGGGGTCGGGCTCGTCCGTCGTCAGCACAGGCCCGACGCTGAGCATGGCCCCGCTCTCCTTCGCCAGCCGATCCATGGCTCTGCAGTGCGTCGAGGCTCCTGCCGCGGGCAGAGGAGCCCGCGTTCGCCAGCGAGCGGGCTGGTTGCCACCCGCACTGTCTGCACCTCGTAGCCCGCCTCCTTCGAGACGCTTTCTCGCGCGCGCCAGCATCGCGAGGGCCGACTCGACTCGCCCGAGATCCGCGAGGCCGCGCGGCGCGACGCCCGCGGTGACGGCCCGCACCCGAAGCAGGCGGGCACCTTGACGGTGAGGTGGCATCGGCGACGCGGGAAGTGTCCGACCACGGGGAGAAGGCCGACCGCCGCCATTGCGGCGACGAACTCACGTCGAGAGAGGGCTCACCATCCTGCTGCGCTTGGCGCGGCGATCCGGACATCATTCCTCTCCATGGACGTCGTCACCACGCATCTCCTCGGACTATGCGCGGGGGCGCTCTCAGTCCAGCATCGCGGCTACCGCACGAACGACGTGAATGCGGGTCGTGTCCAGCAGCGGAACCGCGGAGGTGGAATCACGCAACAGCAACGGTATCTCCGTTCCCGCCAGCAGTACTCCTTCGGCTCCCTCCTGCTTCAGTCGTTCGATCACCGCGAGAAACCGCGCTCGCGTCTCGGCTCGGAAGTCACCTGAGATGAGCTCTCGCATATACCTGTCATGTATGTAGTTACGATCTTCACTTGAAGGGGCTTGTACGGCGATCCCACGGCGGACGAACACCTCCGGATAGAAGCGTCCTTCCATCGTGAACCGGGTCCCCAGCAATCCCACTGTGCGAATCCCCTGCTCCTCCGTCGCGGCGGCCGCGGCTTCCACGATGCTCAGAAGCGGAATCGGAGATCGGCGGGCGAGGTCGGGAAAGACGAGGTGCGGCGTGTTGGACGCGAGCAGCCCGACCTCCGCGCCCGCTCGCGCGAGCCGCTCGATTTCCTGCACCAGCCAATCGACGAGCTCACCGAGCCGATCCTCGCCGACGAGGCGAAGGAGGCGCGTGAGATCGATGCTGTTGATCAGGATCGGAGGATAGCTGTCGTCCCGGGTACGCTCACGGTATGCCGCGATCAGCAGCCGGTAGTAGTCGATGGTCGAGCCCGGCGCGATGCCGCCGATGATACCGAGCGTCCTCATGGAATCAGCCGCCCTGTCCGCTCCATATAGGTCCGGTAGCGATCGCCGAATTTCGCGAGCAGTGCCTGTTCCTCGCGGGGAATCACCAGGGCCCGGAAGAGCACGAAGGCGACCGCGGCGACGGCCAGTATGAACCAGTTGCCTGCCATGAGTCCGAGGAAAAGAAACAGAGCCAGTCCGGTCGTGTAGAGCGGATGCCGGATCCAGCGGTACGGGCCGACGGTCACGAGCTCGTGGTTCTCTTTGGTGAGCACAGTTTCCGTGACGTTCCGGCCCAGGGTACCGAGCACCCAATGAATCGCCAACAGATCGAGCGCGCCCAGCGTGGCGGCGATCCACCGGACCTGCGAAGGCACCTCGAAGCTCGCCCAGGCCATGAGGCCGGGCGCGAAGACACAGGCGAGGACGGAGCCGAAGAGCACCGATGCACCCAGGATGCGGAGAGTGAGGAAGACCGGTCCCTCACGACTGCGTGCGACCGCGTCGCCTCCGCTGCGCGCGCGCGCCCGATGGTAGCCGGACACGGCGACCGCGGAGAGGAGCAGCGCGAACATCAGCCCCCGGAGCATCACCTGGTCGCTCCGGGTCACCGGCTCGGGGCGAGGAACTCGTCACGGGACAGCGGCGACCCATACTGGTACTCACGCCACGTCCTGATCAGCCCGGCCTCGATCTCCACCACCGCCACGCCGTGGTAGTACTGGCGACCGCGGTAGGTGTACTCGCCGAATCCAAGCTGCCGGGTGGAGTCGAAGGCCACCGTGTGCCACCGCATGCGGTCCGGCCGGACCGGCTGCACCGATTCCGCGAAGAACTTCCGGAGGGAGGAGCGCCCCCGATGGAGCTGACGATCGGGCGGCTCGACATAGACGGCGGCCTCGGCGAAGCAGTTCGCGGCGAGGTCGGCCCGGCCACTGTTCCACCCCTCAGCCACGCCGTCGAGCACGGCGCGGAAGGCCGCCGGGCCGAGCGGTGCCGGTGTCGGCGCTCCGCTGCACACGATCGACGGGTCGCCGGCGTGGAAGGGAGCCGCCAGCAGCATCGGCAACAGCAGCGCCAGGATGAATACCCGGTTCATGCCTCTCTCTTCTCGGCTGCCTCGCTCGGGGAAAGGAGCCGCCAGCCGGCGACGATCGCGATCCCATAGAGGACGCCGGCGAAGCGGTTGGCATGGAGTCTCCCGAGCGTCACAGGCTGGGCCGGCGCAGTCGCGTCAGCACGCGGTCGAGCGCGGCGGCGAAGGCCTGTCGTGCCCGCGCGTCGAATGGGGGCGGTCCGCCGGTCACCACGCCCGCGATCCGCGCCTGATCCATGAAGTCGCGTACGGAGAGTCGCTCTCCGATCGTCTCCGAGGTGTGCTCGTCCCCGCGTGGATCGAGCACCGCGACCTGGCGCGGGACGAGCAGCGCCGCGAGTGGGACGTCCTGGGTGACCACCAGATCGCCGGCCTGCGCGTGGCTCGCGATGTACTGGTCGGCGACATCGGCGCCGCCGTCCACCCACACCGCACTGACCAACGGATTGCCCGGTGGTGTCTGCAGCCGCTGGTTCGCCACGAGGATGGTTTCGACGGCCAGACGCTTGGCCGCGCGGAACACCAGCTCCTTCACGTCCCTCGGCGCGGCATCCGCGTCAATCCAGATCTTCAGTGGTTCTCCGGCGTTCGAGCGTGGCGCTCAGGTGGCGGGACAGGAGTCGTCTCGGGTCACGCTCTCACGCGGCAGCGGTCCACCATCGGGCGCGAAGGGCTCCGTGAAGGTGAACGCACGCGCCGTCGGGCCATGCGCCTCCAGATGCGCCAGCCGCTCGACCGCCTCGGCCACGGTGGGACGATGCCCCGCCGGGACCCACCAGAGTGCTACGTAAACCCGGTCGAAGCGCTCGAACCACTCGCGCCGGCGGCGCATGATCCCGGCGTGGGCGCTGCGATAGACGTACGCGCGGAGTGCCGGCAGATCCTGCCAGACCGAGAGGTTGATGAGGATCCCCCGGTCGTCGTAGGGCCGCACGGCGGTGGCATCGCCGTCCTCGGTCTGGAGACGCCAGACGAAGCCTGGGCTGTCGTCGGCCAGGGCGTTGATCGCCGGGAGATTGGCGACGAACTCGGCCATGACGGGGTCCGTCATTTCCCCGCGAGCGCGGGCGATGTTGACCTGGGCGAGGTGAAAGTCGGAGTAGGTCACGAGATGCTCCTGGGCTCGGCCGGCGCCGTAATGCCACTGTCATCCGGCCGCGGTTCGTCTGTCACGGTATCACGTGCTCCGGTGCAATGCCAGCCTCGCACTATGGGTACGACGCCAACCCGAGCCCTCCATGTTCCAGGTCCTTACCGAGTCCGGCCCGCGGGCGCCCGCCGAGACTCAGCGCTACCTGGTGTCCCTGAGCATCCACGCGGTGCTGGTCGTGCTGGTAGTCGGGATGACCCGGCCTCCGACCGACGGGGAACGACGGCAGCCCGCCGCAACCATCATGCACTTCGAGGCAGCGCGCCCGGTCGCGCGTGCTCCGAATCCGATTCTGCCCGCAGCCCCGGATGTGCATTCGATGGGCGAAGTGCCGGACCTGCCATCATCGCCTCTCGGGGACGACCTGCCGACGGTGGCGGACGCTCTGCGGGACGCGGCCTCAACGACGGCAACCTCACCGGATTTCCGTGAATTGGGACTCGGCGACGGCGCGTCGTTCTCGGCCGACAGTCTATTTGCCGAAGCGGCGGTTGACGACCCGGTCGAGATCATCCGCCAGCCAGTTCCGCAGTACCCCGCCGCCCTGGCACAGGCGGGGATCGCGGGCCGGGTCCAGCTCTCCTACGTCGTAGACACGACGGGTCAGGTCGAGCCCGGCTCGATCCACACCATCGCCAGCTCTCATCCCGGCTTTGAAGCTGTCGCGCACGCTGCCGTCCTCGCCAGCCGGTTCCGGCCCGCGAAGGTCCGCGGGCGCGTGGTCCGTCAACTGGTTCGGCAGACCCTCAGCTTCCGCCTGGCGGAATAGAGCTCTCGGATCCTGCCGACGTCCGGCGTGATCCGGATCCTACCGCAACACTGCCATCACGCGGAGCAGCAGCAGCACCAGCATCGCGACCGCCAGGATGGCCGCGAAGGCCGCGAGCGCGAGGACGACTCTCACCCGTCGCAGGCCGTCCTGCTGCAGACGAATGGACTCCTGTTGATTGCGAAGCGCCTCGGCGTAGCGCTCGACGTGCTGCCGCTGCAGGTCGCGGATCTCCTCCAGCAGCCGAAGCGCGCGATCGTCCGTCATGGGATCTCCCGAGCTCACGCCTGAGCCCGCAACAGCTCACGAATCTCGGCCACGTCGGTGAACAGCGCGTCACCCATGAAGCGGAGACTCGCCAGCGCGCGCTCGCCCGCCTCGCGATGCCCGGCCCCGCAGGCATCGGTCACCACGATGGGGATGTAGCCGAGGTCAGCGCCGTGTCGCACCGTGGGCTCGATGCCGATTTCCGTCGCGACACCGACGATCAGGAAGGCGTTGATGCCACAATCGCGCAGGGCGATATCCAGCGGCGTGCCCTCGAAGGCCGACATCGTGATCTTGTCGAAGACGGCCTCCGACGGCAGCGGCGCCACCTCGGGAGTGAGCTGGAAGCCGGGCGAATCCCGCAGGAACCAGGGCCGCACGTCGTCCACCCGGCTCACCCGCTGCCAGGCCATCGCCGTGCGCAGCTGGAACACGCCCATGAGCTCTCTGGGGAGGGACATGTGCCGAAGAAAGAACACGCGCACACCCGCTTCCCGCGCGGCGTGAAGGACTTCGGCGACGTTGGCGGTCACCGCGGCCCGGTCGGCGATCTGACCGAGCACGCCGACCTGCATGTCGTAGACGATGAGGGCGAGGCGGCGGGGATCGCACGCCTCCTTGAGGCTCTGAGGCACCTGCAGTCCGTACGCTTGTTGCAAGGCAGTCATTCCTTTCTACGACGACCTCCACAGGATGAACAGCGCTACCGCTGCAGGCACGACGAAGACCACCAGGAAGATCGGCGCCTCCTCGGCGACAGAATAGCCCGCCCGGGTCACGCCCACCCACATGTTGATCCCGGCGCCGACCAGCCAGAGCGGGATGAAAAGCCTGGCGCCGGTGGCGAGGCCCGCCGTGCCCCCGAGCCAGCGGCCGACCAGCAGACAAAGCACCAGCAGCAGGAATCCGCCGGCGATGACCTTGATCGTGTGTCCCATCGGTGTGCCTAGCGCCGGGCGAACTTGAAATGGGTGACGTTGGGTGCGGACACCGTTTCCACAAGCTGCAGCCCGCCGAGGTCCTTGACCCCGTCGAACAGCCGCTCCCCGGCGCCGAGCAGGGTGGGCACCTGGTGGAGCAGCATTTCGTCCACCAGACCTGCGTTGAGATACTGCTGGGCCGCCTTGGCTCCGCCGGCGAGCGTGATGTCCTGGCTCCCGGCCGCGGCGCGCGCCATCCTGAGGGCCGACTCGATCCCGTCCGTCACGAAGGTGAAGGTCGTGCCGCCCTCCATCGTGAGCGGCGCCCGGGCGTGGCGAGTCAGGACGAAGACGGGGTGATGGAATGGCGGATTGTCTCCCCACCATCCGTTCCACGGCTTGGCGGGATCCCATGGCCCGGGGTGTCCGCCGAACATGTTGCGTCCCATGATGGTCGCCCCGATGCCGGCCATCGCCTCCTCGACCACGCGGGTGCTCTCGTTGACCTCGCCGCCCTCCAGACCATGGGGCCTGCGCCACGCGGCGAGCGGGACCACCCACTCGTGCAGCCGCTCCCCACCGATGCCCAGGGGGTCCTTCCTGCTCTGCTCTGGCCCGGCGGTGTATCCGTCGAGCGACGTCGAAATCCCGAAACGCAACTTCGGCATGCTATCTCTCCTCTGTGGCCGGGCCATAGGTGGCGACCACGACCCCGTTCGCCTGCATAACGCCGTCGAGCGTCAGGTTCGTGACGACGACGACTCTGCCCATGACACCGCCGCCGCGGGTGACACCGAGAGAGATGATATCCGTAGGGCAGGTGAACGGCAAACGTGAAGGCGGCCCTGATCAGATGTCCGATTTCGGCCGGTGCAGTCAAGTGTGAGGCGACAAGTTGAACGGTTCAGCGAGGAGGAATTGCGTGAAGGCACTCTGTTTCATGTTCGGACTGGTGATTGCGCTGGCGCGGCCGGCCTCGGCGGCGCAGTCGGACTCGGCAGCGGCAAGTAAGGCACAGCAACACGCGTTCGACTTCGAGTTCGGCTCCTGGAAAGTCCACATCTCTCGGCTGAAGGGTCCGCTGACCGGATCTACCGACTGGGTCGAGTACGACGGCACCTCGGTGGTCCGGCGGGTCTGGAACGGCCGCGCCAACCTGGGCGAGCTCGATGTTTCGGGCCCGGCAGGACGCATCGAAGGGCTGAGCCTGCGGACCTACAATCCTCAATCCCGTCAGTGGCACATCAGCTGGTCCAACAGTGCCGACGGAACGCTGGGCCCGCCGATGGTCGGCGGATTCAAGAACGGCCGGGGCGAGTTCTACAATCAGGAAACACTGGACGGGCGGGCCATCTACGTTCGCTTCATCTTCTCGGATATCACCGCGACCACGTTCCGGCTGGAGCAGGCGTTCTCCGCCGACGGCGGCAAGACCTGGGAGCCGAACTGGATCGCGAAGTTCAACAAGGTCAGCGAGACAGGCTCAACACGCTCTTCGGAATAGGCCGGCAGCCGCAGGCGCGAGCGTGGGCCAGGTGCCAGGTGACCCGCTGATTGAGGGTCGGGTTCCGCGGCATCCGGTTCCGCTTGTGCCAGACGGCGTTGGGCTTCGAGCCCGCGCGCCGCTTCGGCGCTCTCGCCACCAGCTTGGCCAGCCGCTCCTTCGCCCGGAACTTCGCGATCCTGCCGATCAGGGCGTAGGGGATCGGCTGGTCCAGCGGAAACTTGGCCGTCCCCTTCCCCGACGCGTAGGCGGAGAGTCCCTTGACCGCCTTCATCATCGCCGGCGACGTGGGATACACGCCGATGTGTCCCCTGTGCGCCGCGAAATAGACCAGATAGCCGTGCTGGGTGAAGCTGGGCATGCGGTAGCTGATGGCTTCCTCCGCATCCGGCACCGCGGCCTTGATCGCCTTCCGCACCTTCCGGAGAGCCGCCTGTACGTCGGACGGGAAGCCCGCGATGTACTCGTCGATGGTCCGGGGTGACGCCTGCTTGGCTCGCATCGGTGGTCCTCAGGTGGTCCGCTTTCGGTGTTGCCGTGGAGGCTCGAGTCCGGCGGCCCGCCTAAGCTCGGCCTTCTCGCGCGCGGTTACCTCGGTCCAGTGCTTGCCGCTGAGGGCGGCATGCAATGCATAGAGGAGGTTGGCGGTCGCGAGACGGCCCTCGCGAAGGGCCACGCGGCCGAACGCCCCCACGGCGCCCACTCTGCGAAGCTCCGCAACCGTCGTGATACCCGCGCCGACCAGCCAGCGCGCGCTGGCGGGGCCGAGGTTCGGCAGGGCAGCCAGCTCCTCCTCACTCATCCGCTGCCTCTAGCCGGCTGCGCGCGGCCTCGATACGCCAGAAGGACTACGACGCCCGCGATGACGGCCGAAGCTGCGCCCGCCGCGAAAGCCGCCGTCAGACCCGCGCCGCCCCAGACGACCGGCGCCAGGCCGGCGGTCACGGTGATGCAGGCGGCCCAGATCCAGAGCGGGGCCCGGTACCAGCTCCTCCCCAGCAACAGAGCACCGGCAGCCACCGGTCCGGCCACCGCGTACCCGACCTGCGTGCAGGTGGTGATCCACTGCCCGGTGGTTTCCGCCTCCGACAATTGCCCGATGGCGCTGTCGGCCCCCAGCAGGCTCAATGCGACCAGCAGGACACTCGCGATCCAAACCGACACTGGGCGCTTCGTACCGGTCATGCTGAAAGCTGAAACCTCAGCTTGGGCCCCGTGAACACGAATCCGTTCTGACGGTAGAAGTCCACGGTGCGCTCCCACCGGGCCTCCGGCGGCGCCGTGACGTCCACTCGCCGCCAGCCGCGCTCCTGCCCGAAGCGCTTCACCGCATCGAGGAGAAGTCGCCCGACACCGTGCGACCGGTGGCTGGGAACGACGTACAACTCCGAGATGATCCCGTAGCGTCCATGGGCGTAGGCTGCGATGGCCTCCGTCAACGTGGCAACGCCGACCACATCACCGGCCGGTGTCTGCGCCAGGAAGGCCGCGAAGCGATCGCCCGCCGCTTCCAGGGCGGGCCGAACCTCGACGGGATCCCAGCCATCGAACTCGGCCGGATCGTCGGCGAGCTCCATGAGGAGGCGCTGAACCAGGTGCAGGACGACCGGAAGCTGCTGGGGGCCGGCTCTGACAGTGGAGATCGCTCCACGTTCATTCGACTCGAACGGCACAGAAATGTCCTCGCGTCGGGTGGGGATCCAGCTCGATTCCACGGTCTCGCTTTCCAGTGTCCCCAGAAACCGGCCGAACTGGTTGCGACAATCACCAGATCATCACCTCCACCATCGAATACGTCGACGGTACCCGCGCGCAAGACGGTATCAATCACTGTCACGCCGAGCCGATTCGCGTCCTGAGACTCGACCACCGAGTCCTTCGTTCCGGGCCCCTCCCGGTACCCGACCAGCGGCCGCTGCCCACGCTTAGGCCCGATCGTCACCACCTTGCCTGCATGGGCGTAACGCTGTGCCGAGTCGTTGGCCAAGAGGAGCCAGGACCACCTTGGTTCGCGCCGGCGCAGGCCGCTACGGCGAGGCACCCCCGCGCCGCGGCCTACCGATACCCCGTGGTGTCCGCCGGCTTCCCCGTCTCCTGCACCTCCAGGAGATACCGCCAGGCATCCGGCCGGGAGCCGTCAACATCGGTGAACCCGTACACCTTCGCCAGCTCCCCGCTGGAGAGTGACCGTCCGTTCCACCGCGCCCGGTCCGGGTCCGCCGCCAGCGCCGCGACTGCGCGGCCGACGAAGCGCGGGGTCTCCGAGATGGCGAAGTGCGGCACGCGCTCCGTTGCCTCCCGCCAGTTGTCTTCCCGCACGCCGAAGATCTCCAGCATCATCTCCGAGCGAAGCCACCCCGGCGTGAGCGACACCGCCGTCGCCCCATGCGGGGCGAGGTCCTGTGCGTGCGCCCAGGCCAGGCGCGTCACCGACACCTTCGCGAGATCGTAGAACGGATTGATCCTGTACCGCGTGGAGTTGTACTCGTCCGTTCCGTCGGTCACCTCGACCAGCAGCCCACCCGGACGCTCGATCAACAGCGGCAGCGCGTAGTGCGCCGTGATGAGATGGGTCCGCACGCCCAGGTCGAGAATACGCAGACCGTTCTCGAGGTCGTGCTTCCAGACCGGCGTGTTCCATTCCTTGAGGTTCTCGCCGCCCCAGATGTCATTGACGAGGATGTCGAGCCGCCCCTGCTCCCCACGGATGCGCTCGATCAGCCGGTGGACCTCGTCGTGCACGAGATGATCCACCCGGACCCCGATCCCCTTACCGCCCGCCCCCGCGACGAGATCGGCCGTCTCCTCGATCGTCTCCGGCCGGGCGTATTCGGATTGGCGGTCGCGTGTCGTCCTGCCGGTGACGTAGACGGTAGCGCCCGCCGCACCCAGCTCGACCGCGATCCCGCGCCCGGCGCCACGCGTCGCCCCGGCGACCAGCGCGACCTTCCCTTCCAGCGACATCCGCTCTCCTCCGCCTTGGACGGTCGCAGCGTAAGCCTTCAGGCCGAATTATTCCAGCCGGCGGAGATCCGGACGTGGAAACAGGATCCGCCCACCTGGTCAACAGCGGGCAGGCGGATTCTTCGCTCATGAAACCGACCGGAGCGACTCAAGGCCAACCGCGATCACCTCCAGGAACTCGGACTCGACCCGCGTAGCGCCGGGCCCCGCCGTGTTGTGCTCGGTCCACAGGCGCACCAGATCGTCGAAGTACGCGCCCTGCCGCTCCGCGTTGAGCGCGGCGAACGCGCGGACCGTTGGCCCGTATCGGGTTCGCACGCGACCCGCCCTTCCCGACTCACGTCGCGTGATTCCCGCCCCCACGATCTTTCGGCAGGGTGGCTGTTGACATATGCCGATATGGGTATATAATTACTCATGGCACGCGCCCCAACCACTACCGATGCCTTCAACGCCGTGGCCGAGCCGCGCCGGCGGCAGATTCTCGACGTCCTCGCCGGCGGTGAGCGGCCCGTGAACGACCTCGTGGACCTGCTCGGCCTCGCCCAGCCCCAGGTCTCCAAGCACCTGCGGGTCCTGCGGGAAGTCGGCCTGGTGCGGGTCAGAGACGAGGGCCGTCAGCGGATGTACCGGATCGATCCGCGGCCGCTCAAGCCGATTCACGACTGGGTCAGGAACTACGCGCGCGCCTGGAACGAGCGGTTCGATGTCCTGGATGAGGTCTTGGAAGAACTCAAGGAGAAGGAGCGAGGAGACCATGACGATGGCGAGTAGCGGTACGGCGGTCGTGACGCTGCCGACGGATACGACGGTTCTCATCACTCGGGAATTCGCGGCGCCGAGGCATCTGGTCTACAGAGCCTGGACCACGCCCGAGCTGATCAAGCGCTGGTGGTCGGGCAATCGGGGGAAGGTCACGTCGGCGGAGGTGGACCTGCGAGTCGGCGGCACTTGGCGGTGGGTGATGGTGACGGACGACGGCTTCGAGGTCGGGTTCCACGGGGTGTATCGGGAGCTCAAGACGAACGAGCGCATCGTCTGCACCGAGGTGTACGAGGGCTTTCCCGACGGTGAAGCGGTCAACACCATCACCTTCACCGAGGCGAACGGCCGCACGACGCTCACCGTTCTTGTCGAGCACTCCTGTCAGGAGCACCGTGACGGGCACATCAACTCTGGCATGGAAGGCGGGATGCAGGAGGCGATGGACCACCTGGAGCAGGTGGCCATCTCTCTCATGTAGGGCGGCAGGTCCATTGCGGCGCGGCGGTCACCTGCCGCGCCACGATGCGCCCTGCTCAGCTCGCGCGGAGCTTCGCCGTGCGGGACTGCTGCAACGCCGCCCGGATCTTCTCGAGGTGATGGTAGCTGTGCCGCACCGCGTGGTCCTCGAGGAAGAACTGGCACGTGAGGGGCGCGTCGGCGTAGAGCGACACCGACGCCGCGCTGTCGAGCTGCTCGTCGCTCAAGGCCCGGATCGTGGCCGCGGCCGCCGCGCTGTTGATACGGAGCAGCTCCAGGGCCGCCCCCTTGGTGACACCGTCGTTTTTCGCGGCGTGGTCCGCGTTCACTTGATTGACCACGTCCCAGGTGACACCCACGATCGGCTTTCCACCGGCAAGCGTCTCCGCCAGCTGGATCTCCAGCGGATAGATGCTGGCGACGTGATGCACCACGACGCCGATCTTACGCCCATCCTTCGGGATGCGGGACTCCCACTCGGCGTCCGTCAGCCCCCTGGCGAGGGCGGCAAGCGCGCCTGCCCCCAGCTCGAGCCGCTCGGCGAGAGCGTCGGAACGTCTACTCATGGTTCTCCTCCGGTCGATGTCGCCCACTACCGCTCGTCAGGCCATTGGTGGCGACGCCGGGCGCGGGCGTACTCTCATGAATACGTGAAGAGGCGTCTGCAGCGGCCACCGGCCGGGTCATGGCGCTTTGGCCGGCGCCCCCGCCTGCTTCCTAGCCTCCGCAAGGAGGGAGTTGGCCTGCTGGTCCGCCTCGCGGACGATCTGCGCCGCCCGGTTGTCGGTCTCCTTGCGGAGCTGGTCGGCCGCGGCGGTCGCCGCCATGCGCGCCAGGCCGTCCTTGCTCTTCGCCACCAGCGAGTCGGCCTGCTGGTATCCCTCCCGTTTCACCTTGTCCGACAGCGTCTGGGCCTCGGCCCGGATCTGGTTGGCGCGCTGTTCCGCGTCGGCCATCAGCTTCTGGGCCTGGGCATTCACCTGCTGCTCGGCCGCCTGCTTCACGGCGTCCGTCGCGCCCTTCGCCACCGATGTGGGCAGGCTCGCGAGATCCGTCTTGATAGTGGGGTTCTTGATGGTGCCGCCGACCTGGATGCCGAGCGGAATCTCCGCCGCCGAGCCGAGATCGACGCCCGCACCCGTGGCCTTCGACAAAAGCCCGGAGATCGCCTGGTTCGCGTCGGCGCCGATCAGGCTGCGCGGGACACGGAGCCCAAGGTTGTATTGCAGCGACTGGTCCAGGCCGTTGGAGCCCGCGACCGTCATCGACGTCCCGCCGAGCGACACCGTGAACGGCTGAAGGTGCAGCCGGCCGTCCCGGATCGCGAACTGCGACCGCAGCGCATGGAGGGTCGGGTCGTTCAGGAAGTTGAGCTTGGTCGCCGAGGCCATCTTGTCCAGAGCGGGAAAGTCCTGGATCAGGAGCTTCGAGGTCTGCAGACTCCCCTGCCCGGTGAGCGCCTGGTACAGGGGCATCATGTCCTTTCCGAGCGGACCGTTCAGCTTGAGGTTCGCGGAGAAGTTTCCCTTGGCGTACTCCGCCACCGGGGCCAGCAGGCGCACCGTGTTGAACGCCTGGAAGGCGGAAGGGATGTCGAGCTTCTGCATCTTGAGGCCGACGTCGAACGTGGGCTTGGCCGGCGTCGTCGTCTCGTAGAAGCCGGTGACGCCCATCTCGCCGCCCAGCGTGTTGAAGGTGAAGTTCTCCAGCGTGATGCGCTGGTCCTTCACCCGCAGGCGCCCCCGCGCGTTGCTCAGCGTCAGCTTGTCGTACAGCACTTGCCCCACCTTCGCGTCGAGCGCGAAGTCCACGTGGGGTGGCACCGGGATCACGCTGAGCTCGCCCTCGTCGCTCCGCCACTCGTTGAGGTTGAAGCGGTTGCTGCTGATGCTCGCGCTGCCCCGGAGGTCGTCGTCCCGTAAGGCGTAGCCGAGGAAGTTCTCCAGGTAGCCGGAGGCCCGGAGATCGCTGCTCCCGACGGTGCCGGTGAACGACTTGAGCTCGGCCCGCCGGGGCGCGAGCTGGAGCGAGGACTCCTTGATCGCGAGCGGCCGGGGCAGCGCCGCGGATTTGACCGCGAGATCGCGGACGTCCACCGTCCCGCTCGCGTTCACCTTGTCGTACTGTCCGCTGTCCACCCACGACAGCCGGGTCCGCACCGCCGCGTCCGCCGCGATGCTGCCGCTCAGCTCCTGCACGTTCTGCAGCTTCACCGTGCGCCGCAGGTCGGCCAGGTCTACCCGGCCTTTCACGCGGGCGTCCACGTCGGGATCGGAGAGCGGGGTCCGGAGCACCAGGCTGGCGTCGATCGGATTCTGGCCGAGCACGAGGTGCAGGCGGCTCAGGTTCACGACGGTGTTGTCCGCCTTGCCGCCTGGGTTGGCGATCTGGAGGGCGAGGAAGATGTCCTTGGCGGGCAGCGGCAGGTCGGGATAGCGGAAGGTCCCGTTGTCCACCTTGGCGTTCACTGTGAATGCGGGGAAGACGTCGTCACCGTACTCGCCCTTCACCTTGCCGTTTACGGCGAACGAGCCCGAGGTCTGCACCGACCGGAAGTCGCTGGCGTAAACCGCGGGCACCAGCGACAGGATCTGCTTGAACTCCGTCTTTGGCGCGCTGAACGCGACGTCGAGGCCGATCCGCTCGCCGACCGACGCTACCGTGCCGGTCAGGCCCAGGACCAGGTCGTTGAGACGGACCCCGCTCTGCTGGAGGGTGAGCGACTTCTTTGCCAGGTCCGCGGCGCCGTCAACGGTGAGGTCGAGCGCCACCTTGTTGAGGTAGGAGATGCCGGCGAACTCCACCGTCACCGTGTCCGCGTGAGCGCGGGTCTGCACGTCGACCTGGTTGGTGCCGAAGTCTCCACTCAACGTCTGATCCAGGGCCTGCACCGAGGCCTTCAGCTTCGCGGCGCGGTTGTCGAAGGTGATGTTCCCGCTGTCGATCTCGAAGCGGCGGAGGCTGATGGCCATCGGGCGCCCGGCCTCGGCCGTGGGCGCGGGCCCGGCCGTCGTCTTCTTGGTGATGTCCCAGTTGGCGGACCCGTCCTCCAGGGCCAGGAGCGAGATCCGCGGGCGGTCGAGCTCGACGGCGCGGACCACGATCGGGGAGGAGCTTCCCATCGCGCTCCGCACCGCGCTGAACAGATCGAGAATCACCCCGAGGTGCCGCACCGAGGCCAGTGTGTCGCCCTCGAACTTGCCGACGCCGACCGCCGTCAGATCGTCGAGCGTCAGGGTGAGGTTGGGGAAGTCGTGGAAGAGGCCGAGTCCGGCGGACCGCCAGTCCACTTTTGCGTCGAGCGACTTGTTGACCTCGGTCTTCACCCGGCCGGCGATCCGGTCGCCGAAGAGCATGGGCGTAAGGACCAGGATCAGCAGTACGAGCGCGAACAGCGCGCCGACGACGATCAGGAGGGTTCGCGCCGGTCGTTTCATGGTATGACCTCCAGGTCACGAGCGGACTGCCGGCTCGGGCCTTCGGGGCGAGCGGGATTGCGGCGACGTCCGTCTATGGAGGGGAAAGTAGTGGACTAGGGCGCCTTCGGCCGAGAGGCCTGCACCCGCCCGAAGAAGTCCAGCAGCCACGTGGTAACGCGTGCAGTGCCTCAGACCCCGAACTGCCGCAGGTGATGTCCGACGTGGCGATAGGCCCATCGGTACCAGTCGGTGGCGGACATGGGGCCGAACCGGAAATGCCGGGGCGAGAGGCTTGCCGGGTCGGCGACGGCGAGTTGCTGCAGGCTGGTGATGGCTCGCTGACGATCCCGCTCGAAGTCGCTGGGGCGGGTGCCCTCCAGTCGGGGATCCACGCCAGGCCGGGTCTTGGCACCCTTAGGCCAGGAAATCGGTCCATAGAGCGCCATCCATTTGAGCACCGGGCGCGGAGGTCCGGTCGGTGGCGAGCCCGGCGGCACCCGGACGCCCAGGACCGACTCGTGGGCATCCCCGATGTGGCACAGCATCTCGCCGGCGGTGAGCGTACCCCAGCGGCGTGCGGTCTCGGGGCGAAGCAGCCGCAGCCGCTCCACCAAATCATTCAGGGTCTTCGCTTCGGCGATGCTCGACATGGGCTCGGAGGACGGGAAGTCCGATCAAATTATCCTCTCCGCCGCTCCCGGGTCAGGCGGCACCCACCAGCCTAAAGCCCCGGCACGTCCGCACCGGTTGGTCCACCGAATCCCCCACATAGACCGGGTCGGTGGAGGTCGCCCGGGTCGAGTCGCATCCCGTGTCCATTGGCGATCACAGCCCCACCGATTCCATCGGCCCCTGCGCGGCCAGCCCACCGGTCACGCAAAGACCCAGGACCACAGCGACACCGCACGGACGCGAGATCCGGTTAGTCGACATGGATCACACCTTCGCTCACGAGCACGCTCGCTCCGCCGATCCACGCGCCCACGACGACGCCGTCCCGCTTCTCGGCGCGGGCCTCCAGCACACTCGGCCGTCCCATCTCCACTCCCTGGGCGATGCGCCAGGAGGGGCTCGCGTCACGGGCCTCGCTATAGTGGCTCAAGAATCCCGCGAGCGCGCAGTTCGCGCTGCCGGTCGCAGGATCCTCCGGCACGCCGTCGAACGGCGCGAACATCCGGGCCCGGATGTCGAACTCGTCGGCACTCCTGGTATACAGATGGACGTCGGGCGTGACGCCCTGAGCGGCGAGGGCATCGAAGCCCGGCCCATTCACCCGCGCTCGCGCCAGCGCCGACCTGTCCCTGAGCTCGGCCATGAGGAAAGGCAGTCCGACCGAAGCGACCTGAGGCGGATGCGTAGTGGTGACCACGTCGCCCGGCGCAAGCGATACCGCCGACGCGAGAGTTTCCGCGGACACGGTCTTGCCGAGCGAGAGCCGCTCGGGCGCGGACAGCTCGCACCAGAGCGCTCCCTCCCGCCGGCGGATCATGATCGGCACCAGCCCCGCCTTCTCCTCGAACGTCACCGTGATGGACTCATCGATCGGTCCGAAGGCGCCGGTCGTGGCCAGGGTAAACGCGGTGCCGACGTTCGGATGCCCGGCGAAGGGGACTTCGATGGCGGGCGTGAAGATGCGGACCCGGCGGGTGTGGCCCTGCTCCGGGGGGAGCACGAACGCGCTCTCGGAGAAATTGAACTCCCGCGCGACCTGTTGCATCTGCCGGTCCGACAGGCCCTGTGCCTCCGGCAGCACGGCGAGCTGATTGCCGCCGAAGCGCGTGCTGGTGAAGACGTCGCAGATGTAGTAGCGAAAGCCCACCTCTGTGCCTCCACAGTTACGGTTCAGCCCTCGCTCGCCCGCTTCCGCCAGTCCCACAGCGCGACGTCCAGCCGGAAATCCAACTGACGCGCCGCCATCACGATCTGTCCCCGATGATGCGCCTCATGCGCGACGAAGTAGGTCAGGACGTGCCCGACGTCCAGGGGCAGGTTCCGCCACACGTAGATCTTGGATGGTGGCAAGCGACCGCCTCGGCTGCAACCCAGCTCCAGCAGCGCCGCGATCCCCCGACTGCTCCTCCTCAGCGCTGGGCCGAGCTGGCGGCGGGTCACCGCTCGGTGATCCACCCGCGCGGGGGCGACGATGCCGTGCTCCTGCCCCAGCGTCCTGATCCAGTTACAGCGCGAATTGTGGAGATGGGCGGCAATGGATCTGATCGTGCGCCTATGGGCCCCAGGCACCGCCGCGGACCAGAGGCCCGCAGGGATCTGCTCGACGAGATACTCGGTGACGCGACTGTTGGTACGCCACGCGGTCAGCACGGTATCCCGGAGGTCCAGCGCTGGAGACGACATCATCCCGCTCGAATGGACAGCGGGTGCCGGAACACGTCCCGCGGGTCCCACCGCGCCTTGACCCGCTGCAGGCGCGGATAGTTCTCCTGATAGTACAGCGTGTGCCAGGGCACGCCCGAAGTGTTCAAGGCGGGATCCGCGAGGTCGGTGTCGGGATGGTTGATCAAGGCACCGTCATAGCGTTCCCCGGGAACCGGCGCGCCGCCGCTTTCGGCAAACAGGTCGCGGTAGAATGCGCGCACCCAGCTCAGGTTCTGCGCCTCTTCCCGCGGGTCCAGCCATCCCGTGGTGCATGCGATGTCGAGGATGGACGCGCGCTGGGGCGAGGCGGTCGCATCGGTGGCCACGGTATTGATCCGCCCGCCATAGGTGGCGAGACCCAGCATCCCGCCCATGACGTCGCGATCGGTGCGGGTGAGATGATCGTACGCCACGCCGATCTGGCGATCCGTGAGCCGCTGCTTGAGGAGAGCATCCTTCACCTTCACGCACACCCCGCCGGGAGGTGAGGCGAAGAGATCGGGAAACGGGTTCAGGGCGAACTCGAGCCAGGACATCCGTGCCGGCTCCGAGACCTTTGGCGCGCCGAGCCCCTCACTTACCAACGCCACATGATCCTGCACCTCTTGCTCCGCGCGGCCACCGGCCGTGCTCAGACCGCGGAGGATGATCTTCCCGAATTGCTTGCGATGAATCTCGAGGAGAGTCCAGAGGGAGGCGTACGGAGAATCGGCCTCGCTGTTCCGCTCGCACCAGGTCCCGTGGTTCCGGAGGAGCCGCAGGAAGGACCTCTGGTCGATGTCGCTCCAGTCCCACTCCGCCTTGAAGGTCGTGATGGACTCGGGTGCGGAGGGCAGCAGCCCCGCGGGATCCTCACCGGATGCGCCGGGCGACCGGAACCAGTACCGGGTGACGATGCCGAAGTTGCCGCCGCCTCCGCCGGTGTGCGCCCACCAGAGGTCGCGGTTCGGGTCGGACGCCTCTCGGGTGGCCACCACGCTGCTCGCCCGCCCGCCCTCGCTCATGGTGACGACCTCGACGGCATAGAGGTAGTCCGCCGCGAGGCCGAGCTCTCGACAGAGGAAGCCGAAGGCGCCGCCGACCACATGTCCGCCCATGCCGATCTCAGGGTACTCGCCGAGCGGGATCACGACGCCCCACGATTCGCACAGCGCCCGGAACGTCTCGCCGACCGTGGCGCCGGCCTCGACGGCAATGGCACGTCGCTCCGCGTCGTAGGAGACGCGCTTCATGGGCGAGACATCGAGAATCACCCGCACCTCGGGATCCGAGACGAAGCCCTCGAGGCAGTGGCCGCCACTCGTCACGGCGAGGCGCCGGCCTTCCCGCACCGCCTCTTCGACTGCCGCTATCACCTGCTCCGTCGAGGTGACCAGTCGGACGTAGTCCGGGCTGGCGAGGTATCGCTTGTTGAAGCGCTTCTCGACGACCGCGCGATAGCGTGGATCGGCGGGGGTGATTTTGGGGGATTCGATCGGTGGCTCGTAGGTCGCTCGGGTCGACATACGTGAAGAGTACTCTCGGTCTCAGGAGGGCCGCTGCGCCACCGCCAGCAGATGGGCGCTGGTGCCCAGGACGGACGGCTCCGCTTCCAGCATCCGGGCGACCTGCAGCAGCCCCGAGCGGCGGCCCGCGTCCGCCATCCGCGCGTCGATATCCGGGAGGATCCATCCTGGACCCTCGAGGCCGTACAGCCCATTCAGGACGAAGCCAGCGGCCTCGACTTCGTCCGCCAGCTCGTCCGGGCGATGAAAGTAGGCCGTGGTGAAGTAGTCCAGCCGCTCGGTCGGATTGCGATGTTGGCCCTCCCGGAGATCGTGCTCCACGATCCGCTCGAAGCGGGGGTCCTGCAGCAGGTCGCGCGCGAGCCCGTCCAACGCCGAGGCAAACCGGGAGATGGCGGCGGCGAACAGCCTGCCGCCCGGCTTGAGGATGCGGGTTGCCTCCCGCAGCGCACTTGCGCGCTCCCCTGCCTCGGTCAGGTGGTACAGCGGGCCAAGCAGGAGGACGACATCCGCGGTATCGGGTGCGAGGTCGAGCGAGCGGGCATCGCCGATGCGGCAGGAGGCCAGCGGGCGGACGGCATTGGCGCTGCGGCGCCGGGCCTCCTCGACCAATCGTGGCACCGGATCCAACAGGTGCACCGTATAGCCCGCCTCAGCGAGCCACAGCGCATAGGCTCCCGCCGCTCCACCTATGTCTACGACAGTGGCAGGCGGTGAAGGCGCAAAGCGCTGGATGAGCTCGCGGGTCCGCAGGTTCTCGAGCTGGAACGGGCCCTGGGCGAGACGGGTTTCCTCGGGCGCTCGCTCGTAGTAGTCGGCGATGATCGGATCGAAGCCGGCGGGAGGTTTGTCGCCCATCCTTCCTGCCCTCGCGGCCGGTCTAAGGTTGGTTCCGTGCCGGCGTCGGTCGCCTAGTCATGCCTGCTCTCGAGGGTGCGCTTGATGACAGCGAGCCCCTGCTCCATCATGGCGGCGACGCCGGGCGCCACCTCGTGAGGCAGCAGGTCGGCGATCCAGACGAATCGGCTGTGCCCTTCGCCGTCCGGGAACACCTGAGCGGAGGCGTTGTGGTGGGTCATTCGGCCGCCGACCACGGCCCACGCGAGTCGACGCGCCGCGTCGTCCACATCGACGATCAACTCGCGTGCGACGAGCCCGTTCCCAAAGGTCACCACCCGGGCCCCCTCCTCCAGACGGACGTCGGTAACAAATCCCGGCGCGAGCCGCCGATGGAGGGCGCCCACATCTCGAAGCGCGTCCCAGACGGTCTCCGGATCCGCCTGGATCCGCACCTCACGACGAATGGAGGCCATGGTCCAAGTTGGCTAGAGTGTTCACCTGAGTCTCCCAGTCATCTGGCATATGGGCCCGGCAGGCTGCGTGGAGAACCCCCTGTCCCAAGTGGCGCACCGGCAGGGTACTACTCGTCTGGAGTTCCGCGCCCGTCCGCCCTCTCTGTTGCATGCACAGGTTAAGCATCCCGCCTCTAGTTGCCCGGGCCAACGTGTGGGTCGTACGGTTCGATCTCCGCCGCGCGAGCCCGCCAGTATTCGGCCTTCAGCCGGCTCGCCTCGACCGCGTTGTAGAGGATCTCGCAATCGCAATAGCCGCCCCGCGCCATGAGGACGTGAAAAACGTCAAACAGCTCATCCTGGCGGAACCCTCGCGCCAGCAAGGCCGCTCGGGCGTGGCGGTAGTCTCCGTGACATGGCTGCCGAGGCTGCGACCCGTCGGCCGGACAGAGCACATTGTCCAGCGTCTCGAAGAATTGCGCACCGGCCAGGCAGCGCATGACATCGGGGGTGATTTCGGTGATCAGCTCGGAGTCCGGATACTCCAGATCCTCCGGGCGTTCGCCCGGGGCGAGCTCGAACCATTCGGTATCAGTGAGATGGCGGTCGTAGTAGTCGGCAGGAATGAGGTTTCGGAGGTAGTGGTAGCGCTGCGCCGGGTACAGGGTGGCGAACTGCGTCTCCGTGAAGTAGATCGCCGGTCGCTTGGGATCCTCCGTCCAGGGTTCGACCCGAACCTCGATGTTCGGGTAGGCCCGACGCACAAAGGAGAGAATGTCGGTTTCAAGCTGCTTTAGATCCACCCGTTCCTCCAAGCCCGGTTGGGCCGGCCCAGTCGGCTGCATGCGCGGGTTAGGCTGCAAGCTCAGCGGCGGCTTGCCGGCTTCTTCCTGGTCCTGGGACTGCGTGGTGCACCCGGTGCCGAGGCGTCCTCTAGCTGCGCGTGTAGGCGCTTTGGCGCGAGCGCGCGATAACTTTCGTCGATCCACATGCCGAGGATGTCGACCGGCAACCGGGCGGTCCGGGGAAACCGCGCCGTCACCCACCCACTGCGCCCTAGGCCGTACTCTGTCGGCGACGCGAACGGGAGTTGGAGGGCCACCCCGGCCGACGAGGGCAGCTTGGCGGAGAGCGAGAACGTCGCCTGGTCCGCCGCCAGAAAGACGAAGGCCTTCCCCTTCACCTTGATCGCGTGATGGCCCCAGGGCATCTCTTCATAGGCTTCGGGATAGGCCAGGGCGATCCTGCGCAACGTAGCACCATCCCGCGACAGCCGACCCGAAACGAGCACGAGCTCCCCCTTCGCTGCTGTCTACGACTTGCGGCCTAACGGAATGCGCATCAGCTGCGGGCCATCAAGCCGACCCGCGCACAAGGCCGAGCGGAGGCCAGCGCTCCTCCGGGCCCGCCGGCTGCATGCGCGGGTTAGGCAGCGAGCCGGCGCGATGGTCGCGGCTGGTCCACCCACAGCTCCCTTACTGCCAACGAAAATCCCCGTCCATTCTGCAGCCGGCCCATTCAGGCAGGTTCAAGGGCACGGCTTTCCCACCGCTTGACATCTACGCCCTTAACCACCAACCACAAGGGAAGTAGGAATTCCCCTATTGAGGTAAACTGAGTCACTGTTACGTCGAAGTTGGGAAAAACCACGGCTGTAACGACATCCATCAGATGCCCGAAACATCCAATCATTAATAGGACGCCCAGAATTTGGGGAAGGAAACCCGACCTGAGAACCAGATAACCGAAGGGCAACAGCCAGAGGCCCCAGAAGATCTGGGCGATGTTGATCCCGTATTCGTGCAGATCGAGATGAAACATCATCTGAGCATGCAACTGACCTGCTTCGACCGCCGTCAGGTAGTCGGCGCCGCTCAATAGCAGCAGGGCGGCAAACTGGTTGAGCTCGTTGATCAACGCGATAGGCACACCAACCAGGAGCAGTACGACCATATGCAAAGCAACGTTCCGGTTGACCGGCTTGAGCAGCTTGTATAAGGCCAGGAGCAGGAATATGAAGATCGTCTGGCTAAGGAGCCAGGCAGCAATGCCGCCACGAAACAGCCCTTCGGAAGCCATGATATTACTGGCTGTTGCTGCGGCATCTCCGGGTACAATGAGTGTGTCCCGCACCTTCAAGCTGAAGATGGCGAATGGGAACACAAGGAGATACAGGAACCCTGCGACTCGTGCGGTTCGGTTAACTGACTTCCCCTTCTCTTTGCCAGTCACGGCTCCTCCTCGTTTGCAACAGCCGAGCCCTAGCGACGCCAAGTTCGGTGATTGTCGGAAGCAGCCTCACTGTCATGACCCCTGATTGCATCATAGGGTCTTCTCGCTGCCTGACGACATGCGCATCAGCTGCGGGGCCATCAGGTTGCCGCCCGCACAAACCTACGTTCCGCTTCATCCTCCAAGGACGAAGCGCCTGGGCGGAGCCCGGGACAGGTCCGGCCCGTCGGCTGCATGGGGTATATAGATAACTCGGAAAAATGTCAGTACCCCTTCAGCCAGCCTTCAAACGTTCGAGGGGTTAAGAGACAGAGAGGGGTAGCTAGTTCACCCGGCTATCGATCCGAAGAAGTCCGAACCGCCCGCGATTGTCGGCTGCATTAGCGGGTTAGGTGGCGCCATTCGAGATATTAGGGTTCTCTTCCTTGTCATTGACCGGCCGACGATCGCGCCGTTCAGCTTGCCCACCACTGAAGTGGATCCATCGCGCAGGCGATTCCTTCCCAGTCGGGATCTCCACCGTCCCGGCGACCCGCATTCTGCTCAGCCACGGTCCGAAACACGCAGAGCGCCGATCGGCCATCGAGCGCGGATGTGTCCTGATCGAGATGCTCCGCTAGGAGTTCGCAGCGTAATGCGCGCACCGTCACCGCATCGGCGAAGGCGATGTTGAGCTCACTGTTACCATACATGGAATATCGGTGGAGGTTGCAGGAGCCGACCGTCGCCCAGACATCATCAATGATCATAAGTTTGGCATGCACGTGAACGGGTTGGCGTGCGCCACTGGCATCTGGTCCGGCCAGTCCTGCTAGAGTGAAATGCGACGTGCGCGCCAGCGTGCGGCGTTCGTCACGGAACAGCTCGCCGTGGGGATCCGCAGGTGCGTCGATGCTGTTGGCCACGGTCGGCAACACTAGGACAACCGCCACGCCGCGCTTCACCGCGGCTACAAGCTCTTCAAGGATTGGCCGCACACTGATGGCTTGGTTCTCAAGATAGATATACTCACGGGCAGCGCGGATGGCATGGATGTACTGGTCGCGATTGGAGAACTCACCGTCGGCGATGGCAAACGGAGCCCCGCCGGGAGTGGGGTGGGTGTTGGCGTAGCGGCCAGGATGGATCGTCCGTTGCACTTGGGCGACGGTGGATCCACGTACCGCCGCGACCCGGTCTGGAAAGGCGAGATCGCGATCAGCATCGGGTCCCCACCGACCGTCCGCCTCGTCCCGTTCGCTGGCCTCGTTCCAGCGTTGCACAAAGTTGTGGTGGACGTCTGTGACTGCCGAACCGCTGATCTCGAGATACATGTCGTGATTGTGTTTAGCGCCACGATGGCCGGGGGCAACCACCGAATGGGGATTGAGATTGATGCCACCGACAAACGCACAGGCCGTTTCCAACCCAACGTCGATGAGCCAGAGTTTTTGATGTTGACAGAATCCAGGGTGCGCGCGATCCCAGCGAATGCTGATCTCCGATGCCTGCTGCTCCAGCAGCGCGACATGCGCGGGCGACCCCCAGAACGCATTAGTCCGCAGATGTGCGGTCGCATCATCGGGTCGCCAAAATAGCACCCGGACGTCGAGTCCACGCTGGCGCGCTCGTGTCAGTACGTCAAAGAACGAACCGCGACCATCGGGCATCTGAAAGCTGGCCCAGAGAAACGTGACGGCGACCCACACGCGCGCTAGGGCCTGATCAATGGCGTCACAAACCCGGCGAAATGCAGGCTCGCCATCAATGAGCGGGTGGACGCGATTGCCCGCACGTACCGGGTAGGCGCCGGTGGTGGCAAATGGAATATGAGTCACTCGGCAGCGACTTCCAGCCAGACCGTGTTCGCGCCGGGTTTGCTGTCGACCAAGGTGCCGTCGCAATCAGAAACGATTAGGCCTGAATGCATGCACGTATCCGCGATAGTGATGCGAGTCGTGTCTTATCCTACCAAGATGCTCGCGCGTCCGCCTAACGCAATGCGCATCAGCTGCGGGCGATCATGGCCGCGCCCGCACAATCCTTCGTTCCGCCGCGTCCTAAAGGGACGCGGCGCCCGAGCGGAGCTCGGGACCGTCCGAAACACAGGGTCGAGATCAAGTGAGCGGGGGGCCCACAATCTCGGCGTTGTGGCGCATGGCCGCGGCACCCAGCGCCTGGATCTGCTCTGGAGTAGGTGGTCCTGAAGGTGCTGGCAATTCCGCACGCTCGGCCCGGCGGCTCAGCTCCCGGACAAAGCGTTCGAAATCGCCGTGCGTGGTCACGATTAGATAGCGACCTCCAGCGGCGGATTCGATTCGAAAGGTGTGAGGTACGCCCTTCGGAGCCAGAATCAGCTCACCCGGGCCAGCGCGCATTTCCTCGCCTCCGATCGTGAAGCGGAACTCACCCTCCAAGACATGGAACAACTCGTCCTCCATGTAGTGAATGTGCAGGGGTGGTGAATCGCCGAATGGGGCCTGGAATTCGATGACGGAGAATCCGTCGGCTCCGGCGGAATGGGCCACTCGGATGCGCACAAGCGAGTTGAGAAACCAGAGGTGATCAGCAAGTTGTTGTTCGGCACGCATAGCTCCTCCTGGGGGGTGATGGAGAAATTGGTCCCGCAGCCCCTCGTCCAGCTCACGCTTAGCGGCGGCCAGGTGTTCCTCGCCGACCATGTGATCGAGGAACGCCATCGGATCAAGAGCCTACCCGACGCCAAAATCAGTCCGCGTGAGCGCCAGCGGGTGGAGAAGTTGCTGAAGGTGATAGCTAACAGCGGCAGCTACGGCGTCTTTGCCCAGTTCGATCCGCGATCGCTCGCCCCAGGGAAACCGGCCCGAGTCCGGGGCCATGGAGAGAGAGGGGGCCTTCAGCTGTCAAACCCAGCACCCGGAGGATCCGGGGGAGTTCTGTTTCCACGCCGCTGGCAGCCTGGATCACGAACGCGCGGCGCGGCTCATGCTCGCGATTATCGAGCGGATGGTGACAGCCGCCGTGGGACCTACCTGTTCACCGACAGAGATTCCATAGCCATTGTAGCCTCCCGGCGGGGTGAGCTCGTACCCTGTCCCTGTCGGCCTTACAAGAAGCGCGATGGTCGGCCAGCGATACGTGCCCTTAGCTGGGCTGCGTCAACAAGATCATCAAGCGCCTGGACAGCCTCAACCCGTACGGCCCGTGGTGAGTGGTTCTCTCCTGAAGCTCGAGAAAGAGAACACGTACGCGAGCAAACGCGTGACCTCTGCGGCTACATGATCTCCGCAAAGCGCTACTGCTTGTATTTCCTCGATGAAGAAGGGAGAGTGGTCATTCGAAGGCCTCAGAGCACGTGCTGAGCACACTATCCGAGTCCTGAGTACCCCATTGATGAGAACAGGTGGAAGAGCACGAGCACGAGCACTAGCCCGAGAAAGACCCCAACGAAGGCTGTATTGCTGATACCTGGCGCTACCACGTCCAGCGGCCCTTCGCCAACCAGCTCGCCGCGGCCAGGATGGATCGCTCCGCCTGCCGTGCATCAGTAGAGCTTCACTACCCCTGCATCGCTGCTACCGTTCCTAAAAGATGCCTAACCGCAGTACGTACCACACCAACCGTCTTCTGGCCCTAGTCTATCAAGGTGAGGATGTGGGGGTGGTCGAGCCGGGCGCTGATATGGATCTTGCAGGAACCGCTCGGTACCGAGCGCCGCGGCCACTTCGGGCGAAGGACCTTGAGCGCGACCTCGCGGCCGTGCTTCAGGTCTCGGCAAGATACACCGTCGCCATCCCGCCGCGTCCGCAGCCACGCTCAAGGCGGTAGCGATCGCGAAGGGCGTTGGCCAATGCGGAGGCCGTCACGTCGGTCACGGCCAAGCCATATGAAGGGGATGCTCGAAATCTGTCTTCGCCGGCATGAGATCGCCAGCATACACCGCGGTAGCTGCTGGAGCGTGATGAGTTATCCGAATAGCGCTACTGACATTTTTTCGAGTTATCTTTATACCCCCGTCGGCTGCATGCGCGGGTTAGGCTGCCCGCTTCACTAGTGGCCGATATCTTCGTTCCACAACTCCGGGTGCGCGCGCACGAAAGCCGCAAGCAGGGCGGCACAGCTAGGATCATCGACAACTTCCACCAGCACCCCGCGCGAGCGCAGCAGCTCCTCCTCGCCCCGGAACGTGCGGTTTTCGCCGATCACCACGCGCCGAATGCCGTAGAGGAGGATGGCCCCGCTGCACATCGCGCAGGGTGAAAGTGTGGTGTACAGAGTGCTTGCCCGATACACAGGCGCTGCCAGTCGGCCGGCTCGCTCCAGCGCGTCCATTTCCGCGTGAAGAACGGCGCTGCCACGCTGCACTCGCTGATTGTGTCCACGCCCGAGGATCCCCCGAGAATGCACGAGGATAGCGCCGATTGGGATGCCGCCCTCGGCAAGGCCCTGCCTCGCTTCCTCGAGAGCGGCCTGGAGAAACTCATCCATTGAGTCCACCTGTTTGGGTCAGCCTGACGAAATGCGCATCAGCTGCAGGCGATCCATGCTCGCGCCCACACACACATTCGTTCCGCTTCGTCCTCAAGGGACGAAGCGCATGGGCGGAGCCTGGGACAGGTCCGGCCCGTCGGCTGCATGCGCGGGTTAGGCCGCCGGCGCTCAGACGGCGCCTTTGCCGCGTCGCTTCGAAGGTTTGCGCGTCGCCTCCTTCACTGCGGCCGATAGATCCCGCGCTGCGCCGCCCAGGGCCGGCAGGTCCGGTTGGCGACTGCTCAGCTTGCCCGTCCGCAGGTCGGTGGTGAGGGCACGGCACATCTCGATTCCCCGGTGGGTGCGAAACCGCTCTTGAAACGCGTGGGGATCATCCGCGTTGATCGCCGTGAGCAGACCCCAAGTCCGGAGCCGCAAATCGTCGAGAGCGCTCTTGAACTCAGCTAAGCCGGGCGTGCCCACATCCCCGGCCGTCACCTGTCCTTCAAGGATATCTAGCATGTTGTTCAGGGTGGCCACCTGCTCCGGCCAAGCGAAGTGGTTCATGGTGCCTTCCTGCTTCAGAGTCAGAGCGGCGCCGAAACGTCACAACCGCTCACCTGGCCACGGTTGCTCGTGGCCACCTAACGCAATGCGCATCAGCTGCAAACGACACCCTACAAACAAACGCTTCCACTGAATGGCCACGCGGAGCGTGGCTCGCGGGCCGCCACTGCGGCGCCCCGCGTTTGTCGGCTGCATGCGCGGGTTAGACGGCGCGCCGCGGCCCGAGGCCGCGAATATCGGCCGCAAGTTCCGGGAACTGCGCCTGATTGAACTCGTGGCCGCGATCGTCCAGAGCCCGCACCGTGGCGTAAGGGAGGGCACGCCGATAGCGCTCCAGATGCTCGAACGGTACCTCGGCGTCGTCCCGGCTGTGGTACAGATAGATAGGCGATAGGTCACCGAGGCGCGTCCCGAAGTCAGGCGGTAGCGCAAACTCCGGGAAGTCCGGCCCCCAGAAATGGCGTGGCGATCAGAAACAGGCCAGCCAAAGCAGGGCGGCGCACAGTCTCCGCGAGATATTTTAGAAGCACCGAAGCTCCGAAGGAATGACCCACAAGGATAGGCGCGCGAGTACTCCCCATGAGTTCATCGATACGGCGAGCCCAAGTCCAGTAGTGTGGGTGCTCTGGCCGGGGCATGCGTGGTGCCTGGACGCGATAGCCCCGCCCCAGAGTTTCCTCGAGTAGCGACTCCCAATACACCTTGCCTCGCCGCCGCCGGGGCTCCCCAGCACCGTGAATCACGAGGATGGTTCGCGCCATGAGGGCAAAGTCACTCTGTCAGCACGGGCGAGCAAGAAGGGGGGACGCGCCGTCTAACGACTTGCGCATCAGCTGCGGGCCATCATGCCCGTGCCACACAAACTTACGTTCCGCAGCGTCCTCACGGGACGCTGCGCCCGGGCGGAGCCCCGGGACATTTCCGGCCCGTCGGCTGCATGCGCGGGTTAGGCCGCACGCGCCTGATACGCTACGCACCGGGTGCCCGGTAGCTGACTTGCTCGGCCTTCCGAAGGGCGGCTATCGCTTCGTCGACGGTTAGGAGGACCGTCGTTTCGAAGGAGCTGAGCGCAGCACCGCCACTGATCGCAATCGCAACCGCGGCCATGGACACGTTGTCGGGGGCCTCCCAGAGGTTGTAGCCGTCATGTGTCCCGAAGGCGTACCAGAACCCATGGAGTTTTCCACCAACCGACTCGATATACGTCTGAGCGGCCTTTCGGCGGTCCTCGGGCTTCCGAATCAATCTGGCCCATGTCTCCGGCGTATAGCTGAAGCGCGATAGATAGAGCGGCATGATCCATCTCCCTACTCGCCTGCCCGTGCGAGTTATTCAACGTGGCGGTCAGTGATCTGGCGTGTCGCCTACCGTGGGGCGGACTTCCGCTGCTATAGCGCGCTTGCGAAGACAAGATGTCCGTAGTGTCGGCCTAACGCCCAAGTTCAGCTGCAAGCGAGTCAATAGAAGCGCCGCGCGCAGCGTGGCGCAATCATCAGATCGCTTGTCAGCTGCAACGTTCGTTAGGCCGCAGAGCGAAGCGCTCGCCATGCGCGGCCCTGACTGCATCCCGGCCAGCAAAGGTCGCAGTCCAGTCGATGAAGGGAAACCGGCTTCGCCGGAGCTCTTGTCTCTGCGTGGGGGGCCGCGCTTCCATCATGGCAAATACTTAGGTATTGACAGAAGTATTCCATGGCTGTAGAATCTCTCGGTCAGATCGGATAACCCGAGCATTTGGATGGTGTCGCAAATGGTTCACTCCGCAGCCGCTGACGACGTGTTTCACGCCTTGTCCAACCCGACGCGGCGGAAAGTCCTGGAGCGACTGTCTGTCGGACCAGCCACCGTCAGCGAACTGGCGGCACCGTTCGACATGCAACTCCCGTCGTTCGTGCAGCACCTCTCGGTGCTCGAACAGAGCCGACTGGTGCGGTCGCAAAAGCGCGGCCGAGTGCGGACGTATGAGATCGCACCCGAACGGTTCAAGGTCGTTGAAGACTGGCTGACCGCGCGTCGTCAGTTGTGGGAAGCTCGACTGGACCGGTTCGACCAATACGTCAAACAACTCAAGGACAAGGAATCAGAATCATGAGCAAGCAATTCACGCTCAATCCGAAACTTGATTTCGCTATCGAACGGTTCATCGACGCTCCCACGCGGCTCGTCTGGGAAGCGTTGACCAAACCGGAGCATCTGAAGGAGTGGTACATGCCCAAGCCTTGGGGGCGTGTGTCGCGAACCGAAATGGACGTGCGACCGGGCGGCATCTTCAGCATCGACATCGCAATGGCAGACGGTCAGGAGGTTCCCAACCTCGGCTGTTTCCTGGAAGTGCTTCCGATGGAGCGACTTGTCTGGACCTCCATGTTGTTCCCCGGCTATCGTCCGGCTGTCTTTGACGACATTCCGATTACCGCCATCATTACGATGGAAACCGTGGGAACCGGCACTCGCTACGTCTTCACGGCGCTGCACCGGGATGAAGCGGACCTCGAGAACAACAAAGCGTCGGGCTTCTACCAGGGCACCGAGATCGCCGTCGATCAGTTCGTGGAGCACGTGATCGCGATGAAATCAGCCACCACCACGGCGGTCGGTCCTCAATGAACGCCCTCGCCTCAATCACCATCACGCCAGTCCGCGTTGCCGACCTGCTCGCCGAGGGCGAGCGGATGCCGGTCTACGTGCACGTCATCGACCATCCCGATGCGCGCGTGCTGGTCGACACCGGCATGACGGAGCTGCACCCGGCGGTGGCCGACCTCGATCCCCGCCTCCGTCCACTGAGCAATCAGAACTTCGACCTCGCCGGCATCGACATCGTCGTCAACACACACCTGCACTTCGACCACTGCGGCGGCAACCACCTCTTCGCCGGCAGGCCGATCTACGTCCAGCGTCGGGAGCTCGACGACGCGCGCAACGAGGACGACTACACCATTCGCGAGTGGGTCGAGGCGCCCGGCGTGCGGTACGTGCCGGTCGACGGCGAACTCGAGCTGCTTCCCGGGCTCCGGCTCGTCCCGGCGCCGGGCCACACACGCGGCATGCAGGTCGTCGTCGTCGAGACTGGCGGGCGCCCGGTCGTCGTTGGCGGCGACGTGGCGGTTTGGTTTGGCGAGCTCGACGAGCCGCACACCGAAGGCCAGCTGCGGGTGCGCGCGCTCGACCCCGAGCTGGTCTGGCTCGCGCACGAGCACGAGCCGTGGCGACCCCGCACCGTCTAAGGCATCACGCCGGCGCTCTCTGGGCCACCCGGGCTCCGGTCTGGACCGCGATACCAGCCGCTCGCCGTGCTTTGGGACGACGGAACGATCGTCCCTCTCCGGTGTCCGTCTCGGTTGGTCACAACGTACGTGCAGGGGAAGGCGGAAGAAGCAGAGTTGGCTGCGTTCTGGTTGCGGGTAGATGCACATGCAGATGAACTAGCAGCAGCTCAGCCTCGATACGTGTTGGACAGCGATGAGGACGTTCGAACCTTCACGATCTGGCGCAATGGACGAGAGCTGAGCAGAGCCTGGATGATGCGAGACCGGGGAAGGTACCCAGAGCTTGGCGCGGTCGTTGAGAGGCTGCTTCGGATGTCGCTTCGCGGAGCAGAGAAGGTTACTGCCGAACGCGAGGATGAATCATTCGACCGTTGGTACTTGCCACGAGCGGTGACTGCGCCGCCTAACGAAATGCAAATCAGCTGCAAACGACCTGAGAAAAACCTACGTTCCTTACCGCCTCTGGGAGGGCTGCCAATCACCGGAGTTCGGGCCAGGCCGCGTTTGTCGGCTGCATTTGCGGGTTAGGCGGCCGCGGTTGGGGATACCCGCCCTCGCTTTACCCGAAGCGAATGCGACCGATAGTGCCGAGTGGGACCGCCCAGACGCGGATCAAGGCCCCTATGCCTCGGCAATGGCGGCAATCGAGACCTTCAGACCGGGAACCCGCACAGGCAGTTTGGCGCCTTGGCGAGCCGGAGGGTTAGAGGGAAACCATCGGACCCATTCCTCATTCATGCCTCCAAAATCCTCCTCTTCCGCCAGAATCACCGTCGCACTCACAATCTTCTCAAGCGAGCTGCCGGCCTCTTGTAGGATGGCGGCAATGTTGGTCAGACACTGCCGTGTTTGCTCTTGGATGGTTGCGCCGACCAAACCGCCCGTTGCAGGGTCGGCCGGGGCTGTGCCCGAGACGAACACAAGGCCCGCGGCCTTCACTGCCTGGCTGTAGGTTGCGGGTGGCTTGGCCGCCTTCGATGTAGAGACAATCTGCCGACCCATTGGATCTCCGAAATCAGTGTGGTGAACGGACCAGCCAGACCAGCTCCTCCTGAAGAGAGAGGCGCCCTAGAGGGGAAGCCGGGCGGCCGCCTAACGACTTGCGCATCAGCTGAGGGCCCTCGTGCTGGCGCCCGCACAAACTTAGGCCTCCCTAGCGGCGCTGTGGGAGGGTGCCGCCCGCGCGGAACTCCGCGCCCCTCCGGCCCGTCGGCTGCATGAGCGGGTTAGGCGGCGACTTTGGCCAATCGCCGCCTTGTGTAGGAGCGCCCAGTGCTCTGGCTCACCTGTTCACGTAATCGATCTGGAACGGCGCGCCGCTGATGAAGATCGCCACCATGTCCTCCTTGATGCCGGCGCCGTGTTCGATGACTTCGCCAGCTGGGAACCAGACGAACGTTCCCGGCCCAAAGGTGCCACGACTCGTCACTAGTTGCCCCTGCAGAACGTAGAACCCATGCGGATGCGGATGCCTGTGACTTGGGTTAATCACTCCCGCCGGATAGCGGAGCAGGGAGACGTAGATGCCCTGCGCACTCGTATCGTTCACCAGGCGCTTGCGGAACCACTGCAGCGTCGGATGCATGTTCGCCTCTCCCCACGCCATGGTGTCGACCTTGATCGCGATGAAAGGCGCAGCACCTGGGCTCGGGGTGGGTGTACGCGCGGAGCGCGCGCCGCCACATGCCGCCGCCACCAAAACGAGGAGAAGCCCGACCGGATATCGAGGTCCCTTCATACGGCCTCCAGTGGTCGTTGCCCCCCGACTCCAGCTCAATCGCGGGAAACGCGCAAGAAATGCCCGACGCGTGGCACGCTGTAGAGAAGTACAGGCGGCGAGGTCCTGGACCAAGACATATGTCGACCGCCTAACGACCGAGCGTTGAGCGGCCGGCGGACGGAATGCCGCGGACTACCTTCGAACGCCGCACTCCGGCGGACCGCTCCAACGCTTGGTTAGGCTGCGGTTCCGACGATAGCCAGCACCGTTAGTGCATGCCGAAGATGAGGGCAAGCGCAACGAAGCCCCCTGCGAACCAGAACTGAACCATCGGCACCAACGCGGCGATTACGGCCACCACAACGACGATCTCTAGGCCCCCAAGCCCTGGGTGCTCGCTCCGACGGGTCAACGCCAGGCATGCGATACCAGAAGCTGCAGCTGTTACGGCGAGGAAAAGGAACACAAGAAACGACGCAGGAAGGGATTCTGCCCGAAGCCCGTGCCAAGGATACACCGTCGCGGCGATGGCTGCCGATACCAGCGAGATGATGGCGAGGCGCCGCGGCTCAACAAGACGATACATCGCGAGCACGGAGACGCCGACGGCGAGAGCAGCGAGTGTCGCCGCCGATAGAACTACGAGCTTGATGGCATAGTCCATAGTTTCCGATCGCGGCCTAACGACACCATCAGCCGCGTGCGGCTTCGCACGTCGGCTGCATGGATTTGTTAGGCCTGTTCCCCGATAAGCGGGAGCAAGCGTGAATCCTCTAACGCGGCGAGGCGATGCCCGAGGCCGGAGAGGTACTCTTGGTTTGAGGCGAACTCTAGGAACGAAGCTACGTTGGTTTGGCGCACAAGCATGGCGGCGTCCCAGCGCTCATCGCTCGGGCCAATCAGGAACTCGCCGCCCTTGCCGAAAAAGAGCACTTCACCCCCGGACTGCTTCAGGTACGGAAGAGTGTGCTCCATATATAGGCGGTAGGCGGTCTCTCCGGATATGGGCGAAGCCGGAGCGAGGTCGGGTGTGGCTGAGTAGTCCGCAACGGGACGAAACCGCAGCAAGTTGAGCATTACGACGCTGCCGGAAATACCGCGAGTGAAGAATGCGCGGCCCGACTCTTGTGTCGGCTCTAGATAGGTCTTAGTGGTCATCATTGGTCTCTCGCAGGCCTAACGTCGCGCTTCAGCCGCGGCGCGCTCCCAGATCTTTCACACGATGATACCCGCGCCGTCGGCTGCAAGCGCCTGTTAGGCAGCGCTCAGGTCCGATACGACGCCATCCAGTTTTCTGCTGGAATACTCTCTAGGCCAAGATCCTGCCGACATCCTGAACCGTCAGATAGACCATCAACGCCAAGACCATCGTCCAGCCGGCTAAGGTCAAGGGAGCTTCGGCCCTGACCACAGGCCGGTAGATCTTCTCGAGAACGCAGAAGAGAATTCGCCCACCGTCGAGCGGAGGTAGCGGCAACAGGTTCATGACAGCCAGGCTGAGGTTTATCAGCACCGAGAACGTCAGCAAGCTGGTGAGCGTGGATCCGAACTGGGCACCTCCAACAGCAACGATTCCGACGATCCCGGTGAGTTGCTCGACATCAGTAACCAGCGCCGAAAGCCCAGAGATCTGTTGTTGCAGTCCCGTCCACAGTTGGGTAGCGGCAAACGATGTGGCCCCGAATACTGGCAAGTTGAACTGGGCGAGCCCGAGGAGGAATAAACCCATGAACGCCGCGATCACGTTGGCCATCGGACCGCCAAGGGCAAATGTGATTCGCTTATACGCCGGAAGTTCGCGGAAGTCGTCCTGCTCGATTGCCGGCAGGACGTAACCGCCTATCGGAATCCAGGAGAGCCAATACGATGTTTCTCCGTGTTTGACCTCGAGGACCTTAGGCCCGAAGCCAATGGAGAATCGCTTGACGGGGATCCCGCACAGTTTCGCCGCCAACAGGTGGCCATACTCGTGAATCGCGATGAGCAACCCGACGACGAAGACGACTGCCACGTACGACATTGTTTCACCTCCTTGATCACCCGATTCGCATCAATGAATCTCAAGGCTGCCTAACGAAATGCGCATCAGCCGCAAGCGACTCGCCCGCTCATGCAGCAACCCTACGTTCCGCCGCCCGCCATCGGCGGGTGGCGGGCACCGGAGACTTGCCTGGAAGCGCTTGCCGGCTGCATGCGCTGGTTAGGCGGCACCTGGGACCTTTGACCCAAGCGAAGCGCTCGCTTGAAACGCTAGCCGCGTAGTGCCCCACATCTGCTCCAGCACCCGGCGCACCTCCTCCGGCGTCAGGACGACCGGGAGTCGCACGGGCGCCCGCGCCCGCGGCACCGGTGGCGCGCCGCGCGATTTGAGCGCATGACTTGGGAGGCACGCCCGTGCCGAAGCATCTAGCTTCGTCGCACCTCTTCCCGGGCTCCCGCATGCACCGCTACCGGATTCAAGGCATTCCCGACAGCCTGGCGACGGCGGCGCGAGCCGCCCTCCGCTCGCCGCAGTACGGCCATCCCGCCCATGTCGAGGTAGCAACGGGATACGGCCCGTGCCGACTATGCCTGCAAACCTTCACCGTCGGGACTGATGAGCGCCTGCTCTTCACCTACCAACCTTTCACGGATCCCGGAGCCTTGCCCGCACCGGGGCCGGTGTTCATCCATCGCGTCCCCTGTGAGCGGTACGATGACGGGGGACTCCCCGAGGCGCTGAGACCCCTACCCCTCGTGATCGAAGGCTACGGTGCGGCCGGGACCCTCCTGGCTCAGCGGCGGGTCGGCACCGCCCGCTTCGAAGACGTCCTCGATGTGGTCTTCGAGCTCCCAGCCGCTCAGTATGCGCATTTGCGGAACGCCGAGGCCGGCTGCTTCATAGCTCGGATCGATCGGCGCGCCGCCTCGGCCTGAGCCTTTCCGCGTCCGTCTAACGACTTTGCCATCAGCTGCAGGCGATCATCCTACCGCCCGCACAAACCTACGCTTCCGCTGACTCGCCTCCAGGAGCCCCGCGCCCGAGCGGAGTTCTGGGCCCACCCCGGCCTGCCGGCTGCATGCGCGGGTTAGGCGGCGAGCTGGGCGTGATGTTCGCCATCAGTAGTCGGCGGCAGTCGCATGCGACCACACGACCTGCCACTGCATCCCGTGCCGCTCGTATAGATCGGTATGCCAATACCGCTGACGCGGAATGTGGCGGCCCTGCACAACGATTTCGAGCTCTGACCGATACCGGATCACCGCCACATCTCCGTAGAGGCGAACCGCGATCGATTCAGGCGCCCAGTACAGGTAATGGATCTGTCCGGCGCTGATGCCGCCCAGGTACTGCTCTTTCGAAAGCGCTCCGCCCAGAGGGTTAATGAGTTGAAAGTCCTCGGAGTGCAGCTGACGTGCCCGATCAACATCACCAGTGACCAGCGCACGGAGTCGCTCGCGCTCGGTCGAGCGGAGGAGCTCCGCGTCCCGATCCTCGGCAACGGGGGTTTGATCCCGACTGGTCATGTTGGCACCTCCCAGAACTCAATAGCGAGCCCGCCTAGCGCCTTGCGCATCAGCTGCAGGCCCTCATGCTACCGCCCGCACAAACCTTCGTTCCTTAGAGCACTCGCAGAGGGTGCCGCCCGAGCGGAACTCTGCGCTTATCCGGTCTGTCGGCTGCATGCGCGGGTTAGACTGCGCCGGTACACCTGGCACGCGGTGATGTTTCCGGGTAGCCGCCGCTCACAGCCGATCAGGCTCAGGGCACCGAAGCCCGAAGAGCATCAGCTGGCTGTGAAGCATGGCGACTCCCTTCATGCGTTGAGTGCGCGCCAACAGAGCCACGCACCCGCCGCGAGAGCCGGGGCAACGAGAAGAAGGGCGAGCAGTACGCCGAGGCGGTGAGCTGCCCGATCGGCAGCCGGCGACAGCTCCCCGTTGGGCTGCTCGGCGGATAGGTCGTGCGCTGCCGAAACGATCTCCCACACGAGCACACCCACGAAGAGCGGAAGCACGGCCTTCCCCAAGCCCGACTGAAGACTCCGGTGCCAGAGCGCCCACACGAAGAGCGACCCGAGGACGGTGGCGAGCAGCTCTCCCACAGCCCAACCGAGGCCGTTGCCACTGCGGTACTCATCGATCGCGGCCGCGACGCCGATGCCGGCGTAGAGGATGACGTAGCCAAGTGCCCACCAGGGCATTGAAGCTTCCGTCAGGCAGCATCCTCCGGGTTCATGGTTTGGAGTCGTGCCGAGACTAGCTCCATCAGCCGGGGAAACCGCTCCAGGTGGTAGGAGGCCACGATCCTGCCCGTGCTCCCCCGTCCATGGAAGTCGACCTGCGAAAGCCACGGCCGCGGCCGGAGGCCGATGAGCTCGCTCCAGAGGATGATCTGCCGCTGTCCCGAGGGATCGATGGACCCGATCCCGCTCACGTTGATGAAGACGCGGGTGAGCACGTGGCGCTCGGACCATCGGACGGCGACGGCACCTCCACCGAACCCCAGGATCAGTCCGAGCCACGGCAGGAAATCGGGCCTGGCGACCACGTTCTGGCTGTATCCGATGGCCAGAATGAAGCCCGCCATGGCGAGACACATCCAGTAGGTCCACACGACCGAGCGGCGCCAGCTCCGGGGGTAGCCGAACACCTCCTCCTCCGCGCCCTGTGGCCCGTCGGCCACCGGATCCACCAGGCCGAGCGCGAGCCTCGCGCGGACGCGCTCGTCCTCATCAGGGAGGGCGTCCGCGGCGGCTCGTCGCTGGTCCTCCGGCATCTCCGCGATCGCGGCGAGCCGCTGCCGCCGTCCGCGATCAGCCACACGGGAATAGACGAGCTGTGCGGCCAGGACCAGCGGGACGTAGACGACTCCGAAATACGGATGGATGAACCGGCGGCCGAGCTGCTCACCCACCACGAGGACGAGAATCAGGAGCGTCGTCTTGCCGTCCATCGGTGATCCTCAGGTGAGCTGCGAGCGATCACTTCACCGGCGCGCCGGCGCGCGATCGCACTGCCTGCACGGCAGCGTGCAGAACGAAACCGGCAATCACCAGGTCGAACCCGACGCAGGCCAACGGGTACCAGCCCCCGACGACAGGTTGAGCGCGGTCGAGGTGAAGCCCGACGTCCCATGCCACGTGTGCGGCCCAGCCCAGTGCCAACCATCCCGCCGCGCGGCTGCCGACCCAGGCCAGCCCTCCGAACATGATGACGCCGATCGCCTCGACCGCCAGCCAGTGCGAGTCGGCGCTGGGCAGTGCGAGACCCACGTAGATGAGGGCGGCCACGACCAGGCCGAGCGCGAGCAAGCGCCGCTCGCCGGCCGCCCCACGGTTGGCTGCGAGCACTGCGAACAGTGCTCCGAGCGCAGCGCCCCCAAGGATAGGAAGGAGCATCGGGCCTCGCGAAAGCTAGGTGGTGACCCCGCCGCCGGTTCGGGGCGCGGCCGGATCAGCCCCACCGGTGCTCGTCCCTCGCATGAATTCATCTTCGAAATGCCAGCTCACGTCCCCGACGTCTGACGCGGACCGCAGCACCTCATGCAGCGCCGGAGCCAACTTTGGCAGGACCTTGAGCTCACCCCGGCCGCGGAGGCGATCCAGTAGCGGCGCCTTCTCCCCGATGTGGACGAGCCATTCCGGTTCATCCTCGGGGATCAGTCCAACGCTGAGGAGGTACCGGCGGCCGTCGCGCTGCCCGCTGGTCTGCCAACCCCAGTCCTCCTGCCAGGCCTCGGTGAGGTCGGTCCACCCTCGGCCGCGCAGCTCGCCAATGAGCCAGGCGATGCAGTCCTCGCCGAAGCAGCAATCGTTGATGAAGTGCTGCCGCACCTCGGTCTGATTGAAGCGCGGTGTTTTGAAGGTTACGTGACTTCGCATGGGACTACCGACTCACTCGGACACGGGGAGCGCCACGCGGAATTCCGTCCGTCCGGGCTCGGACTGCACCTCGATGGAGCCGTCGTTGTGATCCACCAGGCGCCGGACGATGTCGAGACCGAGCCCGGTGCCCTTGCCCACGGGCTTCGTGGTGAAGAAGGGATCGAAGATCCGGCTCTTCACCTCAGCCGGGATCCCCGCCCCGTCGTCGGTCACCCGCACCACGACCTTCGGTCCCTCGGCGCGCGCCGTCACGGTCACCCGCCCGCCGTCGCTCACTGCGTCGAGCGCGTTGTCGATCAGGTTCGCCCATACCTGATTCAGCTCGCCCCCGAAACCGCGCGCGCGCGGGAGCTCCGCCGGCACGTCCACCGTCAAGGACGCCGACCTCGCGCGCGCCTTCGCGGTCATCACGGCAAGGGTATCCGAAAGTCCCTTCCCGACGTCCACCGGCTCGGGCGACGGCGCGCGGTCCATGTACGTGAAGCCTTTCACGGCGCTGACCAGCTCGTGCACCCGCGACGCCGCCCGCTCGATGTCGCGCGCCAGCCCGCCGACCGTGCACCCGGCCGCCACCCAGCGGAGCGACGCGCGAAGCTGGTCGCCATCGACCTCCGCCGCGAGCTCGTCGAGCAGTGCGAGCGTGACGTTCGTCTCGGCGAGCGGAGCGGCAAGTGCATCATCCGCGCCGTGATCCAGCAGCCAGTCGCTCAAAGCCTCGTCCCGATCCGCGCGGTCGAGCGGCGAGAACACACCCGTAGTCACCCTGGTGGCACAGACGTAACGGACGCGCTCGACCGCCGCGAGCGCCCGCGCGTCGAGACCCGCCGCGCCGAGCGCGCGTGACGCCTCCTCGGACTCGGCCAGCGCCTCGGAAATGAGGTGGGCGCTGCGCGCGGCGGCAGACGCCGGGTTGTTCAGTTCGTGAGCCAGGCCGGCCGCCAGCTTGCCGAGCGACGCCATCTTCTCCACCTGCAGGTCGCTGGCCTTGAATGCCCGCGCGCGGTCCACCATCGCGTGCACCAGCTCGGCGGTCACGTGCGGACACTCGATCGGAAGCACCGGCACGTGCTCCCGGGCGACTCGCAGCAGCTCGGTCGGCTCCTGGACCACGGAGTTGCCCGGTGGGGCGACGAGCCGCGAGTATGGGAGGAAGCCCGGTCACGTCACCGTCGTGCCAGTCCATGGACTTGCGCCACGCGCCCCCCTGATCGATCACGTGCGAGACATGACCCTTGAGAAGGATGTACAGCGCCTCCACCACCTCGCCTTTTCGCGCGATCATGTGCCCCGGCTCGTAGCGCTCGAGCGTACCGTGCGCCGCCAGCCACTCCAGCTCGCGGGGCGGCACCTTGCCGATCACCCGGTGCGCGGCCAAGCGCGCGAGCAGGTCGGACCCGTCTCCCGCAGTCACCGATGCTGGTCGCGGCTCGGTCATCGTCCCTACACCGTCTGCAGGTACTGGTGGATCATGCTCACGGTCGCCGATCCCTCGCCGACGGCGGCCGCGACGCGCTTGCCGGAGCCGTGGCGGGCGTCGCCGGCGCAGAAGATTCCCGGCACGTTCGTCTCGAAGAGGTAAGGGTCGCGCTCGGCGGTCCAGCCGGCTGGGCGGTGTCCGTCGGTCATCACGTCGCGGCCGGTGAGCACGAAGCCGTGCGAGTCGCGCATCACGAGCTCCTTGCACAGTCCCGTTCGCGGCGCGGTCCCGATGAAGATGAACATGGCGGCGGCGGACAGCTCCCGGTGCTCGCCGCTCACCCGGTCGACCACCGTCACGGCCTCGAGCCGCCCCTCGCCGCGCGCGGCGACCACGCAGGTGTTCACCAGCACCTCGACGTTCGGCGTCTCTCGAATCCTGTCCACGAGGTAGCGGGACATCCCGGCCTGGATGTCGGGTCCGCGCACGAGAATCGTGACCTTGCGGGCGGTCTTCGAGAAGAATATCGCTCCCTGGCCTGCCGAGTTCGCGCCGCCGACGACGATCACATCCTTGCCGCGGTAGGTCGCGGCCTCCGTGAGCGATGAGCCGTAGTACACGCCCGACCCGAGCAGCGGCTCGATACCCTCGGCTTGGAGCTGCCGCACCTCCATCCCCGGCGCGATCAGGAGGGCGTAGCCGGTCAGCTCCGCCCCATCGGACAGGATGACCTTCCGGTACGGATCCTCGCGCCTGATCTCGACCGCCTCCTGCGTGGTGATGATCTCGGCGCCGAAGCGCTTGGCCTGGTCCTTAGCGCGTCGCGCGAGGTCGGCGCCAGTGACGCCGTTCGGGAAGCCGAGGTAGTTCTCGATCTTCGAGCTGGTCCCGGCCTGACCCCCCGGAGCGCTCTTTTCGACGAGGATCGTGCGCAGCCCTTCCGACGCGCCATACACCGCACCCGCGAGACCTGCCGGACCACCGCCGACGACGATCAGATCGTAGAACGGCTTCTGCGCCTGGGTCTGCAGCCCGATCTTCTCGGCCAGCTGGCGCAGGGTAGGCTGCACCATCGTGGTCCCGTCGGGGAAGAGCACCTTCGGGAGCCGCACGTCGCCGTCGCTCGGGTCCGACAGGAGCTGACGCCCGGTCGGGTCGTTCTCCAAGTCGACCCACTGGTACGGCACCTGGTTCGACGCGAGGAAGTCCTTCACCGCGAAACTCGCCGGTGAGAGCGCCGTGCCGGCCACGCGGATCCCGTCGAACATCGGGCGGGCGCGGGCGAACCAGTCGGAGAGGAGGTCCTCGAGGATCGGATAGAGCCGCACCGTCGGCGGCTCCCATGGCTTGAGGAGGTAATGGTCGAGGCCGACCTCGTTGATGGCGGTGATGGCGGTCTCGGTATCGGCGTAGGCGGTGAGCAGCACGCGCCGCGCGTCGGGGTAGACCTTGATCGCCTCGAGCAGGAACTGGGTGCCGCTCATGTGCGGCATGCGCTCGTCCACGAGGAAGAGCGCGACCTGGGCGCCGCGCTGGAGGAGCTGGTGGACGGTCTCGAGCGCCTGGGCGCCGGACGACGCCTTCACCACCCGGTAGTCGCCTCGGAAATGCTGCCGGAGGTCGCGCTCGATGGCGTTCAGCACTTCGGGATCGTCATCGACGGTCAACAGGACGGGCTTGGCCATGCGGTCGAAGACCTGGGATCGGGGATTGCCGCGGGCACCAGACACGACGGTAGGGCCGGAGGGCGGTCCGCGCTAGGTGGTGGCGACTCCGGGGACGCCTCGGGGGAAGCGCGCGGTCAGGCCGGCGTGCCGCTTCAAGAACTCCAACGTCTTCTGATTGAACTCTTCCACCTTCTCATAGATCGGCGCGTGCGCGCAGTCCTCGAACACCACGACTTCGGACCCCGGAATGCTGTGGTGGATGGGCTCGGCGAATCGCGTCGAGCACAGCAAGTCGCGCCGCCCGCAGGTGATCTGGGTCGGCGCGGTGATCCGTCCCAACTGAGCCTCGAGGTCGTGGGCAAGTACGGCATTCGACTGCTGGATGAAGGCGGCCAGCGGCTGCGCGGGGCGAGACCGCACGAAGTCCATCAAGGACCCGATGAATTCCGGCCTGGCGGCGTACAGTTCGGGCGTCAAGCACCAGGGAAAGATCCCCTGGATGATGGTCTCGTGCACACTGCCGAGCGCCTTGGCCAGGACCTGCCACGTTCCGACCACCGTCTGCAGGAAGTAGTCGGTCTTGATCCAGGCTGCGTGGAGCGACAACGATTTCACTCGCCCGGGATACTTGGCTGCCAGCCACATCCCGGTGGCTGCCCCGAGCGACAGGCCGGAGACGTGGGCCTTCTGGATTCCCAGGGCCTGCATGAAGGCGGCGACGTCGTCCGCGAACAGCTCGGTGGAGTACGAGCCTTCAGGTTTGTCGGTTTCGCCGGCGCCTCTCAGGTCGAGCGAGATACAGGTGAAATGCTTGGCATATTCGGCCACCTGAAAGGCATAGCATGCGTGATCGGCGGCCAGATAGGGGATGAGAAGGAGAGGCTCGCCGCTTCCTTGCTCATCGAAGTTTATTGTGAGCCCGTTGGCTTTCACTGTCGGCATGATGGGTTCTCCTGAGTTGCGGCAGCCCTTATGGCCCCGGACGCTCCACGCGTCGCGAGGCCCCTGTCAGCCGGCGGCACGGTGGATCCACAGCCAACCTCGCTGCCTCCCCGTGAATTTATCTTCCTCTTCCTCCACCCACTTCGCCACGTCCGTCCAGTCTGAGATGGGCTCGTCGGCCTCTTCGGGGAGCTTCCCGATATCCACATCCGCGCTGGGATCCTGCTCATCCTGCAGAAACTGCCGCACCAGCTGCCCGCGATCCACTCGGACGAGCTCACCGTAGCCGATCGCGTCGTTGCACGCCGCGTAAATGAGATCGCCGCCGTCCGCGAGCCGCACCCAGGCTTCGGCTGGACGTGCGCCGAGACCGCCGGAGATTTCTTCGAACACGGTCCAGGGGCCGGAGGCAAAGATGTACACCGCGAGGCCCTTCCATTGGTCATCCTCCAATGCCAGATCGAAGGCATCGTCCTCCGCGACCTCCTGCGGCGGGGCGAGCTCGGGCTGATCGATCCAGGCGCCGTAGCGCGCGATCGCATCGTTCAGCGGCCGGCGAACAAGTAGATAGCTCGGGTTCATCGCAGTCTCGCGCTATCGCACAACGTCATGCGCATCGCCGTGGGCGTTCAGGGTGAGTGTTCTCAGCTGGGGCCGCGCTGCCAGGGTTGGTCCGGCGCGGCGCGCCAAGCCTGCCACCCTTCCGGCAAGTCCGCGAGCTCGCCGAGCGTGGCATCTCGGGCATACATCTGGCCTAGTCCGACGACCCGAGCGTCGGCCGGGTCGTCAGTGGTGCCGCACAGGAACTGCCAGCTCCCATCGTCGGCATCATGCGCCACCCTAAGAATCGGCGCGCCGGCCTCGAGGACCTGGCGAGTGGTGATGGACGCGGTGTTGGGCGCATCCTCGAATGGCCAGTCCTTCATGGCCGCACGAAGTCTCCAATGGAGTCCGCGGCCGGCGTAAGCCACTGTAAGATGAGCCCTGCAGCCACGAGACTGAGCGTCAGCGCCAGCATTGGCTTCCAGGTGCGTCGGACGGCCCCGTGCAGCCTAGCGCCAGTCGATCTCATAGATCGTGAGACGGGTGGATCCAGCATTTCGCAGCACATGACGATACTGCGCCTCCCTCCAGCTCCAGCTTCCCGCGCCGACCCCTCCCTTGGCTCGCGGCCTACCCTCCTCAGACAGAGTGCCCGCGGTCCCCTGCACCGTCAGCCCGGGAGCGGCATGGGTGTGGGCATCGGTCGCCGATCCGGCGTCCAGTGTGATCTCGTAGACTCGTGCAGTCGGTCCGTCCTTGAGGAGGCGGCGGGCGGGCTCGTCGGGCAGCGCCGGGGCTTCCGGACCAGTGCGAGACAGCCATTCGGCCACGACGTAGTGAAGTGGCAGCGTGTCCACATTCACGACTCGGTGGGTGTACGGTAAGGTCTCCGACCAGTTGTCGAACACGTAGGGCACTGCCTGCGGCACTGCGATCGGGCCAGGCGGCGCGCCTGGGGTCTGTGTCCAGATTCGGGCGCCCTGGACCGCTATCCCGACCATGCGGGCGGCGTGAACATGGTAAGCAGTGGTATCGCCCGCAGGCAGACGTACATCCAGCACGCGCACCACGGGACTGGAGAACACGAGCCGGTGCCTGGGTTCTTCGAACACTGGCAGGACTTCACCGACGGAAGGGCCCGGGGCGCCCTGCGGAGGAGAATGGCTGCACGCCAGCGCGGGGAGCAGGAGGAGGGCTGCCGAAAGGCAGCTCGCGGACGATGAAAGGTGTCTCACGGCCTCAGCGCACGGGCTGGCCGATACCGAGGAGATTGCCCTCGCTGTCCTTGAACCACGCGCCCTTCTCTCCGCGGCCCTTGCTGGGATAGTTCCCTGAGATCGTGGCGATGCCGTCGCTCGTCTTCATTCCAGGAAGATCATACTCCTCGAATACCACTCCACGCGAGCGGAGCGCCGCCACTGTGGTCACGATGTCCGCGACCTCCCAGGCCATCTGGGTGTGGGTTCCGGCGGGGGCTCCAGCCGACTGGAAGAGGACGAAGGATCCGCTTCCGCAGCGATACAGCAGGCCTCCCGGCCGCTCCTCGACGGGCTCCAGCCCCAGCTTTTCGGCGTAGAACAATCTGGCTCGATTCAAGTCCTGGGCCGGGAGCCTGGTCGCGACGTCGCTGTTTTCAAGCATGTCTTCTCCTGGCGATGTCCGCCGACCGCACAGCCCTTGGTTAGGCAGGAGCCAGGCTCGGAATTCGAAGGGAGCTCACGGCGTCGGAAAATTGGTGGTGACGCCTCCAGCTCGAACAGTGCGTGCCACTCGCTCGGCGAAAATGCGCGCTCCCGCTCGCACCATCGCCTCGGGCTCGCCCTTGAGCTCAGTGGAATCGTCGAGGATGATGGTCCCCGAAGGAACGTGCACGAGCTGAGCAGTGAGCAGCCAGATCAGGTTGCTGGTCTTGCTGACCTTGGCCAGCACGACCCAGGGCGCGTCGACCGCTTTGGCCACCGCTCGCGCGCACGCCAGGACCACATTGCATGCCTGCCCGCCCGCGATGGCCACTGCTGCCTTCGAACGGACAGCGGCCCGAACCGCACCGCTGTCGGCGAGTTGGCCAGGCAGCAGTTCGGCCAGCGTGGAATGCAGAACCTCGGTGGCCAGCTTCGGCTTATCGGCGTCCGACTGCTCCTGAACATTCGCCTGCGCGTTGTACAGCGCCACCTCGAGCGCCGCGACCCGAGCGCCGGGCGGTTCTCGGGGACCGGAGGCGGCGCTCTGGGACCAAGCCGGCCGAAGCGCGGTAGTGACGAGAACCATCCAAACTAGCGAAGACCACAATCGCATCTACACATCCGGAGTAGGTGTCGAGTACGTCATCCGAATGATAAGGGTGGCGGCCTCGGGACAGCGGCTCGGCGGGGACGACGGTGTGCTGTCGGTCTCGCCATCGCCGTCTTAGGAGGAGCGATTTACCTGTGCGCTGCCCACCGACGGTTTCCTCAAGGAGCGGAGTATGAGACCAGTTCGGGTGCTCTTCGTCACCGCGCTCCTCTCCATCGAGCCAGGTTGCTCCCCTGTCACGTCGGCGGAGGGTGTTTCCGGTCATTCGATTCTGTTCGTAGGGAACAGTCTGACCTACACCAACGATCTTCCCGCCATGGTCGAGAGTATTGCTGAGGCGGCAGGCGATTCCGTTCGCGTCGGGATGGTGGCCGGGCCGAATATGGCCGTCATCGACCACACCGGCGGTGCCACGGAGGCATTGGCAGAGATACATGAGGGCCACTGGGCGTTCGTCGTGCTGCAGCAGGGGCCCACGCCGGCGGGTATCTGCCGCGACACGCTGGTCATCGCGGCCATGCGTCTCGCGCCGAGTATCCGCGCGGGTGGAGGACGGCCGGCCATGTTTCTGCCATGGGCCCGACAGGCGTTTCCCCAATCCCTTGGATTCGCAGGTGAGTCGGCAACGGCCGCCGCGCGGGCGGTCGGCGGGGTGGTGATACCAGTCGGCATCGCGTGGAAAGATGCGTTGGACGCGGATCCAGAACTGCCACTGTACAGTTCGGACGGCTACCACCCGGCCCCCGCCGGCACGCTGCTGGCGGCGCTGACCGTGTATGACAGGCTGTTCGGTCGGGATGCCCGGAGCATCCCGGCGGCCGCCCTCGCGACCATACCCGGCGTGGCGCTGTCACAAGCCCGAATCGACGCCATGGCGGCTGCGGCGCATGCGGCCAGCATCGGCCTACCCGCGGACCCTTCCGCGCCGGTGGCGCCGGATACCACCAGGTTGTCGGCCGGCGGGGGCCCTTGCTAGACCGCGCGCCGAGCTCCGACCCCTACCACGCCCGGAACTCTCCCCGATGGAGCTCCACAAAGCGGCGCATGAGCGCCGTCAGGTCATCGGGATAGGTGTAGAACTCGTCGTCCAGGGCCAACCAAGTCTCCCGTGTTTCTTCGGAGACGCCCTCGAGGATCTTCACTCGCTGCTCGCGGTCCTTCGGTGGCTGGCCGCCGGGAAAAGCGACAACTGCTCGCGCCAAGAGACTCCCTGCCGCGGCCGCACCGATCGCCTGAAGTGCAGCCGCGGTCTCTGCGGTCGTGTCACCGGAGGAGTTCAGAAAGAACTGATGAAACCCGCCGTTGTTGACCTCGCGCTCGAGCGCATCTACGCAGTAGGCCACTCGCTCAGCCGGGCTGAGGGCGTCGAACCCATCCCGATCGCACCGGGGAAACACCAGATCGCTGAGTGCGATAGCGAAGGTCGTAGGATCCTGTTGTGCGAGCACTTCGTCGATTGATGCCATGTTGGTTCTCCGGACGGAATCGCATCCTGAACTCGTCGCGTCTGCGCCGCCACTTAGCTGAGCAGGGCCGCCAGAGCGTGGGCCGGGCCGAGCGCCGCGGCAGCTCGGAGAACGACCTCAGCGTCAGCGGCCCGTACCTCGAGCATCGCATCGGGAAAAGTGATCAGCCAGCGACGGCCGACACCGCCCGTCTCCCCGCTCGCCACCGGGACCTCGTAGAAACTGCCCTGCGAGAGCGCGCCCAGGCTCTCCAGGCCATAGACGGCGGGCGGTGCGCCCCACGCGTACTGTTGCACGTGGTGAAACCGGATCACCGCGCAGTGGTGCGGATCGCGTGCGATCCGGTAGGCCAGCCAGAGCGTGCTATCAGAAGAAAGGACGGCCGGCGCAGGTGCCACCGGGCTCATCGGAGGCGGCTCAGTCCACTCCTCGAGCATGGGACCATCCTCGTGCGCGTCCGCCTTGGAGCTCCTGCCGTCAGCCGGCCCGCAGGCCGTGGCGCTCGAGCAGCCCCGGCAGACTGGCCAAGTCGAACTCCATGCCATAGCGGCCCGCCAGGGCGACCACGCCCTCGAGGTCGGGAGCGCCGGGCTGTGCCAGCAGCGGAGCAAGCTCTCGAAAGTACTGGGCGAAAGCACCTGGTGCGATCACCTCCAAGAAGCGGACCGGCGTCGCACCAGTATTCCAGAAGGCGTGGAAGACGCCTCGGGGCTTCACGATCGTGCCGCCAGGACCGGCCGTTTCGATCTGCTCACCCTGCTGGACGGTGAGCACGCCATCGAGCACGTAGGAGATCTCGTCCTCGCGGCTGTGGCGATGGAAGGGGGCGCCGAGCTGTAGGGGGCCAAGCACATGCTCGACGACGGCAACGGCGCTCGCGGTGGTCTCGGCCGGTACCTTATAGATGACGCCAAAGGTGCCGATCCAAAGGGCTTCGCCCGCATCCGGGGGAATGTAGGTCATGAGCTCGACGGCTCCGTTGTGGATCCCCTCGGCAGGCTGGTGAACCTACGCGGGGTACCGCCTGGTCGAGAGCCGCCTTCCAGGGAGCTCCGGCCGGTCCGCGGTTGCCGACTGCATTGCCATCTGGGCTAAGTGGCGACCGTATACTCGCTCTGGACGAGGCCACTGGCGTACTGGCGCGTTCCGACGTGGGTGAGGATGATGTCACGCCCCGTGACCCCGAACAGTGGAATCCCGGTTCCGAGCAGCACCGGCACGCGCGTGATGATGAGGCGCTGAATCAAGCCGGCCTGAAGGAAGCGCTGAATCGTGATGCCGCCATCGACGTACGCATGGCGGACGCCGCGAGCGCTGAGTTGCGACACGACGTCGGCCGGAGGGCCCTCCAGTCGCTCCACCACCGCCCCGACGGGAGCGGGCGCCAGTTCGTGGGTGCTCAACACGTAGACGGGCTTCTCACCGTATGGCCACGCATCGAAGGTCAACACGGTCTCGAACGTCTTGCGGCCGATCACCAGCGCATCGACGGAGGCGATGAACGCCTCATACCCGTGCTCTTCGCCTCCGCCGGCCGGCAGCCAATCGAGGTCACCATTGGTTCGCGCGATGAAGCCGTCGACACTGGTGCCAATGAATACGGAGGCTTTCACGCCCGAACGCTCAGCGACAGCTGACCTGGATCTGATATCCACCGACATTCGCCTCAGTGCCCCCGTGTGCGTTCGCCTTTAGCTCGCCCTTACAGGTAATGGCAGCTTGCGCGACTGCCTTGTCAACCCAGGAGTCACTTCGGAATACAATCATGAGCAGACAACCTCCGAGGAGGGTGAGCATGAGCTTGGTGTAATAGTCGATGTGCAGGTGCTGACGGCTTGACCCACCGGCATGCAGCGCCCAGGAGTCACCCGCCCACGGACCTGGACTGGTGGACTAGAACAGCGTGGTCTCCCACTCAGTCATCGCGAAGAACTCCCGCGTCAGATCGGTTGCACGCGTTTCATCGAACTCCGCGCAGGTGTAGAGAATCACCGAGGCGAAGCGCGGACCAGACCAGATGCAGACATAGATACCGGAGTCGATCAGCGGCACGAAGGCGTCATACCCCTCATTGATCGCCTTGCCCTGCCCGCTGGTGTGGTGGACGATCGGGTCCCCATAGGTGCGCAGGCCCAATTGGCCAGTGATGAGCTTGAAATAGTCTCGGATGATCTCGGCATTCAGGTCCTGACGTGCGAAGTACCCCTCGATGAGGAGCCGCTTCCGGAAAATCTCGGGGGCTATGCGGGGCATTACCAGACTCCTACTAAGTCACAGGCGAGTCGTCGGGTCCGCCTAACGAATTGCGCATCAGGCGCGGGCAATCAAGCTCGCGCAGGAGGGTGCCACCCGAACGGAGTCTAGCGCCAGCGCTCGTCGGCTGCATGCGCGGGTTAGGCAGCACGTCACGCAGGGCGCGAGAGCGCCCCCCTTGGCCCTGGGCCAGCGTGCAACATCGCTCCGGCTTCATTCAGGCGGTTCCCCACCACGCCGTCGGGTACGTCCCGTATAGCGTCTCCCCGGCCAAACAGAGAAACCCAGTCGCGACGAGGGCTATATGTTCGCCTTTGACACACGCGACACTCAGCAGGGCCAGTGCCACGGGGACGAGTACCGGCTTGGCCATCGCCAGGAAGTACGAGCCCATCGATTCCAATGACGGATGGCCGGTCCCCAGCGGTCCAAACTCGGCCACCGCGAAAAACACGAGATCCAGCGCCATCACGGCGCTGACGGCCCAAGCATATCGGGTCACACGGTGACGTGGGGGGACGAGCAGAGGCACTACCATGAAGGGGAGAATCAGGCACGCCATCATGAAGACATCGACGGCGCTGAAGTAATTCCAGATGCGCACTTGGACCGGTCGGAAGAACACGTAGAGCGCCAGGAAGTACCCGGCACTAAGCAATGCCAGCAGCACAATGCGCACGCGACGAGAGACCGTACCGCGACTCACGTCGCCTTCCTACCGCCTGTGGCGGCGCTTGCCGGCTGCATGCGCGGGTTAGGCCGTGCAGCGTAGGCAACCGTTTCGCTCTGCTCGGTGTCCGACACTGTGTCACGCCTCGAGGAGAGCCCCACATGGCACTGAGCCGCTGCTGGAGTGTGCCCATCTGGGTCGCCGCAGCCTGCACGCCGAGGCCCTCTGGCCCGGCTCAGGAAGTCGGGATCGCGCGGGCGGCCATCGCGGCCCAGATCGCGCGTAGCGTGCAGGCAACCCGGGATAAGGACATCGACGCGTTGCTCTCAGTGCAGACACCCGATTTCACCCTGCAGAACGACACTGCCGGGGACGAGCATAGCGAACTCCTCACCCAAGAGCAGCTCCGGGCCAACCTCTTGCGAGATTGGTCGGTGATCGCGGAGAATGGCACGATCGACATCCAGATTGACAGCCTTACGCTACAGGGAGATACGGCCACGGTCCACACCCGACAGTGAGGTGTGGCGTCGCCTCCCGCAAGGCTGGCATGTCGCCCACGTCGAAGAACTGTGGCAAGGGCCAATCCTCGTCAATGGGCAGATCTACACGCCCTAGCCCGCGTCGCTGGGTGCCCGGGCATCGGCCTAACGGATGCCGCATCAGCTGCAGGCGATCGGCCTGCCGCCAGTACAATTCAACGCCTCCGTTCGATGGCCCCCAGGAGCGACGCGCCCGAGCGGAGCGCCGCCCCACCCTGGCCTGTCGGCTGTTGCCCGGGGGCACGACAACCGGATAAGGCGAGCTCGTATGTAGTGCGGGGATGGCGGAAGCTGCGAAATCGAGTAGATGAGCGGTGGGGTGTTTCGAACTGCAAGAATCTGCGCGTGCCGCGACTGTCGTCGCGCGCGCTACATACCTAGAGCGCCGTAGCGATCAGCCCCAGCGCGATGGCTCCGCTCGCCGCCAGCGCCACCCGCGCGCGGGTCCGATAGCTCGGTACCTCCGCATCCGGAGAGTGGGCCGTCCGCCGGGCACCCGCCACGAGATCGGCCCGTGACGCCTCCCAGTAGCAGAGGAAACCGTACAGACCAAGTAGTACCGCCAGCGTACAGCCGGCCTCGAGCATCGGACTCGTCATGGTGGACCCCGGGAGATTTGAGCGTGCCGACTCGGGCGGAGCGCGCCCTCGACTGGGCCTGTGAATACCGCAGGAGTTGGGCCAGGGGGGCGTAGTAGTCGTGACTTCGGCCTTCTTGGCCGTCCGATCAGCCGGCCAGCATCGGCACCCGCGCGAGATCCACCGTTCGCCAGAGTCCGAGACCCTTGTCGGCGAAGCGACCGTCGCCCTCGGTGCATCCCTCGGTGAGCATGCGGAGCGGAGACGGGAACGAAAAGGGCGGACGCTGCAGATCCAGCACCCGCCAGTCGCCGGTGACGATGTCCTCGTTCTCGGCGCCGTCGGGGAACGTAGTCGTCAGCAGGTAGGGGATCCCGCTCCGCAGGATGTTCCGAAGCGCGAGGCGGATGTCCGCATGAGACAGGTGGACGAGACAATCGCGGCAGAGGAGCAGATCGGACGAGGGCAGAGGGTCGCGGGTGAGATCCAGCACCATGAACTTCCGGCTGGAGTCGCCGAAGCGCTGCTGGAGGGGCGCGATCAGCTCGGGGAGGAGATCGCCGCCGATATACTGCACGACCCGCAGGTCCACCGTCGCCATCCAGCTGTGGTCGCCGCAGGGCAGGTCGAGGAGCGTCCTGACGCCGAGCTCCTCCAGCAGTGCGGGAAGCGCTGTCCGCACCCGGGCCGTCTGCTCTTCGGCCGCTCCCGCACCGGAGGGCGAGGCGCTCCCGGTCCAATGGTGGCGCTGGTGGATGTCCCGAAACACTTCCTCGGGCGACAGGGTGCCGCCCGCCATCGCCAGGCGCTCGAAATGCCGCGGATCGAACGGGACCGCGTCGCGCCGGGAGTGGGTCATGCGCCGGAAGTGAGCGGGTGGACGCTTACTAGAATCCCCGACACCGCCTGCCTTCGTTCGTTTGATGCCAAGGTGTGTGAGTCTACGAGAGCTGAGCCGGAGCTCCGCAGGTCATCGAAAGCGCAGCAGAACGACCAGGGCTACGAGGTATTCCTCCACAACCAGTGCCCAGAGCAGAGTGCGCCGAAGGTTGACGCGGACCATGCTGGTGTCGCAGAGAGGACAGCGGATTTGCTCACCGACTGGAATGCCGCAGCGAGGACAGTGCCGATCCATTGTGTCTCCCCGGACCACGATCCGGCAAGCAACTAAATGTAGGGGGTAAGCAATCTTTCTTGCGAGCGCAAACAATGCAAGGCCTGGGACGGCTACGTCTCAGGGCCCGCGAGGAGCAGGCAGCCGTTACAGCCGAGCTACTCACTCCTCCATCCGGGAACCCCTAAGCCTCGCTGACCGGCGGGACTAGCTAGCGCGGAACGGCAAATTCGGGTCCGATGAGGAGGCCGTCCCTGTTATATTCGCCAAACTTCGCCCCAGCTGAGAACAGCTCGAGGATCGCTTCCGGTGACCCGAACACGGCGCGGCGATAGGCACCGTATAGCGCTGCCAATTGGTATTCTCCCGAAGTCGCTGCGCTCGGTCCACCGGCGAGCTCCACGCGGAGGAGCCCAACAGCCTTCTCCTGCACCGACTGAGCAATTCCCAGCCGTCGGAGATCACCGATTAGTAGCCGCACCAGTGGATCGCGCGTGAAAGCCCGGCTGGAGGGCTCGGAGGGCAAGCTGTCCGCATTACCACCTGGTGAAGGTGACGTAGGGACGCTCCCGTGGGTACCAGGCACTGGTTCCTCAGGGGGGCGCACGGCCGCGGTGGGGGTGAACCGCGCAGGCGCGGTCTGGTGCTGTGGACTGCCGATCAGGGGCGAATCAGTACTCGCCGCCTCAGCCGCTGGGATCTGGGTCGCTGCGCCGGCCGTCCCGGTCGGTGGTGGCGTTGCAGGCCCCCAAGAAGTTGCGACCGTGGTGTGCACGTCGTCGAGCACGAGATCCACGCGCATGCCGGCTCGCAGCCGGACTTCCTGGCCCACGAGGCTGTCGGTGGTGGAGTTTGTGTAAGTACCGGCATGGGATTCCAAGGATACCGAGGACGCAACGTAGTACTCGCCGGCCGGTAAGTCCGCGAAGACGAAGCGACCCTCTCCGTCAGCGACCGCCGTGCGTTGGTAGGCTTGGTCCCGAGGGTCACCAGACTCCAGACGCTTTCCACCGAGAACGAATCGGTTCCACCATTCTCTGGAGTAGGAAGTGACTGGGTGGAGATAAACCTCACGCCCTGCGCCATACCGGACCTCCCCGCCCTGAGTCCGTAGGAAGGCCTGGCCGGAGATCACGCCGTTTCCGGTCTGGTCATAAGCGGCGTATTCGGAGGAATTGAAAGTCGCTGTGCGCGGGGCCGGCGGGCTGGAATTGGGAGCGCAGCCAACAGTTGCTACCAAGGCGAGAACGGAGATCTCGCGCAGTTGCACTATCAGCATATGATTCTCGGGGACGTCGGTGTTGCCGGGTGATCTCTAGTCTAGCTCCCGGGACCTGATCCGCCAATCCCATTCCAAATGCAGCCAGGCTCGGAAGGCAGGAAGGTTGGCCTGCCCATGCGGCCTGCCCATGCGACATGATGCCGTCCGAACCTCCAGTCGGTGAAGAGGCCCACCCAGATCATCAGCCCAGCGATGACCAGATAGATGGCGGCCGTCGCTTCGTCCCCAATGGCACCTCGCAGCCATCGCGCCCTGTAGTTCTCCCAAAACCACCAAGGTCGAGCTACGGTCATGAGGGCAAGGAAGGAGCCGAGCCCTACCCACAAGACACGATCGGGCCTCCAGCCGAGGGGAACCGAGATCAGCCACAGCGCGCCGAGTACGCCGAGTTAAACAACGAAGAGTATCAAGCCTCCGCGAAAGGCGGTCCGCTCCGGGCTCGCTGCGCCGGGTGCTGCGTCGGGCTGCAACCACGCACGCGCCGCCAGCGTGAGACACTGGAGGCTCACGCCGGCGAGGATAGTTGCGATGATCCTTAGGTGCTCTGGGGCCACAGCAGGTTGGCTTCGGGACTGTGAATCACCGCCTGGGCTTGGTTGCGGGTTTCGCCCGTGCTGCGGTCGACATCGTCCTCGGCCAAGTTACACCTCGTTGAAGCAGCCGGTGGTGCGAAGGGGTGCGGTAACGAAGACTACTGCGGCCAACTCCATGCTCCGGGTGGGGATCGAACCCACAAGGGATTGCTCCCAACAGATTTTAAGGGGCCTGTGGGCCTCGGAAAGTGGGACTCTTCCGAGGGGAAGGCTTTCGAGAAGCGCCGCGAAAACCCGTGGAATCGTGGGGTCTATAGTGCAAACGGTGGTGCAAAGGTTCTCCCGAGTAGGCTTCGGCCGATCCACTCCCCTACCCTTCCCCCTGTTCCGCGACCTCTTGCTCCGGAGCGCAGGGTCGGTAGACCTGACCCTGCCAACAACGGCCTGCCACACACAGCCCGCACCAACATCGAAGGTCCCTCTTACGCACCGGGAAAGGCGGAGCTAAGATAGCTTGCCCCATACCCTGAGCGCTCACATGTGTGGTTCGTTCGTCGCCCGCGGCGCACGGTGTCTCCCCGGCGCCGGCGCCGCGCTGCTCCTCCTTTTCGGCTGCCAGGACCAGGCCACCGAGCCGGAGTTTGCCCGAGTCGGGGCCCGCTACCAGCTCCGCGTCAGCGGTACGGGCAGCGCGATGGGGGGTGTCGTTACCTCGGAGCGGGGCGGTATCAGCTGCACGATCGTGCCCGGCGGCGCGTCCAGCGGCAAGTGCGAGCAGGGGTACAAGTCCACGGCCATCGTGACCCTCCACATCGCGCCTGCCGCCGGCGCCACCTTCACGATCGTCAGCGGGAACTGTCCGCCTTCTCCCGAGAATGTGCTGGCCTGCGTCATCCCGATGACGAGCGATGCGGTCGTGACGATCAACTTCCGTCCGCAGACCAATGTCGCGACGCTGAGTATCACGGGCGGTGCCGCCGGTGATGGGACGGTCTCGTCCAGCCCCTTGGGGATCGCCTGCAGCATCAGCGGGGGCACTGCGGCGGCGACCGGCTGCAGCGCCAACTACGCGCTCAACACGCTCGTCACGGTCACGGCCACGGCGTCGACCGGCAGTTACCTCAAGGCGTGGGCAGGCGGCAGCTGTCAAACCGCGGGAACCGGAATCGGCAAGAGCTCGGGGAGCTGCGCGGTGACGCTCGCGCAGTCCACGTCGGTGGTCGTGAGCTTCGACAAGCCCGCCAACAAGGCCCTGGTGGGAGAGTGGGGGAATCCGTTCGACTGGCCGGTCCTGTCGATCCATGCGAGCGTCCTGCCGGACGGCGAGGTCCTGACGTGGGGCAGGAGCGACCGGCATCAGACGCTCTGGGATCCGACCACCGGCTCGTTCGAGAGCATTACCAGGCCCGCCGACCTGTTCTGCAGCGGACACGCGCTGCTTCCCGACGGCAGGCTCATGGTGATGGGCGGGCACAGCGGCACCGACAACATCGGGATCGCGGTGACCAATCTCTTTGATTACGTGTCGAAGACTTGGTCTCCCGGCCCGACGATGCAGAACGGGCGGTGGTATCCCAGCGTCCTGGCTCTCCCCAACGGCGAAGCGCTCGTGGTGTCAGGCGGCGGCACCGATGGGACGCTCAACACGATTCCCGAGGTGCTGAGCGCCTCGGGTACCTCCTTGCGCTCCCTGACCGCCGCCGCCTCGAGCATCAACTACTATCCGATGATGTTCGTGGCGCCGAGCGGCTCGGTGTTCATCGCCGGTCCGGCCCAGGCCACCGGGTATCTGACCACCGAGGGAGCGGGCGGCAAGAGCACGGGGCCCTCCAGCGCGTACGGATACCGAGACTACGGCTCGGCGGTGATGTACGAGCCCGGCAAGATCCTCCTCGTCGGTGGCGGAGGACCCACCAGCACGGCAGAGAGGATCGACCTGAACGTGGGGGCCACTTGGCAGCCGGCCGGGGCGATGAGAGTCGCGCGCCGGCAGATGAACGCCACGCTCCTGGCGGACGGGACGGTGCTTGTGACTGGCGGTACCAACGCCAGCGGCTTCAACAGCCCGCCCACCAATGCCAACGTGCTGGCGGCCGAACGGTGGAGTCCGACGGGCGGATGGACTCAACTCGCACGGCAGACCCACTACCGGCTGTACCACTCCAATGCGCTCTTGCTCCCCGACGGCCGGGTCCTGTCGGTCGGCAGCGGGCAACCGTTCGCGAGCGGCTTGCAGAACGACTACTCCGGCGAGATCTTCTCGCCCCCCTACCTGTTCAACCTGGATGGCACCGACGCTACCCGCCCGACGATTAGCACGGCACCTGCCAGCGTGACGTATGGGCAGAGCTTCGCGATTGGGACGCCGAACGCCGCGGGCATCGCCAAGGTCACGTTCATCCGGCTTTCGAGCGTCACACACGCCACGAACATGAACCAGCGGCTCAACTACCTCCCGATCACCACCCGCGACGCGTCCAGCGTCACGGTGACGGCGCCCCTCAGGGCCACCCTCGCGCCGCCGGGACATTACATGATGTTCGTGCTCGACGAGAACGGCGTGCCGTCCGTCGCCAAGATCGTCCAGATCCAGTAGTGGCACCCGCCTGTGTTTCCTCCGTCTCTTACCACGCGTTCACGGAGTGACGTCTGATCGCCGGGTTCGCAGATCCTGGAGACGCGGCTCCCGGCTCTGCCCACCCCGAAACACAAAATGGCTGGGATCGCAAATCCGTTGCTGCTCGGGAACGCCCTCGGCTTCCGCCCTGGCAAGTAGTTGCTCTGCCAGCAGCCACGCCGGCCACCACTCGTTCGGGGGGATGCCTCGGTACAGGTGTGCGTATTGTGGCTTGAGGCGCACTTGGCGCTCGCCTCGTTTCCCTGGCTTGTGCATGCCCTCCTCCCGTCCGTCTGACCGAGCGTGAGGACCCGTGGCGCTGCGGCCCCGGCTTTCGCCGGGTGTGCCTTTGTCGAGGGATGGTAGGCCCTGAGATAGGACGCGGTACAGGGGCCGTCAAGAGCGGGCCGGCATTATGAGGACTGGCGGCCGCCTGCCCTTCGCCAAGTGCTTGTGGCATCACACGCGGTGCACCGCAGAATATCCCCGTGCGCCGTGCTTCATAGTGCCGGGCTAGTGCCAGACCACGCGGCTTCTCAACACTCCGGGGCGTGTCCCCAAGACTCGAGCTCGACGGGCTGACAGATCCTCCGGCTTGTCGGGCTGGCCGTCCGCTGGTGACCGACCAAGAAGGCAAACTAGTGATGCTGAGCCCGCGGAAGCAGGCGGGCTCGGAAGAGTCGCCTGGGTGCTGCCCAGGCTGGGTGACTAGATCGTCACTTAGAGGTTCGCCGCGAGGAAGCTCTGCGCTGCCGGCGAGTCGACGCGGTACGCGAAGTTCGGCCCCGAGCACCGCAGGCTGAACGTCCAGGTGTTGATTCCGACGAGCGTGGCCCCGTGGAAGAGCGGGCCGCCCGAGTCGCCGAAGCACATGCTCTGCGTGATCTTCAGGAACCGATCCGGGAACGCGTCGTGCGTCGTGATCACCGAGACGTCCCGGTAGCTCCGGATGCCGTCGACGAACACGACCGGATGGTTGGCGAACGTGCTCCCGGTGATGAACGCATCGACGCCGTATCCCACGACGGTGAACGTCTCGCCAGTGAGGCTGAGCCCGGCCAGGTACGTCGGATCGGCGATGGGCGCCGGGGTGATGCCGCCGACCGGAGCGTCCAGGAAGACGAGCCCTATGTCCTCGGCCGGAGGCGCCAGGCAGAGCTGCTTCGAGTTGCCTCGGCACGGCTCCTGCCTCGTGAACCAGTCCGGATGCACGACGATGTGGTCGACCGTCGAGTACGGAGCGTCGCCTTCCGGATCGAACGAGATCCGCAGGTCGGCGGGGCCGAACCCGTCCTCCCCCTCCTCGACCAGGAAGTCCGTGCAGTGGGCGGCCGTGAGGACGACGTTCGGGCGGACCAGCGTCCCCGAGCAGAAGTCGAACCAGTCGTCGCCGCCGACGTTGAGCTGCAGGACGCCGACGTTCGCGTACCGGTTCGCCGCGTCGCTCGTGCCGCCCACAACAAATGCTGGATTTTCGGCGGCAGGCGAGGGAGGGGGCGGCCCGGTGAATCTCCGCACGCCGTGAGCAGGGCGGCACCTGATCCGAGGACAATCCCAAGCGAGACACGGACGGCGGTGTGCGCGCTGCGGGCGAGCCGCGGAGCGCTCCAGGCTTCGAGCGCATGTAACGGGACGTGCATGCTCCCTCCCAAGGGGATAGGAAATCCAAGCGCCATTTTCCGCATTGAGCACCTCAGACTGCTAATGGCAATTGGCTTCATGGAAGCCTCCTAGGGGTAGAGTGAGACCCGTCTCGTGGCAGGCTCAGCGGTCTGGGTCATTACGCCCGTGGCCCTCGTCGTGCTTGCAACCTCCGAGCGTGGTAGACGCTGCTCGATCTGGTCGGTGCAGCTAGCTGTTCGGGTTCGGCAAGACGGCGGGGTGGGCGAGTGTTATGAAGCCCACCGGAACAAGAAAACGCCGAGCCTGCAATAGCAGCAGCTCGGCGATCTTGGGACCTCGGTGGTGGCTGGCCGAAGGCCGGCGTCGCGGAGGAGGCGAGGATCCGTGGCTTTGCGACCCCGGCTTTCGCCGGGTGTGCTCTCTCGGTTGGCAGGTACAGTATATAGCGTTGCGCTATATCACGCAATGCTATGGTGCGATCAGCAGGGGGACCTCCCAGCGCTCAGGGCCAATATGAAGGGGTCATGCCGCTAGTCTAGCAGCATCGACCTTTCATGGGTCAAGAGCCACGCCTCGCGCCGACAACCGTGCATCGGCGTTCCGCAACCGGCCTGTGAACGTGCCTGTTGCCCTCGAAACCTGCTGGGAAAGCGAGATGGCTCTCCACGATGTAGCCGTCCAAGAAGGACACCTCCAGCCCCTCGTGCCAGAACCAGACAAGGGTGTCTCCACGGCACCAGCGATCATCCGGCGGTTGTTCCGCAACGGCGAGCACCCGTGTTGAGTCCGTGGCTAGCGGTAGACGCTCCACCTTCTTGAAAGGCGAGGTATCGCGCGGCGGCGGCGGCGGCGGTGCGTCGCGAAGTTCCTCGCCAGACCAGGTGACCAGGCTGTCCCCCGGCGAGCGCCGCGGGTCGACCTGACAGGCACAGAGGAGTGCGCCCCATGCGAGCAGCACATGGCTCCAGCCTAGCTGCTCGCGAAAGCGAGGCCTTCGGTTGGGACGATCGGTTGAAGGCATGGCCGCAGTATAGCCGCGGTCACTTTTCAGGAGTCAAGGACTATGGGGGAGCTCTTCCCGGCTATGGCGCTGTGCTTGTCACGCCCACGAACAAGACGCTCCGCCTGCTCGAGGGCACGCTGCACCTGGGCCACGGAGCGAAGTGGCATGAGAAGGCCATGAAGGCGATGGCCCCCAACGATCCCGTCACGATCGGCGCGAAGGAGCCTCACTTCGTACATGCGGCCAGCCGCGTCATGTTGGAGGTCCAGAGCACAGGTCCCTTTGCGATCACCTACGTCGACCCGAAGGACGACCCGCGCACCGGCTCGACGCCTTGAGTTGACGAGTGATCGTGCTGTTCGCCGTGTACCCGTGTCTCCGCACCATTCTCCGCGCCCTTTCCACCGGCCGTCTGAAACCTCTAGCCTGCTGATCGACTCGGTCTATCTTCAAGATCTCAACTCACTTCCCTGCGCTCCCGAGAGGTCTCCAGATATGCGCAGTATCTTCCGCGGCCTCCGGGGCCGGGTTCTTTCCCCGTGGATGCTGCTCCTCGCCTTCGCCCTTCCGGTCCTCAGCTGCACCCACGACGCAACCGAGCCTCCCGATACCGCGCCGCCTAACCTCGCCGCCGTCGGGGCCGAGCCGCCCGGACTGGCCCAGGCGCTCGCGGCCCAGGGCCGGCATACCGACCGACTGCTCCGGAGCGAGGGCGTGGTCGGCACCGCGATCGGGCTCGCGCCGAACGGCCGGGTCGCCGTCCAGATCTTCACCAAGACCGCCGCGTGATCCGCGGGCTGCCGATCAGCTTGGACGGGGTGCCCGTCTCTCCAGTCGTTACTGGGCGAGGATCCGCGCGATCCCCGCGGCCGTCCGCCGCTCCGGCCGCCGCGGCCCTCAGCATCAACCCCAAGTCGAGGTTTCCCCGGCCGGTGCCAATCGGGGTCTCCACCGGAAACAAGGGCCAGTGCTCCGCCGGAACCATCGGCTTTAGGGGCAAGTCCGGCACCGCGGTCTATGCGGTGAGTAACAACCACGTCTACGCCTTGGAGAACTCGGCCCCGATCGGCAGCAAGGTCCTCCAGCCCGGCCGGTACGATCTGGCCTGCGCCAGCGGGTCAGACGCCATCATCGGCAGCCTCAGCAAGTTCGTCAGGATCGTCTTCTCCACCACGGCGAACAACAAGGTCGATGCCGCCATGGCTATCAGCAGCACCGCCAATCTGGGCCGGCGCACGCCATCCGACGGGTATGGAGTCCCCAGCTCCGCGATCATTGCTGCCGTGCTCAATCAGCCGGTGCAGAAGTACGGCCGGACTACGGGGCGCACCACTGGCGCGGTGGTCGGCATCAACGCCACCGTCAACGTCGCCTACAGCCATGGGACCGCGCGTTTCGTCGGCCAGGTGGTGGTCCGAGGGCCGGGGCAGTTCTCCCGCGCGGGCGACTCGGGCTCGCTCATCGTCACCAACAATTCCAGCAAGCGGCCCGTCGCCCTGCTCTTCGCCGGGAGCTCGAACGGGTACACCATCGCCAATCCGATCGGCGCCGTGCTCAACGCCCTCGGGGTGACGATCGACGGCACCTGATCGCGCGGTGCGTGGGCTCGTGCTCCCGGCGCTCCTCGCGCTCGCCACCGCGAGCGGGTGCCGGTTGTCGGCAGGGCCGCCGCGCGGACCCGAGGGGCGGACTATCCAGCACGACACTGTCGCCCAGGTGCTCGGCCGCCACACCGAGCGGCTCATGGCGCGCCCGGGAGTGGTCGGCACGGCCGAGGGTGTGTGCGGCGGCCGGCCCTGCATCCTGGTGCTGGTGGTGCGGAAGACCTTCAGAGCTGGCACGCGCGATCCCCTCCAAACTCGAAGGGGTACCGGTCGAGATCCGGGAGACTGGGCCGATCCGGGCACTCGATTCGGGGTAGCGTCGATCCCGAGCAGGGCCGCTTTCCCAACTGTCCTCTCTTTCTCGACCAACCTCCGGCGGGCGTGTCTGGTCCGACAGGGACCTGGGGCCTGTAGCCTAACATACCCCAGTCCGACAGGTCTCTCCGAGCGAGACCTAGAAAGGTTCAAGGCCGCCCTGGCGACCGCTACACGCTCGAGCGCGAGCTCCCTTGCCAACCAGCTGATGGATGGAGGAGAGTATGCGTCTCCTGTGCGTCACCCTTGCGCTATCCCGCGCTGCCGTCGCAGTCCCTCTCGAAGGCCAGTCCACGCCTCCCCCGGTGGTCGGGGCCGAGCGCCTCTCCCAGGAGTCGCCGCGGTGTGGTTCGAAGCGTACTACAGTACCCTCCAGGTCACGCCCGATGGGTGGCAGGCTCTTTACTCGTCGCCATGGACCGGGCTGGCGCTCCTGGGAGACTCCGGATGCGTATTCCCAACGCGGCATAGGCTCTCCTTCGGGGTCTAGCGACTTGCGCATCAGTTACCGGGCATCATCGTTCCCCGCGCACAAACCTTCCTTCCACAGCGCGCCAGGGCGCGCTGTGGCCGAGCGGTGGTCGGGGGCGGGCGGCAGCCAGGGGATGCTAGAACTAGTGCGGTCGGCCCAAGCGATATTAGGCCGGGCCTGACGGCTTCTCGGCGGTGGCATAGATGACGTTGGTTGCAACGCGATCGACCCCCGCGGCAGCAAGCCGGTCTAGGATCTCGTGCTTCACCTCGCGTGCCAACTCGGAGCCCATCTTATCGATCGTCCACCGCAGGCCACTCCCCAGTGCCATGATCCAGAAATCCTCTGGCGTGCGCAGTTTCTGGTACCCCTCTTCTGCAGCAACATCGATACTCTGAGCACCACCGTCGTGGAGGAGCGTGCGGACCGCCTCCGGTGTCGTGATGCGGTCCCAAGGGTTAAATGCGGTATACAGATCGGGGCGCACTCGGCGCACGGCTTCCAACCAAATCTCGTACGCCGGGCTCCAAAATCGTGTGCCCCACGTGGTGATCGCCAGCTGCCCGCCGGGCCGCACCATGCGCCATAGCTCCGCCACCTGGTGCTCCATGTCCGGGACAAAGAAAATCCCAAACACACAGACCACCGCGTCAAAATGACGATCGGGAAAGCCCAAGTCTGTCATGTCCCCACGACGGAACTCCACGCACTGCAGCCCTGCGGCCTGGGCCTTGGCCTGGCCAAGGGCGAGGAGTTCGCCCGCAAGATCAACTGCGATGACGTGGCCCTCGGGGCCGACGGCTTCCGCCGCAGGTAACGCGGAGGCACCGGTGCCACAGCACACATCCAGTACGTGCGCCCCACGATGCAGCCGCAGCCGATCGACGGTCCGCCGGCCATACCGCGCCCAGAACCCCAAGGGCTCGGCGTCGAAGTAGTCTGCGGCAGCATTGTAGGCTGTCTCAGCCTTGAGCTTGGCCGCTGCTAATGGGTCACTCATAAGACTTGGATGCGGAGTGTATAGGCAATGTAAACGGAGTGGCCACGAGAGCGAGGAGGGGCAAGCCGATTACATGACCAAACATGGTGCCTTCAAGTGTGAGTCGCGGCACGCTGTTGTTCCTGCGTATCCCGGCCGTGACTTGAACTCCTCCCCTGCTGCCCAACTAGAAGTAGACTGCGGTGCCCGCCAGCCCAAATCACGTCGTGTCAGATCCAAACTTCCTGTGACCTGCGCTCTAATTCTATGCGCTGAGGGCGCGTTCGCGCTCAAGGGTGCTCGATAGCTGCCGTAATGACGCTGTTGGTCAGACTTGAGCTCTAAGGGAAAGGTGAACAGCTCAGCTCTATCTCTCTCTCTTAACCCCGTGGAGCTTCGAAGGGTTAAGAGATAGATAGCCTGCCGCTGTTCACCCAGCTGGCCTGTGTCACCCGGTGAACCTTGCTAATATTCATCGGGATCCTGTCATCACCTTCTAGTAGTCTCCCACCTGGCAGTCTCGTGACCGCGATTGATTCGTCTCTGACTGATGCCCTTCGGGGCCGCTACATGATTGACCGGGAGCTCGGGCGCGGTGGCATGGCGACGGTCTATCTCGCCCGCGACGAGAAACACGACCGTCACGTCGCCCTGAAGCTGCTACACGGGGAGCTCGCGGCGGCACTGGGACCGGAGCGCTTCCTCCGCGAGATCAAGCTGACGGCACGCCTGGATCACCCCCATATCCTGCCGGTGCTGGACTCGGGCGAGACCCTCGGTCGCCTGTGGTACACGATGCCATTCGTCGAGGGGGAAAGTCTCCGGGATCGGCTCCGAAGGGAGCCGCAGCTGCCGCTGGACGACGCGCTCGCGATTGCGCGGGAGGTAGGGGACGCGCTGGACTACGCTCACCGCCACGGCGTGATCCACCGGGACATCAAGCCCGAAAACATCCTGCTCGCCCATGGGCACGCCCGGGTGGGGGATTTCGGGATCGCGCGTGCGGTCGAGGCGGCTGGTGGCGAGGAGCTCACCGGTACCGGCCTCGCCGTCGGCACGCCGACGTACATGAGCCCGGAACAGGCCGGCGCCGGGCTGGTGGACGCCCGGACTGACATCTATGCGTTGGGATGCGTGCTCCACGAGATGCTCGCTGGAGAGCCGCCCTTCACCGGGCCGACGCCGCAGGCGGTCGTGGCGAAGCGGTTCATCCAACCCGCTCCGGCATTGAGTCGGCTGCGCCCGACGGTGCCCCCGGCCGTGGATGCGGCCGTTCAAAAGGCATTGGCGGTCGTCCCGGCCGATCGGTTCGCCACAGTCGCGGAATTCCTGCGGGCGCTGTCCGCGCCGCCGCCGTCGTCAAGAGTTCGTCGACCGGGCCGGGCGGTCCTGGTCGGCCTGGGACTCGCGATCGCCGTGGGCGCAGCGGCGGTGGCGCTGCTGTGGCGTCAGAAGGCGGCGCCCCGCGCGCTCGATACTGATCTTCTCGCGGTTGCTCCATTCGACGTCCTCTCACCCTCATTCGAGTTGTGGCGCGAGGGGCTGGTAGACCTGCTCTCCCGCAACCTCGATGGCGCGGGCCCGATTCGCACGGTACCGCCCACGGCCGTCGTACGGCGCTGGTCCGGGCACGCTGATCCGTTGGCGGCCGCCGAGCTCGGCCGGCGGACCGGTGCGCGGCTGAGCCTCTTCGGGAGCCTGGTACCCGCCGGCAGGGACTCGGCCCGTGTCCGCGCCACCCTGCTGGACGTCGAGACCGGACGACCGCTGGGAGAGTTCGAGCTGCAGGACGAGGTGAGCAGGATCGACCGACTGGGCGACTCGCTCGCGGTGCGAGTCCTCGGTGCGCTCGGCCGTGCCAGACGCGTCGAGCTCACGGGCATCGCATCGCTCGGCTCGACCTCGCCGGCCGCGATGAAGGCGTTTCTGCAGGGTGAGCAGTGGTTCCGCCACGGCGCGTGGGACTCGGCGCTGGCTTCCTACGAGCGCGCTGCAGCCCTCGACAGCAGCTTCGCGCTGGCGCTCTGGCGGCTCGGCCGCGTGGTGGGCTGGCAACGAGCCGACGGCGAATCTCTGTCCGTCGCACTCTCGCTCCGGGCCGGGGCGCTGAATCATGGTCTCGCGCCGCGTGACAGCCTCCTCGTCGCGGTGGACTCCAACCAGCTGGAGGGGATGCTGACGTGGGCGGCCTACCGACGACTTCTCGCGACCGCGCAAGAGGCCGTGCGCCGGTACCCCAATGACACCGATGCCTGGTACACACTTGGTGAGGTCTACCGTCACCAGGGCCGAGCGATCCCGATCTCCGAGACGATTGCTGCCTTCGATCGTGCAATCGCGCTGGATTCCGCCTACGCCCCGGCCTACATCCACCCCTTCGAGATGGCATCCGCCGCTCGTGGTCTCGACGCAGCACGGCGCTACGCGGTGGAGTACCTCAAGCTTGCCCCCGGCGACGTGACCGCCGACGGGGCGCGCCTCGGACTCGATCTGCCCGACCCCAGGCAATCCGGATCGGCGATGCAGCGACGGCTCGAGCTGGCGTCGGCCATCACGCTCCACAAGGCCTGGTACGCAGGGGTGAACGCGGCCGACACCGGGGAGGTCGCCGTGCGCGTCGCGCGGGCCCTGGCGGCAAGTCCCGACAGCTCCGCCGCCTGGCTCACGAGCGAGATGCGTCGCAGGAAGCTGGCCAGCACGCTTCATTTCCGCGGACATCTGCGTGAAGCAGCCGCGGCGTTGAGCCCTGATCCCATCGCCGCTCCCGGAGTGTTCGCGGAACTAGCCCTCCAGGGTCTCTACCCCGCCGACACCGCCGGGTTCTACTTCGACCGATGGCTACGCGCTGGCGATCTCCGGACCGCGCGCGTCGCGCTCCCCTGGTGGGCGAGCCATGGTGACGCCCGCTCGATCCTGCGATTCCGGGAGCTCGCCGACTCACTGTTGAGGTCGAGCCCGGACCCGGTACTGCGCGAGGAGGCCGTATTCGGAGGCGAGGCCGCGCACGCGTACCTCGCGCTGGTGCGGCATGATACGGCCGATGCACTTCGGCGATTCGAGCAGCTTCCCGATTCCCTGTGTGCCGTCTGCTATTTCGAGCCCCTTGTCAGGTTGGGGCTGCAGGCCACCCGCGGGGATGATCGGACCGTGCTCGAGAGATCGGAATTGACGGCAGTGTCTCCCATTTCAGTGCTTGCGCGTCATCGGTGTCCTCGAAGGGGCGCGGGCGGCGGAGCGGCTGGGCGAGCGCAGGGCCGCCATCCGGGCCTACCAGTTCGTAGCCGATGCGTGGCGACATGCTGACCCGGAGCTTCAGCCGTATGTGGCCGAGGCACGAGGGGCGCTCGAGCGCCTCACTCAGGAGCAGTGAGATAAACCCGGTAGGCATTGTGGCAGGCGCGCTCATTGGAGCTGTAAGTCCGCCCAAGACGGCGGCCCGAAGGTTCATAGTTCGCAGCTGCGCCGGGTGCGGCCCAACCCGCGCATGCAGCCGACGGGCCGGAGGTAGCGCTGCCCTCCGCTCGGTCGCAGCGCACCTGGAGCGCGCTGTGGGACGTATGGAGCGTAGGTTTGTGCGGGCATCGGCACGATGGCCCCGCGGCTGATGCGCATTTTCGTTAGGCGGCAGCACCAGCCCGGTCAGAAAGGGGGCTTCGCCCGCCCCTGGAAGGAAACAGCCAATGAGGTACTATCTGCAAATCTCGGGCACCTTGTTCGGGCTCATCGCGCTCGGCCACCTTCTTCGGCTTGTGTACCGGGTACCGGCCGAACTAGGCGATTGGGTCGTACCGCTCTGGGTCTCCGTGATCGGCCTCCTCCTCCCGGCAGCGCTTGCCATCTGGGCTTTTCGCCTCGTGCGCCAGGTCGAGAGGCAGATGTAATCGAACATTCATGCACGCCGCCTAACCCGCAAATGCAGCCGACAGGCCGGACGGGCGCGGAGGCCCGCTCGAGTAGAGCGTTCTCCAGGGATGCGCGTGGAACGTGGAGTTCTGCAGGGGGCCCTGCGTGACACTCGATGTGGTTAAGTCGGGAGCAACCACCCGAGCCAAGAACGTCGTGTCGTGCGCCTCGAGGGCGTTTGCCCATTCATCCTCCAGCTGCGAAACGGCCCCGGCGCGCCGCTTCATCGTTCTCACTGCTAACAGGAGCGGCGCTAGAGGCGCTCTCGGCTGTGGACCGGGAGCAGGCGAGGATGACCGGAAGCAGAAGGGCAGGCAGGCGTGTGGACACGGAAACCTCCTCTGCGAGGGGGATCTTCGCACGAGCGCATCTCGGCGCGTTGCGGCCCCGGCTTTCGCCGGGTGTGCCTTTGTCGTGGAGTACCCCTGATGTACGGTGCCGTACCGGGGCTGTCAAGCGACCAGCGCGCGGCTCGATACGGATTTCCTCGGGTCAAGTCGGGAACCGCATACACCGGGCCACGCGGGGCGGCATGAGATGCAGAATTGTCGCGGTCCGTTGAAAGTGCGACAGCAGACGCTGGGCAGGCCGCCTGCATGGAGAGCCAGCCCACGCTATCCCTTGTTCCACAGCGTCATTCTGACGGCCCCCGATTATGGTCGAGGGCGTACGTCCGCATCGCGCGAATCGTTATAGTAAGTTGGGCAACCGGCTGGTCCCCTGACACGAGCGGATTTAGACTGCTGCGGTCGCAGTCTAATTCTAGTTAGGCGGCCACCCCCTACCTTGGCCGCTGCGGCGCTATTGGCTTCGGCCAGTGCTCGCGAAGGAAGGTACGATGCGTTGTTTGCGAGTCCCTCGAAGTGCTCGCGAGCGCCTCGCGCGGACCGCTGCGCTCGTTGCCCTCGTGACTGTCAGCCCCAGCTGCCGCCAACGGGTCAGCACGGTGACGGTTGCCGGAACAGACTACGCCTTTCAGGCTTCCGACACACTCTCGGGTGGGCGCACGCTAATCTCGTTCCAGAACCGAGGACGAGTGCCCCATGAATTGGTCATGGCGCTGCTGAAGCCCGGCATCAGCTTTGAACAGCTGCTGGAACGACTGCGCACCGATGGTGATCCCCAAGAGCTCCTCGACGCATTGATTGGTGTGCTCATCGCGCGTCCAGCCCAGGCCAGCGGCGGCGAGCTGATGGTGGATCTCTTACCCGGGCGAACGTACGCGATCGTGTGCCAGTTCCGCGATGGAGAGGGCCAGCCACCTCATGTGATGCTCGGCATGCACAAGAGGGTCGTGGTGCGCTAGGCTCGATCAGCGCTGCTCGGCGAACGCCTCGATCCGGCTGGCCGCTTAACCTGCGCATGCAGTCGACAGACTAGACGGGCGCTGGGCTCCGTGAGGGCGGTGCCCTCCATGAGCGCTAACAGGAACGCAGGTAGTGCGGGCGAGGTGGTAGTAGACCACCCGGCGGCATCACATCACGTTTCTGAGAGGCCCCGCGCGGCTGCATCTTCCCAACGCAGGTTCAGGCAACTGCAGACCGTAGCTCCCCTCACCGCTGGGGGGAAGGCGCTGGCCCAACGGATCGCGGCGATGTGGGAATGCCTCGCCGCCGAGCACCGCGCCTGGGACCTGCTCGAGCCTGTCCTCATGGCACGCCGACGAGATCGACCGGCGCGACTCGGGCGGCTCTACGACTTGTGGGTCTCCACTCGCTACAACGTGGTCGAGATGCGGCGGCTCCTGGCCGACGTGGACCTGGAGCCGCTCGTGAAGCCATGGCACACGGCGCACAGCCGGGGCGTCTCCGCGGGTTATGGCGACCAGATCCTCGTGCATGTCCGCTGGCTGCTGCCTGAGGGCGGGCCGCGCTCCCTGAGCCGGGTCACCACAGCGTGGCTCACGGAGAGGTCGGCGGCTTACCCCGGTAAGCGGAATACGCTTCGGCGGGTTCATTCGGCTTGGTCACTGTTTTTCGAATATGTGACCCGAGTTCACGGCCACTTCTCCGCCAACCCGATGGATGCTGTGAGCCGACCGGCCGAGGGGAAGGCGCCGGTGGAGTTCTATGAGTTAGGTGAGGTGCGGCGGATCGTGGACGCACAAGCGACGCCCGAAAGGCGGGCACTCTTCGCGATTCTGTACGGGACCGGCATCGAAGTGAGCACAGCCCTGCGTCTTACCCGAGCCGATGTGTGGGACGCGAGCCGGGAGATACGAGCCGCAGGCACCAAGACGCATACCAGGGACCGGGTGTGCATGGTAGCCGATTGGGCGTGGCCCATCATCGCGGCGCACGTCAAGCGGATGCTGCCCACCGCGCGGCTCTTCCCTGCCGAGTGGAAGCCCTATCAGGTCAACCACTGGCACCGCTGGATCGCGGCCGAGAGGCTCGAGCTGACCCGCAAGCTCAAAGTCCACGCGGCCCGCCACCACTGGGCCGTGATGCGGCTCCGGGCTGGCGTGCCCATCGCCGTCGTGCAGACGCAGCTCGGCCACTCGACCCCAATGCTCACGTTGACGACGTACGGCGTGTTCATCCCAACCGGAGCCGACCGCGCATACTGGGAGAAGCAGGTGACTAAAGCCGAGCAGCGGCGGAAAGTCAGATAGGGGTCGTAGTGCAAACGGTGGTGCAAACGGCCGAGGTCAAAGAGGGGGTTGCAGCTAAGTCTATGCTCCGGGTGGGGATCGAACCCACAAGGGATTGCTCCCAACAGATTTTAAGTCTGTAGCGTTTGCCAGTTTCGCCACCGGAGCCAGGCAGTCCACAATATACCGCCTAGTCGCGAAGCGACTCCCGGCGCACGCCGGACGATGCGCGCGTGCTCCACATCGCCGCCTCGCGCCCGAACCGCCCTCGGAAATCGCGCGCCACATCGCCGAGGACCGTGTGCTGCCGATCCTCCGGGGCCAGGACGATGACGGCGCCGCCCCACCCCGCGCCGGTGAGCCGCGCCCCAAAGGCCCCGCGCTTCACCGCCGATTCGACCAGAAAGTCCGCCTCGGGAACACTGGACTCGTAATCCTTCCGCAGCGACTCGTGCCCTTCGACCAGCAGCCGGCCGAGCTGCGCCAGCTCGCCGGCAGCCAGGGCGGCCGCCGCCTGCCGAGTGCGAGCGGTCTCGCTCACGACGTGTCGGACCCTCGGCGCCAGCTCCTTCGGAAGCCGCCGCATTACCTGGGGGAGATCGCCGGGCGCGAGATCGGCCAGGTGGGCAAGATCCGGCTGAGCCTCCCGGCAGAGCGCCAGCGCCTGCTCGCATTCCTCGCGACGGCGATTGTACGCCCCACCGGTCAGCTTGTGCGACACGCCCGTCTCTACGATCCACAGCCGCGCCGAGCACGTCACCCGCATGATGGCGCCGGTTCCCGTCTCGTACAGCAGCGCCGTTCCCGGCTCCGCGTGCGCGGAGATGGTCTGATCCATCCTGCCACAGCGGACGCCGACATGGTCGTGCTCCGCGCGATAGGCGACGTCCACCAGCTGCGCGGGCGTGAGCCGGCGGCCGGCGAGCAGGCTCAGTGCCTTCGCGGCACCCACCGTGAGCGCCGCCGAGGACGAAAGGCCAGCGCCGAGGGGAATGCTGGAGGCGATGGTGACATGGGCACCCCCCGGAGCAGCACCGATCGCCCGCAGCTCGCGCACGACCCCGACCAGATAGTCGGTCCAGGACTTCCTGGGCGGAGCGTCCACGCCGATGGCGCGGATCTTGTTGTCCACAGTCGAAGCGACGAGCCAGTCGTCCGCATGAGACACCGCCACCGCCGTGCGGCGCTGAACGGCCACCGGCAGAACCGGCCCACCGTTGTAGTCGGTGTGTTCGCCGATGAGGTTCACCCGGCCGGGCGCCGACGCGACGACGTGGGGATGGGCGGAGAAGCCGGTGGCGAAGAGGGAGGCGGCGAGCCGTGCCGGCGAGGTGCGATTCACCCCGGAGAATCTACCCGACATCGGCGGCTGGAAAAGCTGCCCGGATCAGGCGAACTTCCCGGTCCACCGGATTGACACCCTGGCACCATCATCAGGCTCGGGAGGCTCTTTGAGGGATGGCGTGCGGCGATTGGGGACGATCCTCGCCCTGCTCGCGCCTTCGTCGGCGTGGGCGCAGCTGGCCCCGGTCGGGGTGCCCGCGGGTGCCGCACGTCTGGAGGTGGACGGCGCCTTCGAGATCTGGGACAACGAGTTCGTCGAGGGCGACAAGCGGCCGGTCGGTGCCAGAATCACGACGCCCGCCCTCGGCAGCTCACTCATTCCCTCCCTCGCCCCCTCCGACGCCCTCATCCGCTCGATCACCGGGATCAGCGACTATCAACTGAGTCTTGGCGGCCTCACCGGCGACGTCATCTCCGACCGCGGCACCGCCGTGTTCGGCGCCAGCATCGGCCTCACCCACTGGCTCACCATCTTCGGCCGGATCCCGCTGGTACGCGCGAGAGTGCAGACGAACCTGGACTTCGACACCACGGCGGATGCCGGGGTCACGCCGAGCTCGCTGCAGCAGGACCCGTTCTTCCAGGAGTTCGACAACGCGATCAATACTCTCGGCGCGCAGATCAGCTCCGGGTTCTATGACGGCGACCCGGCACAGCGCGCGCTGGCGGAGGCCACGCTGGCCTCGGGAACGACGCTGCGCGACAACCTCTTCCTCCTGCTCGCCGACCCGGAGACGGCCTCGCCTTTCGTACCGGTCGCCTCGAGCGTGGCCGGTGGCGCCATCACGCAACAGGTCACTGCGTTGCAAGGCACGCTCTCGGGAAGTCTCGGGGTTGCCGGGTTCACGGCGACGCCGGTGCTGCCCACGACCCCGGTCACCGGCTCCGACGTCGAGGCGTTCCTCAATGCTCCGGGAGGGCCCGTCAGCCTCAGCACCGGCGAGTCCGTGGTGACGTTCCGCGGGGACGCGGAGGCGGGGGCCGCCATCACACTGGTTGACGGCTGGGATCGAGGAACCAAACGCGGCGGCCTTCGTGCGGCGGTCGAGGGACTCGTCCGCTTTCCGACCGGCTCTATTCCGCGCAGCAATCAACTCCTCGCTCTCGGGACCGGCGACGGGCAGACCGACGTCGAGGTGCGGGGCACCCTGGACGTGGGCACCGGAGCGATCGGGGCCAGGCTCGAGGCGGGCTACAATCGCCAGCTCGCCGCCGACTACGTGGACCGGGTCGCGGCGCCGACGGAGCCGTTCGCGGGGCTCGACCGGCTGGCGAACATCCGTCGCGATCCCGGGGACGTTACGACCTTGGGCGTGCGGCCCTTCGTTCGGCTCGCCCGGACTTTCGCGCTGATCGGCCAGGTGGAGCTCCAGTCGCGCCAGCTCGACAAGGTGACCTACGCGAGCGAGGCCGACTCGATCCCCGGAGTGGACCCGAGCGTGCTGGCCGAGGGCACCGACGGCGAGGCCACATACGTTGGGATCGGCGTCAGCTACTCCAATCCGGGGGTGCGCCACCCGGGCGGCCGCGGGCTCCCGGTGGACGCGGGCTGGACCTACGAGCGGGTGGTGAGCTCGTCACGGGGGATCGTGCCGGACGTGCATCGGATCCGGGCGAGGTTCAGGCTGTATTTCGGGTTGTTCTAAGGGAACGCAGAGAAATGCTCTGTTCGTAGTACCTCATCGCGAGGGAGCGAAGCGACCGAGGGACCTAGGTGGAGAAGTAGGTCCGCGACGGCCCTGGCGCGTCCCACCCTACCTCCGCTTCCGCACCGGCTCCCTTCCCAGCAGCTCCTGCGCATGCCTCCGCGCCGCCACACCCTCCGCGTCCCCCAGCATCCGCGCCACCTCGCCGACGCGATCCTCGCCATGGATCTGCTGCACGTCGCTGGTCGCGATCCCGCCCCGCGGCTCCTTGGAGACGACGAGGTGCTGGTCCGCCCGGGCGGCGATCTGCGGCAGGTGGGTGATGACGAGCACCTGGTGTCGCTCCGCCACCTCGGCCAACGCCGCGCCGACCTGTGCGCCGACCTCACCACCGATGCCCTGGTCCACCTCGTCGAACACCAGCGTAGCGATAGCGTCGTGCTTCGCGAGCACGACTTTGAGCGCGAGCATCAGCCGCGAGAGCTCCCCACCGGAAGCCACCCGGGCGAGCGGCTTCGCCTCGAGCCCCACGTTGAGCTGCACGTCGAGCTGCACGCTCTCCTGGCCGTGTGACCCCGTCTCGGTCAGCGGATTCAGACCGACCCGGAGTTTCCCGCCCGGCATCCCGAGCTGAGGGAGCAGGCGATTGACGCCGCGCGCCAGGCGGTCCGAAGCCTCTCGACGCCGGGCGGTGAGCGCATCCGCCGCCGTCCGGAGAGCGCTTTCCGCGGCGACACGCCGCGCGGCGATTGCCCGAAGGTCCATGTCCGCCGTGTCCAGCAGGTCCAGCTCGCCAGCCGACTCGCCGCGAGTGGCGAGGACCGCTTCGACCGTGGCCCCGTACTTCCCGGTCAGGCGGAACAGGAGGTCCCGTCGCCGCTCGACCTCCGCCAGCCGCTCCGGATCCTCCTGGGTCTCCTCGGCGTACTCCGCCGCGAGCCTCGCCAGCTCGGCCAGGTTGGCGTACGCCGCGTCGAGCATCTCGCGCCATGCCGCGGTCGAGGGGTCCGTCTTCTCCAGCGAGGTCAGCGCGCGGTCGGCGACAGACACCGCCCCCAGCGCGTTCTCCTCACCCGACTCCAGAGCGTCCGCGATGCGCTGGGCCAGCTCGGCGAGCGCGCCGGCCTGGCTCAGTCGCCGAGCCTCGATCTGCAGGCTCTCGTCTTCCCCCACCTTGAGCTTCGCGTTGTCGATCTCGGAGACGACGTGCCGCAGGTAGTCGGCCCGCCGGCGCACCTCGTCGCGCCGGGAGACCAGTGCCGCTTCTTCGGCTTTCAGCGCCGCCAGCGCCCGATGCGCCTCAGCGACCGACGCGCTCTCCGCTTCGGCGTGGGCGAAGGCGTCCAGAATGTCGCGCTGCGCGTCCGCGTGGAGGAGGGACTGGGTCTCGTGTTGTCCGTGCAGGTCCACCAGCAGGGCGCCGAGCTGCGCGAGGACCGCGGCCGTCGTCGGACTGCCGTTCACCCACGCGCGGGAACGGCCTTCGGCCGACACCTCGCGGCGCACCACCACTCGGCCGTCCTCGACATCGAGGCCGAGGGATTCGATCCGCAGCCGGGTCGGCTTGTCGATGCCCTCGAACGCGCCTTCGACGATGGTCTTCCCTGCCCCGGGACGGACGCTCCCGCTGGCCGCGCGCTCGCCCAGCAGCAGCGCCAGCGCGTCCACCAGCATGGACTTCCCGGCACCGGTTTCGCCCGTGAGGACGTTGAGGCCAGGGCCGAGGACGAGAGTGACGTCGGCGATGGTGGCGAGGTCGCGGACGCGGAGCTCGGTGAGCATGGGGGAAGTTAGTTGATGGAGTGATGCCATGCGTACTTCATCCCGAGCGCAGCGAGGGACCTACTCTACCGGGGTTCGATACCCCGGGTGAGGTGGCTCGCTGCGCTCGGGATGACGCGTTCGCTCCCTCCGCGGTTGAAGTACGCCGGTTGCGTCGTAACGCCGCCTACCGCTTCGCCTCCCGATCCGACAGATCCCCCCAGTGCAGCTTGTGCCGCATGCGGCTGAAGAACCCGTCACCGCCGAGGCGGATCAGGCATACCCGCGCGTCGGCCCGGCGGACATCCACCTTCTCGCCCGGCGCGAGCGTGGTCCCGGTCTGCCCATCGAACGACACCAGCAGATCGTCCGCCCAGCCCGAGATCGGCTCGACCACGATGTGATAGGTCGCGGGGACCACGAGCGGACGCACCGCAAGCGTGTGGGCGGCGATCGGGGTCACCACCATCGCCTCGACCCCGGGCACGACGATCGGCCCACCCGCGCTCAGACTGTACGCCGTCGAGCCTGTCGGCGTGGCGATGACCAGGCCGTCGGCGCTGTAGGGGCCTACGTTCTCGCCATTGATGAACACGTTGACCCGCACGACCCGCGCGACGCCGCCCTTGTGGATCGCCACGTCGTTGACCGCCATCTGCACGGCGCGGGAATTCCCGCTGTCGTCGCGGATCGCCGCCTCGAGTGCCTGGCGCCGCTCGGTGACGTAACGGCCCGCCACCAGGCAATCGAGCGCGGTGTCGAGGGTCTCGCGAGTGGCGGTGGTGAGGAAGCCGACGCGGCCGAGATTTACGCCGAGGATCGGTGTCTCGCGTCCGCCGAGGAGGCGGGCGCCGCGAAGGAGGGTGCCGTCGCCGCCGAAGGTGACGAGGGCATCGAGCTCCGTGTCCTCGAACGTCGGCACCTGCCGCCGCCAGAACGGCGCCAGCCGGTCCTCGCTGTAGAGCGTGATGCCGCGGTCGGGCGACTGGGCCGCAACCTGCTCCAGCACGCCCCGCAGGTCCGGATACCGCGGGTTCCCGACGATGCCTACCTTCATCGGGCCTCGAGGCTCTCCTCGTGCTGCAGGGCGGTGATGCGGCGCGCGATGCCGGCCGCGGTCAGGCCGAAGGCCTCGAGCTGCTCCGCGCGGGGCGCCTGCTCGATCAGCCGGTCGGGCACGCCGAGCGCGACGACGCGCACTTCCGGGTGGGTGGTCTGCAGCGTCTCGGCGAGGAAGGCGCCGAAGCCGTTCACGATGGTCCCCTCCTCCACCGTCACCAGCACGCGGCAGCGCTGCGCCAGCGACTCCAGCATCGCGGTGTCGAGCGGCTTGAGGAACCGGCAGTTCACCACGCCGCATTCGATGCCGTCGGCGGCGAGCAGCTCAGCGGCCTGCACCGCCGGCAGCACCATCGTCCCCGCGGCCAGGATGGCCGACCTCGCCGCCCCGGCGAAGCTGCTCCCACGTGCCGTACGGCACCGCGGGAATCTCCGCCGCGGGACGCGGCTCGGCGGGCGCCTTGTCCCGCGGGTAGCGGGTCGAGAACGGCCCGTCGTGGCTGAGCGCGGTGCGGAGCAGTCCGATGAGCTCGTCGCCGTCCTTGGGCGCCGTCACCGTCATCCCCGGCACCGCGAGCATGTAGGCGATGTCGTACAGCCCCATGTGGGTCTGGCCGTCCTCGCCCACGAGCCCCGCGCGATCCATGCAGAACGTCACCGGCAGGTGCTGCACGGCGATGTCGTGGATCACGTTGTCGTAGGCGCGCTGGAGGAAGGTGCTGTAGATCGCGACGACGGGACGGATGCCCTGGGTCGCGAGCCCGCCGGCGAAGGTGACCGCGTGGCCCTCCGCGATCCCCACGTCGAAGAACCGGTCGGGATACTTCTTCTCGAAGATGTTGGTCCCGGTGCCCGACGGCATCGCCGCGGTGATCGCGACGACCTCGGGATGCTCGCCGGCGAGCGCGGTGAGCCCGTCGCCGAAGACCTGGGTCCAGGTCGGCGGGCCGCTGGCCTTCTTGCGTGCCTCGCCCGTCACCGGATCGTAGGCGGCGAGGCCGTGCCACTTCTCCTGATTCGACTCGGCGAACGAGAAGCCCTTCCCCTTCTGCGTCATCACGTGGATCACCCGCGGGCCGGTCATGCCGCGCACGAAGCGGAGGGTGTCGCAGAGCTTGGGGAGGTCGTGGCCGTCGATCGGGCCGAAGTAGCGGAAGCCCGAGCTCCTCGAACAGCATCCCGGGCGAGAACAGGTTCTTGACGCTCTCCTCGACATTCTTGGCGAAGTCTACCACGCCCTCGCCGAACACCCCGCCGAGGGCGAAGGTCATTCCCTTGATCTTCTCGCGCAGGCGGTTGGTGCGCGGATCCGCGACGATGCGGCCGAGCGTCTTGCTGATGGCGCCGACGTTGGGCGAGATGGACATCCCGTTGTCGTTGACGATGAGGATGATGTCGCGGTCGGAGTGACCCGCGTTGTTCATGCCCTCGTAGGAGAGGCCGCAGGTCAGCGCGCCGTCGCCCACCACGGCGACGACCTTGTTGTGCCCGCCCTTGAGGTCGCGCGCGGTCGCCATGCCCAACGCGGCCGACATCGCGGTGCCGGCGTGGCCCGCGCCGAACTGGTCGTGCTCGCTCTCGGTGCGCTTGAGGAAACCGGAGACGCCGTCGCGCTGCCGCAAGGTGGGGAACACCTCGTTCCGCCCGGTCAGCAGCTTCCACGCGTACGCCTGGTGACCGACGTCCCAGACGATCTTGTCCTGGGGCGAGTCGAACTCGTAGAGCAGCGCGATGCTCAGCTCCACCACGCCGAGGCTGGCACCGATGTGGCCGCCCGTCTGGGACACGCACTCGATCAGCCGCTGGCGGATCTCCTCGGCCAGCTGGGGAAGCTGGTCGCGGTGGAGCCGCTTGAGGTCGGCCGGGGACCGGATGGACGAGAGCAGGGTCATCGGGTGCTCGGTCTATGGGACAGGTTCTGTCACCCTGAGCGCAGCGAAGGGGGCCATGCCCGGGAGTATGCCCCCTTCGCTGCGCTCAGGGTGACAGACGTCACTGCTACGAATTCCTCGTTACAATATACCCGGCCAAGGCCCCAAGTGCCCCGCTGGGGACGCCGCCCGCGTCGAGAAATCCCACCGCCCGCCGCGCGAGCCGCTCCGCCTCCGCTCGCGCCGCCTCCACGCCCAACACGCTCACGTACGTGGACTTGGCCAGCTCGGCATCGCGCCCGGCCGTCTTGCCGAGCGTCTCGCTCGTGGCGGTGGCGTCGAGCACGTCGTCGGCGATCTGGAAAGCCAGACCCACGTCCTCACCGTAGGCCGTGAGGGCCGCGACCTGGTCCGGATTGGCCTCGCCCGCGATGCCGCCGAGGGTGCACGCCGCGCGGATCAAGGCGCCGGTCTTGCCGCCGTGGACCTCGACCAGCTCGGAGAGCGCGAGCTGCCGGCCTTCGGCCTCGAGGTCCAGCCACTGACCGCCCACCATGCCCTCGATTCCGCCGGCCTGAAAGAGCTCGACGGCCATGCGTCCCAGGGTGGCCGGCGGAAGCTCGAGGTCCTTCGCCGCGGCGGCGAGCACGCGGGCGGCCACGGGAACGAGCAGGAAGCCGACCCGGGTCGCGGTGGGGACGTCGAACCGGCGATGTGTGGTGGGCCGCCCGCGACGCAGGTCGTCGTCATCCATGCAGGGCAGGTCGTCGTGCACGAGGGAGTACGTGTGCACCGTTTCGACCGCGGCGCCGACACCGGCGATCGCCGGCGAGCTGTCCGCCGACCGCGCGGTAGGCGGCGAGCACCAGCGCCGCTCGCACCCGCTTGCCGGGCGTCCTCAGCGCGTAGTCGAGGGCCTCGCCCTCGCGCCCGCCGACCTCGGCGCGCAACCGGTCGGCCCACTCACCGAGCAGGCGATCGGTCTGCTCCCGCGCCTCGGCGAGCAGATCCGACACCGGCGCGGCCGCGGCCTCAGCCATCGAGATCGGTGTACCGGAGATCTCCGCCCGCCTGGTCGAGGACGGCCTGGACCTTGAGCTCGGCGGCGACGAGCCGCTCGCGGGCGACGCGAAGTCTCGCCACGCCCTCCTCGAAGAGCGCGAGCGCCGCGTCGAGCTCGACGTCGTCGGCCTCGAGCTTGCGGACGATCTCCTCGAGGCGGGCAAGCTCGTCGGCGATGCTGGTCACGCGGGCTCCACGCGGGCGGGGACGTCGCCATCGGCGACGCGGAGGTGAAACGAGGAGCCAGGGGCGAAGTCCGCCACGCGCTTGAGCACCCGGCCGTCGGCGTCTCGGGGAACGGCGTACCCGCGGTCGAGCACGCGCAGCGGGCTCAGCGCGTCGAGCTGGGCGCCGAGACGGTCCAGCCGGTGCCGCTCGCGCTGGAGCGCGGCATCCATGCCGGCGTGAAGCCGGTCGGCGGTGCGAGCCAGGCGCTCGTCGGCGAGCCGCGAGCGCGAGGCCAGTCCGTGGGCGAGTCGCGCGGCGAGGTCGGCGACCTGGCGGAGGACTTCGCGCCGGTCGGCGACCGCCTGCTCGGCCGCGGCGGACGGCGTCGCCGCGCGCAAGTCCGCGACGAGGTCGGTGAGCGAGATATCGGTCTCGTGCCCGACAGCGGAGATCGTCGGCACCCGGACCGCGGCGAGCGCGCGGCAGACCGCCTCGGTGTTGAAGGCCGCCAGGTCCTCCCTTCCACCGCCGCCTCGCCCGACGATGCACAGCTCCACGTCGGGGATTCGGTTCACCAGCCGAAGCGCGCTCACCAGCGCGGCGGAGGCGCCGTCGCCCTGCACCCGCGCATTCACCACGAGGAGCCGGCAGCAGGGCCACCGGCTGCGCACGACCGTGATGATGTCGTGCAGCGCCGCTCCCGCGACGCTGGTGACGACGGCGACGGTGCTCGCGAGCTTGGGAATCGGCCGCTTCCGCGCGACGTCGAAGAGCCCGTCCTGCTGCAGCAGCGCCCGGACCCGCTCGAGCTCCTGCTGCGCGGCGCCGACCTCCGCGGTGGGAATGATCCGCGTGACCTTGAGCTGGAACTCGCCCTTGGCCTCGTAGATCACTGGCTGGCCGAGCACGAAGACCTCGGTGCCATCCTTGGGCGGCGTGGCTCTCCGAGGCACGTCCCGACTCCACATGCAGCAGCGGACCTGGCAGTTCCGGTCGCGCAGGTTGAAGTACCAATGCCCGCTGCCGGGCCAGGCCTTGAACTGCACCACCTCGCCCCGGATCCACAGCGGCATCATCTCCCCCTCCACCAGCCGCTTCACCATGTGCGTGAGCCGGCTGACGGACCAGACCTCATCCGTGGGGCCGAGGGGCTGCCGAATTGAAAAGAGAGTGCCATCGCCGCATAGCTCCTGAGTGTTCAGAGGCTCCGAAAGTGTTTTCACCACAGAGGCACGGAGAGCAAGGCACAGAGGAAGACGGTAGGTAACAGCACACCCCCATAGTGCTTGCTCCGTGCCCTTCGTGTCCTTCGTGCCTCGTGGTAAACACTTCCGCACAATCCAACCTTCATCGAGACTCCAGCTGCCGCCAAGCCTGCAGGGTGTTCTGCAGCAGCATGGCGATCGTCATCGGGCCGACGCCACCGGGGACCGGAGTGATGGCGGAGGCGACCTCCGAGACGGGGCCGTAGGCGACGTCGCCGACCAGGCGATAGCCCTTGGGCTGCGACGCGTCGTCCACCCGGTTGATCCCGACGTCGATCACCACCGCGCCCGGCCGCACCATGTCCGCCGTGACGAACTCCGCCTTCCCGATCGCCGCGATGAGAATATCGGCGCTCCGGGTGACGCCGGGCAGATCGCGCGTGCGCGAATGGCACACCGTCACCGTCGCGTCGCCGCCCGGCCCCTGCTGGATCAGGATGTTCGCCATCGGCTTGCCCACGATGTTCGACCGGCCGACGATCACCGCGTGGGCGCCCTTGGTCTCGATCCCGGAGCGGACCAGCATCTGCTGCACGCCGTACGGCGTGGCCGGACGAAACGCGGTGCGGTCGCCGGTCACCAGCTTGCCGACGTTCACCGGGTGGAACCCGTCCACGTCCTTTGCCGGATCGATCCGGCGCAGCACCTTCTCGCTGTCGATGTGCTTGGGCAGCGGAAGCTGCACCAGGATGCCGTGGATCTTCCGGTCGGCGTTGAGGCGGTCCACGATGCCGAGCAGCTCGTCCTCGGAGATCGTCGCCGGCTGGCGGATCGTCTCCGAGTGCATGCCCGCTTCCTCGGTGGCCTTCCCCTTGGAGCGCACGTAGACGGCGCTCGCCGGATCCTCCCCGACCAGTACCGCGGCCAGTCCCGGCCTGGTGCCGTTTCCTCCCAACCTCGCGACCTCTGCAGCCACCTCGGCGCGGATCGTCTTGCCCAGCGCCGTTCCATCCAGAATGCGAGCACTCATCGAGCGTAGTCCACTGCTCTCGTCTCCCGAATCACGACCACCTTGATCTGTCCCGGATACTGCAGCTCGTTCTCGACCTTGCGGGCGATGGTCTCGGACAGCGCCGCTGCCGCCGCGTCGTCGATCCGGTCCGGCGTCACCACCACGCGGACCTCGCGGCCGGCCTGGATCACGTTGCACTTCTCCACGCCGGGGAAGCCGTTGGCGATCTCCTCGAGCCGGGTGAGCCGCTTCACGTAGGTCTCGAACGCCTCGCGCCGCGCGCCCGGCCGCGACCCGCTGATCGCGTCGGCCGCCTGCACCAGCACCGACTCGGTGGTCTCGTGCGGCACGTCGTCGTGGTGCGCCTGGATGCAGTTGATCACCAGCGCGGTCTCGCCGTAGCGCCTCGCGACCTCCACGCCGAGCTCGACGTGGGTGCCCTCGCTGTCGTGGGTGAGCACCTTGCCCACGTCGTGCAGCAGCCCGCCCCGCTTGGCGAGCTGCACGTCGAGGTGCAGCTCGGCCGCCATCATGCCGGCCAGCCACGCCACTTCCTTCGAGTGGTCGTAGATGTTCTGCCCGTAGGACGTCCGGTAGCGCATCCGGCCGACCAGCTTGATCAGCTCGGGGTGCATGCCGTGGATGCCGGTGTCGTACGCCGCCTGCTCGCCGAGCTCCACCAGCTGCGTGTCCAGCTCCTTTTGCACCTTCCCGACCACCTCTTCGATCCGTCCCGGGTGGATCCGGCCGTCCTGGATCAGGGCCTCGAGCGCGCGGCGGCCGACCTCGCGCCGGATCGGGTCGAAGCAGGAGACGATGACGGTGTCCGGCGTATCGTCGATGATCACGTCCACGCCGGTCGCGGTCTCGAACGCGCGGATGTTGCGGCCCTCGCGGCCGATGATCCGCCCCTTCATCTCGTCACTCGGGAGGGGGACGGCGGCGACGGTGCTCTCCGCGGTGTGCTCCGCGGCGAGGCGCTGGATCGCGATCGAGATGATCCGTCGGGCATCGCGGTCGGCGCTCTTCCGGGCCTGCTCCTTGATCTCGCGCACGAGCGCGGCCGCCTGGGTGCGGGCCTCGTCCTCCACCCGCTGAAGGATCTCGCGCCGGGCGTCCTCGGCGGTGAGCCCCGCGATCCGCTCGAGCTTGACCCGCTGCTCCTGCGCGAGGCGGTCGGCCTCGCCCTCGCGAGCGCGGAGCGCGTTCTCCCGCTGGCTCAGCGACTCCTCGCGCTTGCCGAAATTCCGTTCCCGGCCCTCGATCTCCTCCAGCTTCCGGTCCTGGACCCGGCTGCGCTCCTCGGCCCGGCGCTCGAGTCGCTCCCACTCCTCGCGCCGGCGCTGGATCTCGCGATCCAGGTCCTCGCGCAACTTGAGCGATTCCATCTTGGCGGCGACCAGCACTTCCGCCTTGGCGGACTCGGCCTCACGCACCGTGTCCGCGCGGAGCCGGTTGGCCTCTGCCCGGGCGGCCGCGAGAATTCCCGTTGCCGAGCGTCGCTGGGCCCGGACGTAGTACAGCACGAACACCAATGCGACTACGAGTCCGGCAGCCACCCCCGCGAGAACGGGGAGGAGCAGGGACTGAGGCATCGAGAGTTCTCCGTTAGGACACGGCGGCGCGGCTGCCCCGCTTGGCGGGCGGAAGCAGGCGGGCCAGGTCGTCGGCCATCCCCGACAAACGGGAGGCGATCTCGCGATCGCCCCGGCGAGCCTGAAACAGCTCGTCGGTGATGGCGAGGGCGGCGAGAATCGCCGCCTTGTGGGTTTCCATCATGGGAAGCGAATCCCGCACCCGCTTGAGCGCCGCGTCCAGATAGGCCGCCACTTCACGGGTGTACTCCGGCGGAAGCTCCGAGCGAACCGTGAATTCCTCGCCGCCGATCACTACGCGGACCGCGTTCTTGGCGGCGCTCATGCGGCGGTCCCCCCACCGTGCTGCTCGAGGAACGAGAGCCGCGCGGACAGCACCCGGAGCCGCTCCTTGGCCGCCTCGATCCGCTGCCGCAGGGCCTGGTTCTCACTCTCCAGCTCGCCGATCTTCTGCCGAGCCTCCTTGAGCTCGGGCCCCGCGACCACGCCCCCGCTCGCCCGCGCCTCGCCCAGCTCGGCCTCGGCCCGGAGCGTGCGCCGCCGCCAGGCGGCCAGCTCCTCCGTGGTGTGGCGCAGCAGGTGCTCCAGCTCGTTCAGCGCCTTGAGATCGGGTCGCTCGTACGCGTATGTCACGTCACTCTCCCGCGCGGGAAGTCCCGGCGTCGCGGCGCCGCACTCCGAGCTCCGAGGCCAGCACGGCCAGCAGCCTGGTCTCCACGGCATCCACCTCCGCATCCCGGAGGGTCCGGTCCGGCGCCCGGAAGGTGAGCCGGAAGGCCACGCTTCGGGTCTCGGGAGGCAGCTCAGGACCGCGGTAGTCGCTCTCGACCCTCACCTGCTCCAGCAGCGCTCCGCCGACCCGCCGGAGCAGCTCCTCGACCGCGCCAACCCGGACGCCCGCGGGCAGGAGCAACGCCAACACCCGATCCACGGCGGGAGTCGTCGGGAGCGGCGCGAATTGGGGAGCCTGTCGAGGCGACGGGTCGAGGACCAGCTCGAATCCGAACAGCGGGGCGGCCCATGGCGGCGCGTCGGCTATGAGAGGCGATGCTTCGCCCACGATCCGGCCGCCGGCGTCCCGGGCAACCCAAGCGCCGCCCTCAACTTGTATCTCCCCACCGGGAATCGCCAGAGCGACGGCGGCCTCGAACCGGCCCTTCAGGTCCCAGAGGTCGAGCTGGGCCTCTCCACTGCCTGTCCAATGCTCGGGCTCCCGTCTCCCGGTCAGCACGGCGGCCACCCGTTGCTCCTCCCGAGGGCGCTCGCCAGGGGGCGCCGGCCGTCCAGGCGGTGCCGATCTCGAAGAGGCGCACGTCGGACACGTGATTCGCCCAGTTCGCCTCGACCAGTCGAACCAGCCCAGGGAGGAGCCGTCGGCGGAGCCACGCATCTTCCGCGGACAGCGGATTGGCGAGACGCACGCTGTCGTCGCCGTCCTGCGGCCCCATCGGAAGTCGGGAGACTTCGTAGAGGCCCTGGTTCACCATGCCGCGCCGAACCGCGCGAATGGCTGCCTCCTCGGGCGCATCCGGCAGGCTGCCGAGCCGGAAAGGACGAAGATCGGCGGGGAACGAGTCGTAGCCGTGTAGCCGCGCGATCTCCTCGATCAGGTCGATCTCGCGCACCAGGTCGGGACGCCAGCCCGGCACGTCCACCGCGATCCGGCCGTCGTCCGGCTTGGAGACCACCGTCGCGCCGATGGCGACGAGGTACTGCTCGATAGCCGCCCAGGGCACCTCCACGCCGAGCACCTGCGTGACCCGCGCGGGCCGGAGAAAGATCCGCGGCGGATGCGACGGTTCGGGCCAGAGGTCGAGCGGCGCCTCGGCCAGCTCGCCGCCTGCCGTGGCCAGCAGGATCTGGATGCAGCGGCGCATCGCATCCGTCCCGCCCCACCGGTCGATGCCGCGCTCGAACCGATAGCTCGCCTCGCTGGTCATGCCGAGCGTGCGACGGGCGCGCCGGATCCGGGACGGATTCCAGTAGGCGCCCTCGAGCAGCACGTCGCGAGTCTCGTTGCCCACCTCGGTGGTGGCGCCGCCCATCACGCCGGCCAACCCGATGACCCCCTCGGCATCCCCGATGGCGATCATCTCGGGCGACAGCTCGCGCTCGACGCCGTCGAGCGTCACCAGCCGCTCGCCGGCCCTCGCCCGGCGGACGACGAGCTTCGCACCCCGCAGCGTGGCGGCGTCGTAGGCGTGCATCGGCTGGTTCAGCTCGAACATCACGTAGTTGGTCGCGTCCACCACGTTGTTGATCGAGCGCACCCCGACCGCTTCGAGCCTCCGCCGGAGCCACTCGGGCGACGGGCCGACCTTGGCGCCCCGGATCAGCGCGCCATGGAAGCGCGGGCAGGACTCGGTGTCTTCGATTGTGATGGTGATGCCGCCGACTACGCCGGTATCGGCGGAACGGCGCGACGGTGGGACGTCCACGGTTTCCGCCCCCGGAATGGTCGGCAGGCGGAACGGCGTCTTGTACGATGCCGAGAGCTCGCGGGCGATTCCCTTGTGACAGAGCAGGTCCGGACGATTGGGGGTGACGTCCACCACCAGCCGGTGATCCGCCAGCGGCACCGCCTCGAGGAGAGGGGTGCCCGGGGCGGCGTCGGTGTCGAGCTCGAGAATGCCGTCGTGATCCTGACCGAGTCCCAGCTCACGCGGCGGAGCAGAGCATCCCTTCGGACAGCTCGCCGCGGAGCTTGGCCTTCTCGATCTTCATCGGAGCGCCGCCCTTGCCGTGCGGGACGCTCGTGCCGACGCGGGCGAACGGATACTTCCTGCCCGCGGTGACGTTCGGCGCCCCGCAGACCACGTGGAGTCGCTCAGCCGTCCCGTCGTTCACCAGGCAGACCCGGAGCCGATCGGCATTGGGGTGCTGGCGCACCTCCTCCACCAGGCCGACCACGAGACCTTCGAGGTCGCCATGGAGCGACTCGATGGCGTCCACGGGAGCGCCGAGCATGACGAGACGCTCGGACACGTCCTTCGGGTCGAGCGGGCGGCGGAGAAAGGCTTCGAGCCAGCGGAGTGAGACGTTCATGAAAGCGATTGGCCACCAGGTCTAGGATTCGTACCACACTTCATCCCGAGGGAGCGAAGCGACCGAGGGACCTGGCCCGGGCAAGAACCCTCGCTCCGCTCGGGATGAAGTCACTGTCGCTCCCGTTGCACCCCCTACTCCCCCAGCTTCCCCAGAAACCGCATGTCCCCTTCCATCAGCAGCCGGATGTCCGGGATCCCGTACCGCAGCATCGCGATCCGATGCGGACCCATCCCGAACGCCCAGCCGGTGTACTTCTCCGAGTCCACCTTGCAGTTCTCCAGCACGGCTGGGTGCACCATCCCGCAGCCGAGAATCTCCATCCATCCCGTGCCCTTGCACGCGGGACACCCGCTGCCGTGGCAGAGCTGGCACTCGACGTCCATCTCCGCGGAGGGCTCGGTGAACGGGAAGAACGAGGGCCGGAACCGCGTCTTCGTGGACGGCGAAAAGAACCGATGCGCGAAGTGGATCAGCGTGGCCTTGAGATCCACGAACGAGATCCCTTCGTCCACCGCGAGCCCCTCGATCTGGGAAAAGGCCGGCGAATGCGACGCGTCGAACGCGTCGTTCCGGTACACCATCCCGGGAATCACGACCCGCACCGGCGGCGGCGAGGCGAGGAGCGTCCGGATCTGCACCGGCGAGGTGTGCGTCCGCAGCAGCAGCCGACCGGCCGGCTCGCCCTCGGCGGGAGGCGCGTCAAGGTAGAGCGTGTCGTGCATGTCCATCGCCGGATGATCGGCCGGGAAGTTGAGCGCGAGGAAGTTGTACCACTCGGTCTCGACCTCGGGGCCCAGCGCCACGGTGAAGCCGATCTCCCGGAAGATGCCCACGATCTCGTCCACCACGCGGGTGACGGGATGCTCCGCGCCGACCCACCGCGTGCGGGCCGGCATCGTGAGGTCGACGCCCGCCTGCTCCCGCTGATTCCGCTCCGATTCCAGCGCTTCGCGCCGCGCGGCGAACGCCGCCTCGAACCGCTGCTTGAGCTGGTTCACCGCCGCGCCGTAGCGCTTGCGCTCCTCGATCGGAAGCGACGCCACCCGCTTGAGCGCGGCCGTGAGCTCGCCCGCCTTGCGGCCGAGCACGGCGATCTCTTCCGCCTCGAGCGCCTCCGCCGAGAGCGTGGCGATGGCTTCGAGCCGGGGGAGCAGCGCGTCGAGGTCTGGATATCCCGTGGACACTGGAGCCTGGGCCGTCACCGCAGAGTACCTGAGTTCAAAGGGGCCGCCCGCCGAGCGCGAACGGCCCCTACGGGCGAAACGAGGTTGCTGGGGCCGGTTTACTGGTTGTTCTTCGCGACTTCCGCCAGCTTGCCGAACGCGTCCGCATCCCGGACCGCCAGGTCCGCCAGCACCTTCCGGTTGATCTCCACGCCGCCCTTCTTGAGCCCCGCCACGAGGCGGCTGTAGCTCAGACCGTGGATGCGCGCCGCGGCGTTGATCCGGGTGATCCAGAGCGCCCGGAACTCGGACTTCTTCTTCCGCCGGTCCCGGTAGGCGTAGCGCATCGCGCGCTCGGCCGTCTCCTTCGCCGACTTGTACAGCTTGCTGCGACCGCCGCGGGCACCCTTGGCGGCCTCCATGATCTTCTTCTTCCGGGCGTGGTGCGCGACGCCGCTCTTCACGCGTGGCATGAGACGCTCCTTACGCCTGGAGGAGGCGGTTGACGCGCGGGTAGTCGGCGGAGCTGACCAGATCCGGCTTCTTGAGCCGGTTCTTCCGCTTGCGCGTCTTCTTGGTGAGGATGTGGGTGTGGTTCGCGTGGAAGCGCTTGAGCTTCCCCGTCCCCGTCCGGGTGAACCGCTTCATCGCGGCCCGCTTGGTCTTTTGCTTCGGCATCTCGTTCTCCCGTCGTTCCTAGTTACGGCGGGACGGCGCAACTCCCCACCGGCGCCACTTCACCTCGGGCGCTCCGGCGGAAGGATGCCCTCGGTCCGCCGTGGCGCCGTTGCGCCGTTGCGCCCTACTTCGGCGCGATGACCATCGTCATGTTGCGGCCTTCGAGCTTGGGATCCGATCTCGATCTTCCCGATGTCGGCCAGACTCGCGGCCACCCGGTCCAGCACCGCCCTGCCCAGCTCCAGGTGCGCGATCTGCCGCCCCCGGTACATCATCGTCACCTTCACCTTGTTCCCGTCGCCCAGGAACTCGCGGGCGTGGCGGGTCTTGAACTCGAAATCGTGGTCGTCGATGCCCGGGCGGAACTTCACTTCCTTGAGCTGGATGATGTGCTGCTTCTTCTTGGCCGCCCGGGCCGCCTTCGCTTCCTCGAACTTGAACTTCCCGTAGTCCATGATCTTGACCACGGGCGGGCGCGCGGTCGGCGCCACTTCCACGAGATCCAGTCCGCGCTCCAGCGCGGCGGCCAGCGCCTCTTCGACGGCCAGGACGCCCAACTGCTCTCCACCGGGTCCGATGACGCGCACCGGGCTGATGCGGATCATGCGGTTGACGCGGACTCGTTTTTCGCGCTCGTTCGTGGACAGGTGCGTCGCCTCCAGCCGAAAAAGAAAATCGGGCACCCCGTGATGTTCCGGATGCCCGAGACGTCCAATGCCCGCACGGTCTTATGCTGCCGTTGGGGCGGGATGCCAGGACCCGGTTGCACTGCGGCTCCGGGCCGGCAGGCTGAGGGTGGGGGAGTTCGTCCCCGCTTTACGAACCGCGCAAGATAAGCGGGGGCCGGGAGGGGTGTCAATCGCGCACCCGGCTGCGTTGCTGTCACCCCGGGCGGCTGCGGGGCCTCCACCATGTCCGCCAGCACGAGGTCCTTCCCGTGCTTCACCAGCCGCCCCGACGCCACCCGGGGGTCGTGCTCGAACACCACGCGCCACTCCTCCCGAACCGCGTCCTCCAGCATGCGCCGCTTGCTCTCCAGGGTCCTCAGCGGCTCCAGGTCGTAGCCCATGATCCAGGGCAGCGGCAGGTGGGCGGTCGTCGGAATGAGGTCGGCGACGAACGCCGCCGTCTCGCCCCGGTCTCGAACCAGCACGATCTGGTGCCAGGGCACGTGACCCGGCGTGAGCCGCACCGAGATGCCCGGCAGCACGTCCCCATCGCCCTCCAGGAGCCGCCAGCGCGAGGCCGCGGCGATCGGCTCGAAATTGTGCGGCAGGTAGCTGGCCCGGGTGCGCTCGTTGGTGTTCCGGGCGAACTCGAGCTCGCCCTTCTGCACCACGTACGTGGCATTCGGGAAGGTCGCGCGGACGTGTCGCCGGGGGTCGTCTTCCAGGTCGGGGTCCATCGTCGTGTTCCCGCCCGCGTGGTCGAAATGGAGATGGGTGTTGATGACCCAGCGGATATCCCGCGGAAGGAACCCGGCCGTGGCGAGCGCGTCCTCGAGTTGGGTGGCGCCCTCCAGCCCCGCGTTCTCGACCCCGTAGATGTCGAGGAACTTTGCGTCCTCCTTGTTGCCGAGCCCGGTGTCGATCAGGACCGGCCCATCGGAGTGCTCCACCAGCAGGCAGCGCATCGCGAGCGGAATCCGGCGGCGCTCGTCGGGCTCGGTCCGTCTGCTCCAGAGCGGATACGGAACGACCCCGAACATCGCACCGCCGTCCAGCCGCTGAAGTCCGCCCTCGAGAGTGTGGCAGCGAAGGCTGCCGACGGTGAACGATCTGGAGAGGGTCAAAACATCATCTCCGGCGCGGAGTCGGCCCGCGGCTCGGTCGGAAACGCCTGCCGCCGGCGCCGGCGCGCGGCGATCCGGCGGGATTCGATCGCGGTGATGTCGTGCAGCGTCCGGGCCCCCTCCTGCCGGGCGAGCCGGAGCAGCAGGGCCAGAATGTCCGCGGTCACGAGCGCGTCGCCCGCGGCGCGGTGGCGTGCGGTGTTCTGCAGCCCGAAGTACATCTGGAGGCTGTCGAGCCCGCACGAGCGAACGCCCCGGACGAGCCGCCGCGCCAGACGCACGGTGCAGAGCCGCGGACCGTCCAGTGCCAGATCCCGGGACCGTCGAAGCTCGGTGGTGACGAATCCCCAGTCGAAGCGGGCATTGTGGGCGACGAATATCCGTCCCGCGAGCGCCGCCAGAACCTGGTCGGCGACGGCCGCGAAGCTGGGGGCGTCGCGTACCATGTCGTCGGTAATGCCCGTGATCGCGCAGACGACCGGCGGGATGGGCCGGCCCGGATTCACCAGCGTTTCGAACACCACTTCGCGCCGCCCGCCCTGGACCACCACGACGGCGATCTCGGTGATTCGATCGTTCCCGCCGGCCCGAACCCCGGTGGTCTCCACGTCCACGACCGCGAAGGCGCATTCGTCCAGGAGCGGCGAGCCCTGCGCCTCGGCCACCAGGCCCCAGCTCCCGTCCGAGAGCTGGCGCACCCGCGGGTCGGCACCGAGCAAGGCGATGGCGATGCGCTCGCACACGGCGACGGGCGCCCCGGGCAGACCGACGATGGTGTGACAGAGCTGGAGAGCGGATGCCGGCCCGTGACGGAGCGAGAGCAGCACGCGCTCGGCCAGCGTGCTCTCCGGGTGCGCCGGACGTTCCGATCACAGCGGAGCCCGTCGGAGCGGGAGCGACATGCAGCGGGGACCGCCGCCTCCGCGGGCGAGCTCGGAGCCCTCGACCGTGATCACCGTGCGGTGCTTGGCGTCGCTCCAGTCGTCGAAGGCGAGGAAGTTGACCGCGGGTACCACCCGGAAACCCGCGGCCTGGAGCTCGCAGAGCGTGGACTCATTGCGGCGATAGCTCACGATCGTGCCCGGCCGCACCGCGAGGAAATTGCATGCCGAGCTCCACTGCTCGCGGTCCTGCCGGGTGCGGTTGCCGCCGCCGGCGAGGATCGGCTCGAGGGACAGACCCAGCTCGCGCGCGGCGGTGAAGAAGTCGGGCCGCTCGCGGACGCCGTCTTCGCCCTTCCGGCGGTGCAGCACCGGCAGCCGCTCGGGGCCGAGGAAGGACGGCGGGTACACCACGCAGAGCTCGCGGTCGACCTGGCTGAAGATCATGTCGAGATGGATTGCGGTCGGCGCCTTGGGCAGAACGATGATGATCACGTCCGTCACGAGACCGCGCGCGAACACCGTCTCGCAGAGCGTGTCGAGCGCGGCCGGCGAGGTCCGCTCGCTGAAGCCGACGACGAGCAGATCAGGCCGGAGGTAGTGCACGTCTCCGCCCTCGAGCGTGTAGTTGCTCCGCTTCTCCTCCGAGCCATCGTAGAGCAGTCCCGCGTTCGCCAGCTCCGGATGGAACTGGAACAGCGCCTTGATCAGCAGCTCCTCGGTCCACCGCACCCCGTAGCGCATGGACCCCACCACCGCGTGGCGCCCGATCACCATCCCGATGTCCCGGGGAAAAAAGAGGTTCGGGAGCGGCGGGAAGGCGAAGCCCTCCTCGTTGAGCGCCAGGGTGATGGGGCCGCTCTCCTCCCGGGTGCCCTGGATGAGCATCTCGACGATCTGGGCCGCGGGCATGGTCGAGAGCTGCTGCGCCAGCTCGTCGTCGGGGACGACGTCCATCGTCTTGGTGATGAGGAAGTCGCGGGCCTGCTGCTCGCTCAGGATCTCGGTGAGCAGATCGCGCACCTGGTAGACCTGGGCGAACCGCCTCAGCACCGAGACGAACTGCCGGTGCTCCCGCTGGGCGATCTCGAGATCGATGATGTCGTCGTAAAGGAAGTCCTCCCGATTGCCGGGCGTGACCGCCTCCAGCTCCGGGCCGGGCGTATGCACCAGCACGGACTCGAGCTCACCGATTTCGGAAGTGACTTCGACGGGCATGAAGTGAAGCTATCCGGGTAGTTTGGGCGCGGGCTAGGGCGTCGGGTGAACGGAGAATCTCCGCAGTCATGTCATCCCGAGCGCAGCGAGGGATCTTCTCCGCATCGCTCGAGCCATTCTCTGGCAAGATCCCTCGCTGCGCTCGGGATGACAACGCGCGCGGGCGAGCCTGCCTCTGGTCCCCCGCTACCGGTTCGCCAGCGCGTAGCTGAGCGTCTCGAGCTCGAGCGCCAGGTTCACCGTCTTCACCACGACGTCATCCGGCACGTTGAGCTGCACCGGCGCGAAGTTGAGAATCGCCTTGACGCCGAGCCCGACGATCCGGTCGGCGACCGGCTGGGCCGCCTCGGCGGGAGTGACCAGCACCGCCATGTCGATCGGCTGGCGGGAGACTTCCTTCTCCAGCGATTCAACGTCGAGCACCGTGAGCCCGTTCCACTGCCGGCCCACCTTGCCCGGATCGCTGTCGAAGATGGCCACGATGTCGAAGCCACGCTGCTTGAAGCCGCGGTACTGCACCAGTGCGCTGCCGATCTTTCCCGCCCCGATCAGCGCGACCCGGTAGCGCCGCTTGAGCCCGAGAATCTGGCGCAGCCGGTCGGCGAGCTCGGGCACCGGATATCCCAGCCCCCGCTTCCCGAAGGAGCCGAAGAACGAGAGGTCCTTCCGGACCTGGGCTGACGTCGTCCCCCCGCGGGAAGCGAGGGCACCGGAGCTGACGGTTCCCATGCCCTGCCCCTCGAACTCCTCGAGAAAACGGAGGTACAGGGACAGCCGGCGGATGGTGGACTCGGCGACTTTACGCATGACAGGGCGTTATGTGAAACATTTCACAAAGCTACCCCGCGGTCCACCCCCCGTCAACGAGTGCCCCGAGCAAGGTCACATAGCCGCCGGGGGCCACCGTCTCGGGTCGAGCGACCGGGTCGAGCCCGGCCTGTCCCAGCGCGCTCAACGCCCGGTCCGCATCCCACCCGGTGAGCTCGCGGAGACCTCGCTGCAGTTGCTTTCGCCTGAAGCCGAACAATCCGACGACCAGCCGGCGGAATGCCACCCGATCCTCGTCTCTCACCAGCGGCTGCGCGAGCGGGGTCAGCCGGAGCACCGCCGAATCCACCTTGGGTCGCGGCTGGAACGCGCCGGCCGGGACCGTGAAGAGCCGCTCCGCATGCGCCACGGCGCGCACGCCGACGGTGAGCGCGCCGTATTCACTGCCCCCCGGCGGGGCTGCGATGCGGTCCGCGACTTCCTTCTGCACCAGGAACACGATCCGTGCGGGCCGCGGCGGCTCGAGCGCCTTGTCGAGGAGAGGTGACGTAATGTTGTAGGGAATGTTGCCGGTGACCAGCGCCTTCGGCCCCGCGAGCTCCTGCCAGTCCAGCTCCAGCGCATCTCCTTCGACGATGTCCGCCGCCGGGAACCTCTCCCGGAGCGCCGGCACGAGGTCGGCGTCCTTTTCGATGGCGACCAGCCTTCCAGCGCGAGCCGCGAGTGCGGCGGTGAGCCCTCCGGGCCCCGGGCCGATCTCGAGGACCGTGTCCGCCGGCCCGGCCTGGAGGGCGTCCGCGATCCGTCCGAGTATCCGAGGGTCGGTGAGAAAGTGCTGCCCCAGCCGGCGCTTCGCGCGCGGCACGCTCAGATCCTCAGGATCAGCAGCGTGCGATCGTCCACCGGTATCGCGCCAAACGCATCGGCGGCCGCGAGGACCGCTTTCACGATCCCCTCGACCGGCTCGTTCCGCCTGGAGCAGACCTCGGACAGCAGGCGCTCCTCGCCGAACGCCTCGCCCGATTCGTTCTGCGCGTCCACCAGGCCATCGGTCCACAGGACCAGTAGGTCGTGGCCTACGCTCCAAGGGACCTGCCGCCGCTGGATGCTGCCCGCCGTGGCGAGCCCCAGTGGCGGCGCCGTGGTCTCGAGCCGCTCCGGCTCTCCGAACCGCGGCACCCGGAATGCGTATGGGTGACCCGCGTTGGCGTACGCCAGCCTGCCCGTGAGCGGATCGAGCACGCCGTAAAACACGCTGAAGTACATCTCCGTCTCGGTCAGCTCGGTCGAGAGGCTGTCGAGCAGCGCGCCGAGCGTCTCGTCGGGTGTCACCGACGCCGCGGCGTGAATGCCGGCCGCCGACATGACCAGCGCCATCACAAGCGCCGCCGAGAAGCCGTGCGAGGCGACATCGCCGACCATCACGCCAACCCGGCCGCGGCCGAGCCGGGTGAAGGTATAGAAGTCGCCTCCGACGGAGTCGGCCGGATAACAGCGGGCCGCGACCTCGGCATCACCCTGAAGCACCGATGGAGAGGGAAGCAGCTTGAGCTGGAGGTCGTGCGCCAGATCGAGCTCGTGCCGCACGCGTTGCTGGCGAAGATCCCTTTCCACCAGCCGCGCGTTCTCCACCGCGGCGCCGATCTGGTTGGCGACCGCGGAGACCAGCTTCCGGTCGGCCGGTGTGAAGCGGTCGCCCCCGATCCGGTCGGTGAGGTTGATGACGCCGACGCAGCGGACCGGAGCGCCCGCGCCGCCATAGCAGATGGGCACGCTCAGGAACGCCTGGCCGCGGTACCCGCGGCTGTCGCCGCAGCCCGCGGGTACTTCGTCGGGATCGGTCGGATCGTGGACCACCGTGCGCCGCTCGCGAAACACGCGTGCGGCCACCGAGCAGTCATCCTCCACGGCAACCGGTGGGAGGTTCTCCAGGCCGAATCCGCGGGCGGCGACGGTGCGTAGCGCCCCGGACGACTCATCGAAGACCATGATGGACGCCCGGCGGGCGCCGACGACGGCGCTCACCTCCCGCACGATCGTCTGGGTCGCCTCTTCCAGTCGGACGGTCTGCCCCAGGATCTCGCTGATGGCGTAGAGGAGATCGATTTCCTCGTACCGGCTCGCCAGCTCCTCCGCGATGAAGGCGCGCTGGCGCTCGGCATCGAGCAGGGCCCCGACGAGTGGGGCCACGCGCTCCGCGGCCGCGCGGCTTTCCTCCTCGGTGGCCAGCGCGACCTCGATCCAGAACCCGGCGGGCTCCCGAACCGGCTCGAGCCAGGCCGAACCGGTTGGAGTGGGCACCAATCCGGCGCCGCGGGGGATGGTCGGGCTCCAGCCCGGGTCGGGGCCGACCGCCACGCGCAGTCCCCGGCCGTCGAAGCGCCACAGGCGCACCGGTCCCCCGGTGAGCGCGCCAAGGCCTTCGAGCACCTTGTCGAGCCGCCCTACGGGCGGCGCAGTGTCATGCAGATGGAATTCCCTTGCTCGTTGAATTCGACGGAGTCGACGAGCTTGCGGATCAGATACAGCCCCCGGCCCCCGGAGGTGTCGAGCTGTTCCGGTGTGACCGGGTCCGGCACCAGGCCGGGGTCGAAGCCCGGCCCTTCGTCGGTGACGTGCACGCGGATCGTTTCCGACAGCAGCTCCGCGCGAACGTCCACCCACTTCTCGGTGTTCTCTCCGTTGCCGCGGACGATCGCGTTACTGAGCGCCTCGGAGAGCACGACCTGCAGCCGAAACCGGGTCTTCTTGGTCGCCTGATGGCCGGCGAGGCAGTGGCGCACCACCAGCTCCACGGCCTCCTCGATCCACGAGATGTCGCTCGGCAGCCTGAGCGTGACCAATGTGCCGGCCCCCCCGGCGTCCGAGGCCGGCGAACGGCGGACGCAGAGGAGCAGCGGAGACGTCATGGTCGCTCGGGCTAGAAGCCGGTCAGGGCCTGTTGCGGCGTCTCGGCGATGCTGAAGAGCGTGTCGAGCTTGGTCAGCTCGAACAGCGAGCGGAGGTCCTCATTGAGCCCGGCGAGCCGGAGCTCGCCGCCCGCCTCACGGATGCGCTTGGAGATCGAGACGAGGGCGCCCAGACCCGAGGAGTCGATGTAACCGGTCTTGGAGAAATCGATCAGGATGCGGCGCTCGCCCTTGTCCACGGCGGCCTGCACCAGATCCTTGAGCTCCTGCCGGTTGCCCACGATGAGCTGACCTTCGACCTGCAGCACCGTCACACCGTTCGCGTCTTTCGTCTGACTGAAGCCCATCGAGTCTCTCCGTCAGGTCGCGGATTCGCCTTGCAGCGCCACCATCGCAGCCACTTCGACAATATCATCGGCCGTGGCCCCGCGCGACAGGTCAGCCATCGGCCGGGCCAGGCCCTGCAGGATCGGTCCGATGGCGGTCGCGCCCGCCAGCCGCTGGACCAGCTTGTAGGCGATGTTGCCGGCGTTGAGGTCGGGAAACACCAGGATATTGGCCCGGCCGCCGAGCGGGGAGCCGGGCGCCTTGCGCTCACAGACGTGGGGGACCAGGGCGGCGTCGCCCTGGACTTCGCCGTCCGACGGGATGTTGGGCGCGAGCTGGCGGAAGAGCGCGGCCGCGTCGCGCACCCGGGCTACGGGGGCGCCCTCCGCGCTTCCCTTCGTGCTGAATGAGAGGAAGGCCACCCGCGGGGAGTCACCGACGAGCCGGGTGCGGTCGCGCGCGGCGGCCAGGGCAATGCCGGCCAGCTCCGCCGGCGTGGGCTCCGGGACGACCGCGCAGTCCGTGAAGGTCAGCACGGTATCGTCCGGCAGCACCATGTAGAAGGAAGAGCTCACCAGGTTGACCCCGGGGGCGGTCCCGATCGCCCAAAGCGCCGCGCGCATCACGTCCTTGGTGGTGACCACCGCGCCCGCCACCGCCGCTTCCGCCTCGCCGAGCGCCACGAGGGCGGCGCCGAAGTTCACCGGCATCGCCGCGACGTCGAGCGCGTGGACGCCATCGTGGATGCGGTCGGGACGGCGCTGGCGCAGGAACTGGGCGACCTGGTTGAGACGCGGGTCCTTGCCGGGGTCGATGCCCTCGCCACCGATCACGATCGGCTCGGCCAGCCGTTCCGCCCTCAGCCGCTCGGCCGCTTTCCGGACCCGGGCGTCCTCTCCCTCGCAGAGCACGATGCGCGCCTTTCGCCGGGCGGCTCGGTCCAGAACGGCGCGCCGGAAGCTCATCGCGCGAACCGCCGGGCGAGCGCGGCCGCCACATCAGGATGCACCAGGGCGCTGACATCGCCGCCGAAGCGGGCCACCTCGCGCACGAGGCTGGAGCTGAGGTAGGTGAGATCGAGCGCGGGTACGAGGAAGACCGTCTCCAGCGACGGGTGCAGCTGCCGGTTCATGAGCGCCATCTGAAATTCATATTCGAAGTCGCTGACCGCTCGAAGCCCGCGGACGACGACGCTCGCGCCAACCCGCCGGGCAAAATCGGCGAGGAGCCCCTCGAACGACTCGAAGGTCACCCGGGGATCGTCCCCGACCGCCTTGCGCAGCATGCCGAGCCGCTCCTCGACCGAGAAAAGTGGCTGTTTGGCCACATTCACCGCGACCGCGACGATGACCCGATCGGCCAGCGCCAGGCTCCGGCGGACCAGGTCCTCGTGGCCTCTCGTCGGTGGATCGAACGAGCCGGGATAGATGGCGATCCGGGTCATGGGCGATGGATGAAAGTGATGGCGGTGTCGCCGTACCGTCGGGTCTCGCTCCCCTCGACCGACTGATCGGCCGCGTGCTCGACCGAAAGAATGCGCGCGAAGGGGGTATGCCGGAAGAGCGCGACCAGGCGCGACACCGCCTCGTGGGCGTAGGGCGGGTCGGCAAAGGCGATATCGAAGGCCTCGCGGACCCAGCTTCCCCGCGAAGCGGAGCGCGTCGCCGCGGTGGACCGTACTGCGATCCTCGACGACCAGCGCCGCGATGTTCGCCCGCAGCGCCTCGAGTGACGGCCCATTCAACTCCACGAACGTCGCCGACTCGGCGCCCCGCGACAGCGCCTCGAGCCCGAGCGCGCCGCTTCCGGCATACAGGTCGAGCACCCGGGCGCCCTGCAGCGACTCTCCCAGAATGCTCATCCAGGCCTCGCGCACGCGGTCGGCGGTCGGCCGCACTCTCGAGTCCTTCGGCGCGACCAATCGTCTACCCCCGAAGCTCCCGCCGACAATGCGCAACTCCTGCGGCCTTTCACCACGAAGACACGAAGGACACTTCGTGTCTTCGTGGTGAAAAGAGCACGGATTTCCTCCGGCTGTTCATGCCGCGGCTCCCCCGTGCGGCGACAGGGCGCAGAGCCTGGCCTGGAGCGTGATCTGGCCGTTCCACTCGTTGGGCTCGAGGCGGAACGCGGCGTCGATGGGCGCGTCGCCGAGCCAGGGCACTCGGTCGGCCCACTGGAAGCCGATGGCGGGGAGCCGCGAGCGGCCGTCGTCGAGCATGCCCTTGATGTGTCCCTGTCCCACGCGCGAGCGGCCCGCGAACCTCACCCCGCGCACCCCGAAGACCGGGCTGGCATTCCCCGTCCCGCAGGGCTCGAGATGCCGCATGAGGCGCTCGAGCTCGGGCGTCACCTCCTGCAGGCCGACCTCGAGATCCACCCGCTGTTCGGGACCGAGATCCTCCGGGACCAGCAGCTCGCGCGTGAGACCGGCAAACCGCTCGCGGAACTCCTCCAACCGGTCTCGCCGGATCGTGAGGCCCGCGGCCATGTGGTGTCCGCCGTAGCGCTCGAGCAGATCGCCACAGGCGAGCAACGCCGCATGGAGGTCGAATCGGGAGATGCTCCGGCCGGAGCCCTTGCCGATGTCGCCGTCGAACGCGATGAGGAACGCGGGCCGGCCGTATCGCTCCACGACCCGCGATGCCACGATGCCTACGACACCCGGATGCCAGCCCTCGCCAAAGAGCACGAACCCGGCGTCCTCGGGGCTCGCGGTGGACTCCACCTGAGCGAGCGCCTCGTCGAGGATCCGCTGATCGAGGGCCTGCCGCTCGACGTTGAGACCTTCCAGGCGTTGGGCCAGTCTTGCCGCTTCGGCCGGATCGTCGGTAAGAAGAAGTCGGAGGCCGTCGGTAGCGTCGCCGACCCGGCCTGCCGCGTTGAGCCGGGGCCCGAGGATGTACCCGACATGCCCGGCCCGGAGCTCCCGTCCCGCCAGCCCACTCACCTCGAGCAGCGCGCGAATGCCCGGCCAGCTGCTCTCCGAGAGGAGGCGCAGCCCGTGCTTCACCATGATCCGGTTCTCGCCCTCCAGCGGCACCACGTCTGCCACCGTGGCGAGCGCCACGTAGTCCAGCAGGTGGTACGGCAGGTTGACGGGCAGGCCGAGCACCGGCACCAGCGCCTGTACCAGCTTGAACGCGACGCCCGTCCCACAGAGGGCCGTCGCTCCGGAGGTGTCACCCGGGCGCTGGGGGTCCACGATGGCGATCGCGGGCGGAAGCACATCGCCGGGAAGGTGGTGATCCGTGATGACGACGCCAATGCCCGCCGCCCGTGCGCGCTCGACCGCTTCCACCGCGGTGATGCCGCAGTCACAGGTGATGATGAGCGAGGCGCCGGCGAGCCTGGCCGCCTCGAGTCCCGCGTCGCCGAAATCGTATCCGTCCCGCAAACGGTGAGGCAGGAAAGGAACTACGTCGGCCTTCGCCGCCCGAAGCGCGCGGGTGAGCAGCGCCGTGGCGCATTGACCGTCCACGTCGTAGTCGCCGTGGACGAGGATGGTCCCCCCGGCCCGCACCGTGGAGGCGATCGCATCTACCGCATCGGACATTCCGGCCAGGGCGTAGGGATCCGAGAGCTGATCGAGCGAGGGACGGAGATACCGCCGCGCCGCATCCGGCTCGGCCTGACCCCGCTGGACCAGCAGCGCGGCCAGCGCCTCCGGCAGGTGCAGGCACTCAGCGAGCGCTCTCACGGCATCGCGGTCGGGACGAGGCGCAACGACCCACCGGAGCATCGGGGCCTGAAAGACGCTCACCACGCGAGTCTACTCTCCAGCCTGCTCACGAAGATGATCCCACCACTTCGGGCGGGTACAGGATCGCGCCGCACGCCTCGCAACTGTCGAGCACCGCGCCCGTGCGGATCTGGGTGCGCCGATTGAGGGGCACCGAGGTCCGGCAGGCGCCGCACGCTCCGCCATCCAGGGGCACCACGACGTCCGCCGACCGGGACTTTCGGAGCCGCTCATATCGAGTGCGAAGCTGCCGATCGAGCTGGGACGCGCTCTGTTCCCGGTCGCGGGCCGCGGCCGCATGCTCGGCGGCGAGCTCGGCCTGTCGCCCCGCGAGCTGCGACCGCTCCGGTGCCTGGCTCTCCTCGAAGGCGGTAAAGCCGCGATCGGCTTCCTTAGCCTTTTCCTCGAGCTGGGTCACGCCCTCGGCGCTCCGAATCCAGTCGGTTTCCTCCTTCGCCTGCACCGACCGCGCCAGGTCCAGCTCCGCCATGAGGGTCGAGGCCTCCTTCGGGTTCCGGACGTGCTCGAGCCGGAGCTGCCGCCGCTCCTGCAGCAGCCGATAGCTCTCGATCTTGCTCTCCAGCTCGTCTCGCTTCCGAGCCCCGTCGGCGGCGGCCCGATGGGCGGCGTCTCGCCCCTCGCGTGCCCGCTCCAACGCCTGGTCCAGCGCCGCAGACTCGGCCCGAAGCGCCCCCATTCTGCGCTCTATTTCCTCCACTACCCCATCCTTCGATTGCAGGTCGAGCAGCTTCACCAGGTCAGCGTGCATCGAGTCTGCCCCGCCGCAAGTGTCGTTTCAACAATTCCTCCGGGAAGAGGGAGGCGAGCTCCTGCTTGAGGCGGCGCTCCTCCCTGATGACCTCGTCGATCTCTTCGGATCCCAGCTTCTCCCGCTTGCGCTCGGCCAGCGCGTCGAGCTGCCGGCGAAGCGGTCGAGCCTCCAGCATGCGGCAGGCGTCCACGTACATCTGATCCAGATTCGGCGTCCCGTACTTCGGCTCGACGCTGCCGAGCCATGCCCATGCCTTGAGCGCCTCCGTAGAGAGCTGCTCCAAGAATATCGGGGACCCGACGTTTTCGGGACTGCGGCGCAACGCGTCGTACACCTCGCGCAGGGGCACGGTTTCGAACCACTGCGGTGGCACCTCGTCGAGCGCGCGCGCGAGCCAAGTCCCGTCCCTGATCAGCACACGCAGCAGGTCCGCTTCGGCAGTGAATTCCGCCTGACGTCGGCGCACCGGCCGAGCGCCCGGCGGGTTGGCCCGGGCGGTTGGTGTGCCGGCGACAGCCGGGCGCTGCGGCCGTGAGGCGAGCTGCTGCTGCAGCGCCTCCCGGCTCACCCCCGTGCGGTCGCTGACCGCCTTGAGGTAGAGGTCCCGAGTGATCGGATCGCTCGTGGCGCGAATCGTCGGGAGCAGCCGGTCCAGTGCCTCGCGCTGGTGCTCGACGCCTTCGAACCATCCCCTGTGCTCCAGCAGCTGGATCTTCCGCTCGAGAAGATCGAGCGCATCTCCCAGCACCTGATCCAGCGCGGCCGTGCCGCCGGACTTCACCAGCGTGTCGGGATCCTCGCCGGGCGGCAGCGTGGCCACCCGGACTCGCACGCCGTGCCGCAGCAGCTCGTCGCCGGCACGGAACGTAGCTCGGAGACCCGCCTGGTCGCTGTCGTACAGCAGGGTGGCGGAAGGCGCATATCGCTTGAGGAGCGCCGCCTGATCGGCCGTGAGCGCGGTGCCGAGTGGAGCGACGACATGGTCTACGCCGGCGATCACCAGGCGGAGAACGTCGAAGTACCCCTCCACCAGGATGACCGTCTCCTCCTTCCGGATCGCCCCCTTCGCCTGGTGCATGTTGTACAGCTGCTTCCCCTTGTGAAAGATCGGGGTCTCGGGGGAGTTGAGATACTTGGGCTCTCCCGGGCCGAGCAGCCGTCCGCCGAACCCCGCGACGCGCCCCCGCAGGTCGTGGATCGGGAAGAGGAGCCGCGCGCGAAAGCGTGGGATCACGGTGCCGTCGTCGCGCTTCACCGACAGTCCTGCCTGGAGCACGACCTCGTCCTTGATCCCGAGCTCCTGCATGGCGGGCAGGAACGTCCTCGCCGAAGGCGCATAGCCGAGGCCGTGGATCGCGGCCGTCTCGAGCGGGATATCGCGGCCCAGCAGATACTCACGCGCGCCCTCCGCCTCGGGCGACTCGAGCAGCTGGCGGGTGAACCAATCGTGCGCCGCCGCGACCGCGCCGAAGAGCGGCTCCAGCGGGTCGGGGCCGGTGCGCCCCGGGCGCTCGGGGATCACGATGCCGGTCCGGCGCGCGACTTCGCGGATCGCGGTCGGATAGTCCATCCCGGTCCGTTTCATGAGCCAGGTGAACACATCGCCGGACGCATGGCAGACGAAGCAGTAGTACCGGCCCTTCTTGGGGATGACGGAGAAGTTGCGATGGGTGCCGCCGTGGAAGGGACACGGGCCCCGGTAGTCCGATCCGGTGCGCTTGAGGTTCACCGACTCGCCGATGATCCCGACGAGGTCCGCGCTGTCCCGGACCTGCTCGACCGTCTCATCCGGGATGAGACTCACGCGGAGAACTCCACGATGGTCACGCCCGTCCCGCCTTGATTGCGCGGCGCGAACCCGAATCGAGCGACCCTCCGATCGTTGGAGACCACCCGCCGCACCCGTTCGCGCACGACTCCAGTGCCCATACCGTGAATGATGCGCAGGAACGGTTGCTCCGCCAGCACCGCGGCGTCCACCGCAGCGACGGTCGCCTGTTCCGCCTCGTCACCGGTCATGCCGCGGAGATCGATCTCCAGGGAGCCGGTAGCTCCGGCGCCTTGAGTTGCTGGAGTGACGGGCTCCGCGTGCGGCCGCTTCGGCCGCCCCGGCAGGACCGTCAGATCGGCCGGGTCGGTCACGATGCGCATTGAGCCCATCGCCACCACGATCTTCCCATCCGAGCGGACCTCCAGCACTTCCCCGGTGCTCCCGGTACCGAGTCGCACGCGCGAGCCGGTACCCACGGCACCCGTCGCACCGGCGCGGTGCCCGGCGGTCTCTGCTTCTTCCGCCAGGCGTTCTCCCTGCTCGCGGATGCCCTCCTCTACCAGTCGCCGCGCCTCCCTGGCCGCGGCCTCGTCCCCCGCATGGCGCGCGGCACCGAGAGCCTCCTCCACTCGTTGCCGCGCATCCATGAGGTAGGTGCGGGCCTGTTGCCGCCCGGAGCGATCCGCGTCCTTCTCCCGTCGTTTGAGCTCCGCCTCGCGGGCGGTTTGCCCTTCGTCCTGGATCCGGAGCCTGGCCTCGAGCGCGTCGAGATCCACGGTCCGCTCCTCGAGCCGCGACTGGATGCCCTGCAGATCTCGCCCCCGCTCCTCGACCGCGGCGAGCAAGGCGTCGAGGTTGCGCTCCGCGGCCGGCACCCGTGCCTCCGCGTCGGCGAGGATATCGGGCGCGACGCCGAGTCGCCGCGCAATGGCGAGCCCGTACGAGCGGCCGGGTACGCCTTTGATGAAACGGTATGTCGGCGTCAGCGTAGCGGCGTCGAACTGGAGCGACGCATTCACCACGCCACGCTCTTGCGAGGCGAGGCTCTTGAGCGCCCCGAGATGCGTGGTGGCCAAGGTGAGCGCCGCGCGTGAGGTGAGGGAGGCGAGCGTGGCCGCGGCGAGCGCCGAGCCTTCGGCCGGGTCGGTGCCGCTCCCCACCTCGTCGAGGAGCACGAGCGCCCCCGCGTCGGCCTCGTCGAGGATCCGCCGCAGCATCGCGACATGGGCGCTGAAGGTGGAGAGACTGGCGGCGATCGACTGCCGATCGCCGATGTCCGCGTAGAAGCGGGTGAACACAGGCAGCCGGCTGCCCGCGCCGATGGGAGGGACGATCCCCGACTGCGCCAGCGCCGCCGCGAGCCCGACGGCCTTGAGCAACACCGTCTTGCCACCGGTGTTGGGTCCGCTGATGAGCAAGGTGCGCTCGTCCGCCGGCATCTCGAGATCGAAGGGGACGACGGGGTCTCCGCCGGCGATCAGGAGCGGGTGACGGCCGTTCACGATGAGCAGCGACGCGGGGGCCGGTGAGACCTCGGGCACCTCGCCTTCCACGGCCACGGCGTAGCGCGCCCGCGCGACCAGGTCGTCCACCGCCACGCACATCTCGACCGCGCCGCGCAGCACGGCGAGCTCGGGCCGGAGCAAGCCGGTCAGCTCGCGAAGCACGCGGAGCGTCTCCCGCTCCTCGGCGGCCTCGGCCTCGGTGAGCGCGTTGCCCAGCTCGATCGCGGCGGAGGGCTCGACGAAGAGCGTTCCCGCGCTGCCCGACTCGTCGTGCACGATGCCCGCGGGCCGGCTGCGCGAGTCACGGCGAACCGGGATCACGTAGCGCCCGCCCCGCATCGTGACCGTGGCCTCCGCGGGAGCGGCGCCGGCGTCGAGCCCCCGGAGCAGCGATTCGAGCCGCCGGATCAGGCGGTTGCGTGCCGCGTGTACTTCGCGACGCGCCGCCGCGAGCGCGGGACTCGCGGTGTCGAGCAGAGTCCCGTCCGGATCGAGGGACTGCTCCAGGCGGCGCTCGATCCGCTTGTCGGGGAGTGGCTGCGCGAGGGTCGCGGCGAGCGGCGCTGTTGGCTCTACCCGACGGAGATCGGCGAGGACGACCCGCGCGGCGACGAGGACCCGGTGGAGATTGGCGAGCTCGATGCCCTCGAGCACGCTCCCCTCGATACGGAGGCGGGCGAGGACACGGGTGACCTCGGGGATCGGCTCGACGAGGAGCGAATCTCCCCGCCGGAACAGCCCTGCTACCTCACCGACCCGTGCGAGCTCGGCTCGAATCCAGTCGAGGTCTTCGGTCGGCGCGCGGCCGCGGACGCGGGCGGCGCCCATCGGCCCGACCGCGCCCACGGCGACGAGCTCGACGACCGGTCCGAACTCGATCGTCTCGAGCGCGTCGACGCACTGGTCGGGAGGCAAAGGAGACGGGGTGCCGGCCTGGATCTGCGCCGGCACCCCGTCGGGATAAACACGTTCAACCGGCGACATCAGCCCGCCTGAAGCTCCTCGCGCACGATCTGATTGATCACCTTGCCCTCGGCCCGGCCCTTGAACTTCGGGACCACCTGGCCCATCACCTTGCCGACGTCCTTCGCGCCACCCGCGATCGCCTCGCGTACGGCGGCGCGAATCTCGGCGGGGTCTACCGCGGGAGGGAGAAACTCCTCCAGGATGCGGATCTGACCCTCCTCGTTCTCCACCAGGTCCTGCCGGGCGGCCTTGGTGTACTGCTCGACCGCTTCGCGCCGGATCTTGATTCCCTTGCGCAGCACGTCCACCACTTCCTCATCCGTGGGTGGCCGCCGCAGCTCGATCTCGCGGTTCTTCAGGTTGGCCAGGATCGTTCCCAGCACCAGCGTCCGGCCTTTATCCTGCGACTTGCGGGCGGCGGTGAGCGCCGCCCGCAGTTGTTCGGCTGCGTCAGCCGCGGGGGACACGCGGGCCCCGGCGATTCTTGCGGACGGCGGCGTTCATCTTCCGCTTCCGCTTCTCGCTCGGCTTCTCGAAGTGGCGGTGCTTCCGGAGGTCCGACAGGATCCCGGCCTTCTCGCACTTCTTCTTGAACCGCTTGAGTGCCCGCTCGAAGCTCTCGTCATCGTGGATGATGACTTCAGGCATGCAGTGTATCACCCCTCTCGGCCCTGGGTGGGCGTAAATGGTAGAGAAATGGGAATTTAGCTAGCGAACGAGGCGGGTTCAAGGGCGGGACGGCGGAGAACGCGGGGGAGCGAAAGCGACCGAGGGACCTGCTCACCCGGGGTTCGATACCCGCGGAGAAGGTCCCTCGCTGCGCTCGGGATGACGTGCGGCGCGTTCCTACCCCGGCGGCCAGGTCATCTTTCGCCCGCCGAGCACGTGGAAATGGAGGTGATCCACACTCTGGCCGGCATCCTTGCCGGTATTGGTCACGATCCGATAGCCACCACCATCCACCCCCAGCTCCGACGCCACCTCCGCGGCGAAGGCGAGGGTCCGCCCCACGAGCCGCTCCCCGTCGGCACCCTTCGCGTCCCGCACCGCCGGAACGTGCTTCACGGGGATCACGAGCACGTGCGTCGGCGCCTTGGGGTCAATGTCCCGGAACGCCACGGCGTCCTCTGAGCGCTTGACGATCTTCGCCGGGATCTCGCCCGCGACGATCTTGCAGAACAGGCAGTCAGGCATGCATCCCCCGTTGTCTCGCGGCTTCCACGACCGCGGCGGCGGCGACCGCCGCCGTCTCGAAGCGCAGCATGTTGGGGCCGAGCGTGACCGCGGTGAATCCCGCCTCGATGGCGGACGCCCGCTCGTGCTCGGTCAGTCCCCCCTCCGGTCCCACGATGATCGCGCACGAACCGCCCCCGAGCGTCGCCGGCGGAGCGACGCCGGCTGGATCGGCCAGCCAGCGCTGAGTCGGCTGCTCCCGCGCGAGGAAGGCTTCGATCCCGACCGGCTCATCCAGCGCGCAGGTCCACGGGTTGCCCGACTGCTTCACGGCTTCGAGCGCCTGGCGGCGAAGCTTGGCCAGGTGCACCGGGCGAACCCTGGTCGCCACGCCGGCGGTCCGCTCGGTCTCCAGTGGGACCAGCGTCGTTACGCCGAGCTCGACGGCCTTCTCCACCACCCAGGTGAACCGCTCCCGGTCGCCTGCCCCGACCGCCAGTATCAGCTCCGGCGGCGCGAGACGTCGCTCCAGCGAGTCCACTTCCACTTCCCAGTCCTTGCCGACCCGCACGAGGCGGCCGGTGCCCACCAGGCCTGCCCCATCCCGGATCGCGACGACTTCGCCGTCCTTCACCCGGCGCACGCGAAGGTGGTGGGCCTCGCCTTCCGCGACCCGTCCCCTCGACCCCAGTGAGGCCTGTTCCCGTTCCAGCAGCAGGCGAATCACGTGCGCCGCGCCGCCACCGCCCACCATCCCGTGTCCACCACCTCGTCCAACGGCTCGAGCCCGGCGCCCGCGAGCAGAGGCCGGAACAATTCGGCCTCCGTTTCTTCCATGCCGGAAAAGATCGCGATCCCGCCCGGTCGAAGCGCGCCGACGATCGAGGGCAGCAGGTCGGTGTTGACCGTCCGCAGGATGTTCGACAACAGCAGATCGACCGGCCCGGCCAGGGGGGCGAGATCGCCGGCATCGCCGTGGAGGAGCTCCATCTTCGCCGCCACTCCGTTCCGCTCGGCGTTGCGCTCGGCCACGTCGTTCGCCTCGGCGTCGTTCTCGATGCCGATCGCGAGGCGCGCACCCAGCTTGATCGCCGCGATGGCGAGAATCCCGCTGCCGCTTCCGAGGTCCAGCACCCGGTCGCCAGGACACGTCAGTCGCTCGAGCAAGCGGAGGGCGGCCCTCGTGGAGCCGTGCTCGCCGCTGCCGAACGCGGTCTCGGGATCGAGGACAACCGTCGTGTCGTCGGGGTTGCGTGCTTTGGCAATCCAGGAAGGAACCACGGTGAGGCGGCCGAAATGACGCGGACCCAGGCCATCTCGCCAGCGCACCGACCAGTCCAGGTCCTCCAGCGGGCGGCGCGCCGTTTCCGCCGCTGAGCCGATCTCCGCGATGAGCGCGTCGGCCGCACGCTCGTCGGCCGCGAAAGTCACCAGCGTGCCGTCGTCTCGCTCCTCCACCGCCTGCCCCGTCCTAGCCACCAGCCACTCACTGAGCCGCTGTCGTCCCTCGGGCGCGGTTCGTACGTCGATCGCCCACCATGTCATGCGCCCAGGGCCTCCTTGAGCTTCGACCAGAAGCCGGGCGATCGCTTCGGCGGTTCCCCTTCGAGCTTGGCGAGCTCCTGAAAGAGACGCTCCTGCTCTTCGGTGAGCCGCTCGGGCGTCCATACGTGCACCCGGATCAGGAGATCTCCCTTGCTGTTCTGACCCAGCACGGGCAGCCCGCGGTTCCGGAGACGGAGCACCGTCTCCGGCTGGGTCCCCGAGGGGATCTTGATCTTCTCGTCGCCGTACGGCGTCGGGATGCTGAACTCCCCGCCCAGCGCGGCCTGCGAGAACGAGAGACTCAGGTCGAAGATCAGGTCGTCGTTGTGCCGCTCGAACCGGTCGTCCTGCTTGATGTCCAGCATGACCAGCAGGTCACCGCTGGGCCCGTTGCGCGGACCTGCGGCTCCCTGGCCTCGAAGCGTGAGGTAGTTGTTGGTGGAGACGCCGGCCGGGATGTCCACCGTGACGGTCCGCTCGCTCCGGACCCGTCCCTCGCCGCGGCAGACCTCGCATGGCTGGGAGATGATGGTGCCCTCGCCCGCGCACGTCGGGCAGGGTGACACCGACACGAACTGACCGAACATGCTCTGGGCGGCGCGACGCACCTCACCCGACCCGTTGCAGGTCGAGCAGGTCGCCGGCTTGCTGCCGGGCTTCGCGCCGCTGCCCGAGCAATTGGAGCAGCGGTCGACCGTCTTGAGCTTGACCGCCTTCTTGACCCCGGTGGCGACGTCCTGCAGGGAAAGCCGCACCGTAACGCGAACGTCCTGCCCCCTGCGTGTGTCCTGACGCCGGCCGCCGCCGAACAGCGATTCGAACCCGCCCATCCCCCCGAAATCGCGCATGAAGATGTTGAGCGCTTCGGAGAGGTCCACGTGGTGGAAGCCGAAGCCGCCGCCCGAGCCACCCAGCCCCGCCTTGCCGTAGCGGTCGTACGCCGCCCGCTTCTGCGTGTCGCGCAGAACCTCGTAGGCCTCCGTGATCTCCTTGAACCGGGCCTCGGCGTCGGGCGCCGAGTTCCGGTCTGGATGGCATTCCATCGCGAGCTTCCGGTAGGCCTTCTTGATCTCGGCCTGAGTCGCTTCGCGGGACACGCCTAGCAGGGCGTAGAAATCGCTCACTCCAGCAGTCCTTCCACCAGTCGGCTGGTGTGCTCCACCAGTCCGATGATCTTGTCGTAGGGCATCCGGGTCGGTCCCATGACGCCAATCACTCCCCGCAGGTCGCCGGCCTCGTACGAGGCGGTAACCAGGGTGAACTCACTCAACCGGGAGTCCGGGTTCTCCGCACCGATCGAGATGGACAGACCGCCGCTTCGCCGAGCAGCGAGCGCCTGTTTCAGCAGGTCACGGCCCTCGGTGAGCCGCAGCAGGTTACGCATCCGGGAGTTGGAGGCGAACTCCGGCTGCTCCGCCAGCATCTGTGCGCTGCCCAGCATGACCGCGTTCGCCTCATTCGAGAGATCGAAGATCCCCTCCCGCTCGGCGATGAAGATGTTGAGCAGCTCGCGGCCGTGGGTGGCGTTGCCCGCATCCCGCAGCCGCTCGCCGATCGTATTCCGGATCTGCAGCAACGTGAGCCCGGCGAGCCGCTCGTTCAGGATGCGTGCGACCTCGTGTACCGAGATCACACTCAGGCGGCTCGGCACCTCCACGAAGATCGTGCGGACCACGCCGCTCCGCAGATTGAACACCAGGAGCAGCCGCTCCGACGACACCGGCACGAGCTCCATGCGCTCGAGCACCAGCTCGTCGAGGGCGGGGACGACCGCCACGCCCAGCTCCTGGGTCAGCACCCCCAGCACCTGCGCCGCCCGCCCCAGCATCTCTTCGACCGCGTTCCGCGACCCCATGAGCTCGGCACGCAGGGTGTGCTGCGCCTGGCTGGTCGGCGGGGTCAGCCGCATGATCTCGTTGACGTAGACCCGGTAGGCCCGGTCGGTCGGGATCCTGCCGGCGGACGTGTGGGGGTGGAACAGGTACCCCTTGTCCTCCAGCTCACTCATCGTGTTACGGATGGTGGCCGAGGAGACGCCCAGGCCGTATCGCCGGGCGATAGTCTGGCTTCCGGCCGGCTCCGCGGTCTCGATGTAGGTCTGCACGACCGCCTCGAGCACGCGCAACTCCCGGTCGCTCAATTGTTTCTGCGAAGGCATAGCGTGGAAATATATGGACTTACGAGCCGACTTGGTAGCGCGTCAGGTGAGCGACCAGGGCGTCGAGCCGGAGCCACCCCTCGGCCGTGAGCCGGAGCCGGTCCCCCACCACTTCCGCCCAGCCATCGGCGGCCCATCGCTGGCGGGCTTCGGCCTCGATCCGGTCCGCCGACAGGCCCTCGGTGGTCCGGAGCCCGAGATACAGCTCCTCGATGGCCAGGGCTTCGTCGTCCAGCCACTCGTGCCCATCGGCAGGATCGGCACCCTGGTCCACGGCGGTCAGGTAGGCTGCCCACTCGCGCAGGTTCCACTGTCGCTCCCGGGCCCAGCCGCTGTGGGCCGAGGGGCCGAGCCCGAGGAATGGTGCCCGGCTCCAGTAGGCGCTGTTGTGCCGGGCCCGGTGCCCGGCGCGGGCGTAGTTGGAGACCTCGTAGTGCTGGAACCCAGCCCGTCCGAGCTCGGTGTCGGCGGTCAGGAATTCGGCAGCGTAGCGATCCTCGTCCACCGGCGCGACCTCGCCTCGCGCGGTCCACCTGCCAAGCGGCGTACCCGCCTCGACCGTGAGCCCGTAGAGCGAGAGATGGTCCGGCTCCAGGGCGAGCGCGGCCGCGAGGTCGTCGTCCCACCGCCGGCCGAGGCTGGCCGGAAGTCCGAAGATGAGATCGAGCGACACCGCCTCGACCCCGGCCGAACGGATCGCGGCGACCGCCGCCGGGACCTGCTCGGCGGTATGGGTGCGGTGCATCCAGCGGAGGACCGCGGGATCGAACGACTGTACGCCGAGGGAGACGCGGTTCACGCCCGCGGCACGCCAGGCCGAGGCGGTTGAACGGGAGACGTCTTCCGGATTCGCCTCGAGCGTGAGCTCGGCATGGGGCGCGATGGATCGGTCGGCCGCTATTCGATCGATGATGCGGCCGATCGCGGCCGGGTCCAGGCGTGACGGCGTGCCGCCGCCGAAGTAGATGGTCTGCACGACGCCGGATTGCTCCCACGCCGGGTGCTCCTGGCGTCGGGTCCACTCACGGAGTGCCGCGCCGACGTACTGCTCGGAGGGAATGGTCCTCCTGACGGCGATGGCGAAATCGCAGTAGCTGCAGCGCCGGGCGCAGAAGGGGACGTGGAAGTAGAGGTGCACGGAGGGAAATATGCATGGTTCGGTGTCGCCTGACGGTTTCTGTCATCCCGAGCGCAGCGAGGGACCTCGCTGGCGATCGCTCGAGCCATTCTCTAGCAAGATCCCTCGCTGCGCTCGGGATGAAGTAAGCGCCATGCCCTCCCGCCCGTCCTTCACACCCGCCAGAACCTCCGCCCTGGCCCTTGCTCCACGACCCCGGATATCTCCAGCCCGCCGAGCGCGGCCAGCAGCTCGTGGGCGGCGCGCCCCGATCGGGCGATGAGCTCATCCAGCAGAACCGGGTCGCGCCCCAGCAGGCCCGCCACCGCCCTTTCCGTCTCGCCCAGCTCGGCAGGGAGGGGCCGAAGCGGCGGGGCCGCAGGCTGGCGGTGGATACGCTCGAGGCTGGCGCGGCGGCACGGCGTCGGGAAAATGGTCCAGCAGATCGCGCGCCTCGAGGACCGGTCCCGCGCCGTCCCGAATGAGACGGTTGGGGCCGACCGACTGCGGGCTCGTGACCGGCCCCGGCACCGCCATCACATCACGTCCCTGCTCCAGGGCCGCACCCGCCGTGATCAGCGCCCCCGATCCCTCCGCCGCCTCGACCACCACCGTGACGCGCGCGAGCCCGCTGATGATCCGATTGCGCCGAGGAAAGCTCCCGACGTGCGGCCGCTCCCCCGGTGGAAACTCGGTGAGGAGCAGGCCGCCTTCAGCCACTCGCTGATACAGCAGGCGGTTGGCGGCCGGGTAGATGACCCCGAGGCCGTTTCCCAGCACACCGATCGTAGCGCCGCCGGCATCGAGCGCGGCGGCGTGCGCGACCGCATCCAGGCCCCGTGCCATTCCGCTCACCACGACCACACCGGCCGCGGCGGCCTCCCACGCGACTCGACGACAGGTCTCCTCGCCATAGGCCGTATGGTCTCGGCTCCCCACGACGGCAGCAGCCGGCCGCTCGAGCAACCCGAGATCGCCTTGCACGAACAGCACCGGAGGTGGCTCCGGGATGTGGCGCAGGATCGCGGGAAATTCCGGATCCGTCGCCAGCAGTGCGCGTCCACCGGCCCGCTCGACCTCGTCCAGCACTCGCTGACCGCCCTCGACCGACGTCGCCTTGACCGCTGCTGCCGCAGGACCCGACATGCCCGGCACGGTGCACAAAAATGCGAACGGCGCCGCGAGGGCGCCGGACGGGGTGTGGCAGACATTGACGAGACTGTGAAGGCGGGCGGGACCGATGCCGGGCACCAGTGCCAGCGCCACCCAAGCGGCGCGCTCCCGGTCCATCACACCTCTACCTCATCCGTCTTGGCGGACTCGACGAACTTCCAGAGATACTCCTTGAGCTCCTCCAATCCCGCTCCGGCCGCGCTCGAGACGGCGAGCACGCCGGCTGCCTCCGGCGCGTCGAGATCCGGCAGTTTGTCGTCGGGACCGATGAGATCGCGCTTGGTGAGCACGACGACGTGGGGCTTCTGCGCCAGCGCTTCACTGTACTGCGCGATCTCGTGGCGCAGGCCGCTGATACGACGCCTGCGGGTCCGGCGCGTCGAGCGGGACTGAGAAAAGCCAGCACCCGAGTGCGCTCCACGTGCTGAAGGAATCGGAGCCCGAGGCCCTTGCCCTGGTGCGCACCCTCGATGATGCCCGGAATGTCGGCGACCACGAAGGTCCGGTGACCGGAAAGCGAGGCCACGCCGAGGTTCGGCTCGAGTGTGGTGAAGGGATAGTCCGCGATCTTGGGCCGGGCGGCCGAGACGACCGAGAGCAGCGTGCTCTTCCCCGCGTTGGGCTCGCCGACCAGGCCGACATCCGCGATGAGCTTGAGCAGCAGCTCGATCTGCCGGTCCTCGCCCTCCTCGCCGGGTTCCCATTCGCGCGGCGCCTGGTGGGTCGGTGTGGCGAACCGCGCATTGCCGCGCCCGCCGCGCCCGCCCCGCGCGACCCGCACGATGTCACCGGCCCGAAGGATCTCGCCCAGCAGGTCGCCGGTTTCGGCGTCGCGGATGATCGTGCCCGGCGGAACCGGGAGGTAGATGTCCTCAGCCGAGGCGCCGGTCTGCGTCTTCCCCTTGCCGTGTTCGCCTCGCTCGGCCTTCCACGCGGTGCGATACCGGTAGTCGAGGAGGGTGGTGAGATTGGCGTCACCCCGAACGAAGACGTGGCCACCGTGGCCGCCGTCTCCGCCGTCGGGCCCGCCCTTCGGCTTGTATTTGAATCGGGCGAAGGAGCTGGCACCGGACCCCCCGGTGCCGGCGGTGACCCGGACGACGGCGCGGTCGATGAACATCAGTTCCCCGGCGACCACCCTTCGCGCACGGAGCGCCAGAGCTCCTTCACTTTCTTCCACTGGTCGAACGAGAGCAGTGGATTCACGATCGAGAGCACGCCTTCGATCTCCCCGAACGACGCGCCGGCGTTGAGTGCCCCGCGCAGGTGGGAATGAAGCTGCCGTGGCGTTTCCAGCACCGCGGTCTGGGCCACGATGCAGAGCTCTCGCCGCATCAGGTCCAGCCCCGGACGGCCGAGCGTTCGGCCGTACCCCTCCGTGACCATCCACGAGTCCACGGCCGGATGGAGCGTTCGGACGCTGTCCCGCAGCTTTCGATAGTTGTCGCCGTATACCGTGCCGCAGACCTCTTCCCCCCGGCGGGTCCAATCGCCCACCAGCGCGTAGTCCACTCCTTCGTCACTGGCCGGCGCGGGGATTCCACTGAACTTGCGCCAGATGGTGAAGGCGACGAGCGCGCGCGGATACCCGGTCATGAGGACCGACTGCAACAGCAGCTCCTCCACCCACTGAACCGGCACCTGCGACGAGCGGAGCGGCCCGACCCGCTCGCGCAGCTCGGGCTCGTAGCCCTGCGCGATCGCCGCGGCAAAGCGGACGAGGTCACGGGTCTGTGGATCGAGGCTGTCCTGTTTCGCCGCCATCCATCCTACCTCGGCTGTGGTTGAGCGTGGGATCATTTTCGGCCTGTCCGCATCGTGATGCCGCGCCCAATCCAGGACTTGGCTCCGGGAAGATAGGGCCGGAATGCGGGAAGTGTTACCTTACGGCCCGATGCGGCCATCCAGCAGCTTCGCCATCGTCGCCGGGGTGCTCCTCGTCGCGCTCACGTCGGTGTGCATCCATGCCCAGGCTTCGCCTTACATCCCGCTCGACGACCCCCGGCTGCCCCTGCTCGAGCACCTGATCGCGCGCGGGGAGATCGACGACCCGAGCCCGATGATCCGTCCGTTCCGGCGCTCCGACGCCGTGCGCGTGCTCGCTGCGGCGGACACCGCCGGGGAAAACGCTTCCACGAAACTCATTCGGGCCCTCCGCTCCGACCTCGAAGACCCGACCGGTCCGCAGTGGCGGGTCGCCGGCCGCGCCGGCGCCCAGGCCTTCAGCCACATCCGCCGAGATGTCCTGCATCCGCTCGGCCCTGATGGCGTGCGCCCCTATGCCGATTTCACCGGCGAGGCGGTGTTCGGCGACTTCGCGCTCGTGAGCCGGCTCGCAGCCGAACCACGGGTCGCCGATGACCCCGAGTGGCCCGGCCGCACCGATCTCGAGCTCATCTGGCGCTTCCCGGAGGCATATGTCAGCGCCCAGTTCAAGTACGTCAACCTGTTCTTCGGCCAGATGGACCGGAACTGGGGTCCGACGGCGCTCGATGGCATCGGCGTGAGCGACTATGCCTACTCCCAGCCCGACGCGGGGTTCGACTTGGGGACCGAGACCCTGCGGCTCTATGGCCTGGCGCGAACCATGGAAGACGAGACGGATAGCACGGGGGCACGGGTCCACCGCTACTTCTTCGCCCACCGACTCGGCCTGCGGCTTTCCCGAAAGTTGAGCGTCGGCCTGTGGGAGACGACCGTGCTGGCCGGCAACGATCGTGAATTCGACGCCCGCTACCGCAATCCGGTCACCCTGCTGCTGCTCGGCAACCAGTATCGGGCTGGGCGCGGACGGCAACGTCATGTTCGGACTCGACGCGCAGTGGCGTATCGGCAGCGTCCTGCTCGAGGCGCAGGTCGGCCTCGACGACCTGCAGTACGAGGATACCTCCGGCGAGGACCGCTATCCCAACCGCTATGCGTTCACCCTGGCGCGTTCCGGGCCCGCTCGGCGCGTCGTTACGCCTGGCGGGCCTTCTACACCCAGGCCTCGAGTCTCGCCTTTCGCACGCTCGACCCGTTCGAGAACTTCACTACCGAGCGGCGTGGGGCTGGGCCGGAACTTCGACGACCAGGACCAGATCACCCTCACCGTGTCGGCTGCCAGGCGGGACCCGTTGGCTCTTCACCCCCGAGCTGACGCTGCTGCGTCAGGGCGAAGGCCAGATCACCGACCCGTTCCCGGCGTCACCGGAGGAGGCCGGCGCCCTCCCGACGCTCTTCATCGGCACCGTCGAGAAGACCTGGCGCGCGGCGCTGGGAATCAGCGGCCGCCAGGGGCCGCTGGAGGTGCAGGCCAACGCGGGGTTCCATCACGTGGTGAATTCGGGCAACGAAGAAGGACGCACCGTGGATCGTTTCGAAGGGCGGCTCCAGGCCACGCTGGGCCTGAGCCGCAGGGGAGCCTTGCGATGACTGGTGCTCCGGCGCTCACCCGCGACCGGGTGATGCAGCTGATCAAGAAGATGAAGGCGAGCCGGATCGTGGTGATCGGCGACATCATGATCGACCGCTACCTCGTCGGCGACACCGAACGGGTCTCGCCCGAGGCGCCGGTGCCGGTGGTGACCATCCGGGAGCGCCAGGCCAAGCTGGGCGGCGCCGCCAACGTCGCGGCCAACGTGGCGGCGCTCGGCGCCACCTGTCATCTGGTCGGCGTGGTGGGAGACGATGCGGATGGCGCCGCCATCCGTCAGGAGCTCGCGGTCGGACGCCTGGATGACCGGCACGTCGTGACGGTGGCCGGACGCCCCACCACGTCCAAGACCCGCATCATCGCCCGGTCGCAGCAGATCGTCCGTATCGACGACGAGGTGGACACGCTGCTCGACGGCACCGACCTCAACCGCCTGATCAAGGTGGCCCGCGACGCGCTTGCCGACGCCGACGCGCTTCTGCTTGAGGACTACAACAAGGGCGCGCTCGCGCCGGCGCTGATCAAGGCGGTGATGGAGGTCGCCAGGCAGCGCGGCATCCCGGTGGTCGTGGATCCGAAGTACCGGCAGTTCTTCGAGTACCGCCGGCGCCACCGTGTTCAAGCCCAACCGGCGGGAGCTGGAGTCGGCGCTGGGCGCGGCGGTAGACCTCAACGTCGGCCGCGCGCTGCCCGAGGTGCTGGCCCGGCTCAAGGTGGACAACCTTCTCGTGACGCTCGGCTCCGAGGGGATGTTGCTGGTGACGAAGGACGGCGGGCTCACTGCACATCCCGAGCATCGCGCGGCAGATCTACGATGTGTCGGGCGCGGGCGACACGGTCACGGCCTGGATGGGCACCGCGCTCGCCGCCGGCGCCACGGTGCGCGAGGCGGCGCAGCTGGCCAACTACGCCGCCGGCGTCGAGGTCGGCAAGCCGGGCGTCGCGACGGTCTCACCGGAAGAGTGCTGGCGGTGTACGAGGAGAAGTTCGATCGATCGGCAAGCTGCGGCGGGAGGGCTGATCTGACCGCGTGAAGGGTGAAGAGTGAAGCGGTAAAGCGTGAACGGGGCGCGGGTGCCTGAAGGCCGCCAAGTGACCCCGTTCACGTTTTACCGCTTACGCTCTCTCTTCACGCTTCACCTCGCACCCTACATCTCCAGCCCCGTCCCGAACCCCAACCACAGTCTCCACGTCTCGCGCGACGCATCCAGGTACTCGCGCAGCCGCCGCGCCCCGGCACGTACTGGGGAGCGAGCTCGACCGCACCCGACTCGGACAGGCGATCCGCAGCAGCTCCTCGCATTCCGTCCGCGCCATCTCCGCCAGGCGCTCCTTGCCCCAGCTGTTCCGCGGCCGGAGGCCGGCCTGCGCGAGGAACGCGAGCAGATCGCGTCGCGTCCACCCGGCGAGCCACGCCTCCAGGTCGGTGGCCGGCACCGACGAGCCCGGTGTCCAGAATCCGGCGCGACGAGTCCGCCACGTCCAGCCCGCGCTTACGGGTCTCGTAGCGGCTCAGGCTCGCCAGCGTACGAGGCACGCGCGTCTCGGCGCTGAAATGACGCAGCGCGTCCACCGCGTGCGCGCGCGCCCCCAGCGGGAGCGTGCGCAGGCAGCGCAACACCTCGAGGAGATCGGCATCGGCGGGCGGGGAGATCGGCGCGAGCGCCTCGACGCCGAGGCTCGGCCATCCGGCCCAATAGCTCATCTCGCGGGCCATGTGGGCCACGAAGCTGTTGCGATGATCGACCAGGGATTGCGGAGTGCAGCAGGGTGAGGCTGTACGGGGCCATCGCCGCCGCGACGAACTCGGGCGCTTCGCCCGTCATGATGAAGCCGGAGAATCCCTCGTGCACCGCCAGCAAGACGAGCGCGGTGCGCAGCTCCAGCATCGCCTCCGCGCTGCCGGCCAGATGGCGATTGAGCGGCGCGGCCAGGAGCATCCCGCGCGAGTGCACGGTAGTGCTGCCGGAACTGGAGCACCGAATCGCCAACGCCGGGATTCGCCTCGCGCGCACGCCAGAGATACTCGCCGACCGCGTCCACGTCGTTCGCCTGGACCCGCAGTCTGCAGCCACGGCGAGAAATCCACGCACGGCACGCAGCTCGACGGACTGTGAGTCCGGCTGAGACAGGGAAAGTCCGGGTGCCCCTGCCCGCCGGCAAACCCCTGGATGTCGGTCGAGTCGCGGTCGGTGAAGACGAGCGAATCGGTCACGTAGGCTTCGAGCTCGATCATGGCACTGGATTCCCCTTGTCGTGGTCGAGCGCAACCGGTCCCGGCGGGGGGCCGCCGTCCGGGTGGGCTTCGGAATGTTCAGCCTTGCCGTCCTACTGGCAAGAGTCTGGGCACCCGCGGATGTCAGGGGGATTCCGGCAGGTAGGTCCTAGAATGGGCGATGAGGGACTTGAACCCCCGACCTCGCGCATGTGAGGCGCGCGCTCTAACCAGCTGAGCTAATCGCCCGAAACGTCGTTTGGGAGGGGGATACTAAGGGGGTATACTCGGAGCGGCAAGGCTTTGGCAGAATGAGTACTTGCTCTCGGAGGTAGGCCATCAGATATTGGACACCCGCGTACTTGGAACGACCACATCGTACTGGATGGTTCTTGATGGGCGAAGGCACCACCGTGCTCGTCGTGGACGACGAAGAGCCGCTCAGGCGCGTCGTACGCCGCGCCCTGGAATCCGAGGGCTGCACCATTCTGGAGGCATCGGACGGCGAAGCGGCCCTCCGCCTGCTGCAGGAGCTGGAGTCGTCCCCCGACCTGGTGCTGACGGATCTTCGGATGCCGCGCGTGAGCGGGCGCGAGCTGGCCGAGATCCTCTCGGTATTCCGGCCGGGCCTGCCGGTCATCGCGATGACCGGCTTCGCGGGTTCCGCCCATCCGGACCGCCGCCTGCCCCTGCTGGTCAAGCCCTTCACCAAACCGGTGCTGGTGGAGGCGGTGAAGAATGCACGGGACCGGCGCGGCGCGACCCCGACGACGCCGCGCGTCGAACAGCGGTCTC